>NZ_BMQC01000003.1 GCF_014647915.1 Pilimelia terevasa
CGGAATCATGTAACGCCGCACCGGATCCGCATAAAACGCCTCCGTCGACATCACCTCAAACGGCACCATCGTATTCACCATCTGCGGCGGCACCAACATCGACATCGTCGCCATCTGCGCCTGGTCGTCAGCCAGATCACTGTAGAAACGCTCGTCGACCAGATCCCCCAGCACCGCCCGCAACTGCGCCACGTTCTTCACGCAGTTCACCCGCTGCCACTGCGCCGACTCCCACTGCTCCCGGGTGACATCCCGCCAACCCGGGAAACGCGTCCAGTCCGGCTCCACCAGCGGGCGGCGGCGGTACTCGTAGGGCTGGCCCAGGGCGGGGGCGTCGATGGACGCGCCCGCGGCAGGCTCTGCGGTGATGGTCATCGTGCGTACCCCCACATGTTGCGGATGTGTTGGAAAGGTCGCCGGCCGCGCGGGTCGCGGACGGGGTGGAACAGAATCAACGCCGGCCGGCGCCCGCGAGGGCGCGCAGGACCACGGTGTCGTCGGTGCTGCGCTGAGCGGGCAGTTCCCGCCGGGGCGGCGCCGTGACGACGGGGACCGTCGCCGCGGGCGCGGTCGCCCGCTCGCACGGGATGCCGTGCCAGGCGGTGTACTCCGGGAGGGTCTCGCCCTTCATCAGCAGCGAGAGCGGGCCGAGCGAGGCCCCGCGGGAGAGCACCGAGTCGTACAGGACGATGGCCATGTTCCCGACCGACGTCTCCGCCTCCACCCGCATACTGCTGGACTTGAACACCCGGTCCTCGAACAGGTGGTTCTGCAGGACGCTGCCGTAGTTGAGCGCGGCGTAGTCGCCGATCTCCACCAGGTCCCACTCGGAGAACAGGGTGGTCGCCAGATAGACGCGCCTGCCGAGCTTCACGCCCATCAGGCGGAAGAACGGCGCGGCGAACGGCGTGCCGAGGAAGACGGAGACCGACGGGGAGAAGACCGACTCGTAGATGCCGTTGATCATCTCGTTCAGCCAGACGTACACCGACCACAGTGGCTTCACGACCGGCTTGAAGGTACCCATGATGGCCTTCTTCATGAAGGCCACGAACAGCATCGCCGCGACGGCGAAGCCCATCGCCACCACCGGCGCGACCAGGGTGACCTTGAGGACGCCGCCGGTGGACAGCGCCCACCACAGGCAGTAGAGGTAGGGCACCAGCGCGGCGAGCGCCGCGTAGTACGGGATCAGCACGCGCAGGCCGTCGATGATCGCCCGCTGCAGGTACAGCCCCAGCGACGGCTGGAAGATGACGGCCGCGTCGAACGACTCGACCTTGACCCGGTGGGTCAGCGTGAACGCCTCCGAGCCCAGGCCCTCCCAGCCGTCCGGCGTGGTGTCCATGCCCGAGGGGGGCAGGGACTGCACGCCCAGCAGGCCGTTGTCGCCCATGCTCTTGCCCATCGGCAGAATGGCGCTGTTGCCGACGAAGCTGCGGGCGCCGATCCGGTTCCAGTCGACCTGGAACACGCCGTGGTGCACCCGCTTGCCGCCGATGATCGCGCCGTCGGCGAAGAAGCTCTCCGGGCCGATCTCGGTCAGCTCCGGCTGCATACTCCAGATCGTCGAGATCTCCGCCCGGCGGGCGATCTTCGCGCCGAACATCCGCAGGAACGGCGGCAGGTACAGCGTCGTGTAGACCGGGAGGAACGCCTGCTTCACCCGCTTCATCAGCAGGTCCGACATCCACTTGCGGACGTAGGTGACGCTCTCGGTCGGGTACTCCCCCGGCTCGATCCGGTGCAGGATGACCCACTTGAGCACGGCGGAGAAGGCGGCCGTGAACACCAGGACGACCGGTACCGCGACCGCGAGGATCGCCACCGACGTGGAGATGCCCAGGTGCAGCAGCATCCACCGGAACAGGAACATCAGCCCCAGGAACATGCCGGCGCCGAGCCAGAAGAAGAAGTCCACGGCGGCCACGTGCAGCCAGCCGAAGAAGAACCGGCGGGCGGTGGAGGCGTGCACCGTGCGGCTGGGCAGCTCGACCCGCGCCGGGATGGCCGGCGAGCCGCGGCGCTGCTCGCCGTCGGCCATGACGTGGCCGTCGGGCAGCAGCGACTGGTCGTCCAGCGCGCAGTCGTCGCCCATGACGGTGTCCAGGCCCAGGGCGGAGTGCTGGCCGACGAAGCAGCGGTCGCCGATGTCGATCCGCCCGATCTTGAGCAGGCCGTCCTCGACCCGCCAGCCCATGAGCTGGGTGTCCGCGCCGATGCTGGTGTCGTCGCCGATCTCCAGCAGGTCCCACGCCCCCACCTGGCCGGTGAGCAGGTGGCAGCGCTTGCCCACCCGGGCGCCCATCAGGCGGTAGTACAGCGGCATGACCGGCGTGCCGACCAGCGACTCGGCCCCGCTCATCGCGGTGAACCGGGCGGCCAGCCAGAACCGGAAGTAGTAGAAGCTCCACAGCTTGTGCTCGCCGGGCTTGTACCGCCCGATGAGCACCCACTTGGCGCCGATCGCCAGCAGGATGACGATCGGCCAGGCGCCGAGCGCGAGCAGGCCGACGATGATCACGTACCAGAGCGTCGCCACCTCGCCGAGGACCCAGAAGACGGTGAGGAAGAACAGGACGGCCGGCAGCAGCGCGAAGATCGCGCCGAAGAGGTACATCGACAGCGCCTGGAGCGTCCAGGTCGTCCAGCGGCTCAGCTTCGACTGGCTCTCGTACACCTCCCGGGCCGTCGGGCCGGTGGGCCCGGCCGGGACGCCGCCGCCGGCCGACGGGGGGCCGAAGGTCTCCAGGTACGCGGCGAGCGCCCGGACCGAGGGGAACTTGTACATGTCGCGCACGGTCACCATGTGCCCGACGCTGTCGCGCAGCGCCGTCGCGGCCCTGGCGGCGACGAGCGAGTGGCCGCCCAGGTCGACGAAGAAGTCGGCGGTCACCGACACCGCCGGCGCGCCGAGCACGTCGGCGTACACCCGGGCGAGCGCCACCTCCATGTCGGTGGCCGGCGGTTCGACGTCGCCGAGCGCCCGGGTGAGCGGGCTGGCCGGCGGCGGCAGCAGCTTGCGGTCCACCTTGCCGCTGGTGGTGCGCGGCATCTCCGGCATGACGTCGAGGAAGTTCGGCAGCATGTACGGCATGAGGCGGTCCTGGGCGAGCCGCAGGACGCCGTCGCGGTCGAGGTGCGCGGCGGGCGCGTCGGTGACGACGTACGCCGCGATCTCCTGGATGCCCTCGATCTCCACGACCTTCACGGCCGCGGCCTTGATCTGCGGCCACTCGGTGAGCACGGACTCGATCTCGCCCAGCTCGACCCGGTTGCCGCGGATCTTGACCTGGCCGTCGATCCGGCCGAAGAACTCGTACTCCCCGTCGTCGTTGACCCGCACCAGGTCGCCGGTGCGGTAGATCCGGCAGGGGTCGTCGCCGTCCATGCTCACGAAGGTCTTCGCGGTCAGGTCGGGCTGGCGCACGTACCCGCGGGCCAGCGTCTCGGACCGGATCACCAGCTCGCCGGACTCGCCGCGGGCCACCGGGCGCAGCTCCTCGTCGACGACCTCCAGGTGGTACCCGCGCAGCGGCCGGCCGATGTTGATCGGCTGGCCGGCGCGGCAGCGGAAGGCGGTGGTGTTGACGGTCGCCTCGGTGGGGCCGTAGACGTTCCACAGCGCCAGGCCGGGGCGGTCCCAGCGGGCGACCAGGTCCGGCGGGCAGACCTCGCCGGAGAGCACGACGGTGGTCAGGCTGGGCACCGGCACGCCGAGCGTGGCCAGCACCGTCGGCACGGTGGAGAAGTAGTTGACCTCCAGCTCCGCCAGGTGCCGGGCCAGGTCGTCGCCGAACTTGGGCGCGCCCAGCTCGGGCACCACGAGGGTGGAGCCGTTGGAGAACGCCATCCAGATCTCCTCGATGCTGCCGTCGAAGCAGAGCGAGAATCCCTGGTACACCCGGTCGGTCGGCGCGGTCGCGCAGACCTCGTTGAAGGCGTGGACGAAGCGGGTCACGTTCCGGTGCTCGGTCATGATGCCCTTGGGCCGACCGGTGGTGCCGGAGGTGTAGATCACGTAGGCGAGGTCGAACGGGGAGACGTGGCCCAGCGACGGCTCTGGCTCGGCCGGGGCGGGCGCCTCCAGGGCGACGCACGGCGAGTGGACCCCGATGACCTCGACCCGGATGTGCGGGTAGGCGTCGGCGGTGCGCGGGGCCAGGTCCTCGTCGGTGAGGCAGAGGACGACGCCCAGCTCGTCGCTGATGTGGCGGATCCGCTCGGTCGGGTAGCCGGGGTCGATCGGCACGTAGACGACGCCGGCCTTGTGGCAGGCGAGGATCGCGGCGACGGCGAGGTCGGAGCGGTGCAGGAACAGGGCGACGTACTCGCCGCGGCGGGCGCCGAGCGACTTGATGTGCCGGGCGAGCCGGTTGGCGGCGGCGTCCAGCTGAGCGTAGGTGGTCTCCCGGGGGCCGCAGGTCACCGCGATCGCGTCCGGCGACTTGCGTGCAGTGGCCTCGAAGAGCTCGTGCAGGCACAGCTCCGCTGCCGACTCCATGGCGGTCCTTTCTCCAGCTCTGGCACAGGGCACTCGCACCGCGGGTGGGCGGACGAGCAGTGGGGTGAGTCCACAGGCGAGCGAAAGAACCCGCTATGCCGGAATTGTGTGGGCATTCCGGCCGCCGGCGCCGTGCGCCCGGGGTGTTCGCTCGCGTTCGCCGTGTTTACGCGATCATCACCGGCGGACCGACGTGCGCGCTTGACCGACCACAAAGACGGAACGACTATGGCCGCGATCGCGGTACGCCGCAACTCGACGGGACCCACACTCAGGACGGTTGATCGGCACGATCGTCACGGGAACACCCATCTCTCGGCTTGGCTTGTGCCGAACTAGGCGGCTACGTGCGGTTCCTCCCCCATGACCCGGGCACGCTCGGCTATCGAACCGATGAACGCTGAGGAAAAGCTCGAAGCAACCTCGGAGCAAGCTCGGAGCCGTGCTTCTGTCCGGTATGTACGGTAAGAAACTACGACCATCAATACATTCTGTGATCACTGTCTCACAGGGGATCACGGGCTTGAAGATCGGTTCGTTCACGGAATGATGCAATGAGTGCCGTCGATTGACCGCTCGGCTACCGTTAGGCTGCCAACGACAGATATTCGCAGGACTCGCTACAGGAATTTGGATGCAGTCTGAAACCAACTGGGTGGCGGGAAACACCATTAGTCCGACGGCGCTCGACCATACGGTCACATCCGCGCGGGTCGAGCGGGTACTCGTCGTGGACGACGAACCGAACATCTGCGCGCTGCTCGCCGCGACGCTGCGCCTGGTGGAGTTCGACGTCCGCGTCGCCAACACCGGCACCGACGCGCTCGCCGTGGTCGAGGAGTTCGACCCGGACCTCGTGGTGCTGGACGTCATGCTCCCCGACCTGGACGGGTTCGCCGTCGCGCAGCGGCTGCGCGCCCAGGGGCGCCACGTGCCGATCGTCTTCCTCACCGCGCGCGACGCGGTCTCCGACCGCATCTCCGGCCTGACCGCCGGGGCCGACGACTACGTGACCAAGCCGTTCAGCCTGGAGGAGGTCGTGCTGCGGATCCGCGCGATCCTGCGCCGCAGCCGCCCCGAGGCCGACACCCCGCCGCCGACGCTCACCTTCGCCGACCTGGAGCTGGACGACGACGCCCACGAGGTCCGCCGCGGCGGCCGGCAGATCGACCTGTCGCCGACCGAGTTCAAGCTGCTCCGGTACCTGCTGCTCAACGCCGGCCGGGTGGTCAGCAAGGCGCAGATCCTGGACCGGGTGTGGGACTACGACTTCGACGGCGACGGCCGGATCGTCGAGTCGTACGTCTACTACCTGCGCCGCAAGATCGACCGGGACGGGCCGGCGCTGATCCACACCGTCCGCGGGGTCGGCTACACGCTGCGCCTGCCCCGCGAAGACACCTGAGCCGTGGACGACGCCGACGAGCCCACGCTCGACCTGCGTCCCCGGCCGCCCCGCCGCCGCTGGCCGCGCCCGTGGCGGCAGTGGACCCTGCGCTCGCGGCTCGTCCTGGTCGCCGCGGCGATGGCGGCGCTGGCCCTGGTCGTCGCCGACACCGCCGGGCTGGTCCTGCTCCGTAGCTACCTCACTGCCAAGATCGACCGGCAGCTCATCGGGCTCGGCCGGCCGTACACCCGCGGCGCCGACCTGGACACCGGCACGACCGCCAACGGCGGGCACCGCCGCGTCGCCAAGCGCCTCGGCCCCGACCAGGCGCTGATCGTCTTCGGTCCGGACGGCAACCGGCAGAACCGGCACGGCTGGATCACCGGCGCCTCGCAGCCGCGGCTGGAGCCGTTCGAGGCGCTGCTCGCCCGCGCGCGCACCCGCCAGCCGTACACCGTGCCGGCCACCGACGGCCAGACCGAGTGGCGGCTGCTCGCCGTCCCCGTCGGCAACACCGGCGGGCTGGTCCTGGTCGGGGTGGCGCTGGACGAGGTCGAGCAGACCAGCGAGCGCCTGCTGTTCATCGACATCGGCGTCACGGTGACCGTCCTGCTGGTGCTCGGCCTGCTGGGCCGCACCGTCGTCCGGCTCGGCCTGCTGCCGCTGACCCGGATGGGCGAGACCGCCGCCGCGATCACCCACGGGGGCCTGTCCCGGCGGCTCGACGACGACCCGCACACCGAGACCGGGCAGCTCGGCGTCGCGCTGAACACGATGCTCGCCCGCATCGAGTCCGAGGTCGCCGCCCGGCGCGCCTCGGAGGAGCGGCTGCGCCGGTTCGTCGCCGACGCCTCGCACGAACTGCGCACGCCGCTGACCTCGATCCGGGGCTTCGCCGAGCTGTACCGCCGCGGCGGCGCCCCGCCAGGCCCGGTCCTGGACGACACGATGTCCCGGATCGAGCAGGAGGCGACCCGGATGGCGGTGCTGGCCGAGGAGATGCTGCTGCTGGCCCGCCTCGACCAACGCCGGGCTCTCCAGCGGCGCCCCGTCGACCTGCTCCAGGTGGCGGCCGACACGATCCGCGACGCGCACGCCCGGGTACCCGAGCGGACCGTCCGGCTGGCCGCGCTGCACGACGACGCGACCGGCCTGGAGCCGGTGACGATCGCCGGGGACGAGCCGGGCCTGCGCCAGGTCGCGGCGAACCTCGTGGCCAACGCGCTCCAGCACACCGCCGCCCCGGCGACGGTGACGGTCCGCATCGGCCGGCAGCACCGCCCGGGCGACCACGGGCGGGCGGCCGCCGTCGGGGCCGACCGGGTCACCGGGCCGTGCGCCGTCCTGGAGGTGACCGACACCGGCGCGGGGGTGCCCGACGCGCACGCCGACCGGGTGTTCGAGCGGTTCTACCGCGGGGACTCCAGCCGCAGCCGAACGTCCCAGGCCGGGGGTACCGGGCTGGGACTGGCGATCGTGGCGGCGATCGTGACCGCGCACGGCGGGCGGGTCGAGCTGCACCGCCCGGCCGCCGGGGGCGCCACGTTCCGGGTCCTGCTGCCGGCGGACCAGCCCGCCCCGCCCCCGGCCCGGACCCCCGAGGTCGCCCGCTGATCACGCGGTCCCCGACCGGAAACGGCGCGGCAGGCGTCCGCGATCTCCCGGTCGCGCACCGATCGGAGCCGCCGCGGCGCCGGGGGCCGTACGCTTTGGTCAGGACGGCCCGGCGACGGGGCGACGGGTGCCGCGTCGCCCGGGGCGGGCCGGTCGCGTTCGGGTGGGGAGTGGAGGCAGGGTGGCGGTCGAGGTCCGTGCGGTGGTCGCGTCAGGCAAGGGTGGGCCGGCCGCGCTCACGACGATCGTGGTCCCGGACCCGGGGCCGGGCGAGGCGGTCGTCGACGTGCAGGCGTGCGGCGTCTGCCACACCGACCTGCACTACGTGCAGGGCGGCATCGGCGACGAGTTCCCGTACCTGCTGGGGCACGAGGCGGCGGGCGTGGTCTGCGCCGTCGGCCCCGGCGTCACCGACGTCGCCCCCGGCGACTTCGTCGTGCTCAACTGGCGGGCCATCTGCGGCTCCTGCCGGGCGTGCCGCCGCGGCCGGCCGTGGTACTGCTTCGCCACCCACAACGCGACGCAGAAGATGACCCTGACCGACGGCACGCCGCTGTCGCCCGCGCTGGGCATCGGCGCGTTCGCCGAGAAGACGCTGGTGGCCGCAGGCCAGTGCACCAAGGTCGACCCCGGCGTACCGGCGACCGTCGCGGGCCTGCTGGGCTGCGGCGTCATGGCCGGGATCGGCGCGGCCGTGCACACCGGCGGCGTCCAGCGCGGCGACAGCGTCGCGGTGTTCGGCTGCGGCGGGGTCGGCGACGCCGCCATCGCGGGCGCGGCGCTGGTCGGGGCCACGACGATCATCGGCGTGGACGTGGACGACCGGAAGCTGGACTGGGCCAGGGAGTTCGGCGCCACCCACACGGTCAACTCGGCGACGACGGACCCGGTGGCGGCGATCCGGGGCCTCACCGGCGGCCACGGCGTCGACGTGGCGATCGAGGCGGTCGGCGCGCCGCAGGTGTACGAGCAGGCCTTCTACTCCCGCGACCTCGCCGGCACCGTCGTGCTCGTCGGGGTGCCGCGGCCCGAGATGGAGCTGACGCTGCCGATGCTGGAGGTGTTCGGGCGCGGCGGCGCGCTGAAGTCCTCCTGGTACGGCGACTGCCTGCCCGAGCGCGACTTCCCGGTCCTGGTCGACCTGCACCGGCAGGGCCGGCTGCCGCTGGACCGGTTCGTCACCGAGACGATCGGCATCGGCGACGTGGCGGCGGCGTTCGAGAAGATGGAGCGCGGCGAGGTCCTGCGCAGCGTGGTGGTGCTGCCGTGAGCGCGCGCGTCGACCGGGTCGTCACGGCCGGGGTGTTCACGCTGGACGGCGGCACGTGGGAGGTGGAGAACAACGTCTGGCTCGTCGGCGACGACGAGGAGTGCGTGGTGATCGACGCGGCCCACGACGCCGGGGCCGTCGCCGCGGCCGTCGGCGACCGCCGCCTGGTGGCCGTCGTCTGCACCCACGCGCACAACGACCACGTCAACGCCGCCCCGGCGCTGGCCGACCGGTACGGGGCCCCGGTGCTGCTGCACCCCGACGACCGGCCGCTGTGGGACCTGACCCACCCCGGCCGGGCCCCGGACGCCGAGCTGGGCGACGGCGAAGTGATCAAGGTTGGGGGCGTGGAACTGCGGGTGCTGCACACGCCGGGGCACGCGCCCGGCGCGTGCTGCCTGTACGCGCCCGGGGCGGAGGTCGTGTTCACCGGGGACACGCTGTTCGCGGGCGGGCCCGGGGCGACCGGGCGGTCGTACTCCGACTTCCCCACGATCGTCGCCTCGATCCGGGACCGCCTGCTCACCCTGCCGCCGGAGACCACCGTCCACACCGGCCACGGGGCGTCCACCACGATCGGCGCCGAGGCGCCGGCCCTGCCGCGGTGGCTGGCCGAGGTCGCCGCCCGCTGAGGACCCGGGACCGCCGCCCGGCCAGTGCCGCCGGACGCCGGGGTCAGGGCCGCTCCGGGCCGGGGTCGGTACCACTCGCTCCGGCCGGGGTCAGGGCCGCTCCCGGCCGGCGGGCAGGTCCGCGTCGGCGAGGCTGGCCAGGGTGAGGTCGGCGTCGATCGGCTGGTCGGGCAGCGACGGCACGGCCACGACGTACAGGCCCGCGGCCCGCGCCGCCCGGGCGCCGGTGGGCGAGTCCTCGAACGCCACCGCGCGCGCCGGGCGCACCCCCAGCGCGGCGCAGGCCGCCAGGTAGACGTCCGGGGCCGGCTTCGGGGCGGGCACGTCGTCGGCGGTCACGACCGGCAGCGCGGCGAAGCCAGCCGCGGCCAGCGACAGGTCCACGAGCGCCCGGGGGCTGTTGCTGGCCACGGCCACCGGCCCCCGCGCCGCGCACGCGCCGACCAGCTCCCGCGCACCGGGCATGGCTTGGCAGTCGCGCCGGATCGCCTCCGCCGTGCGCGCCAGGAGGCGGTCGGCGATCGGCGCCGCGTCCTGCGGGCGGCCGAGCATGGCGGCCATCCGGGCGGCCGCGGCGCGGTACTGGGTGCCGATGAGCTGGGCCTGCTCGGCGTGGCCGTACACGCGGCCGTACTCGGCGAAGATGGACCGCTCGGCGGCGAACCAGCAGGGCTCGGTGTCCACGAGCAGGCCGTCGCAGTCGAAGACCACACCGTCCACGGTGTCCCATCTGATCACCGCTGGCACGTTACCCGCCGACCGCCCCCGGCGCGGCCGGGTCGCCGTTATAGTGCGCGCGGAGTGACCGGGACCCCACGCGGGTCCGACCCTGGGGAGGGCACCGATGTCGCCGATCCGTCCACTGTTCGCGGCCTGCTGCGCCGCGGCGCTGCTGGCCCCGGCGCTGCCGGCGCCGGCCGCGCCGCCGGGCGCCGGGCGCGCCGCCGCGCCCGCAGCCGCCGGCACCGAGCCGGTGTACGACTACGCCGAGGCCATCCGCGAGCAGCTCACCGTGGAGGTACCGGCCGACAGCGACGCCGACGGCACCCCGGACCGGGTGGCGGTGCGGGTGATCCGGCCGCGGACCGCCCCGGGCGTCCGGGTGCCGGTCATCTTCCAGCCGAGCCCGTACTACTCCGGCACGCTGGACGTCCCGATGCACGACGACATCGACCGCGCCGACGACGCCCTCGCCCCGCCGACCGCCCGCCGCGACCCGGCGCTGACCTTCGCCGACTACCTGGACAACTACTTCGTCCCGCGCGGGTACGCCGTCGTGTTCGCCGACAGCCTCGGCTCGGGCGGCTCCACCGGCTGCCCGACCAGCGGCGGCCGCAACGAGACGCAGGGTATGCGGGCGGTCGTCGACTGGCTCAACGGCCGGGCCCGCGGCGCCGACGCCGCCGGGGCGCCGGTGACCGCGGCCTGGAGCACCGGCCGCACCGGCATGATCGGCACCTCGTACAACGGCACCCTGCCCAACGCGGTGGCCGCCACCGGGGTGCCCGGCCTGGCGACCATCGTGCCGGTGGCCGCGATCTCCAACTGGTACGACTACTACCGCTCCGGCGGCGGCGTCGTGCACCCCGGCGGCTTCCTCGGCGAGGACGCCGACATCCTGGCCCGCGCGGTGCTGACCCGGCAGAACCCGGAGGTCTGCGCGCCGGTCCTGGCGGCGCTCGACAAGGCACAGGACCGGCGTACCGGGAACGTCAACACGTTCTGGCACGAGCGCAACTACGCGCGGTTCGCCGGCAACGTCAGGGCCAGCGTGCTGCTCGTGCACGGCCTGCACGACTGGAACGTGCGGATGGGCCATGTCGGGCCGTGGTGGTCGGCGCTGGCCACGCACGGGGTGCCCCGCAAGATCTGGCTGCACCAGGGCGCGCACAGCAGCCCGTTCGACGTCCGCCGGGCGCAGTGGCTGCGCACGCTGCACCGCTGGTTCGACCAGTGGCTGTACGGCGTGGACACCGGCATCATGCGGGAGCCGACGGCCTCGGTGGAGACCCGGCCGGGCACCTGGACCGAGGCCGCCGACTGGCCGGAGCCGGGTACGGCCACCGAGCGGATCCCGCTCGACGGCGGGCCCGCCGCCCTGCGCCTGACCCCGGGGCAGGCCGGCCGCTCCTTCACCGACGACCCCGCCAGGACCGCCGACGACCTGGTGGCCCGGGAGACCGGCGCCGACCCCGGCCGGCTCCAGTACGTGTCGGACCCGCTGCCCGCGCCCGTCCGGTACTCCGGCACCGGGAGCGTGACCGTGCGGGTCCGCGCGGCGGGGGCGTCGCCGTACCTGACCGCGCTGCTGGTGGACTACGGGCGGGCGAACCGGTTCCAGCGCACCGAGCGGCTGACCGACGAGCTGGACTGCATCGGGCCTGGCACCCCCGAGGACCCGGGCTGCTTCGCCAAGGCGCGGTACGTCCTGGCCGACACCCCGCACGAGATCGTCAGCCGCGGCTGGCTCGACCTGCGCAACCGGCACGGCCTGTGGGCCGACCGGCCGCTGCGGCCGGGCCGCTTCCACGAGGTCACGGTGCCGCTGCAGACCCAGGACCACGTGTTCCCGGCCGGCCACCGGCTGGGGCTGGTGCTGATCTCCACCGACCGCGCGCACACCCTGCGGTACCGCGCGGGCACCACCGTCGAGGTCGACGAGCGGCGCAGCGCCCTGCACCTGCCGATGCGGTTCGCCGGCCCCTGACCGCCGGCGCGGGCGGGGCGGCCGGTTGCCGCCGTTCCGCCCGCGCCTGTCGGCCCCGCCGGCTACCGTGCGGCCATGCCGTTACGCGTGCCGTTCACCGGCGACGAGAAGACCAGCCTGACGGTGGCGCTGGACCGCCACCGCGACGCGATCCTGTGGAAACTCGAAGGGCTCGACGACGCCCAGCTCCGGCGGCCGGTGACCCCGTCGGGCACCCACCTGCTCGGCCTCCTCAAGCACCTGGCCGCCGTCGAGTACGGCTGGTTCTGCGAGACCTTCGGGCGGCCGACGGAGCCGCTGCCCTTCGACGCCGACGACCCGGAGGCCGACCTGCGGGTCGGGCCGCACGAGTCGACGGCCGACATCTTCGCCTTCCACGCCCGCGCCCGCGCGGCCGCCGACGCGGTCATCGCCGACACGGCGCTGGAGACGCGCGGCACCGCCTGGTTCGGCGAGAAGGTCACCCTGCGCTGGGTCCTGGTGCATATGGTCGAGGAGACCGCCCGGCACGCCGGCCACGTCGACATCGTGCGGGAGCTGCTCGACGGCACGGTCGGGGACCACCGCCCCGACTGATCGGCCGGCGGCGTCCCGGTGGCCGACCGGCTCGCGGGCGGGGGGCCGTGCGGGCAGAGTGCGGTGCCCCCGGGGAACTCCGGCGGGCGCGGCAGCGACTGACGGGGTGCCGGCGCGCGGAGCGGCGGCTCCGTTCAGCCAGGAAGGCCGTGCCCGACGGGACGCTGGCCTCGGTCACGGCCGGCGGGGCGCCCGGCGAGACGACCCGCGTGGCCTTCGCGGTACCGGCGCTGACCGCCGACGACCTGCAGCGCACGGTGTTCGTCGACCCGTACCGGGCGCAGGTGCGCGGCACCCTGGACACCTCGTTCGGCGCGACGCCGGTCGCCGCGTGGCTCAGCGCGCTGCACAAGAACCTGCACCTGGGCGACGTGGGGCGATACTACTCGGAGCTGGCGGCGAGCTGGCTGTGGGTCCTGGTGCTGGGCGGGCTGGCCCTGTGGTGGCAGCGGCGGTACGGCCGGCGGACCGCCCGGCGGCTGCTCGTGCCCGACGGCCGCGGGCGCGGGGTCCGGCGCACCCGCGGCTGGCACGCGACCACCGGCGTGTGGCTGTCGGTCGTGCTGGTCGGGCTGTCGGCCACGGGCCTGACCTGGTCGCGGCACGCCGGGGCGCGGTTCGACGCCGTACAGGAGTGGGTCGGCGCGAGCCGGCCCGCCGTGGCGACGGCGCCCTCGGGCGCGGCCACCGGCGGCGCCCACACCGGCCACGGCGGGGACGCCGCCGGCCGCACGAGCCCCGCCGAGGCCGACACCGTGCTCGCGGCCGGCCGACGGGCGGGGCTGACCGGCCCGGTGCAGCTCACCCCGCCCGCGACACCGGGGCACGCCTGGGTGTTCGCGCAGACCGACAACGTGTGGCCGGTCCGGTACGACGCGCTGGCCGTGGACGGGGCCACCGGCCAGGTCACCGACCGCGTCCGCTGGCGGGAGTGGCCGGTGTTCGCCCAGCTCAGCAAGCTCGGCATCCAGGGCCACATGGGCAAGCTGTTCGGCGTCGCCAACCAGGTCCTGCTGGTGCTCGTCGCGGCGGGCCTGGTCGCCGGGATCTGCTGGGGGTACCGGATGTGGTGGCAGCGCCGGCCCGCCGCCGACCCGCGCCTGTGGCGGTGGGGGCGGGCGCCCCGGCGCGGCGCCTGGCGGGGCGCGCACCCGGTCGGCCTGGTCGCGGCGGCCGTCGCGGTCGGGGCGGTCGGCTGGGCGCTGCCGGTCCTGGGGGTGAGCCTGCTGGGCTTTCTGGCCGTTGACCTGATTCGCGGCTGGCGGACCGGCCAGAAATCGGATCCGTCATCGACGGTGTCCACTATGTCGACCAGCTAGCCGTTAGGGTCGGTCCCGACACGCGCGGGTCACCGCACCGGCGTCCCGTCGCCTGCCGTCGGACGCGGTCACGACCCGGCCAGAGAATCCAGCTACGCGGTGGGGGGTACGGGTGCGCAGGGCGCGAATCTGGTGCGGATGGCTGACCGCGGCGGCGCTGCTGGTCACCGGGCTGCCCGCGAGCGCCGCGCCCCCGCCGGCCCCGCCCGCCGGCACCGGGTCGGCGGCGATCGTCGCCCTGGCGCGGGCCGAGGTGGGGCGCGCCGCCAGCGGGCGCAAGTGCCAGCCCTACGGGCCGATGTGTACCGACTGGTGCGCGATGTTCGCCACCTGGGTGTGGGAGCAGGCCGGGGTGCCGGGGGTGCCGCGCGGCCAGTACGTGGCGACCGCGCTCGGCGTGTGGGGCCAGCAGCGGGGCCTGTACAGCGCCCGCCCGCCGGGCACCCGCGGCGGCGGCCCGCTGCCCGGCGACCTGGCGGTCTACGGCGTCCCGGGCCACGACCTGGGCGGACACGTCGCCGTGGTCAGCGCCGTCCACCCCGACGGCACCCTGAGCACCGTGGACGGCAACTACGGCAACCGCGTGGTGGAGCGGCGCCTCGACCCGCTGACCGCCCGCGCGGGCGCCGACGACGTCCCCATCTCCGGCTACGTCCGCGCCCCGGGCGGCGCGCCGCCGGCCCGGCCGGCCGCGGTCGCCCCCGCGGTGCCGCCGGGCCCGCCGGCCGCGCCCGGCAACGCCCCGGCCCTCGCGGCCGTCGACGGCGACGGCCGCCTGTTCGGGTACTCCCCCGCCGCCGGGAGCCGCGCGACCGCCGGGCCGAAGGCCCGCCCGGCCCGCTGGCACGACACCGCCCGGGACTGGTCGGCGACGACCGCGCTCACCCGGGCGGACGTCGACCGCGACGGCCGGCCGGACCTGATCGCGGTCCGCACCGACGGCACGCTCGCGGTCCACCAGCATGCCGGGGCCGCGACCCCGGCCGCCACCCCGCCGTACGGCGAGGCGACGTGGTCGACGCCCGGGCAGTGGGGTTTCCTGCGGCTGCTCGCGGCCGGCGACCTGACCGGGGACGGCTATGCCGACCTCGTCGGCGTGGACGCGGCCGGCGGTCTCGTCGGCTTCGTGAACACCCGGGACCCGCGGCAGCCGTTCACCGGCCAGCCGGCCTGGCGGATCGCGGACTGGGTCGGCACCCGCCAGCTTGTGGCGACCGACCTGGACGGGGACCGGCTCGCCGACCTCGTGGTCGCCGGCACGGACGGCTCGCTCCAGGGCTTCGTGCGGCGCCCCGGGCCGGTGCCGTTCGGTACCCCCGCCTGGCGCAGCACCGACCCCCGCTGGGCGGCCCACCGGCAGCTCGCCGCGACCGACGCCGACGGCGACCGGTACGGCGACCTCATGGGCGTCGCCCCGGACGGCGACCTGGTCGTCTACCGCCACGGGCGGGCCGGCGCCCCCTACGGGGCGGAGGCGTGGCGGGTCCGCGGCCCGTGGCTCACCACCCGCGCCCTGACCTGAACCGCTGCCCGCTGAACCGTCCCCCGCTGAAACACCGCCCGCTGAACCGCCGCCCCGGCGGCCCGGCGGGCGTCACAGGCGCAGGTGCGGCCAGTCCAGTACGCCCGCGCCCAGGTCCCGGACGGCGGCGAGCAGGCCCAGGCGGGCGGCGCGCAGCGCCGGCTCCTCGGCCATGACGAACACCTCGTCGAAGAACGCGCGCACCGGCGCCACGAGCCGCCCCGCCACCTTGGCGAACTCGTCCAGCTCCGGGTGCGCGGGCAGCTCGGCGCGGACGGCGGACAGGGTCTCGTGCAGCGTCCGCTCGGCCGGCTCCACCAGCGCCGCCGCGTCGTAGCCGGCGGCCACGTCGTCGGGCACGATCCGGCGGCAGCGCTGGATCGCCTCGGCCAGCGCGCGGAACTGGTCGCTCTCCACCGCCGCGGCGAGCTGGGCCAGCACCCGGTCGGTCCGCACGGGCCGGTCGGCGTGCGGGAGGACGGCGCGCACCCGGTCCACCGGCTGGCCCTCCTCCCCGAGGAGCTGCGCGAAGCGGGCGGTCAGGAACTCGGCCGTCGCGGCCAGCACCTCGGCCGGCACCGGTACCGGCTGCCGGGCCGCCGCGGCGGCCAGCGCCTCCCGCAGGCTGAGCGCGGCGAACGCCGGCTGGCTGCGGTGGACGGCCAGCAGCCCGAGCGCGGCCCGGCGGACGGCGAACGGGTCGCTGCTGCCGGTCGGCAGGCCGATCGTCGCGGCGAGCCCGACGACGAGGTCGAGCCGGTCGGCCAGCGACAGCACCGCCCCCGGCAGCGAGGCCGGCACGGCGTCCCCGGCGGCCCGCGGCTGCTCGGCCTCGGACACCGCGTCGGCCACGGCGGCCGGCTCCCCGGCGTGCCGCAGGTAGTCCGCGGCCATCACGCCGGCCAGGCTGGTCAGCTCCATCACCATCTGCGCGCCGAAGTCCACCTTGACCAGGGCGGCCGCCCGGTCGAGGGTGGCCCGCTCGGCGCCGCCCAGCGCGATCGCGTCGGCCAGCGTCGCCGCCAGCCCGCCGATCCGCGCGGCCCGGTCGGCCATCGACCCGAGCTTGTCGGTGAACGTCAGCCGGGCCAGCCGGCCGCGCAGCTCGTCCAGCGGCGTGCGCCGGTCGGCGCGGTAGAAGAAGGCGGCGTCCTCGTACCGGGCGCGCAGCACGGCCTCGTTGCCCGCCCGCACCTGGTCGACGTCCACCGCCCCGTTGGCGACGGCGACGAAGTGCGGCAGCAGCCGCCCGTCGGCACCGCGCACCGGCAGGTACCGCTGGTGCTTGCGCATGACCGTGGTGAGGACCGCCTCGGGCAGCTCCAGGTACCCCGGGTCGAACGCGCCCAGCAGCGGCGTCGGCTGCTCGACCAGGTACGTCACCTGCGCGATCAGGCCCGCCTCGCCGGCCAGGTCCACGACGCCGCCGACCTGGGCGGCCAGCGCCGCCGCGCCCGCGCGGATGGCGTCGGCCCGCTCCTGCGGGTCCACGACGATGCCGGCCGCGGCGACCGTGCCCGCGTACCCGTCGGCGACGGCCACCTCGACGACCGGGGCGGCCGCCGTGCGGTGTACCCGGGTGGTCCGGCCGGCGGCGAGGCCCGACACGGCGACCGGTACGACGTCGGCGCCCCACAGCGCCAGCAGCCACCGGATCGGCCGGGTGAACGACAGCTCCGGGTCCGACCAGCGCATGTTCTTCGCCGACCGCAGCGCCGCGACCGCGCCGCCCAGCACCTCGGCGAGCACCTCCGCGGCCGGCCGCCCGGCCTCCTCGCGGCGCACCGCCAGGTGCACGACCCCGCCGATCTCGATTTCGGCCAGGTCGGCGACCTCGACCCCCTGGGACCGGGCGAAGCCCTGCACCGCCGGGGTGGGCAGCCCGTCCCGGTAGGCGGCGGCGACCTTGGGGCCCTTCACGGTCCGGGTGTGGTCCGGCTCGCGGGCGCCCACCTCCGCCACGACCGCCACCAGGCGGCGCGGCGTCGCCTGGACGGTGACGGCCCCGTGCGCCAGGCGGGTCGCGCCGAGCCGGTCGGCGACCTCGCGCCGGAGCTGGGCGGTGGCCGCGCGCGCCTCGGCCGGCGGCATCTCCTCGGTACCCACCTCGAAGACCAGCGTGCGCGCCGCGTCGTCGGCCGGCACGGGCGACTGGGCGGCCGGCCGGGCCGGGGCCGGCGGCGTGGCGATCCCCAGCGGGTGCGACAGCGCCGCCCGGCGCGCCACCCACAGCCGGGCCACCTCGCCGGCCAGCCGGCGCATCCGGGCGAACTCCGCCGCCCGCTCCGCCGTCGAGACCGCGCCGCGGGCGTCCAGGACGTTGAAGGCGTGCGAGCACTTGAGGACGTAGGTCTGGGCCGGTACGGGCAGCTCCGCGTCGATCAGCCGCTGCGCCTCGGCCGCGTACGCCTCCAGCAGCGCCCGGTTGGTGTCCACGTCGGCATCGTCCAGGTAGTACCGCGACATCTCGTACTCGGCCTGCCCGAACACCTCGCCGTAGGTGACGCCCTCGGCGTACCGGATCTCCTTGAAGTGCGTGACCCCCTGGAGCGCCATGATGATCCGCTCGACGCCGTAGGTGATCTCCACCGACGGCGGGTCGAGGTTCAGGCCGCCGGCCTGCTGGAAGTACGTGAACTGGGTGATCTCCAGACCGTCCAGCCACACCTCCCAGCCCAGCCCCCACGCGCCCATCCCCGGGTTGGCCCAGTTGTCCTCGACGAAGCGGACGTCGTGCGCCGCGACGTCGATGCCCAGGGCGGCGAGGCTGCCCAGGTACAGCTCCTGGGGGTTGGTCGGCTCCGGCTTCAGGATCACCTGGAACTGGGTGTGGCACTGCACCCGGTTCGGGTTGTCGCCGTACCGCGAGTCGTCCGGCCGCACCGACGGCTCCACGTACGCCACCCGCCACGGCTCCGGGCCGAGGATGCGCAGGAACGTCGCCGGGTTCAGCGTGCCGGCGCCGACCTCGGTGTTCATCGGCTGCACGGTCAGACAGCCGTGCCCCGCCCAGTACTCCGCCAGCCGCGCCAGGGCCTGCTGCATCGTCAGCATCTCGGTCAGAACTCCGTCCGTACGCGCGCCGGGAGGGACCGCGGCAGTCTATCCGCGCCCGCTGGCCGCGCGTTTTGTCGCCCTCTCCGGGGGTACGCCCGAAGCACGCGACCGCCCCGCAGGAGGTAGCCATGACGCGCAGCGACGCCCCCCGGACCCCCGGGGTCGCCTTCCCGTACGAGAGCCCGCCGCCCGGCGTGCCCGGCTCCCGCCTCACCGTGCGCAGCGGGGCGTTCCCCGACAACGGCGCGCTGCCCGACCACCTGTCGCGCCGGGGCGGCAACGTGTCGCCGCCGCTGGCCTGGGACGGCGTACCGGACACGGCGGAGGAGCTGATCCTGCTCTGCGAGGACCCCGACGCCCCCGGCCCGCAGCCGTTCCTGCACTGGCTCGTCACCGGCATCGACCCGCGGACCTCCGGGATCCCCGAGGGCGAGGTGCCGGCAGGCGCGCGGGAGTGGCCCAACGGGTACGGCGAGACCGGCTGGGGCGGACCGCAGCCGCCGGTCGGGGACGGGCCGCACCGGTACTACTTCCGCCTCATCGCGGTCGACGCGCCGCTGGACCTGCCGGCGGAGCCGCACGTGGACGACGTGGAGCGGGCGCTCGCGGGCCACGCGCTGGCGGGCGCGGCGACGGTGGGGATGTTCGCGCGCTGACGGCCGGCGGGAGCGGGCCGGCGGGTGGCCGGCGGGTTGGGTAGGCTGGGCGCGTGCGCCGGTCCGCCGGGGCGCGCGCCCTCGTAGCTCAGGGGATAGAGCAACGGTTTCCTAAACCGCAGGTCGGAAGTTCGAATCTTCTCGGGGGCACCGATCCTGACCGCGTACCGATTCGCGCCGCCCAGGGCGGTGCGCCCTCGTTCCTGAACAAGGTTCGGGAGCTGGCTGCGCCTACCACCCCGACAGGTCGACAATCTGGACACGGGCGCCAATGTCGAATCGCGCTCCGCTGCCGCGGGTGCCGCGATCTGCATTCACTCCCTAAATCACTCCGTGGTTCCGTCTTCCGGGACCACGGACGTCAGGCAATTGTGGACGTACACCGGGCGGCTGCGGCGACCTCGCGGCAGTCGCCCGGATCCGGGCCGCCTGACGACGTGAGGAGAGCTGGTGGACTACCTCCTGGCAGCCATGATCGGCATCGTATGGGGATTCGCCATCGGTGTCTTTACGCTGCGCGGAGTCGCCCGCTGGTGTCCGGACTGCGGAAGGAGAGTGACGTGTGGCGTATGTGATCAGGCGCCGGCTGCCGCGGTGGTCCCACGCCATCAGCGGGCAGGAGGGAGGTGAGTGGACGCGTCGAACTCGGCGAGTCACGGGAACCGCGAAACACGTCGGGGAATCGCTACGGCGGACGCGATCCTGGCGCAGCACCGACAGGTGGGAAGGTACTGCGTGTGCGGCCGGCCGACTCCGTGTTCAGTCTCCGAGACAGTTCGCACCAGGCGCGCCGAATTGATGCGGACGCTGCGCGGTGCCCTGCCCGCTCGCGGCGTCGCCGCGAGCGCTACGCGCCACCCCCACGAACACCCTCGACCCTCCTGGTGAATAGCACGGTGCGTGGGTGATGTTCACTGCCCCGTCCGCTACCCCCCGACTGCCCGCTCCAGCGCCAACTGCCAGGGGAATGCGCCGATATGGCCCTGACCGGCCCCCCGCGGGTGCGGCTCGTGGCCCGGCGTGCCGAGTAACACGACGACGCCCTCTGAACGCAGTTGGCGGACAGCGTTTCGGAGAGGCCTACGGGCAGCGAGGGCGGCATTGACAAACGGTAGGACAATGATCGGGATGCCGGCGCCTACCCACTCCGCCAGGAACCCAAGAGCGTAGGTGTCGCTGATCCCTGCCGCCAGCTTGTTGATGGTGTTGAACGTCGCGGGCGCGACGATAACAGCGTCCGGCGCAGAGGGATTGCCGCGGGGAGTGTCAGGCGCGCGGTAACTGGATTTGACAGAACGTCCGGTCTGCGCCTCCAGCACCGCAACGTCGATGAACCCGGCTCCGGCAGGGGTGGCCACCAGTTGCACGTCCCAGCCGCGGGCTTGTGCATGTCCCACCAGGATTCCGACCTCACTGGCCGGCCCAGCGCCGCAGACCACGACGTACAACATTCCTCCGGTGTCACTCACAGGACAACACCGACCCGACGGGCGAAGTCCTGGACGGCTGACCGGCGGCCGGCCGGTAACCGTCCGTGCAGGTCTGTGACGATCCGATGGACCGCGGGACGCAGTCGCACCTCCTCCGGTGCGATGCGTTCCGCGTTACGCAACTCACGCACCGCGCCTACCCAGTTCTCGCGTTGAGAATGGGCGCGCGCGAGATCGAGATGCAGATTCGCGCGGCGCTCGACATACGGGATGCGCGCCGGGTGGACCGACTGTGCGAGATGCACCGCCGCGCCGGCGTCCCCGACCCTGGTACACACACTGATCCGGTGGAGAGCTACGTTCGTGCGGCCGAATACGACACCTTGCTCGCCGCCGTCTTCTCCGAGCCGATGTGCGGCCTCCGCGGCCTGGTCGAGCAGGGAGAAGGCGGCGTCTCGGTCGTCCGAGCGTGCCGCGGCGACCGCCCCGCGCAGGAGCAGTGCACCCGTCAACACCAACCCCGCACGCGTCCGTCCCGGTGCCGTCGACGAGACGTATGCGGCAGTCCGCGCTGCCATCCCGGCCGCCCGTCGGTGACGTCCGCTGCGGCTCAGGGCGTGCACGAGGGCGCGGCTGCTCGCCGCGATGGAGAGGACGTCTTCGCATTGCCGAGCCGCCCTCAGGCTGCGATCCGCGGCAACCAGAGCCAACGACACTTCGCCTGCCTTCAACAGCAGGCTCGTTGCCAACTGGTTCACCTCAGCCGCCAACCGCGCGGGCTGGAGCGCGCGTTGCACATACGCAAGCACCTGAGCGACCAGAACGGCCGCGGCAGAATGCTCACAACGCCGGTAGTGCGCCCGCGCCGTCTGAAGTAAAATTCCGATTTCGGACGAGGCGGGGCCGGGGGAAGACCCGGTGCATTCGGTGGAGAATATGGCCTCGGCCAGGGCCTGAAGTCCACTCCTGGCCTGGTCGGCGTTGCTGGCGGAGTCGCGGACGGCAGACCGCCGGAAAGCCGGCGACGCGGCTACGACCCCAGCCGACGGCAGGGAACTCGATGACGGGCGCCGCCCGACGTCGTCCTTCCCGCGCGCGATGTCGTCGGCCCCGGCCGAGCCGCCCTCGACGCGCCGTGGCCGGCGACCCCCGTGGAAGCCGAGGTCCGCGTCACATGCCGCGCCCAGGACCGCCCGGTACCCCTCGCGCACCAAGACTGTCGGCCAGCGGTACCGACCGCGCTCGTGCTCTCCCACCCTGCGGGCATCGACGGTCGGTGCGTCAGGGCCGCACCGCTCCCACAAGTAGGCATTCACCGCCTCGGCCAGCTCCTGGCACGACATGGGAACGCCGGCCCCGGACGGCGAAGGTCGGCGCAGCCGGGCCGCGCGGAGGCGCTCATTCGGCGACCTGCCGGCCGACGCTGCCATGTGCACTCCCCACTGCCGACATCGACCGACTGCCGACATCGACCACATGGTGCCGACGGGCGGCATCTCAGTGCATCATGCCGGTTCGAGGCCGGTTCGGGCGTGCCCGCGCGTTTCTCGCCGGCTGACCGAACGAGCACCGGCCGCCGGGGAGTGTGGCGCCGGGGGCCCCACGGCTCAGGCGGCGCGGGCCGGTACGCGGGCGTTGAGGGCGCGGACCGCGGGGTTGGCGTCCAGCCACTCGACGAGCTTGTCGACCGGGACCGCGTTGTCCCCGAAGTGGCTGACCACCATGGAGATCAGCGCCCAGTCCTCCATCGAGTCGATGGCCAGGCGCAGGTGCGAGCGGTCCGGCGGCAGGGTCAGGCCCATCACCCGGAAGTCGTCCAGGTGGGCGGCGACGTACCCGGTCACGCTGCCGCGCGCCTCGCCCTCGGCGAGCGCGTCGACCCGGGCCAGGGTGTCGGCGGCGACGACCTCGACGTCCATCCCGATCGGCAGGGTCTGGGTGAAGGCGGTGCTGACGTAGTCGAGGTGGGGGACCGTGCGGAACACCCGGACGGCGAGCGCGATCAGTTCGGGGTCGACCAGCGGGCAGTCGGCGTCGAACGGCACGACGACGTCGGCGGGGTACGCGGCGAGGGCGTCGAGGTGCGCCCGCAGGACGTCGGGGTCGGCGCTGCGGTGGACGGCGACGCCCAGGCGCAGGGCCTCGTCCACGATGGCGTCGTCGACCTCCTCGTCGCCGGTCAGGACGAGCAGGTCGTCGAGCGCGGCACTGTCGTGGGCGGCCCGGATCATCCGGTCGAGCACGGTGCGGCCGCTGAGGGTCTGGAGGATCTGGCCGGGCAGCCCGTTGGCCGCCATCCGAGCCTGAATGATGCCGACGACGCGCACCATCGCTCCTTACTGTCGGTGATGGAGGGGGTCGGGCGGCCGGTACCGCAGTCGAGGTGCGCCACCGGAGCCGACGGGCGGCCGGCGCGACCGGGTGGGGGCCGGGCGAGGATGACGCCCCTGCGTGGTCGCGTGACGAACCGCTACCGATCCGAACGGCCGGCCCGGCCAACAGGCACGGCACTTGTCACTTTTTAACCTATCTAGGGGCTTTGTCGGTATTACCGTTCTCGCCCCGGTGTGACCGTCACCTCACCGTCGGGTGGCCGACTGCCGTGCACCCTGCGCGCGGGGCGTGGGACGCTGGACCGGTGAATGATCAACATCGTGGACGGCCGGCGTCGCCGGAGACGCCGGAGGCGGCCCTCGCCGAGCTGATCGCCGGCAACGCGCGGTTCGTCGCGGGTACCCGCGAGCACCCCCACCAGGACGCCGAGCACCGCGCCGCGATCGCCGGCGGGCAGCGGCCGTTCGCCGTACTGTTCGGCTGCTCCGACTCCCGGCTCGCCGCGGAGATCATCTTCGACCGCGGGCTGGGCGACCTGTTCGTCGTGCGGACCGCCGGCCACGTGGTCGGCCCCGAGGTGCAGGCGAGCATCGACTACGGCGTCGACGTCGTCGGCGTACCGCTCGTGGTGGTCCTCGGGCACGACGGCTGCGGCGCGGTGCAGGCCGCGCAGACGGCGCTGGCCGACGCGCGGGAGGCGCCGGCCGCGCTGCGGCCCGTGGTCGACCGGGTGCTGCCCAGCGTCCGGCAGGCGCGCGCCCGCAACATCACGGACAGTGCCGAGGTGGCCGCCCTGCACGTGCGCCGCACGGTGGCGATGGTGGCGCAGTCGCCGACCATCGCCGCGGCGGCGCGCGAGGGCCGGTGCGCGGTCGTCGGGATGTCGTACCGGCTGGCCGACGGCCGGGTCACCGTGGAGGCCGCCGCCGGTTCGTGAGTACCCGGCCGCGCGGCCGCTCAGGTAGCGTGGCCCCCCATGGAGGCACCCCCGACCACCCCGGACCGCACCCCCGGCACCCCCCGGCCGGCCGCGCCGACCCTCTCGGTGGTGGTGCCGATGTACAACGAGGAGGACGCCCTCGTCCCCCTGATCGACCGGCTGCGCCCGCTGCTGGACGGTCTCGGCGAGCCGTACGAGGTCGTCGCCGTCGACGACGGCAGCCGCGACGCCACCCCCGAGCTGCTGCACGGCGCCCGCCGGATGTGGCCGCAGCTACGGGTGGTCCGGCTGCGCCGCAACGCCGGCCACCAGGCCGCCCTCACCGCCGGCCTGCACCGCGCGCGGGGCGCGTACGTGGTCAGCATCGACGCCGACCTCCAGGACCCGCCGGAGAAGATCGTCGACATGCTGGCGCTCGCCCGGCGGGACCGGCTCGACGTGGTGTACGGCGTCCGCAGCGACCGCGGCACCGACACCGGCTTCAAGCGCGGGACCGCCGGCGCCTACTACTGGCTGATGCGCCGCCTGGCCGGCGCCTGGGTCCCCCGGCAGGCCGGCGACTTCCGGCTGCTCAGCCGCGCCGCCGTCGACATCCTGCGGGAGCTGCCCGAGCAGCAGCCGGTGTACCGGCTGCTCATCCCGTCGCTGGGGTTCCGCGGCGGCGAGGTCGACTACCCGCGGGCGGCCCGGGTGGCCGGCGAGACGAAGTACCCGCTGCGCCGGATGGTCCGCCTGGCCGTGGACAGCGTCACCAACTTCTCCGCCGCCCCGCTGAAGCTGGCGACCTGGCTCGGGCTGGCCAGCTTCCTGTTCTGCCTGCTGATGATGGTGTTCGGGCTGGTCGCGTACGCCAACGACGTCACGGTCCCGGGGTGGGCGTCGCTGTTCGTCGCCGTCCTGCTGCTCGGGGGCGTCCAGCTCATCTGCCTCGGCCTGCTCGGCGAGTACATCGGGCGCATCTACACCGCCGTCCAGCAGCGCCCGACCTACCTGGTGGCCGAGGACACCGCCGACGCCCCGGCGCCCCCGGCCCCCGGCCCCGCCGCGGACCCGGACCCCGCCGCCAGGCCGGCCGTCAGCCGGTGACCCAGGACCGTCGCACCTGGAGCGCCAGCAGCACCCCGACGTAGAGCGCCGCCGCCGCGAAGGCGGCGACCGGGGCGAACCAGACCAGCACGAGCACGGCCGCCAGCCGCAGCTCCCACGAGACGTCCCACGCCAGCCGGCGGGCGGCCGGGGCGCCCTTCTCCAGCCGGGTCTGCTGGTCGTAGTGCCGCAGCGCCAGCACGGCCGTCGCGCCGAAGATCCATGGCCACGGCACCGCGAACGCCGCACCCAGCGCCACCAGCGCGACGTACTCCGTGCCGCGCAGCGCCGCCGGCACCAGCCAGTCCAGCGCCCCGTCGTGCGGCCGGGCGCGGGGCAGGACGGCCAGGCCCGCGGCGGCGAGCACCAGCAGGACCGCGCCCGGCCGGCCGCCCGGCAGCGTTCCCACCGCCACGGCCAGCGCGGCGAGCGCGGCCAGCAGGGCGAGCCCGGTCAGCGGCAGCGGGCGCAGCCGCGACCGCGCCGGGGCCCGCTCCCGGCCCTGCTCGTCGCGCACCGCGGGCAGGTCGGCGCCCGCCAGCACCGGTACGCGCATCACCCGGGCGCGCAGCGTCCGCAGGGTGAGGGTGTACGCCGCGGCGAACGCCCCGCACGCCAGCACCGCCAGCAGCGCCGCCCGCCCGTCGCCGAGCGCCGCGACGACGGCCATCAGCGCCCACCGCTCGCCGATGGGGAACACGACGATCCGCTTGAGCCAGTACGCCGCGGACCGGCCGCCCGACTGGACCCGCACCGACATCCGGCCCAGCGCCCCGCCGACGTCCGCGGCCGGCCGCCGGGCGGCCTCGTCGTGCAGCGCGCCGTACCAGAAGTCGGTCTGGTGCCGGACCGTCTGGAGCACCATCGCCGCCACGGCCAGCGGCCACACGCCCTCGATCCCGGCGCGCTCCGCGCCCCAGGCGAGCCCCGCGTACGCCAGGTACTCCTTGGTCCGGTCGGCCATCGTGTCCAGCCACCCGCCGAACGCCCCGAACCGGCGGGTGTACCGGGCCACCTGCCCGTCGACGCAGTCCAGCACGAAGCTCAGGTACAGCAGCACCCCGCCGGTGACCAGGCCGGCCCGCGTCCCGCGGACGAACCCCGCCGCGGCGACCACCGCGAGCACCACCGACAGCGCGGTGACCATGCTGGGGGTCAGGCCGAGCCGCGCGGCCAGCCGGGTGACGTGCGGCGACCACGTGGAGATCGCGAACGTGGTGAAGAAGTCGTCCTGCTCCTTGACCGCCAGCCGCAGCGCGGCGGCGTCCTCGTCGACCGCGTCGAGCCGGTGGCGCAGCGCCGCGGCGTCGGCGTCGCCGGCCGCGCGCCCGGCGACGAGCAGCCGCACGGGCTGGGTGCCGATCCGGGCACCGGCGGCGTGCAGGTCCGCCAGCAGCGCGTCGACCGCGCCCGGCCCCTCCCCGCGGCCCGCGGCCCGCGGTACGGCGGCGACGGTCTCGGGGCTCAGGCGCAGGGCGCCGAGGAACGTCGCCGGGGCGGCCGGCGGTACGGGCGGGCCGCCGCACCCGGTGACCTGGCCGCGGGCGACGGACACGGGCGCGCCCAGGTCGTCGGCGGTACCGGTCAGCGCGACGCTCCCCCCGCCGGGCACGGTCAGCAGGTGGCGCAGAACCGTCCCGTGGGCGATCAGGTCACCGGCGACTACGAGTACGCCGTCGGGCCCGACCGTCTCGTGCAGCGCCCGCGGCAGCGCCGCCGCGGGCACCCGGTCGACGCCCGTCGCGCCGGCCGCGCGCAGCTTCGCGGCGAGTTCCCCGTCCCGTACGTCCCCGACCACCAGCGCCCGCGCCACCGCCACCACCTTCGCCCGACCAGTGCCGCCCATTCTCCCTGCCGGGCCGGCGACCCCGGGGGCGGGGCGCGGCGGCCGGGCGGGGTCGCGGCGCGGTCAGCACTCGATGACGTTGACGGCCAGGCCGCCGCGTGCCGTCTCCTTGTACTTGACCTTCATGTCGGCGCCGGTCTCGCGCATGGTCTTGATGACCTTGTCCAGCGAGACGA
Source organism: Pilimelia terevasa (assembly GCF_014647915.1). Classification (GTDB taxonomy): domain Bacteria; phylum Actinomycetota; class Actinomycetes; order Mycobacteriales; family Micromonosporaceae; genus Pilimelia; species Pilimelia terevasa. Next base: position 27,057 of record NZ_BMQC01000003.1, read on the forward strand.
AGTGCTGGCCGTCGCCGCGCAGCGACATGCGGGCGGCCGTGATGGCCTTGATCGCGGCGACCGCGTTGCGCTCGATGCACGGAATCTGCACCAGGCCGCCGACGGGGTCGCAGGTCAGGCCGAGGTTGTGCTCCATGGCGATCTCCGCCGCGTTCTCCACCTGCTCCGGCGTGCCGCCGCACACCTCGGCCAGCCCGGCGGCCGCCATCGAGCAGGCCGAGCCGACCTCGCCCTGGCACCCGACCTCGGCCCCGGAGATGGAGGCGTTCTCCTTGAACAGCACGCCGACCGCCGCCGCGGCGAGCAGGAAGCGGACGACGCCGTCGTCGTCGGCCCCGGGCACGAACCGCGTGTAGTAGTGCATGACGGCCGGCACGATCCCGGCGGCGCCGTTGGTGGGCGCGGTGACGACGCGGCCGCCCGCGGCGTTCTCCTCGTTGACCGCGAGCGCGAACAGGGTCACCCAGTCCATGACGCGCAGCGGGTCCGTGTCGAAGGGCGAGGACTCCAGCCCCCGGCGCACCTCGGCCGCCCGGCGCCGCACCTTGAGCCCGCCGGGCAGGACGCCCTCGGTGGCGCAGCCGGCGCCCACGCACTCCTGCATGACCCGCCAGATCTCCAGCAGCCCGGCCCGGACCGCGGACTCGGGCCGCCGGACGGACTCGTTCGCCATCATGATCTCGCTGATCGACAGCCCGGTCTCGCGGGTCAGCGCGAGCAGGTGCCCGCCGGTGGTGAACGGGTACGGCACGACGGTGGTGTCCGCGACGATCCGGTCGGCGCCGGCCGCCTCCTCGTCCACGACGAAGCCGCCGCCGACGCTGTAGTACGTCCGGGCGCGCAGCTCGGCGCCGTCGGCGTCGAACGCGGCGAACGTCATGCCGTTGGGGTGGTAGGGCAGCGACCGGCGCCGGTGCATGACCAGGTCGCGGTCCGGGTCGAACGGGACCGGCCCGCCGCCCAGCAGCGGCAGCTTCTTGGCGGCGCGGAAGCCGGCCACCCGCTCCGGGACGGTGCGGGTGTCGACCGTCTCCGGCTCCTCACCGGCGAGCCCGAGCAGGACGGCGACGTCGCTGCCGTGCCCGTGGCCGGTCGCGCCCAGCGAGCCGAACAGCTCGGCCCGGACCCGGGCGACGGCGCTGAGCTGCCCGTCGGCCTTGAGGCCCAGCGCGAACGTGCGCGCCGCGCGCATCGGCCCGACGGTGTGGGAGCTGGACGGCCCGATACCGATGCTGAAAAGGTCGAAGACACTGATCATCGCCGTACGACTCCTTAACGATCCCTACCCCGACGATGTCACACCGGGTCGCGCATCCGGTCCAGCACGTTGTGCGTCGCCCGCTCGATCCGGCGGTCGCGCACGCCCGGGCGGGACAGCGCGGCCGGCCAGTCGAGGGTCGCCGCGGCGAACACGAGCTGCCCCTGCGGGAGTTCCCGCAGCGACGTGCTCTGAATCCGCGGGGCGCGGGCGCCGTGGGCGCGGTAGCGGGAGTGGGACAGCAGGGTGTGGTCGCCCTCCAGCGGGCGGATCCGCGGGGCGGGGTAGCGGCGCTCGGGGTCGCGGCCCCGGCGCGGGCCGGCGTCGCCGGTGGGCCAGAAGCCGTCGGCCTCGCCGCCGACCACGCGCGGGATGGCGTCGCCGTCGCGCAGGCCGGTGCCCGCCCAGAACCAGTGCTCGGAGTTGGCGACCACGAGCGGGCTCGGCGCGACGACGATGCCGTTGTACATGACGCCGATCAGCTCCTGCTCGGGGCGCTGCGGCCCGGTCCGGCGCGCGTCCCGCCACAGGCTGGTGGAGACGCCGCCCGCGACGGCCCGGGGGTCCAGCGAGTTCTTGTAGCAGGTGAGCGTCCGGCCGGGCACCCCCTCGGGCGAGGGGTCGAGCCGGACGTGCCAGTACACGTTGTTGGCGGTCAGGTAGGCCAGGTGGGAGCCGGCGCCGAGGGCGGCGGTGGTGCGCGCGCGCATCTCGGCGGTCCAGTACTCGTCGTGGCCGATGAACAGCAGGCCCCGGTAGCGGCTGGCGTCGAGGGTGCCGTCGTGCAGGTCCTGGCTGCTGGCGTACGTGACGTCGTAGCCGTTGCGCTCCAGGAAGGAGATGACGTGGCGGTCGCCCTGGAAGCGGCTGGGCAGGCCGTTCTCGTGGTACGGCCGGTCGAAGGACACCCGGCGGGCGCGCAGCGTGTGGTCGAGCCGGCCCAGCTTGTCGAAGCCGTGGTACAGGTTGCGCCCGGTGCGCAGGTCCCGCGGCCACTGGTTGTACGCCTGCCAGGTGGCCGTCGGCATGACCACGCAGAAGTCGGCCCGCCGGGCGTCGTCGCGGATGACGAACGGGTGGTAGGACGACCAGCCGCTGACGGTCTTGAACCGGGCGAGGTAGGTGCCGGAGGTCCAGGTGCGCGGCACGGACAGGGTCCACGACACGGGCCACGTGCAGTGGATGGTGCCCACGCCCGCGGCGGGCACCGGGACCGGCCGGCGGAAGCCGGGCAGCGGCTCGGTGCGGTGGACCCGCCGCGCCCCCCGGCCGCCGTAGTGGCCCAGCCGCAGGATCTCGATGGTGTACCGCTCCGCCGAGGGCACCGACACGTGGAAGGAGATGCTGCCGCCGATGTCGACGCTGGAGCGCGAGGCGTAGCCCTGGACCTGGCGGTGCCGGTCGTCGACCCGCATGGTGAACGACGAGGGCGCCCAGTTGTGGGTGCCGGGCAGGGTGTTCTCGACGGCGATGCGGTTGGCGGTCAGCGCGCCGCCGGGGCGGCGGGGCGCTGGCAGCGCCCGGCCGATGGCGCGGCTGCGGGCCGCGGGTGCGGCCTCGGCGATGGCCCCGGTGAGGCCGGCCGCGGCGCCCAGGCCCACCAGGCCGAGGGCGGAACGGCGCGCGATACCACTCAAGCGATCCTCCAAGATCACAACCCGTCAATGCCGCGGGACGGAATCCTACCGATCGAACGACGACTATGAGTAATCGCTTCGGTAACAGTCACCGCATGGCGCGACGCGTTTTCGCTAGATAACGGAAATAAGCGACGTCGGCGATTGATCCTTTTGGGACGGCGCGGGGTGGCTCAGGGAGTGGCGAAGGACACGGTCACGCGCGTGTAGCCGAGCGAGCGCAGCAGGCCCTCCAGCATCCGCTGCGCACTCGCGCGGCCCCGCTCCAGCAGCCCGCCGCCCTGCGCGGCCGCCTCGCCGATCCGGCGCTCCGCCAGCAGGAACGCCTCGCGCTGCCGGTCCGGGTTGCCGCCGAAGACCTCGCCCAGGCGGTTCAGCACGCCGCGCTGCTCGGCGAAGATGTAGCTGCGGCCGAGGTCCAGCCGCGTCGGGGTGAGCTGGGGCTGCGGCAGGCGCAGGCTCGCCGACCGACGATCGTCACTGACCGTCACCGATCCCGGGGCGAGCGCTCCGAAGTCGACGTACGCCTCCACCGTGCCGGCACCGACCAGCAGCGTGCGCTCCTGGAGCAGGAAGTCCGGCACGTAGCGGCGGTCCCGCTGGAGGTCGACGACGACCTGGTAGCTGCCCTCGGCGGCGACGAACCGGCTGAGGTCGCGCATCTGGACGAGCAGCACCGGCTGGCTGCGGTCGACGGTCTGCACGCCGAACCAGTCGCCGAACCGCGGGATCCGCAGCAGGGCGGCGCCGCCGATCCCGACGCCCAGCACCAGCAGGGCCGCGGCGACCAGCAGGTACAGCGGGAGCGGCCACCGGCGCGGGCCGCGCCGATCGGCCGGCGCCCCGGGCGCGGCCGGGCCGGTCGGCGCGGGCGGGCCGGCCGGCGTGGCCGGGCCAGTCGGCGTGGCCGGGCCGGTCGGAGGAGTCTGCGCGGTCTGGGGGGACTGACTGTCGGCCGGGCGGCGGGGGGACGCGTCGTGATCAGCCATATCCATACTGTATGTCCTGGATCCGACAGGACCGAGTGGCCGATCGAATGAGAAGAACGGATGGTCAGGGAACCGGAGCCAGTCGGTAGCGTCAGATGACCTACCTACTGTCCCCCGCCCCGCCTACCCCCAGCCCCGCGCATCGAGGTCCGACATGAGCCAGCGACTGGCGATATCCGAGGTCCGCGCGCGCACGTACAAGCCCCGTGACGCGTGGTGGACCGTCCTGCTCGTGGACCCGCTCGCCTCCCGCCTCGTGCAGTGGGTCGGCCCGTACCGCCACGTGACGCCGAACAAGCTGACCCTCGCCGCGTTCCTGCTCGGCCTCGGCGCCGCGGCCTGCTTCGCCCACGGCGGGTACCCCTACCTGCTGGCCGGCGCCGCCCTGTTCCACGTCAGCTTCGTCGTCGACTGCATGGACGGCAAGGTGGCCCGGCTGCACGGCACCGGCTCGGAGTTCGGCGCCTGGCTCGACTACATCCTGGACCGGCTGCGGGTGCTCGCCTGCGCCGCCGCGCTGATGGGCGGCCAGTACGCCCGCACCGGCGACCTGATGTTCCTCGCCCTGGCCGGCCTGGTGATCTTCCTGGACATGTTCCGGTACCTCAACGCCCTGATGATGCAGCGCGTCAACAGCAAGATCCGGCGGGCCGCGCGCGAGCTGGAGCCGGCGGGCGGCGACGCCGTCGACGCGATGTACCCCGCCGCCCCGGACCGGCTGGTCAACGAGACGGCGGCCGCCGCCGTGGACCTCTACCGGCCGTTCCGCGACCGGCTGTCCATGTTCCTGTGGTTCCGGGACCTGCTGCGGCGCCACCGCATCCGCACGCACCTGGTCAGCGGCATCGAGTTCCAGATGGCCGTCTTCATCGTCGGCCCCGCCGTCGGCGCGATCGTCGCCGCGACCGTCGGCGCCTCGGCCCTGCTCGTGGCGTTCGAGGTGTTCCTCATCGTCAAGCTGCACGCGGCGACGAAGGTGCTCGATGCCGTGCGGGCGACCGACGAGCCGCCCGCGCCGCCGGTCCGGCAGCCGAGCCAGCGGCGCGGCGAGCCCGTGCACCGCCGCGCCTCCCCGGCCTGAGCCGGGCCGCGCGGCGCGCGGCCTGAGCCGGGCCGGCGCTAGGCGAACGCCGACTCGCCGGTCAGCTCCTGGCCGAGTACGAGCTGGTGGATCTCCGAGGTCCCCTCGTAGGTCAGCACGCTCTCCAGGTTGTTCGCGTGCCGCATCAGCGGGTACGCGCCGGAGACGCCGTTGGCGCCGAGGATGGTGCGGCACTGCCGGGCGATCGCCAGCGCCTCGCGGACGTTGTTCAGCTTGCCGGCGCTGACCTGCGCCGGGCGCAGCCGCCCCGCGTCGGCCAGCCGGCCCAGGTGCAGGGCCAGCAGGAAGCCCTTCTGCAGCTCGACGGCCATGTCGGCGAACTTGGCCTGGGTGAGCTGGAATCCCGCCAGCGGCCGGCCGAACTGGGTGCGGGTGGCGGCGTACCGCAGGGTGGCGGTCAGGCAGTCGTACGCCGCCCCCAGCGCGCCCCAGACGATCCCGTACCGCGCCTCGGTCAGGCAGCTCAGCGGCGCCTTGAGGCCGCGGGCCTCCGGCAGCAGCGCGTCGGCCTCCAGCAGCACGTCGTCGAAGGTCAGCTCGCCGGTCGCGCTGGCCCGCAGCGAGAGCTTGCCGGTGACCTCCCGGACGCCGACCCCCGGCCGGTCCAGCGGTACGACGAAGCCGCTCACCCCGTCGGGCGTGCGGGCCCAGACCACCGCCAGGTCGGCCACGGGCGCGTTGGTGATCCACATCTTGCCGCCGCGCAGCAGCCAGCCGCCGCCGTCCACCGGCGTCGCGCGGGTCGCCATCGACGCGGGGTCCGAGCCGTGGTCAGCCTCGGTGAGGCCGAAGCAGCCGATCCACTCGCCCGCGGCCATGCCCGGCAGCCAGCGCCGCTTCTGCTCCTCGCTGCCGTACCGCCAGATCGCGTACATCGCCAGCGACCCCTGCACGCTGACCAGCGAGCGCACCCCGGAGTCCCCCGCCTCCAGCTCGAAGCAGGCCAGCCCGTAGGCGACCGCGGAGCCGCCCGCGCAGCCGTACCCGCGCAGGTGCATCCCGAGCAGGCCCCGCTCGCCGCACGCGACGGCGAGCTGGCGGACCGGCGCCGCCCCGCGCTCGTACCAGTCGGCGACCTCCGGCCGCACCCGCTCGGCGACGAGCCGGCGGACCATGTCGCGGGTGGCGCGCTCCTCGTCGTCCAGGAGCGAGTCGAGGTCGAGCAGGGCCAGCGGGTCGGTGCGCATGTGCTCAGGGTAGCCAGGGCCGGCCGGCGGCCGCGGGCTCAGGACCGGGTGGCCGTCGGGCGGGGCACCGGGGACCTCGCGGCGACCTCGCCGGCCCGCCGCCGCCGCTCCTGGTCCAGCCGCGCCAGCTCGCCGACCGGGCCGATCTGCGCGACCTCGTGCAGCCGCTCGGGGAACTCCCGCTGGACGCCCTCGCGCACGTTCTCGCCGGTGGGCCGCACCTGGATGCCCGGCTGGAAGTCGATGGCGAACGCCTCGTCGGTGACCGACCCGGCCTCGGTCCGCACCCAGGTGCAGGACGCCCACGCGAACATCGTGCGGACCCGGGCGACCGTCCGCGCGACGTTGGGCTCCATGCCGAACAGGTGCACCGCGCAGGCGCTGCGGGCGCCCGCGTCGTCGACGGCGACGGTGTCCTGGTACTCCTCGACCAGTACCCGCACGCGGGGGCCGAAGTCGGCGCGCAGCGCCCGCGGGATCACGTCCTCGTACGGGGGCGGGGGGCTGCCGCACGCCGCCAGCAGCACCGCGGGCGCCGCGAGGGCGCACCGACCCAACCGGGGTACCTGCATGTCCGTCGTACTCCGTGCCTCGTGCGGTCGACTGTCCCGCCAGCGTGGCACGGCGGGGCCGGCGAGTCCGCCCGAACGCCCGAGTTCCCGCGCGCCTCAGATGACGTGCACCCGGGCGTGGATCGAGTTGCGCTGCTGGAGCGCGGCCCGCAGCGCCCGGTGCATCCCGTCCTCCAGGTACAGGACGCCGTCCCACTGCACGACGTGCGGGAACAGGTCGCCGTAGAACGTCGAATCCTCGGCCAGGAGCTTGTCCAGCGCCAGCTCGCGCTTGGTGGTGACGAGCTGGTCGAGCCGCACGGGGCGCGGCGGGATCGCCGCCCACTCCTTCAGGGTGAGCTGGTGCTCCGGGTACGGCCGGTCGTCCCGCACGCCTCTGAAAATCACGACGCCACCCCTCCCGACGGACGCGGACCAGCCTATCCGTCAGTCGGGAAAAAGCGATCCGTCACCGCTGCCGGGTTCGCCCGTAGACTCTCTGTTTCCGCCGCCGAAGTCCCGGAGGCGGAAGTGTCGTGTTCCCGACACCAGCGGCCGTGGTGGACGACCTCGTCGCGCGGGCGCCGGCCCCGGCGCAGCGAGGGCGAGCGCCGGTCCGGCGCCGGGTAGCCGACGGTCAGCGCACCGACGGGCGCGAACTCCTCCGGCACCCCGAAGGCCGCCCGCAGGGCGGGGACGCGCGGCCCCGGTACGCCGAAGAAGCACGCGCCCAGGCCGGCGTCGACCGCGCCCAGGAGCAGCAGCAGCGCGGCGAAGCCGGCGTCCACGTGCCAGTAGGGGACCGGCCAGCGGGCGGGGTCGCGGTCGGTCCACCCCTTGTCCGGTTCGGCGTACCGGTCCAGGTACGCCGACGCGCTGGCGAACGGCACGACGACGACCGGGGCGCGGCGCAGGCCCTCCCGCCAGTTCGCCCGGGCCGGGTCGGGGTCCGCGGGGCTGGCGGCGGCCCAGAACCGCGCGCGGTCGGCGGCCTCGGTGAGGACGAGGAAACCCCACCCCTGGGTGAAGCCGGCCGACGGCGCGCGCCGGGCCAGGTCGAGCAGCGCGTCGACCGTCGCCGCCGACACCGGGCGGTCGGGATCGTAGTTGCGGACCATCCGCCGGCGCCGCACGACTTCCGGGAACTCCACGACACAACCCCCAAAGAAAGCTGACATGTCCGTATTAGACCTAGAATGCTCTGAAGTGGACGCCTCGCGGCGCCCACTCCCCCCATACCCTGCCCTCAGGAGCCCCCCGATGCGCCGATTCCTCACCGGCGTCCTCTGCGCACTCGCCGCCGCCACCGTCGCCGCCCTGGCCGCGGCGGCGATCAGCCCGTCGGGCGCGGCGCCCCAGTTCGTCGCCGCCGCCGTCCCCTCCCCCGCGCCCTCCGCCCCGGGGCCGCCCGACCAGCGGTCCCTGCCCGCCGGCACCCCGGCGCCGCTGCCCGACCCGCGGGTGACCCCCGCGGCGCTGGCCGGGCAGCTCGCCCGGCTGCGCGCGAGCACCGACCGGTACGCCAGTCCGCGGGCGGCCGTCCGGGACGGCTTCCTGCCGGCGCCGACCTGCGTCGAGCTGCCCGGCAGCGGGGGCGTCGGCTACCAGTACGTGCGGCCCGCACACGTCGCGGACGGCGTGGTCGACGCCCTGCGGCCGGAGGCGCTCGTCTACGTGCCGACCGCGCAGGGGCGGCGCCTGGGCGCCGTGGCGTACCTGGCCACCGACCGCGACCAGGACCTGGCCACGGACGGCGACCGGCCCACGCTGTTCGGGCGCGCCTTCGACGGCCCCACCCCCGGCCGGGACGCGATGCCGGTCCACTACCACCTGCACGTCTGGGCGTACACCCAGAACCCCGTCGGGATCTTCGCACCGTTCAACCCGCGGGTGAGCTGCACCGTCCGGTACTGAGGCGCCGTCGCGCCGCTACGCGTCGTTCTTGATCTTGTCGTAGGCGCGCAGCGCGGCGCCGTCCAGGATCGGGCCGTAGCAGACATCCAGCTTGTCCGGCGACTGGCTGTGCAGGGCCATCACCGAGCCGCGCCCCGTCTTCCTGTCGAACCCGCGCAGCCACGGCGCCCCGCTGGCCCCGCCCTTGGTGTCGCAGCCCATCTTGTTCTGCTTCCAGAGGATGGAGCGCGTCGTGGTGTCCGCGCACCGCACCTGCACGTCGCCGGTGTACGCGCCGTTGGCCGGGTAGCCGATCTCCACGACGGCGACCCGGCGCTTGCCGCGAAAGACCAGGCCGTTGGCCCCGACGACGGAGGCGAGCGCCCGGCCGCCGCGCGGCTCGACCACGGCGAAGGCGAGGTCCCGGCCGCGCAGGTGGCGGTCCTTCCAGCCGTCCATCACCCGGATCCGGCTGACGCCCCAGACGCCGTACGGGCGGTTCGCGGCCCCCTCGTACGCGGGGACGAAGGCCAGGTTCTGCGCCTGGGCGCCGCCCTTGCCGCGGTGCACGCAGTGCCCGGCCGTCAGCAGCAGCGACTTCGACAGGCTCGTCACCACCGCGGCGGTGCAGTGGAAGTGCTTCTTGCTCTTGGGATTGAACCCCACCAGGCGCCCCACCGCGGCGACGGTGGCGTCGGCGCCGGCCGCCGCGGCGGGGTCCGGCGCGGCGCGGTCCGGGTCGGGGCCGGTCGGCGGCTTGGTCACCTCCGGGTCGGTCGGGTCGTCCGGGTCGTCGGCCTCGCCGTCGGAGTCGTCGGTGCCCAGGACCTCGGCCACCTCCGTCGGGAGCCGCTTGCCGAGCCGGTCCTCCCAGTACCTGGCCGCCCGCGCCGCCGCCGTGGCGCCGGCCGGGGCGTCGTCGGTGACCTTCGCCAGCAGCTCGGTCGAGTCCCCGGCGCGCGGCGCGGGCGCCGCGGCGGCCGCGGGCGCCGCCAGGCCGGACGCGAGCGCCCCTGCCAGCAGCCCCGCCAGGGTCGGTCGTACCAGGTTCATCGCGGTCCCCTCTCCGGGCCGGCCCACAGCGGCCGGCCGCACGGGACGAGCCTGGCGGAGCGGGCCGCGGGCAGCATCGGGGATTGCCCTACACCGGCGGGCACCTACGGGCGGGCGTACCCGTTCTCCAGGTACGCCGTGGTCCCGTCGCGGGCGGCCTGGAGCGCGGCGGCGGCGCGGCGGTCCAGCAGCGGCGACAGGCGCTCGGCGGCGTCGGCCGCCCCGCACCAGCGCCACGAGCGCCACTGGCCGGCGGGGAGGCGGATGGCGGCCTCCGGCTCCGGCGGCAGGGCGCCGCCGTCGTAGACGAACGTCAGGCCCTCGGGCCGGGCGTCGCGGGCCGGCATCCAGTCCACGGCGAGCAGGCGGCCGGGCCGCCCGCGCAGGCCGAGCGCCTCCTTCGTCCCGCGCAGCGCGGCGTCCATCGGGGACTCCCCGGCCCCCACCGCGCCACCGGGAAGCCCCCAGTGGCCCTGGCCGGCGGCGGGCTCGACGATAAGCACCCGGCCCCGGTCGTCGGAGAACAGCACGGCGGCCGCCATCCGCGTGCGGGGCGGCGCGGCGGACGGGTCGGCGGGGGGTTTGGTCACCACGTCATGGTAGGGGCTCGGACAATTAGGGCGTAATTTCGTGCCCGCCGGAGGGATCAGACCGAGGTCCGGTCGCTGCTCAGATCGATGGCCGCCGTCGCCGAGGCGAGCCCGGCCTGGCAGGCGAGGATCCGCCCGTCGGCGTCCGCGCCGCCGGAGACCTCCCCGGCGACCAGCCGGACCCGGCAGGTCCCGCACGCGCCGGCCTGGCACGAGTACGGAATGTCCACGCCCTGCCGCAGCGCGGCGTCGAGAAGGGACTCCCCCGCCGCCACGGCCAGTTCGGCCACGCCGCCGTCGGCGAGGACCGTCACCGTCCCCGCCCCCCGGCCACCCGCGCCCGGTCGCGGCGCCCCGTACAGCTCGGACCGCACCCGGTCGGCGGCCATCCCGAGCGCCACCAGCGTGCCCCGGACGGCGTCGACCATCGGCGCGGGGCCGCACAGGTACGCGTGGTCGGCCGGCATCAGGTCCAGCTCGCGCAGCAGGTCGGCGTCGATGCGCCGGCCGCCGTCGGCGTCGCTGTAGACGTGGACGACGCGCAGCCGCTCGGGGTGGCGGTCGGCCAGCGCCGCCAGCGCGGCCCGGAACATCGTCGTCGCGGGGGTCCGGTTGCCGTAGACGACCGTGACGCGGCTGTGCGGCTCGACGGTGAGCACGCTGCGGGCCACGGCCAGCACCGGCGTGATACCGCTGCCCGCCGCGACCCCGAGCACGTGCCGGCGGGACAGGGAGTTGGGCAGGTCGGTGAACGTACCGGCCGGCGTCATCACCTCGACGACGTCGCCGGCCCGCCAGTGCTGGACGGCGCCGGACATCCGCCCGCCGGGCACGTGCCGGACACCGATGCGCAGCTCCCCGTCGCCGAGTCCCGCGCAGATCGAGTACGACCGCCGCAGCACCTCCCCACCCACCGTCGCCCGGACGGTCACGTGCTGCCCCGGCAGGTACCGGTAGCTGTCGGCGAGCGCGGGCGGCACGTCGAAGGCGACGGTCACCGCGTCGTCGGCGAGCCGCTCCACGGCGGCGACGGCGAGCCGGTGGAACGCGGGCGCGGGCGGGTGCGCGGCGGCGGTCCGGGCCGCGGACACCGCCGCGTCGACCGCCCGGGTCCGCCGCCGGCCGACGGCCACCCGGTACACGGCCAGGAACAGGGCGGCGGTACCGGCGGCGACGGCGCTGGCGCGCATCCACCCGGTGTGCGCGTCGCTGCCGGCGAGGAAGGCGTGCACGGTCGCCCCGGCGAAGACCAGGAACGCGCCGAGGTGCACGTACCGCCACAGCCGGTGCGGGATGCGGCGGCGCAGCGCGGAGGTGACCGCGATCGCCAGCAGCAGGTACAGCGTGACGATCCCCCACGCCGCCGGGCCGGTCCGCGCGTGCGGGACGAACGGCACCAGCAGCGCGACGGGGCCGAGGTCGAAGTGGTCGCTGAGCCCGGCGGCGGCGACGTGCACGAGGCTGAAGACGACGGTCAGCGTCCCCAGGGTCCGGTGCAGGTCGGCGAGCCAGCCCGGGGTGGCCCGGCTGCCGAGGAACCGGCTGGACAGCAGCAGTCCCCAGAGCACGGCCGCCGTGGCCAGCCACCAGGCGGTCAGCCCGGCGGCCCGGGCGAGGTACCAGCCCGGGTCGGCGTAGTCGGTCATCCCGCGGCGGCGACGGTCTGCGCGGCGAACCCGGCGACCAGCAGCAGGGTGAGCACGACGCTGGCCCCGACGGCGAGCAGCGAGGACAGGCTGAGGGCGCTCACGGGCCGATCCCCGGTGCCGGCGCGGCCCGCTCGACCGCGGCCCCGGCGGGCGCGTCGAGGGTGTCGCACGCGGCCGCGAGCTGGAGGTACGCGACGCCGCCGCTGAGTGCCACGGCGATCGCCACGGCGGCCACCGCCACTCCCCGCCGGTGTTCCATGTGCTGCTCCTGAGTTAGGTAAGGCTTGCCTGGGGAACGTAGTCGCTGTGGCCCCGCGGCACCAGCCGTCGCCGACCGGCGTGAGCGGGGCCACAGCCGCGGCCCGGTACCGCGGGCCATCGAAGGCTGTCCACCTCAGGCGTCGCCGCGCGGACACCCGCCGGACCGGCAGTCGACGGTCTGCGCAACATCAGGTGAGCGCCGCCGGCCGGGCGCGGCGGGGGCGCCGGCCGGCTCAGGGGGCCAGCCGGGTCACGGTGAACGCCTCGCCCGCGCGGGCGAACCGCAGCCGGTCGTGCAGCCGGTCCGGCCGCCCCTGCCAGAACTCCACGGTCTCCGGGCGCACCAGGTAGCCGCCCCAGTGCGGCGGGCACGGCACCTCGGCGTCGGCGAACCGCTCCCGCGCCGCCGCGTACGCCCGGGCCAGCGCCGCCCGGTCCGGCAGCGGCGCGGACTGCGGGCTCGCCCAGGCGCCGAGCTGCGAGCCGCGCGGGCGGGTGGCGAAGTAGACGGCGGCCTGCGCCCGGTCCACCGGCGCGGCGGTACCGCAGACGACGACCTGCCGGTGCAGCGGCAGCCAACTGAACAGCAGGCTCGCGTGCGGGTTGGCCGCCAGCTCGGCCGCCTTGCGCGAGGCGTGGTTGGTGAAGAAGACGAACCCGGCGTCGTCGTACCCCTTGAGCAGGACCGTGCGGGTGCTCGGCCGGCCCTCCGCGTCGGCCGTCGCCACGACCATCGCGTTCGGCTCGGTGAGGCCGGCCGCGACGGCGTCGGCGAGCCACCGGGCGAACTGCGCCCGCCAGGTCGGCGCCAACCCGTCCTCGGTCAGGGGCCGCGCCGGGTCGTACTCCTGCCGCAGGCCCGCCGGGTCCGGTGTGTTCATGGTCACGCCACTCCCCCTCCACCCGCTGTCCCGCCCCCCGGCACCGCGCTGCGGTTGGGGAGTGCGACGCAGGTCACTCACCCGCCCCGGGTCCGAGCGGAGATGATGTCCCTATCGTGCCCTGCGCGTTTCCGATGGGCACCCGAGGCACGGCGCAGGAGGCTCGCATGACGGAGTTCAAGCCCGGTCTGGAAGGCGTCGTCGCGTTCGAGACGTGCATCGCGGAGCCCGACCGCGAGGGCGGCAGCCTGCGGTACCGCGGGGTCGACATCGAGGACCTGATCGGCAAGGTCTCGTTCGGCCAGGTGTGGGCGCTGCTGGTGGACGGCGAGTTCGGGCCGGGGCTGCCCCCGGCCGAGCCGTTCCCCGTCCCGGTGCACACCGGCGACACCCGGGTGGACGTGCAGTCGGCCGTCGCGATGCTCGCCCCGCACTGGGGGCTCGGCCAGCTCCTGGACATCAGCGACGCGCAGGCCCGCGCCGACCTCGCCCGCACCTCGGTGACCGCCCTGAGCTTCATCGCCCAGGCCGCCCGGGGGGTCGGGGTGCCGGCGGTACCGCAGAAGGAGATCGACAAGGCGGCCACGGTCACCGAGCGCTTCATGCGCCGGTGGCGCGGCGAGCCGGACCCGCGGCACGTCAAGGCGGTCGACGCGTACTTCATCTCCGCCGCCGAGCACGGACTCAACGCCTCCACGTTCACCGCGCGGATCGTCGCCTCCACCGGCGCCGACGTCGCCGCCTGCCTGTCCTCGGGCATCGGCGCGCTGTCCGGCCCGCTGCACGGCGGCGCCCCGACCCGGGTCCTGCACATGATCGAGGGCGTCGAGGAGTGCGGGGACGCCGACGCGTACGTGCGGGGCGTGCTGGACCGCGGCGAGCGCCTGATGGGCTTCGGCCACCGCGTGTACCGCGCGGAGGACCCGCGCGCCCGCGTCCTGCGCGCCGCCGCCAAGCAGCTCGGCGCGCCGCGGTACGAGGTCGCCGAGGCGCTGGAGCGGGCCGCGCTGGCCGAGCTGCGCGCCCGCAAGCCCGACCGGGTACTGGAGACCAACGTCGAGTTCTGGTCGGCGGTGGTACTCGACTTCGCGCAGGTCCCGGCCGACATGTTCACCTCGATGTTCACCTGCGCCCGGGTCGCCGGCTGGAGCGCGCACGTGCTGGAGCAGAAGAAGCTGGGCCGGATCGTGCGCCCGGCCGCCCGCTACGTGGGGCCGGCGCCGCGGCGCCCCGAGGACGTCACCGGCTGGGACGCCGTCGCCGACGGCCGCTGAGCCGCCGCCCTGCTCCCGCGGGCCGGCGCCCGCGGGACGGGGCTCAGTAGTCGACGTCGCCGGCCAGGCGCTGCGCCTCGTCGGCGGACTCGTACAGGCTGCACACCAGGTCGCGCAGGGCGCCGACCGCCGCATAGCGGGGGTCGGCGGCCGGGTCGTCGCCGCGCTGGCGGGCGTCGTCCCACACCCGCTCCACGAACATCCACAGGTCCCAGCGGGCGGCGAGCTGGCCGGCGCGCAGGTGCGGGGTGACGGCGGCGAGCGTGACGCGGTCGTACCGGGCGAACGCCGCGGCCACCTCCCGCGCCGCGGGACCGCCGCACTCCGACACCCCCGGACCGGCTGCCGTCCCGGGACCGCCGCGCTCCGACACCCCGGACTCGGCGCACCGCGGCGCCCCGGGAACAGCGTGCGCGGGTGGCGCCGCCACGACGGCGGCCCGGGCCGGCCTGGACCGGAACCGTCCGATCATGTGCGCTCCTCCCGGACCCCGCCTACCGACCATGATCACGGTACGGACCGCGGCGGCCCCGGCGGCGGCACCCCGGCTCCGCGTGCCGGGCGACACCCACCCGGCCGGCCGCGGCCGGGTTCCGCCCGTTGGTGCCGCACCCGTACCCCCGCCCGCGCGGCGACACACCGGGCCGGGGCTGGGCGCCGCCGGTCCCCGCGGTGCGAGGATGGCGCGGTGAGACTCGACGGCGCGGTACACCCGCCCGGCGCGCCCGGTGACGGCGGGCGGGCGGCGACCCCGATCACCATCCCCGCCGCGCTGCTGCCCGGCGACGGCCGCTTCGGCTGCGGGCCGGCGAAGGTGCGGCCCGAGGCGGTGGCGGAGCTGGCCGCCGCCGGTACCCGGCTGCTGGGCACCTCCCACCGGCAGGCGCCGGTGCGCGACCAGGTGGCCCGGCTGCGGCGCGGGATCGCGGCGCTGCTCGACGTGCCCGACGGGTACGAGGTCGTGCTCGGCAACGGCGGGGCCGCGGCGTTCTGGGAGGTCGCGGTGTTCTGCCTGGTCCGGCAGCGGGCGCAGGCGGCGGCGTTCGGGGAGTTCGGCGCCAGGTTCGCCCAGTCCGTCGGCGCCGCGCCGTTCCTGGACCCCCCGCGGGTGCGCGAGGCCGACCCCGGCGCCGCCGCGACGCTCGTCGCCGAGGCCGGCGTCGACACCTACGCCACCCCGCAGAACGAGACCTCCACCGGCGTCGCCGTGCCGGTCCGCCGGGTGCCCGGCGCCGACGCCGGGGCGCTGATGCTGCACGACGCCACGTCGGCCGCCGGGGCGCTGCCGGTGGACCTGCGGGAGACCGACGTCTACTACTTCGCGCCGCAGAAGGCGTTCGGCGCCGACGGCGGGCTCTGGATCGCCGTGCTGTCGCCCGCGGCGCGCGAGCGGGCGGCGCGGATCCGGGAGACCGGGCGGTACGTCCCGGCGTTCCTCGACCTCGGCACGGCGCTGGAGAACTCCCGCCGCGAGCAGACCTACAACACGCCCGCCCTCGCCACGGTCCTGCTCGCCGCGGCGCAGACCGACTGGCTCCGCGCCCGGGGCGGCCTGCCCTGGGCGGCGCGGCGCTGCGCCGAGAGCGCCGGACTGCTGTACCGGTGGGCGGAGCGCAGCCCCGTGGCGTCACCCTTCGTGACCGACCCGGCACTGCGCTCACCGGTCGTGGTGGCGATCGACTTCGCGCCCGAGGTCGACGCCGCGGCGCTCGCCGCGCACCTGCGCGCCAACGGCGTCGTGGACACCGAGCCGTACCGCGGGCTGGGGCGCAACCAGCTCCGGGTGGCGACGTTCCCCGCGGTCGAGCCGGCCGATGTGGAGGCGTTGACCCACTGTCTCGACTACCTCATCGCCCGGATGTGACCGACGACCTCGGCGTGTACTCACCCCAATGAGTGACGCATGTCGTACGGTGGTGCCACGGGTCCCGGTTGGCTACCGGAGGCCCGGTACGACGGCAGCGCCGGGATGACGGGAAGTCCGCCCGGCGACACTGTTCCCCGGCGCGGGTACGACAGCGGGAGGGAGGCGGCGCGATGCGACCGGTACGCTTCGTTGCCCTCTCTGAGGACGGTCAGGCTCTGGTCCTCGCCGACGAGGTGGGGCGGCTGCTCGCACTGCCCTTCGACGACCGGGTGGCGACGGTGCTGCACGGCGGCCACAACGGACCGGCATCCCCGGTACCTCCGCCGGCCCCCGACCCGTCGCGCACGCTGGCCCCGCGCGACATCCAGGCGCGGATCCGCTCGGGCGAGTCCGCCGACGAGGTGGCCCGGGTCGCGGGCGTCCCGGTCGACCGGGTCCTGCGGTACGCCGGCCCGGTGCTCCAGGAGCGCGCGATGCTCGCCCAGCACGCGCGCCGCACCCGGCTGCGCGGCTCCGACCGCAACGCCACCCTCGCCGAGGTGGTCGACGGCAAGCTGCACCAGCACGGCGTCGACTCCGACAAGATCTCCTGGGACGCGTACCGCCGCGACGACGGCACCTGGCGCATCGTCGCCACCTGGCCGTCGGGCAAGGCGACCGCCCAGGCGATGTGGGAGCTGGACAAGGCCCGCCAGCACGTGAGCGCCTACGACGACATGGCCCAGTACCTGTGCACCGAGCGGCCGGCGCCGCTGCTCGGCCAGGAGTCCGGGGCGGGGCTGCCCAGCCGCGGCGAGCCGGCCCGCGGGCACGGGCTGCCGATGGCCGCCGACGGCCGGCCGGACCCGCGCCGCGGCGTGCCGCCGGCCGCCGAGCCGAACCGGACGCGCGCCCTGCCGGCCGCCCTGGCCGAGCCGCGCCGCGCGGACCCGATCCGGTCGGGCCGCGACGCGCTGCTGGCGAGTCTCGACCGCCCGCTGGGCGAGCCGGCGGCGCCGGCTGCCGGCGGGCTCGCCCGGCCGGCCTCCCGCCCGGTCAGCGGCGGCGCCGCCGCGCTGCTCGGCGGCGCGGGCTCGGCCTTCGACGAGGACCCGGACGTCCCCAAGGAGGTCCCGGCCGTACCGTCGCTGGCGGTGCTCCGCCCGCGCCGCACCGCCGCCGAGGCGGCCGAGGGCGCGGCCCACGCCAAGTCCCGCAAGCGGCTGCCGAGCTGGGACGACGTGCTGTTCGGCGGCGCGCCCGCCCGCGAGTCGAGCTGACGCCCGCCCACGAGTAACGCTGACGCCCGGACCGCGTCAGGCCCCGACGGTGAGGTCCGCCGTCGCCACCCGGCGGTGTCGGGGGCGCGGACCGGTCGCGCTGTGCACCAGGTCCACCTCGGTGGCCGTCCACGGCGGGCCGGCGTAGCCGGCCAGGGCGGCGACATCGGCGTCGACGGCCAGGTGGGCACCGGGGCGGGCGAGCGTCAGGTGCGGCCGGAAGGGCCGTGCGTCGTACGGCAGCCGCGCCGCCCGCAGCGCGGTCCGGAGCTGGCGCGCGAGGTGCCGCAGCGCCTCGACCTCGCCGCCCACCCCGGCCCACAGCACGGTCGACCGCCCCGCGCCGAACGTCCCGCCGCCGGCCAGGCGCAGGCGCAGCGGCACCGGCGTCCACCGCCGCCACGCCGCGGCGGCGGTATCCAGCGCCCCGGCCGCCTCCGCCACCCGGCCGGTCGGTAGGTCGCCGAGGAAGGCCAGCGTCAGGTGCCAGCGCCCCGGGGACACCCACCGGACCGGCTGCCCGTCCACCGCGGCGGCGCGTCCGACGGCCAGGCTGTCCGCGAACCGGCGCAGGTCGGCCGCCGCGGCGGCGGCGGGAGCCACGGCCACGAACAGCCGCAGCGCCTCCGCGCCGGGCGGCTCCGGCGCGGCCGCGGGTGGCTCCGGGCGCCGGGGCGCCCGGCCGCTCACTGGGTCGCGGTGTGCAGCAGCGTGTGCAGGCGGGCGAGCAGGTCGGCGTCGCCGGACCGCGCCGGTGCCCCGCCGCGGCGCCACAGCCAGCGCAGGACGTCCGACGGCTCGCCGGAGACCGCCGCCGCCGATCGGGTGTCGGCGTCGGCCTCGGTGACCACGACGCCGGTCGGCGCGAGCTGCACCGCCCAGCCGCGGCCGGCGGTCTGGACGAGCACGGTGCGGCCGTCGGCCTCGCGCAGGTCGGCACCGAACTCCGCGGCGTACGCCAGGCTGCCGAAGGCCAGGAACCGCCGCAGCACCTCGTCGATGCCGTCCACCGCCAGCGGCGTGCTGATCGGCGGCAGCGGCGCCCCGGCCGCGAAGCCGGCGTCCAGCCGGTGGATGACCGTCTCGTGGGTCATCCGGCGCAGCCAGAAGCCCACGGTCATGTCCGGCGGGTACCAGGTGTAGGCGGGGTCGCTGATGCCGCGGTTCTCGAACTCGGCGCACAGGGCGGCGTACCCGCGGTCGAGCAGCTCCACCGGCGGCGCGGCGCCGCCGTCGGGCTCCCAGACCGCGGCCTCGCCGTCGCGCATACAGGCGACCTTGTGCTGGTACACGTTGCCGACGTGGGTGACGAGGTCCGCCAGCGTCCACTCGGGACAGGTGGGGACCGGGGTCTCCGGGGGCACCGCCTCGGCCACGGCGCGCAGCCGCGCGTACTCGACCGCCAGGCCCTCGCGGAAGGCGCCCGCGCCGATGAGTGCGTCCATGCCCCCCACCTCAGCACACCCGGCGGGTCCGTGGCGGGATTTGGGCCCGGGAGGGCGCCGCGTACCGGTCATCCGCGGCCGGTACCGGCGTGGCGCCGCGCCGACACCCGGGCGGGCACCTCGGGCGCGGCGCGGGCGTCCAGTGAGGAAGAAGTCAGCAGTCGGGCGAGGGGACCACCGAGAGGCGGGGCAGCGGCGCGAACCGGAAGGCCAGCCGCTCACCCGTCCGGTGCAGCTTCCAGGCCAGCGCCACCAGCGCGACCGCCAGCGAACCGACCCCGCCGATCCAGATCGAGGCCCCGGGGCCGACGTGCTCGGCGATCCAGCCGACCAGCGGCGCGCCGATCGGGGTGGTACCCAGGAAGACCAGGACGTACAGGGCCATCACCCGCCCGCGGTACCGGGGATCGGTGCCCATCTGCACCCGCTGGTTGGCGGCCTGCCCGAACAGCACCATGAAGAACCCGGTCGGGACCAGCAGCGCCGAGGCCGCCAGGAAGGTCGGGGCGAGCCCGACGGCGATCTCCAGCGCCCCGAAGCCGGCCGCGGCGCCGGCCACGACGTACACCGAGGGGCGGGCCCGCCGCCCGCCGCTGACCAGCGCCCCGACCAGGGCACCGGCGGCGAGCGCCGTGGTCAGCAGCCCGAAG
Organism: Pilimelia terevasa; assembly: GCF_014647915.1. Classification (GTDB taxonomy): domain Bacteria; phylum Actinomycetota; class Actinomycetes; order Mycobacteriales; family Micromonosporaceae; genus Pilimelia; species Pilimelia terevasa. Next base: position 46,603 of record NZ_BMQC01000003.1, read on the forward strand.
GCGGCCGGCCCGGTGTGGAAGGTGGTCTTGGCTAGCGCGGCCAGGGTGACGGTGAAGTTGAGGCCGATCAGGCCGACGACGCTCATCAGCGCGATCGGCACCAGCAGGTCGGGCCGGCTGCGCACGTACCGCAGGCCGTCGCGGATCCGGGCCGGCCCGCCGGGGCGGGTGGCGTCGCGGTACAGGTCGGCGGTCCGCATCCGCAGGAACGTCGCCACCGGCGCCACGGCGAGCGCGGCGCTGAGGACGAAGGTGGGGCCGATGTCGATGGTGGCCAGGGCCAGGCCGGCGAGCGCGGGGCCGAGGATGCGGGCCGAGTTGAAGGTGGCCGCGGACAGCGACAGCGCGTTGGGCAGCAGCGTCGCCCCGACGAGTTCGGAGACGAAGGACTGCCGGATCGGCGTCTCGATGGCGGCGGCGACACCCATGGCGGCGGCGAACACGTACACGTGCCACAGCGTCACCGCACCGCTGGCCACGAGGACGGCGAACAGGACCGCGAGGACCGCCCAGGCGGCGTTGGCGGCGATCAGCAGACGCCGCTTGTCGTACCGGTCGGCCAGCCGCCCCCCGTACAGGGTGAGCAGCAGGACCGGGATGAACTGGAGCGCGGTGACGAGGCCCAGCGCCGTCGCGGAGTCGCCGGAGAGCTGGAGGACCAGCCAGTCCTGGGCGGTGAACATCGCCCACACGCCGAGCAGCTTGACGAGCTGCCCGGTGGCGAACAGCCGGTAGTTCCTGACCTGAAGTGATTGGACCGCGCTGGCCAGTCTGCTGCGCACTCGTATACGCCCCCTCGGTACGTCCGTGGTGGAACCGGTCCACCGGCCGGGACGGGGCGTCGGCGGTCAGTCGCGGGCCACCCGGCGCAGGATCGCCGCGGCGGCGCCCAGCGTCTCCCGCTCGCCCTCGGTCAGCTCGACCAGCCGGCCGGTCAGCCACTCGTCCCGGACCTGCGCGAACCGCGCGTACACCGCCCGACCCTCGGCGGTGGCGGCGATGATCGCCTGCCGGCCGTCGGTCGGGTGGGGCCGGCGTTCGACCAGGTCGCGCTCCGCGAGCCGGGCGATGATCTTCGTCATCGTCGGCGGGCGGACGCGCTCCTGGTCGGCCAGCTCTCCGGGGGTGAGGGTGCCGGCCAGCTCCAGGCTGGTCAGCGCCGACAACTGGGCGACGGTGAGGTCGCCGACCGGGCGGGCCTGGCGGACCCGCCGGTTGAGCCTGGTGATCGCGTCCCGCAGTGCGACCGCCAACTCGCGTGGGTCGACCGTGCCGCGCTCCGCCATCGCCGTACGCTCCGTCTCTGTCCAGGACAGTAATCGTTTGCCAAGCTAACTACCACCCGTTTATGGGACCGGTCACTATGGGGCCGGCAACTGGCCGCCGTAACCTGGGGTCATGGTCGAGGACACCGGGGGACGCGGCGGCACGGACCGGGACACGCCCGGCCCGCGGGCGGCCGTCCCCGCCGGCCGGCCGGCCGCGGGGGACGGCGCCGGCCCGGGCGCGGCCCGCGGGCGCCTGCCCGCGCTGGACCCGCCGATGGTGCCGGTGGCGGTCGCCGGTCTGGTGGCCTTCGGCGGGACCGGGCTCACGCTACTGCTGTTCCGGGACTGGCTGGAAGCCCACGGGCACGGCGACTGGCTGTGGATCTGCCTCGCCGGGTTCCTGCTGGGCCTGCCGGGGCTGGCCCTGATGGTGCGCCACGACCGCCGCCGGACCGGCTGACCTCAGCCGTGCCCGTACGGCTCGGCCGGCTCGTCGTCGGCGACCGAGCCCGCCGCCCGGCTCACCTCCACCGACTCCAGCTCGCCGTCGTCGTACACCGTCGGCAGCTCCTCCACCGGCGCCGGCTGCTCGACCAGCACCTCCGAGTGGGCGCCGCAGCCGTGGTCGACGCTCACCACGCGGCCGTCGTCCGGGGCGTACACGTTGCCGCACGCCCCGAACGTGGGGCGCAGCGCGCCGGCCAGCGGCAGGTAGAAGCCGCAGCCGCCGCAGCGGGCCGTGCGCGGGGCGGCCACCGCGATCGGCGCCTGCGGCCCGTGGTCACCGTCGTACCACCGCTGCGCCGCCTCGTCGCGGCCCAGCCGCGACATCACCCGCACCCGGCCCAGGCCCAGCTCCCAGCGGATGTCCTCGACCGCCGGGTCGTCGGCGAGCTGGTACGCCGGGGCGAGCCGGTCGTCGTCGGCCGAGGTCGGCAGGAGGTCGCCGACGCCGAGGTCGCCGGGTTGCAGGCGCTCGCGCCACGGCACCCACGCCGGGGCGCGCAGCGCGCCGTCGCCGGGCAGCAGGACCGTCTCGCAGACCGTCACGGTGCGGCTGCGCGGGACGCGCGCGACGGTGACCGCCCACCGCCAGCCGACGTAGCCGTCCAGCTTGCACCCGAAGTAGTGGGTCGCGGCCCGCTCGCCCTCGGCGACCGCGCCGAGGTGCCCGCCGACGTCGTCCGCCGCCGCCTCGGTGATCGCCGCGCGCGCCAGATCGACCGCCCCGGCGCACGCGGAGTCGAGGCGGGGCCGGGTCGCGGAGGTGGGCCGGGCGGCGGCAGTCCTGGTCACGAACGCCATTCTTCCGCATCGCACCCGCCGCGCGCTGCCGGACTCCCCGCCCGGCGGCGTGGCCGGTACGGCGGGGCGCGCGGGGGTAGGCCAGGATGGGCTCATGCCGGTCCTCCGCGCTGTCTCGTTCGTCCTCGGCGGGGTGCTCCGCCTGCTGCTCGGTACCGCCGTCCGGGCAGGTCGGGCCCAGGCCGCCCGCCCCGGTCCGGCGCCGGACCCGCTGCGCCCGCTGCGCCGCGTGCACGCGGCGGCCTGTGCCGCGGACGTCCTCATCGTGCTCGGCGCGCTGCGGCTCCTGCTCGCCCCGGCCCGCGCGGACCTGCGCACCGGCGGCGCGCTCGCCGCGCTGGCGGCGGGCGCGGTCCTGGCCGCGGCGGGGTACGGCGCGCTCCGGTACGGACACCGGCTGGCCGGCGGGGCGCGGTACGTGCCCGTGGCGGCCCTCGCCGGGCGGGCCGGCCTCGCCTGGTGGCTGGCGCAGACCCCGCCGGGCGCCACCTGGTACGCCGTGGCCGGCGGGCTGCTGGCGCTGAGCCTGGCACAGCGCACCGCGCTCGCCGCGGTGATCGGCGCGGTCGCCGCGCCCGGCGGCGGCCCCGCCCCCGGACCGGGTCGCCCCGGACCCGGCCCGGCGGACCTGGTACGCGCGCGGGTCCGGCTGGCGGGCGTGGTGGCGGGCATCGCCGCCGCGCCGGTCGGCCTGGTCGTGCTGGCGATCGGGCCGCGGTGGCCGACGCAGCTCGCCTTCGTGGTGCTGGCGCTGGCCCTCGTCCCCGCCCTGCGCCTGCCCGCCCCCGCCGCGGGTCCCGGCCCGGAACCCGCCGCCGGGACCACCGTCGGTCCGCGTGCCGGCGCCGGCACTCCCGCAGGCCCGGGCGACCGCCGCACCGCCGCGGCGGTGCCGTGGCCCGCGGTCGGGGCCGCGGCGGGCTGGCTGCTGGCCACCGTCGGCCTGGTCGTACCGCTGACCCTGCGCGCCTTCGCCGGCGGCGCGCCCGGCAACGGGCCACTCGTCGCCGGGGGCGCCGCCGTGGCCGTCGGCGCGCTGGCCGGCACGGCGGCGGGCCGCTGGCGCCACCCGTACCGCTGGCTGCCGCCGGCCCTGCTGGTCGCGGCCGGGGGGTTGGCCGGGCTCGCGCTGACCCGGCCCGCGGCGCTCGCGCTGCTGTGCCTGCTGGCCACCGCGGCGCAGGCGCTGCTGGCCGCCCACGCCGACCGGGCCGCCGAGCCGGGGGTGGGGGCGGTGGCGGTGCGGACGGCGGCGGTCCCGTTCGGACTGGCCGGCGGGCTGCTGGCGACGCCGACCGTCGCCGTGGCGGCGGCGGCGCTGACGGCGCTGGCGGGCGCGGCGGCGCTCACCTGGGCGGCGCTGCCGACCCGGACCCGCCGCGCACCCGCCGACGGGGCGGACGGCAGCGCGGACCGGGCCACGCGCGACCGCGCCGACCGGGCGCCGGGCGGCCGCGCCCCCCAGGTGCCGCACGACCGGGCGCCCGGTGGCGCCGAAGGGGTGCCGCAGCCGCGGGACGCCGGGACCGGCCCCGAGCGGCGCCCCGCCCCCGCCGAACCGCGGCCGGGGTACCACCTCTACCGGCCCTCCTCGCGGGCCACCGACCCGACCGAGGGAGAGCCGTGACCGTCCTCATCGTCACCGCCGTCCCGCAGGAGGCCGACGCGCTGCGCGCGGGCCTGCCCGCGGGCGCGGCCGTCGACCTGCACGCCGTCGGGATCGGCCCGGCGGCGGCCGCCGCCGGCACCGCGCGCCTGGTCGCCCTGGCCGAGGGGCGGGGGCGGCCGTACGCGCTGGTGGTCAACGCCGGCATCGCGGGCGGGGTGCCCGGCCGCGCCGCGATGGGCGCGACGGTGCTCGGCAGCCGGTCGGTCGCCGCCTGGCTGGGCGCGGAGACGCCGGCCGGGTTCCAGCCGCTGGAGGAGATCGGGTTCGGCGCGGTGACGCGCGTCGACGCCGCGCCGGGGCCGTTGGCCGCGCTCGCGGCCGCACTGCCCGGGGCGCTGGTCGGGGAGATCCTCACGGTGACGACGGTGACGGGTACCGCCGCGAGCACGGCCGCCCTGCGCGCGACCTACCCCGAGATGCTCGCCGAGGCGATGGAGGGCTTCGGCGCGGCGGTGGCGGCGGCCGCGGCGGACCTGCCGTTCGTCGAGCTGCGCACGGTCTCCAACGACATCGGCCCGCTGGACCGCGCCGCCTGGCGCCTCCCGGCCGCCTTCGCCGCGCTGGGCGCCGCGGCCCCCGCCCTCGCCGCGCTGCCGGCCGCCGCCCGCTGACCCGCACCCGCGGTGCCCGGGCCGCCCGCGGCGGCGGCGGGGTCCGTACGGTGGGCGGGTGAGTCTGTCGCTGGCGATCTCGCCCTGCCCGAACGACACGTTCGTGTTCCACGCGCTCGTGCACGGGCAGGTGCCGGGGGCGCCGCCGGTCCAGGTGACGTACGCCGACGTCGACGTCACCAACACCGCGGCGGCCGGCGGCGCCTTCGACCTGGTGAAGGTCAGCTACGCCGCCCTGCCCTGGCTGATGGACGACTACCACCTGCTGCCGTGCGGCGGGGCGCTCGGCCGCGGCTGCGGACCGCTGCTGCTGGCCCGCGGCGACACGCTGGACCTGGCCGGCGCCGCGGTGGCGGTACCGGGCGACCGGACGACGGCGTACCTGCTCATGCGCCTGTGGGCCGGCGCGCGGCAACCGGCGCGGATCGAGGTGGTGCCGTTCCACGAGATCATGCCGGGGGTGGCCGCGGGGCGGTACGACGCCGGGCTGGTGATCCACGAGGCGCGCTTCACCTACCCGGAGCACGGGCTGACCGCCGTCGTCGACCTCGGCGCCTGGTGGGAGGAGGACACGGGACTCCCCATCCCGCTCGGCGCGATCCTCGCCCGCCGCGGCGCCGTGGACCCGGCGGCGGCGGCCGGCTGGGTGGCCGAGTCGGTACGGCGGGCGTGGGCCGACCCGGGGGCCTGCCGCGCCTATGTGCGCGCCCACGCCCAGGAGCTGGCTCCCGGGGTGGTGGACGCGCACATCGCGCTGTACGTCAACGCGTTCACCGCCGCGCTGGGCGAGCCCGGGTACGCCGCCGCCGAGGCGCTGCTGCACCGGGCGGCCGCCGCCGGCCTGACCCCGCCGGCCCCCCGCCTGCGCTGAGGAGGTCCGCGCAGGCGGGTGCCGCGGGCGGCCTCAGACCTCCAGCTCGCGGGCGACGTGGTGGACGACCTGGGCGATCTTCTGGAGTGACCTGCGGTCGGGGAAGCGGCCGCGGCGCAGGTCCGGCTGGACCTTGGCCTCCAGGACCTTGATCATGTCTTCGATGACGCCGTGCAGCTCGTCCGGCGACCGGCGGCGCAGCTCGGCCACCGACGGCGGGGCGTCGACCAGCGTGACGCCCAGCGCCTGGTTGCCGCGGCGGCTCTCCACGAGGCCGAACTCGACCTTCTGCCCGCTCCTGACTTCGGTCACGCCGTTCGGCAGCGAGCCCTTGGGGAGGAAGACGTCCCCGCCCTCGTCACTCGTGACGAACCCGTAGCCCTTCTCCGCGTCGTACCACTTCACTCGACCCGTCGGCACCGCTGACCTCGACTTCGGCGTAGGAAATGCTGGCATCGTGCAGGATCGGCCGACCGGATCGCGCCGGACAACCGGACACCAAGGCTAACCTCGGGCGAGCCAGGCCGGCAGTGCCCCCAGTCCGTCCAGGACCGCCGCCGCGCCCGCCCCGGTCAGTGCCGCCGCGTCGTGCGACCCGGTGGTGACCCCGACCCCGGGCACCCCCGCCGCCCGTGCGCTGGCCATGTCGGCCGGGTGGTCGCCGACGTACACCTCGACGCCCTGCGCCCGGATCGCCGCCGTCTTGCCGGGGCCGAACCGGTCCCCCACCACCGCGTCCGCGGCCAGACCGAGGTGCGCCAGGTGCAGGGCCGCCAGCCCGGCGCGCTTGGCGGTGACGACCACGACCCGCCCGCCCGCGCCCCGGACCGCCGCGAGCGCCTCGGCCGCCCCGGGCATGGCGGGGCTGATGTCGACGGCGTGGTGCGGGTACAGCGCGCGGTAGCGGTCCACCGCCGCGGGCACCTCGTCGGCAGGGAACCACGCCGCCATCTCGTCGGCGAGCGGCGGGCCGAGCCGGCCGCACACCAGCGCCACGTCGATCGCCACGCCGGTCTCGGCGGCGAGCCGGCGCCAGACGGCGGCGATCCCCGGGCGCGAGTCCACGAGCGTGAGGTCGAGGTCGAAGCCCACCACTGCCGCCACGCCGGCCACCCTAGCCAGGCGCCGGGCGCCCGGCCACCCCGGTCGCAGGTAGCGTGGGAGGACCATGTCCCTGGCCGACGTCCTGCGCACCCTCGACGACGCCGGGCTGGCCGCGCTGCTGCGCCGCCGGCCCGACCTCGTCGTGCCCGTACCCACCGACCTCGCCGCCCTGGCGGCCCGGGCGCAGACCCGGCACAGCACCGCGCGGGCGCTGGACACCCTCGACGAGTTCACCCTGCGGGTGCTGGACGCGGTCCGGCTGGCCCGCGACGCCGACGGGGTGGCGCGCGCGGCGGCGATCGCCGAGTACACCGCGCCCGCCGCCGCGCCCGCCGCCGCGGCGCTCGCCACCCTGCGCGCCGGCTACCTGGTCTACGGGCCGCCGGACACCCTGCGGGTCGCCGGGGGCGTGGACGAGGTCTGCGGCCCGTACCCCGCCGGGCTGGGGCGGCCGGCCGTCCAGCTCAGCGCCGCGGCCGCCACCCTGGCGGCCGACCCGGCGCGCCTGCGCCGCGCGGTCCTGGCGGCGCCGCCGCCGGCCCGGGCGGTCCTGGAGCGGCTGGCCGCCGGCCCGCCGGTGGGCACGGTGTCGGCCGCCGCCGACAACGGTCGCCCCGAGCGGCGCTCCGGCGGCCGGCGCGGCCGGGAGAGCGGGCCGGACCCGGACAGCCCCGTCGTCTGGCTGGTCGACGCCCACCTGCTGGCGCCGACCGGCGTTCCGGCCGGCGCGGGCGACCCCGCCCGGTACGAGTCGGTGGAGCTGCCGCGCGAGGTCGGCCTGCTGCTGCGCCGCGACACCGGCGCGCTCGGCCCGCTGCGGCCGACGCCGCCGCCGGTCGGGCCGACGCGCGAGCAGGGGCAGGCGGACGCGGCCGGCGCCGGCCAGGCGATGGAGGCGGTCCGGCAGGCCGACGCGCTGCTGGCCGCCCTCGCCGCCGAGCAGGTCGTCCTGCTGCGCACCGGCGGCGTCGGGGTCCAGCCGCTGCGCCGGCTGGCCCGCGCCGCGGGCGTGGACGAGCCGACGGCCGCCCTGCTGCTGGAGGTGTGCGCCGCCGCCGGGCTGGTGGCCGAGGTGGAGTCGCAGTCGGTACCGGGGCTGCTGCCGACCCCGCGCTACGACACGTGGCGGGTCAGCCCGCTGGCCGCCCGCTGGTCGGCGCTCGCCGACGCGTGGTGGGTGATGCCCCGGCAGCCCGGCCTCGTGGGCTCCCGGGACGACCGGGACCGGCCGGTCAACGCCCTGGCGGCCGAGGTGGAGCGGTCCGGGGCGCCGGTGGTCCGGCGGGCGGTGCTGGCCGCGCTGGCCGCACTCGGCGACGGCGCCGCCCCCGGCGACGAGGCGCTGGTGGACCACGCCGCCTGGCGGTGGCCGCGGCGGGTGCTGGGCCGCGAGGCGGCCGCCCGGCAGGCGGCGGCGGAGGCGGCCCGGCTGGGGGTGACCGGGCGGGGGGCGCTCACGTCGTACGGCCGGCTCCTGCTCACGCCGGTCGAGCCGGCCGACGAGGACCCGCTCGGCGTCCGCGGCGCGGCCGCGGCGCTGGACCCGCTGGCCGTCGCGCTGGACCCGCTGCTGCCGGCGCCCGTCGACCACGTCCTGCTCCAGGCCGACCTGACCGTCGTCGTACCCGGTCCGCCGGAGCCGACCCTGGCGGCGGAGTTGGAGCTGGCCGCCGACCACGAGTCCGGCGGCGGCGCCGACGTGTACCGGGTCACCGAGGCCAGCGTCCGCCGGGCGCTGGACGCCGGGTACACCACCGACGACCTGCACGGCCTGTTCGGCCGGCGCTCCCGCACGCCGGTGCCCCAGACCCTCACGTACCTCGTCGACGACCTGGGCCGGCGGCACGGCGGACTGCGGGCGGGCAGCGCGGCGGCGTACCTGCGCAGCGACGACGAGGCCCTGCTCGCCGAGGCGGCCGCCGACCGGCGACTCGCGCCGCTGGCGCTGCGGCGGCTGGCGGCGACCGTGCTGGTGAGCCCGTTCCCGCAGGCCCGCCTGGTGCAGGCGCTGCGCGACGCCGGCTACGCGCCGGTGCCCGAGGACGCCGCGGGCGCGGCGGTGCTGGCCAGCCCGCGGACCCGCCGCGCGCCCGGCGGCGCCGCCCCGCGCCGGCCGGTCAACCCCGCCGTGCCGGCGCTGACCGACGTCCGGCTGGCCGGGATCGTGGACCAGTTGCGCCGCGGCGAGGCCCGCGCCTCGACGATCCGCCGGGCGCCGGCCGCGCTGCGCGCCGCGCAGGGCCAGGTGGACAGCGGCCCGGCCGCGGTCCAGTCGCACACGGAGGCGATCGCGGTCCTCCAGCAGGCGGTGCGGGACCGCCGGCCGGTGTGGGTGGGGTACGTCGACCCGCACGGGGCGACGCTGTCGCGGCTGCTGCTGCCGGTGTCGCTGGCGGCGGGCTACCTGCGCGCCGAGGACGAACGCACCGAGACGCTGCACACCTTCGCGCTGCACCGGATCACGGCCGCCGTACCGGCCTGACCTGGCCGTCCGCGCGACTGGGAGGAACGCGGCCGCCGTGGGAGACTGGCATGTTGCCGTCAGGGAGGGGTGCCGGGTGAGCGGTGGACCGCTGATCGTCCAGTCGGACAAGACGCTGCTGCTGGAGGTCGACCATCCCGACGCGGCGGCCTGCCGCGCGGCCATCGCGCCGTTCGCGGAGCTGGAGCGCTCGCCCGAGCACGTGCACACGTACCGGCTGACGCCGCTGGGCCTGTGGAACGCCCGGGCCGCCGGCCACGACGCGGAGGCGGTCGTGGACGCGCTGCTGCGCTGGTCGCGGTACCCGGTGCCGCACGGCCTGCTGGTCGACGTCGCCGAGACGATGGACCGGTACGGCCGCCTGACGCTGCGCAACGACCCCGTGCACGGGCTGGTGCTGCACGGCTCCGACCTGGCGGTGCTCACCGAGGTCAGCCGCGCCAAGAAGCTCGCCGGGATGTTCGGCGCCCGGCTCGGCGACGACACCCTCGCCGTCCACCCGAGCGAGCGCGGCCGGCTCAAGCAGGCGCTGCTGAAGCTGGGCTGGCCGGCGGAGGACCAGGCCGGCTACGTCGACGGGGAGGCGCACCCGATCGCGCTGGACCCCGACGGCTGGGAGCTGCGGCGGTACCAGGCGGAGGCGGTGGAGCACTTCTGGCTGGGCGGCTCGGGCGTGGTGGTGCTGCCCTGCGGCGCCGGCAAGACCCTGGTCGGGGCGGCGGCGATGGCCCGGGCGGAGGCGACCACGCTGATCCTGGTCACCAACACCGTCGCCGGCCGGCAGTGGAAGCGCGAACTGGTGGCCCGGACGACGCTGACCGAGGACGAGATCGGCGAGTACAGCGGCGAGCGCAAGGAGATCCGGCCGGTCACCATCGCCACGTACCAGGTGCTCACGGCCCGGCGCGGCGGCGTCTTCACCCACCTGGACCTGTTCGGCGCCCGAGACTGGGGGCTGGTCGTCTACGACGAGGTGCACCTGCTGCCGGCGCCGATCTTCCGGTTCACCGCCGACCTCCAGGCGCGCCGCCGGCTGGGGCTGACCGCGACGCTGGTGCGCGAGGACGGCCGCGAGGGCGACGTGTTCTCGCTGATCGGCCCGAAGCGGTACGACGCGCCGTGGAAGGACGTCGAGGCGCAGGGCTGGATCGCGCCGGCCGACTGCACCGAGGTGCGGGTGACGCTGACCGACGCGGAGCGGATGGCGTACGCGACCGCGGAGGCCGAGGACCGGTACCGGCTGGCGGCCACCGCCCGCACGAAGCTGCCGGTGGTCCGCGCCCTGCGCGACCGGCACGCCGCCGACCAGGTCCTGGTCATCGGCGCGTACCTGGAGCAGTTGGCGCAGCTCGGCGAGTTCCTCGACGCCCCGGTGGTGCAGGGCTCGACGACGAACAAGGAGCGGGAGCGGCTGTTCGACGCGTTCCGGCGGGGCGAGCTGACGACGCTGGTGCTCTCCCGGGTCGGCAACTTCTCGATCGACCTGCCCGAGGCGGCCGTGGCGATCCAGGTGTCGGGGACCTTCGGCTCCCGGCAGGAGGAGGCCCAGCGCCTCGGCCGGGTGCTGCGGCCCAAGGCCGACGGCCGCCAGGCGCACTTCTACAGCGTGGTCGCCCGGGACACCCTCGACGTGGAGTACGCGGCGCACCGGCAGCGGTTCCTGGCGGAGCAGGGGTACGCCTACACGATCGTCGACGGGGACGACGTGCTCGGCCCACCCCTGCCTACCAGCGAGTGATCAGCAGTCTTCGAGCAGGTACTTCAGGCCGAGGTCCTCGACGGTGAACGAGTCGCCGCCCTTGGCCGGGTCCAGCTTGAGGCCCAGGTCCACGGTGTAGCGGTAGGTCCTGGCGCAGCCGCTGCTGCGCTGCTCCAGGTCGGCGCTCTTGATCCACGCGCCGGTCCCGCCGGTGATCGCCTGGCTGAACTCCACGCGGTCCTTCTCGTGCCCGGCGAGGCCCCGGGCCACGCCGGTGGAGCCGGCCTCGACGACCCGCCGGCCGCCGATCGTCGCGGCGCTGACCGTGTACCTCCGCTTCTTCGGCGCCGTGAGGTCGAGCGTGAGCACGCAGGTCACGGCCGGGCTGGCCGCGTTCGCCTGGAGACCCTTGATGGCGAACCGGGTCTGCTGGAAGTCCGGGGTCATGGAGACGGCGTCCCTGGCGCAGCCCGTGCCCGTCGCGCTGACGAGGTCGACCTTCAGCGACCCGTCCGCCCGGGCCGGGGCGGCGGGCAGGGTGCCGGCCAGCAGCAGGCCACCGGCCACGGTCAGCACGCGCGCCGTCGTTCCACTCACTCGCATCTGGATTCCTCTCGATGTCACGTGATGGCAAACGCGGGCAATCATTCATGACGTCGTGGGGGATGTCGATGCTACGCGAGAGTAGAAATTGGATATCGGCACCATCCGAAATGAACCGCGAACGTGGCGTGTCTACCAGAAACGGCAATTCCGCCAATTCAGCCGGAGGGTGGTGCCCGCCGCGTCGGCGTCCGTGGAGTCGACAGCCAGGAACGATGTGGACTCGTCCGAACCCCGGCCCCGGAGTGTGATGGACGAGTCGATATGGAGTGGCCGGTCCTCGGCGCAGCGCGACCAACGCAGGTCCGCGGCGTTGTCCTGCCACACGCCCGAAGTACCGGCGGCGAATCGCTTCTCGGCCTCGTAGACCGAGCGCCCGCGCGCATACCGGTAGTCCGCGGCGAAGGTACCGCGGACATGGGCGCCGATATCAGCGAAACCGCGCTGCTGTACCGCGGTGACCGCGTACTGGCTGCCCCGGGGCGACCGGACCCGCACCGTGACGCGGCAGTCCTTGCGGGCCTTGCGCTGACCGGCGGCCAGCTCGACCGAGTAGTCGCCGTAGGTGACGGTCAGCGCGGTGTTGTCGGCGGAGAGGGTGACCGCGGCGGTGTCGGGGGCGCAGCCCGAGCCGGTGATCCGGTCCACCACGATGCCGTACGCCGGGGGCGGCGGCGGGGCCGGCGCGGCCACGCCGGGCGGGGGCTGGAGGTGGTGCCTCGGCGGGCCCGCCGAGGCGGGTGCGCCGGCGGCCAGCAGGGCCGCCGTGGCGCCCAGTGCGCCCGCGGCGCGGGTACCGAACTGCATGTCTGTTCTCCCTCAGTAAGGACGGAAGAACAGTTCGTAACAGCGTCGGCGGCCCGGCCGGATCGGCCGCGGATGCCCGGCCCGCAGCCGGCGGGACCTCCCCAAATGCCGGCGGACCGGGCACGCGGCGGGGCAGCGCCGGAAAACCGGCGGGCACCTAAGGGGCACCGCGCCGGTATACCGGAAAATGCGACAGCGGGCGGAAGGCCCGTTACCTCAGCACTTCTCCCAGCGCAGCCGGAGGGTGGTGCTGGCGGCGTCGACGTCGGTCGAGTCGATCGTCAGCGAGCTGCCGGCGGCCTGATCGCCCTTGCCCTTGATGATCAGGTCGGTGTCGACCTTGAAGGGCTTGTGGGCGTCGCACGGCGACCACTCCGCCGCGGCCGGCGTGTTGTCCTGCCAGGCGCCGACGGTCGGGCCGAAGTCCCTGGTGACCGTGTACAGCGGGTTCTTGCCCGGGTAGTTGTACACCGCGGTGAAGGTGCCCGTGGCGCCCTGGGCGATGTCGGCGTATCCGCGCTGCTGTATTCCGGTGACGGTGTACCGGTTGCCCTTCGGGGCCTTGACACGCAGCGTCAGGCGGCACTCCTTGCGGGCGTCCTTGGCCTTCCGGCCCAGTTCGGCCACGAACCCGGAATAGATGATCGTCAGCGCCATATTGTCGTTCGACAGGACGGCGTCGGTGTCCTTCTTCCGGCACCCCGAACCGTGCAGGTTCTGCACCTCGATGCCGAATCCCGGTCCGGGACGGGCACTCGCCGACGCGCCGGCCGCGGCCACACCGGTCAGCAGCGTGGCGATGACGCCGGTCGCCGTCACGGTTGTACGCAGTCTCATGCTCGTCCCCTCCCCAGGGCGACCCGCTCCCCGGATCGACGGTCATTGGTAGCACGGTCTATCGACCGGAGTAAATCCGCGAACGGCTCGCCCACCCTGCCGGAACAGCCCGGTCCGCGCGGCGGCGGCCCGCATATCGCCGGAACGGGCACGCCCGGTCACAGAACACGCGCATACGTGGAATCCGGCGCCCGCGGCAACGGTAATTCCGCCGGCTCAGCCGGTCGGCACCGACGGGCCGGCAGCCAGCAGCGGCGCCCACAGGTCGCCCGCGGCGGCGCGCGCGAGCGCCTCGGCCGGCGACGCCATCCGCGCCGGGGCGGCGCCGTCGGCGAGCGCCCGGACCTCATCCCACGTCAGCGGCGTCGACACCGTCGGCGACGGGCCACCCCGCAGGGAGTACGGGGCCACGGTCGTCTTGGCCGCGTTGTTCTGGCTCCAGTCCAGGAACACCTTCCCCGTCCGCAGCCGCCTGGCCATCGTGGCAGTGACCTCGGCCGGCCGCTCCCGCGCGAGCCGCTGCGCGATCCGCCGCACGTACCCCGACACGACCTCCGCCGACTGCCGGCCCGACACGGCCGCGGCGAGCTGCATCCCCTTGCGCCCGGAGGTCTTCGGCAGCGGGGCGAGGCCGTCGGCGGCCATCAGGTCGGCGACGGCCAGGGCGGTCCGCGCGCAGTCGGGGAGGCCGGCCGGCGGCCCGGGGTCCAGGTCGACGACGAGCAGGTCGGGGTCGGCGCCGATCCGCCACTGCGGGGTGTGCAGCTCGATGGCGGCGAGGTTGGCCAGCCAGACCAGCGTCGGCAGGTCGTCGGCGACGACGTAGTCCAGCGTCTCCCGCCCACGACTGGAGCCCGGTACCGGCAGGGTGTGCGTCCGCACCCACGCGGGCGTCGCGGCCGGCGCGTTCTTCTCGAAGAACGACCCCGCGGCCACCCCGTCGGGGTACCGGATCCGGGTCAGCGCCCGGTCGGCCAGGTGCGGCAGCAGGACCGGCGCCACCGCGGTGTAGTAGTGGATCACCTCACCCTTGGTGAAGCCGGCCTCCGGGTAGAGCACCTTGTCCAGGTTCGACAGCTCCAGCTCCCGGCCCTCGACCGTCACCCGCACCCGCGGGCCGCCGGCCGGGCTCACCCCGCCTCCCCCGCGGCCAGGTCGGCCGGGGTCCGGTCCGGGCGGCGGCGCAGGAAGCAGGGGAAGCGCAGGCGCCCGTCCGGGGTGCGGTGCGCGTAGCGGACCTCCACCACCACCGACGGCACCGCCCACCGGGCCCCCCGGGCGTCGGCGGCCGGCAGGTCCGCGAACGGGTCGGCCCCGCCGGGGACGAGGTGGGCCAGCAGGTCCCGCTCGGCGGCGGCGCTGATCCCGCCCCCGCAGCGGCCCCGGTAGCTCAGGCCGCCGGCGCCCGGGGCGCCGAGCAGCAGCGCGCCGATGCGCCGGGCGCCGGGGCGCCAGCCGCCGACGACGAAGTCGTCCGAGGTGTGCCACTTGAGCTTGACCCAGTCGCCGGTGCGGCCGCCCGGCCGGTACGGCGCGTCCCGCCGCTTGGCCACCAGCCCCTCCAGCCCGTGCGCGCGGGCGGCCGCGGCGGTGGCCGCGCCGTCGCCGAAGGACGGCGGCGCCACCCAGTGCGGCCCGGCCGGGGCCAGTGCGTCCAGCAGCGCGCGCCGGGCGTCGTAGGGGCGCCCGGACACGTCCTCGCCTGCCAGCCGCGGCACGTCGAAGATCATGTACGTGACGGGCCGGGTGGCGGCCAGCGCCGCCGCCCGGGCGGGGTCGCGCACGTGCATCCGCTCGGCCAGCGCCACGAAGCTCGGCACGCCCGCGGTGTCCAGGGCCACCACCTCCCCGTCCAGGACGGTGTCCGGCGGCAGCGCGGCGGCCAGCGGCGCCAGCTCCGGGTACGCCGCGGTGATCTCCGCGCCGCCGCGGGCGTACAGGCGCAGCCGCCCCTCGGCGGCGTGGGCGATGGCCCGCACGCCGTCCCACTTGAACTCGTACGCCCACTGCGCGCCTACCGGCATAGACCCGGTAGTGGCCAGCATCGGACGAAACGGACCCCCGGACACCCTGATCATGCTAGACATCGGGGACGGGTGGCGACGGGTTCTCGGTGAGGGGTGCGCCATGCGCGCTGTCTGGAAGGGTGCGGTCTCGTTCGGGCTGGTCTCGATCGGGGTGAAGCTCTACTCCGCCACCGAGGAGAAGGACATCCGCTTCCACCAGGTGCACGCCGCCGACGGCGGCCGGATCCGGTACAAAAGGACCTGCCAGGTGTGCGGCGCGGAGGTCTCGTACGACGAGATCGCCAAGGGGTACGACGCCGGTGGCGGCGAGCTGGTCATCCTCACCGACGACGACTTCGCCGACCTGCCGCTGAGCACGTCCCGGGCGATCGACGTCCTCCAGTTCGTACCGGCCGACCAGGTCGACCCGATCCTGTACGCCAAGGCGTACTACCTGGAGCCCGAGGGCGCCGCCGCCAAGCCGTACGTGCTGCTGCGCGAGGCGCTGCTGGACTCCGAGCGGGTCGCGATCGTGAAGGTGGCGCTGCGCCAGCGCGAGCAGTTGGCCACGCTGCGGGTCCGCGAGGGCGTGCTGGTGCTGAACACGATGCTGTGGCCCGACGAGGTGCGCAGCCCGGCGTTCGGCTTCCTGGACGAGGACCTCCGGGTCCGGCCGCAGGAGCTGGCGATGGCCTCGTCGCTGGTGGACTCGATGGTCGGCGAGTTCGCCCCGGCCGAGTACACCGACGACTACCGCGCGGCGCTCCAGGAGGTCATCGACGCCAAGCTGGCCGGCCGGGAGGTCGTCCAGGCCGAGGAGCCCGAGGCTGCCCCGGCGCCCGCCATCGACCTCATGGCGGCGCTGCGGGCGTCGGTCGAGCGGGCCCAGGCCGCCCGCGGCGAGGAGCCCGGCCGCGCGCCCCACCCGCGCGCCGGTGCGAAGACCGGGCCGCAGAAGGCCGGGGCGAAGAAGGCCGGGGTGAAGGCCAGCCACCTGCGCGTGGCCGATCCCCCGGCCGAGCCGGCGAAGAAGGCCGGCGCCGCGAAGGCGGCCAAGAAGACCGCGGCGGGGACGGCGAAGGCGACCAAGCCGGCGAAGAAGGCCGCCCGCCCGCGCAAGACCGCCTGAGCCCCGCCGGCCGACCCGGCTAGGGCGAGGCGGCGGGGTCCGGGCCGCGCAGCTCCTCGTCGGGCATCAGCAGCGTCAGGACCAGCGCCACCGCGGCGACGGCGGCGGCGACCGCGAACACCGTCTGGAGCGACTCCGCGAAGGCGGACCGGACCAGCTCACGCAGCGGGTCCGGCAGCGCGCGGATCGCCGCCGGGTCGCCCACCGGCAGCTCCCGCAGCCCCGCGCGCGCGTCGCCGGGCAGCGCCGCCGCCGACGCGGCCAGGCGCGCGGCCAGCTCCGCGCCGAGCCGCCCGGCCAGCACCGCGCCGAGGACGGCGACGCCGAAGGCCCCGCCCAGCGTGCGGAAGAACGTCGCCGCGGAGGTGCCGGCGCCCAGGTCCGCGCGGGGCACCGCGTTCTGCACCGCGAGGATCAGCGCCTGCATACACAGCCCCGTACCCACGCCGACGACCGTCATCGCCGTCCCGGCGGCGGCCGGCGGCGACGCGCCGTCCAGCCGCGCGCACAGCGCCAGCCCGGCCGCCATCGCCGCCGACCCGGCCACCGGGAACCACTTGTACCGCCCCACCCGGCTGATCCACCGCCCCGACAGCACGGACGCCACGATCACGCCGGCCATCATCGGCAGCATCAGCAGCCCGCTGCGGGCCGGCGGCACCCCCTGGACGACCTGGAGGTACAGCGGCAGGTACACGACCGCGCCGAGCATCACCACGCCGAAGGCGCACCCGGCGGCCACACCGAGCGCGAACGTCCGCCGCCGGAACAGCGCCGGCGGCAGGATCGGCTCGGCCGCCCGGCGCTCCTGCCGCAGGAAGAGCGCGCCCAGCGCCAGGCCCGCCAGCAGCAGCCCCAGAATCGGCGGCGAGCCCCAGGCGTACGCGTCGCCGCCCCAGCTCGACGCCAGCAGCAGGCAGCTCACGCCGCCGACCAGCAGCGCCGCCCCGGCCCAGTCGACCCGGCGCGGGCGCGGGGTGAACGGCACCAGCCGCAGCACCCGGTGGCAGACGACCATGGCCGCGACGCCCAGCGGCAGGTTCACGTAGAAGATCCAGCGCCAGTCGTGCGCCGCGAACCACCCGCCCAGCAGCGGCCCGGCGATCGAGGACAGCCCGAACACCGCCCCGAAGAACCCCTGGTACCGGCCCCGGTCCCGCGGCGGCACCACGTCGGAGACCACCGTGAAGGCCAGCGTCATCAACCCGCCCGCGCCCAGCCCCTGCACCCCGCGGGTCACGATCAACTGGGTCATGTCCTGCGCCGCGCCGGCCAGCAGCGACCCCACCAGGAACGTGCCGATCGCGAACAGGAACACCGGCCGCCGGCCGTACAGGTCGGACACCTTGCCGTACAGCGGCGTCGAGGCCGTCGAGGCGAGCAGGTACGCGGTCACCACCCACGAGTAGTGCGCCATGCCGCCGAGCTGGCCGACGATGGTCGGCAGGGCCGTACCCACGATCGTCTGGTCCAGGGCCGCCAGCAGCATCCCCAGCATGAGGCCGGTCATGAGCAGGAGGATCTGGCGGTGGCTGAGGGCCGTCCGGGGCGGGTGCGGGGCGACCGCGGTCATGGCACGTCCGTTCGTCGGGCGGGGCGGCCGCCAACGATCGGTGCGAAATGTGATCGACGGCGGGTGGTCCGTCCAGCAAACTCACCGTACGTGAGCGCATCCCGCTGGCGTCGGCTGGCCCTCGACGTGACCCCGCTGCGGCGCAGCCGCGAGTTCCGGCTGCTCTTCGGCGCCTCGTCGATCTCCAGCCTGGGCTCCTTCATCACCTACGTGACGATCCCGTACCAGGTGGCCGCGATCACCAAGGACCCGCTGCTCGTCGGCCTCCTCGGCGTCTGCGAGCTGGTACCGATCCTGGTCATGGGCTTCGTCGGCGGCGCCCTCGCCGACTACCTGGACCGGCGCCGCCTCGTCCTCGGCGGCGAGCTGGCGCTCACGGCCCTGACGGGCGTCCTGCTCGCCAACGCGCTCAGCGACACCCCGCACCTGTGGCTGCTGTACGTCGTGGCCGGCCTGAGCGCCGCCGTCGACGGCATCCAGCGCCCCGCGATGGAGGGCCTCGTCCCCCGGGTGGTCGGCGCGGACCTGATCCCCGCGGCGAGCGCGCTGCAGTCCCTGCGGATGCAGACCGCCTCGCTGGTCGGCCCCGGCGTCGCCGGCCTGCTGATCGCGTCGGTCGACCTGGGCTGGGTGTACGCGGTGGACCTGGCCACGTTCGCGGTGTCGCTGCTGCTGCTGGCGCTCATGCGCGCCGTGCCGCCGCCGCCGGACGCCGACCGGCCGTCCCTGCGCACGGTCGTCGAGGGCCTGCGGTATGCCCGCAGCCGCCCCGAACTGCTCGGCTCGTACCTGGTGGACATCAACGCCATGTTCTTCGGGATGCCCTCGGCGCTGTACCCGTTCCTCGCCGACCGGATGGGCGGGCCGAAGGTCCTCGGCCTGCTCTACGCCGCCCCCGCCATCGGCTCCCTGCTGGCCACCCTGACGTCGGGCTGGACCGGCCGGGTCCACCGGCACGGCCTCATGGTGCTCGTCGCCGCGGGCGCCTGGGGCGTCGGCATCATCGGCGCCGGCCTGGCCACGGCGCTGTGGCTGACGGTCGGCTGCCTGGCGTTCGCGGGCGCCGCGGACATGATCTCCGGGCTGTTCCGCATGTCCATCTGGAACCAGACGATCCCCGACCACCTGCGCGGCCGCCTGGCCGGCATCGAGATGATCTCGTACACCTCCGGCCCGCTGCTGGGCCACGTCCGCTCGGGTCTGATGGCCCGCTGGACCGGCGTCGGCGGGGCGATCGCCTGGGGCGGCGTGCTGTGCGTGGCCGGTACCGCCGCGCTGGCCGTGGCCCTGCCCGGCTTCCGGCGGTACGACGCGCGGGAGGGCCTGGCCCACAAGCAGGCGGCGGAGGCCGCCCGGGCCGCCGGGGCGGGATGACCCCCTGGCGCCAGGGCGGCCTGCGGCCGTCAGGCGTGGGCGGGTTCGCGGCTGCCCAACTCCTGGAGCAGGGCGGCGCAGAACGCGGGCAGGTCGTCCGGTTTCCGGCTGGTGATCAGGTTGCCGTCGACGCGGACCTCCTCGTCCACCCAGGTCGCGCCGGCGTTGGTCAGGTCCGTGCGCAGGCTCGGCCACGAGGTGACCGTCCGGCCGCGGACCGCGTCCGCCTCGACCAGCGTCCACGGACCGTGGCAGATCGCCGCCACCGGACGCCCTGACCGCACGAACGCCCGCACGAACTCGACGGCGCCCGCGTCCATCCGCAGCAGGTCCGGGTTCAGCACGCCGCCGGGCAGCACCAGCGCGTCGTAGTCGGCCGGATCCGCCTGCGCGACGGTCGTGTCGACCCGGTGCCGGCCGCCCTTGTCGGTGTGCCGCATCGCCTGGATCTCGCCGTCGCGCAGCGAGACCAGCGCGGCGCGGGCCCCGGCCCGCTCGACCGCCTCGCGCGGCCGCACGTACTCGCTCTCCTCGACGCCGTCGGTCAGCAGGAACGCCACCCGGCGTCCCGCCGCGGCTCCGTCAGCCATGAGAAACCCCCAGAAAAAGTCGGTTTCCCTCCGCGTACCCGGGGCCGCCCTCCCCGGAAACCGCCGGCGGCGGGACGTCAGCGGGGCGTCGGTGACCGGCCGGCACCCTGTTTCGCCTCGCACGCCACACCGTCCCCGTCGGTGTCCAGGCGCGCCCGGTAGCCGGGGTCGGTCCGGCGCAGCGGGGCCTTGCCCGCCGCCCGGACCTGCGCACACGTCGAGTAGAACGGCGTCCGCGGGGCACCGGCGCGCGGGCGACCCGGGCGCGGCGTCGCGCTCCGGGTGGCGCCGGCCCGCGGCGACGCGCCGGGCACGAGCCCCGCGGGCGACGCCGCGGCGGACGGGGCGGGCGCGGCGGAGGAGGGCGCCGCCGCGGCGGCGACGGGTTGGGGGGCCGCGTCCGCCGACAACTGCTCCCGGACCGCCTGGGTGATCACTCCCACGAACCCGACCACGCACAGCCCGAGCGCCACTGCCACGACGAGAATCGGGTTCCCCGAGGAGTCACGCGCGCGTCTGGCCATACCTTCGAGGATGCGCGCGAACGAAGGTCCGCGACTCCGCCCCGGGGCCCGACCCCACAACCTGAAAAGTCGGACCATCCCACCGTTTCAGTCTGAATCAGCGTGTTACCCGTAACCTCACCACGGACGGCACATTCACCGCGCATCCGGCCCCGGCCGCGCCTCCGGCACCCTACGGTTCGTAAATGATCATCACGACGGAGCCGGACACCGGCCCCCGCCCGCCCGCGACCCGCAGCCGACGCGAGCTGACCTGGGCCGCGGCGGCCGGCGGCGGGGCACTGGCCGCCGCCGCGGCCGGCCTGTGGGGCTTCTGGAACCCGGGCGACTACCTGTACGTCGAACGGCTCCTGCACCACCCGTGGGGGTTCGCCAGCTTCGCCGCGGCGCTCACGGCCGCGGCCGTGGTCCTCGGAGTGCCCGGGACGGGCGCACGGTGGGTGGTCGGCGGCCTGACCGGCCTCCTGGCACTGCTGCTCGCCAGCGTCGGCCTGCTGCTGTGGCTCACGTTCGGCGGCGACTCCCGGTACGTCGACGCGCCGGAGCACCGCCCGTACCGCCTGGAGGTCGCCGAGGTCGGCTCGCTGGACCCGCTGCACCTGGTGTACGTCGAGTCGACCGGCCTCGCGGCGAGGCGGCTGGGCCAACTGGGCTGCTTCGACGCGGACTCGCCGATGGACGCGCTGGTCTCGGCCCGCTGGAACGGACCCGCCGAGGTGATCCTGGAGACGGGCGACGGCAGGGAGCACCCGGTCCCCGTCGACCCCGGCACCGGCCGACCCGCCGACCGCGTGAGCCTCGGCAGCGCCTGTCAGGACTGACCCGCGCCGCGGACTCGCCAGGGTCTCAGGCCACGCTTTCGTACGTCAGCCGGCGCCGGTCCGCGCGCATCACCATGACGGCGTACTCGAACGGGACACCGGCGGCTCCCCGACTGACCCGCCGCTGGACGAGGACCATGGCCGCGCTCCGCCAGCACGGTCGCCGCGCCGCCCCGGACCCGGCGGGACTCGGCCAGCGCTGCTGGCCCACGTTCGCTCGCCCACCAAACCTCCCGACCCCGCGGGTCCAGTATGTGTACGCCCGGCTCTCGTCCGCCCGACGACGTCGGGTGCCAGCTACCGTTTGCGGTCGCGGCGGCGGATGGCCCGGACCGCGGCGGCCGTGAGGATCAGACACGCCAGGGTGAAGACGATCAGATGCCAAGGTCTCAGTGCTCCCATGGACGAGACCCTAGCCCGCACGCGCCACAAGGGAGCGGCCCGCCCGACCGGCGATACTGGGTACCGACCATCCGACCGACCTTGGGGGACGAGGGACATGCGTGACCTGACGGGGTTCGCCGTGGAGTGCGACGCGCTCATCCACACCACGCCCGACCGGCTCTGGGCGCTGGTGACCGACATCGCGCTGCCGGCGCGGTTCAGCCCGGAACTTCAGTCGGTGGCGTGGCTCGACGGCGCGGCCCCGGAGCCGGTACCCGGCGCGCGGTTCACCGGGCTCAACCGGAACCCGCGCATCGGCGAGTGGCGCACGACCTGTCAGGTGGTCGAGTCGCGGGAGCCGCGGTACTTCGGCTGGGCGGTGCTGGACTTCGAAGGCCCGTTCGTCAAGCGCGGCGCGCCGACCGGCGAGCCGCTGGTGAT
Source organism: Pilimelia terevasa (assembly GCF_014647915.1). GTDB lineage: Bacteria > Actinomycetota > Actinomycetes > Mycobacteriales > Micromonosporaceae > Pilimelia > Pilimelia terevasa. Next base: position 68,701 of record NZ_BMQC01000003.1, read on the forward strand.
CTGGCACTTCGACCTGGCGCCGGAAGGCTCCGCCGTGCGGCTGCGCCACGGGATGCGGCTGACCGGTGGGTACTCCGGGCTGCACGCGGCGGTCGCCGCGGCGCCCGAGCGGACGGAGGAGATCGTGCGGTGGCGGGCGGCGTCGCTGCGCGAGGGCATCGCGCAGACCCTGGCCGGCGTCAAGGCGCTCGCCGAGCCCGCCCCCGCCCGCTGACCTCCCGCGTCCGCGACGGCACCACCGGCCGGCCCCGCGTCGCCGCGGTAGCAATGTGGATTCTGGGACGGCGTACGGGTTACAGGCACGTGACGTGAAACCGGGATGCGGTTAGAGTCATTAGACATAGACACCCATGCACGCGAGGTACGGCAGCGGTGTGCCTAGAGTCGCACCCGTTGACACCCGCACCACATTGTCACCCGCACCACATCGACATCCCGCACACATTGACACGCCGGATCGCTCGACGGGAGACACCGTGTCCGTTCCACAGTTCATCGGCTGGGCGGCGTGCATCCTCTGCACGAGCGCGTTCCTCCTCGACTACCTCGCGCCGACACCACCGGGCGGGTTCTCGTGGCTGTGGTTCGCGCTGTTCACGCCCGGCATCACCTTGTGGGCCGTGCAGGCGCTCATGCTCGACAACGCCCCGCTGGTCGCCGCGAACTTCATCGTGGTCGTCGTCCTCCTCCACAAGAGCTACCGCATCCTCCGCCCGCTTCCGCAGGCGGCCTCCGAGACCGAACCCCGGCACGCCGAAGTGCGATGACCCCTGGGCGGAATTGATCCCGCCCAGGGAGTACCGCCGATCGGGAATTGTCGCGCAGCACGGCGTAGCGATCTCGTTCCCCAGCGGTGGAGGCAGGCATCAGGGCCGGCTGCGACGACCTGTCGCGGCCGGCCCTCCCGCGCCGGGTCAGGCGCCGGGCCGCCGGGTACCGCAGGCGGTGGCGACGAACTCGGAGTGCATCGCCCGCACCGACGCCACCAACTGCCCGCCGAGTTCGTCGTCGAGCGGCCCGTCCTGCCGCCAGGCCAGCAGCAGGACCGTGTGCAGCGGCGTGTCCCGGAGCGCCACGTGCGCCATCCGGGCCTCCCGGTGGATGTCGGGCCAGTACGTGAACGTGATCGCGCCGAGCGCGTGGCCGAGCGCGACGGCCGCGGACGCGCTGTTCGCGGAGCTGACGCGCGGCCGGATGCCCGCCGCCGCGCACGCCGTGTGGAAGTGGCCGGTCAGCGGCTGGCACTCCGGGTAGGGGAGGACGACGTGCTCGTCCCTCAGGTCGGCGAGCCCGACGGCGGCGCGGGCCGCGAACGGGTGGGTGTCCGGCAGGCACAGGTACGGGTTCTGGGCGGCGATCTGCTCGTGCCGCACCGGCTCCGGCGGCGCCGGGTCCAGCTCCGGGAAGTGGTGGAACATCGCCACGTCGATCTCCTCGTTGCCGAGGAGCTGGACGAGCCGCTGCCCGGACTCGTCGACCAGCAGGGACATGGGCGCGATGCCCAGGTCCTCCGCGCAGCGCACGAACGGGGTCAGGGTCGGCGCGGGCGCGGCGCCCAGCCGGGCCGACAGCTTGCCGTCGTCGGTGGCCAGGCAGCGGCGGACGTCGGTGAACATGCGGTTCACCGCGGGCAGCACCGTGTCGGCGTGTTCGAGCAGGATCGCGCCCGCGGTGGTCAGCGTGATCCCGGACGGCTGGCGGTGCAGCACCGGCAGCCCGGCGGCGCGCTCCAGGCGCTGGACGACGCGGCTGACGCCGCTCTGGCTCATGCCCAGTTCCTCGGCCGCGCTGTTGATGCTGCCGGTCTCCGCGACCGTGTGCAGGATGCGGAGCTGCTGGAGTTCGATGTCCATCGCTAGGCCCGCAGGCCCGCGTCGAGCCGCGCCTGGCGGGCCTCCCCCACCGCGCGGGCGAAGTGCGGGACCTGCGGCGCCCAGAAGCCGTCGGGTCGGTACATGATGGAGTGCCGGGACACCCAGGGCAGCCCGGAGATGGGGCGGCGGGTGGTGCCCGCCGCGGACGGCAGCCACCCCTGCGTCAGCACCACGCTGCCGTCGTGCCGGACGACGTCGGCGTGCGGCCCGTACAGCGGCAGGTGGTGGACGATCTCGGGGGTGAACCCGAACGGCCGGCACACGCGGTGCAGGAACGCGACGCAGCTATCCGACCCGGAGATCGCGATCCACCGCTCGTCGCGCAGGGCCGGGACCGTGACGGTGGGTCGCCGGGCCAGCGCGTGGTCGTCGCTGAGCATGATGTGCGGGCGCTCGTCGATGATGTGCTGGACGGCGAGACCGGCCGGCCGCGGGAACGGCATGACGGTCAGCTCGTGCACCAGCGCCACGTCGATCTCGCCGCTGAGCAGCCGGTTCGTCACCTGCCGGAGCGACTCGGCGACGGTCACCTCGATGGCGGTGCCGGGGAACCGGCGGCGCAGCTCGTCCAGCAGCAGGTCGGCGACGCAGCTCCCGGTCCAGCCGAGCCGGATCGTGGCGGCCTGCCGGTCGCGGTGCCGGGCGATGTCGTCGTGGATCGCGGCGCAGTCGTCCAGGATCTCGGTGGCGTGGTGCAGGACGACGCGGCCGAGTGCGGTCGGCCGGACGCCACAGTGGTGCCGGTCGAACAGCGAGCCGCCGAACAGGTCCTCCAGCCGCCGCAACTGTCGACTCAGCGCGGGTTGGGGCAGGTTGAGCTGTTCGGCGGCCCGGTTCAAACTGCCGGCGGCGGCCACGGCCCGAAGGTTTCTGAGGTGATGCAATTCCAGCTGCATGTTCCCTCCCAAGGGGTCGGGACGGGCCCAGGGGAGCACAGCGCGTTGCGTGGGACTCGCCTCGCGCGCGGAAGCGGTGGGGGTTCCGCCCGGGCCGGCCGCTCGGTCGCGGCTATTCTGGCACAGAATACCGGCTGGTAGCGCCCCGTCAGCCTGTCTGCAGCAGCAGGTTCGGGCTGTGCTCGCCGGCGTCCTCCACCTTGTCCTTGGCCGCGGCGTCCTTCATCGCCCGGTCCAGCTCCACGGGGGTCGCCCCCGGGTGGCTGGAGAGGTACATGGCGGCGACTCCCGCGGCGTGCGCGGCCGCCATGGACGTGCCGCTGGCCTTGGCGTAGGACGTGTCGCGCTTCGCGGTCGCGGTCAGGATGTCGATGCCGGGCGCGAAGACGTGGACGCAGGTGCCGAAGTTCGCGGAGCCGAGGCGGCGGTCGGCGCGGTCGATCGCCGACGCGGTGATCGCGGTCGTCTGCCGTCCGGGCGTGGTGTAGCAGCTGTCGACGTTGTCGTTCCCGGCCGCGGCGGTGTAGGCGAGACCCTTCTCGGTCATCGCGTACAGGGCCAGGTCGATCACGGACTGCGCCGGCCCCGAGAAGCTGAGGTTGAGCAGCGCGGGGCGCCGGGCGTGGGCGTCCACCCAGTCGACCGCGGTCAGGATGTGCTCGCCGGTCCCGGTGCCGTCGCAGCCGAGGGCGCGCACCGACTCGATCTGGACGCCCTTGGCGACCCCGGCGTAGCGCCCGCCGATCGTCGCCGCGACCTGGGTGCCGTGCCCGTTGCAGTCCCCGCCGCCGCGACCGGCCGGCGCGGACGGGTTGATCGCGTCGAACGCGGCGCGCGCCCGCCCGTCGAACTCGACGTGGCTGGTCCTGACCCCCGTGTCCAGGACGTACACGCGCACGTTCGCGGCGTCGTTCGGGTACTTGTACACCCGGTCCAGCGGCAGCGCCGGCTGGTCGATGCGGTCCAGGCCCCACGACGGCGGCCCCGGCTGCGTCCCGGCGACGCGGAACGTCTTGTCCGAGGTGACCGACTCGATGCGGCCGTCGGACAGGTACTCGATGTACTGGTCCATCGTGAGGTCGACGGAGAACCCCTGCATGGCGGAGTAGTAGATGCGCCGAAGCTGTCCGCCGTACTTCGCGGTCATCTCCTTGGCGGTGGCGGCCACCTGGGTGGGGTCGCCCGCGATGCCGCGCAGCGCCACGATGTAGACCTTGGTCTCGTCCTGCTGGGCGGTGACCCGCGCCGACGAGGCGGTGGCCGGGCCAGGCTGGGCGAGCGGGATGGCTAGCGAGACGGCCACTAGCGCCGCCGTTCTCCAGTGCTGGGTGTGCATGACGTTCCTCTCAGAACGGGGGAGGTGCCGGGGCTCGCGGAGCCCAGGAGCCCCGGCACGTGGAGCGGGGGACATACGAAATCGGGTCGCCCGGCGTCGGCAAAGCCTGCCGGGCGACCCGGATCAGTCGTCTCGGGTGCCGCGAGCTGGTCAGCTCTTGGCGGGGTACTTCTTGACGACGTTGGTCAGCCAGGCACGCAGCGCCTCGGCCGAGTCGAAGCCGACGGAGCGGCTGCCGTACTCCTTGCCCTTGCCGACGCTGACCAGCGCCGGGATACCCCGGACGCTGTACTTGCTGCTGATGTCCTTGTTGCGGTCGACGTCGACCTTGGCGAGGATCCAGGCGCCCTTGTCGGCCTCGTTGAACTTCTTCAGGTGCGGGTACTGCACCTGACACCAGTGGCACCAGCTCGCGGTGAAGTCCAGCACGACGGGCTTCGTGTTGGACATCTCCATGACCTGCTGGTAATTCGCCGCGGTGACATCGATGATGGTCTCATCGCCGAGCGGGGCAGACGCGGCAGCGGGGGCGGCAGGGGCGGCGTTGACGGGAGCCGACACCGCGAGCGCACCGGCCAGGGACAGTGCCCCCGTGAGGATTGCGATAGTGCGTTTCATGGTGTTACTTCCTTCCTTGTGGGGTGGGGTTATCCGGGCTTGACGGCCTCGGACGATTCGGTGGGAAGGCCCGCGGCCGACCAGTCCTCGATGCCCTCGCGGTACTTGCGGACGTTCTGGTAGCCGAGCTTGAGCAGCCGCTCGCCGACCAGGCCGCTGTTGCGGCAGGGAATGTTCGCGCAGTACACGACGACCGGCACCGACTTGTCGGGGAGCACGGTGGGCGCGTACTCGTCGGTGAACGCGGCGGCCTGCTCGTACGGGAAGCCCGGAATGTTGCGGGCGCCGGGAATGTGTTCCTGTTCGTAGTAGGTGACGGGCATCGTGTCGACCACGACGACCGTGCCGGCCTCCATTTCGGCGGCGAGTTCGTCACGGGTGATCAGCGGTAGCACGTCAGGGTCCTTTCGTACCGGTGGCGGGAATGGGGGTTGTCGGCTTGGCGGCGCGGCCACCGCGGGCCGCGCTCATCCGGCCGAGGACGGTGTGCACGACGAAGGCGACCACGATCGAGGTGATGGCGGCGCTGCCCAGTCCCGCGACGGCGGCGGCGGTGCCGGCGACCCAACTGATGAGGGCGCGGGGCGCCCAGTCCGGCGGGTCGGCGGGCAGGGTCCCGGCGAGGCGGGCGTCCTCCAGCGCCGTCCGGTACGTCCGCACCAGGTAGTACTCGGCGATGATGATTCCGGCGACCGGCGGCGCGAGCATCCCGATGGCGGTGAGGAACCCGGCGAAGCTGTGCACGATGCCGACCGCGGACAGCAGCGTGCCGAGCACGCCGAGGGCGATCGTGACCGGGACGCGGCTGACCCGCCGCCCGGTGAGCACGTGGACCGAGTTGACCAGGCCGAGCGAGGACGAGTACAGGTTCCAGTCGTTGATCTTCAGGATCGAGGTGGCCAGCACCAGCGTGCCGAGCACGCCCGAGGACGAGACCACGATGCCGACCACGTCGTCGGTGCGGGCGGCGTGCGCCAGCAGGACGCCGATCAGGCCGATCCCGTACTGGCCCAGCGTCACCGAGGTCAGTGTCTGCTTGACGACATCGGAGGGCCGCCGGTTGAACCGGGTCATGTCCGGCGTCATGATCGCGCCGAGGATGAACGCGCCGGAGACCAGCGTGATGCCCGCGCCGAGCGACAGTGTGGGGCCGGGCGGCGGGGAGGCGATGAGGTCGCCGATCGAGTGGCTGCGCAGCGCGTCCGCAATGGAGATCAGGGCGAGCACCAGGAAGGCGGGGACGGCCAGGTAGCCGACCCAGGCCATGGTGCGGAAGCCGTAGGTGGTGACGGCGGTGATCGCGGCGCCGCCGAGCAGCGCCCACACCCACTCCGACGACCAGCCGGTCAGGTCGTGCATACCCTGCGCGAAGACGCCGTTCTGGACGCCGAACCAGCCGGCGAGGCTGACCGCGACAAGCATTCCGACGAGCGCGGAGCCGCGCTTTCCGAACCCGGCCCAGCGGGAGAGAACGGACGTGGAAAGCCCTTCCCGAACCCCGGCGATACCGAGCAGAATGGTGATGACCTCCAGGAGCGCGGAGCCGATCGTGATGGCGATAACCGCGTTCCAGAACGTCATGCCGTAGCCGAGAATCGCGCCCACCATGAACTGCTGGAAGGAGGAGACTTGGCCGAAACGCTGGACCGCGACGGAGATCCACGAGCGGCGCTCGGACTCCGGGACGCGGACGAGGGAGTAGTCATCGTGCCCGACGGTCAGGGCACGGGAATCGGTTTGGGTGTTCATGATTTTTGCTTAACTCGCAATTCCGAGCGCGGTCAACTCACGGCCGCGGCTCTCTTCTGAAACGGTGTCGCGGACGACCAGGAACCCCTGACCGGACCGGGGTGCCCACTCAAGCTCGCGGTTGAAGAATCTCTCCAGGAAGCGCACCCGCTGGTGGTACGCGAACAGCGAGTGGCGCGCGCCGACGACGTAGCCGGAACCGGCGAACAGCGGAAGCTCCGCCAGGAAGTAGCGGACCCCGAGGTTGAGCTGCTCCGGGGTGGCCGGACAGCCGTCCGCCAGCTTCCCGTCCAGCACCCAGCGGGTCGCGTCCAGACAGGCGTCGCGGAACGCCTCGCTCTCGACGAACAGCTCGTTCACCCGGTCGTAGAGCTCCACGTAGCGCGGGTTGGCGTTGAGCTGGGCCATGCCGAGCACGTGGTCACCGGGGTTCGGCACCGACAGCGCCGCCAGCGCCGCGTGGATCTTGTTGTGCGTGTACCGGGCCTGCCGGTGCGCCTTCTGCCGGGCGCGGCTGGCCGGGTACCCGAGCGCCTCGAACGTGTAGGAGGTGATCTCGTCCGGGACGAAGAAGTGGAAACTGGCGAACGTGCCGTACGCCCACTTGGCAAGGCTCGCCAGGCGCTCCGGGCTGAAGTAACTGTTAAAGGGGCTGACCCCGATGCACACGTGCTCGTTGTGTCGCAGCACGGTTGCGCATTCGCCGGACAGCGGTTCCATCGCATAGACCGCCATGACAGCCTCCATTCGTTATCGCGGTTCGATATGGAGTGTGGGCGGCGACACATCGGGCCGGTAATGCCAGCGGGGTATACCTTGGCCGCATAACCCATGGCCCACCCGGCACCGGGCGCGGTCCGGACGGGCTCCGGCCCAGCGTGGGGCCGGTGCGAGCCGGACCGGAACGCCAGTTTCGATCTTGGTTTGCGCGGGCGGCCCGGCCGGACCAGCCGCCCGCAGATATTGACCTTGGTCGATCGTGAGAGGATTTCCCGCGGGACTAGCCAAGAGGCAGGCCGCGGGGGCTGAAATTGACGGTGACCGCTGGGATCGACCGTAACCTGCCGACCTCCCGTGAGACCTTACGCCATGGTGGACCGTCGTGGCGCCCGTCGATGGCACTGACCAGGCGATCACGGACGGGCGGGCCGGCCGCGGCACCCTGCCGCCCGCGCCGGCCCACCGCCCCGACCCCCTGCGCCGGATCGCGGTGCCGCACGGGCGACCGCCACCTTCTATCTATAAGGAGACGTCCACAGCGGCCGCTGCCCGGCGGCACCGCCCGGGGCTGCGCGGCGGTGGCGCGCGCGGGAACTCGCCGACAGGCGGGAACGACCAACCAGGTAGCAATTGATCATAGGAGGATCATTCATGCGCACCCATCCCCTGCTCACCCGCGCGTCCCGCGCCGCCGTACTGCTGTCCACCGCGGCCCTCGCGGTCACCGTGACGGGCTGCGGCTCCTCGAAGGCGACCGAGCCCCAGGCCGCGCCCACCCCGACCCCGGTCGAGCCGGTCCGCATCCAGGACCCCTGGGTCAAGGCGAGCGACAAGGACATGACCGCCGCGTTCGGCACGCTGGTCAACGACACCGACACGGACGTCACCATCACGGCCGCGAGTACCGAGGTCTCACCGATGGAGCTGCACGGGATGGTGATGAAGGACGGAAAGATGGTCATGCAGACGCTGCAGGGCGGGCTGGTGGTGAAGGCGAAGACCAGCCACAAGCTGGAGCCCGGCAGCGACCACCTGATGCTGATGAAGCTCAAGCGGCCGATCCCGGCCGGCGAGCAGCTCTCGTTCACCCTGACCTTCGCCGACGGCAAGACCATGTCCTTCACCGCGGTGGCCAAGCCGTTCACCGGTGCGCGGGAGAGCTACGACCCGGGCACCAGCCCGACGCCGGCCACGAGCGGCCAGCCGGAGCCCGTGCCCAGCCGGACCTGACCCACCCGTCCGACGACGAGTCGGCGCCACACGCGGGGAGTCCCCCGGCCCGCACCTTCGGCCGGGGGACTCCTTGTGCGCGACTGCGTGGAGACGCGGCAGTGGACGGGGCGATGTCGGGCCGGCGGCGGTCGGCCGGCGGGAGCGGCGGACGCCCTTCCGGCCGGCGCGGATCTCCCAAGGCATAGGCTCCCATGCATATATGGCAGTACTCATATACGTATGTCGATATGACAATACGTGCATGACTTCACGACCAGGGGTTCCCGCAGGTACGGCGAGCCGGCACGGCGGGGCGGGGCCGGGGCGACCACCGAAGCCGGTGTCGGCCGGCGCGCTGCGCGCCGGCCAGTTGCGCGCCGAGGGCCGGTCGCTGGGCGAGATCGCCCACGCACTCAACTGCGAGCGGGTTCCCACCCCCTCGGGCGGCGGCACGTGGACCAGGAGCAGCGTCCAGCACGCCCTGATCCGGCTGCGCGGCGACGAGGCGGGCCGGTCGGGGGAACCGCGGGCGAGGCCGCGCGGCACCGAGGACCCGGCGGCGCCCGCCGTGATCGTCAAGATCCCACTGATGGCGTCGTAGCCCGGGCGGGTCAGGTCGGCGACGGGCCGCGCGGCGCCCACCGCCAGCGGCACCCGGGCCACGGAACACCCAGGACACCAGGTTAATCGAGAGGTAGACGTTCCTCGATTCCTGGTGTCCGTCGCCATACCCAATCCCGCGCTCTCCGAATTTCGTCGTTCCACATCGCACAGGTACTTGCGGAGCATTTTCCGATGCAGGTAGGAAGACAGGCATCAAGCCACCCTGTGGAGGTATCGATGAAGGACACACGCCCGGGAATCGGTGCGTCCCACTCGTCCCCGGTACTGTTTTCAACCGAGAGCCCGGCCTCCCGATGACGACGTCGGTACCCTTTGCGCTAACAGCGCTTCAACACCCCGCCGTCTCCGCACTGCTGGACGCGGAACGCGCATTGCTGGAGAGTCTGGTCGACGGGCTCGGTTCACCGCTGCACGTGGTGCTGCCGGAAATCTTCGAGGAGAACGTCGCCGCATTGCAGGCGACGCTGCACGACGTGGGCGTCGACGCCGACATCCTGTTCGCCAAGAAGGCGAACAAAGCCGACTGCTATGCCAGGTCGGCCGCCTCGCTCGGTATCGGGATCGACGTCGCCAGCGCACCCGAGCTGATCAGGGCGCTGTCCGGCGGCGTCCCCGGAGACCGCATCGGCGTGTCCGGGCCGGAGAAGGACGACACGCTGCACGCTCTCGCCGTCCAGCACGGCTGCCTGGTCGCCGTGGACTCCCTGGGCGAACTGCGTCGACTCGCGCGGACCGCGACCCGGGCCCGCACCCGGGTCCGGGTCCTGCTGCGGTCGAGGGTGGCCAGCCAGCCCCGGAGCCGCTTCGGCATGGCCGCCGAGGAGCGCCACGCCGCGGTCCTGTGCGCCGCCGGCGCCGAATTCGTCGAGCTTCGCGGATTCTCGTTCCATCTCACCGGGTACTGCGCGGCGGAGCGCGCGGTGGCGGCCGACGAACTGATCGACCAGTGTCTGGACGCCCGGCGGCGCGGCGCACCCTCCGCCGCGCTGGTCGACATCGGCGGCGGACTGCCGGTGCGCTATGTCGATCCGCCGCTCTGGGACGCATTCGTCCGCCAGAACGAGCCGACCCACTATCACGCGGACAAGACGTTCGAAGGCTTCTACCCCTACGGCGGCCAGTCGGCGAACGAGGCACTGCGCGCCGTGTTCACGCAGCCGGTGAACGGGCGGGAGAGCCTGTCGGCGCGGGCCGCCCGCGAGGATATCCGATTCATCATCGAACCGGGCCGGGCGGCGCTGGACCAGGCGGGCTTCACCCTCTACCGCGTCCAGCAGGTCGACGACCGGCGGGACACCGACGGCTACGCCATTGTCACCGTCGCCGGCAGCAGTTTCAGCCTGTCCGAGCAGTGGTTCAACAGCGACTACCTCCCCGATCCGGTACCGCTGTCGGTCCGGCCCGACGCGGACGCGCTCTTCCCCGCCTGCGTCGCGGGCTCGACCTGTCTGGAGAACGACCTCGTGACGTGGCGGAAGGTCGGCTTTCCCCGGCCCGTGTACCGCGGCGACCACCTTGTCTATCTCAACACCGCCGGCTACCAGATGGACTCCAACGAATCCCCGTTCCACGACGCCCCGCTGCCGTTGAAGGTCGTCCTGCGCCTCGGCGCCGCGGGAACCGCACCGCGCTGGCAGCTCGACCGAATCTGACGCCCCCACCGCACGAAGGAGATCCGATGCCGCTACCGCCCTATGCCCCGCCCGGACAGTTGTGGCTGCTTCCGCAGTCCCAACTGGAGGGCCTGGATGTCGACTACCCGCAGGTGATCAAGGTCGTGGAGGGGGCCTACCGGGCGCTGCGCGAGGCGGGGTCGGACAACCCGGTCAAGACCATCGTGGAGCCGCCGGACCACCACTCCCTGAGCTACTCGATGGTCGCCCGGGACGCCGGCAGCGACACCGTGTGCTTCAAGGCCGTCTACGAGTTCGACCCGCAGCGCACCCGCGACAGCTACCGCTTCCACGCGTTCGTGTTCCTCTGCGACGACACGACCGGGGCGCCGATCGCGCTGATGGACGTGGTCCGGCTCGGCCCCCTGCGCTCGTCGGCCACCACCGCGCTGTTCGCCCGCGCGGCCTGCCCGGACGCCCGGACCGCCCTGGTGGTGGGCACCGGGGTACAGGGCCAGATGGCACTGCCGATGCTGCTCGCGGCGCTGCCGAAGCTCGACCGCCTGCAGGTCTTCGGCACGTACGCCGAGGGCCTGCGCGCGGTGCAGGACAGCGTCGGGGGCATCGACGTGGAGATCGTCGAGAACCTCCAGGAGGCGGCCGGCGGGGCGGACATCGTGATCGGCGCCGCCGGCCTGTCCGCCCGGCAGGAGGTCCGCCGGGAGTCGATGAAGCCGGGCGCCGTCGCCGTGCTGCTGGGCTACGGCGTGCACCCGGACGTCTGCCACGGCGCGGACTACCGCATCGCCACCGACACCGCACAGATGATGGCGACCAGCGACGACCTGCGGGCCCCGGACGGCAGCCGACCGACAGTGGACGCCGAACTGCCGGACATCCTGCTCGGCCGGGCGCCCGCCCGCCGCGACCCGCGCGACGTGGTGTTCGCCTACAACAGCGGAATGGCGGTGACCGACGCCGCGCTGGGCCGCTACGTCGCCGACCTCGCGCTGGCCGACGGACGCGGGGAAAGGGTCGCGTTCTGGTGAACACCACGACGCAGAGAGCCGACCGGTGGTGGCGCGCGGACTCGCGTGCCCTGCTCACCCTCGCGCTCCCGCTCATCCTGACCAATTTCGCCTACGTCGCGCTCACCACCGTGGACATCGTGATGCTCGGCCGGCTGGGCGCACTGGACATCGCCGCCGCCGGCCTGGCCATCGCCCTGTTCAACCAGTTGCGCACCACCGGCACGGGGCTCGTCACCGGGGTCAGCAACCTGGTCGCCGAGGCCCACGTCCGCGGCGACCACGCGCGGATCCGTGAACTGCTGTTCGCCGGGTTCTTCTGGGCGACCGTCAGCGGCGGCGTGTTCTGCGCGGCGCTGCTCTGCGTCGGTCCGCTGCTGGTCCGGCTGGGCCAGGACCCGGCCGTGGTCGGCAGGGCCGGCGACTTCCTGATGATCCTGGCGCCGGGAATGCTGCCGTGCCTGTGGTTCCAGAACCTGCGCCACGTCACGACCGGCCTGAAGAAGCCGGGTCCCCTGCTGGGCATCACGCTCGGGTCGGTCGGCCTGACGATCGGCCTCAACTACGTCCTGATCTACGGCGGGCTCGGGCTGCCCGCACTCGGCTTCGTCGGCGTCGCCATCGCCACCGTCGCGGTGTTCCTGCTGTCGTTCCTGGTGTTCGCGGCGCTGGTCCTGCGCGACCGCACCATCCGCCGGCACCTGCGCTGGTCCGGGTCGCGGCGCTGGTCGCGGGACGCGGTCGCGGCCGTGTGGCGGCTGGGGCTGCCGATCGCGGGCACCTACGCCTCGGAGGCCGGATTCTTCAGCGTCCTCACGCTGCTGGTCGGCACGCTGGGCGTCGGGGCGCTGGCCGCGCAGACCGTCCTCAACCAGATCGTCTACATCGTCTTCATGGTGTCCGCCGGGCTCTCCCACGCGGCATCCGTGCACATCAGCGAGGCCAGTGGGAGCGGCGACCACGGCAGGGCCCGCCGCCTGGGCCTGCTGAGCCTGGCCTGGGGCGGCGCCGCGACGCTCGTCATCGCCGTCCCGTACCTGGTGATCCCCGAGTCGATCGTGTCCCTGTTCGTCGCCTCGGCGCACACGGCGGACCGGGGCGTCATCGCCCTGACCGTTTCGGGCCTGCTGATCGCCGCCGCGATGCAGGTCTTCGACGCCGGCCAGAACATCGGCAACGGCATCCTGCGCGGCATCGGCGACACCGCCGGGCCGTTCCGCATCTCCCTGGTCGGCTACTGGCTCATCGGCCTACCGATGGGCTACCTGCTGGGGGTGGCCGCGGACTGGGGCGTACAGGGGGTCTGGATCGGGCAGACCGTCGGCCTCGCGGCCACCGCCGCGATTCTCGTGTACGCGTTCCTGCGCCGTGTCGACCGGCTGCGGAAGTCGGCGACCGGCCACCTTCCTCTGGAGGCGATTCCGTCATGACCGAAGTGCGTACACCCACGGCAGGAACCCTGCTGCGCCGGGAAGTGGAGGGCCTGCCCGCCTACGACCCCGGCGCCGACCCGGACGAGGTGGCGCGCGCCAGCGGCGTCACCCCGGTCATCAAGCTCTCCAACAACGAGAGCCCCTTCGGGGTCTCCCCCACCGTCACCGCGGCGGTGTCCGGGCACCTCGCCGACATCTTCCGGTACCCGGACCCCACCGGGAAGCGACTGGCCGGAGCCCTCGGACGCGCCCTCGCGGTCCCACCCGAACGCATCGTCCTGGGCAACGGCTCGGAGAACATCCTGGAGTTGCTGTGCCAGGCGGTGCTCGACCCGGGCGACCTCGTCGTCACCCAGGCACCCGGCTTCAGCCTGCACGACATATTCCCCAGCATGATGGGCGCACGGGTGGAGAAGGTGCCGGTCACCCCGGAGTTCGGCTTCGACGCCACCGCCTGGAAGCAGGCCCTGGCCGCCTGTCCGAAACTCGTCTTCCTCGCCAATCCCTGCAACCCCACCGGGGCGATGTTCGCCAGGGCGGAGCTGGCACAGATCGTCGCGGACACCCCGCCGTCCACCCTGCTGGTGCTGGACGAGGCGTACCACGAATTCGCCCGCCCCAACCCCGAATACCCCGACGGTCTGGAGATGCTGCGCGACATCGACCGACCCTGGATCGTGCTGCGCACCTTCTCGAAGGCCTACGGCCTCGCCGGGCTCCGGGTGGGCTACGGCGTCGCCTCCAGCACCGCGCTCGTCCGGGCACTCGACCGCGTACGCACCCCGTACAACGTCAACCGGTTGGGCCAGGAGGCCGCGGTCGCCGCGCTGGGGGACCAGGCGCACCTGGCCGAGACCGTGCGCCGGACCGGGCTGGAGATCGCCCGGGTCGCGGGCCGGCTGCGCGCCGCCGGGCTGCGCGTGGCGCCGTCCTCCACCAACTTCCTGTTCATCGACACCGGGCGCAGCGCGCACGAGGTCGCCCTGCAACTGCACCGCCGCGGAATCATCGTCAAGGCGTGGCGGGAGCCCGGATACGAAAGCTTCGTCCGCGCCTCCCTGGCGGCCCCCGAACAGAACGACGTCTTCATCGAACGACTGCTCGACATCTGCGGAAGGCGCGCACAGTGATCAAGGACAGGATTTCCGACCTCATCGGCAACACCCCCCTGCTCCGACTCGCGGTGAACGAAGGAATGGGGACGGTACTGCTGAAGATGGAGCAGTACAACCCGACCGGCACGGCGAAGATCCGCATGGCGCGCACCATGGTGGACGAGGCCGAGGAGCAGGGACTGCTCCAACCCGGCGGGTGGCTGGTCGAGTCCACGTCCGGCAACACCGGAGTCGGCCTGGCGCTCATCGCCGCCGAACGCGGGTACAAGTTCAGCGCCGTGGTGGACAACCACTCGTGCAGCGACAAGCAGCGGTCCATGCAGGCGTACGGCGCCGAACTGGTCAACGTCGGCGGCGACGACGACGCGCTGGCCACGGCCGAGCGGGACGCCACGGCCGAGCGGCTGGCCGCCGACCACGGCGCCTACTGGACCGCGCAGCACCGCAACCGCGGCAACCCCAACGGCTACAAGCCGCTGGCCCGCGAACTCCTCGACGCGCTGGGCGACGAGATCCACTACCTGTACGGGGCGGTCGGCACCGGCGGCTCGCTGTGCGGCACCGGCCGGGTCCTGCGCGAACGCATCCCCGACCTGGCCATCATCGGCGTCGAGCCGCTGGGCTCGGTCGTCTTCGGCGGAGCGGGCGCCCCCTACCACCAGTCCGGTACGGGTACGCCCGAAGGCGCCGAGATCGGCGACCTGATCGACTACGACCTGATCGACGACGGCGTCACAGTCACCGACGCCGAGGCGTTCGAGACCTGCCGCTACCTGGCGCGCCGCTACGGAATCCTGGTCGGCGGCTCGGCCGGCGGCGTGATCTTCAAGGCCCTGGAGCGGGCGGAGGCCGTCGGCCCGCAGACGACCATCGTCGTGCTGGTCTGCGACGGCGGCGAGAAGTACCTGGACACGGTCTTCAACGACGACTGGATGGCGGGCGCGTCGCTGTTCGACGCACAGGTGGTCAACCGACTGGCGTCGATGCTGCGTTAGCCCACCCGACATCGTCGACCATCATTCGCCACGGCAGCGAGGTTGCGGCTACCCGGCGCGCACCGCCGGCCGTCAGCGAAACGGCGCCGACTGGCCGGCGGGGTGCCGGCGGCGGCGTTCACCGGCCACCAGCGCGGGACGCCCTGTCGGAGGTAGGAGGGCCTACTCCCTCCCTCTCGGCGGCGCCGTCGAGGCTGACCAGCTCGGCCACCCGCAGGCCCAGGTAGTAGAGAAGAGAATCAAAGGCCGCGTACCCGCCTCAGCGGCGCGTCCCGGGACGCCGCAGCCCGGTCCTGGGCAGTGCGGGTGCTGGCGTCCCGGGCGTCCCGCAAGCGTCCCACCTGCTTGTGCTTCCCCTGGCCGACCCACGAACGTTGTCGGGGCAAGCGGCGCAGGCCATTGCAGCGCCGCCCGAACCGGGGGCGGTTGCGGTACTGCGGTGGCCCCATCGCCGAGCACCCACCTGACCGATCGCCTCGCTTTCCCCACACAGGGAGTCCGCCATAAAGCTTTGCCACTGAGCCGTTTTCATCCTGACGTATTGGCAGTTCAGGCGAGGTGCGGGACGCCTCGACCCAGACGGTAGGCCCGGTCCACCGCACATGAGGCCGCCGCGTTCTCTCCCGCCGATTCACCATATCGAAGATCAACGGCGGAATGCCGAACAGTGAAATGCCGCACACCACACTCGACAGTACGGAGATTCTGATGCGCACGAACGTCAAGGCTGCCATGGCGGCCCTCGTCACCATCCTCGCCGGCACCGCCCTGCAAGCCACCACAACCGGCGCCGCCCAGGCGGACGGGAAGGAGTGGAGGGACTGCCCCGACAGCTACGTCTGCCTCTGGGACGACGGCAACTACGCGGGCCGGTACCGCTTCCAGCCGGAGCACGACGCCTTCGTCTCGTGGATCGGCTCCGCCATGAACGACCGGACCACGTCGATCTGGAACCGCACCGGAAGCAGGGTCTGCTTCTACGACCACGTCAACTACCAGGGCGAGCTGCTCTGCCTCGACGGCGGCGGCGCGAACCCCAACGTCGGCGCGGAACTCAACGACCGGATCAGTTCCTTCCAGCGGATGTTCTGACCGCACTGGTCCGGACAGCGACCGGCCGCAGCACCAGAAGGGGGTTGAGGAGGATCCTGTACCGATCCTCCTCAACCCCCTTACCGGCGGGGCGCGGGTGGGTGGCCGATGCTGGTCTCGTCGAGGTGCCCGTAGCCGGTGCAGGGGGACGTGGAACATGTCGGCGATCTGCCGGACGGTGTGGTCGGCCGGCGTCCGGGTCGGTGCCCGACTCGATGTCGGCCCGGTGGGAGACGCAACACACCGGGCACAATGACGGCGAGGCTGCGCCAGGCGGACAGGTGCCGGTGTACCTCGATCCACGTCTGTTTCGGTGACGACCTGGACGCGCGCCGAATGGGGAAGATCGAGGAAAAAAGCAAACCCCAGGCCGCTGACCTGGGGTTTTGCCTGGAGCCGCCTGACGGAATCGAACCGTCGACCTACGCATTACGAGTGCGTCGCTCTAGCCGACTGAGCTAAGGCGGCAACGCACCGCAGCATACGCGATCACCCCCCGCTCCGGTCCCCCGGGTACCTCAAAGCACCCAGGAGTGCTGCCCCGGCGCCGCCCGCGCCGATACGCTGCCGTCATGACCGGCGACGCCACCCCACGGGTCGACGACCACCCCACCGTGCCTGTCCGACCGACGTCCACCGATCCCTGGCTGCTCGGCTTCACCCCCCGCCGGCCGGTCCCCTGGCTGGCCCCCATCCTGCTGCTGAGCACCGGCCTGCGCACCCTCCTGGCGACCCTGTTCGGCGCCTACCTGGACAAGCGGGAACTCCAGAGTGCCCTGCCGGCCGACGTGTACGACGAGATGGGCGCCGACGGGGAGCTGTGGCTGGACTACGTGGCCGACCTCGGGGACGGGTTCGACGCGACCTACTCGGTCGCCTACCTGCTGGCGCAGCCGGCGCTCACCGTCGCCGGCGAGGAGCTGCCGCGCGGCCGGGTCCTGCTGATGGGCGGGGACCAGGTGTACCCGACGGCCAGCGCGGACGCCTACGAGGACAGGTTCCGGGGGCCGTACCGCGCGGCGCTGCCCACCGCGCCCCGCACCGGCCCGCAGCCCACGATCTACGCCGTGCCGGGCAACCACGACTGGTACGACGGGTTGACCGCGTTCCTGCGGGTCTTCGCGCGGCAGCCGGCCGGCAACGTGGGCGGCTGGCGGACGCGGCAGGCCCGGTCGTACTTCGCGCTGCGGCTGCCGCACGACTGGTGGGTGTTCGGAATCGACGAGCAGTTCGGCGCCTACCTCGACGATCCGCAGTTGCGGTACTTCACGGCGGCGGCGACGGCGCTGACGGCCGGGTCGCGGGTGGTCCTGGCGGTGCCGGCGCCGGGCTGGGTGAAGACCGTGGACCAGCCCAAGGCGTACGAGACGGTCGACTTCTTCCTGCGGACGGTCATCGAGCCGACGGGCGCGCAGGTGCGGGTCATCCTGGCCGGCGACCTGCACCACTACGCGCGGTACAGCGCGCCGGGGCGGGAGCTGATCACGTGCGGCGGCGGCGGGGCCTACCTGGCCTCGACGCACGAGCTGCCCGAGGAGCTGGCGGTGCCGCCGGTGGGCGCCACGGCGCCGCGGCACAGCGCGGCGCGGCGGTTCCGGCTGACGGCGCGGTACCCGACCGCCGCCCGGTCGCGGGCGTACGCGGCGGGCGTGTTCGCGCGGCTGCCGTGGCGGAACCCGGGGTTCCTGTGGCTGCTCGCGCTCGCCCAGACGCTGCTCATGCTCAGCGTCGCCGAGCTGCTGGTGCACCGGCCGGACGGCAGCGAGCAGCGGCTGTTCAGCATCCCGCTGGGGATCATGTTGACGTTGACCCTGCTCGGCTGGATGTTCTTCGCGGCGCCGCCGGGCAACGACGGGGCGCGCCGGGTGACCCACACGGTGGTGGGGCTGTCGCACGGGGCGGCGCACGCGGTACTGGCGCTGGGAGGCGCCCTGCTGTGGGCGCGGCTGCCGTTCGTGGACTGGGTCTGGCCGCTGCCCCTGCTGTCGGCGGCGGTGCTCTACGCGCCGGTGGCCGGGCTGGTGTCCGGGCTCCTGGTGGCCGCGTACCTGCTGGTGGCCAGCCAGTTCCGGGTGAACCTCAACGAGCTGTTCGCGGGTCAGGGGATCGAGGACTCCAAGGTGTTCCTGCGGATGCACCTCGCCGCCGACGGCACCCTGACGATCCACCCGATCGCGGTACCGAAGGCGGCGCACCGCTGGCGGGCGGCGCCCTCGGCGGCGCCGGACGCGCCGTGGCTGGAGCCCGAGCGGCCGCTGGTCGTGGCGCGGGCCGAGGAACCGGTGGTCATCCGCCCGTAGCCGGGCGGTCCCGGCCGAGCGCCGGTGAACGGAGATCGCTCGTATGTAGAGAGTGTTGAGGACTGACGACCTCGACAAGCCAGGTCTTCCGCAAATCAAAATGCAGTTAGATGCCGCTTGGCGGAAAGCGGCACCGCCGATCATATCCGATTTCGCTGGGCTGCCGTAACCGCCTAAACGACCGCTCGTCATAGGGGCCGCGTGACCAGTGACGGTCCGATACTTGAGCCGTGCGCCGCAGCGCGGTGTCCGGGGCTACCAGGGGACCGGATCGAACCACGATCGAGCGCGCCGGCCGCCAAATGGCGTGCACGGTGAAGGTCGCGGGTGCATGGTGAACTCATGTACTCCTGGCGTCGCCTGCGTTCGGATTCCGGTTCCGGATGGAAGGGAAGGCTGGCGGATTTCCTTCGGCGGCGTCCGCCAATTCCATGCGTCGGTGACGAGGCCGGGACAGCGTGGCGCCGGAGTTGGAACGTCGCGCCTGGTCGACACTTCGGCGGCACGGCGATCGCGCTCTCCGGCGGCGGTATCCGATCGGCCGCTTTCAGTCTCGGCGCCATCGACGCCCTGCGGAGCAAGGGCTTCTGGGCAGAGGCGCGGTACCTCTTCTGCGTTTCGGGCGGCGGCTACGCCGCAGGCGGGATCCAGCTCGCCACGACGGGAGCGGCTGAAGCGGGCGCAAGCGCGGCGACGGCGTCGGACGCGTTCGCTCCCGGAAGTCCGGAATTCGACCATTTCCGGCGGAACAGCAAATACCTCGCGGACGGGTTCCTGGGGTGGCTGAAGGCGCTCGGAGTAATCCTGCGGGGACTCCTGGCGGCGCAGTTCGCACTGTTCTTGCTCACCACCGTGGCGGCCTACCTGATCGCGCTCGGCTATCGGGGCGTTCGCGTCGCACACCACTCGGTGCCCGCCGGCGAACTGGGGACGGTCCTGCACGCCACTGCGGCCTGGCGCTGGTCGATAGTCCTGGCCGGCCTCTGGTTGTACTTCTCGCTGGCGACGTTTCTTCTGGAGAACTGGCCTGGACGCCTGCACCGCGTTCGCGCCTGGCTACGGGTGGGCTACCTCGGCGCCGGTGGGGCGTTCGTCGCCTACACAGTTCTCGTCATCGCCCTGCCGCGACTCGCCGAATTGCTCTGGAAACTACCCGCGGGCGTCCAGAAGGGTCCGATCGACGAACTGCTGCCCGATCCGCTTCTGGTCAGCTCGGGAACGGCCGCGACGGGCTACGTCGCCACTCTGGCGGCAATCCTTACTGCCGTGGGCAAACCGACTGCGCGGGCAATACAGAAGCGCGACCGGCTCGCGCAGGTCGCGAAGCGGCTGCCCGTGACCGTCCTGCGTTGGGTCATGGTGCTGGTGGGGGTGGTGGCGCTCGTCGGCTGGCACCTCGTCTGGTTCCTCTACCTAATCGCGGTGGTCGGCAGTACCGGATGCAGGTCGCACGTCCACCCGCGGACGGAGCCCTGCGAGTTCACCATGCCGCCGTGGCCGGACTGGCGGCTCGTGGCCGGGGTGACCGGACTGCTGGTGCTCATCTGGTGGATCGACCAGACGCGGTGGGGCCTACATCTCTTCTACAAGCGACGGCTGGCCAGGGCGTTCGCGGTGCGCCGGTCCGACGGGGTCGCACGCGAAATAGACTTTGGCGTCTGCACGCGGCTCGACACATTCGGCAAGCCCACGGCGGGAGGCCCGCAACCGATCTGGATCGGCGCGGCGCACATCTCGGGACCGGAGTACGCGCCGCCCGGACGACGGACGGTGTCGTACTCGATGTCGCACGACTTCGTCGGCAGCCCGCAGCTCGGCTGGTTGGAGACCGCACCGCTGTGTGAGCGGGCGAAGGGCAGGCCGCTGCAGTGGGATCTCACCGTGGAGTCCGCGATGGCGGTGTCCGGCGCGGCGTTCGCGTCGGCGATGGGCGCGGTACGCAGCCCGTTCACGCTCCTTTTCGCGCTGACCAACGCCCGGCTCGGCGCATGGCTGCCCAACCCGAGATACTGCTCCCACCCCCAACCGTGCCCCCTCTGCCGGCTGCCCCGATCGCGGACCATGAAGCTGCTCCTGGCCGAGATACTGGGCCTGTACCCGACCGATAGACGGCTTCTCTTCGTCACCGACGGCGGCCACAACGAGAACCTCGGACTCGTCGAGGCGCTGCGGCATGCGCCGGCGAAGCTGTTCTGCATCGACGCGAGCGGCGGCGCGACGCTCTCGCGAGCGGCGCTCGGTCCGGCGATCGCGTTGGCACGGCAGGAACTGGGCGTCGACATCACCTTCGACGCAGGGTCGGCGAATCGCGTCGACGACCCCACGTCGCTGGAGCAACCGTCCCCACATAAGGAGGACGGGCAGGCCGGCGAAGAATACTCGGCAGACCGAACCAACCCTTCCCGCATCATGACGAGCGCGGTTCTGCGCGCCACAATCACCTACCCCGACGACCGGCCGCCCCAGGCACCCGCGACGGGGGTCCTGTACTTTGGTCGCGCGCTCCTGACGGAGGACTCGCCATGGTCGGTGCTGGCGTACGCGAGCGGTAATCCCGCCTTCCCCAATGACTCCACGGCGGACCAGTGGTTCGATGCCGACCAGTTCGATGCGTACCACATCCTGGGTCGCCACGTGGGGGGTGCCCTCGCCACACTGGCCCACGCCCGCCCGAACGGCTAGCTCAAGGGTCGTTCCTCATACGCCTGACGGGACCCGCACACCTCAGACAGGGCGCATCGCCTGAGCCCCCCGTCCGAGGAGCGCCGAACCACCACCGTCTCGCTGGGCGGATGCCGCGCCACGACCCGGCCCTCGCCCTCCGGCGTGTCCACCTGCTGACCGGTCGAGGGGTAGGTGCTGCTCCCGGCGTAGAGCGGGTGTTCGTACTTCAGGCAGCACATCAGGCGGCCGCAGGCGCCGGAGATCCGCATCGGGTTCAGCGGCAGGTCCTGGTCCCGGGCCATCCGTACCGTGACCGGCTCGAAGTCGGTGAGGAACGTGGCGCAGCACAGGTCCCGCCCGCAGGAGCCGATGCCGCCCTGCACGCGGGCGGAGTCGCGGGCGCTGAGCTGCCGGAGCGAGACCCGGCAGTGCAGCGTGGCGCCGAGGTCGCGGACCAGCGAGCGGAAGTCGACGCGGTGCGGGGCGGTGAAGTACAGGGTCACCCGCTCCGGTTCGGTCCCGGACGGGTCGAGGCAGTCGACGGCCAGGACCCGCATGGGCAGGTCGTGGGCGCGGATCAGCTTCTTGGCGGCGACCTTGGCGTCGGCGCGGCGGCGGCGGAGGCGGGCGTCCCGGTCCAGGGCCCCGGCGTCGGCCAGGCCGGCGAGCCGCGGGAAGCCGCTGGTGTCCTCGCTGACCCACTGCGCCGCCCAGACGCACTCGGCGACCTCCGGCCCCTCGTCGGTCGGGACCAGCACCGCGTCGCCGACCCGCGGGCTCAGCGGGCCGGGATCGAAGTAGTAGAGGCGCCCGTACCGGTGGAAGCTGACCGCGCACAGCATGCCCATCGCGCAAGCGTAGGCACCGCGCGACCCGCCGGCCAGGTGTCGGCGCGGCCGATGTGGACCGGCTCAGCCGATGCGGAGCGCGTCGGCGACCGACGCGGGGCCGGCGCCGAGCGGCCGGAAGAACGGGGCGTACGCGATCCGCTCGTCCCAGGTCGCCGCCAGGCGCTGGGCGTCGTCCGTGGCGGCGACGACGGCGCTCAGGACCTCGGCGGCGAGGTCGGCCGCGGCGCGGGCGAGGCCCTGGTCGGGCCGGACCTCCCCGGTCAGCGCGACGGCCTCGGCCGAGCCCAGGACGCGGCCCAGGGCGCGGGCGACGCCGGTCCGGGCGGTGACCATCCAGGTGGCCAGCGCCTCGGCGTACCGGATGGTGTCGGCGAGGCGGCGGGCTCCCCCGTCGCCGTGCAGGCGGGACTGGAGCGCCCCGGCCCGGTGCGCGTACGACTGGGCAGCGGCGCCGCTCCACGCCACCGGGCGGGCGGCGACCTGGGCCGCCTGGGCGTACGCCTCGGCCAGCGGCGCCAACTGGCGCTGGGCGAGGACGAGTGGGCCAGGTCGCAGCGCGGCGACGGAGTCGACGGCCGCCCCGGGCAGTGCGCCCAGCTCGCGCAGCAGCCCCTGGACGGCGTGACCGCCCGGGATCCCCTGCCCGCGCAGCACGTCGTCGACCCGCGCCAGCAGCGGGCGCGCGGGATCCAGCACGATGTCGAGCGCGTCCATCAGCGCTCCTCACTCCTCCATCGGGCGGCGGCCGCGGCGTCGACGTCGGTGTACGCCGAGGCGGCGTCGGCCACCGCGGCGCGCAGGGCGGCGATCTCGTCCCGGGCCTCGTCCACCTCGCGGCGGCGGGCGTCGAGGGCCGCGACCCAGCGCGCGTGCAGCGCCCGGCCCAGTTCGCCGGTGTAGCCGGCGGCGTCCCCGCCGAAGCTGGTCGCGTCGCTGGCGGCCTCGTGGAGCAGGTCGGCGCTCGCCGCGAGCTGGCGGGCGGCGTCTTCGAGGGCGTGCGCCACGGTTGTCAGATCGTTCACCTGGGATCCCTCGAAGCGGTCGGGTGCGGCGTCAGGGTCTCGTAGTCGACGAACAGGTCCCGCTCGATCTTGCGTCTGGCCCATTGTGCACCGTCGATGGCGGAGCCGACCGCTACCTTGATCGATGTGGCCAGCTCGGTGACGGGCCGAGCGCACGCTCCCGCAGCCAGACATACGTCCACTATGGCCCCCGCGGCGGTAACCCGCACCTCCACCAACTCATCGGGTGACCGCACCGTCACCTCGATTTCGTGGGCCGCCCGGTCGAGTCGTGCCCGCAACTGGCCGATCCGCCGGTACCGCGCGGCCGCCTCCTCCAGCCACGCCTCGTCCACGTCCCCGCCGTGGGCCGCGCCGCCCCGGGCCCCACCGTCCCCCGCGCCGTCCCAGGCAGCACCGTCTCTCGTCGCACCGGTCAACGTCACGGCACGACGCTACCGGTGACGCACCAGCGGGTGAGGGGAACTGTCGGGTATCGGATCAACCGCGCCAGATATCGAGCACCATGGCCTCGACGGCGATCCGGGGCTTGACATTCGCCTCGATCGCCGTCCGGCACGCGAGTACCGCCTCCAGCCGGCGCAGGGTGCTCTCCGGCTCCCACGCGCGGGCGGCGCCCGCGACGGCCTCGGCCGCGTCGGTGTGCACCGCCGGCACCGGGGCGCGCCACTGCGCCACCAGCACGTCGCGGTAGAAACCGGCCAGGTCGATCAGCGCCCGGTCCAGGGCGTCGCGCTGCGCGCGGGTGGCCCGGGACTTCTGCCGCCGCTCCAGCTCCTTGAGCTGCCCCGCGGCGCCGCGCCCGGCACCGGCGGCGCCCCGGCCGGTACCGCCGGCGCCGAGGGCGGTCGCCAGCGCGCTGCGCTCCCGCTCGTCGGCGTCGGCGACCACCGCGGCGGCCTCCGCCTCGGCGGCGGCGATCAGCGCCGCGGCGGCGGTGAAGCACGCGCCGACCGACCGGAGCTGCCGGGGCACCCCGAGCACCGCCTCGCGCCGCTCCCGCGCCTGCCCGTCGCGGGCCAGGCGGCGGGCCCGCCCGACGTGGCCCTGCGCCGCGGCGGCGGCCCACCCGGCGAGGGTGGCGTGGACGCCGTCGCGCTGCTCCAGCAGCGCCGCGACCGCCGGGGCGGACGGCTGCCGCAGCGGCACCAGGCGGCAGCGGGACCGGAGGGTCACCGAAATGTCGTCGGGGTGGGTGCTCGGGGCGCACAGCAGGAACACGGTCCGCGGCGGCGGCTCCTCGACCGCCTTGAGCAGCGCGTTGCCGGCCGCCTCGGTGAGCCGGTCGGCGTCCTCGATGAGGACCACCTGCCAGCGGCCGCCGGAGGGCGCGCTGGCCGCGCGCAGGACGAGGGCGCGCATCTCGTGGACGCTGATCGACAGGCCCTCGGGCGCGACCGTGCGGACGTCGGCGTGCGTGCCGGCCAGCGTGGTGTGGCAGCCGGCGCAGCCGCCGCAGCCCTCGCCCGCGGCGCACTGGAGGGCCGCGGCGAAGGCCCGCGCCGCCACCGACCGGCCGCTGCCCGGCGGCCCGGTGAAGATCCACGCATGGGTCATCGCGCCCGGGTCGCCGGCCTCGCCGCGGACCTGGGCGGCCGCCGCCGCGGCGGCGGCGGCGAGGGTCGCCACGGCGGCGGGCTGGCCGACCACGTCGGCGAAGACCGGGGCGCTCACCGGAGACCCCCGGCCGGCGCCAGCCGCACGCCGGACGCCTCGACGAGTTCGGTGACGCGCTCGCGGATCCGGTCGGCGAGGATCTCGATCGGCAGCCCGGCGTCCAGCACCAGGTACCGGGCCGGCTCGGTCGCCGCCAGGTCGAGGAACGCCTGCCGCACCCGGCCGTGGAACGCCAGCGACTCCCGCTCCAGCCGGTCCGGGGTACCGCGGTCGGCGGCCCGGCGCAGGCCCAGCGCGGGGTCCAGGTCGAGCAGGATCACCAGGTCGGGCCGCAGCCCCCCGGTGGCCCAGTCGGACAGCCAGGCGACATCGCCGTCGGGCAGCGTCCGGCCGGCCCCCTGGTAGGCCAGCGAGGAGTCCACGAAGCGGTCGCTGACCACCACCTCCCCGCGCTCCAGCGCGGGCCGGACGACCGTGGCGACGTGCTGGGCCCGGTCGGCCGCGTACAGCAGCGCCTCGGCGCGCGCGGTGACCGCGTCCTCGGCGCGCTCCAGCAGCAGCTCCCGGATCCGCCGGCCCACCGGGGTGGCGCCGGGCTCGCGGGTGACCGCGACCCGGTGCCCGGCGTCGATCAGCGTCGTGGCCAGCTTGGCGAGCTGGGTCGACTTGCCGGTGCCCTCGCCGCCCTCGAACACGACGAACAGGCCCGGCCCGGCGACGGGGTGGGCGGCCGACAGCGGCCGGCCGCGGATCGACCACCACAGGTCGCGCAGCACCGGTACGCCCGGCTTGTCGTCCATCTGGCGGAAGGCGCTGATGCCGGCGAAGATGCTCAGCAGCCCCGCGACGAACAGCAGCGCGCGCGTCGCCGACACCGAGAACGCCGCCTCCCCGAGCCGGAACTCGTGCGAGCCGCCGATGCCGACGAACGCGCCGGACAGGCCGATGGCCAGGATCAGCACCACCCGCGTGGCCGTCTGGACGAAGGCGAACACCCGGCCGCGCACGTCGTCGCCGACCTCGCCGCCGAGCAGCGTCGTACCGGACAGGAACGCCATCCCGGCGCCGGTGCCGACCAGGACCGCCCCGGCCAGCGCGAGCGCCAGGTGCACCGACACGGCGAGGATGAACACCGACGCGCCCGCCAGCACGATGCTCATGCCGAACCAGCGGCGCCGCGACAGCGCCCGGACCAGCGCCGGCCCCGCCCCGATCCCGGCCGCCAGCCCGACGAACAGCGCGCCGAACAGCATGTAGAACGCGGCGTCACCGGCGCCGAGGGAGACGGCGAAGAACTTGGCGACGCCGATCACCACGCCGCCGCAGGCGAACGCGCCGAGGATGCCCAGGACCAGGCCCCGCACCATCCGGGTCTGGCCGATGTACTTCCAGCCGTCGACGAACTGGCGCACCATGCCGCCGGCACCCCCGTCCGGCCCGACCGCGGTCCGGCCGCTGATCTCGCGGATGCCGAAGAAGACGACGACCGCGAGCGCGAGCCGCGACACGGAGTTGAAGTACAGGGCGAGGTTGGCCGGCTCGGCCCACTCCGGCGGGGTGCGCACGGCCGCGCGCAGGCTCCGGTCCAGCACCGACAGGCTCGCCGCGGCGAGCACGGGGGTGACGCCGTACGTGGTGATGAGCGTGAGCTGGTTGGAGATCTCCAGGCGGCTGCGCGGGATCAGGTTCGGGACCGCGGCCTCCTTGGCGGGCAGCCACACCAGGGTCACGCTCTCGATGAAGAACGTGGCGACCGCCGCCCAGGCGACCACCGTCGTCCCCCGGTCGATCACCAGCGCGCCGAGCGGGATCGAGGCGAACAGGACGAACCGGAGCAGGTCGCAGATGACCATCGTGTACCGGCGGTCCCACCGGTCGGCCAGCACGCCGGCCGCGGGGCCGAGCAGGAGCGCGGGCAGCAGCCGTACGGCGATCACGGAGCTGAACGCCAGCCCCTGCTGCACGCTGCCGCTGACCTGGGCGGAGGCGAAGGCCGCGGTGGCCAGCAGGCCGAGCCAGTCGCCGAGCGACGCGACGCCGAGGACCAGCCAGAGCCGCCGGAACGGGCGGATCCGCAGGACGGCGCGCAGCGCGGCCAGCCCGCCGAGGTCGACCTGGGCGGCGGCCGGCGGCGGCGGGCCGGCGGCCGCGCCGCCGCCCGGCCGCCCGTCCGTTGCGTCCGTTCCCGTGCTGGTGATGTCCGCCCCCTCGGCCGCGCCGCATCCAGGCACCGGCGCCGCCGTACCGACGCGGTGCCGCCGGACTCACTGTAGCGGCGCCCAGCCGATCACCCTCATCCGGACATCTCGGACAGGCGGCCTCATCGGGCGCAGTGATCTCGGGCGCGGTGTACAGGCGGCCGGCGATACCATGGGGCGTCGTCCGCCGGCCGCTCGCCAGGAGCGCCGAGTCCGCTAGGAGCACCCGGGTGTCCCAGTCGCCGTTCTCCGCCCTGCCGCCACGCGTCGACCTGCCGGCGGTGGACCACGAGATCCTGGCGTTCTGGCGGGAGAAGGACATCTTCGGGCGCTCGCTGGCCCAGACCGCCGACGGCCCGCGCTGGGTGTTCTACGAGGGGCCGCCGACGGCCAACGGCCGCCCGGGCGCCCACCACGTCGAGTCGCGGGTTTTCAAGGACGTCTTCCCGCGGTACCGGACGATGAAGGGGTACCACGTGCCCCGGGTCGCCGGCTGGGACTGCCACGGCCTGCCCGTCGAGATCGCCGTGGAGAAGGAGCTCGGCATCTCGGGCAAGCAGGACATCGAGCGGATCGGCGTGGCCGAGTTCAACGCCCGCTGCCGCGAGTCCGTCCAGCGGCACGTCGCCGACTTCGAGGAGATGACCACCCGCTGCGGCTACTGGGTGGACATGGAGCGCCCGTACCGGACGATGGACGCCGGGTACGTCGAGAGCGTCTGGTGGGCGCTCAAGCAGATCTTCGACAAGGGACTGCTGGTCGAGGACCACCGGGTCGCGCCGTACTGCCCGCGCTGCGGCACCGGCCTGTCCGACCACGAGGTGGCGCAGGGGTACGAGACCATCACCGACCCGTCGGTGTACGTCCGGCTGCCGGTCGACGGGCCGCTGGCCGGGCACGAGGGCGCCGAACTGCTCGTCTGGACCACCACCCCGTGGACGCTGGTCTCGAACACCGCCGTCGCCGTGCACCCCGACGTCACCTACGTGCTGGCGCGCACCGAGCAGGGCCTGTTCGTCGTCGCCGAGCCGCTGGTCAAGTCCGTCCTCGGCGAGGACGCCGCCGTGGTGGCGAGCCTGTCGGGCCGGGACCTGGAGCGGGTCCGGTACCGGCGCCCGCTCGACCTGGTCGAGGTCCCCGACGCGCACTACGTGATCCTCGCCGACTACGTCACCACCAGCGACGGCACCGGCCTGGTCCACCAGGCGCCCGCCTTCGGCGCCGACGACCTGATCTCCTGCCGCGCGTACGGGCTGCCGGTGGTCAACCCGATCGGCCCCGACGGCCGGTTCGGCGCCGACGTGCCCCTGGTCGGCGGGGTGTTCTTCAAGGACGCCGACGCGCCGCTGACCGAGGAGCTGCGCGCCCGCGGCGTCCTGTTCCGGGCCACCATGTACGCGCACAGCTACCCGCACTGCTGGCGCTGCCACACGCCGCTGATGTACTACGCGCAGCTCTCCTGGTACATCCGCACCACCCAGATCCGCGACGCGCTGCTGCGGGAGAACGCCGCCACCGGCTGGCACCCCGCGCACATCCGCGACGGCCGGTACGGCGACTGGCTGCACAACAACGTCGACTGGGCGCTGTCCCGCAACCGGTACTGGGGTACCCCCCTGCCGCTGTGGCGCTGCGGCGAGGGCCACCTGACCTGCGTGGAGTCCCGCGCCGAGCTGGGCCGGCTCACCCACGGCGACCTGTCCGACCTGGACCCGCACCGCCCCTACATCGACGACATCAGCTTCGACTGCCCCCGGTGCGGCACCCGCGCGCACCGGGTGCCCGAGGTCGTCGACGCCTGGTTCGACTCCGGCTCCATGCCGTTCGCCCAGCTCGGCTACCCGCACGCGCCCGGGTCGGCGGAGCGGTTCGCGGAGGCGTACCCCGCGCAGTTCATCGCCGAGGCGATCGACCAGACCCGCGGCTGGTTCTACACGCTGATGGCCATCGGCACCCTGGTCTTCGACAGGTCCTCCTACGAGAACGTCCTCTGCCTCGGCCACATCGTCGCCGAGGACGGGCGCAAGATGTCCAAGCACCTCGGCAACGTCATCGCCCCGGTGCCGCTGATGGACAAGCACGGCGCCGACGCGCTGCGCTGGTTCATGCTGTGCGCCGGCTCCCCGTGGGGCTCGCGCCGGGTCGGCGACGCGCCGCTGGAGGAGATCGTCCGGCGGACGCTGCTCACATACTGGAACACCGTGTCCTTCTTCACCCTGTACGCCTCGACCAGTGCCTGGCGCCCGGCCGACGAGCCGGCCGCCCTGCCGCTGACGCCGCTGGACCGCTGGCTGCGGGCCGAGCTGCACCACGTGGTCCGGGTCGTGGGCGAGGCCCTGGACGGGTTCGACACCGCCGGGGCCGGGCGGGCGCTGGCGGACTTCATCGACGACGTCTCCAACTGGTACGTGCGGCTGTCCCGGGCCCGGTTCTGGGCCGGCGAGCCGGCGGCGCTGGCGACGCTGTACGAGACGATCGACGTGCTGACCCGGCTGCTGGCCCCGCTCGTGCCGTTCGTCGCCGAACACGTCTGGCAGCGCGCGGTCCGCCCCGGTACGCCGGCCGCCGCCGAGTCGGTCCACCTGTCCACGTGGCCCGCCTGCGACACCGCCGCCCTGGACGACGGGCTGCGCGCGCAGATGGCCACCGTCCGCGCGCTGGTCGACGCCGGCCGGGCCGCCCGCAAGGCCAACAGCCTGCGGGTCCGCCAGCCGCTGGGCCGCGCCCTGCTCGGCGTGCCGGCGGGCGCGATGCCCGCACCGGAGCTGCTGGCCTACGTCGCCGAGGAGCTGAACGTCCGCGAACTGGCACCGCTGCACGGCGCCGACGAGGTCGTCGACATCACGGTGAAGGCCAACTTCCGCGCCCTGGGCAGGCGGTTCGGCGGACGCACCCAGGTGGTCGCGCGGGCGGTCGCCGCGGCGGACGCGGCGGCGCTGGCGACGGCGGTCGCCGACGGGGGTACGGCGACGGTCACGGTGGACGGCGGGGAGGTCGCGCTGACGGCCGACGACGTGTTCGTGACCCAGGCACCCCGCAGGGGATGGGCGGTCCACGCGGCGCGCGACGTCACGATCGCGCTCGACACCGAGATCACCCCGGAACTGCGCCGGGCGGGACTGGCCCGCGAGGTCATCCGCACCCTCCAGGAGGCCCGCAAGCAGGCCGGCCTCGATATCACGGACCGGATCGTCCTCACCTGGTCCGCCGCCGAGACCGAGCTGGCCGAGGCAGTTCGCGCACACGCCGCGGAGATTGCCGAAGCCGTACTGGCGAGCGACATGTCAGAGGGAGCCGGCGACGTCACCGCCGCCGACCTCCCTCTGCGGTACACGCTGCGCCGCGCGTGACCAGACGCCGTCCTGGCCCGCGGCGGTCTAGCGCGTCGGGCACCGCTTCCACAGAAGATCGTGTGGCGACAACTCCAGCGTCGCCACGGAGATCCGGGACTCCGCGGCGCCGAGGATTTCCAGTCCCACCGCGACAGCGAGATCCCGCTTCGCATCGCACGGGTGGAAGGTGAGGGTGTCGGGCGCGAACTGCGGCTCCCAGCGAAACGGGCCGACCAGGCCGGTGACGCCGGTGCGGACAGCGGGCGGCCCAGCGCCTCCGGCGTAGTAGGTGCGTGTGGTGAGTCGGGCCGTCGTGTCAGCCGACAGCACTGCGTGCCCGCCCCACACGGTGCCTGGTACAGCGTAGGTCCAGCCTTCCGGCACCCCAACCCGCAGCAGCGTGGTGCACTGCGTCTGCCTCGTACCCGCCACGGCGAGCTGCTGGTAACGCACCACGATCGCGCCGTTCTCGTCCCCGCTCGCGGTGACCGAGGTGCGCGGACAACCCGACCCGGTGGCACCCACCAGCGTGACGGCCGGTGCCGCGGCCGCTGACGCCGAGCCCCCCAGAGCGGGTACGACTGCCGCGATGCCGAGGGCGGCTGCCAGCATCCTCGATCGGGTTCTGCTCAGCACCTGGTGTACTCCACCGAGTTCAGCGAGGTACCCACGTCCGCCCCGTCGACCGCCTGCGAGCCACGCGGCGCGACGCCGCTACCGGCGATCCGCATCTTGAACGGCAGGACCTGGCCACATTTCAGGGCGACCTTCTGCTCCACCAGCATCTGGTACACGGTGGCGTGGGCAGGCGGGAACTCCTTCATCTCGACCGTCGGCTCCGCATCGCCGATCGTCGTGGTCATCTGGAGTCGGGATGCGCGCTCGGCGTACCCGAAGCTACTCATGACAACGACGAACTGGGCGCGCCAACCGGCCGGCACCTGCATCGCGCCACTCAGCGTGCAGTCCAGTGCCCGGGGACCCTGGTCCCCCTCCAGGACGAACTTGCTGAAGGTCGCCGCGGAGGCGGAGCCGTCCTGGGTGTGGGTGAGCACCGTGTCCTGGGGTTGGCAGGCGGTGCCGTCGGCCCGCGAAAGCCGAAGACTGACCACGGGGTCGGCGGCAGCGGCCGCGATGCCCGCGGGGTGCAGTGCCACGGCGGCCGTCAGGATGGCGGACAGCGGCACCGCGTAGGCGGACCTGCGACGGATTCTGGTCATCGTGCACGCACCTCCGAAGTTAGGTGACTGGGCGTTCCGCCCGGCCCGACCATCGGCCGGGCGGTCAGCAGGTTTTGGTCCGTAACTCGACCCCACTCGGCTCGGGGTCACCCGGTACCACATCGTTGCCGATCAGCTGGAGCATCGCCCGGGCGTTTGGGTCGGCGCCCTGCGCGACGTCCAGGAAGGTCACCACGTTGAGGAACCGGGTGACGCCGCACTCGGACCACGCAAGTTCGCTGTCCGGGACGGTGTACTCCTTGGAGAAGAGCTGGTCGCGCCCGTCGCTCGACACCGGGCTGCCGTAGTCGATCGGCTCCGGCATCCGGCTGCCGGTGTAGAAGTACGACACCCGGAGCGCGCCCTTGCCGCCGGCGCTGAGCCGACCCAGACCGTGGGTCCACACTTTCCACAGTGCGAAACGGGCTCTCGGCGGCGCCTTGATGTGCAGCCGCAACGTGCAGTTGAGTTCCTCCGCCCGCGGCGGGGTCAAGTTGCGTCCCACAATGAACTGGTCGTAGGTGATGGCGAAGGACCGCTTGTCGTCGGCGATGGCGGCGTCGGCCGAGCCGGCCGGGCAGCCAGGACCGGCATGGGTGAACTTCTCCAACGTCACACCGGGATCCTCCCGCGCTTCCCCGGCCTGCGCCGCGGGCGGTGCGCCCCCGGTGACGACCGCGACCACCGCCGCGACGCTCGCCCAGCGGAGCGCGCGCCTACGCGGCCTCATCGCTGAGCCGACCCGGACGCGGAGGCGGCGCACTGCCGCCAGACGAAGTCCGACGGCGTCAGCAGCACGCTCTCCACGGACACACCAGCCGGCACCCCGGGTACAGCCGCATCGATGCCGATGTGCGCCGTCATGCTGAGGAACGGCTTGGCGCCACACGGCATGAACGTGAGCTGGTCGTCGCGGAATACGGTCGGTACTACGTAACCTCCGTGGAGGGACTCGAAACCCGCCGAGGCGACCTGGCCCGGTTGACCGGAGAACACGAACTTGGTGCTCAGCGTCGCCCTGGCACCGCCCGTGAGCTTGGCGGCACCCGTGTAGGTCGCCCGCGGTACGGCGAAGGTCCAGCCGGCCGGGGTGTCGACCGTGAACCGCACCGTACAGTTCACCCCGGTGGAGGCCGGCGCTTTGACAGTCATCGCCGGATACCGCAGGCGGAGGGACCCGTCCCCCAGTTCGCTCGGCGTCACGCCGTTCTTCACACAGCCCGGACCAGCGGATCCCGAGTAGGTGATCGTCTCGGTCGGGCGCGGTGCCGGCGAAGCTACAGCATCCGCGACTCCTGCCACCAGGATGATCGGAAGTGCCGCTCCCAGCACCGCCGCGGCCGTCACACATCTGGTCATTCGCGTCTCTGCTCTCCGCGGGCAGCCACCCGCCAGGTTCGTATACCGCGCCGCCGCACAGGTCAGCAGCTCCGCGTCCGGAAATGCAACGTCTCACTGGTGGTACCGCCGAAGTAAGCCTCGGCACGGCCCCCGGCGGGCGCCTCGGCCCGCAATCCCGAGAACACCCGCAGGAGACTGTCCCGCCCGCACTCCGACCACTGCGGCGCACCGATCTCCTCCACGCTGAGGAAGCCGTGGTGCTTGTCGTCGTCCGCCACCAGCCGATCGTTGACGGTGGGCACCGGCTGTGCCTGCCCCACGAAGAA
The DNA here is from genome assembly GCF_014647915.1 of Pilimelia terevasa. GTDB lineage: Bacteria > Actinomycetota > Actinomycetes > Mycobacteriales > Micromonosporaceae > Pilimelia > Pilimelia terevasa. Next base: position 101,877 of record NZ_BMQC01000003.1, read on the forward strand.
GACGTTCGACATCAGCGCGATCCGGGCGTGCCGCGTCATGCGGCCCGATCCCTCATGCACGACTTTGGTCAAGCTGTAGGACATGCGCTCGGGCACGTCGACGTTGAGCAGGAGGGAGCAGTTGGTGAAGTCGCCGTAGCGTCCCCCGCTCGGGACCTCGGCACGAAAGTCGTCGTAGAGGATCAGGAATGCCTGGGCGTCCTCGGACACCGATGCCAGGTACGCTCCCTGGCGGCAGCCCGGACCGGCCCCGGTCGCGCTGACGATTCGGAGCCGGTCCGCGCCGGGTGCCGCCGTTGCCCCCGAGGGGAGAAGCACCAGCCCCGCACAGAGCACCAGGCTCCAGGCACGCCGGACAACGCCCCTCCCGGCGCTCAGCGGCTCGGGCACTCGCGCCACACCAGGTCGTCCGGCGAGAGCCGGACCGAGTCGATGTCCAACTTGCTGGGGGTCGTGTTGGCGCTCAGCGCCAGCGTGGTGGTGACGTTCATGGTCACGTCCGCGCCGCACGGGAGGTACGCCAGCGTCTCGCGCGCCGCCGAATGAGACATGTCAAAGCTGCCGCGCATCTCCAGCAGCCCGAAGCCGGTGGTCGGCTGGCCGGTCTCACCGGTGAAGAACACGCTGGTGTTGACCCTGGCCGTCAGGTCCTTGTAGAGGTGAGCGGTACCGCGGTACCGATAGGTCGGCAGCGCGAACGACCAGCCCTTCGGCCCGTCAACCTTGATGCGCAGCGTACAGATCGCCATGGTGTTGCCCGCCGACACACGCAGCTTGGAGGTGCGCAGCGTGAGACTCCCGTCAGATTCGGGCTGCGCTTCCACCGTGGGGCGCGGGCATCCCGGCCCGCCGCTGCCGTCGAGCGAAAAGGTCGTTTCGGCTGCGCGCCGTGGCTCGGCCGCCATCACGGCTGATCCGGCAAGCGTCGCAGCCGCCAGCGTCGCCACCGACACGACTACAGGTGCGTACTTCCACATGGCTCGGTCCTCTCAGGGTCGGGGTCAGGGTTGGGGGCAGCTGATGGGTTCGAAGTCCACGACGGTCGTCATTCCGTCGGTGCCGCCCAGTTGGACCTCTGCCCGCGCGTTGCTCTGGCCTTCGACGTCCAGCCGGGTCGGAATGACGAGCGAACGCTTCGAGTCGCACGGCATGTAGACCGTCTCCTGACTCTGCTGCAACACCTTGAATTCGTTGAGGACGCCGTCGTCGACCTTCGCGATATCGGGGTACGACTGCTCCCGGTTACCCGTCCCGCCCTCGAAGTAGTACCGGGCGGTGAGGCTCGCCTTGGCGCCCCTCTCCCGCAACGCGACTCCGCGGTAGGTAACACTGACGAGCGCGTATGTCCAGCCAGGCACGGTTTGGATGTCCAGTTTGATGGTGCAGTTGCGCTGCACCTCGTCGGCCGGCGACTCCCTCGGAGTACGGACGACGTAGTCGTTGAACTCCATGATGAACCGCTTGCCGCGATCCTGGGCGGCGCCTTCGTAGGTGCCCTGACGGCAGCCGCTGCCCGCACCGGACACCTTGGTGATCTTCAAGTACTCCGGTGGCGGTGCCGCCTGGGCAGGCGCCGCCAGAAGTGACGCGGCACAGATGCCGATCATCGCACCGGCGCGCACGCGCCGACCACTACGTACAGACATGTCTTCTTCTCCAGGTCCAGAGAACGGGAGGGAGGCCGCCGACGGCGTCGCCGACGGGCGGAGGGCGGGGCTGTCGGCCGCTAGGAGGTGCAGCGCTTCCACTTCAGGTTGAGCTGTTCGGAGACGGAGCCGTCCTGCGAGTCGATGGCCATGGTGGCCCGACTGGTGGCCCCGGAACCCCTGCTCACCGCAACCGATGTGTTGATGTTGAAGGTCAGGTCGGCCCCGCAGGGTGCCCACACCTCGGTCGCCACCTCGTGGCGCTGGTGGAAGGTCGTTGACCGCGGACCCTCGAACCGGTGGCGGGCGGCGACCTCGCCCTCCAACCCCGTGAAGTAGTACTGCGCGCCGAGCTGGCCGACGGCCCCCGCCGGGAGGTCGTGGAATCCACGGTGATCCACCGCCACCACCGCGTAGGTGTAGCCGTCCGGGTAGTGCAGCTTCAACTTCGACGTGCACCGTTTGATCATCTCCGCGGCGCGGTCGGTGGTGGCTTCGAACCGGCTGTACATCAGCGTGATCGCCCGCCCGCCGTCCGAAAGGCTGGACGTCACCGAGTCGTGAGGGCATCCGGTGCCGCTGGCGCCCTCGAAGGACATGGTCACCTCGGGATTGACTACGTTCGCGGTCGCTGGCGTGGCCACGCCAGCGACGCCCATCGCCATGCCGAGTGCCACGGTCGCCCAACGCTTCCCCGTATACATTGATGCTTGTCCTTCCTGAGGGGTGACGTCCACCGGACGACAGGTCGCAGCACGGGCGAGGTCCGTGCTGTCGCGGCATGATCGTAGCGACCATCCCGAACGTGCAGACGTGGATGTGATCCACATAGGACGTAAGACATGTCACAGACGTCGACCGTGTACTCGTGCATGACGGTGCCGACGCTAGCAGCGGAAACGGTACTGCTGTAGATCCATCACTGTCCGGAAGTCGACAGTCGCCACGGTCGACCCAGCCCTCCGGGGGCGTGGTCCCACGAAACTGGCGGTGCGGATAGCGTGAGCGCATCTCGGAGGAGGTGGTGGCGTGAATCCGCGCCGAATTTTCCGGTGGGCCGCGGCGGCAGAGGCGTTCACCTGGGCCGGTCTGCTCGTCGGCATGTACCTGAAGTACGTCAGCGGGACGACGACCGCCGGGGTGTGGCTCTTCGGCCGACTGCACGGGGCGCTGTTCGTCGGGTACCTGATTGCGACCGTCTGGGTCGCGCGCACGGAGCGGTGGCCGTGGGGACGCGCTGCGGTGGCGCTGGCCGCATCGATTCCGCCGCTGACGACGCTGGCGTTCGAACGCTGGCTGACCCTGCGACATCCGGAACGGACGGCAGAGCCGACCACTGATGCCCGTGGCTGACCGCTGACCTCCCGGAGGCGGGCCGGCACGAGCCGGACCTACCCCGAGCGACCGCCACCCTGGTCCGGACCGCGCTGCCGGGACGCTACTGCCGGCGGGCACTCGCGGTAGGCGAACTGCGCCGGTGAGAAGGCGACTGCCTGCACGCCGACCGTGCTCGGAGCGTCCGCCACACCAGCCAGAACGAGATCCATCTGGGTATGGACGAACGCCTTCATACCGCACGGTAGGTACGTCAGCGACTCCGGCGGGAAGGCGGTGTCCAGTGCGAACGTGCCGTTTAGAGAGCCCAGAGTCGCTGTCGCCGTGGTACTCAGCTCTGAGGTGACGCCCACCGCCGCCCGAACCTGAAGCCGCACCGGATCCACAAGCGCCGCCTCGCCCTCGTACCGCAGCTGGCGCACGGCCCAGGTCCAGCCAGCCGGGCGCTCGGCGTCGAGCGTCAGCCGGCAACTCAGGACAGTCCTGCCTGCTGCGCGGAGCTTCATGGCCGAGAAAGCGACGCGCAGTGAATCGTCGGGGCCTGTGGTCGAGGTGACGCTACCGGCCGGACAGCCGGCTCCGCTGTGCGCGGTGACCCTGAGGCCGGTGACCGGTGCGAAGCTGTCCGCTGCGCTGCCGGATTCTCGAACTGCCGCGACCGGCGTCTGCCCGGCGAGCACGACGGCCGCCGCGAGGACGGCCGAGCCCGCGCAGCGGCGGGTCGGACGGCTCACCCGCCGTCCGCCGAGCGTCGCCGGGCGGGGACGGATCACCGAGGGCACTGGCGGTAGACGAAGTCGGCCGGCGAGACGACGAGTTGGCGGAGTGCGAACGTGCTCGGCACCTTGTCCGTCTCCAACCCGATGACCACGTCGATGTTGAGGAAGGTCTTCCGGCCGCACGGTTGAAACGCCAGTCTCTCCACCGGAAAGTCGTTTCTGACGCGGTAGGTGCCGCGCAGCGACGACATCGTCGTCCCGGTCTCCGCTACCTCGTCCGGCGAGGCGCCGCCGAAGTATGTCGATGTGGTGAGCGTGGCCTTCGCCGACCCCACCAGATGTCCGGTGCCGGCCAGCCGCACGCCCGGCACAGCGGCCGTCCACCCCTCCGGCGGGTCCAGTTCGAAGATGGACCCGCACGTGCGGTGACCGGCCGCCTTGAGCGCCAGGTCCGGATAGGTGAGACCAAGCGACCCGTCAGGTAACTCCGTCGCCTGCACGCTGTCCTTCTTGCAGCCCGTGCCCGCCGAGCCGAGATGGACGAGAGCCGCCACGTTGCTCGGTTCCTGCGCCATCGTCCCCGCCGACGCCGGGTATGCCCCGACGGTTGCCGGCAGAGTGATGACGGCTACTGCCGTCACGGCGCGCGTCAGCCTGTGTCTCACTGCCACTCCTTCACTGGAGTCCCCACGAGTGATGCGCGGAGGGAGGTCACCCGCCCACCTGGTGCGGGTGAATGGTATCCACAATCAGCACTTGGTCAGTACCACCGTGTCGGGACTGGTCGCGATGTCGAAGGAATCGACGGACAATGTCGCTCCCGCCTCGGCTGCGAGGTCGATCTTGTTAACGAACGGAATTGTGCCGCCACAGGGGATCAAACCTCCTGGTGTGTCTGAGTTGTGCACCCGGAAGATGTCATCAAACGTGGGGCCGAAGATTCTGGTACCCGCCGTCGGGGGCGCCGCCGCGAACGTGCGCGTCTGGCGCAGCGTGGCACTCCCGGCGGCGTAGCCGGCGGCCGCGTTGAAGAACACGAACGTCGCCCGGTAGCCCGCGGGAACGCTGATGGAGCCCCGCACCGCACAGTCCAGGGTGCGCCACCGGCTCGCGGGTCTGATGCTCAGGGCACTGAACCCCACCACCACCTCGGTCCGGTCGGGCAGTGTCGAGATCGTCGTGTTGCCCCGGTCGCATCCGCTGCCGGACACCTCGGCCACCTGCATCGTGACCACCGGTTCCGCGCCGGCCGCCTGTGCCGCTCGGCCCACGCCGGTCTCACTCGCCAGAAGTGCTGCGAGCACACCCACGCTATACGCGAGTCGCCTCATCGGACCTTCCCTTCGATTCGCCACAGGGTCGGGTGTGGACTTCGAGTACGGCCGGCTCGACCTCGTTCTTGGCCATCTGGAGGTAGGCGGTCGCCGCGGGCGCCACATCGGCCACGCTCAGGCGCGAGGCTACGTTCAGGTATCGGGTCTGACCGCAGCGAGACCACGACAGCTCGTCCTCCCGAACGACGTAGTCCGTGAAGAACGAACGCCAACTGCCGTCCGCTCTGATCTGGTCGCCATACTCAACCGGGTCCGGCTCGGGAAGGCCGTTGTAGTAGTAGCCGACGGTCCAGCTCGCCTTCGCCCCTCTGGGGATACTGGTGTAGCCGCGTGTCGTGACCCGCCACAGGGCGAACTGCACGTTGTCGCTCACGTCGATGCCGACCGTCACTGTGCAATTGGCGGACAGCTTCAGTTTCTGCTGCTCCCAGTTCCGCCCGACCTGGTAGTCGGCGAACGTGACGCTGACGGCTCTGCCGTCCTTGGTGATGGTGGCGACCACCGAGTCCTTGTCACACCCCGGACCGTTCGCGGTGACTGAGACGAGCTTCGCGCCAGAATCGGTCCCGCCAGACGACGCTGCGGCTGCTGGGGCGGCTGTGACTGCTGCCGCCACGAGAATCGCGCAGCCGCCCACGCCCCCCGACCTAGCCCACACACTCATGAGTTCCCCATCAATCACCGGTATTGCGTCCGTTCTTCACGCCTTCCCGCAGTCGCGTACCGCGAACCGCAGGATGCCTCCGTGCGTGGAATCGAGCTGCGCCTCTGCCGAGCCGTTAGCCGGGGCCGAAACGGCGGCGATCAGACTGTAGTTGAGAAGCTTGTGCTGGTTGCACTTCGACCACACCAGATCGATGCGGTTCTCCTCGAACTCGAAACGGTTGTAGTTGTCATCGTCGGGCCCGAAGTCCACGTTCTCGATCGGCTCCGGTTCACGCGTCCCGTTGAAGTAGACGGACGATCGCAGCGCCGCGCTGGCGCCCGGGGTGCGCCGGGTGAGGCCGGTCTGCACGATCGACGACAGTGCGTACTCCTTGCGCACTGCTGGGATGATCTCCAGCGTGACCGTGCAGTTGACCGTACTCGGCGCGTCCACTGCGGCGGGTGCCTGCACCCGAAACGCGCTGTACCCGATGTCGAAGCCGAGTCCGTCGTCAGTGACCTGCACGACGGCGCTACCTTTCCGGCAGCCTGGTCCGTTGGCGCTGACCTGGCCGACCGTCAGTCCGCTCGCGGCGGGAGCGGCCGCCGCGACACACGGCGTCGTGCCTACCGAGAATACGATCCCAACCACGATCGTCGCCGCGACGCGTACCAGGCCACGAGCGGAGGACGGCGAGACCGCGGTTCTCAGACTGGCGGACATTCGCGCCAGACCAGATCGTCGGGTGAGATCTCCAATGACCGGACGGCCAGGCGGCTCGGCGTCTTGGCCGGCCGGTCGGCGAGTGCGGCCATCGTGGAGATGTTCATCGTCACGTCGGCGCCACACGGTTTGAAGACAAGCGCGTCCGGCGGAGCCTGATGCGTGATGTCGAAGTCGCCGCGGGCATCCGCGAGGGTGAATCCCGTGCTCGTCTGCTCGGCCGAGCCGCTGAACGAAATGGTGGTGCTGATCCGGGCACTGACGTCCTTGTACAGCATCATGTCGCCCCGGTAGCGCACCACCGGGAGGCTGTAGCTCCAGCCGGCCGGCGCCTCTGTCCGGATCCTCATGACACATCGGACCTGGGGAACGTCCGCCTTCACCTTGATCCCGGACGTGTACACCCGCAGGCCGCCGTTCGGCAACTCCGTGACATCGACCGTATCCGGTGCGCAACCGGTCCCACTCGCGCCACCGAAGACGAAACGAACAGCAGCAGTCGACCCAGCATCCGCCAGTGCAGGCTGGGCCGTGCTGCACAGCAGCACACCCGTAGCGATCGCCGCTACCAGTCTCGCCATCGTTAGCCTCCTACTCACTTATCGCATTGCTTATGACGAAATTCCAGTGTGGTGAAGCGGCCATCGGTGCTACTCAGGTCGGCCCACGCGGACGTGTTGTTGAGCCCCGGCCGCACGTCGAGCTGCGTCTGGATGTTGAGATAGGCGGCCTGGTCACACGGCATCCAGACGAATTCTTTTGTTTCCTGCCTCCGCGCCCACTCGTAGGCGACGCTGTCGTCCTTCGGAGCAATGTCGTCGTACACGACAGGCGGATTTCCTGTTCCCGACGTAAATGCGTAGTTGCCGACAAAACGAGCGCGTGCGTCTTTCCCGCGGCTGGCGCCCCCACGGAAGTTCACCGAAACCAACGCGTACGTGTAGCCGGGCTTCTGTTTCATTTTCAGCGACAACCTGCACGTCTTGACCGCCAGGTCGGTCGATACGGCCTTCGGCGCCCGGACCTCGTAGGAGTAGAAACCCACCACGAAGACCTTGCCGTGGTCCTGGATTTCAGAAGTGACGGAGTCGGGTGTGGGGCAGCCGGTACCGCTGGTCTTAATACTTTCGATGGTCAGAATATCGTCGGGGTCGCCGGCTGCCGCCGGGGGCGACCCGGCCGTCACGAGTGAGGCGGTGGTCATGACGCTGAGAAATGCGTGAACTATGGTAGGCATCACTGTGTCCTTGAACCAAGGTGGCGACCGGCGCAGGGTGTCGGCGCACCCGCACCGTGGGCGGGGAGAAGTGCTGGCTCAGCACTCCTTCCAGTCGAGGAGATACTCCTCGGAGATGGCGCCGTCGGTCGTGTCGAGGGTGAGGATCGCCCGCTCCGTCGGCGACATGCTGCCCTTGTCGACCGTCAGGCCCGTGTTCATGTTGAATGTCACCTCGGAGCCGCAGGGAGCGTAGACCCTGCTCTCGATGGAGTGCGTACGCTGCCAGTTGCCCGTATGGCCACTCGCGAACTGGTGGGTCTTGCCGGCCTCGCCCGGCTCACCGCTGAAGAAGTGTCCGGCCGACAAGGAGCCCGTGGAGCCCTTCGGAAGGTCTCCGAATCCGCGATGGTCAACTTTGATCACCGCGTAGGTCCAACCGTCCGGGTACTTCAGTTTGAGCTTGGTCAGACACCTCTTGTTGCCCTGCCCGGCGTCGGTCGAGGCCTCGAACTCGCTGTACAGCACAGTGATGGCCTTTCCCCCGTTCGACACCGCCGACTGCACGCTGCCTCGGGGACAGCCTGTGCCGCTGGCGCCGCCGAACTCCATGGTCACCCCGGGCGGCGGCGCCGAGCCGGGGACGGGCGCTGCGACAGCGGGTCCGGCGAAGACGGCCAACGCCGTGGCAGCAGCGACAGCAACGGCAGGATGGCTGAAAGCCCGCATGGTGAGTCCCCTCGTGACAGCAGCGGGGCGCGCCCGTAAACACGGCACGACAGGCCGATCGGGCGACCTTTTGCCCCGTTCTGCTCGGTTAGTGCTTCGTCCGAGTGTAGCGAGAACCATCGATCGCACGACACTGTCGTGTCCTATTTGGTCTGCCGATTGTCGGCAATCCGACAGTCGCTCCGCGTGGTGATCACCGTGCCCCCGCTCAGCCCGGCACCGCCGGTCGAACCCGATCAAGTTAGGCAGAGGAGGACGCCACAGTGCCCTGACAGCGCCTACGCACGCGCGGGCTGCGCGGCGGACCGGCCCGCGGCGGCCCCGAGGGACGTCGCGCGTGGTAGGCAGTCGACGCTGAAGCCGGCGCCCGACCGGCAGGGATGATTGCCTCGCTGGGTCAGACGGGGTGGCGTTCGAGGTAGTCGCGGATGAGTCGGCGAGCCTCGGCCAGCACGGCCGGGTCGCCGACCGGGTCGCGCCGGAACGCCATCTTGATCAGTGCGTCGGCCGACTGGACGGCGATTTCCAGGGCGAAGCGCAGGCGCACGTCGTCGGGCAGCGGGAACTTCGCCGCCAGGGCCGCCGCGAGCTGGTCGGCGATCACCCCGTTGTTGTCCCGCTCCGCGTCGAGCAGGTGGACGTCCACCACGTCGCCGAAGTGCAGTGTGCGGAAGCCTGGCACGCTGCGGTGCATCTCGACGTACTCGTCGATCGCGGCGTCGACGCCGTCGCGCCAGTCGGCGAACTCCTCGGCGCCGAGGCGGGCCGCGAGCCGCTCCAGGTACGCCTCCATGTTGCGGACCGTGAGCGCCTGGACGATGGCCCGCTTGTCCGGGAAGAACTGGTACACCGAGCCGATGGCGACGCTGGCCCGCTCGGCGAGCAGGGTGGTGGTGAGCGCCTCGTACCCCACCTCGTCGACCAGTTCGGCACACGCGTCGAGCATCCGCTTCACGCGGGCCACGCTGCGGCCCTGGACCGGTACCCGGCGCAACGGCCCGCTCGCGACCGAAGTCGACACGCGCCGTCACCCCCTCTCGTACAGCTCGACGCGCACCCGACGCGCCCGCAGCGACACCTCGCCGCTCCCCTGTCCCTAACGATCGGGGTGGGCAGTTCGCTCGCTGGTCGGGGCGAATCGGGTCGGTGATTCGGCCGGCGGGCGCGCCCGACAACCTGCGAGCCGGGGCGCGCAGGACCAGAGGAGCCGCGCGGGGGCCGGGAGACCGCAGGTCATGCGAGATCGAGGTCCAGACAGAGATAGGCGAACGTCATTCTCTCACAGAGACATCGACCGTAGCCGAACAGAGTCGGATTCACGACAGGGTACGGCGGTCGATGTCAATCCGTCGCCTGGGTGGCGCCCGCCTTCGAAGGTGCCGCCTTCTTGGCCGCCGGCTTCTTCGCGGCGGTCTTCTTCGCGGCGGCCTTGGCGCCAGTGGCCTTCGCCCCGGCGGCCTTGGTGCCGGCGGTCTTGGCGGCTGCCGTCTTCTTGGCTGCCGGCTTCTTGGCTGCGGCCTTCTTCGCCGGCTTCGCGTCGCCGTCGACGGCCTTGGTCGCCTTCTTCGCGGCCTTCTTCGCCGGCTTCGCGGGACCCTTGGCGCGCTTCTCGGCGAGCATCTCCGACGCCTGGGCGACCGTGAGCTCCTCCGGCGTCTGGCCGCGGCGCAGCGACGCGTTGTACTCGCCGTCGGTGACGTACGGGCCGAACCGGCCGTCCTTGATGACCAGCGGCTTCTCGGTCAGCGGGTCGCTGCCCATCTCGCGCAGCGGGGGCTTGGCCTCGCGGCGCTGCCGCGTCTTCGGCGCGGCGAGCAGGGCCACGGCCTCGTCCAGGGTCACGGTGAAGATCTGGTGCTCGGACTCCAGCGAGCGGTACTCCTCGCCCTTCTTCACGTACGGCCCGTAGCGGCCTGCCGCCGACACGACCTCCAGGCCGTCGGCGGCCTTGCCGAGGACCCGGGGCAGGGCGAGCAGTTGCAGCGCCTGCTCCAGCGTCAACTCCTCCGGCGACTGGCTGCGCAACAGGGAGGCGTTGCGGTCGCCGGTGGAGACGTACGGGCCGAACCGGCCGGACTTCAGCACCACCGGCTCGCCGGTCTCCGGGTGGTCCCCGAGTTCGCGCTCGCCGTTGCCGCCGACGAACAGCTCGTTGACCTTCTCGGGCGTCAGTTCGTCGGGCGCCACGCCCTCGGGGATCGCGGCGCGGTCGCCCTCCGGCGGCGCTTCGCCGTCGGCCGGCGGCGGCGCGTCGGGGGTGCGCTGCAGGTACGGGCCGTAGCGGCCGACGCGGACGACGACGTGCCGCCGCTCCTCGTCGGTGTACAGCGGGATCGAGTTCACCGAGCGCGCGTCGATCTCGGCGAGGTTCTCGGTGACCATCTTCTTCAGGCCACCCGCCCGGGCCACGGAGTCCTCCGAGCCGGCCGCGGCGCCGAAGTAGAACGCGGTGAGGAAGTCGACGGCGGCGGCGTTGCCCCCGGCGATGTCGTCGAGCTCGTTCTCCATCTCGGCGGTGAAGTCGTAGTCGACCAGCCGCGGGTAGTAGCCCTCCAGCAGGCCGATCACCGCGAAGGCCGTGAACGAGGGGATCAGCGCCTGGCCGCGCTTGGCCACGTACCCGCGGTCCTGGATCGTCCGCATGATCGACTCGTACGTCGACGGTCGGCCGATGCCCCGCTCCTCCAGGGCCTTGACCAGCGACGCCTCGGTGTACCGGGCCGGCGGCGAGGTCGTGTGGCCGACGGCCTCCAGCGCGTCGGCGGACAGCGGCTGGTCCTTGGCCAGGTTCGGCAGGCGGCGCTCGGCGTCCTCGGCCTCGGCGTTCTCGTCGTCGGAGGACTCGACGTACGCGCGCAGGAAGCCCGGCTCCGTGATCGTCTTGCCGGTCGCGCCGAAGTCGGCCTCCTCGCCCGCGGCGGTCGTGGCGCGGATCCGCACCGACACCGACGAGCCCACCGCGTCGATCATCTGCGAGGCGATGGTGCGGCGCCAGATCAGCTCGTACAGCCGCAGCTCCTCAGCGGACAGCTCGCCGGCCACCTCGCCGGGGGTGCGGAACGCGTCGCCCGCGGGGCGGATCGCCTCGTGCGCCTCCTGGGCGTTCTTGGCCTTGGACTGGTACCGGCGGACCTCGGTCGGCACGCAGCGGTCGCCGTACAGTTCGGCGATCTGGGTGCGGGCCGCGGCCAGCGCTGTCTCGGAGAGGTTCACCGAGTCGGTACGCATGTAGGTGATGTAGCCGTTCTCGTACAGCCGCTGCGCGGTCCGCATCGTCTGCTGCGCCGAGTACCGCAGCTTGCGCGACGCCTCCTGCTGGAGCGTGGAGGTGATGAACGGCGCGTACGGCCGCCGCCGGTACGGCTTCTCCTCGACCCGGGTGACCGCGAACGGCCGCCCGTCGAGCCGGGCGGCGAGCCCGCGCGCGCCGTCGCCGTCCAGGTGGACCGCGCCCGCCTGGGGCCGGAGCTGGCCGGTGGTCGGCGCGAAGTCCTTGCCGGTGGCGATCCGGTCGCCGCCCAGGGCGACGAGGGTGGCCTGGAAGGTGCGCGGCCCCTCGCCCGCGTCGCGGACGGCGAGGGTGGCGGTGATGTCCCAGTACTCCGCGCTACGGAAGGCCATCCGCTGCCGCTCGCGCTCGACGACGATCCGGGTGGCCACCGACTGCACCCGGCCCGCCGACAGCTTCGGCATGACCTTCTTCCACAGCACCGGCGAGACCTCGTAGCCGTACAGCCGGTCGAGGATGCGGCGGGCCTCCTGCGCGTCGACCAGACTGCGGTCGATCTCGCGGGGGTTGGCGACGGCGGCCTGGATCGCCGGCTTGGTGATCTCGTGGAAGACCATCCGGCGGACGGGGACCTTGGGCTTGAGGGTCTCCACGAGGTGCCAGGCGATCGCCTCGCCCTCGCGGTCCTCATCGGTGGCGAGCAGGATCTCGTCGGCGTCGGCCGCCAGCGACTTCAGCTTGCTGATGTGCTGCTTGCGGTCCGGGGACACGACGTAGAGGGCGGCGAAGCCGTTGTCGACGTCGACCCCGAGGCGCGCCCACGACTCGCCCTTGTACTTGGCCGGCACGTCGGCGGCGTTGCGCGGCAGGTCCCGGATGTGGCCCAGGCTCGCCTCGACCACGTAGCCGGGGCCGAGGTAGCCCGAGATCGTCTTTGCCTTCGCCGGTGACTCGACGATCACCAGGCGGGTGCTGCTACTCGGCACGACACTCCCTGACCCTCAACCGCGCTGACCTGAACCCGTACTGACCGCTACGTCGACCCTGAACGCCGCCTCGACTCGACCGCCGCCAGCCTGACTGCCGCCGTCGTCGACGGGTGACGGGCGGCGACGAAAGCCCCACGGTATCGCGCGGCGGTGTCCCCCGACCGCGGAGGCGGTGCCGACACCTGATCGGGGAGCCCCGCCCGGGGCCGACCGCGCCGGACCTCCGACCTGCCCCCTGACCACGGACGGTACACCGTACCCACGGCCGGTGACAGCACCGGCGCGGCGCAGGCCAGCGGGCGCGCTCCGACGGCGGCGGGGCGGCGCCCGTCACCGGCAGTAGCTGGCGGGGTCCGCGGCGCCCGCGGACGGGCCGGCGCGGCCGGGTTCACCGGCACTGCGGCGCCGTGTCGAACGCCTCCTTCAGTTCGGGCGACTCGACCCGGGCGGTGAGCATGGCGCCCGCGTCGTACTCCCGGCGCAGCGTGCTGACGGCCACGGCCACCCCGTCGTAGAACGGGTCCGCGGCGGCGGTGTTCAGCCCGTCGATCTCGCGCCGCGCGGCGTCGTAGGCGTCGCGCATCCGCAGGAGTGTGCGGTCGAAGCGCAGCGCGACCGCCTGCCCCTGGTCGACATCGGGGACGCCGGCCCGGGTGACGGCCGCCCGCGCGCGCTCGCTGGCCGCGCTGGCCTCGCTGAACATGCGGACCAGGTTCTCCTTGGCCTGCGCCGGCGTGGTCGCCGCCTTCATCTGCTCCTGCGCGCGCTGGGTCAGTGCACCGATCTCGGTGCGCCACGGCGCGAGCGCCTGGCACACCGACGCCGCCCACGCCGTCGCCGAGGGGTCCCCGGCGCAGCCGCTCAGCGCCGCGCACCACCCGGCCACCACCGCCGCCACGAGCCACCGCCCGCCCACTGCACGCACCCCCCGAGGGTACGGCCCGCGGGCGGGTGAGCCCCACTTGACTCCTATGTAGACGTGTGTCCCCCCTTGTGCCCGGGGAGGCGCCTCGGCCGCGCAGGCGGAAGGCCCCGCACCGCCGGAGCGGTGCGGGGCCTTCCGGTCCCGGGCGGAACCTGCGTTCCACTAGGTGGGCGTCGTCCGCCCGGACGGGCGGGCGCGGCCGGGTCAGACCTTGACCGGGGCCTGGCGCTGGCCGGGCGTGTCGTTGCCGGTCGTCCCCCCGGGCGCCTCGTCCATCGCGATGGACTTGCGCTTGCTGAACAGGACCGCCACGACGATCACCAGCGTCGCCGCCGCGGCGATGCTGACCCGGACCGCGGTGTTCTCCTCGGCGCCGACGCTGTACGCCACCACGGCGGGGGCGATCAGCAGCGAGACCAGGTTCATCACCTTGAGCAGCGGGTTGATGGCCGGGCCGGCCGTGTCCTTGAACGGGTCGCCGACGGTGTCGCCGATGACCGTGGCCGCGTGCGCCTCGGACCCCTTGCCGCCGTGGGCGCCGTCCTCGACCAGCTTCTTCGCGTTGTCCCAGGCGCCGCCGGAGTTGGCCAGGAACACCGCCATCAGCGTGCCGGTGCCGATCGCGCCGGCCAGGTACGCCGCCAGAGCGCCCGCGCCGAGGCCGAAGCCGACGGCGATCGGCGCCAGGATCGCCAGCAGGCCCGGGGTGATCAGCTCGCGCTGGGCGTCGCGGGTGCAGATGTCGACGACGCGGCCGTACTCGGGCCGCTGGGTGCGGTCCATGATGCCCGGGAACTCGCGGAACTGGCGGCGTACCTCCATCACCACGGCACCGGCGGAGCGGGACACCGCGTTGATCGCAAGCCCGGAGAACAGGAACACGACCGCCGCGCCGACCAGCAGGCCGACCAGGTTGCGCGGGTTGGAGACGTTGAGCAGGTTGAGGACCTCGGTGGCCGCGTCCTGCACGCCGGCCTCGGTGAGCGAGGACAGCATCGTCTTGGTGTACGAGCCGAACAGCGCGGTGGCGGCCAGGACCGCCGTGGCGATCGCGATGCCCTTGGTGATGGCCTTGGTCGTGTTGCCGACCGCGTCCAGCTCGGTGAGCGTGCGCGCGCCGCGCTCGTCGATGTCGCCGGACATCTCGGCGATGCCCTGGGCGTTGTCCGAGATCGGGCCGAAGGTGTCCATCGCCACGATGACGCCGACGGTGGTGAGCAGGCCGATGCCGGCCAGGGCCACGGCGAACAGCGATAGGGTGATCGAACCGCCGCCGAGCAGGAAGGCGCCGAAGACGCCCGCGCCGATCAGCAGGGCCGAGTACACCGCCGACTCCAGGCCGACGCTGATGCCGGCGAGGATCACCGTGGCGGCGCCGGTCAGCGAACTGCGGCCGATGTCCTGGACGGGCCGCTTCTCGGTCTCGGTGAAGTAGCCGGTCAGGGCCTGGATCGCGGCGGCGATCACGATGCCGATGACGACGGCGCTGATCGCCACCCCGCGCGGGCCGAGCGGCAGTTCGCCGTCCACGCCCAGCTTCTCCCGCCACTCGACGCCGAGCAGCCCCTCCCAGGTCGGCTTCAGGTACCCGTACGCCACGACGGCCACGGCCGCGGCGCTGAGCACGGCGGAGAGGTAGAAGGCGCGGTTGATGGCCGTGAGGCCGTTGCGGTCGGACTTGCGCAGCCGGGTCAGGAAGACGCCGACGATCGCGATGAGGGCGCCGATCGCGCTGACGATCAGCGGGAACACCAGACCGGATTCGCCGAAGGCGGCGCGGCCGAGGATCAGGCTGGCCACCAGCGTGACGGCGTACGACTCGAACAGGTCCGCGGCCATGCCGGCGCAGTCGCCGACGTTGTCGCCCACGTTGTCGGCGATGGTGGCGGGGTTGCGCGCGTCGTCCTCCGGGATGCCCTGCTCGACCTTGCCGACCAGGTCCGCGCCGACGTCGGCGGCCTTGGTGAAGATGCCGCCGCCGACCCGCATGAACATCGCCAGCAGGGCGGCGCCGAAGCCGAAGCCCTCCAGGACGGTGGGCGCGTCGCCCTCGTAGAACAGCACGACCAGCGACGCCCCGAGGAGGCCGAGGCCGACCGTGAGGAAGCCGACGACGCCGCCGGTGCGGAACGCGATCTTCATCGCGTGCTCGCGGCCGCCCTCGGCCGCCCGCGCGGCGGCGGCGACCCGCAGGTTCGCCCGGGTCGCCAGCGCCATGCCGGCGCCGCCGATGAACGCGCTGAACAGCGCCCCGACGATGAAGAAGCCGGAGCGGCCGAGCTTGACCGCCAGTTCGTCGCCCTCGACGTCGTGCACCGGGAGGATGAACAGCAGGACGACCGCGACGACCACGAAGATGGCGAGGGTCTTGAACTGCCGGAACAGGTAGGCGCTCGCGCCTTCCTGGACCGCCCCGGCGATCTCCTGCATACGGTCGGTACCCTTACCGGCGGCGAGTACCGTCCGGGTCAGGGCGCCCGCGAAGCCGAGCGCCACCAGGGCGATCGCGGCCGCTACGACGATATAGGTGACGTTGCCGCCGGTGAGGGATGTGGTGCCGCCGTCAGCGGCGTGGACCATGCCGGACAATCGAGTCCTCCTGTAGTACGCGCACCGCGCCGGTGGTCGCACCGACGTCGCGCGTCCACATCGCCGCCCGTTGCGTGGACCCGTGCGCCGTGAGCGCACGGCGACGACGTCGTCCGGGGGGAGCGTCGATCGCGGTTAGGGCGTCCATGAAGCGCGGAAGCCCGCGAGGCTCGTCGGGTGACCCAGCTCACGATCACCGTACGGCCGTCGTGGATGCGGGGATATGACTCGGGTACCTTAGCTGGGCTTTTGCCGGAAATAAGAGATCTTGCACCCTGTGTCTTGGTGGCACCCATCCTGCTATATCAGCACGTTACGTAGTGGTGTGCCGCCTTCATGATCATCGAAGCGTGTTGGCGCTCATCTGTGCCGGCTTCCCGGTCCCGGTGAACCCGCCGCGTCACCCGCCCGTGTCGGACTTTTTGTGCGACGTACCCCGCGGAAGTCACCGAATGATGGCGGTGAGTGAGGGGAACCGCAGGTCCAGGCCGGGGCGGTCCGGGTCCCCGTCGGCCGAACCGCCCGGCCCGCCGCGTCCAGGCCGACCGTGGACACGGCGACCCGGGCTGAGGAGTGGATGTGCCCGGTGTTGACGCGTACCTCGACCACGCCATGGCGATCCCCGGCGCCATCGGGGCGGGCATCGTCGACTACGGCACCGGCACCCCGCTCGGCACCACCGGCGGTACACCGGAGGACGACCGCGCCCTCGCCGCCGGCGCCGCGCGGGTGATGGCCGCGGTGACCCGCGGCGGGCCGTTCTCTTCCGCCACCCCCGACGACGACCTGGAGGACCTGATCATCACCAGTCAGTCGGGATACCACCTCATCCGGCGGATCCCCACCGAGTTCGACGCCCGCCTCGTGCTCTACCTGTGGCTGGACCGGGAGCGCGGCAACCTCGCCGTCGCCCGCCGCAGCCTCCAGGAGCTCGGCGGCCACCTCGTCGGCGCCTGAGGACGGCGCCGATGCCCGCCCCCGCCCGCCGGTGCCGGCGATGACCGCGACCAGCCCGGCCGAGCCCCACCGCGTCCTCGCCGCGCTCGCCGACACCCGGGCCAGCGGCGCCCTGCACATCGGCAGCGACCCGCCCGGCGTCCTGCACCTGGTCGGCGGCGCGGTGACCCACGCCTCGTCGCCCCTGGCTCCGGGCGTCGGCGAGCTGCTCACGATCGGGGGCCGGCTGTCCGGCGAGGTGTGGCGGCTCGCGGTGGACGCGGGCACGCCCGAGCACCGGGTCGGCCCGCTCCTGGTCGAGCAGGGCCACCTCACGCGCGGCGAGCTGGAACTGTGCGTGCTGGGCGTGATCTACGACGCGACGTACTTCGTCCTCGTGCCGCGGGCGGTGCCCGTCCGGTTCGAGCCCGACCGGCCGCACTGGCTCGGCGCGGTCGCCGCCGTACCCGTGCCCGCGCTCGTCGGCGAGACCGCCCGCCGCCGCCGGGCGCTGACCGAGATCCTCGACCGGCCCGAGGTGGACAGCACGCCGGTGGTGCCCGTACCGCGGCTGCGCCGCGACCGGATCCGGCTCAGCGGCCTCCAGTGGGAGCTGATCGTGCACGCGGACGGCCAGCGCACCCCCACCGGCCTGGCCCGCCGGCTCGGCCGGGCCTCCTACGCCTGCCTCCAGGAGACCCGCCGGCTCGCCGCCGAGGGCCTCGTCCGGATGCCGCCGGCCAACCGGGTCGGGGCGGGGGCCGGGTACGCGCTGCCGGCGGCCGCGGCAGGCCTCCCGTCGGCCGGGCGGCGGGAGGCCCACACCGTCGAGGTGCCCGCACAGCGAGGCGCGCGGCTGTCGCCCGCCCCCGGGGCGGGTCCTGCGGTGGGCCGGCACGTGGCGGAGGCGGCGCCGGCCGGCCCACCCCGCGCCGAGGCGCCGACCGGCGCGGGCCCGGCCGCTCCGACGCAGACCGGCGCATCAGCCGGGGCGGCAGGTCCGGCGGCCGGTACCCCGTCCGCCGACGGGGTACCGGGCTCCCCGCGTGCCGGAGCTCCCCCGGGCGGCGACGCGGCGGCCGGCCCCGGGCGGAGCCCCGGCGGGTCCGGGCTGCCCCGGCGGCAGCCGGCACCCCGCCCGCCCGGCGACGCCGCACCGCCCGTCGCGCCGCCCGACGAAGCCCTGCTGCTGCGGCTGCGCAGCGCGCTGTGGGGCATGGCGTGACCCGGGCGCCCCCACCCCCGACCTGGCGACGAACCGATGAATGGAGCGCGACGTGACAGTGGAACCCGCGGTGCTGACCGAACTCGCCCGGCTCCGCGAACGCCTGCCCGAACTGACCGGCAGCGTGCTCGCCACCACCGACGGGATGGTCGTCGCCCACGACGCGCACGACCTGGACCCGGAGACACTGGCCGCCATGTCCGCGGCGAGCCTGGGGCTGGCCCGGCGGTTCGCGGTGGCGGTCGACCACGGGACGCTCCGGGAGACGGTGGTGGCCTGCGCGGGCGGCTACATCACCACGTACGCCGCCGGGCGGGACGCGCTGCTGACGGTGGTCACCGGCCGGCTGGCGAACCTGGCCCGGGTCCACCTGGAGGCCCGGCGCACCCTCGAACGACTGGCCCAGATCGCGCCCAGCGCGCCGACGGCGGCCGACCCCCGACGGTCCGCGCGGCCGTCACGCAAGGACGTCCCCGGCGGCCTGGCCCGGCGCAAGCCGATGGCGTCCCTGCCCCGCAACGCCCGGCAGAAGAACGCCGGCTGACCCGCGGCCGCCTCCGCGGCCACGGACCCCCGCACGATCCCTCTCACACACGGAGTACAGCCATGGACATGGATAGCGCCCTCAAGGAAATGATGCAGATCGACGGCGCGGTCGGGGTCGCGGTGGTGGACCACACCAGCGGCATGGCGCTCGGTACCACCGGCGGCGGCAAGGACCTCGACCTGACGGTCGCCGCGGCCGGCAACACTGACGTCGTCCGCGCCAAGATGCGCACGATCGAGATGCTGAACCTCAACGAGCAGATCGAGGACATCCTCATCACGCTGGACACCCAGTACCACCTGATCCGGCCGCTGACGGCGCGGTCCGGGAAGGGGCTGTTCCTGTACCTGGCCCTGCGCAAGGACCGGGCGAACCTGGCGATGGCCCGCCACCAGGTACGCCGGATCGAGAGCGACCTGGAGGTCTGACCGCCACCGGAGGTCGGCCGGGCCGCTGCGGCCCGGCCGGCCCTCGGCGGCTTCGGCGGCCTCGGCGGCCCTGGCGGCCTCGCTGCCCGACCGCAGCGTGACCGGTGTCCGGGGCGCCCGATGCGGGGTGCGGCGGCGAGGCCGGCCCGTGGCGAACGGTCCGTGCGAAAGGGTTCCCGTGAGGGATGGTCCGTGAGGAGCGGTCAGCGGCGGTGCAGGGGCCAGGACATGCGGACCTCGGTGCCGATCCCCTCGGCGACCGGGCGGACCTGGAGGTCCTCCACGAGGCCGGCCAGCAGGGCGAAGCCCACGCCTACCGTCAGCGCCTCGTCGGTCAGCGACTCGTCCGCCAGCTCGTCGGGCGGCAGCGCGCTCAGGCCCAGGCCGGCCTCGACCGGAGCGCGGTCGACCACCCGGACGGTGTACGGCTCGTCGTCGGAGATGGTCACCTCGACCTGGTCGCGCAGCCCGTACTGGCGGTGCAGCGCGACCGCGCGGGCGCACGCCTCACCGACCGCCAGGCGCACCTCGTCGAGCAACTCCTCGCGCAGGCCCGCCCGCCGGGCCACCGCCACCCCGACGAGGCGGGCGGTGCGCACGTGCACGGGGGCCGGGGAGAAACACAGCCGTACGTCAGCCATCACGCGCCAGCCGGTCAGGCGCCCGCGGCGATCGCGGCGTCGACGGACTCGTACAGCGGGAACACCTGGTCCAGCGCCGTGATGCGGAAAATCTTCAGAAGCGGTTCCTTCGCGCAGACCAGGCCGAAGGTGCCGTCCACGCCGCGCAGCTTCTTCATGGCGCCGACCAGGACGCCGAGCCCCGTGGAGTCGAGGAAGTCGACCCGTTGCAGGTCCACCACGATCCTGCGGGTGCCGCCGTCGATCAACGCCAGCAGCTCCTCCCGCAGCCGGGGTGCCGTGTAGACGTCGACCTCGCCGCCGACCTCAAGCACCGTGTGTTCCCCGACGGTGCGGCTCGTCAGCGCCAGCTCCATGCGGTGCACCCCCTCGCCTACGGCATCGGCCCCACGAATCTAACCATCGACGGATGGTGCCACGCATCCCGATGGGGAGTTTCCGCCCGGCGGGTGGCTGGCCGATCCCCGCCCGCAGGTGCCACAGTGCAATGCGTGACCAGCATCGCGACGGAACGCGTTCCCTTTCCGGCACCCCGATCGTCACCCGACCGTGGTCACGCCGTCCTCGCCCGGTTGACTGCCCGGACGGACGTCGCTCCGCACATCGAGACCCTGCCCGCCCGCGCGGGCGAGACCGTCGACTGGCCGGCCTGGGTCCCGCCGCCGCTGCGCGAGGCGCTGGCCGTACCCGCCCCGTGGCGGCACCAGGCCGAGGCGGCGGCGCTGGCCCACGCCGGTACGCACACGGTCATCGCCACCGGTACGGCCTCGGGCAAGTCGCTGGCCTACCACCTGCCCGTCCTCACCGCGCTGCTCACCGACCGGCGCGCGACGGCGCTGTACGTCGCCCCGACCAAGGCGCTGGGCGCCGACCAGCTCCACCTCCTGACGTCGCTGGACCTGCCCGGCTTCCGGGCGGCCGGGTACGACGGCGACACGCCGCGTGCCGAGCGGGAGTGGGTACGCCGGCACGCCCGGCTCGTCCTGACCAACCCGAACATGCTGCACCGCGGCATCCTGCCGGCCCACGGAGCCTGGGCCACGTTCCTCCGCCACCTGCGGTACGTGGTGCTCGACGAGTGCCACGCCTACCGGGGCGTGTTCGGCTCCCACGTCGCGCACGTGGTGCGCCGCCTGCGGCGGCGCGCGCGGACCGTGCCGACCTTCATCCTCGCCTCGGCCACGACCGGCGACCCCGCCCGCGCGGCGGCGCGCCTCATCGGCGCACCGGTGACGGCCGTCACGCGCGACGCCTCCCCCCGGGGCCGCACGACCTTCGCCCTGTGCGAGCCGCCGCTTCTGCCCGGGGCAGCCCCGCCCGAGACGCCGCGACCTCCCGGATCCGTCCTGCCGCGACCTTCCGGATCTGCACCGCTGGGTTCTTCCGGATCTGCCCTGCCGCGCCCTCCCGGGCTCGCCCAGCCGGGTGGGTCCGGCGCGGTGCCCCTGCCGGCCGGCGATGACGGGCGCGGGGACCTGCGCCCTGTCCGCCGCTCCGCGGTCGCCGAGACCGCCGACCTGCTGGCGGACGCCGTGGTCGCCGGTGTGCGGACCCTCGCGTTCGTCCGGTCGCGGCGCGGCGCCGAGGTGGTGGCGAGCATGGCCCGGCGGAGCGCGGACGAGGCCGTCCCCGGCCTCGGTGCGCAGATCGCCGCCTACCGGTCCGGCTACCTGCCCGAGGACCGGCGCCGGCTTGAGCGACAGCTCCGCGAGGGCACGCTGACCGGACTGGCCAGCACCAACGCGCTGGAACTCGGGATCGACGTGAGCGGCTTGGACGCCGTCCTCATCTGCGGATACCCGGGGACCCGCGCGTCGGTGTGGCAGCAGGCCGGCCGCGCCGGCCGTCGGGGCGCCGACGCGACGGCGGTCCTGGTGGCCAGGGACGATCCGCTGGACAGCTACCTGGTACACCATCCGCAGGCCCTGTTCGGCGCCCCGGTGGAGGCGACCGTGCTCGACCCCGACAACCCGTACGTACTGGGTCCGCAACTGTGCTGCGCCGCGGCCGAGAGCCCCCTGACCCCGGCCGACCTGGAGCTGTTCGGCGGGGCCCCGGCACGGGCGGCCGCGGACGGGCTCGTCGCCTCCGGGGCACTGCGCCGCCGGCCGCACGGGCTGTACTGGACGCACACGGGACGCCCCGATGTCGACCTGCGCGGCCCCGGCGGCCCGGCGGTGTCCGTGGTGGAGCGGGACACCGGCCGGCTGCTCGGTTCGGTCGACGCCGCCGCCGCCCACCACCAGGTGCACCCCGGCGCGGTCCACCTGCACCAGGGCGAGACCTACGTAGTGGACTCGCTGGACCTCGACGACGGCGTCGCACTGGTGACCGCCGAGGAGCCCGCCTGGACCACCCACGCGCGGGACACGACCGCGCTGTCGGTCGTCGGGGTCCGCCGGTACCGCGACGCCGGATCCGTCGGGCTGTTCCTCGGCGATGTCGAGGTCACCCACCAGGTCGTGTCGTACCAGCGGCGGCGCCTCGGCTCCGGCGAGGTGATGGACACCCGGCCGCTGGACCTGCCGCCGCGGCAGCTCCGTACCGTCGCCGTCTGGTACACCGTGTCGGCGGGGGCGCTGGCGGCGGCCGGTGTCGACCCCGCCGACGTGCCCGGTGCCCTGCATGCCGCGGAGCACGCGGCCATCGGCCTGCTCCCCCTGGTAGCGACATGCGACCGGTGGGACATCGGCGGACTCTCGACGGCCGCCCATCCCGACACCGCCGCCCCGACCGTCTTCGTCTACGACGGACACCCCGGCGGCGCCGGGTTCGCCGAACGGGCCTACGAGGCGGCCGCCACCTGGCTCGACGCCACCCGCACGGCCGTCGCCCAGTGCGGGTGCGCGACCGGCTGCCCGTCGTGCGTGCAGTCGCCCAAGTGCGGCAACGGCAACCAGCCGCTGGCCAAGCGCGCCGCGGTCGCCGTCCTCGATGTCGTCCTGGCCGCACTGTGCGGGCCCTCGCCCGAAGCGCGACCCGGGGCGTAGGGCGCCGGGTCGACCACCGGGTGGACACCGGCCCGGCCCGCACCGGGTGGGACCGCCGCGCTCCGCAGCGGTCGGGCCGCAGGAGGCGGTCCGGTCCCGGGCGCTCGGGGCACGGACCGCCGCGACCCCGTTCGAAAGGCTCACGCCGTGGACGTCCGCCGGTCGCGCCGGGGTGCTGAGCGGGCCGGCCCGGGCCGTGGCGGCGACCCGCCTGCTCACACCGGGCAGCGGCGTGACATCCACGCCCGCCCGCACGACCACCTCGGCGGTACCGACGGCGCAGTGGTCGATCCCCGCGCCGTTGGCCGCGGCGACGGCCGCAGCCTGGGCGCAGCTCCGCGCGGGATCGGCCAGCACCCAGCGGGCACCGGCGAGTGCGGCCAGGTCCGCGGCCGTCCTGGCCCGGGCGGCGGCCACCCGGACGCCGCCGACGGCCACGGCCGCGGCGGCGGCCGCAATCACCACCAGACCCACCATGAGCAGCCACAGCGAGGCGGATCCCCGGTCGTCCGCGACGGCTGCGCGACCCGCGCCGCGTCCGTACGGTTTGCCAGATCGGGAGCGCTGCCCCAGGCCACCCGGTGGACGGGCAGCCGTAGCGGCCCGCGCCACGTCCGATGCGGTGGCGGGCCTCGCGGCCGGGTCCAGTAGCCGGATCGATCTCACGGCCGCGTCCAGCGACGCAGAGGTGCGGTACGCGGAGACGCCGACGGCCGCCGAGCCGACCTCACGGCCCAGCCGGATGCCCGTGCTGACCTCATCCGCGGTCCCGGACCATGCCGAGCCTGCCCGCAGCGGCCGGGACGACCCGGGGAGCAACACCCGGTTCCCAGGACGCGACAGCCGTGGCGGCGACCCTGACGCGGGGCACGGAGGCGCCGAACACGCGCACCGGAGCCTGGACCCGGATCCGCACCGTCCGGTCGTCCGCTGTCGCGCTGAGGGCGGCGCCGACAGGTGGATCGGTCCAGGGCGGTGCCGTGCGGCCCCGGGACTGGGCCAGCGCCGACTCGCGTGCCGCATGCAGGCACCAGACCCGCAGCCGCACCGCGTCCACGGCCGTCAGGCCCACGCCGAGCAGGAGCACCAGGGCGGGCAGGCCCGCGGCCAGTTCGGCGGTGAACATGCCGTCCTCGCGCGCCGCCACCTTGCGCAGACGCGTACCCACCCGCCGCAGACGGACCGCTGCCGGCAGGAGGCGCGCCGCCGTCGGCAGCCGTGCGCTGAGCCGCCGTGGGCGCCCATTCGCTCGCCGGGTGCCGCTGCGTACCCGACGCTCGCGGCCCGGTGCCCGCTCCGCCCCGTCGGCTTCTAGCCGCAACAGATCGGCTGCTGAGTGGGGCTGGGCCATTCCACCGGTGGATCCGTGGGGCGCGGCGGCATCCTGTGGTCGGGCTCGACCCGCGCCTCTTCGACCCCGGACCGGGCCGCCCGTGTCGGACGACCCGGCCGGGTGGCTCACGCCAGCGCCCGGTCGACGAGGGCCGTCAGGGCGGCCTGCACCTTCTGGCTCGTGAGGACCTTCATCAACAGGCCCGCGAACGCCACCGCCGCCATGATCCCGACCGCGTACTCGGCGGTCGTCATTCCCCGGTCGTCGGCGCGCCACCGGGCCAGCATTCTGCGCATCACTCAGATCTCCTCTCAGGACAGCAACGCCGACGTCGACAGGACGGCGGCCACCACCGGCACCAGACCGGCGAGTACGAAAGCGGGCAGGAAACACAGCCCGAGTGGCAGGACGATGAGGACGCCGGCCCGCTGGCCGGCGGATTCGACCGCAATTCGGCGGTCCGCCCGCAGGTCGTCGGCGATCCGGGCCAGCACGCCCGCCAGGGCGCCGCCGTTGGCGCTGGCCCGGACGGCGGCGTCGATCAGCCGCTGCGCTCCCGGGGCGACGGCGAGATGTCCCCACGCCTCGGCCGGCCCGGCACCCCAGCCCAGGGCGCGGGCGACCCGCCGCAGCGGTAGGGCCAGCGGGCCGTCGAGCGCGTCGGCGACCGCATCGGCGGCGTGCGCCACCGGCGCACCGGCCCGCAGCGCGGCGGCCAGGAGGTCGGCGGCGAGAGGAAGGTCGGCGGCGAGCCGGGCCTGTTCGGCGCGCACTGCGGCCGACGGCAGGTCGCGCAGGAGGCGCGCAGCCAGGGGTATCGCGACGGCGCCCGGGAGCACCCCCCACCAGGCTCCGATGACGACGGCCAGGGTCACTCCCGCCCCGGTAGCGGCGGACCAGCGGACGTGCGGTCTCACCGCGGCACCGCCGCGGTCTCCACGATGCGGCGCGACCACGCCAGGCCGCTCAACTGGAGCAGCAGGGCACCGGCCGCGCAGGCGGCGCCCAGCGGCGTGTGCAGCAGCACGGCGGCGGGATCCACGCCCATCCCGTAGCCGAGCGCGATGCCGCCGGCCGGGAGAGCGGCGAGCAGCAGGGCGGTCGCCCGCGCGCCGGCACTCTGGGCGCCGGCCGCGGCCCGCAGCCGCGCGGTGGCGCGAAGGTCGGCCTCGATGCGTTCGACCAGCTCGACGACTGGTGCGCCGGTCCGCTCGGCGAGGCGGATGGCGACACCGAGGCGGGTGTCGTCGGCCGCTCCCAGACCGAGCGGCGGGTGGCCTGCGCGCAGCGCCGACGCGGCGTCCGAGAGCCGGTCCAGGGCTCGACGCTCCCGCTCGCGGCCGGCGACCGCGCGCCGCTGCCGGCGCAGCGCCCGCAGGCCGCCCGAGGTGTAGGCCGCCGCCGTCACGGCCGCCACCGGGCCGGCGACAGCGAGGGCGACTCCACCGACGGCCACCGGACAGAGCCAGAGGCCGATGCCGTCGCTGGCCGCCCGCGCGACGCGGAGCGCCAGCGTTCTGGCCGTCCCCGACTCTGCGTCAGGCGCCGGGGCGTCCGCCGCCAGCGCGACGGCCGGTGGGTCAGCAGACGGCGGCGCCGGGCTGGGCACCGCTGGTGGATGTTCCCCGTGCTCCGCTCGGGCCAAGGCCTCCCACTGGCGGGGTTCCGCAGGTCGGCGGACCCCGAGATCGGGGGCGGCATGGTCGGTGGCGGGACCGACGGTGGTGTCGAACCCCTGCCGTACCTCCGCGGGCGGCCGGAGGCGGTTGAGGCGCCGCAGGACCCGTCGGCGCCGCAGCCGCCCCTCAAGGAGCACAGACCCGACCACGAGCACCAGCGCGGTCGTCCCCAACAGGGCGAGGACCCGCGCCTCGATCACGGTCCGCTCCGCAGAATCGGCGGTGGCGCTACATCGCGTGTCCGCAGCAACCTGGCCAGGTCATCGGCTGCCGGGCCGGGTCCGCGGGCGAGGTCCCAGGCGGTGCGGACCACCGCTCCGGCGCGGCCGTCGCCGGCCAGCACGCCGACCGACTGCACGACGCGGCGGCCGGCGTGCCGACGTACGTGGATCACCACGTGCAGCGCCGCCGTCGCCTGGGCGAACAGCGCCGCCGCGTCCAGCCCGCCCAGCAGGCCCAGGGCGGCGAGCCGGGCCGGTACGTCGGCGGGCGCGTTGGCGTGCAGGGTGCCGGCGCCGCCGTCGTGGCCGGTGTTGAGGGCAGCCAGCATCTCTGCCACCTCGGCGCCCCGGCACTCCCCCACGACCAGCCGGTCCGGCCGCATCCGCAGCGCCTGGCGCACCAGGTCGCGCAGCGTGATCGCCCCGGCGCCCTCGACGTTGGCGGTGCGGGTCTGGAGGGCGAGGACGTGCGGGTGAGCGGGGCGCAGCTCGGCGGCGTCCTCGACCAGCACGAGGCGTTCGTCGTGCGGGACGAGACCGAGCAGCGAGTTCAGCAGGGTGGTCTTGCCGGAGCCGGTGCCGCCGACGACGAGGAACGCCAGCCGTCCGGCGACCACCGCCCGCAGCAGGTCGGCGGCCGGGGCGGTGAGAGTGCCGCAGGCGACGAGCTCCGGCAGGGTCAGCGGCCGGCTGCGGAAGGTCCGCAGCGACAGGTACGGACCGTCCACGGCGATGGGCGGGAGCACGGCGTGGACGCGGGTACCGTCGGGCAGCCGCGCGTCGGCGTACGGGCAGCCGTCGTCCAGTCGCCGGCCGCAGGCGGCCGCGAGGCGCTGGGCGAGCGTCCGCACCTCGCCGGTGTCGGCGAACCGGACCGCCGCGGGCCGCAGGCCGGCGCCCCGGTCGACCCAGACCTCGACGCCGTTGACGAGCACGTCGGTCACGGTCGGGTCGGCGAGCAGCGGTGCCAGCGGGCCAGCGCCGACGAGGTCGTCGTGCACGCGGTCGGCCAGCCGTAGCAACTGGGCGTCGCCGAGGACCGCGGCCCGCGGCTCGGCCCGGACGGCGCTCACGACGGCCGCCCGGGAGGCCGGCGCAGAGTCGTCGGTGAGCCGGCGGCGCACCCGGACGGTGAGGCCTTCGGCCGACGGGCTCACGCCGCCACCGACCGGGAGGGGCCGAGCAGGTCGGCCAGAAGCTGCCGGCAGAGGGTGGCCAGCGGTCCACGGCGGTGGCGGGTGGGCGGCTGGCCGCGCTCCAGCGCCGCCGCCAGTCCCGGCTCGGGGCGGAGGGTGCCGGCCAGCGGTACGCCGAGGGCGGTCACCACCTCCAGCGCCCGCAGGTGGCCCGGCGCCGGCCCGCGGACGACCGCCTCGATCCGCTCCTGGTGTACCGCCGCGGCGGCGACGACCCGCGCGGCGGCCGCGGTGGCGCGCAGCTCGGCCGGAACGACCACCAGTGCCCGCTCCGCCGCCGCGAGGGCGTGGGCGGCGGCGGCCGGCAGGTGCCGCGGCAGGTCCACGACCACGAGGTCCCGGCCGCGGCGACCGGCATCCAGCGCGGCCGCCATCGCCTCGACCGGGATCGTGGCCGGCACGCCGCGGTCCCAGGACAGCAGCGACAGGCCGCCGCGGCCCGGCAGCGCGCGGACCAGGGCCGGTGCGGCGACGCGGCCCCGCGCGGCGGCCAGTTCCGGCCAGCGCAGCCCGTCCAGCTCCTCCCAGCCCAGCAGGAGGTCCAGTCCGCCGCCGAGGGGGTCCGCGTCGACCAGCAGGGTGCGCAGGGACGACTGCGCGGCGGTGTGGGCGAGAGCCGCGGCCAGGACGCTGCCGCCGGCGCCCCCACGGCCGCCCAGCACCGCCACGGTCCGGCCGCGGCGCGCCGGCAGGGCCGGGGCGGGCTCGCCCAGCCGCGCCACGAGCCAGTGGTCGGCGTCGGGCAGCAAGGCGACGTGCGACGCACCGACGGCCGCGGCCAGCGATGCCGCCGGACTGTGGTCGCGGGCCAGCAGCACCACGTCGCGGCGCGGCGGGAAGTTCGCGGCGGCCCAGGCGGCCGCCTGGTCGACGCCGATGAGCACGAGCGGCGCGGCGGCGAAGTCGCGGCGCGCTCCGGCCGGATCGACGGCTACCTGCAGTTCGGTGTCCGCAGCGGCGGCCAGGCGCAGCAGGTCGTCCAGCAGCTCCCGGTCGGCGGTGACGACCAGGGGGCGGGCGGGACGCGGCGGGGTGGCGGTACGGGGACGGGGCGGCATCGCGGCCTCCATCGGTGGGGGATCCGACCCGCACACCATCGGCGTGGATCCGCCCTCCGCGCCGCCGCCGGGCCGCCCTCCTGTGGACAACGCCCGCCCTGTGGACAACGGCCGCTGCCCCGACGCGCCGTGCTAGACAGTCGACAGGCCCGCCGCGACCGCCGCGTTCACGGGCGTCGTCCGGCTACCAGGGCCGGCCGGACGACGCGACTGCTCTCCCGGAGATCGGAGCCGGGACTCCACCACCGGTACCGCTCAGGGGCCGGCCCGGTCCGCAGCCGAGCTGACCTGCGCCGACGACCGCACCAGGACCTCCCGGCGGGGGCCGTCGCCTCCGGTCCAGTGGATCTCGACGCCGGTGACCCGGATCCACGCCGGGTCGTCGTGCGGGGCAAGGCCGGTGACCCGGAGCGTGAGTGCGCCGACGCCGTAGGCGTAGTCCTCCTCCTCGATACGGATCACCTGGCCGGGCCGCACCATGGGCATCGGTACTCCTCGTCGCCAGGAAGGAGGCGCTGTCGCGGGCCGATTCATCGTCCCGTGTGGACGCGCCGCGCGTGCCACGGTGGCCCATGGTGCCATCACGGACCAAAGACGAAATATGACAAGGAGGACAGGGTGCGCACGATCACCCGGACAGGGTCGCCCGCCCTGTCGATACCGACGTCGGCATGGCGGAAGGGTGCCTGGGTAGGGTGCCCCGATGAGACAGCACACCCGACGCCTGCTGGCCGGCCTGCGGGAGGTCGTCCTGCGGGTCCTGCGACCGACACCGGCGGCCACCCCGCGGTCCATACCCTCCACCGTCGCCGCCCGCCGGATCTCCTACGCGCCGCAACCGGACGGCGCCGCCGACCCGGGCGAGATCGTGTGGGCCTGGGTGGCGTACGAGGACGACCCCCGCCAGGGCAAGGACCGGCCCGTCCTCGTCGTGGGGCGCGACGGTGCGGCGGTACTGGGGTTGATGCTGTCCAGCAACGAGGCGCGCGACGGCCAGCCGCACTGGCACGCACTGGGCGCCGGCCGCTGGGACGCCGCCGGCCGGCCGAGCTGGGCGCGGCTGGACCGGGTTCTCGTCCTGCCGGAGTCCGGCATCCGCCGGGAGGGCACCGCCCTGGACCGGGCGCGCTTCGACGCCGTGGCGGGGGCACTGCGCGACGGGTACGGCTGGAGCTGACGCCGGGACGGCCGCGGTCAGGCCGCCAGGTTGCTGTCGGCGGACTCCGGGGACTGGGCGGCGAGCAGTTCGCCGACCTCCGCGGCCGGCATCGGCCGGGCGAAGTGGTAGCCCTGGGAGAGCCGGTACCCCATCAGGTGCAGTTGCCGGGCCTGCGCGGCGCTCTCCACGCCCTCGGCGACCACGCCGAGGTCCAGCCCGTTGGCCAGGCTCACCATCGCCGTGGCGATGGTGGCCTCGGCCGTGCTGTGGGTGATGTGGTCGATGAAGGACTTGTCGACCTTGAGCACGCTGACCGGGATGTTGCGCAGCAGGCCCAGCGACGAGTGGCCGGTACCGAAGTCGTCCAGCGCGATCGCGACGCCGAGGGCGGCGATCTCGTTCAGCGACTCCGTCGCGGCGCGGCTGTCGAACACGGCCGTCTCGGTCACCTCGATCATGAGGCGCGCGGCCGGCAGGCCCGACGTGTGCAGCGCCGCGGCGACGCGGCGGGCGAACCCGCTCTCCCGCAACTGGCGCGCCGAGATGTTGACGCTGACCATCCACGACCTGGTCGCGCCCTGCTCGTGCAGCCAGCCCGCGGCGGTCCGGCACGCCTCGTCCAGCACCCAGGCGCCCAGCGGCACGATCAGCCCGGTCCGCTCGGCGGCGGGGATGAACTCGTCCGGCGGGATGACGCCGCGCTGCGGGTGGTGCCACCGGATCAGCGCCTCCGCGCCGACGGTCACCCCGTCGGGCAGCCGCACGACGGGCTGGAACACCAGCCGGAAGTCGCCGCGGTCCATCGCCAGCCGCAGCTCGGCGCCGAGCTGGGCGTCGTAGTTGGCGCGCTCGTCCAGCTCCGGGTCATAGGTGGCGTACTGGCCCTTGCCGGCGTCCTTGGCCGCGTACATGGCCAGGTCCGCGCGGCGCAGCACCTCGGTGGTGTCGAGGCCCGGCACGACGTCGGCGATGCCGGTGCTGCACCGCACGAGCAGGTCGTGTCCGGCGATCCGCACCGGCGTCGACAGCGCGGCGTTGAGCCGGTCCAGGACGCCGAGGCCGGCGGCGGCCGGCATACCGGGCAGCAGCATGGCGAACTCGTCGCCGCCCAGGCGCGCGACGGTGTCGTCGGGGCGGACGCAGCCGCGCAGCCGCTCGGCGACCGTGACGAGCAGCTCATCGCCGATCACGTGGCCGAGCCGGTCGTTGACGGTCTTGAAGTCGTCCAGGTCGATCAGGACCACGCTGGCCGGGCGGTCGGCGTCCAGCGCCTCCTGCATCCGGCGCTCGAACAGCCGCCGGTTGGCCAGACCGGTCAGCGCGTCGTGCGACGCCTGGTGACTGAGCTGCTCCTGCGCCTGCTGGAGCTGGCGGACGGTCGCGTCGACGCGGTGCAGCAGGCGGCCGTTGTCGGTGAGGGCCGTGATCTGCCGGTACACGACCAGGGCGGTCAGCGCCACGGCGGCGACGGCCAGAAGCGTGTCGTTGGCGTCGTCGAACCCGCGGGCGGCCCACAGCAGCATCCCGTCGATGCCGGCGACAGCGACGTACGGCAGGTAGCTGAACGGGCGGCGGCGGCGCGGCGGCGGTACGGCGTGGGGGTCGGAGCAGGCCTGTCGGCGGGCGGCGAGGATGAATCCCAGCGCGACCGGCGGGATGCAGATGGCCGCGGAGTCGATCTGCGCGTGCGAGGCCATGAACGGCGCCAGCGCCCCCAGCCCGGCACCGGCGGCGACCGCACCCGAGAGCAGGTGCAGCGCACCGCGGTCGACGACGCTGACGCCGACGAGCGCGAGCTTGATGAACGTGAAGACGGCGACGAACGCCAGCAGGATGACGGCCAGGACCGAGATCGAACCGCCGATGTCCTTCCAGTCCTGGACCTGGCTGAAGGAGTACCGCCAGGCCAGGGTGCCCACGGTCAGCACGACGATCGTGGCGTCGATCAGGAACCGTCGGCGCTCGGTCAACGAGAGCTGCGTGCGCCCCGGCAGGCGCAGCAGCGCCCACATCATCACCACGACGCCGGACATGTACACGAGGACGGTCGTCGTGGTGACCGGGGTGACGCCGTCGGCCGTGTGGAGCAGGTCATCGCGGAAGTTCAGCACCGCCGCGACGCCGATGAGGGCGACGGCGGTCGCCGCCAGTTGCCAGAAGCGGCGGGCGGCCGCGTGGGCGGCGGCGCCGGCCACGCGCCAGCAGTAGGCGGCGGCGAGGACCGCCGTCGGCGCGGTGAGGGTCCAGCCGATCATGCTCGGCGGTCGCAGGCCGATACTCATGATCACCAGCCAGGCAGCGCTGAACACGGTCGCCACGGCGGCGACGAGCAGCGCGGCGGGCATGGGGCGCAGGGACGCCGAGGCGCGGGCGAACCACTGCATGTCAACCCCCTCCACCGACGCCGGACGGATGACGTATCGGCACCCGCGTGACGCTGCTGAGTTCATCCGCGCATGAGACGACCCCCGCCGGGGGCGGCGGGGGTCGTCTCCGAGCGGCGGCTCGGCGCGTGTCGAGCCGCCGACCGGCGGCCTCCGGGGGTGGGGCCGTCGGTCGCCCGCGGGCAGCGGGGGCGTTGCCCGCGGGCAGCGCCCGGACGTCGCCGGGGGTGGCGACGCCGGCGCGACCGGAAAGTGAACGGGGCGACGGACGCGGACGGGGGTTTGTCCTGGGCGATGCCTTCGTGCTATCAAGCATGACGCAGAGTCCGGTTCACGTCGAGTGGCGGCTCCTACACAGAGCGTGCGAGATTTTTCACCGGAACTTTCGCCGCCCCGCGGCGTCCCGTCGCCTCTGCACCACGGGCGGGCACGCCGGCTAGACTCTGCGGCCGTGGGCCGAAGCGCCGCCTTTTTCGATCTCGACAAGACCGTCATCGCCAAGTCCAGTGCGCTGGCCTTCGGACGGCCGTTCTTCCGCGACGGGCTGATCAGCCGCCGCGATGTCGTGCAGGCCGCGTACAGCCAGCTCATGTTCCGCCTGGGCGGCGCCGACGACCAGACCATGGCCCGCACGCGCGACTACCTGGCCCGGCTGTGCGCGGGCTGGCAGGTCGACCAGGTGCGCCAGATCGTCGCCGAGACGCTCCACGAGCTGATCAAGCCGTACGTCTACGCCGAGGCGGCGGCGCTGATCGAGGAGCACCAGCTCGCCGGCCGTGAGGTCGTCCTGGTCTCCGCCTCGGGCGAGGAGATGGTCCGGCCGATCGGCGCGCAGCTCGGGGTCACCGATGTGATCGCGACCCGGATGGCCGTCGAGGACGGGCGGTACACGGGCGAGGTCGAGTTCTACGCCGCCGGTGCGCACAAGGTCACCGCCGTGCGGGAGCTGGCCGCGGCGCGCGGGTACGACCTGGCCGACTGTTACGCGTACTCCGACTCGATCAGCGACCTGCCGCTGCTCGGCTGCGTCGGCCTGCCCACGGCGGTCAACCCCGACCGCGGGCTGCGCCGGGCGGCGGCGGAGCACGGCTGGCCGATCCTGGAGTTCCGCCACCCGGTACCGCTGGGACGGCGGCTGCGCGAGCGCCCCGCCGTGCCGGTCGCGGCCGCCGCCGTCGGAGTCGGCGTGGGCGTGGCGCTCGGGCTGGCCTGGTACGGAAGGCACCGGCGGGCCCGCGCACCTCATTGGGCGCGCCCGTCACAAGTTCGGTGAAACAGTGGCCGGCCGGGTGTGATCGCGGCGACACTGGACGTACGGATCACCGGCAACCCAGCACAACGATGGTGAACGGGGGCGATGGCTCCAGGTTCGTCGGTCGGGGATCCGCGCACGGCCACCAGGTACCCACGCGCGAGCCGCCACGATATGGCGCCGTTGCGGCCGGCTCCCCGGAGCCCGCCGACAACGGATTGATGCACGCTTGGTAGCCCGGCCGGACGTGTGGAGACGGCGCTCCCGGTCCGGGAGCGCCGTCCACGCGTAGCGGGGGTCGTCCGCCGGCCCCGAGATCGCGGGACCGCACCACGCCGCGGGACCGCGCGGTCAGGCCCGGTCGAGGACCGCGTCGGCGAGCGCCGTCAGCCGGTGCGCCGCCAGGGTCGTCGCCGTCGCGCAGTGCCGCAGCCAGGACCGCAGACCGTCCGGTGTTCCGGTGGCGAAGGCGTTGGCCGCACCCAGGTACTCCGGTCCGCGGTCGAGGTGGCCGCACTCCACGGGCAGCAGACCCCGCACGTCGAAGCCGCCGGCGACCAGGGTGAGCCGGGCCGCCGCGCGGGCGACGACGCCCGAGGGTCCGGCGAAGGGGCGCAGGGCGAGCAGTTCGCCGTGGACCACCGCCGCCCGCAGCAGCGGGGGGCCGGCGCCGTCGACCACCAGGGCCGCGAGCGCGTCCAGGCGCGGCGCGACCCGCAGGTCGTCGACGGGGCGGCCGAGGTCGGCGTCGGGGACGGCACCGCGCGCGGCGAGGACGTGCAGGCGGGCCAGTACCTGGCGGGGTGCGCGCGGCCACTGGTCCCGGAGCCCGTCCACCGCCCGGGCGACCCGCAGCGCCCCCTGCACGACCGGATCGGTGACCGCGCCGCCGCGGACGTCCTCGACGTCGTACGCCGCCCCCTCCAGCGCGGCGCTGGCGGCGGCCGCGTGCAGGGAGACCTCGGCGGCCACGGCGCCGCCGGAGCGGCGCAGCGCCCGGTGCCGCTGCGCGGCGTCGACCGCCTCCCGCGCGGCGCGCAGTTCGTCGGCCACCCCGGCGAGCCGCTCCAGCGGCTCCAGCACGTCACCCATGCCGCCACGCTAGCCGCCGCGGCGACTACGGCGTTGCGGAGGCCGACACACCGCGGGCAGCGCACTCGATCGCCTGATCACGAAGTTTCACTAGGCTCCGCAGTGGAGCAGCGGCGAGGATGGGCACAACCGGAATCGGAAATGGTGGGTCGGCGATGAGTGAGGCTGGCGAGATGAGTGAGGCTGGCGATGAGTGAGACTCTGGCGAACCTGCTGCACGAGGAGCGGCGGTTCCCGCCGCCGGCGGCGCTCGCGGCCGCGGCCAACGTCGACGCTTCGGCGTACGCGGAGGCGTCGGCGGACGGGCCGGCCTTCTGGGAGCGGCAGGCGCGCCGCCTGCACTGGCACCGGCCGTGGACGCAGGCCCTGGACTGGAGCCGGCCGCCGTTCGCGCGGTGGTTCGTCGGCGGACAGCTCAATGTGGCCTACAACTGTCTCGACCGGCACGTGGAGGCCGGTCACGGCGACCGGGTGGCGATCCACTGGGAGGGCGAGCCGGGCGACACCCGCACGCTGACCTACGCCGACCTGCACCGCGCCGTCTGCCGGGCCGCCAACGCGCTGACCGACCTGGGCGTTGCCGCGGGCGACCGGGTGGCGATCTACCTGCCCATGATTCCCGAGGCGGCCGTGGCGATGCTGGCCTGCGCGCGCATCGGTGCCACCCATTCGGTGGTGTTCGGCGGCTTCTCCGCCGAGTCGCTGCGCGGCCGGATCGACGACGCCGGGGCCAGTGTGGTGATCACCGCCGACGGCGGGTACCGGCGGGGGAAGCCGAGCGGGCTCAAGGCCATCGTCGACGAGGCGCTGGCCGGCTGCGCCTCGGTGCGCCACACCCTCGTCGTCCGGCGTACCGGCCAGCGCGTCGACTGGGTCGACGGCCGCGACCTGTGGTGGCACGACACCGTCGAGACGGCGTCGGACAGCCACCGGGCGGCGGCGTTCGACGCCGAGCACCCACTGTTCATCCTGTACACCAGCGGGACGACCGCCAAGCCGAAGGGCATCCTGCACACCACCGGCGGCTACCTGACCCAGGCCGCCTACACCCACCACGCGGTGTTCGACCTGAAACCCGACACCGACGTCTACTGGTGCACCGCCGACATCGGCTGGGTCACCGGGCACAGCTATATCGTCTACGGCCCCCTGGCCAACGGCGCCACCCAGCTCATGTACGAGGGCACGCCGGACACCCCGCACCGCGGCCGATTCTGGGAGCTGGTGGAGAAGTACCGCGTCACCCTGCTCTACACGGCACCCACGGCGATCCGCACCTTCGCCAAGTGGGGCGACGACGTGCCGGCGCAGTTCGACCTGACCTCGCTGCGGCTGCTCGGCAGCGTCGGCGAGCCGATCAACCCCGAGGCGTGGATGTGGTACCGGGAGCACATCGGCGGCAACCGCGCTCCGGTGGTCGACACCTGGTGGCAGACGGAGACCGGGGCGATGATGATCTCGCCGCTGCCGGGAGTGACGGCCGCCAAGCCCGGTTCGGCGATGCGCCCGCTGCCCGGGATCGGCGCCGACATCGTGGACGACACCGGTGCGTCGGTACCGGCCGGCGGCGGGGGGTTCCTCGTACTGCGCGAGCCGTGGCCCTCGATGCTGCGCACCATCTGGGGCGACGACCAGCGCTTCCTCGACACGTACTGGTCCCGCTTCGGCGCGGGCGCCGGCAGTGGCGGGGACTGGGTCTACTTCGCCGGTGACGGCGCCAAGCGCGACGACGACGGCGACCTGTGGCTGCTGGGCCGGGTGGACGACGTCATGCTGGTGTCCGGCCACAACATCTCCACCACGGAGGTCGAGTCGGCGCTGGTGGCGCACCCGGCGGTGGCGGAGGCGGCCGTCGTCGGGGCGACCGACCCCGTCACGGGTCAGGGCATCGTCGCGTTCGCCATTCCGCGCGGCGGGGTCGACGGCGGACCGGAGCTGCTCGCGCAGCTCCGCGAGCACGTGGCCCGGACCCTCGGCCCGATCGCCCGGCCGCGGCAGATCATGCTCGTCCAGGAGCTGCCCAAAACCCGGTCAGGCAAGATCATGCGCCGGCTGCTCCGGGATGTCGCGGAGCGCCGCAGCCTGGGTGATGTCACCACATTGCAGGATTCCACCGTCATGGATCTCATCGCCGCGGGTATGTCGGCACCGGCAGCCGACGAGGGGTGAGGAAGTGGCCGCGCGGATACAGAAAATCCTTCACCTCGCACCTTCACAGATCGTGATCGTCGGTCTACCTTGCAGGACGGAGCTTCATGAGGTCCGTCAATCCGGGTCGGCCAGGTTCACTGTGCGCGCGACCGGCCGGACTCCCTCACACCGGAGGTAATTTCCGTGCGTAAGGCCCTTACCGGGCTGCTGGGTGTGACCCTCGTCAGCGGCCTGGGCGTCATTCTCAGCCCGATGGCGGCGGTCGCCGCACCCGCAGGTGCGCCCGCAGCCCACGTCGACCACCACGACGCGCAGCACGAACTGGACAACCCCTTCGAGGAGAAGCGTCGCGCGCTGCGCCAGGCCGCGCTGACGAAGGTCCTGACCGGGAAACTCAAGCCCCAGAACATCAACGGCAGCGTGGTCGCCAAGGTCGGCGCCACCGACGACGGCAGCCCGGGCCTGGCCCGGGGGCGCGCGGCGCACCGCGACCAGTACGTGGAGCTCCAGCGGGAGAAGAACGACAAGATCTTCGTGATCCTGGCGGAGTTCGGCAACGAGCGGCACCCCGACTTCCCCGATGTGGACGAGGTCCCGGCCGTACCGGGCCCGGCGACCTTCGAGGGCCCGCGGGTCAACCAGATCCCGCAGCCCGACCGGGTCAAGGACAACAGCACGATCTGGCAGAAGGACTACTCCGCCGACCACTTCCGCCAGCTCTACTTCGGCAAGGGCCAGGGAGCCGAGTCGGTCCGCACCTACTACGAGTCGCAGTCCTCGGGCCGGTACAGCGTCGACGGCACGGTCACCGACTGGGTCAAGGTCAGGTACAACGAGGCCCGCTACGGCCGCTCGTCCGACGACCCCGCGGACGCCAACGGCGACAACCCGAAGGTCTGCAACGACCACATCTGCGACACGACGTGGGAGCTGATCCGCGACGCCGCCAACCAGTGGGTCGCCGACCAGAAGGCCAAGGGCAAGACGACCGACGAGATCAAGCGGGAGCTGGCCTCCTTCGACACGTGGGACCGGTACGACCACGACCGCGACGGCGACTTCAACGAGCCCGACGGGTACATGGACCACTTCCAGATCGTCCACGCCGGTGGCGACGAGGCCGACGGCGACCCGCAGCAGGGCGAGGACGCCATCTGGAGCCACCGCTGGTACGCGTTCAACGACCAGGTGGACGTCGGCGGCCCCGCGAACAACAAGCGCGGCGGCGCCCAGATCGGCGACACCGGCCTGTGGGTCGGCGACTACACCATGCAGCCGGAGAACGGCGGCCTCAGTGTGTTCGCCCACGAGTACGGCCACGACCTCGGCCTGCCCGACGACTACGACACCACCGGCGCCGGTGACAACAGCAGCGAGCACTGGACCCTGATGGCGCAGAGCCGGCTCAACGAGAAGGGCGGCATCGTCGGCACCAAGCCCGGCGACCTCGGCTCGTGGCAGAAGCTCCAGCTCGGCTGGCTCGACTACGAGATCGTCCGCGCCGGGCAGAACAGGACCCTGGAGCTGGGCCCGCAGGAGTACCAGTCGGACAAGCCCCAGGCCGCGATCGTCGTCCTGCCGAAGAAGGAGGTCACCCGCCAGTTCGGCCAGCCGGCCGCGGGCGCCAGGCAGTACTGGTCCGGCAACGCCAACGACCTCGACACCACGATGACGCGCATCCTGGACCTCGGCGGGAAGACCAAGGCGACGCTGGCGGCCAAGGCCCGCTTCGCCATCGAGGAGTGCTGCGACTTCGCCTACGTCGAGGCCTCGACCAACGGCAAGGACTGGGCGGCCCTCGACGGCACCGTCGGCGGCAAGCCCTTCACCCGCGACAGCCTCGGCCGGCCGCGGTTCAGCGGCGTGAGCGCCACCTGGACCGACCTGGTCGTGCCGCTGGACGCCTACGCCGGTCAGGTCGTGCAGGTCCGCATCCACGCCCGCAGCGACGGCGGCCTCAACGAGGGCGGCCTGTTCGTGGACGAGATCCAGGTGACCGCCGACGGCGCGGTCGTCCACGCCGACGGCGCCGAGGGCGGCGCCAGCTCGTGGACGCTGGCCGGGTTCTCCGCGGTGGCGGACAAGGTCACGGAGACGTTCGACAACTTCTACATCGCGGGTAACCGGACCTACGTCAAGTACGACAAGTACCTCAAGTGGGGTCCGTACTTCTACGGCTACCCGAAGAAGCCGGACTACGTGGACCACTACGCCTACGAGGAGGGTCTGCTCATCGGCTACATGGACACCTCCGTCGAGGACAACAATGTCTCGGCCCACCCGGGCGAGGCGCGTTTCGGCTACGTCGACGCGCACCCGGAGCCGATGCTGAACCTCACCGGCGCGCCGTGGCGGGCCCGCGTGCAGCTCTACGACGCGCCGTTCGGCCTGCGCCGCGTGGCCTCGCACACCCTGCACGTCAACGGGCTGCCGAGCCTGCTGCGCAGCAAGCCCGCGCAGCCGCTGTTCGACGACACTCAGCAGTACTGGTTCGCGGAGCTGCCCAACCACGGGCTCAAGCTCCGCAAGGCCGGCGTGAAGATCAAGGTGCTGGAGGAGAAGGGCACGAGCGTCAAGATCCAGATCTCCTAGCACCGCGGCACCACCGACGCGCCACCCCCACCGGATCCTGGCCCCCTCACCGGGCCCGATCCATCCGGGGTGGCGCGTCGCTGCCTACCCCCTCCGACGCGGCGGGTCACCCCGCGGTTCCGCGAGCGGCCGCCGCGCGCGCGAGCCGTCCGTGGCCTTCCGCACCGGGCGCGACTTCGCCCCGGTCGGGCGCCGGGCGGCGGGCACACCGAACGACCCCAGCGGCAGCACCACCTCGCCCGGCCGGCGGCGGCCGTCGGCGGGGTAGCGCCGTCGGCGGCCAGCGACCCGCCCCACTCGGGGCCGCGTTGTCGGCCGGTGCGGCTCGGAGTCGCCGGCCTCGGCCGGACGCCGCGCGCGGTACACGCCCGGTCGGTATCGTGATCGTCGGCGTGCCGGGAAGTCTGGTCGGCGCTCGGCCGGTGCCGCCGGTCGAGCTTCCGTGATCCGCCGTGCCCGCGGCGGTCGCCGGCCTCGGAGGCAGCTTTGCCCGCACCACACCGCCGCCGCTCACCGGCCGCCCGCACACGCCGCTCACCGGCCACCGACGAGCGCCGCCCCCGGACCACCGGCGAGCGCCGCCCGCGGGTGGCCGACGAGCCCCTCGCGCAGGCCACCGGCGAGCGCCACTCCCGCGCCGCCCGCGAGCGCCGGGACCGGCGGCGGCTGCACCGCCGCGCCGCCCGGGCAGCCGGCGAACTGGCCCGCTACCTGCGTACCGAACAGATCGGCGGGCTGATCCTGCTCGCCGCGGCGGCCCTGGCCCTCGTCCTGGCCAACTCGCCGTGGGCGGCCGCCTACGACGCGGTCGCCGGCACCCGGTTCGGCCCCGCGGCGCTGCACCTGGATCTCACCGTCCACGCCTGGGCCACCGACGGCCTGCTCACGCTGTTCTTCCTCGTCGCCGGCCTGGAGCTGAAGAAGGAGCTGGTCACCGGCGACCTGCGCGACCCGCGGACCGCCGCGCTGCCGGTCGTCGCCGCGCTCGGCGGGATGGTGGCCCCGGCACTGGTGTTCCTCGCCGTGGCGGCCGGGCGGCCCGGCGCCGCCGCCGGCTGGGCCATCCCCACCGCCACGGACATCGCCTTCGCGCTGGCGGTCCTCGCGCTGGCGGCCCGGCGCCTGCCGGCGAACCTGCGGCTGTTCCTGCTGACCCTGGCCATCGTCGACGACCTCGGCGCCATCGCGCTGATCGCCGGCCTCTACACCGACCACGTCGCGCCCCTGCCGCTGCTGGCCGGACTCGCGGCGGTGGCGGGGTGGGCGGCCCTGCAGCACCTGCGGGTGCGCGCCTGGTGGGCGTACCTCCCGATCGGGCTCGTGGCCTGGGGCTGCGTCCACGCCTCCGGGGTGCACGCCACGGTGGCCGGCGTCCTCCTGGGCCTGGCGACCCGGGCGACCCGGGACCGCGGCGAGGGCGCGCCGCCGGTGGAGCGACTCGTGCACCGGATCCAGCCGCTGTCGGCCGGCGTCGCGGTACCGCTGTTCGCCCTGTTCGCGGCCGGGGTGGGCGTCGGCGGCGACGCGCTCGCGGGCATGGTCACCGACCGGCTGGCGCTGGGCGTCGTCGCCGGGCTGCTGCTGGGCAAGACGGTGGGCGTGCTCGGGGCCTGCGCGCTCGCGGTCCGGTGGGGGGTGGCCACGCTGCCGCGCGACGTCGG
This sequence comes from Pilimelia terevasa, assembly GCF_014647915.1. Classification (GTDB taxonomy): domain Bacteria; phylum Actinomycetota; class Actinomycetes; order Mycobacteriales; family Micromonosporaceae; genus Pilimelia; species Pilimelia terevasa. Next base: position 142,502 of record NZ_BMQC01000003.1, read on the forward strand.
GTGGCGGGACCTGGCGGCGGTCAGCGTGCTCACCGGGTGCGGCTTCACCGTCAGCCTGCTCGTCACGGAGCTGGCGTTCGGTACGGACGCCCGGGCCGACCGGCTCAAGCTGGCCGTGCTGACCGGCTCGGTCGCCGCAGCCGCCGTCTCCGCGCTGCTCCTGCGCGGGCGGGTCCGGGCGCGCACGGCGTAGGCTGTCGGCCATGCGCGGTCCGGCGGAGGAGTCGTGCGTCCTCGTGGACGGGCCGTGGACGCACCGGTTCGTCAGCGCCAACGGCAGCCGCTTCCACGTCGTGGAGGCCGGCACCGGGCCGCTGGTCCTGCTCCTGCACGGCTTCCCCGAGTTCTGGTGGGCCTGGAACGACCTGCTGCCGGCCCTGGCCGATGCCGGGTACCGGGCCGTCGCGGTCGACATGCGCGGGTACGGCGCCAGCGACAAGCCGCCGCGGGGGTACGACGGCTACACCCTCGCGGCCGACGTGACCGGCCTCATCCGCGCGCTCGGCGAGCGGACGGCCGCCATCGTCGGCGCCGGGTCCGGCGGCATGGTCGGCTGGACGGCGGCGGCGTTCCACCCGGCCATGGTCCGCCGGCTCGTCGTGCTCGGCGCGGCGCACCCGCTGCGCCTGCGCACCGCGCTCGTCGTGGACCCGCGCGGGCAGGGCGCCGCCGCGACGCCGACCCTGCGCTTCCAGGTCCCCCGGTACGAGCACGTGCTGACCCGGCACGACGCGGCGCTCGTGGGTGACCTGCTGACCCGCTGGGGCGGCGACGCGTGGGTGGCCGGGCCGGACTTCGCGCCGTACGCGGCGCGCTGCCGGGAGGCGATGCAGATCCCGCAGGCCGCGTTCTGCGCGATGGAGGGGTACCGGTGGTCGTTCCGCTCGGTGCTGCGGCTGCACGGGTACCGGTTCGTGAAGCTGATGCAGCGGCCGACGCCGGTGCCGACGCTGCAACTGCACGGCGGGGCGGACCGGGCGATCCTGGCCCGCACCGCCCAGGGCTCGGGCCGCTACGTCAGCGGGCCGTACGAGTGGCGGCTCCTCGACGGCATCGGGCACTTCCCGCACCGGGAGACCCCGGAGTACGTACTCGGCGAAATCCTCCGTTGGGTCAAGTAACCCTCCCCTAACGCCTGGATCCGGGCCCCCGGGCGGGGGACCCGGCCGCGTCGGACCGACCGAGGTCCACTCTCGACTCCGTACGCTGCCGGGCGGGACGGAGGACGCGACGGTGCTGACACGACGACGACTGCTGCGCTACGGCGCCGCCGGTGCCTGCGCGCTCGGCACGGCCGCGCTGGGTGTGGAGCGGGCCACCCGCGGCGAGGCGGCGACGGCCGCCGTACCCGACCTGACGGCGCGGGGGCTGCGGGCGCTGGGCGGTACGGCCGCCCGGCACGTCGGCCGCCTGGTCACGGTCGCCCGGTACGCCGACGCCGGGGGCGCCACCGTCGCCAAGGCGTTCATCGACGGCGTGGAGCTGCACGTCATGGCGCATCCGCGCGGCGGCTACGTCAGCGCCGTCGCCCACTACGAGCGCCGCGGGACCTTCGCCGAGGCCGCCGCGCTCGCCGCCGTCCGCCTCGACGGGCTGGCGCTGCTGCCCCCCGACCACCACCACTGACCGTCGCTCCGCCCCCCGACACCCACCACCGGAGCAGCGCCCCGCCACCCCCGACATCCAATACGGAGCGTCGTCCCGCCACCCGGACACCCGCCACAGAGCATCGCCCCGCCATTCCGACACCCCCACGAGAGGACGCGATGACCGTCGTCCGGCAGGACCAGGCCACGCTCGACCCCGCCCGGCGACGGGCGTTCCTGGCGGCCCTGCTCGCCCTCAAGCGGCAGCGGCCGGCCGGCGCGGAGCTGAGCGTGTACGACGGGTTCGTCCGCACCCACGACCGGTACTTCCGCGGCGTCGCCGGTGCCGTCGCCACCCACGCGCACGGGGCGTGGTCGTTCCTGCCGTGGCACCGGCGCTTCCTGCTCGACTTCGAGGACGCGCTGCGCGCCGTGGACCCGCAGGTCAGCGTCCCGTGGTGGGACTGGCGCCGCGGGGACGCCGGACTGTTCGCCGACGACTTCCTCGGCCCGGCCGACGACCGCGACCCGCACGACAGCCCGCTGTTCGCCGCCGCCACCTGGCCGATCGCGGTACCGGGGCAGCTCGGCAGCGCCACGCTGCGGCGCCGGCTGCGGCCCGCCGCGCTGCCGCGGCGCGTGGCCGACGACTTGGCCGAATTCGCCGAATTCACCGAGGCGCTGGAGGAGGGGCCGCACAACGCGGTGCACGTCGCGCTCGGCGGGCACATGGCCTCCGGGGCGTCACCCAACGACCCGGTCTTCTGGCTGCACCACTGCTTCCTGGACCGGCTGTGGTCGCGGTGGCAGGACCGGTACGGCGCCGACGCGTACCCGGCGCGCGGCAGCGGGCGCAACCGCGGCCGCTACGACGCCATCGGGCCGTGGCCGATCACGCCCGACGAGGTGCTGGACCACCGCGCCCGGTACACCTACCCGGGGTGAGTCAGACCCGGGACTCGCGCAGGTCGACGACCTCGTGCGCGGGCACCCAGCCCTGGTACACGCCGAAGTCGAACTCCTCCAGCCCGAGCCGCTCGGCGACCGGGCGCAGGCCGCCGGTGTACTCGACCCGCAGCCACTCCTCGTGGGCGCCGAGCACCAGGAACGGCGCCTCGCGCCAGGTGCAGACGGTGCGGACGTACGTCAGCTCGGTGATCTCGCCCGCCGGCACGACCCGCCGGAACCGCCCCGGGCTGATCTCGGCGAAGCCGTCGGCCGCGTCGCCGCGGTAGATCCGCACCTCGCTGCCGTCGGGGCTGGCCTCGTACTCGGCGCCGGACCACCGGGCCAGGTAGCCGTCGCGCATCACACCTCCTCCACCCGGCGCCACCGGGCGCGGTCGGCGTCCAGGACGGCGACGAGCAACTGGGTGCCGTCGGCGCTGACCCGCCAGAGCTGCGCGCCGTGCGGCAGCCGGACGCTGTCGACCTTCAGCTCGCCGATGCTCTCCCGGCTCGCGCCCGGGGCGAAGCCGTTGCCGCGGAACGGGGGGCGTTCGATGACCCAGCCGTGCACCTCGCGGCGGCCGTCCTCGTCCTGGCCGCCGTACGGGACCCGGTAGAGGTCCGGGCAGTGCGCCGCCCACCGCAGGACGTGCAGCACCGACGAGTCGCCGGTGAAGGGGCTGCCGGGGTAGCCGAGGCCGAGCGCGAAGATCAGCGAACCGGGGGTCTGGAGGTGCGCCACCTCGTCGGCCCGCTGGACGAAGCCGGAGACGCGGTCGTAGCCGCGGTCCAGGTAGTAGTCGAGCTGGTCGGGGCGGATGACCTTCTGGAGCACCGGGCGGCGGGGTGGCGGGTCGAGTGCGAGGCCGCCGCTCTCGGGCACGCGTGCGGCCTGCCGGGGCCGGGGTACGGGCTCGGGGCCGGGCGGCGCCGGTGCCGCGCCGGCCGGCGCCGTGACTGATGCCGCGGTGGCGGGTGCGGCGTCGGCCGGCGCGGTGGCGGGTGCGGCGCCGGGTGCCGCGGGGGTGCGCGTCACGGGAGCTGGCGCGGGCGGCACCGCCGCAGCGTCCGCGCGGGGCACCGTCGCGGACGGATCGGGTACCGACGCCGTCACCATGCCCTTGTCGAGCGCGAGCAGCGTCAGTGTGTCCGCCTCGGAGTCCGGCGTGGTCGGCGGGCCGGCGGCGGAGTCCGCGGCCGGCGGCGGGTCGACGGCGGGCGGAGCGGGCTGCCGCGCCGCGGTCAGGTGCGGCGGAGGCGTCGGCGGCGCGGTCGGGGGCGTCAGCGGCGCGGAGGTCGGCGGTACCGCCTCCGGCGCGGCCCCCGGCAGGACAGCGGTCGGCGTCGCGTCACCGCCCCTCGCCTCACCGCCTGTCACGTCACCGCCTGTCACGTCACCGCCCCTCGCGTCACCGGCCGTCATGCCGCCGGTCATCGCGTCACCGGTCATCGTGCCGACGTCCGCCAGGTCACCAGCGGCGGCGGCGCGCGGCCGGTTCGGGGGTGACGCGGCCAGGGACGACGAGGCCAGCGGGGAAGCGGCGGACGGGAGAGTGCCGGCCACCTCGGCCGGTCCCGCGCCCGCGGTGCCAGGTGAGAGCAGCGAGTCGGGACGCGACACCGGCGCGTCCGCAGCCACCGTTTCCCGGGGCGCAGCTTCCCGGGGCGCAGCTTCCCGGGGCGCAGCTTCGGAAAGCACGGCCTCCCGGAGCACGGCCCCCCGCAGTGTGGCCTCCTGAGGCGCGTGATCCCGGGGCGGCAGCTTTCGCGGCGCTGCCTGCGCAGCTCGCGCGGCGCCTGTCGGTGCTCTACTTCCTCGCGGTGGGCTCGTCGCCGACCGCTCCGCTCCCGAGGTCCCCGTGTCTGCGGGCACAGGCGCCGGGGACAGGAGCGCGGTGGGGTCGTCGTCCGCGGCCGGGGACACGGCGTGCGGGTCGGCTCTCCCGGCGGCAGGCTCCGGCGGTGGGTCGATGTCGGGCGCGGACGGTACGGGTCCGGCCGGCCCGTGCTGCCGTCGGGGTGGAGCGTCCAGTGCCGCCGTGAGCGCGCGGGTCGCCATGGTGATCAGGTTGCCGCCGGGGATCGTCGACGCCAGCGGGGTACCGGGGTCGACGGCGCAGGACTGCTCCGGGCTGGGCCAGGCGGCTAGCAGGTTCAAGAAGCGCACCTGCACCGGCAGCGCCTCCCCGGCCGCGCGGTGCGGTGCGGTGTACACGGCGATGGCGTCCGCGTCACCGGTGCGCACGGTCGGCCACCGGAAACCGGGCTGGCCCGGCGCCACGCCCGCCGGGGTGAACGGCGACCCGGGCAGCCACACAGTCGCGGACAGCAACGCGGCGACGTACCGGTCGGTGTCCCCGTCCGCCAGCGCGGCCGCCAGCGCCTGCTCGACATCGTTGGCCGGCGCGAAGGCGTGGTCGGTACCGAGGTGGCGCGCCGCGGCGGGGTCGGCGCCCGGCGTCCCTGCCGGTCCGGGCGCGTAGGCGCCGGGCGGACGGTCGCTGGGCGGGCGGGCGCCGGGCGGACGCGGCGGAGCGGACTCGCCGGCCGCGGCGAGCCGCTGCTGCCGGCTCCACCAGCTCGGGCGCTCGGCCGCGCCCGCGAGGTCGGGCGCGGCGGCGGGGCTGACCGGCCGGACCAGCCGCGCCTTCTCCCCCGCCAGCAGCGCCTGACGGCGCGAGAGCGGCGCGCCGGAGGTCGGCGACAAGCGACTCGCCGCGTCGCCGCCCGCACCCCTGCCGGGCGACGGCGCGGCGGACGCCGTCCGCTCAGGCAGCGCCCGCTCAGGCACGATCCGCTCAGGCACCGCCCGGTCGGGCAGGATCCGCTCAGGCGCCGTCCGGTCAGGCGGGGTCCGGTCAGGCGCCGTCCGGTCAGGCGGGGTCCGCTCGGGCAGCGGCGGGCCGGACGGCGTGCGGTCAGGCAGCGTCTGCGACGCGGAGCTTCGGGTAACCGCGCCCGGCGCGGTCGCGGGACCCAGCGAGGACGGCGCGGGCGGGAGGTCGAGGCGGGCCGTCTCGTCGGCGTCCCGTGGCTCGGGGTGGTCCTGCGGTGCGCCCGTCGACCGCTGGGCCGGTGCGGCGCCGGCCGACGCCGCCAGCCCGGCAGCGGCGACCGCGGTGGGGGCGGTGGCGACCTCGGGACCGTACGTCGCCGCGGCCCCGCGGTCGTCGGCCCCCGGACCAGCAGGCCCAAGGTCAGCAGGCCCGGGGCCGGCAGGCCCGGGGCCGGCGGGGCCAAGGTCGGCGGGGCCGAGGTCACCAGGTCCGGGGCCGGCCGGGCTGAGGTCGGCCGGCGCGGGGTCGAGGGTGCGGGGGTCGCCGTGGGCGTCGGTCGGCACCGGTGCCGCCGCCGCGCCGATCGGTGCGGGCGCCGGCAGGGCCGCGACGGCGCGGCGGGCCGCGGCCGGTACCCGGGCACTGGCGCGCGCCGGCCGGGCCGCCTGGCCGGCGGCGTGCTCGGCGTCGCCCGGCAGGCGGACGTCGCCGCGGGCGACCTGGGCGACGAACCACGCCGGCAGGTACCCCTCGATCGGCAGCCCCGGGTTGACGGCGAGCCACCACTCGACGTGCGGCCACTCGTCGGCGAGCGCGGCGTACGGCATCCGGCGGACCTCGACGCCGTGGTCGCCGAGGCACTCGCGCAGCGCGGCCTCGGACGTGAAGGCCAGGATGTGGGTACGCCCGCCCGTGGTCCAGGTCCCCCAGCCGACGGCGTCCCCGGCGGACACCGGCAGTAGCAGCTCGGTGGCGGCCAGTACTCGGAAGTACCGCTCCTGGTCGGTGGCCCGGAGGGCGTCCCGCATGGCGATCTCCGGCTCGGTGGCCGGCTGCCACACCGTCACGGCGACCCTCCTCTCCACCTCCGGTCGCGCCGCCGCGCGACCGCGCACGCGGCCCGGACACCTTACCGGCGCCCGAAACTATCCAGTCGTTTCGTCCACATGCAATCCCGGGGCGCGTGCCGCCGCCGACGCGCGGGCAGGTGGGCGCGGTGCCGCGGCACGGCCTGCCGCCGCGGGCGCCGCATGCAATCCTGTCGGATGCGGCGGGCCCGCGCCAGACGCGCGCGTGCGGCTGGCGGCCCCGCTAGCACAACGCAGCGGAAAGGGAGACGATGCGGGCGTCGGCCGTGTTCGCGCTGGCACTGTCCGCGGTCGGGCTGCCGGGGGTCGCGGTGGTGCTGCCGGCGGCGCCCGCCCACGCCGCCTGCCGGCCCGACTCGGCCGCGGGGATCCGCGCGGACGCGCGCTCCTGGGCGCTGGAGGCGATCGGGCCGGACCGGGTCGCGCCCTTCGCCGACGGGACCGGCGTCGTGGTCGCCGTCCTCGACTCTGGCGTGGACCGGCGCCACCCGCAGCTGCGCGACGCGGTGCTCCCGGGCGCCGACTTCCTGGGCGGGGGCAGCGCGGCCGCGGACTGTGTCGGCCACGGTACGGCGGTGGCCGGGCTGATCGCGGCGGCGCCGCGCGCCGGGGTGACGGTCCGGGGGCTGGCTCCGGGGGCGCGGATCCTGCCGGTGCGGGTCAGCGAGCAGCGGACGGTCGGCGGGCGGGTCACGGGGCGGGCCGCGCCGCCGGGGCGGCTGGCCGAGGCGGTCCGGTGGGCCGTCCGACGGGGTGCCCGGGTGCTGAACCTGTCGCTGGTGCTCGACGAGGACGTGCCCGCCGTGCGCGCGGCGGTCGCCGAGGCGGTCCGCGCCGACATCGTGGTGGTGGCCGCGGCCGGCCGGGCGGGCCACCGCGACCGGACGCCGTACCCCGCCGCCTACCCGCAGGTACTGGGCGTGGGCCCGGCCGGCCCGCGGGGGGCGCCGGTGCCGGGCGCGCCGGCCGGCCCGCACGTGGACCTGCTGGCCCCCGGCCAGGAGGTGCTGGTGCCGTGGCCGGGCGGGTACGCCCAGGTGACCGGCAGCAGCTTCGCGGCACCGGCCGTCGCGGCCGCGGCGGCGCTGCTCCGGCAGCGCCACCCGCACCTGACCGCGGCGGAGGTGGGCGCGCGCCTGCGGGCGGCGGCCGACCCGGCGCCGGGGGCGGCGGCCGGCGCGGGCCTGCTGAACCCGCACCGCGCCCTGACGATGACGATGTCCCCCGCGGCGGCGGGGCCGACGCGGCTGGCCACCCGCCGGCGGGATCCGGCGCACGCGGCGACCGCGCGGCGCCGGGCGGACCGCGCCGCCCTGGCCCGCACCGTCGCCGCGGCCGGCGCCGCCGTCCTGGCGGCGGCCGGCGTGGCGGCGCTGGTCCGCCCCCGGCGGCGGGGACGGCTCACTCGAACAGCGCGCGATTGCGCTGCTCCGTAGCCAGGTAGTCGGCGGCGGAGTCGTCCACGGCGGCCTGGATGTCGCGGAGGATCGCCGCGAGGTCCGCGCCGGCCCGGCGCCACCCCTGCTGGCGCTGCTCGTACGCCGCCCGGGCCTCGCCGGACCAGGTCGCCACGAGCGGCGCGGCGTCGCTCTCCACCTGGTCGAGCTGGGCGGTCAGCGCGTGCAGCGCGGTCTGGATGTGCGCCGACGCCTGCTGGAGGGCGCCGAACTGGACGACGAGTACTTCGGACAAGGCTGCTCCCCCGGGCTACAGCGGTAGGTCCACGCCGCGGTGGGTGGTGCCCATCCGCTGCGCGGCGTCGGAGTCGGCGGCCGCGTACCGGCCCCCGGACGTGCGGATCGCCTCGGCGGTGCCGGCCAGGGCCGTCCCCAGCGCGGCCTGGTCGGCGGCCCACGCCTCCTTGACCTGGTGGAAGGAGCGGCCGCCGGCGCCGCGCCAGGCGGAGTGCAGGGCCTCCAGCTCGCCCATGAGGCGGCGCAGCATCCCCTGGAGGGAGTCGTTGGCGGCGTCGAACCTGGCGGCCGTCGCCGCCATGACGGCGGCCTCGGCCTGGGTTTCGGACACGGGTCCGGTTCACCTCGATCTCGGGTGGGGCGGGCCGCGCGGCGCCGCCTGCCGGGGAGGTGACCGCGGCCACCCCCGCACACGTGCCGCCGACGCTAGTCCGCTGGCGCCGGCCGGCGACAGGCCCGCCGCGCCGACTGTCGGCAATCTGTCACTTGCACCCGGTACCGGTTTCAGCCGGCCGGGTCGTGGACGGCGGCCGCGGCGGGGTCGAGGCCGGGCCCGGCCGGCAGCAGGCCGAGGACGGCGGCCGGCAGCCGCCGCGGCACCACGCCCGCGTAGCCGAGCGCCCGGACCGCCTCGTCGCCGCCCAGCGCGTACCGCCGCCCGACATCGGTCACCAGCGACACCGCCCCGACCGGTACCCCCGCGTCGGTGGCCTGCACCAGCGCGCCGCCGCCGGGCGGCACCGCCACGAGGTCCACCCCGCCCGGCGCCGGCCGGCCGGTCGGGACAGCCGCTGCCGGATCGCCGGCCGGGACCCGCAGCCGCACCTCGGCAACGCCGTCGTCGCCGACGACCGCACACAGGCCCCCGGGCTCGGCGACCAGCGGCGGCGCGGTGGGCGGCGGCGCCGCCGCGGGCGCCGTCCGGACCGGCCGCTGCGGTACCCGGGCGAAGGCGGCGACGCCCAGCGGCCGGGCCGTGCCGTCGCCCCGCGGGTCGGCGGCGAGCAGCAGGACCGCCTCCAGCGGCGACAGGGGCGCGAGTCCGCCGGCCACGGCGACGGCGTACTGGTCCGCGGCGCCGGCCTGCCCGCGGACCACGTAGACGTCCCCGACGCGCGCGCCGGGCAGTTCCCGGACCGCGCGGCCGCGCCCGGGCGGCGGAGCCGCGTCCAGGTCGGCCCCCGGCGGCAGGCTGTTCACCAGCGCCGCCGCGACGGGCGTCGCCGGGTGCCGCGACCAGCCCAGGGCCCGGCGGACGGCGACCGGGCGGCGCAACTGGTACCGGCGCTGGTGCCAGACCAGGTACTCCGCCCCCGCGGCGCCGACCAGCAGGCCCCCGTCGCCCAGCGGCGCCCCGCCGCCCGGGGTGCGGCCGACGTGGAGAGTGGCGACCGGCCCCGCCGCCCGCTCCGCGGAGCACACCGACCACGGGCCGGCGGCCAGGTCGCGGCGGGCCGGTACGGCGTCGGGCGCCCCCCGGATGCCGACCGGCAGGCCGCGCGGCGCGCCGGCCAGGGCGGCCCGGCCGACGCGCCGCGGCGCGCTCCCGCCGCCCAGCAGCAGCGCGGAGGCCAGGTTGGCGACCGGATGCAGCCGGCCCTCCCGGTAGACGTACCGGGCGCCGGTCTCCCGCACCACGAGGACGGCGTCGGGCCGCCGCCAGCCCTCCCGGCCGCCCCCGGCCAGCGCCCCCCACGCCGCGGCCGCGCCAACGCCGATGGCGGCGACCAGCACGCCGGCCAGGGTCGCGCCCGCCGCCCGGCGGAACGGGGCGTGCACGGGGTCCGGCTCGCGGGTCACCAGCGCCGACACCACCCGCTGGACGGCGAACTGGTACGAGTGCAACTGGTCCTGCCGCGTCGCCATGTGCCCCCTCCCCGCCGGACAACCTAGCGGCCCGTCCGCGCGGCCCGCCGCGGGCGGGCGCACCCGGCGTCCACATCGGTCCCCCTACGATGGCCGGCGTGACCACGCCGACCGCCGACCGCGCGCCGGCCGGCCGGCGCCGCGTCCGCGCCGGCCAGATCGCGGCGGCGCAGGCAGCCGTCGCCCTGCCGGTCGCGCTGGCGCCCCACGGTGCGGGCGCCGTCGCCGGGGCCGCGGTCGCCGCCGCGGCGGTGCTGGGCCTGGCCTGGGCCCGGCCGCGGCACCGCTGGCTGTACCAGTGGCTGGGCGTGTGGCTGGACTTCGCGGTCCGCCGCCGCACCCCGGCACCGGGGCCGGACGGGCTGCTGGCCTTCGTCGCGCCCGGGACCCGCGTCCTGCCCGCGACGCTGGCCGGCGACGAGGCGGCGGTACTGGCCGACGGGTACGGGCTCACCGCGGTCCTGGAGGTCGGCGGGTCCGACGAGGTCCTCGCCCCGGACCCGGTGGCGCTGCCCGACCCGGCCGCGCTGGGCCACACCGCCGACGGCCTCCCGGTGACCGCGCAGTGGGTGTGCGACATCCGGCCGGCCCCGGCCGCGCACCTGGGCGACGGGCCGGTGGCCGCCTCGTACCGCCAGCTCACCGGCGGCCGGGCCGCCGCCGGTGCGCGGGCCCTGCTCGCACTGCGCGCGCCGGCCGACCGCGGTACCGACGCGGACCTGCGCCGGGCGCTCGGCGCGGCCGTCCGCCGGCTCCGCCGCCACCATCCGGAGCTGGCCGCCCGTGCGCTCGGGCCGGCGGCGCTGCGCCGCGCGCTCGCCGCGCTCGCCCACCACGACCCGGGCCGCCGCGGCCGGGAGAGCTGGTCCGCACTGCGCCTGGGGCCGCTCGTCCAGGCCGGCTACCGCCTCTCGCCGGACGCCCGCCGGCCGACCGGTGTCGGCCCGCCCGACGGCGCCGGCCCGCTGGACGGGCTGTGTGCCCTGCCGGCCGCGGCGGTGACCGCCGCCGTGACCGCGGGTCGGCCCACCACCGTGCGCCTGGCGGCTCCGGACCCGGCCGCGCTCGCCGCCGCGCACCGGGCGCTGCGGGCGCTGGCCGCCGCCGGGGGCGCCCGGGTGCTGCCGCGCGCCGGCCGGCAGCGGCAGGCCCTGGCGGCGACCCTGCCGCTGGGCGCCGCCGACCGGCCGCCCCGCCCGGGGAAACCGACCGGCCGCGGCGCCGCGGGCGGCCCGGGCGCCGGGCGTGGTCCGGGGGCGCCGTGGCCGCTGGGCCTGCCGCCGGCCGGTCTCGTGCTGGGCGCCGACCGGGACGGCGCGCCGGTGCTGGTGCGGCTGTTCCGCGCCGCCGCGACCCGGGCGCTGCTCGTCGGCGGGGTGTCCGCGGCGCAGGTCGTCGCGGTCCGCGCGCTGGCGCTCGGCGCCCGCGTCGTCGTCGAGACCACCCGCCCCGGCGCCTGGGAGCCGTTCGCCCGGGCGGCCGGCTCGCCCGGCGCCGAGGTGGTCGTCCGGCTGCCGGGTGCCCCCGCCGCCGACGGCGACGGCGCGGCGGGGCCGCTGCGGCCGGTGCTCGCCGTGCGCGACGCGGGGCCCGCCGGCCACGACCTGCCGGCGGACGCCGCCTGGCACGCCCAGCTCGTCGTCCGGGACACGGTCGCCGCCGCGGACAGCGCGACGCTGGCCCTGGCCGACCTCGTCGTCCTCACGCCGCTGCCGGCCGCCGAGGCGGCGCTCGTGGGCGGCGTGCTCGACCTCGGCGGGGGCCGCCGACTGGCTGACCCGGATCCGGCCCGACATGGTGGCCGTGGTGAGCCGGCGGACCCTGCGCTGGGCCGCGTGGTCACTGACCGCTACCGAACGGCGGCTCACCGCGCTCGCCCCGCCGCGCTGACCCGGAAGTCCGCGGACCTGGCGCGGCTGTGCCACGATCACGGGCATGGGCATCGTGCTTCGCCTCGGCATCAGCGCACTGGCGCTGTGGATCGCCACCGTCGTCGTCGACGGCATCCGGGTCACCACCGACTCCGTACCGCAGCAGGTCGGCACCCTGCTGCTCGTGGCCGCGATCTTCGGCGTCGTGAACGCCGTCCTCCGGCCGCTGATCAAGCTCGTGGGCTGCGCGTTCTACCTGCTCACCCTCGGCCTGATCGCGCTGGTGGTCAACGGCGCGCTGTTCCTGCTGACCGGCTGGATCGCCGACCGGCTCGGCCTGCCGTTCGAGGTCGCCGGGTTCTGGCCGGACGCCGTCCTCGGCGCCCTGATCGTCGGCGTCGTGAGCTGGCTGCTCAACCTGTTCGTCCCCGACGGCAGCGACCGCGACTGACAGGGGCCGCTCCGGAGGCCACTCCTTACCGATTGGCCTGCGACGCGCCCCGCCCCGCTCGTTACGGTCGGTGACATGGCACAGGCGGACCTCCGGCGCGGATACCTCTACGCCGTCGGCGCGTACGCGGCCTGGGGCGGCTTCCCGCTGTACTTCCACCTGCTCGCCCCGGCCACGGCGCTGGAGATCCTCGCGCACCGGGTCGTCTGGGCCGTGCCGCTCCTCATCGCCGTCGTCGCCCTCACCCGCGACGGCCGGTACGTCGGCGCCCTGCTGCGCCGCCCGCGCACCCTGGCCGGCGTGGCGCTCGGCGCCGCGCTGATCGCCGTCAACTGGGCCCTGTTCGCCTACGGCGCCACCACCGCCCAGGTCGTCGAGGTGGCGCTGGGCTACTTCGTCAACCCGCTGGTGACCGTGCTGTTCGGCGTCGCCGTCCTCGGCGAGCGCCTGCGCGACGTCCAGTGGGCGGCGGTGGGCGTCGGCGCGGCGGCGGTCGCGGTCCTCACCGTCGACTACGGGCGGGTGCCCTACCTGGCGCTCGGGCTGGCGGTCACGTTCGCCGCGTACGGGCTGGTGAAGAAGCGGCTCGCGCTGCCCGCCGCGCCGGGGCTGTGCGCGGAGTCGCTGGTCCTGGTGCTGCCCTGCGCCGCCTACCTGGCCTGGCTGCTGGCCGGCGGGCGGGCAGCCTTCGGGCAGGTGTCGCCCGGCCACACCGCGCTGCTGGTGCTCTCCGGCGCGGCGACGGCGGTGCCGCTGCTGCTGTTCGCCGGGGCGGCCAACCGGCTGCCGCTGGTCGTGCTCGGCCCCCTGCAGTACCTGGTGCCGGTGCTGCACCTGGTCTGCGGCGTCCTGGTCCTCGGCGAGCCCATGCCGCCCGCGCGGCTGGCCGGCTTCGCGCTGGTCTGGGTCGCGCTGGCCCTGCTGACCGCCGACGCGGTCCGCCAGGCGCGCCGGACGCCGGACCCCGCGCCGACCGGCGCGGGGCCGCCGCGGGCGGACGCCGCGGCGCCCGCGGACGGGACGCCACCGGCTACCGCGGCACCTCGTACGTGACGAGCCGCTGCCCGTTGTCGGCCCGGACGACCTCCAGCCGGGTGAGCTGGTCGCCCGAGAAGCGGGTCACGCCGTCGAACGCGACGACCGGCCCCCCCGGCTCGGCGACCCAGGAGCCGACCTGTTCGCGGGAGTCGTCGGGACCGTAGGCCAGCAGGCTCACCGTCCACGTCGGCGCGTCCGGGCCCGTGTCGGCGTACCGGCACAGCATCCGCACCGCCGTGCCGTACCCCTGCCGGGTCAGCCCCAGCTCGGCCGTCAGCGGGATGTCCCGCGAGACCGGCACCATCGCCACCAGGCGCGGCGCGCTGGCGGCGCCCGACCGGGTCGTCGGAACGGTCGTCCGGGCCGCGTCGGCGTCGCTGGGGCCCTTGCCGGCCCCTCCCGGCAGCAGCGCCGCGACGCCGACGACCGCCGCGAGCGCCGCGGCGGCCAGGCCGCCGCCGACGAACGCGCGGCGGTGGCGCCGCAGCCGCCCCGGCCGCCGGGGGCCGCCGGTCCGGGCGGTCGCGTGCGGGGCCGGTCGGAGCGCGGCCAGCGGCCGCGGCGAGGAGCGCAGCGCCGACGGCGCGGGCGGCAGCGCCGTGGCCCGGCCGCCGCCGTCGCGGGGTCCGGGCAGCAGGCCGGGCTCGCGGGCGAGCAGGTCCTCGGCGGTACCCGGGTCGAGGCGGGCCAGCAGGCCGGGCAGGACGGCGATCTCCGCGACCGCCTCCCGGCAGTCGGGACAGGTCTCCAGGTGCTGTTCGTACTCCGTCCGCTCCGCCGGCCCCAGTGCGCCGAGGACGTACGAGGCGTCGCTGTGTGCGTGCGGACAGCTCATCGGGTCACCCCCATCTCGTCCAGTGCGACCTTCAGGGAGCGCAGAGCGTAGTGCGTGCGGGATTTGATCGTGCCCGGCGGGACGCCGAGCCGCGCGGCGGTGTCAGCCACCGAGCGTCCGTGGTAGAAGCATTCGAGCAGTACCTCCCGGTGGACGGGGGACAGCCGGCGCAGCGCCTCGGCGACCGTCCACGCCTCGACGGCGCGTTCGGTCTCGTCGACGGCGGGCGGCGGTTCGGGCAGTGTCTCGGGGTACACCTCGCCGACGCGGGCGGACCGGCGGCGCCACCCGTCGATGGCCAGGTTCCGGGCGGTGGTGAACAGCCAGGCCCGGACCGACCCCCGGTCGGGGTCGAGGGACTCCGGGTGGCGCCAGGCGCGCAGGTACGTCTCCTGCATGAGGTCCTCGGCGCCCTGGCGGTCGCCGCGGGTGAGGCGCAGGGCATGCGCGAACAGCGCGTCGCCGTGCTCGACCTGCACGGCGCGCAGGCGCGCGTCGCTCCCGCCGGTCACCGGCGCATCTCCGTTTCCACGCGTACGTTCACGGCCCCCTCCACGTCTCCCACCCCTACGTACGGGAGGACCCCCGCTCCGGTTCACCGGCGGGCGGGGCGAACGTGGTGCGGTGCGGCGGCGGCGCGGGAGGTGGGCGGTTTGTCGCCCGGGATCCGGCCGGACGGCCGACAGCGGCACCTCAGGCCGCGTCGGCGACCATGGCCTCGGTGACCGCCCGGGCGACGGCCTGGAGCCGGGAGCGGACCAGGCGCGCGGCGGGCATCATGTCGGCCGCCGGCAGGGCGCAGGCGACGGCCAGGCGCCGCTCCAGGTCCCGCTCGGCGGTGACCACGACCGCCGCCGTCGCCACGCCGCCGCGGAACTGCCCGATCTCCATCTGGAGACCGCGCCGCTCGCCGGCCGCGATATCGGCTTCGAACGTTTCCGGCGTCGTCAACGTGGAGGGGGTGAAGGGTCGCATCCCCCAGTCCTTGAGGTACCGCAGCCGCTGGTCCGACGTCAGGGTCGCCAGCAGTGCCTTGCCGAACGCGGTGGCGTGCGCCCCGTCGTCGAAGCCGGGCACGAACTCGTCCAGCCGGGGCGAGCGGACGCCCTCGGCGACGGCGGTCAGGGCCACCCGGCCGCCGACGAACCGACCCAGGAGGTGGCTGTGCCCGCTGTCGGCGGCGGCGCGGTGCAGGACCTCGCCGACCGCGGACGGGCCGCGGAAGGCGACGACGAGTTCGCGGAACCGGTCGGCGATCTCCAGGCCGACGACGTAGGTGCCGTCCTCCCGCCGGGAGACGTACCCTTCGTAGGCGAGGGTGCGGACGAGGTGGTACGTCGTGGCGACGGTCAGCTCGCAGCGGCGGGCGATCTGCTTCACGGTCAGCCCTCTAGGCGCGCGGCCGACCGCCTCAAGTACCCGCAGCGCACGAGAGACGCTGCGGATGAGGTCGGAAGGTTCCGCTAGGGGGTCACGCACAGACCACCTCCGCCGCCGGGGAGCTACACCATATGAAATTGGCTCGCACCAGGAAATGCCCGTTCGGATCAATCGAACGGGTGAGTTAGACCACAGGCGAGTGTGGCGAGCGCCACCGGCGGTGTCCAGTACTCGTTAGGCCATATTTCCGCCTCGCGGGTACCGGTGCGGTAACGCCGACCCCCGAACTGCCACTCACGATGTATCCGATGTGCACCTAAAGACGGACATCGATTACCGTCGGCAGTCCCGTACTAACGTGAAAATGCCGGCCGCCCCGGCGACCGACCAGTGTGAACACTCCGATCGTCATTGCCGCATATCGACCGGCCGAACGCAGGGTGACGAACCGCGCCCCGGCCGGGGCGCGGAGCCGGGCGCGCGGGTCAGCCGGTGCGGTCGGCGATGACGTCGCACAGCGCCGTCAGCGCCGCGCGGGTCGGCCCCTCGGGCAGCGTCACCAGGTCGGCGCGGGCCCGGTCGGCGTACCCCCGCACGGTCTCCCGGGCGCGCTTGAGGGCAGCCGAGTCGCGCAGCAGCGCGAGCGCCTCGGCGTGCCGGGCGTCGTCGGTGAGCGGGCCGTCCGAGAGCAGCTCGCGCAGCCGGCGGGCGCCCGCGTCGGCGTCGTCGGAGGCCAGCGCGTACAGCACCGGCAGCGTCGGCACGCCCTCGCGCAGGTCCGTGCCCGGCGTCTTGCCGGACTCGCCGGAGTCGCTGGCGATGTCGAGCAGGTCGTCGGAGAGCTGGAAGGCGACGCCGATCGTCTCCCCGTACGCCGCCAGCGCCACCACCTGGTCGGCGGGCAGCCCCCCGAACATGCCGCCGAACCGCGCCGAGGTCGCGATCAGCGAGCCGGTCTTCTCCGCCACCACGTGCAGGTAGTGGGCGACCGGGTCGGCGTCGCGCGGGCCGACCGTCTCGGCGATCTGGCCGTGTACGAGCCGGGAGAACGTCTCGGCCTGGATGCGCACCGCGTCGGTGCCCAGCTCGGCGGCGACCTGCGCGGCGCGGGCGAACAGGAAGTCGCCGACCAGGATCGCCAGCGAGTTCGACCAGCGCGCGTTGGCGCTCGGGGCGCCCCGGCGGACGGGGGCCTCGTCCATCACGTCGTCGTGGTACAGCGTGGCCAGGTGCGTCAGCTCGACGACGAGCGCCGCGGACACCACGGCCGGCGCCCCGGCGTCGCCGAAGCTCGCCGCGAGCGCCACCAGCAGCGGCCGGAACCGCTTGCCGCCGGCCGACAGCAGGTGCGCGGCGGCCTCGGCGACCAGCGGGTCGCCGCTGTCGACACGCGCGCGCAGCGCGGTCTCGATCTCGCCCAGAACGGCGCCGACCCGGCGGTCCAGCTCGGCGTCGCCGAACTGCACGCCGATGGCGCCGAGTGGGTTGTGCTCGGCCACCCGCCGCTGCGCGGCGCCCGGCGGGTGCGCCGCGCCCGCCCGGACCGCGCCCGCCCGCAACTCCTGAGGGGTCCTCACCACGCCTCCACCCTTCCACACGCCCGCACGCCGCCGCCCCGCCACCCCGGCCACTCGCCCGCCCAATGACGGTGGTTTCTCCACCAAATCGGACAGAGGTGCGGGAATCGCCAAGAGTCCGCGCCGCGGGGGTGCGGGCTCAGCGCAGGAACTGCGCCGCGGTGTCCGTCAGGTCCAGGACCGGCTGCGGCGCGACGCCCAGCAGCGCCGTCGCCAGGACGCCGACGGCCAGGGCCATCGACGTCGCCAGGCCGGGGATGGACACCGACGGCGTCTGCTCCCCCGGCTCGGACAGCCACATCAGCACGACCACCCGCAGGTACGGGAAGGCCAGGACCATGCTGGTGACCACGCCGGCCACCACCAGCCACGCCTGGTCGCCCTCGACCGCCGCCCCGAAGACCGCGAACTTCGCGGTGAAGCCGCTGGTCAGCGGCAGGCCGGCGAAGGCGAGCAGGAGGAACGTGAAGACCGCGGCGTACCCCGGGGAGCGCTTGCCCAGCCCGGCCCAGCGCGACAGGTGCGTCGCCTCGCCGTCGCCGTCGCGGACGATCGACACCACGGCGAACGCGGCCAGCACCGAGAAGCCGTACGCCACGACGTAGAACATCGTGCTCGCCAGGCCCGACTTGTTGAACGCCAGCACGCCGACGAGCAGGTACCCGGCGTTGGCGATCGACGAGTACGCCAGCAGCCGCTTGATGTCGGTCTGGGTGACCGCCAGGATCGCGCCCACCAGCATCGTCAGGACCGCGATGCCGCCCAGGACAGGCCGGTACTCCCACGAGTTGGCGGAGAAGCCGGCGTGGAAGACCCGCAGCAGCGCCCCGAACGCGGCGACCTTCGTGCACGCGGCCATGAACGCCGTCACCGGCGTCGGCGCCCCCTGGTACACGTCGGGCGTCCACACGTGGAACGGCGCCGCGGCGGCCTTGAACAGCAGCCCGACCGCGATCATCGCCAGGCCGGCGTACAGCAGGCCGGTGCCCCGCGTCGGGCTCAGCGCCGCCGCGTTGATCTCGGCGAAGGTGACCCCCACGGAGCCGTCGGTGCCCGCGCTGCCCACGAAGCCGTAGACCAGCGCCATGCCGAACAGGAAGAACGCCGAGGCGTACGCGCCGAGCAGGAAGTACTTGACCGCGGCCTCCTGCGACAGCAGCCGCCGGCGGCGGGCCAGCGCGCAGAGCAGGTACAGCGGCAGCGAGAAGACCTCCAGCGCGATGAACATCGTCAGCAGGTCGTTGGCGGCCACGAACATCGCCATGCCGAAGATCGCAAAGCTGACCAGCGGGTACACCTCGGTGCCGCCCGCGGCGTGCGCCGCCTGCCGCCGGTCGATGTCCGAGCCGGCGGTGACGGCGGCCTGGGCCACGAACGGCCCCCCGGTCTCCAGCGACCGCTCGGAGATCAGCAGCAGCGCCACCATCCCCAGCACGACGATGCCGCCCTGGAGGAACAGCGTCGGGCCGTCGATCGACAGTGCCCGGCCGGCCGTCACGACCGCGTAGTCGGCGCCCTGCGACCGGACCACGATCAGCACCAGGGCGGCCAGCAGGCTACCCATGGCCAGCATGAGCTGGAACGCGTAGCGCAGCCGGCGCGGCACGAACGCCTCGACGAGCACGCCGAGGCACGCCGCGCCGAACATCACCAGCAGCGGGGCGATCGCGCCGTAGGCGATCGGCGGGAGCTGCAACGTCATCGGGAAACCTCCGCCCGCACGGCCGTCGGCGCCGGGTCCTTGGCGCCCACGTCCGCCAGGGTTGCCTGGACTGCCGGGTTGATCACGTCGGTGAGCGGCTTCGGGTAGAAGCCGAGGAGCAGGATCAGCGCCACCAGCGGCGCGATCACGACCTTCTCCCGCACGCTCAGGTCCCGGCGCATCGGCGCCAGGTCGGCCAGCGCGGGGTTGGGCGTGCCCTGCACGGTGCGCTGCACCATCCACAGCACGTACGCCGCGGCGAGGACGATGCCGAGGGTGGCGATCACCGCCACGGCCTTGTTGACCGTGAACGTGCCGACCAGCACCAGGAACTCGGAGACGAACGGCGCCGTGCCGGGCAGGGCCAGCGAGGCCAGGCCGGCGAAGAACAGCATCGCCGCCAGCAGCGGGAGCTGCTTGCCCGCGCCGCCGAAGTCGCCGATCTGCGCCGAGCCGCGGCGCACCACCAGCATCCCCACCACGAGGAACAGCAGGCCGGTGGCCAGCCCGTGGTTGACCATGTACAGCACCGCGCCGCTGCCGGCCTGCGTGGTGAAGACGAAGATGCCGACGCCGATGAAGCCGAAGTGGGCGATGGAGGTGTACGACACCAGCCGCTTCATGTCCGACTGGCCGATCGCCACCAGCGCCGCGTAGATGACGCCGATCAGGGCCAGCGCGATCGCGTACGGGGCGAACCAGCGCGACGCCTCCGGGAACAGCGGCAGGCAGTACCGCAGGATCCCGAACGTGCCGACCTTGTCCATCACGCCGACCAGCAGTGCCGCGGCACCGGCCGGGGCCGCGCCACCGGCGTCGGGCAGCCAGGTGTGGAAGGGGAAGAACGGCGCCTTGACCGCGAACGCGATGAAAAAGCCCAGGAACAGCCAGCGCGCGGTGCCCTCGTTCAGGTCCATCCCGACCAGCGCCTGCCAGTCGAAGGTGTGCCCCCCGGCCACCCACAGCCCGACGACCGCGGCCAGCATGAACAGGCCGCCGACCAGCGAGTACAGGAAGAACTTCACGGCCGCGTACTGCCGCTTGCCGTCCGCCGCGCCCGCCGCCCCGGCGGTGCCGTAGGACCCGATGAGGAAGTACATCGGGATGAGCATCGCCTCGAAGAAGACGTAGAACAGGAAGACGTCGGCCGCGGCGAAGACGCCGATCATCATCGACTCCAGCGCCAGCAGCAGCGCGAAGTACGCGGGCACCGACCGCTTCGACTTCTCCGCGTCGTGCCAGCTCGCCAGCAGCACGACCGGCACCAGCACGGCGATGAGCAGCAGCATGACCAGCCCGATGCCGTCGGTGGCGAAGGTGAACTTCACCCCCCACGCGGGGATCCACGGGTACGACTCGCGGAGCTGCATCCGCGCCCCGCCCGCGTCGAACGCCGACCACATGAGCGCGGCCAGCAGCAGCACCAGCACCGACCAGGTCAGCGCCAGCGACTTGGCGAACTGCGCCTTCGCCCGCGGCACGCACGCCACGACCAGCGCGCCGACCAGCGGCAGCAGGGTGAGTACCGACAGGTACGGGAAGGACGTCACGAAAGCCATCCCATCTGGATCGCGAGGAACGCGCCGACGACCAGCAGCGCCCCGGTGAGCATGGAGGTGGCGTACGAGCGCACGAAGCCGTTCTGGAGCCGGCGCAGGCGCCCGGACCCGCCCCCGACCGCGGCGGCCAGCCCGTTGACCACGCCGTCGATGCCGCGGTTGTCCAGCCAGACCAGCGCCCGGGTGAGGAACACGCCGGGCTTCTCGAAGACCACCTCGTTGAAGGCGTCCGTGTAGAGGTTCTTGCGGGCCGCGGTCACCAGCGGGCCGGCCGGCTGCTCCTGCGTGGCGGTGCCGTTGCGGAACAGCGCCCAGGCCAGGCCGGCGCCCAGCAGCGTGACCAGCGTGGCCAGGATCGTCAGCGTCCAGTGGCCGAGGACCGCGTGGCCCTCCTCGTGCCGGCCCAGCGTCGGCTCCAGCCACTGCGGCACGCTGGAGGCCATCAGGCCGCCCGCGGCCACCGAGCCGATGGACAGCAGGACCAGCGGGATCGTCATGATCTTCGGGGACTCGTGCGGGTGCGTGCCCTCCTTCCACCGGGCGGGCCCGTGGAAGGTGAGGACGAACAGGCGCGTCATGTAGAAGGCGGTCAGGCCCGCGCCGAGCAGGGTCGCGGTGCCGATCACCCACGGCCGCCAGCCGTGCCCGGTGTACGCGGCCACGATGATCGGCTCCTTGGAGAAGAAGCCGGAGAACGGGAACAGGCCCAGGATCGCCAGCCACCCGGTGGCGAAGGTGATCCAGGTGACCTTCATGTGCCTGGCCAGGCCGCCGTACCGGCGGATGTCCTCCTCGTCGTCCATGCCGTGCATGACCGAGCCAGCGCCGAGGAACATGTTGGCCTTGAAGAAGCCGTGCGCCAGCAGGTGGACGATCGCCAGCGCGTACGCGGCGCCGCCCAGGCCCACGCCGACGAACATGTAGCCGATCTGGGAGACCGTCGACCAGGCCAGCACCCGCTTGATGCCGTCCTTGGCGCTGCCGATGACGCAGCCCATCAGCAGCGTCACCGCGCCGACCAGGACCACGATCAACTGGAGCGTCTCGTTGGCAGAGAAGATCGGGTTGGACCGGGCGATCAGGTACACGCCCGCGGTGACCATGGTGGCGGCGTGGATCAGGGCCGAGACCGGGGTCGGGCCCTCCATCGCGTCGGGCAGCCACGCCTGGAGCGGGAACTGGCCGGACTTGCCGCACGCCCCGAGCAGCAGGAGCAGGCCCATCGCCAGCACCGTGCCGCCGGCCAGCGCGCCGACGTTGGCGAACACCTTGTCGTACTGGGTGGTCCCGAGCGTGGCGAGCATCAGGAAGATCGCCACCGCGAAGCCCGCGTCGCCGACGCGGTTCATCAGGAACGCCTTCTTGCCGGCGGTCGCCGCGGCCGGCTTCGTGTACCAGAAGGAGATCAGCAGGTACGACGCCAGGCCGACGCCCTCCCAGCCGAAGTACAGCATCACGAAGTTGTTGCCCAACACCAGCAGCAGCATCGCGGCGACGAACAGGTTGAAGTAGGCGAAGAACCGGCGCCGGCCCGGGTCGTGCGCCATGTACCCGACCGCGTACACGTGGATCAGGAAGCCCACGCCCGTGATCAGCAGCACGAAGACGGCGGCCAGCGGGTCGTACAGCAGCCCGAAGTCGACCTTCAGGTCGCCCACGGCGATGAAGTCCCACAGGCTGCGCTGGACCGACTTGTTCTCCAGCCCGGCCAGGGCGAAGAACATCGACAGCCCGAGGACGAAGGTCGCGCCGACCGTGGCGCAGCCCAGCCAGTGGCCCCAGCGGTCGGCGCGCCGGCCGAGCAGCAGCAGCAGCGCCGCGCCGAACAGCGGCAGGCCGACGAGCATCCAGGTCTGCGAGAGCAGGCCGGTCGCCTCGGCGTACAGGGTCGTCGTTTCCACGCTGGGCACCTCAGTACTTCAGGAGGTTGGCGTCGTCGACGCTGGCGGAGCGCCGGGTTCGGAAGATCGTCATGATGATCGCGAGGCCGACCACGACCTCGGCCGCGGCCACGACCATCACGAAGAACGCCATGATCTGGCCGTCCAGGCCGCCGTTCATCCGGCTGAACGTGACCAGCGCGAGGTTGGCCGCGTTCAGCATCAGCTCGACGCACATGAACAGCACGATGGCGTTGCGCCGCACCAGCACGCCCCCGGCGCCGATGGTGAACAGCACCGAGGCCAGCACGATGTAGGCCGATGGCGTCATTTCTCGTCCGTCCCCTTCGGCGCCGACTCGGCGGCGGTCAGCTCGCGGATCGGCATGATCTCCGGCACGCTCGCGTCGGTCAGCGTGCCGTCGGGCAGCCGGGCCGGGGTGGCGACCGAGTCGGAGGTGGCGTAGACGCCCGGGCCGGCCTTGGCGCCGGGGTGGCCGGCGCCGAGGCGGAACCGCGCCCGCATCAGGTCCGGCTGGTTCGGCTTGTCCTCCTTGGCGCGCTCGACGTGCGCCAGGACCATCGCGCCGATCGCGGCGGTGATCAGCAGGGCCGAGGTGGCCTCGAAGGCGAAGACGTACTTGGTGAAGATCTCCCGGGCGACGGCCTGCACGTTGGTGTTCGTGGCCTCCTGGGTGAAGTTCACCGCCTCCGGGCCGCCCTTGAGCGCCCGGTACACCCCGGTGCCGACCAGGCCGGCGAAGCCGATGCCCAGGATCAGCGCGGCGGTGCGCTGGCCGCGCAGCGTCTCGATCAGCGAGTCGGAGGCGTCCCGGCCGATCAGCATCAGCACGAACAGGAACAGCATCATGATCGCGCCGGTGTACACGATCACCTGGGCGACGCCGATGAACGGCCCCGCCTGGATCACGTAGAAGACGCCGAGGCAGAGCATGGTCAGCACCAGCCACAGCGCCGAGTGCACGGCGTTGCGGGAGGTGACCATGCCGATCGCGCCGAGTAGGGCCAGCGGCGCCAGCACCCAGAACGCGGCCAGCTCGCCGCCCGACATCTGCCCGGCGGCCGCGAGGACGACCCCGCTGGTCATGCCTGCCCCTTCCCGGTCGCGGCGTCGGCGACGCCCGCCTGCGGACCGTGGTGCGCCGCGCGGTCGGCCTGCTGTTCGGCGCCGGGGAACTGCACCCCGGCGGTGTCGTGCAGGTGGCCGCGGCCCGGACCCATGGTCGAGTGCTCGGCGCCTGCCGAGGTGCCCGGGTTGGTCAGCGCGCCGACGTAGTAGTCCTTCTCGGAGTCGCCCAGGCGCATCGCGTGCGGGGGGCGCTCCATGCCCTCCAGCAGCGGTGCGAGGAGCTGCTCCTTGGTGAAGATCAGGTCCTTGCGGCTGTCCCGGGCCAGCTCGTACTCGTTGCTCATCGTCAGCGAGCGGGTCGGGCAGGCCTCGATGCACAGGCCGCAGAAGATGCAGCGCGCGTAGTTGATCTGGTACACGCTGGCGTACCGCTCGCCCGGGGAGAAGCGGTTCTCCTCGGTGTTGTCGCCGCCCTCGACGTAGATCGCGTCCGCCGGGCAGGCCCAGGCGCACAGCTCGCAGCCGATGCACTTCTCCAGGCCGTCCGGGTGCCGGTTCAGGATGTGCCGGCCGTGGTACCGCGGCGCCGTCTTCGGGTGCTCGAACGGGTAGTCGGTCGTGACGACCTTGCGGAACATGTGCGCGAAGGTGACGCCGAAGCCCTTGACCGCGTCGGTTACCGCACCCACGTCACACCTCCTCGGAGTCGGGGGTGGAAGCGCCGGGGACGTTGGCCGGCCGGCGCTCGGCGACGGCCCGCTTCGCCCGCGGGCTCGGCGGCACCTGGAGGTCCATCGGCGGCACGGGGAAGCCGCCGGCCGACCGGGCCGCGCGCCGCTCCTGCACCGCCGGGTCGGGCTCCTTGCGGCTGTTCGGCCACAGCAGGGCGACGACGCCGAGGACGACGACCACGCCGATGATCACGACCCACTTCGTCCGGGCCTCCATCGACTCGGTCTGCATGGTCTTGATGCCCGCGAGGACCACGATCCACAGCAGGTTGACCGGGAGGAGGACCTTCCAGCCGAAGCGCATGAACTGGTCGTACCGCAGCCGCGGCAGCGTCGCCCGGACCCAGACGAACAGGAACAGGATCAGCGTCACCTTGGCGAAGAACCACAGCAGCCCGAACCAGCCGTCGTTGGCCCCCGACCACAGCGTGATCGGCCAGGGCGCCCGCCAGCCGCCGAGGAACAGCGTCGTGATCATCGCCGACATGCTGACCATGGCGACGTACTCGGCGAGCATGTAGAGCATGAACTTGATCGAGCTGTACTCGGTCATGTAGCCGGCGACCAGCTCGCTCTCGGCCTCGGGCAGGTCGAACGGCGCCCGGTTCGTCTCGCCGAACGCCGACACCAGGAACACCAGGAAGCTCGGGATCAGCAGCAGCGCGTACCAGCTCGGCGCGTGCAGCGTCACACCCAGCACGGTGTACGCGGAGCCGTGCGCCTGCGCGGCCACGATGCCCGAGGTGGACATCGTCCCGGCCGTCATGAACACCGCCACCAGCGACAGACCCAGCGCGACCTCGTACGAGATCATCTGCGCCGACGACCGCAGGCCGCCCAGCAGCGGGTACGTCGAACCCGACGCCCAGCCGCCCAGCACGATGCCGTACACCGCCATCGACGAGCAGGCCAGCACGACGAGCGCGCCCACCGGCAGGTCGGTGACCTGCATCGGGGTCACGTGGCCGAACATGCTGACCTTGCCCGCGAACGGGATCACCGACAGCGAGGTGAGCGCGAAGATCGCGCAGATCGTCGGCGCGAAGAAGAACACCACCTTGTCGGCCTTCTTCGGGAGGATGTCCTCCTTCAACATGCCCTTGATGCCGTCCATCAGCGTCTGGAGCAGGCCGAACGGGCCGACCTGGTTCGGGCCGGGCCGCTGCGCCATGTAGGCCACGACCCGCCGCTCGAACCACACGCCCAGCACGGTCAGGCCCATGCCGACGACGAAGGCGAACAGCAGCTTGATCAACACGATCCACCAGGGATCACGGCCGAAGTCGGTCAGCGCGGGATCCGCCGCCGTGAACATCAGTTACCTCCCGCGTGGGCGGCTACCCGCACCTGGTCGGGCCTGCCGGCGGCGGGCACGCCCACCGTGACGACGGAGCCCGAGGTCGCGCCGAGCGTACGGTGCACGGTGGAGCCGGGCGAGTTGGTCGGCACCCAGACCACCGTGTCGGGCATGTCGGTGATCACCCCTGGGAGGGTCAGGGCGCCGCGGGCGGTGCCGACGGTGACCGGGTCGCCGTCGGCGATGCCCAGCGCCGCCGCGCGGGCCGGGCTGAGGCGGACCACCGCCGGGCGGGCGGTGCCGCCGAGGTGCTCGTCGCCGTCCAGCGCGCTGGCCAGGTCGATGAGCTGGTGCCAGGTGGCCAGGTACGCCTGGCCGCGGCCCAGCTCGGCCTGCGCGACCGGGTCCGTCCGCGGCGGCGCGGGCCGGGAGCCGTTGGCGGCGGGCAGGCCGCCCAGCTCGCGGCGGACCGCGTCGACGTCGCCGGCCCCGAGGACCACCCCGAGCTGCGCGGCGACCGCGTCGAGCACCCGCGCGTCGGGCATCGCGGAGGACTGGAGGACCTGGGTGAACGGCCGCAGGCGCCCCTCCCAGTTCAGGAAGGTGCCCGGCTTCTCCACCACCGGCGCGACCGGCAGCACCACGTCGGCGCGGCGGGCGACGGCGCTGAGCCGCAGCTCGACCGAGACCAGGAAGCCGACGGCGTCCAGGGCCGCCTCCGCGGCCCGCGGGTCGGCCAGGTCGGCGGGGTCGACGCCCGCCACCACCAGCGCGTCGAGCCCGCCGGCCGCGGCCGCGGCCAGGATCGCCTCGGTGTCCCGGCCGGCGGCGGCCGGCAGCGCGGTGGCCGGCGCGCCCCAGGCCGCGGCCATCTCGGCGCGGGCGGCGGCGTCGGTCACCGACCGGCCGCCGGGCAGGACATTGGGCAGGCAGCCTGTGTCGACCGCGCCGCGGTCGCCGGCCCGGCGCGGCAGCCAGGCCAGCTTCGCGCCGGTGCGGGCGGCCAGGGCGGCGGCCGCCGACAGGGCCCCCGGCGTGGCGGCCAGCCGCTCGCCGACGAACAGCAGGGCGCCGGGCCGGGACAGCGCCTGCGCGACCGTCGGGTCCCCAGCCAGCACCCGGGCCTCGTCACCCGGCGCGGTCGGCACGACGGTCGCCGAGACCTTGGCCAGCCCGTGGCTGGCGTACGGCGCCAGCGCCACCACCGGCAGCCTGCGGCCCAGCACGTTCTTGCGGAGGCGCAGGAACAGCATCCCCGCCTCCTCCTCCGGCTCCAGGCCGGCCAGCACCACCGCGGGCGCGCTGTCCACGTCGGTGAACCGGACGTCGCCGCGGCCGGCGACGCAGGCGGCCAGGAACTCGGCCTCCTCGTCGCCGCCGGTGGGCCGCGCGCGGAAGTCGATGTCGTTGGTGCGCAGCGCGAGCCGGGCGAACTTGGCGTACGCGTACGCGTCCTCGATGGTCAGCCGGCCGCCGGTGAGCACCGCCGCCCCGCGGCCGTCGCGCGCCGCCGCCAGCCCCTCGGCGGCGCGCGCCAGCGCCTCGCTCCACGACGCCTGGCGCAGCTCGCCCGTGGCGGCGTCGCGGACCATCGGGTAGGTGAGCCGGTCGAACGCCTGGGCGTACTGGAAGCCCCAGCGGCCCTTGTCGCAGTTCCACTCCTCGTTCACCGACGGGTCGTTGCCGGCGAGCCGGCGCAGGACCTTGTTGCGCCGGTGGTCGGTGCGCTGGGCGCAGCCCGACGAGCAGTGCTCGCACACGCTCGGGGTGGAGACCAGGTCGAACGGCCGCGCCCGGAAGCGGTACTGGGTGCCGGTCAGCGCGCCCACCGGGCAGATCTGCACGGTGTTGCCGGAGAAGTACGACTGGAACGGCGCGTCGGCCGCGCCCGGGGTGGACCCGTCGCCGTCGCCGCCGAAGTAGTCGTCCCGGTAGATGTTGATCTGCTCGGCGGCGCCGCGGTCCATCAGGTCGATGAACTTGTCGCCCGCGATCTGCTCGGAGAACCGGGTGCAGCGCTGGCAGAGCACGCAGCGCTCGCGGTCCAGCAGCACCTGCGAGGAGATCGGCATCGGCTTGACGTACTCGCGCTTGTGCTCGTGGAAGCGCGTGTCCGTGCGGCCGGTCGACATCGCCTGGTTCTGCAGCGGGCACTCGCCGCCCTTGTCGCACATCGGGCAGTCGAGCGGGTGGTTGATCAGCAGGAACTCCATCTGCCCCCGCTGCGCCCTCTCGGCGACCTCCGAGGTCATCTGGGTCTGCACGACCATCCCGTCGGCGACCGCCTGGGTGCAGGAGGCCACCGGCTTGCGCTGGCCCTCCACCTCGACCAGGCACTGCCGGCAGGCGCCGGCCGGGGCCAGCAGCGGGTGGTCGCAGAAGCGGGGGATCTCGATGCCCATCCGCTCCGCGGTGCGGATCACCAGCTCGCCCTTGGGCGCCGTGATCTGCACGCCGTCGATGGTGAGCGTGACCGTCTCGGTCGGCTTGCCTACCTCTGTCATCAGTGTGCTCCCGCCAGGACCTTCGCGCTCAGGCGCGGGGCCGTGCGGCCCTCGATGTAGTCCAGGTAGTCCTGCTTGAAGAACTTCAGCGAGGAGGTCACCGGGCTGGTGGCGCCGTCGCCGAGGCCGCAGAAGGAGCGGCCGAGGATGTTGTCGCAGACGTCCAGGAGGGTGTCCAGGTCCTCGTGCGAACCCTGGCCGGACAGGATGCGCCGGTAGATCCGGGTCATCCAGAAGTTGCCCTCCCGGCACGGGGTGCACTTGCCGCACGACTCGTGGTGGTAGAACTCGATCCACCGGTACGTGCAGTACACCGGGCAGTCCTGGTCGGAGAAGATCTGCGTCGCCGTGGTGCCCAGGATGGACCCCGCCGCGGCCACCGACTCGAAGTCCAGCGGCACGTCCGCGTGCTCGGCGGCCAGCAGCGGCGTCGAGGACCCGCCCGGGGTCCAGAACCGCAGCCGGTGGCCGGGCCTCATGCCGCCGGCCAGCTCGATCAGCTCGTTGAGGGTGATGCCCAGCCCGCACTCGTACTGGCCCGGGTTGTTCACCCGCCCGGACAGCGAGTAGATCATCGGGCCGGACGACTTCTCCGTGCCCATCGACTTCCACCAGTCCGCGCCGCCGAGCACGATGTACGGGACGCTGGCGATGGTGCCGACGTTGTTGACCACCGTCGGGCAGGCGTACAGCCCGTGCGTGGCCGGGAACGGCGGGCGCAGCCGCGGCTGCCCGCGCCGCCCCTCCAGCGAGTCCAGCAGCGCCGTCTCCTCACCGCAGATGTACGCGCCCGCCCCGGAGTGGATCGCCAGGTCCAGGTCGAAGCCGGTACCGAGGATGTTGCGCCCCAGGTAGCCGGCCTTGTACGCGTCGTTGACGGCCTGGCGCAGCCGCCGGGCGGCGTGCACGGCCTCGCCGCGGATGTAGATGTACGCGCGGCTGGCCCGGATCGCGTACGAGGCGATGATGACGCCCTCGATCAGCGAGTGCGGGTCGCACGTCATCAGCGGCAGGTCCTTGCAGGTGCCCGGCTCGCCCTCGTCGGCGTTGACGACGAGGTAGTGCGGCTTGCCGTCGTTCTGCGGGATGAAGCCCCACTTCAGGCCCGTGGGGAAGCCCGCGCCGCCGCGGCCGCGCAGACCCGAGTCCTTGACGAGCTGGATCAGGTCGTCGGGGTGGACCGCCAGCGCCTTGCGCAGCGCCAGGTAGCCGTCCAGCCGCTCGTACACGTCGAGCTTCCAGGCGTCCGGCGACAGCCAGCGCTTGGTCAGAACGGGGGTGAGCTTCGCGAGGACCTCGCGCCCCGGCTCGCTCATGCGTCGCCTCCCTTGGCGTCCTTGAGGTGCTCCCGCTGGGGCAGCGGCGAGTCGCCGGCCGGCTTGCCGTCGCTGGCGGGCTTGTTCGCCGCCGGCACCCGCGTCACCGGCGGGCGGCCCTCGCCGACCTTGATCGGGGTCTGCGGGTCGAAGCCCGGCACCGCGATGCCGTGCCGGTCGGCGAGCAGGTTGCCGCGCAGGGTGGCCGGGCCGGCGCCGGGGCCGGCGACCGCGCCGTCGCGCTCGTCGGCGAAGCCCGCGAGTTGGACCGCCATCTCCTTCAGCGAGCACAGCCGGGCGCCCCGGGTGGGGGCCGGGCGCTCGCCCGCGCGCAGCCGGTCGACCACGTCCACGGCGCTCTCGGGGGTGACCTCGTCGTAGAAGTCGTAGTTGACGGTGAGGACCGGGCCGTAGTCGCAGGCCGCCAGGCACTCGGCGTGCTCCAGCGTGATCCGGCCGTCGGCGGTGGTCTCGTCGTGGCCTACGCCCAGCAGCGCGCTGAGGGTGTCGTACACCTCCTGGCCGCCGAGCACGTTGCACATCGTGTTGGTGCACACGCTGACCAGGTACTCGCCGGTGGGCTTGCGCTTGTACATCGTGTAGAAGGTGGCCACCGCGGCGACCTGGGCCTTCTGGAGGCCGAGGACGGCGGCGCAGTACTCGACGCCGTGCGGGGTCACCCGGCCGTCCACCGACTGCACCAGGTGCAGCAGCGGCAGCAGGGCCGAGCGCGGGCCGTCGGGGTACCGGGCCAGGATCTCGGCGGTCTGCTTGTCGAGCTGGTCGCGCAGCGCCGCGGCGGCCGGCGAGAGCCGGTCCAGCTTCGGCGGGGCGCCGTCGATCGAGACGAGGACCTGCGGCCGCGTGGTCACGGAGTTGTTGCTCATCGGTCACACCCACCCATGACGGGGT
The DNA here is from genome assembly GCF_014647915.1 of Pilimelia terevasa. Lineage (GTDB taxonomy): Bacteria > Actinomycetota > Actinomycetes > Mycobacteriales > Micromonosporaceae > Pilimelia > Pilimelia terevasa. The sequence goes on from NZ_BMQC01000003.1 coordinate 172,602, forward strand.
CCAGCGAGGCGCCGCCCGCGATCACGTCGGCGATCAGGCCGCCCTCGGACATCGCCGGGAGCGCCTGGAGGTTGATGAAGCTGGGCTCCCGGTAGTGCACCCGGTACGGCCGGGTGCCGCCGTCGGACACCGCGTGCACGCCCAGCTCGCCGCGGGGGTGCTCGATGGCCACGTACACCTGGCCCGCCGGCACCCGGAAGCCCTCGGTCACCAGCTTGAAGTGGTGGATCAGGGACTCCATCGACTCGCCCATGATCTTGGCGACGTGCTCCAGCGAGTTGCCCATGCCGTCCGCGCCCATGGCGAGCTGCGCCGGCCAGGCGATCTTCTTGTCGGCGACCATCACGGGGCCGGGCCGCAGCCGCTCCAGGCACTGCTCAATGATCTTCATCGACTCGCGCATCTCGGCCATCCGCACCAGGTACCGACCCCAGACGTCGCCGGTCTCCGCGGTCGGGACGTCGAACTCGTACGTCTCGTAGCCGCAGTACGGGTCCGTCTTGCGCAGGTCCCACGGCAGCCCGGCCGAGCGCAGCACCGGACCGGTCGTGCCCAGCGCCAGGCAGGCCGACACGTCCAGCACGGCCACGCCCTGGGTCCGCTCCGTCCAGATCGGCTGGCCCGAGAGCAGGTCCTCGTACTCCTTCATCCGCTTGGGCAGCAGGTCGAGGAAGTCGCGGATCTTGCCGATCGCGGCGTCCGGCACGTCCTGGGCGACGCCGCCCGGCCGTACGTACGCCATGTTCATCCGCAGCCCGGAGACCATCTCGAAGATCTCCAGCACGTACTCCCGCTCGCGGAAGCAGTACAGCATCACCGAGATGGCGCCCAGCTCCATGCCGGTCGTGCCCAGCCACACCAGGTGGCTGGCGATCCGGTTCAGCTCCATCATCAAGACCCGGATCGTGGTGGCCCGCTCCGGGATGTCGTCGGTGATCCCGAGCAGCTTCTCGACCGCCAGGCAGTAGCCGGTCTCGTTGAAGATCGGCGCCAGGTAGTCCATCCGGGTCACGAACGTCGTGCCCTGGGTCCAGTTGCGGAACTCCAGGCTCTTCTCGATGCCGGTGTGCAGGTAGCCGACGATGGGGCGGACCTCGGTGACGGTCTCGCCCTCCAGCTCGCAGACGAGCCGGAGCACGCCGTGCGTCGAGGGGTGCTGCGGGCCCATGTTGACGATGATCTTCTCGTCGTGCAGCGGGTCGATGCCCTTGACGACGGTGTCCCAGTCGCCACCGGTGACGGTGAAGACCCGGCCCTCGTCGGTCTCGTGCTCGGTCGCGTACGTCACTGGTAGGACCTCCGGGTGTCCGGCGGCGGAATCTCGGCGCCCTTGTACTCGACCGGGACGCCGCCGAGGGGGTAGTCCTTGCGCTGGGGGTGGCCCTCCCAGTCGTCGGGCATGAGGATCCGGGTCAGGTGGGGGTGGCCCTCGAACACCACCCCGAACATGTCGTACGTCTCCCGCTCCTGCCAGTCGGCGGTCGGGTAGACGCCGCAGACGCTGGGCAGGGCGGGGTGCTCGCCGCCGACGGCGGCCTCCAGTCGCAGCCGGCGCCGGTACGTCAACGACATCAGGTGGTAGACCACGTGGTAGCGCCGGTCCTCCCCGGCGTCCAGGTAGTCCACCGCCGACACCGAGCTGCACAGCTCGAAGCGCAGCGCCTCGTCGTCGCGCAGCACCTGGCAGACCTGGGCGATCCGCTCGGGGACGATGTGCAGGGTCAGCTCGCCGCGGTCGACGACCACCGCCTCGACGGCGTCGTCGAGCTGCGGGAACGCCTCGGCGAGGCTGTCGTACACCTCGTCGAACTCCCGCGAGCCCGCGGTCGGCCCGCCGTACGGCCGGGGGGTGGCCTGCGGCAGGAGCCGCCGCGGCCGCAGGCCGCCGAAGCCGGAGGTGTCGCCCGAGCCCTGGACGCCGAACATGCCGCGCCCGGCGGGCGTGGCCGGCGGCAGCTCGGCCGGCGCCCCGGAGGTCGCGCCGACGGGCGGCGCCCACACCGGCACCGGGCCGGGCCGGGTGTTCTGGTCGTCGGTCACCGGTGCCCCTCCCCCGCGGCCACGGCCGTGCCGTCGGTCCACCGGCCGGCGTCGGTCAGGTGCCGCTCCTGCTCCATCCACTTGAGGATGCGCAGTTGCTCCTCGCGGCCCTCGCGCACCGCCGCCTCCCACTCGCGCGCCCGGCCCTTGTCGCTGCGGTACGAGGAGGGCATGGCGCCCGGCCGCACGACCGGTACCTTCCCCTCGGCCTCCCGCCGGGCGGCCGTCTTCCGGCCGCCCTCGCCCATGGGCTCGTACAGGATCTTCTCCCGCAGCTTGAGGATCGCGTCGATCAGCATCTCCGGCCGCGGCGGGCAGCCGGGCAGGTACATGTCCACCGGCACGACGTGGTCCACGCCCTGGACGATCGCGTAGTTGTTGAACATGCCGCCGGAGGACGCGCAGACGCCCATCGACAGCACCCACTTGGGCGCGGTCATCTGGTCGTAGATCTGGCGCAGGACCGGGGCCATCTTCTGGCTCACCCGGCCGGCCACGATCATCAGGTCGGCCTGCCGCGGCGAGGCCCGGAAGACCTCCATGCCCCAGCGCCCGAGGTCGTAGTGGGGGGCGCCGGAGGCCATCATCTCGATCGCGCAGCAGGCGAGGCCGAACGTGGCGCCCCAGGTGGAGGACTTGCGCGCGTAGTTGATGACCCGCTCGACGCTGGTGAGCAGGATGCCGCTCGGCAGCTTCTCCTCGATACCCATGTGTCAGTCCCAGTCCAGTCCGCCGCGGCGCCACACGTAGGCGTAGGCCACGAAGACGGTCGCAATGAAGAGGATCATCTCGACGAACCCGAACAGGCCCAGCGCGTTGAAGCTGACCGCCCAGGGGTACAGGAAGATGATCTCGATGTCGAAGATGATGAACAGCATCGCGGTCAGGTAGAACTTGATCGGGAAGCGGCCGCCGCCGGTGGGCGTGGGCGAGGGCTCGATGCCGCACTCGTAGGCGGCGAGCTTGGCCCGGTTGTAGCGCTTGGGCCCGACCACCAGCGAGGTGGCGACGGAGAACAGCGCGAACCCGGCCGCGAGGGCGAACAGCCCCAGGATCGGTACGTACGCGGATAGCGACATCGTGTCTCCTGCTCGTCCTTCCTCGCCTCAGGCCGCCGGCGCGAGCCGGGTGAGCCCGTTGATGATCCGGTCCATCGCGTCCCCGCCCCGGACGTCGGTCAGGTTCGCCAGGAGTTTGAGCACGAACCGCATCAGTGTCGGATGCGGGAGGCCGTGTTGGGTGCAGATCCGCATGATCTCCGGGTTGCCGATGAGCTTCACGAAGGTGCCACCCAGTCGGTAGTACCCGCCAAAGCGCGCCTTCAACTCCGCCGGGTACGCCCGCAGCGCCCGCTCCCGGGCCGGCCCCGCCGGCCGGGCGAGCGCGGTGAGCGCCATCTCGGCCGCCACCTCGCCGGACTCCATCGCGTAGGCGATGCCCTCGCCGTTGAACGGGTTGACCATTCCGCCGGAATCGCCGACCAGCAGCATCCCGCGGGTGTAATGGGGCGTGCGGTTGAAGCCCATCGGCAGGGCGGCGCCCAGCACCTTGCCGTCGGCGTTCGCCGGGTCGGCCAGCCCCCACTCCTGCGGCGTGCCGGCCAGCCAGTCGCGCAGCAGGTGCCGGTAGTTGGTCTTGCCGAAGGCGGTGCTGCTGTTGAGGACGCCCAGGCCGACGTTGACCCGGCCGTCGCCGAGCCCGAACAGCCAGCCGTACCCCGGCAGCAGGACGCCCTCGCCCGCCTCGCCGCTGCGCAGCTCCAGCCACGACTCCAGGTAGTCGTCGTGGGTGCGGGCCGCGCTGCGGATGTACTGCCGCACGGCCACGCCGATCGGCCGGTCGTCGCGCTTGTCCAGGCCGAGCGCGAGCGCGAGCCTGCCGGAGACGCCGTCGGCCGCGATCACCAGCGGCGCCCGGAAGGTCAGCGGCTCGGCGCCGTCGCCGTCGGCCGTCACGCCGACCACGCGGCCGTCGCCGTCCAGCAGCGGCGCCTGGACGTTGATTCCGGTGCGCAGGGTCGCGCCCGCGGCCACCGCCTGCCGGGCCAGGATGTCGTCGAAGTCCATCCGCGTGCGGCACAGGCCGTAGTCGGGGTAGCTGGCCAGCTCCGGCCAGTCCAGTTCCAGGCGCAGGCCGCCGCCGATGACGCGCAGGCCGCGGTTGGGGACCCAGCCCTCGGCCCGGGTGTCGATGCCCATCCTGATCAGTTGCTGGACCGAGCGGGGCGTCAGGCCGTCGCCGCAGACCTTCTCGCGCGGGAAGTGCGTCTTCTCCAGCAGGAGGACCTTCGCGCCGTGGACCGCCAGGTGGTACGCCGCCGCGGAGCCGCCCGGGCCCGCGCCGACCACGATGACGTCGGCGTCGTACGCCGCGGCGGCACCGCCCACCTCGGACCGCGGTGTGGGGACAGTCGGGGTCACTGCACCTCCGCCTCGTCTGCCGGGCGCCGTCCGGGCCGTGAGGTCGGCCCGGTGCCGCGTTCCGGGGCTCGTGAAACAATTCACAAGCGCATTCGGAGGGCAGTCTAAAACCGACCCCTGACCCGCTCAGGTGTTAGGGGAACCTAAGTCGTCGCCAGGCCCAGTCCCTGTAACACCCCGGCATCCAGCCGCTCACTCAGCGCACCCCCGGTCGTCCGGTCCACCGCCTGCAGCAGGTCCGCGAGGAGCTGCTGGGCCAACTCCGGCCGCTGCGCCGAGAGCAGGCGTAGCTGGTCCGCCAACGTCGCCACCTGATCCGTACCGTCGCCCATTCCGGCCCCCTCGCTCAGGTCCCCCAGGCCACCGTCACCTTAGAACCGCGCCCTGCGTTATATCCGGGTTTCGCCCAAAGAATCCTGCCGGTCAGCCTCGCCCGTCGCGGACCGCCGGCACCCCGACAGTTCCCGCCGGGCCGGTCCGCCAATCGCCGCCCGGGCGGCGGGCTACTCAGGCGGTGCGGGTCGCCGCCAGGACGTCCGCGAGCTGGTCGGACGTGGGCAGGGTGTCCAGGGCCTCGGCGATCTCGGCCTCGGCCCACTCCCGGTGCCGGGGCTCCGCCGCCGGGTCCCGCGCGACGCGCGCCTGGCCGAGCAGGAAGTTGAGCCGGGTCGCCAGCAGCATCGAGAAGTCGGCCGGCCCGGTGAGCCGGCCCGGCCCGCCCGCCCGCAGGTACGCGGCGTACACCGCGCGGACCGCGTCGAGGTCGGCGCGGCGGCGGTCGCAGAACCAGTCGAAGAAGAACCGGGCCAGCTCGCGGGCGGGGTCCGCCGGCCCGAGGTCGTCCCAGTCGACCACGGTCAGGCCGTCCGCACCCGCGGCGTCGGCGTCGGCGTCGGCGTCGGCGTCGGCGTCGGCGTCGGCGTCGGCGAGGATGTTCTCCGGGTGCAGGTCGCGGTGGCACAGGACGAGGCCGGCGGGGTCGGCCGGGGTCACGGCGGCGCACAGGCGCGGCAGGGTCGCCACGCGGTCGGCGAGCCGCGCGGCCCACGCCGCCGGCGAACCGGTCGCCGCCGCCCACCGGGCGGCCTCCGGCGGCGTGTCGTACCAGGGGTCCGGCGGCCCGCCGCCGCACTCGGCCGCCAGCGGCGGCGCACACCGGTGCAGGCGGGCCAGCAGCGTCCCGAGCGCCGCCGGGTCGGCACCCGACGGGCGCAGGTCCACCCAGTCGTACAGCCGCAGCCACCCGCCCCCGACCGCCGGCACCAGGTACCGGCCGGCGCGGTCGGGGTGGCTGGCCGGCAGCCGCACCCCGGCCGCCCGCGCCCGCCGGGCGAACCCCAGCTCCGCCTCGACCAGCACGGCGGCGGGCGGCGCGCCGAACATCTCCTTGAGCGCGTACCGGTCCGGCCCGACCGCGAGCCGCCAGACCTGCCCGCGAGCGCCGCGCGGCCCGGGCGCGGCGGTGACGTCCGCGTCCCAGCCGAACGCCTCCCGCACGCAGTCGGCCAGCGCCGCGCCCCGGTCCCCGCCCGCGGCGGCGCCGCCCGGGGTCGGCACTACGGGCGGGTGCCGCGGTGCAGGGCGGCGATGCCCCCGCTGAGGTTGCGCCAGCCGACCGCGTCCCAGCCGGCGGCGGCGATGCGCGCGGCCAGCGCGCGCTGGTCCGGCCAGGCGCGGATCGACTCGGCCAGGTAGACGTACGCCTCGGGGTTGCTGGCCACCGCGCGGGCGGCCGCAGGCAGCGAGCGCATCAGGTACGACAGGTAGACGGTCCGCCACGGCGCCCAGGTCGGGTGGCTGAACTCGCAGACCACCAGCCGCCCGCCCGGCCGGGTCACCCGGCGCAGCTCGGCGAGGGCGGCGTCGACGTCCACGACGTTGCGCAGGGCGAAGGAGATGGTCACGGCGTCGAAGGTCGCGTCGGCGAAGGGCAACCGGAGGGCGTCGCTGGCCAGCAGCGGCACCTCGGGCCGGGTCCGGCGGCCGACGCGCAGCATCCCCAGGGAGAGGTCGGCCCCGACGGCGTACGCGCCGCCGCGCCGCAGCTCGGCGGTCGAGACGCCGGTACCGGCGCCGACGTCGAGGACGCGCTGCCCGGGGCGGGGGTCGACCGCCGCCCGGGTCGCCCGCCGCCAGCCGGCGTCCTGCCCGAAGGACAGCAGCGTGTTGGTCCGGTCGTACCGCCGCGCGACGCCGTCGAACATCTCGGCGACCGCGGCCGGCCGCTTGTCCAGCCGCGCCCGTCCCCCCACACCCGTCATGCGGCCACTCTATGCGCCCGCGCGCGGGCGGCGGCGGCGCGCCCGGCGCCGGGGCCACCGGTCAGCGGGGCTGGTGGCGGCGGATCGACAGCAGCAGCCCCGCGCCGATCAGCAGCAGGCCCAGGCCGGTCAGCGCGAACGGCGGGGCGTCGTCGCGGCCGGTCAGCGGCAGCTCGCGGGCGGCGAGGGCCGCGCCGTGGCCGCCGGGCGCGGCGGCGCCGACCTGGACGACCAGTTCGTCGATGTTGTCGGTCGGGTCGGCGTCGGCCAGGCGGCGGGCGCTGCGCACGCGGTTGTCGTCGGTGGCCGCCCGCGCCGCGCCCAGGGGCGTGACCGACAGGCGGCCGCCGACGAGCGGGCGCGGCGCGGACAGCCGCGGCGAGACGGCGACGACCTCCCGGAAGCGCAGCCGGGACGGGGCCTTCCCGCGCTCCCCCTCGGGCGCCAGCGCCAGCGCGGGGTACACGCAGAAGGCGGCGCGGCGGGCGGCGTCGTAGGTGCACGCCTTGTACAGCCGGGCGAACGTCGCGCCGCGCGGCAGGACGATCCGCACGATGAAGCCGGTCGCGCGGGCGCTGCCGGCGTTGCCGACCGCGTAGTGCAGGGTCGCCTGCCCGCCGGGGCGGGTCCCGCCCGTGGCGCCGCGGGCCGGGTCGAACGGCGCGTCGGGCGCGTACGCGTACAGGTCCGCGCCCGGCCCGCCGACCCGGACGGGGGCGCTGGCGACGTTGTTGCGCCGGCGCGGGTCCCGCCCGTCGTGGGTGACGCCGACCCGCAGCCGCCCGGCGGTCCCGCCCCCGGCGAGGTGGCGCAGGGTCACCGCGAGGTCGACGGCGCTGCCGGGCCGGACGTCGGCCACCCGGCAGTACAGGTAGCCGGCCCGGCGGCGGCACGCGTCGGCCGCGGGTACCCGGACGGCGACCCGGCGCTGGTCGAGCCGGCCCAGGTCGAAGGCGACGGTCACCCCGGTCGCCGTCCGCCGGCTGTGGTTGACCAGGGTGACGTCGGTGACCTTGCTGCGGGCGCCCGCCGCCAGCGTGGTGCCGGCGACGGTGATCGCGAGGTCGACCCCGCCCGCGGCCGCCGCGGGGGCACCCGCGGCGAGGGTGGCCGCGGCGGCGGCGCTCAGCGCGGCGGCGCCCGCCCGGGATAGGAAGTTCATGACACTCCTGAGTGCTCGGCCCGCGGTGCTCGGGGCTCCGCGCGACGGAGAGGCGCGGTGCCATGAGGCGTAACGAGGCAAAGCATCCAATCGCGCACTAAGCGATATGGAATGTCCGATACAGAGCTGATTTACCCGCGATTGTGTCGCGGGTGGACGGACGTCCGGGTCACTCGGGCGGGGCCGCCGGGAGCACCGGCAGGGTCGCCGCGCCGGCCGGGGCGGCGACCGGCACGCCCGCCCCGACGCCGCCGCCGGGCAGCGCGGTCGACGAGAAGTGCGAGACGATCCGGCTGTCGTCCGGGTCGTCGGCCGGGGTGTGGTGCACGGCCAGGCGGCGGTACAGGGTGTCGCGCTGGGCCGGGACCCGGTCGGCGGACCGGATCATCCAGACCAGTTCCCGCAGGTTGGAGCGGTGGCGGGCGCCCGCCGAGGAGATGACGTTCTCCTCCAGCATGATCGAGCCGAGGTCGTCCACGCCCATGTGCAGGGCGAGCTGGCCGACGTCCTTGCCGGTGGTCAGCCAGGACGCCTGAAGGTGGGCCACGTTGTGGAAGAACAGCCGGGCCACGGCGATCATCCGCAGGTACTCCAGGCCGGTGGCCTGGGTGCGGCCCTTGAGGTGGTTGTTCTCCGGCTGGTACGTCCACGGGATGAACGCCCGGAAGCCCCCGGTGCGGTCCTGCACCTCGCGGATCATCCGCAGGTGCGCGATGCGCTCGGCGTTGGTCTCGCCGGTACCCATCATCATCGTCGCGGTGGACTCCAGGCCGTGGGTGTGCGCGACCTCCATGACCTCCAGCCAGCGGGCGCCGGACTCCTTCAGCGGGGCGATCGCCCGGCGCGGCCGGTCGGGCAGCATCTCGGCGCCGGCACCGGCGATCGAGTCGAGCCCGGCCGCCTTGATCCGCAGGACCGCCTCCTCGATCGAGGCGCCCGACACCTTGGCCATGTGCAGGATCTCGCTCGGGCCGATCGAGTGGATCGCGAGCTGCGGGTAGGCCTGCTTCACCGCGCGGAACAGGTCCTCGTAGTACTCGACCCCGTACTCCGGGTGGTGGCCGCCCTGGAGCATCACCTGCGTGGCGCCCAGCGCGACCGCCTCGCCGCAGCGGCGCAGGATCTCCCCGGTGGGGTGCGACCAGCCCTCGCGGTGCTTCGGCGCCCGGTAGAACGCGCAGAACTTGCAGGCGGTGACGCAGACGTTCGTGTAGTTGATGTTGCGGTCGATCAGGTACGTCACGACGTTGTCGGGGTACCGCCGCCGCCGCACGGCGTCCGCCGCCTCGCCCAGCGGGTGCAGGGGGGCGTCGGTGTAGAGCAGCAGGGCCTCGTCGGCGCTGATCCGCCCGCCGTCGGCCCCGCGCTGGAGGATCGCGTCGATCTCCCGCCGCGCGCCCCCGGTCCGCCCGGCGCCCGGCGCCGTACCCGCCCCTGTCGCGGCCGATGCCGCGGTGCTGCCCGCCGTCACGCTCACCCCCCGAGCCTACGACGCCGCGGCCCGGACCTGCCCGCGCGGGCGGCGCGACCGGCGCGGACGCCCCCGCGCACCGGAGCGCGAAACACCCGGAAGCGGGCGGACGCACCCGCGGCTCAGACGCGGAACCGGGCCAGGTTCGCCTGGAGCGCGGCGGCGCTCCCCTCCAGGTCGCCGCTGACCCGCTCGGCCTCGGACAGGCCGTCGGCGGCGCTGGCCGCCCGGCCGGCTACCTCGCCGAGGCCACCGGCGATCCGGCCCACCCCGTCGGCCACCGCGCCGATCCCGCGCGACATCTCGCCCGTCGTGGCGGTCTGCTCCTCCACGGCGGAGGCGATCGTGGTCTGGTAGTCGTTGATCTTGGCGATGACCTCGGTGATCCGGCCGATGACCTCGGCCGCGCCGGCCGCGTCCGCCTGGATCGCGGTGATCCGGCCGCCGATGTCGCCGGTCGCCTTGGCCGTCTCCTGGGCCAGGTCCTTGACCTCCCCGGCCACCACCGCGAACCCCTTGCCCGCCTCGCCCGCCCGGGCCGCCTCGATCGTCGCGTTCAGCGCCAGCAGGTTCGTCTGCTCGGCGATCGAGTTGATCAGCTTGACCACGTTGCCGATCTCGGCCGAGGAGGTGCCGAGCTGCTCGACGGTCGACACGGCCCGGGACGCCTCGGTGACCGCGATGCCGGCGACGTCCACCGCCTCGGCGGTGTTGCGGGAGATCTCGCGGATCGACAGCCCCATCTCCTCCGCGCCCGCCGCGACCGTCTGCACGCTGCGCGAGATGTCCTCGGCGTCGGCCGAGGACGCCTCCGTCTGGGCCGTCGTGCCGCGCGCGGCGTCCGCCATGCCGGCGTTGACCTCCGAGAGCCGGGCGGCGGCGCCGACGACGGTGTCCGCGGTGCCGGCGACGGTCCGCAGCGACTCGCGGATGCTGGCCGTCGCGCGGTCCAGCGAGCGGGCCATCCGGCCCAGTTCGTCGCGGGTGTCCAGGTCGGCGCGGCGGGTCAGGTCGCCGTCGGCCACCGCCTCCAGGACGTCGCCGACCCGGCGCAGCCCGCGCAGCAGCGACCGGCCCGTCGGTACGCACAGCGCCAGCAGCAGCGCCGCCCCCAGCAGGATGGCCACGACGGTGACCGTGCGGGTACCGGAGACCGTCCGCGCCATCTCCGCCTGAGCCTGCGCCACCGCGCCGTCCACCCACTCGTGGATCTTCTCCAGCTCGCCGTCGACCACGTCGTTGCGCGCGGCCACCTCGGGCTCCAGCCGCCGGGCCGCGGCCTGGTCCCGCTGCGCCGTCGCGACGAACCCGCGGACGAAGTCGCTGAACGCCGCCACGGCCGGCCGGACGCCGTCGACCTGCGCGCGCAGCGCGGCCGGCAGCGGCAGGGCGTCCAGCGCGGCGAGCGTCTCCTCGACGCTGGCCACGTCGTCGGGCATGTCGGCGGCGATGTCGCCCAGGTCGGACTCCAGCGCCGCGCGGTACGCGTTGACCTTCAGCTCGGCCTCGCGGGTGTCCAGGTGGTTGAGCAGACCCCTGGCCTGCTCCAGGGTGTGCAGGCGGTCGGCCGTCCCGACCAGCGCGTTCCGGCTCTGCATTCCGATCAGCGCGACGCCGGCCACGGTCAGCGCCGCCGCGCCGAAGATCAGTCCGATCCGGCGCCCCACCCCGATGTCCGACAGCCTCAGCACGTCTCATCCCTTTCGCCACCAAAGACGATAGACCCGGACCGGGCCCTCCCGACGGCCGTTGGCCGGTCCCGGAAACGGCCGGCGCCGCCGCCGGGGCGCCTATGCTCACCGGTGAGCCTGGAGGTGGCGGAGTGACGAGCAGCATCGGCGACCAGCTCGCCGCGGAGAGCCGGCAGCACCCCTCCCCCGACCTGCCGCGGCCGGCCGGCGGCGACATGCGGTACCGCCGGCTGGGCCGGTCCGGGCTGGTGGTGTCCGTCGTCGGCGTCGGCTGCAACGCCTTCGGCGCCGGGCTCGACCAGGCCGGGGTGACCGAGGTGGTGCACGCCGCCCTCGACGCCGGCATCACCTTCTTCGACACCGCGGACCTGTACGGCGACCCGCCCGGCCGGTCGGAGGAGCTGCTCGGCGCCGCGCTGCGCGGGCACCGGGACGACGTGGTGATCGCCACGAAGTTCGGCATGAACGTGGGCGGCCTCAACGGCGCCGACCGGGGCGCCCGCGGGGCGCGGGGCTACGTGCTGCGGGCGGTGGAGGGTTCGCTGCGCCGGCTGGGCGTGGAGCACCTCGACCTGTACCAGCTCCACGAACCGGACCAGGCGACGCCGGTCGAGGAGACGCTGGCGGCCCTCGACGACCTCGTGCGCGCCGGCAAGGTCCGGTACGTCGGGCACTCCAACTTCGCCGCCTGGCAGGTCGCCGACGCCGCCTGGACCGCCCGGACCCGCGGCAGCACCCCCTTCGTCAGCGCCCAGGACCACTACAACCTGCTGCGCCGCGACGTCGAGGCCGAGCTGATCCCGGCCTGCACGCACCACGGGCTCGGCTTCCTGCCGTACTTCCCGCTGGCCAGCGGGCTGCTCACCGGCAAGTACCAGCGGTACGAGGCGCCGCCGCCCGGCAGCCGGCTGGGCCGCCCGCGGTACGCGGCCCGGTTCGCCGCCGCGCCGTGGGACGTGATCGAGGCGCTGGAGAAGTTCGCCGCCGCGCGCGACCTGAGCCTGCTCGACGTCGCCATCGGCTGGCTGGCCGCCCAGCCGGCCGTGACCTCCGTGATCGCGGGCGCGACGACCCCGGCGCAGGTGCGCGCGAACGTCGCCGCCGGGGCGTGGATCCCGACCCCCGCCGACCTGCGCGCCCTGGACGACATCACCGAACGCTGACCGCCCCGCCCGCTCGGTAGAATCCCGGCGGGCGCGGGGCGGGAGGGCTACGGGTGCTGACGGTGCACGGCGCGTGGGTCGACGACCGCCTCACGCTGTGGGCCGAGGCCCCGCCGCCCCCGGACCCCGCCCGGCCGGACTCCGGGCCGCCCGACTCCGGGCCGCCGGACTCCAGTCCGCGGAACTCCGGGCCGCCCGCCGCCCGGTCGGCGGCGCGCCGCCGCGGTCCCCGGCCCCACCCGTACGCCGTGGCGGCCCCCGCGCTCGCCGCCGCCCTCGGCCGCGGCGAGCCCGGCCACCACCTCGCCCTGCTCCCCGGCCACCGGAGCGCCCCGGCCCCCTCCCCGGACAGCGGCCGCCCGCCCGTCGGCCGGCGCCCGCGGCTGGCGAGGTGGCAGGTGCCCACCGTCGCCCTCACCGCCGACGAGGCCCTGCGCCTGCTCGCCGACCTCGACGAGGCCGGCGCCGACGGGTCCGCGGCGCCGTGGCGGCCCGGGGGGTCGGTGCGGTACCTGGCCGTCGTCGCCGGCTACGCCTGCGCCCTCGTCCACCGCGGCCGCCTGCTGCCCCAACTCGTCGCGGAGGGGGACGGCCGCGCCGCGCGCTGGCGCCCGGTCCGCACCGGCGCCGACGTCGAGGCGCACACCGAACTGCTCGCCGCCATGCCCGCCGCCTGCCGCGCGCTCGCCGCCCCCGACGGCGCCCCTCCGGGGGTGGGTGAGGCGCTGGACGGGGTGCTGGCGGCGCTCGTCGACGCCGCCGCCCGGCGGCTCCTGCCCGACCGGCTGCTGCGCGGCGCCCGGCCCGGCCCGCGGACCGACGCCGCCGACCGCTGGCTGTGGGCCCTGACCGCCGCCGACGCGACGGTGGCGCTGACCGCCGCCGAGGCGGACGCGCTGGCCCGGCCGCTGCGCCGCTGGTACGACGCCGCGCACGCCTCGGAGACGGGCACCCGGGTCTGCTTCCGGCTGGTCGAACCCCTGGGGCCGACGGCCGTCGAGCCTGTGGACAACCCTGTGGACAACTCTTCCGACCAGGAGATCTGGCGGGTCGAGTGGGCGTTGCAGTCGGTGGACGACCCGAGCCTGTACGTCCCGGCCGGTGACGTGTGGGCCGGCGCCCGGCCGCCCGGCCTGCCGGAGCGCCCGGACGAGGTCCTGCTGGCCGGCCTGGGCCGGGCGAGCCGGCTGTTCCCCGCGCTGCACGCGGCCCTGCGCGACGCCGCGCCGCAGTCGTGGAGCACCGACACCGCGGGCGCGCACGAGTTCCTGCGCGACAGCGCCCCGCTGCTGCGGGCGGCCGGGTTCGGCGTCCAGCTCCCGGCGTGGGCCGGGCGGACGAGCCTGGGCGTGCGGCTGACCGCGCGCAGCCGCCCCGACGGCCCCGGCGCGGTCGGGTCGGCCGGGGTCGGCCGGACCGAGCTGGTGGACTTCTCGCTGTCCCTGGCGATCGGCGACGCCGCGGTCGACGAGGCGGCGCTGACGGCCCTGGCGGCGCAGAAGGTGCCGCTGATCCGGGTCCGCGGGCAGTGGGTCGAGCTGGACGACCGGCAGCTCTCGGCGGCCCTGGCGCTGCTGCGCCGCCGCCGGTCCGGGACGCTGACCGTGGCCGAGGCGCTGCGCGAGGTGGCCGGCGGCGAGGACATCCTGCCGATCACCCACGTGGACGCCGACGGCGTCCTCGGCGACCTGCTCTCCGGCGCCGCCGACCAGCGCCTGCGGCCCACCCCGACGCCGGCCGCCCTGGCCGGGTCGCTGCGGCCGTACCAGCAGCGGGGGCTGTCCTGGCTGGCCTTCCTCGCCCGCGCCGGACTGGGCGGGATCCTCGCCGACGACATGGGCCTGGGCAAGACGGTCACCACGCTGGCGCTGCTGCTGCACCAGCGGGAGGCCGGCCGGGCCGGCCCGACGCTGATGGTGTGCCCGATGTCGCTGGTCAGCAACTGGGAGCGGGAGGCGGCGCGGTTCGCCCCGGACCTGCGGGTGCACGTGCACCACGGCGGCGGGCGGCTGCGCGGCGACGCGCTGGCCGCCGCCGTCGCCGACCACGACCTGGTGATCACGACGTACGGCACGGCGCTGCGCGACCTGGACGAGCTGCGCGCGCAGCCGTGGGACCGGGTGGTCTGCGACGAGGCCCAGGCGATCAAGAACAGCGGCACCCGGCAGGCGCGCGCGGTGCGGGCGATCCCGGCCCGGACCCGGCTGGCGCTCACCGGCACGCCGGTGGAGAACCACCTGGCCGAGCTGTGGTCGCTGATGGAGTTCTGCAACCCCGGCCTGCTCGGGCCGGCCGCGTCGTTCCGCGAGCGGTACCAGCGGCCGATCGAGACCGGGGCCGCCGACGCCGACGACGCCGCCGCGGCGCTGCGCCGCGCCACCGGCCCGCTCATGCTGCGCCGGCTCAAGACCGACCGGACGATCATCACCGACCTGCCGGAGAAGGTCGAGGTGACCGAGTGGTGCCGGCTCACCCCGGAGCAGGCGACGCTGTACCAGGCGGTGGTCAACGACATGATGGGCGTGATCGCGGCGTCGGCGGGCATGGAGCGCCGGGGCAACGTACTGGCCGCGATGACCAAGCTCAAGCAGGTGTGCAACCACCCCGCCCACCTGCTCGGCGACGGCTCCCGGCTGCCGGGGCGCTCGGGCAAGCTGGCCCGGCTGGAGGAGTTGGCGGCCGAGATCGTCGCCGAGGGCGACAAGGCGCTGGTCTTCACGCAGTACGCGGCGTTCGGCACGATGCTGCGGCCGTACCTGGAGGCGCAGCTCGGCCGGCCCGTCCTCTGGCTGCACGGCGGGCTGCCCAAGGCGCAGCGGGACGCACTGGTGCACCGGTTCCAGACCGACGACGAGCCGATGATCTTCCTGCTGTCGCTGAAGGCCGCCGGTACCGGGCTCAACCTGACCGCCGCCAACCACGTCCTGCACGTCGACCGCTGGTGGAACCCGGCCGTCGAGGACCAGGCCACCGACCGGGCGTTCCGCATCGGCCAGCGGCGCAACGTGCAGGTCCGCAAGTTCGTCTGCGTGGGCACGCTGGAGGAGCGCGTCGACGCGCTGATCCGGTCGAAGCGCGCGCTGGCCGAGCGGGTCGTCGGGGCGGGCGAGGACTGGCTGACCGAACTGTCCACCGACGACCTGCGCGACCTGCTGCGCCTGGACCCGGCGGCGGTGGCGTGATGCCGGTCGGGCCGGACGGGTGGTTCGCGGCGGGGCGGCCGATCAAGGTGGACGGCGGGATCCGGGCGCGCGGGCAGCGCGGGTCGCTCGGCGCGCAGTGGTGGTCGCGGCGGTTCGTGGACCTGCTGGAGTCGCTGTGCGACGGGGGTCGGCTGGCCCGCGGGCGGGCGTACGCGCGGCAGGGCCAGGTGCGCGACTTCACCGTCGGCCCCGGACTGGTCGAGGGGCGGGTGCAGGGCTCCCGGCCGCAGCCCTACCACGTGGCGATCCGCATCGAGGCGTACGGCGACCGGGTGTGGGCGGCGCTGCGCGACGCGCTGGCCGCCCGCGCCGGGTACCGGGCCGCCCTGCTGGCCGGCGAGATGCCGCACGAGATCGTCGACGTCTTCGCCGCGGCCGGGGCGCCGCTGTTCCCCGACGCGCTGGAGATGGCCTGCTCCTGCCCCGACCCCGGGTGGCCGTGCAAGCACCTGTCGGCGGTCCTGTACCTGCTCGCCGAAGCCTTCGACGACGACCCGTTCCTCGTCCTCGCCTGGCGCGGCCGGGACCGGGACACGCTGCTGGCCGCGCTCCGCGGCGAGCCGGCCCCCGGCGGGACCGACCCGGCCGGCCCCCACCCGGGCGACCCCGGCCCGGGGCCGGCCGGCGCCGCCGTGCCGGAGCCGCCGGTCGACGTGGACGCCTTCTATGGCGGCCCGGTGTCGGTCGCCCGGCTGCGCGAGCGGGTGACGGTCGCGTCGGCGGCGCCCCCGGAGCTGCTGCTGCGCGTCCTGGAGGCGCCGCCGGTCCGCGTCCGGCACATCCCGCTGGTGGACATCCTGCGCCCGGCGTACCGCGCGATCCCGCCGCCGGGCTGACTCGGGCTACCGCAGGGTCGGCGGGAGGGCGGGAAAGCCGCCGACCCCGGCGCGCGCGGTCGGGGCCGTCGGGCACAGGCCGCCGTACAGCACGTTCGCCTGCGCCCGGGCCAGCGCCTCGGTCAGCACCGGCGCGTTCTCGCCGACGGTGAGCTGCCGGTCGGTGCCCGCCACGTGGTACGAGTGGGTGGCGTAGCCGATCACGTAGCCGTTGTGGCCCCACACGTCCAGCACGGCCGTCCCGCACGGCAGCCGCAGGTGCATCAGCCCCAGCCCGTAGGCGACGCCGGGCGCGCCGGGCACCGGTACCGTCGTGCGCATCGCCGTCCACTGCGCCGGGGCCAGCAGCCGCCCGTCGAACAGCGCCCGGAAGAACCGGTTCAGGTCGGCGGCGGTGGAGACCAGGTCCCCGGCGGCGCCCGCGATCGTGACGTTGGACCGGCTCACGTCCCGCGGCACGCCCCGGGCGTCCGGCTCGTAGGCCCGCGCGTGCGGCCCGCGGATGACGGTCTCGGTCCCCGGGCGGTAGGTGTCGCGCAGTCCGAGCCGGTCGATGATCCGCCGCTGGATCTCCCGCTCCAGGGTGCGCCCGGTGACTTTCTCCACGATCAGGCCCAGGCCGATGTAGTTGGTGTTGGAGTACGACCAGCGCGCACCCGGCGCGTGCGTGACCGGCAGCGCCAGCCCCAGCCCGAACAGCGCGGCCGGGGCGAACGTGGTCCGGCGCGCCCAGTCCCCCACGGCGGCGGTGGCCAGCAGCGCCCCGTACTCGCCCAGCCCGCTGGTGTGCTGGAGCAGGTGCCGGACCGTGATCCGCTCCCGCCGGGAGTCCGGCAGGCCGTCGGGGCCGACGGGCGGGAACACGTCCGCGTCCAGGTAGCGGCCGACCGGCGTGTCCAGCCCGATCCGGCCCTCGGCCACGAGCTGGAGCACGGCCACCGCGACGAAGGTCTTGGTGATGCTGCCGACCCGGTGGCGCAGGTCCGGGCGCATCGGGGTGCGGCGGGCCAGGTCGGCGACGCCCACGGCGAGCGCCGCCCGGTCCCCGCCGTCGGCCGCCTCGGCGAACAGGCCGGGCATCCCGGCGTCGCGCTCGGCGCCCATCAGCGCGCGCAGCCGCGCCCGGTCCACGCTCGCCGACGCCGGTGCCGGCCCGCCGAGCGCGGCGACCACCCCCAGGACCAGCCCCGCCACACCGAACCGCCTGCGCCACCGCACCACGCCACCTCCGAAAGCTCGACTGACCGCAGCGTAGGGAGCGCGGGCCGCCGGCGCCGGACGGCCCGCGCCGTGGTCACCCGGACGACTGCCGGAAGGGCCGAAGGTCCTGGTGATCGCGTACGGCGTCCTGCGTGGTCGTCCGCTCGTCAGCGGAGGCGCAGGGTCGCCGCGTCCGCCGTGGCCGCCCGCAGGACGCCGACGACCGGCGCGCCGGGGACCTCCCCGGCGACGAGGAGCCCGCCGGAGGTCTGCGCGTCGGCGAGCAGCAGCACGGCGTCCTCGGCGGCGGTACCGGCGTCCAGGTGCGGCGCCACCCAGTCGAGGTTCCGCCGGGTCCCCCCGGAGACGTACCCGTCGCGGACCGCCTCGGCGGCCCCCGCCAGCAGCGGTACCGCGGCGACGTCCAGGTCGGCGCCGAGCCCGCTGGCCCGGCACAGCTTGTACAGGTGCCCCAGGAGGCCGAACCCGGTCACGTCGGTGCCGCACCGGATGCCGGCGGCGCGGGCGGCCCGGGCGGCGTCGCGGTTCAGCGTGGTCATCGCCTCGACCGCCGCCGGGAACACCTCGCCGGTCGCCTTGTGGCGCGAGTTCAGCACGCCGACGCCCAGCGGCTTGGTCAGCGACAGCGGGAGCCCGGCGCGGCCGGCGTCCAGCGTGATGAGCTGGGCCGGGTCGGCGGTGCCGGTGACGGCGAGGCCGTACTTGGGCTCCCGGTCGTCGATGCTGTGCCCGCCCGCCAGCAGGCACCCGGCCGCCGCCGCCACGGCCGCGCCCCCGCGCAGGACCTCGGCCGCCACGTCCATCGGCAGCAGCTCCCGCGGCCAGCTCAGCAGGTTCAGCGCCACCAGCGGCTCCCCGCCGACGGCGTACACGTCGGAGATCGCGTTGGTCGCGGCGATCCGCCCGAAGTCGTACGGGTCGTCGACCACCGGCGCGAAGAAGTCCGCGGTGGCGACCACGGCCGGACCGCCGCCGGGCGGCTGGACCACGGCCGCGTCGTCCCCGTGCGCCAGCCCCACCAGCAGCCGCTCGTCGGTCTGGCCGGCGAGCCCGGCGAGCATCGCCTCCAACTCGCCCGCCGGCAGCTTGCAACTGCACCCGCCACCGGCCGCGTACCCCGTCAGTCGCACCATCCGCCCAGCCTAGCCACGGACCGCCATCGACGCCGACCCATGGCGCCCCCGGCGGGCGGCGGCCGGGTTAGGGTGTGCGCGGAGGTGTGTGGGTGCCTGGTGGCCCTCCTGGTCTTCAACACCAGTGGGCGGCGCGACGCGTCGTCGGCGGGTTCGATTCCCGTCCACCTCCGCCATCCGGGGGTCCGCCCGCACGGGAGCCGCCGCACGGACGGTTCCGCCGCACGGGAGGCAAGAGTGGACAGGCGACGCCGGATCCCCCGCACCGACACGGTCCTGGCCGACCCGCGGCTGGTGGCCGCGGCGGTCCGCCTCGGCCGGCACCGGGTCAAGGACGCCGTGGCCGCGGCGGCGGCGCTCGCCCGCGCCGGCCGGCTCGACCCCGGTGACCTGGCCGACGCCGCGCTGGCCGCGCTGCCGCCGGCCGCCACCGGCCTGCGAGCGGTGATCAACGCGACCGGCGTCCTGGTCCACACCAACCTCGGCCGGGCGCCGCTGTCCCCCGCCGCCCTCGACGCGGTGCGGCTGGCGGGCAGGACCGTCGACATCGAGCTGGACCTGGTTGACGGCCGCCGCGCCCCCCGCGCCCGCACGGCGGTCGACGCGCTCGCCGCGGCCGTCGGCGGCGCCGTCGGCGCCCACGTGGTGAACAACAACGCGGCGGCGCTGACGCTGGTCGCCGCCGCCCTGGCCGGCGGCCGGGAGATCCTGGTCAGCCGCGGCGAGCTGGTCGAGATCGGCGACGGCTTCCGGCTGCCGGCGCTGCTGGCCGCGGCGGGCGCGCGCCTGCGCGAGGTCGGTACCACCAACCGCACCCACCTCGCCGACTACGCCGAGGCGGTCGGCCCGGACACCGCGCTGATCCTCAAGGTCCACCCGTCCAACTTCCGGCTCACCGGGTTCGTCGCCGAGGCGCCGGTGGCGGCGCTGGCCACGCTCGGCCCGCCGGTGGTCCACGACATCGGGTCCGGCCTGCTGGTACCCGAGCCGCTGCTGCCCGACGAGCCCGACGCCCGCACGTCCCTGCGCGCGGGCGCCGCCCTGGTGACGGCCAGCGGCGACAAGCTGCTCGGCGGCCCGCAGTGTGGCCTGCTGCTCGGGGACCCGGAGCTGGTCGGCGCGCTGCGCCGGCACCCCCTGGCCCGCGCGCTGCGGATCGACAAGCTCACCGCCGCGGCCCTGGAGGCGACGCTCACCGGGCCGGAGCCGCCGGTCACCGCCGCCCTCCGCGCCGACCTGGCCGGGCTGCGCCGCCGGGCGGAGGCCGTCGCCCGCGCGGCCGGCGGCGCGCCGGCCGTCGTGGACAGCACCGCCACGGTCGGCGGGGGCGGGGCGCCCGGCGTCGACCTGCCCAGCGTGGCGCTCGCGCTGCCCGCCGCCGCGGCCGCCGGCCTGCGCACCGGCACCCCGGCGGTACTCGGGCGGGTGGCCGGCGGGCGGCTGCTGCTGGACCTGCGCACCGTCGACCCCGCCGACGACGCGGCGCTGGCCGCGCGGCTGGCCGCCCGCTGATGTACCTCGTCGCCACCGCCGGCCACGTCGACCACGGCAAGTCGACGCTGGTCGAGGCGCTGACCGGTACCCACCCCGACCGGCTCGCCGAGGAGCGGCGCCGCGGGCTCACCATCGACCTCGGCTTCGCCTGGACCGCGCCGGCCGCCGGCCCGCCGACCGCCTTCGTGGACGTACCCGGACACCGGCGCTTCGTCGCCACGATGCTCGCGGGCGTCGGCCCGGTCCCGGCCGTCCTGTTCGTCGTCGCCGCCGACGAGGGGATGCGCGCCCAGTCGTACGAGCACCTACGCGCCCTGGACGCGCTGCGCGTCCAGCACGGCCTGCTCGCCGTGACCCGCGCCGACCTCGCCGACCCGACGGCGGCGCTGGCCGAGGCGCGCCGGGCGCTCGCCGAAACGACCCTGGCCGGCATCGAGGCGGTACCGGTCAGCGCCCGGACCGGTACCGGCCTGCCCGAGCTGCGCGCGGCCCTGCACCGCGCGACCGCGGCCCTGCCGCCCGCCGACCCCGGCGCCGACGTCCGGCTCTGGGTGGACCGCGGCTTCACGATCGACGGGGCCGGCACCGTCGTCACCGGCACCCTCCAGGCCGGCCGGCTGCGGGTGGGCGACGTGCTGCTGCGCGACGACGGCACCCCCGTGCGGGTCCGCGGCCTGCACGCCCTCGGCCGCGCGCGCGAGGAGGTCGCGGGTACCGCCCGGGTCGCCGTCAACCTGCGCGGCGTGGACCGCGCCGACGTGCACCGCGGCGCGGCCCTGCTCACCCCCGGCGCCTGGCTGCCCACCGCCGAGGTCGACGTGCGACACGACCCGGCCGGGGCGCCGCCGCGGGAGGGGGTGCTGCACATCGGCGCCGCCGCGGTACCGGCGCGCTGGCGGCCCGTTGGCGACGGCCTCGCGCGGCTGCGGCTCTCCCGGCCCCTGCCGCTGCGCACCGGGGACCGGGCGCTGTGGCGGGACCCGGGCACCGGCGCGGTCGTCGGCGTGACGGTCCTGGACGTCCGGCCGCGCGCCCTGGACCGCCGGCACCGGGCCGCCGACCGGGCCGCGGCGCTCGGGGCCGCCGGCAGCCCGCCGGACGGCGCGGCGCTGCTCGCGCTGCACGGCCTCCTGCGCGCCCCGACCATGCGGGCGATGGGGGTGGCTCCGCCCGGTACGCCGGTCGCCGCCGACTGGCACGCCGACGCCGGCACCTGGGCCGGCCTGCGCGACCGGCTCGCCGCCGCCGTCGCCGCCTACGCCGCCGCGCACCCGCTGCACCCGGCGATGCCGGTCGAGGCGGCGACGACCGCCCTGGCCCTACCCGACCCGGCGCTGGCGGCCGCGCTCGTGGCGCCGCCGCTGGCGCTGCGCGAGGGGCGGATCACCGCGCCCGGCACCGCGCTGCCGCCGCGCGTGCGGGAGGCCGTGGCGACCCTGCTGGCGCCCCTGGCGGCGACGCCGTTCGCGGCGCCGGACAACGACCGCCTCGCCGCGCTGGGCCTGGGCAGCCGGGAACTCGCCGCCGCCGCCCGCGCCGGCCTGCTCCTGCGGCTGCCCGGCAACGTGGTGCTGGGGCCGGACGCCGCCGGCCGCGCGGCGGCGGCGCTGGCCGGGCTGCCCGCCGCGTTCACGGCCAGCGACGCCCGTCGCGCCTGGGGCACGACCCGCCGGGTGGCGATCCCGCTGCTGGAGCACCTGGACGCCGCGGGGGTCACCGTCCGGGTCGACACCGCCCGCCGCCGCCTCGCCGCCGGCGCCTAGGGCAGCGGGTCGAAGGCGAGCAGCTCGTCGTCCACCGCCGCGTACACGCCGGTGGCGTCGGCCGTCAGCCGCGTGACGTACCCGGGCCACGCCCCGCCGCGCGGCGCGCCGGTCGCCGCGTCCAGCGGGTACACGGTCGCGTTGTACCTGACGAGCAGGGTGCCGCCGCTGACCGCCAGCCGCATCCGCTCGAAGCCCCGGGCGACGTCCACCTGCCAGCGCGGCGCGCCGGTCGCCGCGTCGAGGCTGCGGACCGTGCCGACGGCGCCGCCGACCAGGACCGAGTCGCGGTAGGGCACCGCCTCCTGGAGCAGGTCCGCCGGCACGCTCCAGACCGTGCCCCCCGTGGCGGCGTCCAGGCGGCGCACCCCGGCCCCGACCCCGGCACCGTCCGCCTCGGTAGGCAGGACGAGGTGGCCGCCCGAGTCGTACCCCCACTCCCCCCCGCTCAGGACTCCCTCCAGCGTCCAGGAAGGGGCACAGGTCCGGACGTCCACCAGCGACGCGCTGGCGGGCCGGTCCTCGGTGCGGTCGCGGACGAGCAGTGCGCGGGCGGAGACCTGTCCGGCCAGCGGCCGGGTCGCCAACCACGCCCGACGGCTGCCGCCGTCCGAGGTGGACCACAGCGGGCTGCCGTCCTCGGCGTGCGCCGCCACCCAGTGGTAGCTGGAGTTGCTGGCCTGCACCGCCCGGACCAGGGTCGAGTCGAACCAGTAGGGCACACCGCTGCACGAGCGCACGGCGCCCAGGGGCCGGCCGCCGCCGTCGACGGTCTCCGCGTGCGCGTCGTACGCCGGTGACCCGGCCTTGCGGTACCGGGCGACGGCGGCGACGGCCCGCGGCCCGGCCGCGACGAGGTGGGCGGCCTCCTTCGCCTGTACGTGCGACGGCACCTCCCACCGCACCGCGCCGTCGGCGGCCGCGTGGGCGTGGAGCTTGCCCGGGGTGCTGCGGTAGACCGTGCCGGCGTGCACGTCGAAGGCGCCGGGGAGCGGAGCGCGCCACCGGACCGCCGGCAGCTCACCCGCGCGGCGACGGCGCGCCCGCGCGGGCGGGGCGCCGACGACGCTGAAGGCGCCCAGCGCGGCGCCCCCCAGCAACGCGCGCCGGGACAAGGTCGTGAAAGGACTCGCCATGTGCCACCCCCGTGGACAGGATCACGCAGGCCGCCCCGCGGCCCGCGCCGCCATCATGCTCCCCCCGGGCGCACGCCGCCACCCCGCCGCCTGCCACCTCGCAGCGGAGGCTCTCGTCCGGGGCAGCACCGCCTGAACGGACTTCGGCCAGGTGAGGATCGACGGTCCCCGCGCGCCGGGCGCAGCTCCCGCGGGCGCGGGGTGCCGGAGTGGCGGTTCAGTTTCGGGCGACGCGGTGGACTCGCCGGTGAGCTGCTGGTGGGGTCCCCGAGCGGCTCAGCACGGCGTCGCCGCGGCGGCGACCGCCAGGCACACCGCCGCGGCCGCCCAGCCCACGGCCGCCAGCAGGTGCCGGCGGCGCCGGTGGGCGGCGTCCCAGGCGGTCGCGTCGCCGCCGGCCAGCACGGCCCACACCATCACGGTGCGGGCGGCGCCGAAGGCCGCCCCGAGCACCGGCGCGAGCCACCAGGGCGCCACGAGCAGCGCGCCGCCGAGCGCCACGTACGGCAGGTGGCCGGGCAGGTACGTCCGCAGCCCGGTACCCATCTCGAAGCCGAACCGCAGCGCCCCCGCCCCACCGGCGTCCACGATGATCGAGCTGGGTACCTGCCGGGCGTTCTGCGGCAGCCGCCAGCGCACCAGGCCGCCGTCGCAGGCCGCGCACACGAGGACCAGCAGCGCGTACAGCGCCCACCGCCACCCGGCCGGCAGCACCGCCTGCGCCACCGCGGCGGGCAGCAGGGCGAGCACCCCGGTCGCGGCCCCGCCGAGGACCAGCCCGCGGCGGAAGTACGCGGCACTCCGGTCACCCCGCCAGACCGACGAGGCCAGCAACGCGGCTGAGTTGTGGCTTCACACCGACCCGGACACCGAGTGCCCGGCGACGACGCAGAGGCCCACGGCGGCCACGACCGCGGCAGCCGGCCCGCCCGCGCCGAGTGCGGCGGCCGCCGCCCCGCCGGCCGCGCCGGCCACGGCCAGCGTCACCGGCAGCGGGCGGTACCCCCTCACGCCAGCTCCTGCCGGCAGCTCGTCGTCGCGTAGTGCGCCCGGCCGCTGTGCGCGTCGCGCACCCGGACGTACCCGTCCCAGCAGTTGATCGTCCGGCCCTGGCTGCGCCAGAACCAGCCGGCGTACCCGCCGCACGTCGGCTCCCACCCGTGCGCGTACGTCGCCCCGGCGGTCCGCACGGTGTCGGTGCGGTGCTGGCCGTCCTCGGCGCAGTAGCTGGCCGAGATCAGCTCCCGGCCCCAGCACGGGGTGTCGCCGGGGACGTCGACGTCCATGCAGCGCTGGGGGTGCAGCGAGTCGCGGGCCGGCGGCGCGGCCGACGCCGGCAGCCGCTCCCCGAGCCAGGTCAGCCCGGACAGCGCCAGCGCCCCGACGCCGGCCAGGGCGGTCCGCAGGAACGTCCGCCGCGCGAACCCGCCCGCCCGCGGCCACCCCCCGGGCTCGGGCCGCCCGCCGGTCCCGGCCGGACCGCCGGAGTCGGGCGGGCCGGCGGAGTCGGGCGGGCCGGCGGAGGGGGGCCGCCCGGCGGCCGGCCCGGCGCCGAGCTGGCCCGGGGTGAAGGTCGGGATGTCGACGAAGAAGTCAGCGCTCACCGGGTACCGCCGTCCCGTCCGCGGCGAGCGCCGCACACAGCTCCTCCAGCCGCCGGACGGACCCGACGGGCTCGGTCGACCGGACCGCGCCGTGGTGGTCGACCACGGCCAGCGCCGGCTGGTAGGCCAGCAGCAGCGGCGCCGACAACTGGGACTGGAGGACCAGCCGGTCCTCGGGGTCCAGCTCCCAGTGCGCGGACCCGTCGGCGCTGAGGACCGCGGTGTGCAGGCCGCGGGCGCGCAGCAGCCGGGCGGCGTTGCCCCACGCGGGGAACACGGTGCGGCAGGTGCCGCAGCTCTGCGCCACCACGAGGACCACGGTCCGCGCCCGCGGGGCGGCCAGTTCGTGGACCCGCGCCGGGCCGGCCAGCCCGGCGGGGCCGCCCGGCCCGCGCAGCTCCCGCACCTGGACCGTGAGCGCGGCGTAGCCGGCGGCCAGCAGCCCGATGGCCACCCAGGACAGCGCGAGCGCCGCGGTCAGGACGCCGGTCACGACGGCGCCCCGGCCCAGTCCACGCGCAGGGATTCGAGCAGGTCGGCGACGCTGGCATCGGAGGCGTCGGCCTCGATCCCGCGCTCGTCGCGGACCATCGCCACGGCTGTCGGCCCGGCGTGCACGAAGTAGCCGCCGGTACCGGGCGCGAAGCCGGCGGTCGTGGTCCAGAGGCGCCCGTGCGCGACCGCCTTGCCGGGCGTCGCGGGCACGAGTCCCGCGGCCTCGGCGCGCGGGTAGACGGTGAGCGTGCCGACGCCGGCCACGTACTGCCGGCCGCACACCCCCCAGAGCCGGGTGTCGCCGCGCGTCCGCAGGACCAGCCCGCCCGGGGCGTCGGCGGGGTCCAGGTCGGCGAGCAGCGCGACGAGGTCGGCCAGCCGCGGCGGCGCGCCCGGGCCGGCGCACATGAGGTCGTGCCGGGCGCCGCGCAGGCCGGCGAGCCAGCGCGGTTCGGCGGCGGTACCGCCGGAGCGCAGCGCCAGCTCCCGCCCCCGGTAGGTGACCGCCTCGACCGGGGTGGGGAACTCGGCCGCCCGCAGGCCCAGGTAGCCGGCGGCGCCGACGGTGAGGCCGACCGACGCCCGCGGGGAGGTCGCCCGCAGCGACCAGAACCAGTCCCCGGACAGCGCGCCGACCCCGCTGACGGCGACGACGGCGCCGTCCGGCGCCCGGCCGGTCTGCCGGCGCCAGGCGCGACCCGACCGGGTCGGCTGGACCGGCGGCGGCGCGTGCTCGGGCGCCACGGCGCCGGACATGCGGTCACGCAACGCTCCACCCCCAGGATCACCGGCCGTCCGTGCACCATATTCGATGAGATCATCGGCGCCGTCCAGCGGCCGTTCGGCCCCGGCCGCCCTCGCCGCCGGGGTCGACGCGTAGCAGGTCAGGACGTTCCGGGCCAGGCGGACACGAGGTGTCGGTGGATACCGGTCAGGGCGCGCCTCAGGCGTCGAAGTCGACCGTCAGCGCGTCGGTCAGCGGCGTCGACTGGCAGGTCAGGACGTACCCGCGGGCCAGCTCGTCGGGCTCCAGCGCGTAGTTGTGCGCCATCTCCACCTTCCCGACGGTGACCTTGGCGCGGCAGGTGGAGCACACGCCGCCCTTGCAGGCGTACGGCAGCTCGGCGCGCACCCGCAGCGCCGCGTCCAGCACCCGCTCGCCGCGCGCCATCGGGAACGTCGACGCGCGCCCGTCCAGCAGCAGGGTCACCTCGGTGTCGCCGGCCGCCGCGTCCACGACCGGGGCCGGGGCGGCGGACGCGGAGGCGACGAAGAACAGTTCGCTGTGCACCCGCTCGGCCGGCACGCCTCGCTCCCGCAGCAGCGCGTGCGCCGTCTCGACCATCTCGAACGGCCCGCACAGGAACCACTCGTCGATCCCGGCGGGCGGCACCAGCGTGGCGAACAGCCGGGCCAGCCGGTCGCGGTCCAGCCGGCCCGAGAGCAGGGCGGCCTCCTGCGCCTCCCGGGAGAGCACGTGCAGCACGTGCAGGCGGGCCGGGTACCGGTCCTTGAGGTCGGCCAGCTCCTCGGCGAACATCACGCTGCGCGCGTACCGGTTGCCGTACAGCAGCGTCACCGTGCTGTCCGGCTCGGTCTCCAGGGCGGTGGCGGCCAGCGACAGGACCGGCGTGATCCCGGACCCGGCGACGATCCCGGCGTACCGGCGGGCCCGGCCCGGGTCGAACTCGGTGGTGAAGTGGCCCAGCGGCGGCAGCACGTCGATCGTCTGGCCGACCCGCAGGTGGGCGGCGGCCCAGGCCGAGAACGAGCCCCCGGGGATCGCCTTCACGCCGATCCGCACCGTCCCCCCGGCGGCGAGCGCGCGCGGCGTCGAGCAGATCGAGTACGACCGCCGCACCTCCTCGCCGGACTCGTCCACCCGGCGGACCGTCAGGTGCTGCCCCGCGGTGAACGCGAAGTCCCCGCGCAGCTCCGCCGGTACGGCCATGGTGATCGCCAGTGCCTCGTCGGTGAGCTGGTCGATCGCCGTCACCGGCAGCGCGTGGAAGACCGGCCGGCGGCGGGTCGGCTTGCGGACGGTCACGCTGGACAACGCCAGCCTCCTCGGTCGCGGGTGGTCACAGGGGCTTCGCGGGTGCTCACAGGGGCTTGAAGTGGTCGAACGGCTCGGCGCACGCCCGGCACCGGTGCAGCGCCTTGCAGGCGGTCGAGCCGAAGCGGCTCAGCACCTCGGTGTCCGGCGAGCCGCAGCGCGGGCAGCGGGCGGCCAGCGTCAGCGGCACCGGGCCGGCGCCCCGGGCGGCCGGCGGCGCGACGCCCGCGGCGGCGAGCTTGTCCCGCGCCGCGGCCGTCATGTCGTCGGTGGACCAGGCGGGGTCGAGCACCGTCTCGACCCGCGCCCGCGGGTAGCCGGCGGCGGCGAGCGCCCGCCGGATGTCGGCGCGGATCGCGTCCATCGCCGGGCAGCCGGTGTACGTCGGGGTGATCGTCACCGTGACGCCGTCGGCGTCCACGGCGACGTGGCGCAGGATGCCGAGGTCGGCGATGGTGACCACGCGCAGCTCGGGGTCGGCGACGGCGCCCGCCGCCGCCCACGCCCGCTGCGTCGCCGCCGCCGTCGCCGCGGTCACCAGCGGGCGCCCGGGTGCGCGCGGTGCAGGGACTGCATCTCGGCGAGCAGGTAGCTCAGGTGCTCGGTGTGCAGGCCGTCGCGCCCGCCGCCCGGCGCCCAGCCGTCGGCGGGGCGGGCGAGGGTCGCCTCGGCGAGGACGGCGGTGACCGTGCGCTCCCAGTCCGCCCGCAGCGTCGCCGGGTCGATCGGGCCGCCGGCCAGCGGCGCGAACAGCTCGTGCGTGTACGGCCACAGCGCGTCCACCGCCGCCTGCGCGCGGCCGTGCGACTCGGCCGTGCCGTCGCCGAGCCGGCGCACCCAGGTGGCGGCGTGGTCGAGGTGGTACGCCACCTCCTTGCGGGTCTTGGCCGCGATGGCCGCCAGTCGCGGGTCGTCGGCGGCGGCGAGCCGGTCGTACAGCGGCACCTGGTACGCGGCCAGCAACAGCAGCCGGGTGACGACGTGGGCGAAGTCGCCGTGCGGCAGCTCGGTCAGCAGCGCGTTGCGGAACTGGCGGTCGTCGCGCCGGTACGCCAGCGCGTCCTCGTCCAGCGGCCGCGCGGCGACCGGCAGGGGGCCGCCGGTCCGCGCTGGCAGGGCCGTGTCGGGCACCTCGGCGGCGTAGGACAGCAGCAGCCGGGCGGCGCCGAGCTGGTCCAACGCGATGTTGGCCAGCGCGATGTCCTCCTCCATGGCCGGCGAGGACGCGTACCACTCGCCCAGCCGCTGGGCGGTGACCAGGGCGTCGTCGCCGAGGGCGAGCAGGTAGTCGAACAGGCCGGGGCGGCTCACAGGTGGGCCACCCCCTCGGGCACGTCGTAGAAGGTGGGGTGCCGGTACACCTTGTCGGCCGCCGGGTCGAAGAAGGCGTCCTTCTCGTCCGGGCTGGAGGCGGTGAGCGCCGCGGCGGGCACGACCCAGATGGAGACCCCCTCCTGCCGGCGGGTGTACAGGTCGCGGGCGTGCCGCAGGGCCAGCTCCGCGTCGGGGGCGTGCAGGCTGCCGACGTGCCCGTGCGACAGCCCGCGGCGGGGCCGCACGAACACCTCCCACAGCGGCTCGGCCGGGGTGGGGGTCTGGCCGGTCACGCCGGTACCGCCTCTCTGTCGCTGGCCCGCTTCGCCGCGTAGGCCGCGGCCGCCTCCCGGACCCACGCGCCGTCGGCGTGCGCCTGCCGCCGGAACGCCATCCGCTGCCGGTTGCACGGTCCGTCGCCCGAGATGACCCGCATCAGCTCGTCGTAGTCGGGCTGGGTGTAGTCGTACGCCCGGCGCTGCGCGTTCCACCGCAGGTCGGGGTCGGGCAGGGTCAGGTTCAGCGACCGCGCCTGGTCGACGCACATGTCGACGAAGCGCTGGCGCAGTTCGTCGTTGCTGAACCGCTTGATCTTCCAGGCCATGGACTGGGCCGAGTGGGTGGAGTCGGCGTCCGGCGGCCCGAACATCGCCAGCGACGGGTACCACCAGCGGTCCACCGCGTCCTGGGCCATCGCCCGCTGCCCCGGCGTGCCGTGGCCGAGGACGTGCAGGACCTCGTACCCCTGCCGCTGGTGGAACGACTCCTCCTTGCACACCCGGATCATCGCCCGGGCGTACGGGCCGTACGAGCAGCGGCACAGCGGCACCTGGTTGACGATGGCGGCGCCGTCCACCAGCCAGCCGACCGCGCCGACGTCGGCCCAGGTCAGGGTCGGGTAGTTGAAGATCGAGCTGTACTTCTGCCGGCCGCTGACCAGCATCTCCACCAGCTCCTCGCGGGTGATGCCCAGCGTCTCGGCGGCGGCGTACAGGTACAGCCCGTGGCCGGCCTCGTCCTGGACCTTGGCCAGCAGGATCGCCTTGCGCTGGAGCGAGGGCGCCCGGGAGATCCAGTTGCCCTCCGGCTGCATCCCGATGATCTCGGAGTGCGCGTGCTGGGCGATCTGCCGGATCAGGGTCCGCCGGTACTTCTCCGGCATCCAGTCACGGGGTTCGATCTTCTGGTCGGCGGCGATGACGGCGTCGAAGTACGCCTGGAGCGCGGCCTCGTCGGCGTCGGCGGCGGCCCGCCCGACGGTACGGCCGGCGGCCTCGGCCAGCGCCGCCTCGGCGGCCGCCACCTCGCCCAGCAGGCCCTCGCCCAGCGCCGCGGCGGCGGCGTCGGCGTGCGCGGTGTCCCGATCAGGGTCTTTGACCTGATCAACGCCCTCGTCGGGCGGCCCGAAATCATTCCCGTACACCCCCCCAGTGTTACAGCTACGGGCCACGGGCGCCAAGCGGTGTCACAGTCGGGTACCCCGGGGGGCCACTCGGTCGGACCTCGCCGGCCGACCGCCCGAACCCTGCCGGGCCCCCGGCCAACTCATCGACGGCGGCTCTAGACTTCGCACACCCCCGCACCACCCCTCGCGCGGCATACCCCGCCGCGACGCACGTCCCCCTCGGAGAACAGCCCCCATGACGCGCCTCCCCCAGGCGTCGGCGGCCACCCGGAAGCCCCGGGTGCTGCGCATCGGCGCCGTCCTGCTCGCGCTGGCCGTGGCCGGCGGCGTAGCCGTCAGCTACCTGCGGCCGTCGGCCGTGGCCGGCAGGCCGGCGTGGGTCGGTGCCGGCGCCGGCACCGGCGTCAGCGCCCCCGCCGGCACCCCGGCGCCGAAACCCAGCCGCGCCGCGGCGCCGCTGGCGGTCCGGCCGGTGCGGCTGGCGCTGCGGTCCGCCGGGGTCGCCGAGTGGGCCATGCTCGACCGCCGCAGCGGGCGGGTGTTCGGCTCGACGGGCCTGTCCACGACGAACCGCACCGCCTCCCTGATGAAGGCGTGGATCGCCGCCGACTACCTGCGGCGCCGCGCCGCCGCGGGCGAGACGCCGACCGCGGCCCGGATGGAACAGCTCAGCCGGATGATCCGCGACAGCGACAACGAGGCCGCGATCGCGCTGTACGAGGCCGTCGGCAACCTGGAGTCCGGCCGGCGGATGATGCGCCTGTGCGGCCTGACCGACGGGGAGCCCAGCGGCGACTGGAGCGTGGTGCAGCTCTCCGCCCGGGACATCGCCCGGCTGGGCGGCTGCATCGCCGGGGGGCGCGCGGCCGGCCCGACGTGGACCGGGTGGCTGCTCGACGAGATGCGCGCGGTCCGCGGCGTGGGCGACTTCGGCGTCCGGGACGCGTTCACCGGGCGCACCCGCGCCGGCATCGCGATCAAGAACGGCTGGGTGGTCCGGGAGGACACCGGCCTGTACGAGGTCAACTGCCTGGCCATCGGCGACCGCTGGAGCGTCGGCGTCGTCACCCGCTACCCGGCCGAGCTGGGTCACGACTACGGCGCCGGCCTCTGCAAGAAGGTCGGCGCCGCCCTGCGCGCCTGACCGCCCCGCCGGCCGGGACCGGGTACCGGCCGGGACCGCGCCGGTCCGGGTCGCGCCGGGTCGGTCCGGGGCGCGCCGGGTCGGCTCAGCCGGCGAAGAAGGACGGGCCCTCGGGCGGCAGCGGCGGCGCCTCGCCCAGCGCGGCGGCGCGGCGGGCGAACTCGCACAGGCCGGCGACCTGCCGCGGGCCGAGCGCGAAGTCGATCACCCGGAAGTACGCCGCCAGCGTCGCGGGCGACAGCTCCTCCCAGCGCGCCGCGGCGGCGGCGACGGTGTCCAGTTCGGCCAGGCACAGGTCGCGCGAGCGCAGGAACGCCTCGTGCACCTCCTTGACCATCCCCGGGTGCGCCTGCGCGAACTCCCGCCGCACCGCCCACACCGCGAAGACCATGGGCAGGCCGGTCCAGTCGCGCCACTGGGCGCCGAGGTCGACGACCTCCAGGCCCGCCGGGGGGTGCAGCCGGGCGCGCAGCGCCACGTCGCCGATCAGGACGCCCGCGTCGGCCTCCAGCATCATCTGGGTCAGGGCCGGCGGGCAGCGGAAGTAGCGCGGGGTCACGCCGTACCGCTGGCCGAGGACCATCCGGGCCAGCAGGACACCGGTGCGCGACGTGGAGCCCAGCGCGACCCGCCCGCCGTCCAGCGCGGCCAGCGGCCTGGTGGTGACCAGGTTCACCGACTGCACCGGCCCGTCGCTGCCCACCGCGAGGTCGGGCAGCAGCAGCAGGTCGTCGGCGTGGCGCAGGTACTCGACCAGCGAGATCGGGCCGATGTCGAGGTCACCGGCGACGAGCGCGGCGTTGAGCCGGTCCGGGCTGTCCTTGGACAGCTCCACGTCGAGCAGCGCGCCCGAGCGCATCAGCCCCCAGTACAGCGGCAGGCAGTTGAGAAACTGAATGTGCCCCACCCGCGGCCGTCGCACCCCACCCATTCCCCCACGGTAACCGGCCCGCGGCGGGCGCCGCCGCCAGGGTGATCGAGGGCCTTTGCGCCGCATTGACGCCGGTTTCCGCAGGTCGGCGGCGGTACCGGTCGCCCGGCGCGGGCGCGGGCGGCCGGGGCGGGACCGCGGGGACGGAAAGTGGGGGGTTGTGACCACCGCCGGGTCACGACACCATCGCGGGTGTCCACCATGGTGCGCCGCCGCGGCGCGCCACCGGCAGGCGGGAGCCGCAGATGACCGACCGTGAACCGCCCGGCCCCCGCACCGCCGGTCCGCCCGGCCCCGGACCGTTCGGCCGCCGGGCCGTCCTGGCGGGCGCGGCCGCGGCCTGGGCGCTCGGCGCGGCCGGCCCCCGCGCGGCGTGGGCGGTGCCCGGCGGCAGCGCCCGTGCCGGCCGGGGCGGAGGCCGGCCGGTCGCGGACCGCGACCGCGCGTGGTCGGACCGGCAGCTCTGGTCCGTGGCGCGCGGCCCGGACCCGGTCCGGTCGGCGCCGGTGGTCGGCGGCGGCCGGCTGTACCTGGCCCAGGGCACCGCGGTCCGCGCCCTGCGCGCCGACACCGGGGCGGACCTGTGGCGGCACCCGGTCGACGACCTGCACTCCACCGACCTCGCCGCGACCGCCGACGGCGTGCTCGCCCTGCACCAGCGGCGCCCGGTCGGCCCCGCCGGGGCGCGCAACGTCGCCCTGCGATCGCTGGCGGGGGCCGACGGCGCGCAGCGGTGGCGGCTGCCGGCCGACAGGCACACCGGCGCGCTGGGCGTCCGCGGCGACCGGGTCGCGGTCCACCTCATGACCCTCAAGGCGAACTACCACGAGGCGTGGACGTGCCGTCTGGCCGACGGCGGCGATTCGCGGCTGGTGCCGGACCACTACCCGGTCGCCGCGGTGGACCCCGACGGCCCGGCCCGGCTGCTGTACCAGTCCACCGACGACGTGCCGCAGCTTTCCCTGCGGGACCTGGCCACCGGCGCCGCGCGCTGGCGGCACCCCGGCGCGTTCGCCCCGGTCCCGGGCTGGGACCTGGGCGGGTACCTGGTGGCGCTGCGGCACGACCCGGACTTCACCCGGACCCTGGTCCGCCTCGACGCCGGCACGGGCGCCGCCGGCTGGGAGCTGCCGCTGGGCGAGGTGGTGGTCGTCGGCACCGCCCGCCGGGGGAGCACGGGGTACCTGGCCACCGAGGCCGGGGTCCTGGCGGTGGACCTGGCCCGCGGCGCGGTGTGCTGGCGGTGGGACGGCGGCGGGCGGGTCACGGGCCTGCTGGCGACCGCCGCCCACCTGCACGCCACCCGCCTCGACGGCAGCGGACCCGACGAGCTGGTGTCCCTGCGCGCCGCCGACGGCGGCCCGGCGGCCCCTGCCCTGCCCGGCCCGCTGGGCGCGCTGACCGCCGACGCCGGTGCGCTGTACAGCGTGGGTCCCCGCCGGATCACGGCACTGCGCCCGGCCTAGCCGCCCCGCGGCCCGGGTAGCCCCGCGCCGCCCCCGACGCACGCGCCGCCGGCCGGTGCGGGCCGGACGCGCGCGGGCGGCGGATCCCGGTCAGGGATCCGCCGCCCGCGGCACACCGGTGCCGGTACTAGCCGGTGATGATGGTGGAGTTGTGCCGGACGAGCGCGTTGGGCACGTCGGCGTACCACATCCGCCAGGCGCAGATCCGGTTCCCCTCGCCGGTGCAGGCGACCTGGGTGCCGCCGTCGATCGCCGTGTTGGTACCGAGCGCGCGCGCCCGGTTGCCCTCGTCGGCGAACGCCGGGCCGCCGCTGTCGCCCTGCCCGACCGCGTTCTGGCGGTAGTACTGCTCCGCCCGGACCAGCGGGTACACCCAGCCGATCCCGGTGATGTTGACCCACTCGTTGGTCCGCACCACCTGGATGGCGCAGCGGGTGCCCGAGAACGAACCCGACGTGCAGATCCACTGCCCCGCGAAGCTGTAGCCGGCGCCGGTGACCGGGAACGACGCGGACGACGTCGTGCCGCCGACGTAGATCCGGCCGCCCGCGCTGACCGGGATCACCATCGTGTCGGCGCTGGCCACCTTCGCGGTGGCGTAGCCGATGTGCCGCCCGGTGGGCGTGGTGAACCGGTCGCCGTTCTCCCCGCAGTGCGCGGCGAACAGCAGGCCCGTGGCCCCGCTGGAGCGGCTGCGGATGCCGAAGCCGGCGGTGCAGCGGCCGCCGCGGGTGGCGTTGTGCACCCGCGAACCGCCCCAGAACGGCGGCGAGTCGTCGAGGCGGTGGTACGCGGGGTCGGCGGCCCTGCCGGTGCCGACCCGCAGGGCCACCCCGGCGGTGCGGGTCGCGCTGGCGGCCCGGGCCCCGGTGACGGCGCCGCTGACGCCGACCTCCAGGGCGGAGCCGTCGGTCGCCGCGGCCAGCCGGACGACGCGGGCACCGTCCACGGTGCCCGCCCGGGTCAGCTTCGTGGCCGCGGCCCGGAGCTGCCGGGCCGAGTACCGGGCCGACCGCACCTCGGCGCGCGGCGCCAGCGCGGCCACCTTCGCCGCCGTGGACCGGGACATGCCGCCGTGCCAGAACAGGTTGATCCGGCGCTCGCTGACGGCCAGCTCGATGCCGGTGAAGCCGGCCTGGCCGCCGGTGGCCCGCTGCAGCCTGGTCGCCTGGCGGTACAGGTCCGTCTGCGCGGCGGCCAGGGCCGCCCACGACGCGAACCCGGCCGGCGGCGCCCCCGCCACGTCCGCCATCGTCGCCGTCCGGGTCGACTTGCGCGGCGCGGCCTCGGCAGCGGCCACACCGCCGAACGCCGACACGGCGGCGGCGGCGACGACGGCGACCAGGCGTACCCCGGCCCGCCGTGAACTGATGTGCTTCATGGACATCCCCATCCCCCCTGATGGAACCGGACATTTCACCAGCACAGCACAGGGCTGCGCCGCGTCTACGGGCGGCCTGCGCCGCGGGTGCAGTGCACGGGGAGGGGCCGGTCCGCGTACAGGCGCTCGACCAGGCTGCGGGCCCACGCCGAGCGGCGCGCGGCCGTCTCGGGGTGCTCGCCGTACGACGTGGCCATCTCGGCCAGGCAGCCGCGCAGCCCGCCGTGCACCCGGACCGCGGCGCGGATCGCGTCGTCGGCCTGCCGCCGGCTGGCCGGCACGCCCGTCCCCAGGCTGCTGGCGAACAGCGCCTCGACCCGCGCCGCGGTGAACATCTCGGTGGCGTTCATCCGGCTCACCCCCCTGCCTCTCGTGCTGTCGATGCACCCACGTTCCCGCCGCGGGCGCCCCGGCCGACAGGGACACCTGTCCCGGCCGGGCGGGAGGTCCGCCCGAGCGGCTGCGCCGGGCCGCCGCGCGGCGGCAAGCTGAGGGCAGGGGACATCTCCCGGCCGGCGGCCCGCCGCCGGGGACATCAGGAGGTAGCCATGAGCCTGGAGTGGCCAGTGATCGCGATCAGCGGCAACGACCGCTGGGCGCGCACGTTCAGCAGCGAGGACGACCTGCGCGTGGCGATGACCGCCCGGCCCGAGCTGCGCGGGCGGGTGGACTTCTACGACGCCCGGGCGACGCGGGCCCGGGTGGGTGCCGGCGGGGACCTGCTGGTCCCGGACCGGCGGTACGCGGGGCACCCGGCCGCCCTGCGGCGCCGGATCAGCGGGGTGCTCGGCGCCGGGATCCAGCGGGCCGAGGTGCCCGACCTGATCGGCCTGTTCGCCGAACCCGAACCGCCGACCGCGCCGACGGCGGTGCCCGGGGGCGGTCCCGTCCTGGCGCTGGCCGCCGGCCACCGCTGCAACTTCTTCTGCCGCCTGTTCCGGCACTGACGGCCATGGCCCTCGGGGTGCGGGCGGCGGCCGGCGGCGTCCTGGCCGCCGGTCTCGTCGCGGCCGGGTTGGCTGGCGGCGGCGGGCGCGGGGTGCCCGAGGACATCTGGCAGTGGACGGCGCTGGCACTGGCGTTCCTGCCGTTCGGCCTCGTCGTCGTGCGGCGGCACCCCGGCCACCGCGTCGGCCGCGGCATGGTCGCCACCGGCGCGCTGGCCGGCGCCGAGGTCGTCGCCCTGTGCGGCAACGCGTGGGCGCCCGCGGCCTGGCTGAGCCAGTGGCTGTGGTTCCCGCCGTACGCGGCGATCGGCCTGACCCTGCTCGTGTTCCCCGCCGGCCGGCTGCCCTCGCCGCGCTGGCGGGCGCTGCCGCCGCTGCTGGCCGGCGCGGCCGCGGTGTCGGCGGCCGCGCTCGCGGTGGCCGCGCTGGACCACCCGTTCGACCTGCTGACCGGCGACGAGCCGGTGCTCACCGACCGGGCGCGGGCCGCGCTGGCCGTCGCCCGGTACGCCACCGCCGCCTGCCTGGCGCTGCTGCTGGTGGCCGTCGCGAGCATCGGCCTGCGCTGGCGGGGCGCGCGCGACGAGCGCCGCCGGCAGCTCGCCTGCCTGCTGGCCGGCGGGCTGGTCCTGCTCGCCGGGATCGCGCTGAACATCGCCACCGTGCGGTGGGCCGGCGTCTGCGCGGCGGTCGCGCTGCCGCTGGCGATGACCGTGGCGGTGCTGCGGTACCGGCTGTACGCGCTCGACCAGGCGATCAACCGGACCCTGGTCTGGCTGATCATGAGCTTCCTGGTGGTGACCGGCTTCCTGGCGCTGGTGTACGTCCTGCGCGAACTGCTCCTGCGCGCGTGGTCGCCGGCCGCCGCCGGCCAGTCCAACCTGCTGGCGACCGTGGCGGTGGCGATCTGCTTCGGACCGGTGCGGCGGCGGGTCCAGCACGGCGTCGACCGGCTCGTCTACGGCGACCGCGACGACCCGTACCGCGTGATCGCCT
The DNA here is from genome assembly GCF_014647915.1 of Pilimelia terevasa. Lineage (GTDB taxonomy): Bacteria > Actinomycetota > Actinomycetes > Mycobacteriales > Micromonosporaceae > Pilimelia > Pilimelia terevasa. Next base: position 209,335 of record NZ_BMQC01000003.1, read on the forward strand.
GCCTCGGCGACGTCCTGGGCCGGACCGTCGAGCCGACCGCCCTGCTGCCGATGCTCACCGACGCGATCGGCCGGTCGCTGCAGGTCGGCTACGTCGCCGTCGAGCTGACCGGGACCGCCGCCCCGGTCGAGTACGGCACCTGCTGCCCGCACGTCGAGGCGTTCCCGATGGTGGCCCACGGCGAGTACGTCGGCCGGCTGCTGGTGGCCACCCGCAGCCCGGGCGCCCGGTTCGGGCGGCGGGAGCGGCGCCTGCTCGCCGACGTGGCGACGCAGGCGGCGGTGGCCGCGGAGTCCACCCGGCTCACCCGCGACCTGCAGCGCTCCCGCGAGCGCCTGATCGCCGCCCGCGAGGAGGAGCGGCGGCGCCTGCGGCGCGAGCTGCACGACGGCCTCGGCCCGACCCTGACCGGCATGGCCATGCAGGTGCGGGCGGCGAGCCGGCTGACCGCCGACCCGGACCGGGTGGCCGGACTGCTGGCGGCGCTCGCCGACGACCTGCGGCTGGCCAGCGCCGAGGTCCGGCAACTGGTGGACGGGCTGCGCCCGCCGGCCCTGGACCGGGGCCTGGCGGCGGCGCTGCGCGACCAGGTCGCGCGCTTCGACTCGCCTGCCCTCGGGGTGTCGCTGGACGTCTCGGGCGCCGAGGGCGAGCTGCCGGCCGCGATCGAGGTGGCCGCCTACCGGATCGTCGCCGAGGCACTGCACAACGTGGCCAGACACGCCCGCGCGCGGACCTGCCGCGTCGCGGTCCGGCGGGGGCGGATGCTGGAGCTGACGGTGGCCGACGACGGCGTCGGCATCCCGGCCGGCGTGGCGGTCGAGGGCGCCGCGGGCGCCCGCGCGGCGCAGGGGTCGGGGGTCGGGCTCGGGTCGATGCGGGAGCGGGCGGTGGAGCTGGGCGGGGACTGCACGGTGGCCACCGGCCCCGGGGGCACCACGATCACCGTCCGGCTGCCGGGCGGGGCGACCGCGGCCGGCCCGGCGCCGACGCTGCCGGTCGCCCGGGCGGCGGTCGGCGTGGGAGGGGCGGAGCTGTGCTGAGCGACCTGCGCGTCCTGGTGGTTGACGACCACCCGGTGTTCCGCCGGGGGCTGGGTGCGCTGCTGCACCTGGAGCCGTGGGTGGCGCAGGTCGCGGAGGCGTCCACGGTCGCCGACGCGCTGCGCGAGGCCACCGGCTGCCGGCCGCACGTGGTGGCGATGGACCTGGCGCTGCCCGACGGCGACGGGATCGAGGCCGCGGGCCGGCTGCTGAAGCTGGTCCCCGGGGTGCGGGTGCTGATCCTGACGATGACCCGCGACGCCGGGGTGGCCGCGCGGGCCCTGCGGACGGGCGTGCACGGGTACGTCGTCAAGGACGCCGACCCGGACCTGGTGGTCGAGGCCCTGCGGACGGTCGCGGCCGGCGGCAGCGTCCTGGGTCCGGGGCTGGGGCCGGCGCTGCTGACCGGGCCGGCCGGGCCGCCCGCGCCGTTCGACCGGCTGACGTCCCGGGAGCGCGACATCCTCCGGCGGCTGGCCGCCGGGGCGTCCAACGCCCGCATCGCGCACGCGCTGGGCCTGAGCGAGAAGACGGTCCGCAACCAGCTCTCGGCGGTGTTCGCCAAGCTGGGCGTGGCCGACCGGGTGCAGGCCGCCCTCCTGGCCCGCGACGCCGGCCTGGCCGACACCGCCCGCTGACCGGGCGGGCCGGCCCGGCGCGCTGGCGGGCCGCGCGGCGGGCCGGCGACGGTCCGCCGCGGACGGTCAGCGGTTCGGCTGGGGCGTCACCCGCAGGTAGGGCTTGCGGGCCTCGAAACCCTTCGGGAAGCGCGCCCGCGCCTCCTCGTCGGACAGCGCCGGCACGACGATGCAGTCCTCGCCGTCGCGCCAGTCCGCCGGGGTGGCCACGGCGTACCCGGCCGTGAGCTGGAGCGAGTCGATCACGCGGAGGACCTCGTCGAAGTTGCGGCCGGTCGAGGCCGGGTAGGTCAGCGTCAGCTTGATCGTGTTGTCCGGCCCGATCACGAACACCGAGCGCACCGTCAGCGTGTCGTCGGCGTTCGGGTGGATCATGTCGTACAGGTGCGCGACCTTCCGGTCCGGGTCGGCGATCAGCGGGAAGTTCAGGGCGTGCCCGGTGACGTCCTCGATGTCCCCCGCCCAGGCGCGGTGCTCCTCCAGCGAGTCCACCGAGACGCCGGCCACCTTGACCCCGCGCCGGTCGAATTCGGGCTTGAGCCCGGCCACCCGGCCCAGTTCCGTCGTACACACGGGCGTGAAGTCCCTCGGGTGTGAGAACAGCACGGCCCAGGCGTCGCCCTTCCAGTCGTGGAAGTCGATCGTGCCCTCGGTGCTCGATGCGCTGAAGTCCGGGGCCTTGTCGCCCAGCCGCAGGGTTGTCATAGTGATCCCTTCCGATGCGTCACAACCGTCGGGGCGGAACCTAGCGCGTTCCGGCGCCGATCGGGAGTCCCGGGCGGCCGGTTGTCCACCGACAGTGGCGCGCCGGGGGGGTGCCGCGCCCACCGGTCGCGGTGGCGGTTCGCCCGGGGGCGACACGCCTGACAGAATGCACCCGACCGGTCGGTAGCCGGGTTGCGGTACGGTCACCGATCGGCGATCGTCCCCCGCCCCACCGCCGCAGCCCGACGCACCACTGCCTCGCCTTGTCCCGGGAAGGTACTTCGTTGGTCCGCACCCGCCTGTCCGCCGGCCTCGCCGCGCTCCTGACCGTCGTCGCCGGGGCGCCGGCCGCGGCCGCTCCCCCGCCCTCGCCCACGCCGAAGGCGACCCCGACGGCGACGGCGCCCAAGCCCAGCGGCGAGGAGAACTCCCCCCTGCTGCGCGACGTCCTGGACCAGGTCGGCCGGGGCTGGTCGGTCGCCAAGGCCAACGCCGAGTCCTCGAAGCGCCGGCAGGAGGCGCTGGCGGCGCAGGTGGCGGCGGCCCAGAAGCGCCACGACGCGCTCCTGCCGCAGGTCTCGAAGATGGCCGCCGGCTCGTACCGGATCGGCCGGCTGGGGATGGCCGCGACGCTGCTGGAGAACGCGGACGCCGGCACGTTCGTCAGCCGGGCCACCCGCCTCGGCGAGCTGAACACGATCAACGACACCAAGCTGCACGAGCTGAACCAGGCCATCACCGAGCTGAACCGCGCCCACCAGGCGCTGGCCGCCGAGGCCCAGGAGGAGCAGCGGCAGCTCACGATCATGGACAAGCAGAAGCGCGAGGCGGAGAAGGCCCTGGCGCTGGTCGGCGGCCGCGGCCTGACCGGCGGCCTGGTCAGCGCGCGCTCGCCCGTCGCCAAGGCGGCCCCGCGGGCCGCGGACGGTACCTTCCCGCCCCAGTCCTGCGACCTGGACGACCCGACGACCGGCGGCTGCGTGACGGCCCGGACACTGCACGCGTACCGGGAGACCAAGCGGGCGGGGTTCAACCGCTTCGTCGGCTGCTACCGCCCCGGCGGTCCGTTCGAGCACCCGAAGGGCCGCGCCTGCGACTGGTCGCTGCTGCGCCGCGGCTTCCGGCCGGCCGCCAACCAGGACGAGAAGATGTACGGCAACAACCTGACCGCGTTCCTCGTCCGCAACGCCGACCGCCTGGGGATCCTCTACGTGATCTGGTACCGCCAGATCTGGTTCCCGGCCACCGGCTGGGCCGGCTACAGCGGCGACAGCGACCACACCGACCACGTCCACATGTCCATGCTCTAGCGGTCCGCCTGTGCGGAGGGTGAACACTCCGCCACGGCTATCTACTATGGACACGGCCCGCACCCGTCGCTAGCGTATCGACACACATCGAAGTGCGGTCAACGGGGCGTGCACGGACCGTCGCTGCCCCGCGCACCCACCGTGACGGGGGAGGGACGCGTGCCGCACATCGCCACGCTCGCGTGCCTGCTCGCCACGCTGGTCTTCGGCGGCCTCCCGCCCTGCGCGGCCCACCACCACACCGCCGCCGGCCACACCGCCGCCGCGGTCGCCGCCGCCGCCGGACAGGGCGGCCACACCGCGGCCCGCGCACCCGCCCGCACCTGCGACACCGCGGCCGCCCCGACGACGCAGGCCGGCGACCGGTGCACCCACCTCGCCGACGCCGTCGACGACTGCTGGTGCCCCGCCGACCAGTCCGGCCGGCGCGCGCCCGCCTCCACCCCCGCGCCGTCGGCGTACGCCCGGGGGGACCACACGGACCGGGAGATCCGGGGCGCGCGCGCCCCGCCGCGGGAGCGAGGCGGGCGCTAGCCCGCACCCCGCCATCCGCACCGCACCCGCGCGCCGCAACCACCGCGCGGGGCGGATCCCCCACCGCCGAAGGACCTGCCGTGCCGCTTCCGCGCCCGTCCGCGCCCCCGTCCCCCGCCACGCCCACGCCCGCGCCGACCTCCCTGGCCGCCGACCTGCGGGCGGGCTTCCTCGTCTTCCTCATCGCCCTGCCGCTGTGCCTGGGCATCGCCATGGCCAGCGGGTTCCCGCCGGTCGCCGGGGTGCTGACCGCCATCGTCGGCGGCGTCCTGGTCACCCTGCTGGGCAGCGCCCGCCTCACCATCAAGGGACCCGCCGCCGGCCTCATCGTCATCGCGGTCGGGGCGGTCACCGAACTCGGCGGCGGCGACCTCGCCGTCGGGTACCGCCGGGCCCTGGCCGTGGGCGTCGTCGCCGCCGTACTCCAGATCCTGCTCGGGCTGCTGCGGACCGCCAGCGTCGGCGTGGCCATGTCCCCGTCGGTCGTCCACGGGATGCTCGCCGCGATCGGCGTCATCATCATCGCCAAGCAGGCCCACGTGCTGCTCGGCGTGAAGCCGCACGGTACCGAGCCGCTGGAGCTGCTCGCCGAGATCCCGTCCAGCGTCGCCCGCGCCAACCCGCAGATCCTGCTGCTGGGGCTGCTGTCGCTGGCGATCCTGTTCGGGCTGCCGCTGGTCCGCGCCCGCTGGGTGCGCAGGGTCCCGGCGCCGCTGGTCGTCCTGGCGGTCGCGGTACCGGTCGGGCTGTGGCTGCACCTGTCCGCGCCGCACGACTACCGGATGCTCGGCGGGGTCCACCACCTCGGCCCCGAGTACCTGGTGCGGCTGCCCGGCAGCATCGTGGACGCCGTCGCGTTCCCGGACTTCTCGGTGGTCACCAGCCTCACCTCGATCAAGTACGTGATCATGTTCGCCCTCATCGGCAGCATCGAGTCGACCCTGACGGTGCTGGCGGTCGACGCGATGGACCCGCACAAGCGGACCTCCAACTACGACCGCGACCTGGTCGCCCTCGGCGGCGGCAACCTGGTGTCCTCGCTGATCGGCGGCCTGCCGATGATCTCGGAGATCGTCCGGAGCCGGGCCAACATCGACGCCGGGGCGACGTCCCGGTGGGCGAACTTCTTCCACGGCGCGCTGCTGCTGGCGTTCGTCGCGCTGGCGCCCGGCCTGCTCCAGACCATCCCCCTGGCCGCCCTGGCGGCGATGCTCATCTACACGGGCAGCCGGCTGGCCTCGCCCCGGGAGTTCCGGCACGTCAGCAAGGTCGGACCGGACCAGCTCGCCCTGTTCCTGACCACGCTGGTGGTCACCCTCGCCACGGACCTGCTGATCGGCGTGGCCGCCGGCCTGGCGCTGAAGCTGGTCCTGCACCTCGTGCGCGGCGTACCGGTCCGGGCGCTGCTGCGGCCCCGCCCGCAGGCCGTCCGCGAGGAGAACCGGCTGCGGGTGGCGCTGCCGGCGGCGGCGACGTTCGCCAGCCTGCTGCCGGTCCGCGCGGCGGTCCGCAGCGCCCAGGGCGACGCGACCGGACCGAAGATCGACGAGCTGGTGATCGACGTCCGGGACGCGGCGGTGGTGGACCACACGTTCCTGTCCCGACTGTCGACCATGGCCCAGGAGTGGCCGCACACGACGCTCACGGTGCAGGGGTTGGACACCCTGCGCCCGGTCTCCGACCACCCCGAGGCGACCCACCGCCGGAGCCGGCGGTGACCGCCGCGCCGGCCCAGCCGGGTACCGCCGCCGGCCCCGGGGAGGGGGTGCCGGCGCTGATCGCGCGGGCGGCGCGGCTGCTGCCCGCCCAGGCGCCGCTGTCGGCGTTCGTCCACCACAACACCCTGCACGCCTTCGAGGACCGGCCGTTCGAGGAGGCCGTCGAGCACGCGGCCCGGCTGTTCGGCACCGAGCCGTACCTCGCCGAGTCCGCCTACGCCGCGCTGCTCGCCGAGGGCCGGATCACCCCCGCTGACCTCGACGCCGTCGTCGCCGACGCCCCCGCCGGGCCACCGGCGCCGCCCGGCGGCCCCACCTGGCGGGCGTACCTGCGGGCCCGGCTGGGGACGCACCTGGACATCCCGCGCGGCGCGGCGCTGGACTGGCTGCTCGCCGAGACCCCGGCCCTGGCCGCCCTGCCCGCGGACCTGCCGCCGGAGCGCGCGCGGTACCTGCGCGCCGCCGCCGCGCGGCGCCGCCCGCAGGCCGGGGCGGACGCCGTCCGCCACCTGCTGGCCGACCTGTGGACGGCGCTGCGCAGGGCCGCCCCGGCCGGTCCCGCGGCCCCGCCGCCCGCCGCCCGGCCCCGCGACCTGCTACTGGCCCGGACCGGCCACGACACCGACACCGACACGCACCCGCTGCTCATCCGGTTCGCGGCGGCGTACCTCGACCAGGGCGTCGCCTACTGGGCGATGCCCGGCCGGGAGGAGGGCATCCTGGCGGCGTTCCGCAGCCTGTACGGCCGGCGCGGCGGCCCGCCCGAGCCGTGGCTGCGCGACCTGCCGGCGGTCCTGGCCGCGCAGGCGGGCTGGTCGGCGGCGCGCACCGTCGCATGGGCGCTGACCGCGCTGCGGGTACCCGAGCCGGCCTGGGGGGCGGCGATCGAGGCGACGCTGCTGTCCCTGCGCGGCTGGGCCGGCATGGTCCACCACCTGGAGCACGCGCCGCACCGGGCGCCCGTGGCCGCGCCGCCCGCCCGGCTGGCCGACCACCTCGCCGTCCAGCTCACGCTGGACCTGCTGGCCACCCGCGCCGCCGTCCGCGCGCACCTCGGCCCGGCGGCGACCGTCGCCGACCTGGACCTGCTGGACGCCGGGCCGCCGCCCGCCCGCGCCGCGCGCCGGGAACTGGCCTACGAGGCGTACCGGCTGGCCCAGCTCCTGCCCGTCGACGTGGACGCCCTCTGCGCGCCCGCGCCCGCGGCCGCGTGGCTGAGGACCGTCGCCGCCGCCGACGAGGTGCTCCGGCGCCGCCTGCTGCACCTGGCCTACGAGCGCCGGCACCGGGTGGGTGTCCTCGACGGGCTGCACGCCCACGGCCGGTACGCCGCCCCGCTGTCGCGGCCGCCTGCCTTCCAGGTGGTGTTCTGCATCGACGAGCGGGAGGAGTCGCTGCGCCGGCACCTGGAGGAGCACTGCCCGTCGGTGGAGACGTTCGGGTACGCGGGCTTCTTCGGCGTGCCGATGTCCTACCAGGGCGTCGACGACGTCCGCCCGCGGCCGCTGTGCCCGGTCGTCCTCACGCCCCGCCACCTGGTGGTCGAGGAGGCGCGCGCCCCGCGGGCGAAGCGCCACCGCGGGGGCGCGGCGCGGCGCGGGTACGACGTCGGGACCCGGACCCTGGCCCGCGGCGCGGCGCTGAGCCTCGGCCTCGGCCTGGCCCACGCCGTACCGTGGGTCGGGCGCACCCTGTTCCCGCGCCGCTTCGACCGCTGGCTGCGCCGCCTGGACCACCCCGGCGGGCCGCCGACCCGGCTGGACCTGCACCACCGGCCGGCCGAGGACGCCGGGCTGCGCCGCGGCTTCACCGTCGCCGAGATGACCGACATCGTCGCCGCCGCGCTGCGCACCACGGGCCTCGGCGCCGGACCGGCCCCGGTGGTCCTGCTCGTCGGACACGGCTCGGCGAGCCTGAACAACCCGCACGAGGCCGCGCACGACTGCGGCGCCACCGGCGGCGGCCGCGGCGGCCCCAACGCCCGCGCCCTGGCCGCCATGGCCAACGACCCCGAGGTCCGGGCGGCGCTCGCCGCGCGCGGCACCGCGCTGCCGGCGCACGTCTGGTTCGTCGGCGCGTACCACAACACCTGCGACGACTCGGTCACCTACTACGACGAGGACCTGGTGCCGGCGCGCACCAGGCCCGCCCTGCGCGCGGCGCAGGCCGCGCTCGCGCAGGCCTGCCGGCTCGCGGCGCACGAGCGCTGCCGCCGGTTCGCCACGGCGCCGCCGGACCTGCCCGTCGACCGGGCGCTCGCGCACGTGGAGACGCACACCGTCGACCTCGGCCAGCCCCGGCCCGAGTACGGGCACGCCACCAACGCGGTCTGCGTCGTCGGCCGGCGCTGGCGCACCCGCGGCCTGTACCTGGACCGGCGCGCGTTCCTCGTCTCCTACGACCCCACCGCCGACCCCGGCGCCGAGATCCTGGCCGGCCTGCTCGCCGCCGTCGGCCCGGTCTGCGCCGGCATCAACCTGGAGTACTACTTCAGCCACGTCGACCCGGTCGGCTACGGCTGCGGCACCAAGCTGCCGCACAACATCACCGGACTGCTGGGGGTGATGGACGGCCACGCCTCCGACTTGCGCACCGGCCTGCCGTGGCAGATGGTCGAGATCCACGAGCCCGTCCGGCTGCTGCTCGTCGTGGAGGCGGCCCCGGCCGCGCTCGCCGCGGTGATCGCCGCCAACCCGGCCCTGGACCGGCTCGTCCGGCACCGGTGGATCCAGCTCGCCGCCTGGCAGCCGGACGGCGACGCGCTGTCCTGGTACGACGGCGGCCGGTTCGCGCCGCACCGGCCACCGGCGGCCCCGCTGCCGCTGGCCGGCCGCTCCGTCGAGGTGTACACCGGGCGGCGCGACCACCTGGGCTGCGCCCACGTCCTCGCCGGCTGCCCCGACGCACCCGCGGAGGTGCTCCGGTGACCGCGCTCCTGCTGCTGGCCGCCGCCCTCCTGCCGCTGGCCGCGTGCGGCGCGCTGGCCGTACCGGCGTGGTGCGGGGCCCGGTGGTCCGAGCGGGTCAGCGCGGGCGTGGTGACGGCGGCGTTCGCCGGCTCGGCCCTCGCGGCGACGCTCCTGCTGCCGGCCGCGCTGCGCGGCCCGGCCGGCACGGCCGCGACCTGGCTGCGCCTGGACGGGCTCACGCTGCGCGGCGGGCTGGTCGACGACGCGCTGGCCGCGCCGTTCGCCGTCCTCGCCCCGGCGCTGCTGGCGCTGGTGTCGGCGTTCTCCCGGCGGTACCTGCACGCCGAACCGGGCCACCGGCGCTTCTACCTGCTGCTGGCGCTGTTCGGCGGCGGCGTGCAGACGGTGTTCCTGGCCGGCACGCTGGAGACCGCGATCGCCGGGTGGGAGCTGGCCGGCCTGGCCTCCGCGCTGCTCATCGGCTTCTTCCACGAACGGCCGGCGCCGCCCGCGAACGGCCTGCGCGCCTTCGCCACCTACCGGCTGTGCGACGTGGGCCTGCTCTGCGCGCTGGCCTGGCTGCACCACGCCGGCACCGGTACGGCGTTCACCGGCGGGGCCGGCCGCGTCGCCACCCTCCCGGCGCCGCCGGGGGCGGCGGCCGCGGTGGTCGGCGCCGCGCTGCTGTGGGCCGCGCTGGGCAAGAGCGCCCTGTTCCCCCTGGGCGGCTGGCTCCCCCGGGCGATGGAGGGGCCTACGCCCTCCAGCGCGATCTGCTACGGCGCGCTCTCGGTGAGCCTCGGCCCGTACCTGCTGCTGCGCACCTGCGCCGGCTGGCCCGGCCACGCGTGGCTGGCCGCCGCGACGGTCCTCGTCGGACTGCTCACCGCGGCCCACGCCACCCTCGTCGGCCGCGCGCAGACCGACGTCAAGTCCAGCCTCGCGTACGCCTCGATGGCGCAGCTCGGCCTCGTCGTCGCCGAGGTCGGCCTCGGCCTGCACCGGCTCGCGGTCCTGCACCTGGTCGCGCACGCGCTGCTGCGCAGCGGCCAGATCCTGCGGGCGCCGAGCCTGCTGCACGACCACCAGCACCGCGAGCGCGCCCTGGGCCGCCCGCTGCCGGCCACCGGGGACCACCTGGCCCGGCTCGTCCCGCCGGGCGCGCAGCGCTGGCTGTACCGGCACGCGCTCGAACGCGGACACCTGGACGGGCTGCTCGCGGCCCGCGTCCTGGCCCCGGTGGCGCGCGCCGTGCGCGCGTGGGACGCCTGCGAGGACCGCTGGGCCGCCCGCCTCGCCGGTCCCCCCGCCCCGGCGGCGCCCCGGGTCCACGCCGGTTCGGGAGGTACGCGATGATCCTCGCCCTGACGCCCTGCCTCGGCGCCGCGCTGCTGCTGGTCGGCGCGCGCCACGCCGGCCGCACCGCCGCCCCGGCGGCGGCCCGCGCCGTCGCGGTCGCCGCGGCCACGGCGGCGACGGTCGTCGCCGCCGTCGGCTGGCCACTGGCCCTGCTCGACCCGCTGGGCCGCGCCGGCCCGGTGACGGTACTCGCCGCGCCCGGCGGCCCCGGCCCGGCGTGGGCGCTGACGGCCGCCGTCGGCACCCTGCTCGCCACCGCCCTCGCCCCGGTCGCCACCCACCCGCCGCCGGTCCAGCGCCGGATCCTGCTGCTGGCGGCGACGGCGGCGGCCGGTACCGCCACCGACCAGCCGGGCCTCGCCGTCGCCCTGTGGGCGGCCGGCGCGGGGCTGCTGTGGTCGTGGCTCGACACGCCGCCGGGGGCGGCGGGCCGACGGCGCCTGTTCGGCCTGTACCACGGGTTGAGCGTCGCCGCCGTCGCGCTGGGCGCCCTGGTCACCGCGGTCGGGGCGCCCCGGGCGGGCGCCGTCCTGCTCGCCGCGGGCGTCCTGGTCCGGGTGGGCGCGCCGCCGGCCCACGCGTGGCTGCCGGTGTGCGTCGGCCGCACCCCGCCCGGGCTGCTGGTCGCGTTCCTGACCACGGTCCCGGTCGGGCTGTCGCTGCTGGCGCGCGCCCCCGTGCCGGCCGGGGCGGCCGCCGCCGTCGGCGCCTGCGGCGCGCTCGGCGCGGGGCTGCTGGCGGTCGTCCAGCGCTCCGTCTGGCGCTGCCTGGCGTACCTGCTCGCCGCGCAGGCGGCCCTGGAGGTCGCCGCCTGGGGTACCGCCGGAGCCGCCGGGGTGGCCCTGGGCTGGGGGGCGACCATGCTGGGCGGCGCCGGCCTGCTGATGACGACGGCGGCGCTGGAGGCCCGCCGCGGCCCGCTGCACCTGGGTACGCCGCTGGGCAATCTGGCCCGGACCCCGCGCCTGGCCTGGGCGTTCCTCGTGTGCGGACTGGCCGGGGCCGGCTTCCCGGCGCTGGCCGGCTTCGTCGGCGCGGAGCTGGCGGTGCACGCCGGCACCGCGGTCTCGCCGTGGTGGACGCTTCCGCTGGCGGGGGCGGTGAGCCTGGCCGGGGTGACGGTGCTGCGGGCGTACACGTCGCTGTTCACCGGCCGGCGCGACCACCCCGGCCACCCGGACCTGACCCGGCGCGAGACGTACGCGCTGGGCGTGGCCCTGGCCGCCGTGGTCTGCGGCGGCCTGGCCCCGGGCGGCGTCGCGGCCGACGCGCCCGCCCCGCCGCCGGCCGGCCGGCACGGCTGACCGGGCGCCGACCGCCGCGCCGGCTTCCCTGGCGCGGCGGTCGGTCGCCCCGTCGCCCGCGGCGCGCCGGACCGGGCGGTCAGCGGCTGAACGCGTGACCGGTCTCCAGCAGCGACTTGAGGTCGCTGAGCACCCACGGCCAGCCGCCGCCGCCCGCCTGGGCGTCGCCGTCGCCGAGCGTCATCGCCGCGGTGGCCGGCGCGCCGGTGGCCTCGTGGGTCAGGGTGAGCCGGCACAGGCCGTCGCCCTGCTCCTGGATCTCGTACGTCAGAGTGGTGTACGGCTCGGCGGCCGTTCCCGGGTCCATCAACATCCGCCACGTCTGGACCAGGCGGCGGGGCGGGTCGCACTCCAGCACCTCGCCGTCGACGATCACCTCGGGGATGTCGTAGCCGGCGGCCCTGCCCTCCTGCTGCATCTTCTCGTCCGCGCGGTGCCGGTAGGCGCCGCCGGCGGACAGCGCGTAGTCGGCGTAGCCGCCGTAGCCGTACCGGACCGTCCAGTCCGGAGAGGTGATCGCCTCCCAGATGCGGGCGGCCTCGGCCTTGATGTAGATGCGGTGTACCTGCACGTCAGTGGTCATCTCGCTGCTCCAGTTCGCGTTTCAGCTCGGTCAGCGCCGCCAGCCGGGGCGCCGCGTACTTGTCGATCCACCTGTCGTGGATCAGCCGGATCGGTACCGGGTTGAGGTAGTGCAACTTCTCCCGCCCGGACCGCCGCACGACGACCAGGTCGGCCTCCTCCAGGACCTTCAGGTGCTTGGCGACGCCGAACCTGGTCATCGAGACCTCGGACTCCAGCTCGGTGAGGGTGCGGCCGTCGCGGGCGTACAGCAGGTCCAGCAGGAAACGCCGCGTCCGGTCGGCCAGCGCCTTGAAGACACGGTCATCGTCCATCTCCCACAAAATAGGTGACCATTTGGTCACGTGTCAAGCCCTGGCCGGCAGTTTCCCGAGGCAGCGCAGGACGCCTGCCGAACCGCACGCTGACCGCCAGATCCGCACCGTCGCGGCTGCGAATATCGGTGGCCTGCTCCCGCGTGCGGCATCTAGGCTGGTCAGCTGTGCGTGGGCGTGGGACGCCCGCGCCGGGCACTGCCGGTACCGCCATCAGGTGGCCGGGCGGCCCGGGTCAGGACACACCGACCGGGAGCGCCCACATGACTGAATCGGCCGCCAGCCCAGCCGACCTCGATACCGAACTGGCTGCCGAGCGCGCCCACCTCGCCGCCGCCCGCGCCGCCCTGCACGCCATGCGCGGGCGGGCCGAGCAGATGTACGACGCCGGCCACCTCATCGCCGGCGACCCGTTCGCCGCCGAGACCCTCGGCATCGCCCTGGCCCGGCGCGTCGCCGAACTCGCCGACGACCCCCGCACCCCGCTGTTCTTCGGACGCCTGGACCTCGACGGCGCCGCCGTGGTCGACGACGCCGGCACCGACCACGGCGAGACCGTGGCCGGCCGGTTCCACATCGGCCGGCGGCACGTCAGCGACGAGGCCGGCGAGCCGATGGTGCTGGACTGGCGGGCGCCGTTGTCCCGCGCCTTCTACCGGGCCAGCGCCGCCGAGCGGCAGGGTGTCACCGTGCGTCGGCGGTTTGGTTTCCACGAGGGGGAGTTGACCGGGTTCGAGGACGAGCGGCTGGACCGCGGTGAGGAGCTGGGCACCGCCAGTCGGCTGTTGACCGAGGAGATCGAGCGGCCGCGGGTCGGGCCGATGCGGGACATCGTCGCCACCATCCAGCCCGAGCAGGACGAGCTGGTCCGCGCCCCGCTGGAGACCAGCATCTGCGTCCAGGGCGCGCCGGGCACCGGCAAGACCGCCGTCGGCCTGCACCGGGCCGCGTACCTGCTGTACGCCCACCGCGAGCGCCTGCGCCGCGCGGGTGTCCTGATCGTCGGGCCGAACGACGCGTTCCTCGGCTACATCGCGGCCGTCCTGCCCGCGCTGGGCGAACTGGAGGTCACCCAGGCGACCGCCGACGACCTCCTCACCCGCGTACCGGTCCGCGGCACCGACCCCGCCGAGGTGCAGGTGATCAAGCACGACGCGCGGATGGCGCAGGTCCTGCGCCGGGCCGTGTGGGCGGGCGTGGCCCCGCCCGCGGGGCCGATCCAGGTCTCCGACGGCGCCTACCGCTGGCGCGTCGACGAGGGCGTCCTGGCCCGCGTCGTCGCCGAGGTCCGCCGCGAGGACCTGCCGTACGCCCTGGGCCGCGAGCGGGTCCGCGCCCGAGTGGTGGCGCTCCTGCAGCGGCAGGCCGAGTCCCGCAGCGGCGAGTCGCCGGGCGAGCCGTGGCAGCGCCGGATGGGCCGGACCGCGCCGGTCACCGCGTTCCTGGACCACTGCTGGCCGCCGCTGACCCCGGAGGCCGTGCTGCACCGGCTCCTGTCCGACCCGGCGGCTCTCGCGGCGGCCGCTGACGGGATCCTGACCGGGTCGGAGCAGGCGGCCCTCACCTGGTCGAAGCCGCCGCGGACGCCGAAGTCCGCCCGCTGGAGCAGCGCCGACGCCGTCCTGCTGGACGAGGTCGCCGGCCTGGTCACGCGCCCGCCCACGCTCGGCCACGTCATCCTCGACGAGGCGCAGGACCTCTCCCCGATGCAGTGCCGGGCGATCGCCCGGCGCACCCCGCACGGCTCGGTCACCGTCCTCGGCGACCTCGCCCAGGGCACCACGCCGTGGGCCGCCCGCACCTGGGCCGACACGATGGCGCACCTCGGCAGGCCCGGCGCCCGGGTGGTACCGCTGACCACCGGCTTCCGGGTGCCCGAGGTGGTGGTCGCGCTCGCCAACCGCCTTCTGCCCGCCCTGGACGTCGACGTACCGGCGGGGGTGTCGCTGCGCCGCGACGGCGAGCTGACGATCACGGCCGTCGAGGACCTGGCCGCCGCGGTCGTCGCCGAGGTCCGGCGCGCGGGCCGGCAGCCGGGGTCGATCGGGGTGATCGCCCCGGACACCCTCGTCGCCGCGCTGCGGGCGGCGCTGGCCGACGCCGGGGAGAGCGTCGCGGCCGGCGCGGCCGACGGGCCGCTGGCGGTGGTCCCGGCCACGGTCGCCAAGGGGCTGGAGTACGACCACGTGATCGTCGCCGAGCCCGCCGCCATCGTCGCCGCGGAGCCCCGCGGCCTGCACCGCCTCTACGTCGTGCTCACCCGCGCCGTGTCCCGCCTGTCCGTCCTGCACACGACACCCCTGCCCGCGGCCCTGCGGGGATGAGCGCGGGGCCCCACTCGGGGCACTTCCCCAGGTCATGTCGGCGACGGCCGGGGCGACGCGGGCGGGCGAGACGGACGTCGGCGCGGGCTGACGCGGGGCGGATCCGGGGACGGGTGTCACAGGAGGATGCCACGATGCGGAAGGGTCCAGACGACGACCCGCGCCACCACACGACCCGCGCCACCACACGACCCGCGCCACCGAAGTAACGCACGTACCGAGACGACGCACGCCCACCGGCCGGCACGCGCCGAGCAGCAGGCGCGGACGCCGGCACCGACACGGGACAGGAGTCACCACCGATGAGCAGTACCCCCACGAAGCCGATCTGGACCGACCTGGGCACCTCGGACATCGAGGCGGCCACCCGCTTCTACGGCCAGGTGTTCGGCTGGGAGGCCGAGACCGACCCGGTGATGGGCTACACGACGTTCCGCAAGGACGGCAAGCGGGTGGCCGGCGCCATGCAGATCGAGCAGGAGGACCAGCCGGTCGCCTGGTCGACGTACATCGGCACCGACGACGCCGACGCCGTCTCCAAGCGGGTCGAGGCCGCGGGCGGCACTGTCATCATGGCGCCGATGGATGTCGCGCCCCACGGCCGGATGGCCTTCTACGGCGACCCGGCGGGCGCCGTGTTCGGCGTCTGGCAGCCGGCGGAGCACCGGGGCTTCGAGCTGGCGGAGTCCGAGGGCGCCTACTGCTGGACCGAGCTGACCACCACCGACCCGGCCGGCGCGAGGACGTTCTACCGGGACGTCTTCGGCTGGACCGCGCACGAGCACGCCCAGCCCGACGGCACCTACGTCGAGTTCAAGGCGGCCGACACCTCCGTCGCCGGCCTCATGGACCAGCAGGGCGGGCCGGCCGCGCCGCCGCACTGGCTGGTGCACTTCGCCGCCCGGGACGTGGACGGCACCGCGGCGCGGGCCACCGCGGTGGGCGCCTCCGTGATCGTGCCGGGCACCGACTTCCCGGGCGGCCGGTTCGCGATCCTGGCCGACCCGCAGGGCGGCGCGTTCGCCGTCGTCCACATGGACCAGCCGCCGGCCTGAGCCGGGTCGCCCGACCGACCGCACGCGGCGGCGGCGCCGTCCACCGGCCGCCGCCGCGTCGCGGGCGTCACTTGCAGTACTGGTCCTGCTTGCCGATCAGCTTGTACGGGCAGTCCGCGGTCTCCATGAAGAACAGCGACGCCTCCTTGTTCCGCGTCGTCTCCTTCTCGATCACGGTGTCCGGCGGGTAGAAGCCGGGGCTGGCGCCCTTGGGGTACATCTCGAAGGTGTAGCCGAAGATCTTGTGCTCGGCCCACAGCCAGTCCAGGCTCGACCCGTCGGTGATGTACAGCCCCGAGGCCTGCTTCGGCGTGTAGCCGTTGCTCTCGGCCATCTTCTTGCCCCAGGTCTGGAACGTGCTGGCGTCGTCCTGGGTGAGCCCCGGCTCGACGGCCTTGTTCGTGTACCCGTAGGGCCAGAGGATCAGCTCGCTGTACGAGTGCCAGTCGAGGTTCGCCTTGATCTGCTGCTTGCCGCCGACCACCCGGCTGTTGACGAAGTCGCGGACCCGGCTGACCTCGGTGGAGGAGAACGCGGCGGTACCGCGGTACGTGTCCGAGCTGGGGGTGCCGGACGAGCCGTTGCAGCAGCCCCACTTGTAGCCGTAGTTGCGGTTGGGGTCGATGCCGTACGTCTTGTCGCTGTTCGGCTGGCGCGTCTTGCGCCACATCGCGAGGCGGGAGCCGGCGATGTCGTGGGCGCCGCCGTCGGGGTTGATGTTCGGGACGACCCAGATCTCGCGGGAGTCGACGATCCGGGTGACCCGCTCGTCCTTGCCGTAGTTGTCGACGAGCAGGTGCATCAGGTACAGCGCCATCTCGACGGTCAGGTGCTCGCGCGCGTGGTGGTGCGAGGTGATCAGCACCTCCGGCTCGGCCTCGTCGTCGGCGACCTTGTCCGAGATCTTGATCAGCGGTAGGTCCCGGCCCTCGTGCGACTTGCCGATGCTGGACTTGGCGGCGATCTGCGGGTGCGCGGCGACGAGGTCGTTGATCTCCTTCGTCATCTCGTCGTAGTCGTGGTACTTCTGCATGTTCGCCGGGAAGCCGGCCAGGAGCGCGTCCAGGCCCTGCTCGGCGGGCGGGGCGACCGGGCTGACGGCCAGGCCGAGGCGCCGGATGGCGGCCGCCTCGGTCAGCGTGGCGGAGACGTAGATCTGGCCGTGCTCGATGGAGTCGATCGCGGCGCCGGTGGCGGCGACGGCGTCGCGGTCGGCGAGGGTCTGCGCGCCGCCGACGACGTAGGACTGCGCGGAGCGGGGGACGTGGACCGGTCCGGCGGAGACCGGTGCGACGCCGGCCGCCAGACCGCCGAGGGCGAGCGTCAGCGCGAGACCGGCGCGACGCCAGGTACGGGCGGGCGTGGGCATGAGGTGGTACCTCCTGGGGTGGTCAGGGCGGCACTGTGAGCGAACTCACTCCCTGAGTCTAGGAGCCTCAATATAGATGTGCGTCGCTAGATTGCCAACGGCCCGCGACACCCGTCCTGATCAGGTCCGCGGCCGTGCCGGCTCGTCCTCGCCCGCGAGCGCCGCGCGCAACTGCGCCTTCTGCGCCCGCCGCCGCTCGACGCCCGCGGCCAGGTCGGCGGCCACGCGGTCGCGCAGCCTGCGGAGCAGGAAGTACGACAGGACCGCCGAGACCGCGACCGCGATCAGCAGCGTGACGAACAGGTTCAGCCCCAGCGGCAGCAGCGCCGCGGTGACCGCGACGAGCAGGCCGAGGCGGGCCAGCGTGTACGTGACGGGGGCCTTCATCGATCCGCGCTCCGTTCTGCGCGGGCGCTCGCGGCCCGCACGCCGTAGAACCACAGCGGCGCGAACAGCGCCGTCGTGACCGTCGCGCCCAGCACCCCGCCGGCCAGCGGCGGCCAGGCGACCAGGCCGGCGGCGAGCAGCCCCGCGGCGCCGGCGGCGACCACCGCCCCCGCGGCGGCCCACACCCGACCCCAGCCGTACCACGCGCGGAACTCCTCGACCGCCAGCATCACCGGCAGGATCACCGCCAACCAGCCGTTGACCCGCCCGAACTCGCCCAGCCCGGCCACGGCGAACAGCCCATCGAACAGCGCCAGCGCGGCCGCCCCGGCGACGACCCCGGCGAGCTGCATCCCCAACAGGTCGGTCAGCGCGACGATCCGCCGGTGGGCGTCGCGCCGCGGGAAGGACTCGGTCACTCCCACACCTGCTGCGGCTCGGCCCGGCGCTGCGCCAGCGGTACCGGTCGGTCGTACTCCCGGACCACCTCGTAGCGGGTGTTGCGCTCGACCGGCTGGAAGCCGGCGTCCCAGATGAGGGTCAGCAGGTCGTCGCGGTGCATGGTCGCCGGGGTGCCGTACTCGTCCGCGTCGTGCGTGATCTTGTACTCCACCACCGAGCCGTCCAGGTCGTCGACGCCGAAGTTCAGCGAGAGCTGGGCCACCGACAGGCCGTGCATGACCCAGAAGCACTTGACGTGCGGCACGTTGTCGAACATCAGCCGGGAGACGGCGAACGTCTTCAGCGACTCGGCCGGCGAGGCCATCGTCGTGCGGGCCTGGATCCGGTTGCGGACCTTGCCGTCGCGGGCGTCGTGGAAGTCGTGCTGGTACCGCAGCGGGATGAAGGTGACGAAGCCCCCGGTCTCGTCCTGCAGCTCGCGCAGGCGCATGACGTGGTCGACGCGGTGCCGCGGCTCCTCGATGTGCCCGTACAGCATGGTCGCGGGGGTGCGCAGGCCCTTGCCGTGCGCCAGCCGGTGGATCCGGGACCAGTCCTCCCAGTGGCAGGCGTGGTCGACGATGTGCTGCCGGACCTCCCAGTCGAAGATCTCGGCGCCGCCGCCGGTGAGCGAGCCGAGGCCGGCGTCGATCAACTCGTCGAGGATCTCGTCCGCCGACAGGCCGCTGATCTTCTCGAACCACTGGACCTCGGTGGCGGTGAACGCCTTGAGGGTCACGTCCGGCAGGACGGCCTTCAGCTCCCGCAGCACCTTCGGGTAGTACCGCCACGGCAGGGTGGGGTGCAGGCCGTTGACGATGTGCAGCTCGGTCAGGCCCTCGCCCTCCATCTCGCGGGCCTTCTCGACGGCCTGCGCGATGCGCATGGTGTACGCGTCCTTCTCCCCCGGCTTGCGCTGGAAGGAGCAGTAGGCGCAGCTCGCCGCGCAGACGTTGGTGAGGTTCAGGTGGCGGTTGACGTTGAACACCACCCGCTCGCCGTTGTCGGCCACCCGCTTGTGGTGGGCGAGGCGGCCGAGCCAGGCCAGGTCGTCGGAGGCGTAGAGGGCCTCGCCGTCGGCGCGGTCGAGGCGCTCCCCGGCGTACACCTTCGCCTCGATCTCCCGCCGCCGGCCGGGGTCGATGCCGGTGCTGCGCGCGGTCGTGGCCGTCATCGGTCGCCTCCGGGGTCCGTCCCTGCCGCGGGGCGGGCGGCCCGGCGGAGCGGTCGCCGGGACCGCCGGGTACGAGCCTACGTCCCGGGTACGACGGGGCCGCCGCGCCGTCCCGGGCGGGCCGCTGCGCCGTTCGGGGCCGGAAAATGCCTGTGGATTCCGGACAAAGAGGCGTCGGCTGTGGACGGGGGACCTGCTTTTTCCCCATAGTGTCAATATCCGACACGGGTCTGCCTGCTCGGGCACCGTCCGCCGCGGGTGAGCCCGGGAGACCGGGCGGCCTGGGACGCTGGTGCACAAATCCGCCGTTCGGCGGCGCCCGCGTGGACGGCGGCGCGACACGGGGTACAGGCGGACAGGAAACCGGCACGCGACGGCGTGGCCCCAGCGGTCACAGCGCAGCGGTGCCGGACGCTCCACGGAGGGAGACGCGCAGTGGGTACGCCGAGGGCGGCACGGCGACTGGGGCCGCGCAACTGGCCGGAGCTGGTCGGCGCGGTCGCGCTCGTCGGCGTCCTGCTCGCCGCGCCGGCCGCCGCCGCGCCGGTCACCCCGCCGGACCGCATCCCCGACACCGGGAGCCGGCCGGTCGCCGCCGCGCCGCTGGGCCCCGCCGCCGGCGGTATCGGCGCCGGAACCAGCGCGCCGGGCGCGCTCGGCGCGCTGGCCGGCAGGCTGGCGGCGGCCGAGGCCGCGGTGCAGCGCTACGGCCAGCAGCTCACCCAGGCCGCCGTCGACCGGGACCAGGCGGCCCAGGAGGTGGCCACCCTCACCACCACCGTCCGCGAGGCGCGGCACGCCCGCGAGGAGGCCCGCCGCACGGGCCAGCTCGCCGCCTACGAGGCGTACCGCAGCGCCGCCGGCCTGCCCTCCCGCATCCTCGGCTCCGACCTGGCCCGGGTGACCGCCCTGAGTGGACCGCGCGGCCAGGCGCCGGAGTCGCTCGCCGCCAGCGGCCAGCTCGCCCGGACGGTGCGCACCGCGGCGGCGGCCGAGGCCGCGCTCACCGGCGCCCGCACCCGCCTGCGGGACGCGACCGGGCGCCACCGGGCGCTGACCGCCGGCCTCGCGCGCGCCGGAGCCGCCCTGGCGGCGCTGCGCCGCACCCACGCGCGCCAGCTCGTCCCGGTCGAACGGGAACGCGCGCGCCGCAACGAGGTCATCGGCCGGGACCGGCACCGGGACGCGCGCGGCCTGGTGGCCCACCGGCAGGCGCGGGTGGCGCTGGCGTACGCGCGCCGGCAGCTCGGCAAGCCGTACCTGCTCAACAGCGAGGGACCCGACACCTTCGACTGCTCGGGGCTGATCATGATGGCGTACCGCGCCGCCGGCTACGGCCTGCCCCGGGTGGCCGCCCAGCAGTACGCCGCCACGGCCGGCAAGCGCGCCGACCCCATGGCCCTGCTCCCCGGCGACCTGCTGTTCTTCAACCTGACGACCGATCCGGCGGCGATCCACCACGTCGCCCTGTACCTCGGCGGCGGCCTCATGATCCACGCTCCGCAGCCGGGTCAGCAGGTGTCGGTCGCGCCCGTGTCGTGGTCCTCGTTCTTCGCCGCGACGCGGATCTTCGCCGGGGTGCCGACCGCCGCCGCCGGGCGGCCCCGGCCGTGGAAGCCCAGGCCGCCCACCGCCGCGCCGACGGCCAAGCCCACCCCGTCGCCGGACGGCGACAAACCCGGCGGGGGCGGCCCCGGCAAGCCGGGCGGCGACAAACCGGGGGGCGGCACCGGTAACCCCGGGGGCGGCAACCCCGGTAGTCCCGGTGGCGGCACCAACCCGGGCGGCACGCCGACACCGGTCGGGAGCCGGACGCCCGTTCCGCACGCCGGAGGAGGCGGCACGCCGGCCGCCCCGGGGTCCGCAGGAGCGAATATCCGGCCTTGACCCGTCACGCCGGCCGGTCGGCGTGACACGGTAAGAATGACCAGACACCCGGCGGTCCACGCCGGATGGCCGGCGGCCTTGGGAGGGCGCATGGAGCAGCAGGACGGCACCGGGCAGGGGGGCGCGACGACCCTCGCCACGCCGCCCGCGTCGAAGGTCCCGCCACACCCGACGGACCCGGTCCGGCCGGGGACCGACGCGCCCCGCGGCCGGGCCGCCGAGGCAGGCGGCGCCACGGACACCCGCAAGACCGCCAAGTCCGGCAAGGCCGCCCGGTCCCGCAAGGCGGGCGCGCCCCGTCAGTCCGCCGGGTCTCCCGCGCCGGCCCCGGCCGCCGCGCCGCCACCGGCCGCCGCGGCGCGCCGCGCCGCCGGAAAGCGCAAGGCGGCCGGGAAGGCCGCGCCGGGCCGGGCCACGGCCGCGGCCGAGCCCGCGGAACCGCCCAGGGCTGTAGTACCCCCCAAGCCCGCCGAACCACCCAAGCCCGCCGAACCACGCAAGCCGGCGGAACCGCGCAAGCCCGCCGAACCCCGCAAGCCCGTCGGACCGCCCGAGCCGGCGCAGCCGCCGACGCCCGCCGAGCCAGAGCCCACCGGGCCGCCCGAGCGGCCCGAGCGGCCCGAGCCGGTGCACCCGGAGCCCGTCCCCGATCCCGGCCCGGCCCCGTCGCCGACCCCGCCGAAGCCGGTGCCGCCGGGTCCCGCGCCGACTCCCCGGCCGGTACCGGCGCCACCGCCCGGTCCGATCCCGGCGCCGCCGCCCTCGCCGATCCCGGCGCCCCCGCCCTCGCCGATCCCGCCCGGCCCCGCGCCGGTGCCGCCGGGTCCCGGCCCGATGCCGGCGCCGCCGTTCCCGCCGCCGCTGCCCACGATGGGACCGCCCCCGCCGCCGCGCCCGCGCGGCCGCGGCACGATGTACGGCGGCAGTACCGGCGTGAACCCGCGCCTGCCGGTCTTCGGCAACCCCGCGGTGGAGAACACCGGCTCGCTGACCGGCCACATCCTCGCCCACGGCCAGCTCGACCTGCCGACGCCGGAGAAGGAGACCCGCAAGGTCGTCGTCGTGGGCCTCTCCATGCTGGGCGCGATGATCGTCGTTGGGCTGATTGTCGGCCTGGTGGCCGGCAGCCAGGTGTCGGCCCTGGTGCACGCCGTGATCAACGGTTAGGCGGACGGCGGGTTCGGCCCGTACACTCGACAGGTTGTTCGTGTGCGGAACCGTCTCTGGTGGCCGCGCCACGGTCGCCCACCCGGCGCCGCGGCGCGCGGGCCGCCGACCGGGAGGCGGCTGCCCGCGCCCCGCTCGCGGCGGCTGCCGCCGACCAGCGCCGGGCGCGCCCACCTCCGAGAGGTTCCCTTGTCGTCGTTCGCTGCCGCCCGCGCGTTCCCTACTCTCCTGGAGCCGACCGAGACCCAGTGCGGTGACGCGGCCACCCGCGCCCCCGCCGAGGTCCCGGCCGACTTCGCCGCCCTGGGCCTGCCCGCCCGCCTGGTCCGCGCGCTGGCCGCGGAGGGCATCGACACGCCCTTCCCGATCCAGGCGGCGACCATCCCCGACGCGCTCGTCGGCCGCGACGTGCTCGGCCGCGGGCAGACCGGCTCCGGCAAGACGATGGCCTTCGGGCTGCCGCTGCTGGCGCGCATGGCGAGGTTCGGGCGCTCGCTGCCGAACCGGCCGTTCGGCCTGGTCCTCGTACCGACCCGCGAGCTGGCCTTCCAGGTCGCCGACGCGCTGCGGCCGCTGGCCCGGCAGCTCGGGGTCTACCTGAGCACGGCCATCGGCGGGGTGCCCTACGACCGGCAGCTTGAGGCGCTGGAGCACGGCGTACACCTGATGGTCGCCACGCCCGGCCGCCTCGGCGACCTGGTCGAGCGCGGCGCCTGCCACCTCGACCGGATCGAGGTCACCGTCCTGGACGAGGCAGACCAGATGGCCGACATGGGCTTCCTGCCCGAGGTGACGGCGCTGCTGGAGAAGACCCCGGCGGTCGGCCAGCGGCTGCTGTTCTCGGCGACGCTGGACAAGGACGTGGACGCCCTCGTCAACCGCTTCCTCGTCGACCCGGTGACGCATTCGGTGGACCCGTCCACCGCGGCCGTCGACACCATGGACCACCACGTGCTCGTGATCCCGCCCCGGGAGAAGTTCACGATCACCGCGTCGATCGCGGCCCGGCCCGGGCGGACGATCCTGTTCGCGCGCACCCAGGCCGGCGTCGACCGGCTGGTGGAGCAGCTCGGCGAGGTCGGCGTCTCGGCCGGCGCGCTGCACGGCGGCAAGACCCAGCGGGTCCGCACCCGGACGCTCGCCGAGTTCCGGGAGGGCCGCACGAGCGTGCTGGTGGCCACCGACGTCGCCGCCCGCGGCATCCACGTCGACGGCGTCTCCCTGGTCCTGCACGTGGACCCGCCGCGGGACTCCAAGGACTACCTGCACCGGGCGGGCCGCACCGCGCGGGCGGGCGAGTCGGGGGCCGTGGCGACGCTGGTCCTGCCCAAGCAGCGCCACCAGACCATGAAGATGCTGTCGACGGCGGGCGTGGCGCCGACCGAGACGAAGGTCCGCCCGGGCGACCAGGCGCTGGTCGACATCACGGGCGCCCGCACGGACCTGCCGGCGCGCCGCCGCAGCCAGTACGCCGCCTGAGCGCACCCCGCAGCCGCAGCCGCAGCCGCGGGCCTCAGCCGGGAGTGGCGGCGGCCGGCGGCTTGCGGTGCGGCTGGGGGCGCTGCTCCCACTTCGTGGACAGCGCGATCGTCGTGCGGGTCGAGGCGACCCCCGGCACCCGGTTGATCCGGCCGATCAACTGCTCCAGCTCGGCGATCGTGCCCAGTCGTGCGATGAGCAGGAAGCTCTCGTGCCCAGCCATGAAGTAGCAGGACTCGATCTCGGGCTGCTGGCGGAACCGGATCGTCATGTCCTCGATCTCGTGCCCCGGCTCCTGGACAATCATGATCATGGCGGTGACGCCCAGGCCGATCGCCTCGGGGTCGACGTCCGCGCGGTACGCCTTGATGACGCCGGTGGACTCCAGCTTGCCGAGGCGGTCGTGGACCGAGGGCGGCGAGAGGCCGACCTGGCGGGCGAGTTCGGCGTAGGAGAGCCGGGCGTTGTCGCGGAGGAGCTCGATGAGCGTCCGGTCGATGGCGTCCACGGACGAGACCCTAGCGGGCGGGCGCGGCGGACCCGTCGCCGATACATAGCCGAATAATGCTCGCAAATCTTACACATCGATAGTACAAGATAGTCGTTTTCCTCGTTTGTCGGACATTGCCTAATCCCGGTGCTCTAATGGGCGTACATCCCTATGGACGGCCCGTGTCATCACCCGAACGGGCGTAACTCACCTGAGCAGACCTCATCGACGCGAGGAGGGGACCGTGGACACGGGAGATCGTCTGCTGACGCCTGGCGAAGTGGCCGCGTTGTTCCGCGTCGACCCGAAGACGGTGACGCGGTGGGCGGCCGCCGGCAGGATCGGCAGCATCCGCACACCGGGCGGACACCGCCGGTTCCGGGAATCCGAGGTGCGCGCGCTCCTGGAGGGCGAGGCCGACTTCGACGCGCTGGACGGCGACTTCAGCGCCAACAGCACCTACTGAGCACTCTGCCGACCCACACGCCCCCCGCACGGACGCGGTGTCCGGCCGCTAGTCCCGTGCCGCACCCAGCGTGCCGGACCAGCGCCGGAACAGGTCGTGCGGGACGCCGGCCGCGTCGAGCACCTTCCCCGCCACGAAGTCGACGAGCTGCGCCGCCGTGGCCTGCGCACCCGCGCCGTAGAAGCCGGGGCTGGCCGGCAGCACCACCGCGCCCGCGTCGTGCAGGGTGATCAGGTGCTCCAGGTGCCCCCGCGTCACCGGCGTCTCGCGCGGTACCACGACCACCGGGCGCCGCTCCTTGAGGTTGACCTCCGCCGCGCGCTGGAGCAGGTCCTTGGACAGCCCGATGGCGATGCCCGCGCAGGCGGCGGTGCTCGCCGGTACGACGATCATCCCGCGGGCCGGGTACGAACCGCTGCTCGGGCCGGCCGCCAGGTCGCCCGCCGGCCAGTACCGCAGGTCGCCGCCCGCCGGCCGGCCCAGCCACGCGGCCAGGTCCCCGGCCCAGTGGGCGTCGCGGAAGGCGGCACCGGTCTCGTCGAGGATCGTCAGGCGCGCCGCCCGCGAGACCACCAGGTCCACGGGCGCGCCCGCGTCGAGCAGGCCGCGCAGCACCGCGGCGGCGTACGGCGTCCCGGAGGCCCCGGAGACGCCGACCACCCACGGCCGCCGTTGATCCACCCGCCCATCCTCGCACCCGCCGCGGGCGCGGCTCAGGACAGGCGCGCGACGGCGTCCACGCCCACCAGCGGGCGGCCGGCCGGGGAGACGTTGACGATGCGGACGGTGTGCCTGCCGGCGGCCGGCCAGGTGTGGACGAAGACCTGCTGGCGCGGGGTGAGGCGGGCCGCGTACAGGTCCACCGTCGCGGCCTTCACGCCGTCGACGTAGACGGCCGCTCTGCCGCGGGTCGGCCCCTTCGCCGCGACCCAGCCCACCGAGCGGGTGCTGACCGGGTAGCTGAACGCCGCGCCGACCGTGCGGCTGAGCTGCTCGCCCCCGCCGACGTAGCCGGAGCCGGCCGCCGTGGTCCAGCCCCGGGAGTACCGGCTGTCGCGGGTGTGCTGGGCGTCCAGCGTCGCGGTCGCGGCGGGGCCGGCGACGACGTTGACGTTCCAGCGGCAGTCGTACGCGGCCAGCGACCAGCGGGTCGCCTCGCCGGGCCGCACGGTGCCGCCGACCGACCGCGCGGTCGTGGCCGGCCACGAGCTGACGCCGGGGATCCGGGTCAGGGTCTGCTGGCAGATGCCGCCGCTGTCGGTGACCCCCCAGCCGACCGCGACCGGTACCGCGGTGGTCGTCACCGGGCCGCGGGCCAGGCCCGGCAGGGGTGCGGGCGTGAGTGTCGGCGGGGTGCTGTCCACCACGATCGGCACCGCCGCGCCGAGGGTCTCGTTGCCGGCGCCGTCGCGGACCCGCAGCCGCAGGGTGTGGGCGCCGTGGGCGACGTCGACAAGGTCGAGGGACGAGGCGATCGCCGCGCCGCTGCGCACGACCGCCGCGGCGGCCACCCCGTCGATCTCGACGGCCACCCGGGCGATGCCCGAGCCGGCGTCCGAGGCGGCCCAGGAGACGGTGAAGTCGCTGCTGAGCTGCGCGTTCGCGCTCGGGTGGAGGACGGTGGCGGTCGGCGCGCTCACGTCCTGCGGACGGAGCACGGAGATGGTCGCGCCCGTGGGGTCGGCGGCGTCGACGCGGAAGCCGACGGCGCCGTCGGCGGACACCCAGAACTCCCCGGCGCCCAGTCCGCGCACGTCGGCGCTCCACAGCGGGTGGAAGTCGAGGACGGCGTACATCTCGTCCTCCGGGCTGGGCAGCGCGGCGTCGGTCCGGCGCACCACCAGCCCGCCGCCGGGGTACGCCGCGCCGTGGCCGCCGCCCCCGCCCAGGTACTGGCGGTCGTCGGTCCAGTCGTCGAGGCCGGTCGGGGTGCGGTACTCCAGGTGGTAGGTCAGGTCGCCGACCGGCACGACCACGTGGCGGACGCCCGTCGCGGCGCCGACCGGCGCCAGCCGCACCTGCGCGCCGGCCGTCACGTACTCCTGCGCGGCCGGCGGCAGCACGCCGAGCTGGGCGAGCCGGGCCGTGGACAGGTGGCCGACCCGGCCGTACGGCGAGCTGCCCATGATGTCCCACGGGTCGTCGTAGGCGGCGACGGTGCACGAGTCCGACTGCGTGACGGGTAGGCCCCCGGCGGTGCAGCGCAGCCCGCCGGAGTGGTGCAGACCGAGGTTGTGGCCCAGTTCGTGGGCGAAGACCCGGACGTCGGCGTAGCTGTTCAGCCAGATCATCCCGTACGAGCCCCAGCCGGCGCCGACGGTGGCCAGGCCGGCCCACCCGCACCCGGCCGCGGGCGGGAAGTACGCCACGAGGTGGTGCGCCGGGCTCTGCGTCATCGTGCCGGCCAGCCGCAGCGCCTCGGTCTGGGCGCGGCCGGTCTGGGTGTTGCAGGTGGCGCCGTCCGGCATGGTGATCTTCGTCCAGGGCAGGGTGCGGTACGCGTTGACCCGCAGGGCCCCGTCGGTGACCTCGTCGTAGTAGGCATCGACGTCGCCGACCGCGGCCGCCAGCTCCGCGGACGTCGGCTCGCCGGCCGGGACCGCGGCGGTCGCCCAGTACATCGGCACGAGGGTGATCTGGTGGGCGCCGGGGGCCGCCGCCGCGGCGGCGGCCCGCACGACCCGGACGCCGGTGACCCGCGCCGCACCGGCGGCGAGCGCCCCGGCCAGCGCCGCGCCGGTCCGCCCGCCGCCGGTGCGGACCGTGACCTCCACGAGGCTGCGGCCGGGCACGCCCGCGACCGCCGACCGGGGTACCGGCACGTCCGCGCCGTCGATCCGCACGGTGGCCTGCTCCCGTGCGTGGCCGCCGTCGAACGCGTCGCCGACGGTGACCTGCAGCGGCCCGCGGGCGGTGACCTCGGCGGCCGCCGCCGCGGCCGGCGGCGCGGCGGCCAGTACGGCGAGAACGGCCGTGCCGACGACCCCGCAGATCCGTACCGCAGTCATCGGTCCCCCGCCCTCGTCCGTCGCAGCGAGGGAGGGATCGGCGCGGCTGTCGGGCTCCTGAGCGCGCTGAGTCAGCGCCGGATCAGCATGTCCAACAGGGCGCACAAAAACAGGGCGATACCGACAAAACCATTGGCGGTGAAGAAGGCGCGGTTGACCCGGGACAGGTCCGCGGGCGTGACGACGACGTGCTGGTACACGAACGCGCCCGCCGCCAGGACCAGCCCGATCCACCAGACCCGGCCGAGACCGGCCAGCGCCCCGAACCAGACGAACAGCCCGAAGGTCAGCACGTGGACCGCGGCGGAGGCGCGCAGCGCGAACGGCACGCCGTACCGGGCCGGGACGCTGCGGACCCCGATCCGGCGGTCGACCTCGGCGTCCTGGCAGGCGTAGATCAGGTCGAAGCCGCCGATCCACAGCCCGACGGCCGCCCCCAGCACCCACGCCGGGCCGGTGCCCGCGAACGTGCCGGTGACCGCCAGCCACGCGCCGACCGGCGCCACGAACTGCGCCAGCGCCAGGATGGCGTGCGGCCAGTCGGTGAACCGCTTGCCGTACGGGTAGACGACCAGCGGCGCGACGGCCAGCGGCGCCAGCGCCAGGCACAGCGGGTTCAGCGCGGCCGCGGCGCCGAGCAGCACCGCCAGCGACACCGCGGCCCCCGTCCAGGCGGTGCGGACGCTGACCGCCCCGGTCACCAGCTCTCGGCCGGCGGTCCGCGGGTTGCGGGCGTCCACGTGCCGGTCGATGATCCGGTTCGCCGCCATGGCGAACGTACGCCCGCCCACCATCGCCGCCGTGACCAGCACCAACACCCCCCAGCGCACGCCGGGCCGCATGGCGGTCAGGGCCGCCAGGTACGCGAACGGCAGCGCGAACACCGAGTGCTCGATGGCCACCAGCCGCAGGAACGCCTTCACCGCTGTCACTCCGCCAGTCTTCCCCGGTGGCGGCGCGCGGGCGCCCGCGGGGTGGCCGCCGACGCCGGGGCGCTACAGGCCGTACTCCCGCCAGCGCTTGTCGACCAGCGAGACCACCTCGGGCGACATGCTCATCTCCTCCGGCCAGCCCCGGTGGTACCCCTCGGCGGGCAGCTTGCGGGTGGCGTCCACGCCGGCCTTGCCGCCCCAGAACTGCTGGTACGAGGCGTGGTCGAGGTGGTCCACCGGCCCCTCGGTGAGCAGCAGGTCGCGGGCGTAGTCGACGTTGCCGAAGGCGCGGAAGGCGACCTGCGCGTAGTCGTGCACGTCGCAGTCCTCGTCGACCACGACGACCAGCTTCGACAGCGACAGCAGGTGCGCGCCCCAGATCGCGTTCATCACCTTCTGCGCGTGCTTGGGGTACCGCTTGCGGATCGACACGATCACGCAGTTGTGGAACACCCCCGCGGCCGGCAGGTCGTAGTCCACGATGTCCGGGATGAGGAGCTTGAGCAACGGCAGGAAGATCCGCTCGGTGGCCTTGCCGAGGCCGTGGTCCTCCTGCGGCGGGGCCGAGGTGACGATCGAGTGGTAGATCGGCCGGCGGCGGGTGGTCATCGCCTGCACGTGCAGCACCGGGAACGGCTCGACCGGCGTGTAGAAGCCGGTGTGGTCGCCGAACGGCCCCTCCGGCTGCCGCTCGCCCGGCTCCAGGTACCCCTCCAGGACGATCTGCGCCGACGCCGGCACCTGCAGCGGCACGGTCAGGCAGTCGACCATCTCGACGCGCTCGCCGCGCAGGAAACCGGCGAACAGGTACTCGTCGATGTCGCCCGGCAGCGGCGCCGTGGCCGCGTACGAGACGACCGGGTCGGCGCCGATGGCGACGGCGACGGGCAGCCGCTGGCCGAGCCGCTCGGCGACGGCGTGGTGCGCGGTGGAGTCCTTGTGGATCTGCCAGTGCATCCCGAGGGTGGTGCGGGAGTGCTGCTGGAGGCGGTACAGGCCCAGGTTCCGCTTACCGGTCTCCGGGTGCTTGGTGTGGGTCAGGCCGAAGTTGTGGAAGATGCCGCCGTCGCCGGGCCACACCTGGAGGCCGGGCAGGCGGCCCAGGTCGACGTCGTCGCCGCGGTACACGACCTCCTGGCAGGCCGCGGTCTTGACCCTGCGCGGGGGTACGGCCTTGAGTTGCAGGACCTTGCCGAGGCCCTCGCGGATCCCGGACCAGCCGACGGGCAGCTCCGGGCGGACCAGGGCGCCGATCCGCGCGCCGATCTCGTCCAGCGACTCCACGCCCAGCGCCAGCGCCGTCCGCCGCGCGGTGCCGAACAGGTTGACCGCCACCGGCATGTCGCCGCGGGTGGGCTGCTCGAACAGCAGCGCCGGCCCGCCCGCCCGGACGGTGCGGGTGACGATCTCGCTCATCTCCAGCGTCGGGTCGACCGGGACCCGGACCCGGTGCAGTTCGCCGGCCCGCTCCAGGGCGCGCAGGAACTCGGGCAGGTCGGCGTACGGGAAACCACGGGCCATGACGCCATCCTCCCGCACGCCCGCCGCGTCCTCCGCGGGTGGTCGGGCTCAGCGGGTGGTCAGGCAGAGGGCGGCCGCCGCCGCCGCGCAGAGCAGGAGCACCCCGCCCCGGAGCAGGCGCCGGCGCCGGACCCGCCGCCGGCCCGCGCCGACGACCGCCTCCACCGGCAGCGGCCCGCGCCAGCGGGCGGCCCGCTCCGCCAGTGCCACGGCCACCGCGCCGGCCACCCACGGCTCGTCGCCGGGCAGGCCCGCGCCCGCCGGCCGCGGGCGGCGCGGCCCCCCGAAGACGCTCACGCCGCCACCTCCGGGCAGGGCTCGGTCATCCGGCGGCGCAGCGCGGACATCGCGCGCGACGTGTGGCTCTTGACGGTGCCCCGCGACACCTCCAGCACCTCGGCGATCTCCGCTTCGGACAGTCCCTCGTAGTACCGCAGCACCAGCACCGCCCGCTGCTTGACGGGCAGCGCCGCGAGCTGCCGCCACATCGCGTCGCGCTCGGCGACGGCGTCCGCGGCGTCGGGTACCGGCCGGGCCGGCGCCTCGGCCACCGGGTGCTCCCGGAACCGCAGGCCGCGCCACCACGACGTCGCCGTGGTGACCATGACCCGGCGCACGTACGCCTCCAGCGCCCCGGCGTCGCGGATCCGCGGCCAGGCCGCGTAGGTCTTGGCGAGCGCGGTCTGCACCAGGTCCTCGGCGCGGCCCCGGTCGCCGACCAGCAGGTACGCGCTGCGCAGCAGCGCCTCCGAGCGGCCCAGCACCAGTTGTCGGAACCGCAACTCCTCGGCCGGCTTCACCCGACGACCTCCCCCGTGGTCCTGACACCCGCGCCCGCGGCCGTGATCCCGCGTACCCAGTAGGACGCGCGCGCGACGGCCGCCGGTTGTCACCGCGGTCCGCCCGTCCGCGCGGCGGGCCGGCCCCCGGGGAGCGGCCGCGGTCAGTCGGCGTCGGCGTAGGAGTGCAGGCCGTCGAAGAA
Source organism: Pilimelia terevasa (assembly GCF_014647915.1). Classification (GTDB taxonomy): domain Bacteria; phylum Actinomycetota; class Actinomycetes; order Mycobacteriales; family Micromonosporaceae; genus Pilimelia; species Pilimelia terevasa. The sequence continues at coordinate 240,432 of NZ_BMQC01000003.1, forward strand.
CAGGTTGACGCCGTAGAGGTTGAACAGCATGGTGGCGAAGCCGATCACGGCGATCCACGCCGCGGTGCGGCGGCGCACGTACGGGGTGGCGCGGGCGTGCAGGTACCCGGCGTAGACGACCCAGGAGATGAAGGCCCAGGTCTCCTTCGGGTCCCAGCCCCAGTACCGGCCCCACGCCGACTCGGCCCAGATCGCGCCCGCGGCGACGGCGAAGGTCCACAGCGGGAACGCGAAGGCGTGCAGCCGGAACGTCAGCCGCTCCAGCGCCGCCGCGGCGGGGACCCGGGCGCCGAGGCTGTACGGGAAGGAGCGGCGGCCCGCCTCGTACCCGTCGCGGATCAGGTACATCGCCGCCGGTACCACGCCGAGCAGCAGCAGCCCGGAGGCGACGATGATGCTGGACACGTGCACCAGGTACCAGGCGGACTGCAGCGCCGGCACCAGCGGCTTGGCCTCGGTGTACGCGGTCATGCCGGTGGCGCCGAGCAGGAGCACGTCGGCGAGCGCGACGAACAGCCCCAGGTGCCGCAGCTCGGGCCGGCGGGCCAGCGTCACCAGCCAGGCGACGACGCCGACGAAGGTGATCGCGACGGCGAACTCGTACATGTTGCCCCACGGCATCCGCCCGGCCGCCAGGCCGCGGGTGACCAGCACCCCGAGGTGGGCGAGCGCGCCGAGGACCGTGGCCAGCACGGCGGCGTGGCCGGCCCACCGCTCCGCCTGGGCGGCGGGAATCGCGCCCGACCCCGCGGGCGCCCCGCCGCCTGCCGACCCGCCGCCGGACCCGGCGGTCGCCGGGACGGGCGGGTGGTCCGGCGTGGACTCCGGGGCGGGCGGCGCGCCGCCGCCGACCGCGGCGAGCTGCGGCACGCGGGTCGCCGCGCGGCCCACCACGCTGCGGTGGCCGAACGCGTACTCCGTCGCGTGGGCGATCATCGCCGCCAGGTAGGCGAGAATCGTCGCCACCAGCAGTTGGTCGGACAGTGCGGCCATCAGTCGGTACCTCCCCGGTCACGCACCTGCGCGGGCGCGCCGACCGCACCCGCGACGACCTGCGAGAACTCGTCGGCGAAGCCAGGGTAGTCCGTGCGGGGCAGGCCGCCCGCGCGCACCTGGCAGCCGCCGCCCGCGGCCGGCGTGAACCGCAGGAACACCCGCCGCCGCCGGCCGAACAGCGACCCGGTCAGGCCCACCAGCACCACCGCCACGCCGGCCAGCACCGGCACCTGGCCGGGGTCGTGCCGCACCGAGACCGTCACCCAGCGCCGGGTGCCGAGGAACTCGACCGTCGTCCGGTCGTCGAGGGTCCACGTCTCGCCCCGCCGCAGCAGCTTCGGCTCGCCCACCTGCTTCAGGGCACCCGCGGCGACCGCCGCCTGGTCCAGCCGGTACACCGAGCCGGGGATGCCGGCGTCCTCGCCGAGGTTCCCCCGGTACGCCCACAGCAGCACGCCCGGCGCCCGCTCCTCCGGGAACGCCGACCGGGTGAACGGCGGCGCGTCGGGCACGGTCGGCAGGAACAGGCCCTCGAAGGCGACCTGGAGCCGCGGGTCGCGGGCCCCGGTGCGCGGGTCGACGTTGGCGTCGGGGAACTTCGCCGCGCCCTCGCCGGTGGACAGGTCGTCGACGGGCAGGAACGGCACCGCCGTGGTCTGCGCGCGCCCGAACCGGTCGGTGTACCGCAGGACCGGCGCGAAGCCGTGCCCGAGCAGGTAGGCGTTGGCGCCGTCCAGTCGCAGCGGGTTGTTGACCGCCACCGGTACCTCCCGGCGCGGCCGGCCGTCGCCGTCGACGGCGACCCGGGCGCGGAAGGCGGCCGGCTGTCCGCTGGGCAGGAAGCGGGCGTGGAAGTCGGTCAGTTCGATGCAGAACGGCGGCAGGGCGGCCGGGTCGACCCGCGGGCCGGCCGTGAACTCGTCGTACTGCTGCACGGTGTTGCAGAACGCGTAGTCCGGCCCGGCGACGACGAGCCGGTTGCCGGACCAGCCGTACCAGGAGCCGACCGCGACGCCGAGGAGCACCGCGATGAGGGCCGTGTGGAACAGCAGGTTCCCGGTCTCCTTCAGGTGGCCCTTCTCGGCGCTCACGCCCCAGGCGCCCTCGCCCTCCGCGCGGGCGGCCACCCGCCAGCGCCCGCGGCGCAGCCGCGCGGCGGCCGCCGCCGCCGCGGCCGCGGCGTCCCCGGCCGCGTCGGCGGGCGCGGCGTGCTGCGGCAGCCGGTCCAGGTTCCGCGGTACCGCGGGCGGCCGGGCCCACACCGCGCGCCAGTGCGCCCGCGCCCGCGGCAGGATGCAGCCGACCAGGGAGGTGAACAGCAGCAGGTAGATCGCGGCGAACCACGGCGAGGTGAACACCTCGAAGCCCCAGAGGCGGTCCACCCAGGGCGCCAGGTCCGGGTGCGCGCGGGCGTACGCCTCGACGTCCTCGACCTTGACGCCCTTCTGCGGCAGCACCGACCCGGGCACGGCGGCCACGGCGAGCAGGAACAGCAGGACCAGGGCGGTCCGCATACTGGTGAGCTGGCGCCAGGAGTTGCGCAGGAAGGCGGTCACAGGCCCACCTGGCCGACGCCGACCGCCCCGCGCAGCCAGATCACGAACGCCGCCCAGCCGCCGCTGACCAGCGCCAGCCCGACGGCCACCAGCAGCGCCCCGCCGACCCGGGTGACCCAGCGGGAGTGCCGGCGGACCCCGGCGACCAGGCCGAGCAGCCGGCGGAACCCGAGCCCGAAGACCACGAACGGCAGGCCGAGCCCGAGGGTGTACGCGACGGCCAGCACGACCGCCCGCCCCGCCTGGCCGGAGGTCGCCGCCAGGCCGAGGACCGCGCCGAGGGTCGGCCCGACGCACGGGGTCCAGGACAGCGCGAAGACGGCGCCGAACACCGGCGCGCCGAGCAGGCCCGCCGCCGGCAGCCGCAGCCGCCGCTGCCCGCCGAGCCCCGGCACGAGCCCGAGGAAGGCGAGGCCGAGGCCGATGACCAGCAGGCCGACGCCGGCCTCCAGGGCCCGCTGGTGGTCGGCCAGCAGCCGCCCGAGCGTGCTGAACAGGACCGCCAGCGGTACGAAGACCGCCGCGAAGCCCACCACGAACAGGCTGGTGCCGAGCAGGACCCGGCCGCGGCGCGGCGCCGCGTCGAGGTCGGCGCCGGCCAGCCCGGTCACGTACGACAGGTAGCCGGGGACCAGCGGCAGGATGCAGGGCGACAGGAAGCTGACCAGGCCGGCGAGCGCCGCCGCGGCGACGGCCAGCAGGACCGGCCCGCCCTGGACCGCGGCGGCGAAGCGCTCCCCCATCAGGCGGCGTCCGGTTCGGCGAGGACCTCGCGGACGACCGGCTCCAGGGTCGCGCGCTGGACCGCCTTGCGGATCACCCGGGCGATCCGGCCGCGCCGGTCCAGGACGACGGTGGCGGGGACGGCGTTGGGGGGGAGGTCGTAGCCCAGCGCCACCCGGCCGGCCGGGTCGAACACGCTCGGGTAGCTGGCGCGGCCCCGCTCGAACGCGACCGCCTTGTCCCGCTCGTCGCGGGTGTTGACGCCGAGGAACGCCGCGCCGTCGGCCCTGACGGCCCGGTACGTCGACTCCAGGTCGTCGGCCTCCGCCCGGCAGGGCGCGCACCAGGAGCCCCAGAAGTTGACGACGACGACCCGGCCGGCCCACGCGGCGGCGTCGACGGGCCGGCCGTCGAGCAGCGTCCCGCCGGGCGAGGGGGCCGCCGCGCGGGCGGCGGCCGGGCAGCGCACCCAGCCCGCCTGGTCGGTCGCGCAGCGGGCCTCGGCCGCCCGGCCGCAGCCGACCAGCCCGGCGGCCGCCCCCAGCGCGAGCGCGAGGGCGAGGGCCGCCGGGCGCGGCACGTCAGGCGCCCTTGGCCGAGGGCGCCGCCGACATCGCGACGAGGTGCGCGGCCGGCTCGGCGTACGAGACGTCGACCAGCCGGTCCCCGGCGAAGTGGAACGTGGTCAGCGACGCCAGGCCGCACTGCCGGCGGCGCGGGTCGTGCCACAGGCGCCGCCGCTGCATGGCGCGGCGCAGGATCTCGATGGGGAGCTGGTGCGAGACGCAGACGGCCTCGTGGCCGCGCGCGGCGTCGCGGGCGGCCAGCAGCGCCCGCCGCATCCGGGCCGCGATCTGGGTGTACGGCTCGCCCCAGCTCGGCGTCCGGGGGTTGCGCAGCACCCACCAGTTGCGCGGGTCGCGCAGCGCGCCGTCGCCGACCGAGACGCGCTTGCCCTCGAACCAGTTCGCGCTCTCGATCAGCCGCTCGTCGGCGCCGACCTCGCTGCCGAACGCGGCGGCGAACGGCGCGGCGGTCTGCTGGGCGCGCTCCAGGGGGCTGGCCACGACGTGGGTGACGTCGCGCCCGCCCAGGTACTCCGCCGCCGCCTTGGCCATCTGGACGCCCAGCTCCGACAGGTGGTACCCGGGCAGCCGGCCGTACAGGACCTTGTCCGGGTTGTACACCTCGCCGTGTCGCAGGACGTGCACCAGGGTGTTCACGCGCACACCTCCGCGGCGGCCCGGGCGGCGTGCGGCAGCGCCGCGTCGAGGACGTCCAGCGCGCCGGGGGCGGCGAGCGCGGTGGAGACGAACCACGCCTCGAAGGCGCTCGGCGGCAGGTACACGCCGCGGGCGAGCATGGCGTGGAAGAAGGCGGCGTACGCGTCGGCCCGCTGCCGCCTGGCCCCGGCGTAGTCGGTGACGGGTTCCTCGGTGAAGAAGACGGAGAACATGTTGCCGGCGGTGGAGATCCGGTGCGGCACGCCCGCCCTGGCCAGCTCCTCGGCGACCCGGCCGCCGACGTGGGCGGCGAGCCGGTCCAGCGTCGCGTAGCAGGCGGCGTCGGCCAGCCGCAGCGTCGCCAGGCCGGCGGCGCAGGCCACCGGGTTCCCGGACAGGGTGCCGGCCTGGTAGACCGGGCCGGCGGGGGCGAGCCGGTCCATCAGCTCCGCCCGCCCGCCGAACGCCGCCGCGGGCAGGCCCCCGCCCATGACCTTGCCGAACGTCCACAGGTCGGCGTCGACCGGTTCCCGCTCGCTCCAGCCGCCGCGGGCGACCCGGAAGCCGGTCATCACCTCGTCGACGACGAGCAGTGCGCCGTGGGCGTGGGCGATCCGGGCCAGGCCCTCGTTGAAGCCGGCGGCGGGTGCCACGACGCCCATGTTGCCGGGGGCGGCCTCGGTGATCACGGCCGCGATGGTCTCGCCGTGAGCGGCGAACGCCTCGGCCACCGCCGCGAGGTCGTTGTAGGGCAGCACGACCGTCTCCGCGGCCGCCGCCCCGGTGACGCCGGGGGTGTCGGGGAGCCCGAGCGTGGCGACGCCGGAGCCGGCCGCGGCCAGCAGCGCGTCCACGTGCCCGTGGTAGCAGCCAGCGAACTTCACGATCCTGGTCCGCCCCGTGCAGCCGCGGGCGAGCCGGATCGCCGACATCGTCGCCTCGGTACCCGAGGACACCAGCCGCACCCGGTCGACCGGCGTCCGGTCGACGATCTCGGCCGCGAGCGCGACCTCGCCGGCCGTGGGCGTACCGAAGCTGGTCCCCGCGGCGGCGGCGGCCTGGACGGCGGCGACGACCTCGGGGTGGGCGTGGCCGTGCAGCAGCGGCCCCCACGAGTTCACGAAGTCGACATATCGACGCCCGTCCGCGTCGTACAGCCACGGGCCGGCCCCGCGCACCATGAAGCGGGGCGTCCCGCCGACGGCCGCGAAGGCGCGCACCGGCGAGTTGACCCCGCCCGGCACCAGGGCGCGGGCGCGGTCGAACAGTTCCTGGGAGGCGGGCGCGTCAGCCGGGTACGGCCGCCCCGCGGCAGCGGTCTCACTCACAGTTGGGCCATTCTGACAGCGCTACCTGAGGACCGTCGCAGCGGCCCGGCCGGGAACCGCCGCCCGGCGGGAAGCCGGCGCCCCGGCTACCGTGGGGGGATGAACGGTTCCCGCCTGCGGATCGACGTCCGGCGCGACGCCTCCGGCGCGCCGGAGCTGACCGTGGCCGGGGAGATCGACATGCTGTCGACCGGCGAGCTGTCCGACGCCGTCAGGGCCGCGCTCGCCGACGCGCCGCACCGGGTGGTCCTGGACCTGGGCGGCGTGACGTTCTGCGACTCGCTCGGGCTGGGCACGCTGATGCTGCTCAACCGGGAGGCCGCCGCCGCCCGGTCGGTGCTGGTCCTGACGAACGTCGGGGACAGCCTGCTGCGCACGCTGGACATCACCGGCCTGCGGGCCCTGCTGACGATCCACTGACCCGGGCCGCCCGCGCTAGTCGGTGGCCGGGACCTCGATGAGGTCGCGCAGCGGCGCCGTGGGGTACGCCCCCGGCGCGGTGCCGTCCGACCCGCCCGGGGCCGTCGGCGCCGCCGTGGTCGGCGCGGTGGTGGCCGGCGCGCCCGTGGTGGCCGGCGTCGAGGGGGCCGCGGTGGGCAGGCTGGTCGGCAGGACGGCCGGGGCGTTCCACTTCTGGCACTTGACCCACGACGGCTGGTTGTACGTCTCCCTGTCGTACGGGTCCTGCGACTTGCTCAGGCACGAGTCGAACCGGATCTTGTAGTTGTAGACCGCCCCGGACCAGATGAACACCATGCTCGTGTCCGAACTGCCGGTGTAGTCGGTCGGGTGGGTCATGCAGCGGCCGCTGGAGTCCACGACGCGGTACATGGTGTTGTAGTTGCCGGTGTTGGTGTACCGGGTGAACCGCTGGTTCGCGGCCGGGTTCCGCGGGTCGCAGGCCGCCTGTGTCGGGAACCTGCTGGAGCCGGCCGAGGTCAGGCACCACTTCCTGCCCGAGGTGTCGACGGTGTAGATCGGCGCCGCGAAGCCCGCCGTGCCGTCGGGGGCGCGCGGGAAGCGCCAGAGCTGGTTCCAGCGCAGCTTGGCCGGGTCCGGGTGCTGCACGCACTCCATGTTGCCCATGATCGAGGTGTACTTGTCCAGGCACCGGCCGGGGCCGGCGTGCAGGAACACCTGGGTGATGTCGCAGGGGTACCCGGCCTCGTCGGTGCAGTCGACGGGCCGCGCGCCGGCCTGGCCCGGCCCGACCGACGGCGAGATGCCGAACGTCTGCCTCGTGTTGTACGTCGCGCTGTTGCAGTTGGACCCGCCGCCCAGGACGACGCCGGTGCCGGAGGTGCCGGGGCTCTGCACGTTGACGCACAGGCCGCTCAGGCCGCTGCCGCTGTCGCTGCCCATCTCGATGTTGTAGACGTTGTTGTGGTACCACCGCTGGCGGGCCGGCGTCGGCGTCACGCAGGTCTGGAGGGTGAGCGCCGTGTTGACGGCCGGGCTGGCCCCGGCGTCGAGGCAGAGCGGCCTGTTGGCCAGGATCGAGCCGACCGTCGCGATCTGGAGGTTCTGCCGGTAGAAGAAGAACTGCTTGAAGGCCCGGTCCTTGGTCGCCACGAAGTCGCAGGTGCGGAACTTGACCAGGGTGCCGACGGGCGGCGAGGACGAGCCGGCGTCGATGCAGACGCTGGAGTTCGAGCTGGCGGCCCAGGAGTGGATCTTGCGGGCGTGCGGGGTGGTCTCGCCCTCCGGGCCGTAGGTCGGGCCGGTGGTCGGGGCCGGCGCGGTGGTGGTCGGCGCGGCCGTGGTCGGGGCGGCGGTGGGCGCGGCCGGCGCCAGCCGCAGGTCGTACACAGCGCGCAGCCGGCGCTGGGTCGGCGTCGCCTCCAGGGTGCTGCCGGTGGCGGTAAGCTCGACGTACGGCGGCGTCGCCGCGCCGACCGGGCCGGAGCCCTGCGTGCAGCCCACGGCGGCGGGCGCGGGCGAGGCGGTCGGCTCGGTGAGGTAGTACCGGAAGCGCACCGCGTAGCTGGTCCGCGCCTCGCCCCCGGGCTGGCCGGCGATCTCGTTGCAGGGCAGCGCCGCGCGCACGCCGACCTCCCCGGTCCGGGCGGCGCGCACATGCGCGATGCCGACCTCCAGCCCGGTCCGGGCGGCCTGGAGGGCGTGCGCGCGGTTGATCGTCGTCCGGGTCGACACCGTCTGGGTGACCACGGTCGGCAGCGCGACCGTACTGAGTGAGGTGGCCACCAGCGTGAGCAGCAGCGCCATCGGCATCGAGCCGGCGTCGTCGCGCCACCGCAGGGTCCGCAGCATCCGCATCATGAGAACCCCAGGAGGTCTTCGCAGGTGTCCAGGTTCGCGCGGCCCGGCGCGCCGTCCTCGGCGGCCGGGGCCTGGGTGAGGGTGTTGGGCAGGTAGAAGTCCTGGCGGAGTTGCCGCACGCTCTGGTGCGCGGCCCCGCCGGCCGTCACCGCCAGCGCCAGCCGGACCGTCGCCGGCATTCCCTCGGTCTCGGACTCGACGACCTCGAACACCGGTTCGTCCTCGATCCGCCCCACGTTGACCGCCAGCACCTGCGGGGCCGGGGGCGGCGGCGTGCCGGAGGCCGACCAGCTCTGCCGGTACAGGGTGCCGCCGTCGAGCCACACGCGGTAGCACTGGCCGGTGCCGGCGGCGTTCACCACGTACTCCAGCCGCGGCCGCTGCACCCCGTCGACCTCGGCGTTGGGGCTCTTGGCCTGCGCCGCGTACCGCAGCTCGGTGTCCAACCGGGTGAAGGCCCGGCTGACCTGGGCCTGCGCGTCGGCGATCGCCTCGTTGCCGCGGGCGACCCGCATCGCCGCGACGATGCCGCTGGTGAAGACGACCATCACGACGGCCATCAGGCCCAGGCCGACGAGCACCTCGACCAGGGTGACCCCGGCGTCGTCGCGCCGGTCGGGCGGGAGCGCGGTCACGACGGGAACTCCGGGTCGCTGGGGGTCGCGCCGAGCAGCGCGGTGGCGGTCTCGGTGCAGGTACCCCCGGTGCCGCACTCGGTGCTCGGCCAGGTGACGGTGACGGTGAGGCTGACGAGCTGGGCGGCCCGCACGCCCGCGGCGGGGCTGGCGGCCGCGCAGGCGCCGCTGGCCGTCGTCTGCCAGCACGGGGCGGGGGTCCCGTAGGTGACGGTGTACGGCACGTCGTTGACGAGATGGGGCCGCGGCGCGGGCCGGTTGGCGACCATCGCGGCACCGCCCGCGGCCTGGGCGGCCTCGACGGCCCCGGCGGCCACCTGGGCGGCGGCCTGCCGGCCGGCCTGGCGGTGGGTGGTGCTCATGGCGCCGGTGAGGAACACGGCGACGGAGGCCATGACCACGCCGATGAGACCGAGGGCCACCAGGACCTCGATCAGCGTGAATCCGCCGTCCGCGACGGCAGCTCGGCCCTGACCCGCGCGCAAGCTGGCACTCCCCCTCATAAGACAAGTCGGCCATCTCATCGGCCGGCCGGCGGGGCGTAGCAGGAAAGTGGCGCCGGGATTACCTGCCGGTAATCAGACAAGCACCACTTTTCCGCGCACGTGGCCCGTTTCCAGCAGGGCGTGCGCGGCGACGGCCTCGGCCAGCGGGAAGGTGCGGGCGACCTCGACCCGCAGCCGGCCGGCGACGCAGAGGCCGACGAGGTCGGCCAGCCGGCCGGCGGTGCGGGTGCCCTGCAGGGTCCGCACGCCGAGCGCGGCCGCGCCCGCCCAGTCGGCGATCGTCAGCACCCGGGCCGGGTCCGCGACCAGCTCCAGCGACGGCACCAGGGCGTCGCGCCCGGCGGCGTCCAGCGCGGCGTCGACCCCGGCGGGCGCCGCGGCGCGCACCCGGTCGACCAGCCCCGGCCCGTACGTCACCGGCGTCGCGCCGAGCCCGCGCAGGTAGTCGTGGTTGCGCGGGCTCGCCGTCCCGACCACCCGGGCGCCGCGGGCCGCCGCGAGCTGGACCGCCATGCTGCCCACGCCGCCGGCCGCGGCGTGCACCAGGACCGTCTCGCCGGCCGCGACCGCGAGCGCCGCCAGGGCGAGGTCCGCGGTCTGGCCCGAGGCGGACAGCGCCCCGGCGGCGGCCCACGCCAGCTCCGGCGGGCGGCGGACCAGCCGGTCGGCCGGCACCACGGAGTGGGTGGCCAGGGCGCCGTCGGCGACGAAGCCGAGGACCTCGTCGCCGGCCGCGAAGGCGGCGACCCCGGGACCGGCGGCGACCACCACGCCGGCCAGCTCGCTGCCGCCGCAGTAGGGCAGGGCGAGGTCCACCTGGCCGCGCAGGTCGCCGCGGCGCAGTTTCACGTCGTACGGCTGCAGCCCCGCCGACCGCACCGCCACCAGCACCTCGCCGGGGCCGGGCACCGGGGTGGGGCGGGCCACGACGGTCAGCACCCCGGGTGGGCCGTACTCCGCGAACTCGACTCGCCGCATGCGCCCAGGGTATACGTCGGACGGACGGCCGAGGTCCCGATCCACCAAAGAGCCGAGACATCCTCACGAGTGACCCAGGTCACGCAGAGTCCACTCAGGAGCACCGTACGGTCACGGCACGCCCGGTCCCGAAGGGGAACGGCCGGGCGCCGTCGCACACCAAAGGGGACCCACATGACCGCCACCCTCGCGCGCGGCCTCGCCGCCGCCGCCCTCGCCGCCGCGGCCGCCGTGGCCCCGGCCGCGGGCGCCCACGCCGGCCCGCGCCCGCTCGACCCGCTCGGCACCTTCGACTTCGGCAAGGCCGCCGAGGCCGGGGCCAACGGCCGGACGGCCAACTTCTGGCGCACGTACGAGGTCCGCAGCGGCTTCACCGGCGACGACCTGCTGGTCGCCCCCAGGCCCTACCAGCCCCGCACCAACTGGGTGTACCTGACGACGCTGGACTTCGGCGACCGCTGCGAGACCATCGGCGCCACCGGCGTCGGCAACGGCGTCTGGGGCGAGTACCGCTGCGTCGGCTTCGCGGGCGACTCGCTGTCCGTCCGCTGAGGTCCGGCCGGGGGCGCCGATGCCGCGGCCGCCCCCGGCCACCCGCCCGCGACGGCTCCCGACGCCGCCGCGGTAGCGGGTAACGTGCACAGGGTGACCACCACACGAGACGCCGCCGCGCCGCCGGTCGCGCACCGCGAACCCGCCACCCGCACCCACCACGGCGACACGGTGACCGACGACTACGCCTGGCTCGCGGCCAGGGACCGCCCCGAGACCCGGGCGTACCTGGAGGCGGAGAACGCCCACACCGAGGCGGCGACCGCCCACCTGGCGCCGCTGGCCGAGACCCTGTTCCAGGAGATCAAGGACCGCACCCGGGAGACCGACCTGTCGGTGCCCACCCGCATCGGCGCCTGGTGGTACTACAGCCGCACCGAGGAGGGCCGGCAGTACGGCATCCACTGCCGACGCGTGGTCCGGGCCGGCGAGGCGGACCCGCCCGCCACCGACGGCGGCCCGCTCGACGGCGAGGAGGTCCTGCTCGACGGCAACGCGCTCGCCGCCGGCCACGAGTTCTTCGCCCTCGGCACGTACGACGTCAGCCCCGACGGCCGCCGGCTCGCCTACTCCACCGACCACGTCGGCAACGAGCGGTTCACCCTGCGGGTCAAGGACCTGGACACCGGCGAGATGCTCCCCGACGAGATCCCCGACGCCGCGTACGGCTCGGCGTGGTCGGCCGACGGCGGCACCCTGTTCTACCTGACCGTGGACGCGCAGTGGCGCCCGTACCGGGTGTGGCGGCACGAGATCGGCACCACACAGGACCGCGACGTGCTCGTGCACGAGGAGTCCGACGAGCGGTTCTGGGCCGGCGTCAGCCTCACCCGGTCCCACGAGTACGTCCTCATCGACCTGCACAGCAAGCTGACCAGCGAGGTGCTGGCCGTCCCCGCGCACGCCCCGGCCGCGCCGCCGGTCGTCGTGGCGCCCCGCCGGCACGGCGTGGAGTACACGGTCGAGCACCACGGCGACCGGTTCCTGCTCCTGCACAACGACGGCGCCGAGGACTTCGCGCTGGCCGCCACCCCGGCCGCCGCCCCCGGCCCGTGGACCACCCTCCTCCCGCACACCCCCGGCGTGCGGCTGGAGGCGGTCGACGCCTTCCACGACCACCTGGTCGTCTCGCTGCGCGCCGAGGGCCTGACCGGCCTGCGCGTGCTGCCCGCGGGCGCCGACGACGGCTGGGACATCACCTTCCCCGAGCCGCTGTACAGCGTGCACCTGAGCGGCAACCCCGAGTACCGCACCGACAGCGTCCGGCTCAGCTACGCCTCGCTGACGACGCCGCAGTCGGTGTACGACTACCGGCTCGCCGACCGGGAGCTGGTCCTGCGCAAGCGCACCCCGGTCCTGGGCGACTTCGACCCGGCGGCGTACACCCAGCACCGGGAGTGGGCGGTCGCCGACGACGGCACCCGGGTACCGATCTCGCTCGTCTGCCGCCGGGACACCCCGCGCGACGGCTCGGCCCCCGCGGTCCTGTACGGCTACGGCTCGTACGAGGCGTCGATGGACCCGTGGTTCTCCATCCCCCGGCTGTCGCTGCTCGACCGCGGGGTGGTCTGGGCGGTGGCGCACGTGCGGGGCGGCGGCGAGATGGGCCGGCACTGGTACACCGAGGGCAAGCTGCTGGCGAAGAAGAACACCTTCACCGACTTCGTGGCGTGCGCCCGGCACCTGACGTCCTCGGGCTGGACGTCCGCCGCCCGGCTGGTCGCCCGGGGCGGCTCGGCCGGCGGCCTGCTGATGGGCGCCGTGGCCAACCTCGCCCCGGCGGAGTTCGCCGGCATCCTCGCGCAGGTGCCGTTCGTCGACCCGCTGACCTCGATGCTGGACCCGACCCTGCCGCTCACGGTCACCGAGTGGGAGGAGTGGGGCAACCCGCTGGACGACCCGGAGGTCTACGCGTACATGAGGTCGTACTCGCCGTACGAGAACGTCGCCGCCCAGCGCTACCCGGCGATCCTGGCGATGAGCGGCCTGAACGACACCCGCGTCCTGTACACCGAGCCCACCAAGTGGATCGCCCGCCTGCGGGCGACCGCCCCCGGCGGCGACTACCTGCTCAAGACCGAGATGGGCGCCGGACACGGCGGTCCGTCGGGCCGGTACGACGCCTGGCGCGAGGAGGCGTTCATGTCCGCGTGGACCCTCTCCCGCCTCGGCCTGGCCTGACCCCGGCCGCACCGCCCGCGCCGGGGACGAGCCGGCGCGGGCGGTGCGGTCGGCGGACCCGCGGAGGCCGCCGCGGCGGTCAGGCGGCGCGGGGGTAGGCCTGGGTGAGGGCGTGCCGCAGTTCGACCTCGTCGCGGACCACCGCCCGGCGACCGCCCGGCAGGCGCAGGTGCAGCGCCATGTCGAGCTCCCCCGCGTCGTCCGCGGCCTGCGCCAGGACCTCGACCACGGCGGCGTCGATCGCCGGCACGCGGACGAGGTCGATGACCAGTGGCGAAACCCCCTCGTCGAGCAGGTTCTGCAACGCGGTGTCGAGCTGACGACTCACGGATCCGCCCAGTGGACGGTCGGCCCAGATCAGCGCCGCCTCGCTCAGTCGGATCACGGTGAGGACTGCCATTACCATCACCCCCCGGACCTGCTCACCGGGTCGTCGGTCCGCCACTCCCGTCGCGGCCGTCCCCGGCCGGGCGTACCGCGTCGGGGCCGCCGCACGGCCCCTGTTGAGGGAAAGTGGAGTAACTCCCCGGAGTTGGTAGGTATTCACAACGTTACGGCACCGGCCTACCTGCGGTAAATCCCCTGATCGTCATCGGGTGACCGCCAGTTCTGCGCGGCGGGTCACCCGACCGGCGTGGGCCGTCCGATGCCGACAGCCCACACCGGCCCATCCGCAGTGGCCTCCACGGTCCGCCATCAGCCGACGCGCAGTTCGTGCAGTCCGGTGGTCCGGCGGAGCAGCACCAGCCCGGCGCCGACGGCCGCGGCCGCGCCCCCCACGAGCAGGGCCACCGCCGTGGCCAGTCCCCACCAGGGGACCGGCACCGCCACGGCGTGACCGTTGATGTCGTAGCCGGAGGCGAACGGCCGCTGCAACCCGAACCCGGCGGCCACCGCCAGTACCACGACCGGCGTCAGCGGGCCGAGCGTGCGCAGCAGCACCGACGCGCCCAGGACCCTGGCCGGCACCCCGGAGGCCACCAGGCAGGCGTGCGCGCGGCGCCGGGTCACCAGGTCCTCGACGACCGCCACGAGCAGCCCGGCCAGCGCGATGGCCGCGCCGATGCCGATCGTCGTGTCCACGAGATCCATGCTCGGCAGGTAGAAAGTGTCCCGCCCCGAGCCCGGGGACCCCTGGGCGGCGGCGTCGGCCATCTCGGCGCGTTCGCGCAGGAGGAACAACTCCCGCTGCCCGACCGAGATTCCGGCGACCAGGCCGGCGGCCAGCAGCGCAGTGAAGGTGCGGCTGTTCGCCCACGGGTCGGCGAGCAGCCGGCGCCCGGCCAGGAGGACGGCGGGGCGGCGCGCCCACCGGCTCCACCACCGCCCGAGCTGGTACGACACCACCGCCGCGGCGGAGACGACCGAGGCGACCACCAGGAGCAGCACCGCCAGCGCCAGACCCAGGACCAGCCACTCCGGGAGGACCGCTCCCCGGCGAGCGAGTGACAGGAGACCGCCGAACAAGGCCACCGCGCCGAGGAGGCCGGCCACCGGCCAGTGCCGCGGGCGGCCGGTGCGGGTCCGCCGGCGCACGCCCCACGGCGAGGCGGCTACGCGACGCAGCAGCAGCGCTGTCGCGGCCGACGCGACCAGCGGCACCCCGACGACGACCGCGCACACCGCCCACCACGCCGGCCACACGTCCGTCGGCAGCCAGAGCACCTCCGGTGGCGGAAATCCGGCGGTCACCACCTCGCCCGCCACGATCGTTACCGGTCGGCCTCCCGACGGCGTCGTCGCCCATACCGTCCCGGCGACGCCCGGCGGCAGGAGGTAGGTGACCTCGGCACGGGCGTCCACGGTCGCGTGGGCGACGCCGTACGCCGCCGCGCCTAGGAGCGTGCCGACGGCGGCGGCCAGCCCTGCCTCGGCGGCCGCTACGCGGGTCACGTCCCCGGGCGTGGCGCCGGCCAGCCGCAGTCCGGCCAGCCGGCGGTCGCGCTCCGGCGCCCCCAGTCGCACGGCCTGCCCGGCCAGGGCGAGGACGGGAACCGCGAGCAGCAGCAGCGCGAGGATCACCCCCGGGCGCAGGCCGGGCTCGCGCAGCAACTCGGTGGCGTAGTGCCTGGCCCAGCGGTCGCTGTCGGACCGGCCGCCCAGCGGGCCGATGGCGGCCACGTTCGCCGCCGCCAGCAGGACCGCCGCCGCGAGGGCCGCGCTCAGGGCGGTCACGGTGACCCGGGCGCGGTCGGCGCGGGTACCGGCGCACGCCAGCCGCACCAGGGTGCCGGCCCTCACGCCGCACCGCCGACGGGCAGCGTCAGCGGGTCGGCGGCGCCGTCGCGCAGCGCGATCTCCCGGCCGGCGTACGCGGCGACCTGGCTGTCGTGGGTCACCAGGACGACCGCCGTACCGCGCTCGCGGGCGATCCGCACCAGCTCGGTGAGGACCTTCTCCCCGGCGAGCGAGTCCAGCGCGCCGGTCGGCTCGTCGGCGAACACCACCGCCGGGTCGGTCACCAGCGCGCGGGCGAGGGCGCACCGCTGCTGCTCGCCGCCGGACATCTCGCCGGGCAGCCGGTCCGCCGCCGCGGCGACGCCCAGGCGCTCCAGCCAGGACCGTGCCGCCGCGGCGGCCGACCGGCGGGACGCGCCGGCCAGCAGTAGCGGCAGCGCGACGTTCTCGGCGCCGGGCAGTTCGGCGACGAGCTGCCCGAACTGGAACAGCACGCCGAATTCCGTGCGCCGCAGCCGGGACCGCGCCGCCTCGGAGCGGTCGTCCAGGCGGGTGTCGCGGTAGCGGACCTGGCCGCTGTCCGGGCGGATGAGGCCTGCCAGGCAGTGCAGGAGGGTCGACTTCCCGCAGCCGCTGGGGCCGGTCACCGCGACGATCTCGCCCTGCGCGATGTCGAGGTCGACGCCGCGCAGGGCGGGGGTGTGGCCGTAGGAGTGGTGGAGGGCGCGGGCGGACAGGAGGGTGGGGTTCATCGGTGCACCTCGGTGTGCAGGTCGGCGACGCGGCCGGCGGTGTTCTGCATCCAGCGCAGGTCCGCGTCGAGGTGGAGGATCGCGTGGTCGGCGGCGACGAGGTCGCCGAGGGTGGCGTCGGGGGCGGTCTTGACGGCGGTCAGGTCGCGCAGCCGGGCGGCGTGCGCGGCGCGCTGGCGGGCGAGGTAGTCGCGGGCGCGGGCGGTGTCGGCGGCGAGCAGCGCGATGACGACCTTGGCGAGCATGGCGCTGGCCACGTGCGGCGCGGGCGGCTCGATCTCGCCGAGCCAGGCGTCCAGCGCCGCCCGGCCGGCGTCGCTGACGGCGTAGGCGGTGCGGTCGGGGCCGGCGGCGCGGTCGGTGCCGGTCGCGGTGACCAGCCCGTCGCGGGCCAGGCGGGCGAGGGTGGCGTACACCTGCCCGTACGCGAGCGGCCTGGCCCTGGGCAGGCGCTGGTCGTGCGCCCGCTTGAGGTCGTAGCCGTGCAGCGGACCGGCGCTGAGCAGGCCGAGCAGGACGTGTGGCGTGGACATGGCCCTACTATTCACTCGGTGAATAGAAGGGGTCAAGGGCGACGGGTGTCGGGTCGGTGACAGCCGACGGGGGGACATCCACCTGACGCCGGTTCGCGGGTGGAGTAGGTTTCTCTCGGCAGGAGGTAATGATGTCGTTGACAGTGCAGTCTGAGGTCCGGGACGATGCCGCGGTGATCGCGGTGGCGGGCGAGTTGGACATGGCCACCGCACCGAAGCTCCAGGACCACGTCACCCAGCTCGTGGACGCCGGTCGTACCCGGCTCGTCTTCGACCTGGGCGACACGTCGTTCTGTGACTCCACGGGGCTGTCCGTCTTCGTCCGGGCGAAGAACGCGTGCGACGCGGCCGGCGGCGAGATCCGTCTGGCGGCGCCGCAGCGCGGGGTGCAGCGGATCCTGGAGGTGAGTGGGCTCGCCGAGGTGCTGCCCACGTACCCGACGGTGGACGAGGCGCTGACCGCGGGCCGGGTCGACACCTGACCTGCGGCGCGTCCCCCGGGGGGTGGCCCTAGCCTGTACCCATGCTGAAGGGCTTCAAAGATTTCATCCTGCGCGGCAACGTCGTCGACCTGGCCGTCGGCGTCGTCATCGGTACCGCGTTCACCGGCCTGGTCGGCTCGCTGACCAAGGCTTTCCTGGAACCGCTGATCCGACTTCTCACGCTGCTGATCATGGGCAAGGACAAGATCGAAAAATCGGTCTGGAGCGTCCGCGGGGTCGACTTCGAGTACACGCTGTTCGTCAACGGGCTGGTCACGTTCCTGCTGACCGCCATCGCGCTGTACTTCTTCGTCGTGATGCCGCTGAACAAGCTCGCCGAGCGGCGCAAGAAGGGCGTCGAGCCCGAGCCCGACGCCCCGAGCGAGGAGGTCCTGCTCCTCACCGACATCCGCGACGCCCTGCGCGCCCGCGACTGACCGCCCGGGGTGCTCCGGCGGCGGACCGGCGGAGCACCCCGAACGGCGTCACTCAGTGCTGGTGACCCGCGTGCCCGTGGGCGTGGCCGTGGTGGTCGTGCCCGTGGTGGTCGTGCCCGTGGTGCGTGCGCCCGAGGTCCTCGTGCTGGTGGACCTGCTCGTGCGCCTCGGCGATCCGCTGCCAGCTACGCGGCTCGGCCGGGGTCGCCCGGTGCGCCTGCGGCGCGGCCGGCCGGCCCTTGGTGAACAGCCAGGTGCGGAACATCGGCCCGAGGTCCCGGCCCGCGGCCACGCTGGCCGCCTGCTGGAACTCCGTGATCGTGCCGACGCCGTACTTGTGCGTCTTCTGCCACTCCTGGACGAAGTGGAAGAACTTCTCGTCCCCCAGCGCCAGCCGGAGCTGGTGCACGGTCATGGCGCCGCGGTTGTACACCGCGCGGTGGAACAGGTCCGACGCGCCCGGGTCGCCCGGCATGACCTGCCAGAACGCCGAGTCCACCGGCTCCTTGACGTACGCGTAGTCGGACAGCTCCTGCGCGGTGCCCTCGCCGTTGCGCTCCGACCACAGCCACTCCAGGTAGGTGGCCCAGCCCTCGTTCAGCCAGATGTCGCGCCAGTCCTTGACCGAGACCGAGTCGCCGAACCACTGGTGCGCCAGCTCGTGCACGACCACGGACGTGTTGCTGCCCCGCGACCAGAAGCCCGGCCCGTAGTAGGGGCGGCCCTGGACCTCCAGCGCCGACCGGAAGCCGTCGGAGGGGCCGGCGATCCCGCCGAGGGTGTGGAACGGGTACGGACCCAGCAGGCTCGACTCCCACTCCACGATCTCGGCGGTCCGCTCGATGCTGGCCTTCGCCGCGGGCAGCGCCGGGCCGAGGTCCTTGTGGTACGCGTTGATCGACGGCAGGCCGTTGATCTCGTCGGTGACGATCTCGTAGTCCCCGATCATCAGGAACTGCAGGTACGTCGCCGTCGGCAGGTCGTTGCGCCAGCTCCACCGCTTCCAGCCGGCGATGGGCTGCGTCGGCGGGCCGTTCTGGAGCCCGTTGCTGAGCGCCGCCAGCCGCTCGGGCACCTGCACGGACACGTCGAACGTGGCCTTGTCGGTCGGGTGGTCGTTGCTCGGGAACCACCACAGGGCGGCCTCGGGCTCGCCGAGCATGGTCACGCCGTCGCGGGTCGCCTTCCAGCCGACGTGCCCGTCGACGACCTTCGTGGCCGGCCGGTCGTCGTACGTGACGACGACGTTGAGCCGCTCGCCGGACCTGATCTCCTTGGCCGGGGTGACGATCAGCTCCCGCCCCTGCTCCCGGACAAAGGCCGCCGGGCGGTCGTTGACCCGCACCGACTGCACGTCGAGCGCGAAGTCCAGGTTGAACCGGTTGAGGTCCTGCGTGGCCGTGGCCAGCATCGTCGTCGTGCCGGTGAGCCGGCCCTGGTCGTGGTGGTAGCGCAGGCGGACGTCGTAGTGGGCGGCGTCGTAGCCGCCGTTGCCGTACAGGGGGTAGTAGCTGTCGCCGATGCCCGCACTGCCCGGGCCGGCACCCGCGGCGCGGGCGTCCGCCGGGGCGGCGAGGGTCAGGGTGAGGACGGCGGCCGTGGCCACCGTGAACGCGCGTCGCAAAAGGGGTCCTCCTCGTGTCGCGCATCCTCCCGTGTGGAGCGCGGAAGGATGCTCCACGGGCAGACGTTAATGGACGGCGAGCCATCGAGCCACGCCTGTTCGGCCGTGGACAACCCATCGACGCTTACGGTAGTACGAGGACGCCGCTGCCCTTGGTGACATTGGCCAGCAGGAGCCGCTGCCCGGCCTGCGGCACCTGGACGCAGCCGTCGGAGGTGTTGCCGCCGAACGTGTTCTGGTACCAGCTATGGATGCCGATGTGCGCGCCGCGCAGGCCGGCCGGCACCGAGTCCGGGTCGTCGGGCACCGCGCCGAGGGCCAGCACGTCTAGGCCGGCGTACACCTCGCCGGGCAGCGCGGAGCGGCCGAAGACGAAGGAGCGGCCCAGCGGGGTCGGCGACTGGCCGGAGCCGACGCTGACGGTCCACGTCCGGCGGGCCTTCCCGTCGCGCAGCCAGGTCAGGGTGTGCGCCTTGCGGCGGATGACGAGCTGGTCGCGGACCGTGGTGGTGTCCCAGCCGCCGGGCGGC
Organism: Pilimelia terevasa; assembly: GCF_014647915.1. GTDB lineage: Bacteria > Actinomycetota > Actinomycetes > Mycobacteriales > Micromonosporaceae > Pilimelia > Pilimelia terevasa. The sequence goes on from NZ_BMQC01000003.1 coordinate 259,926, forward strand.
AGCCAGCCGATCGTCCGGTTCCCCGAGGGCAGCAGGACACCGATCCAGCCGGTCTGCCGGCGGACCAGGGGCACGTGTACCGGGACGCCGTGGATGGCCCTGGGCAGGAACACCCGCGCCCGGCCGCCGGGCCGGTCGTAGACGGCCAGCGTCTTCTGCGGGCGGACCACCGTGGTGAGCAGCGTCGGCGACATCGGTGCGGGGTCGCGGGGCAGGCCGGCGGGCAGGCGTCCGAGGTAGGTGACGGTGGGCAGGTCCGAGGCCGCCCGGGCGGCCGGCGGGACGGGGGCGACGGTCGGCTCGAACGCCACCGGCGGGGCCGCCGGGAGTGGCGGAGTCGCCACCGGCGTCGGCGCGGCGGTACCGTTCAGGACGGCTGCGGCGGCGGCGCCGGCCGCCGCCACGACCGCGAGGCCGAGCGCCCACGGCCGCCAGCCGCTGCGCCAGTGCCGCACGGGCGCGGGCGCCGCGGCCGGCGCCGGGGGCGCGGCGACGGACTCCGCGGGCGCGCCCGCGGGCTCCGGCAGCGCGGGTGTCGCCGCGGGATCCGGGGGCGCCGCCGCGGGCGCCGCTGTGAACTCCGCGGGTACCGCAACGGGCTCCGCGGGTACCGCCGCGGGGGCGCCCGGCCGGGGTTCCCGCGGGTCGGTCTCCCCGGCGTCGGGCGGTAGTTCTGCCTGGTCAGCCACGGTTCGAGTGTAAGGTGCGACCGCCTGGTCGCCCAGCGTCACGGCCCTCCCCGCCCACTGGTGGGACCGATGCGAAACGGAGATCCATGACCTCGCTTCAGATCATCGTCGCCAGTACCCGACCCGGCCGGATCGGCCTGCCGATCGGCCAGTGGTGCGCCGCGCGCGCCGAGAAGCACGGCGCGTTCGACGTCGAACTCGTCGACCTGGCGCAGTGGAACCTGCCGATGATGGACGAGCCGCACCACCCGCGGCTGCGGCGGTACACCCACCAGCACACCCGGGACTGGAGCGCCAAGGTCGACGCGGCCGAGGCGTTCGTGTTCGTGATGCCGGAGTACAACTACGGCTACACCGCGCCGCTGAAGAACGCGCTGGACTACCTCTGGCAGGAGTGGCAGAACAAGCCGGTCGGCCTGCTCAGCTACGGCGGGATCGCCGCCGGTACCCGCGCCCTGCAACTGCTGCGGCCGGTCCTGAGCGGGATGCACCTGGTGCCGCTGCCGGAGATGGTGTCGATCCCGTTCGCCGGCAAGGCGGTGTCCGACGGCGTGTTCACCGCGCCGGAGCCGGCCGAGGACTCCCTGGCGGCGATGCTGGACTCGCTGGCCCGCTGGGCGGACACCCTGCGCGCCCACCGCGCGGGCGCATAGGGCGCCGCCCGGCGGCGGGGTGGCGGTGGGCGCGGCGGCGCTCAGGCGGCGGCCAGTGCCCGGTCCAGCTTGGTGAAGGAGCTCTCCCAGCCCTGCCGGGTCATCTCCGCCAGTTCCGGCGTGAACGGCCCCTGCCGGATGACGAGCCGGGTCTTGCCGCCCTCGTCGTGGAACTCGACGCGCATCGTCAGCGTGACCTCCCCCTCCGTACCGGGCAGGCCGGTGACCTTCTCGACGCCGACGAGCAGCCGGTTCTCCTCGACCTCGGTGAAGGTGGCCGAGATCGGCGAGGACTCGGCCGGGTCCGCGTCGCTGACCATGGTGAAGCGGTACGCGCCGCCGGGGCGGGCGTCGACCTCGACGCTGTCGCGCGGCACCGAGTAGCCGACCGGGCCGAACCACTGCGCAAGCTGGTCGGCGTCGACGAAGGCCCGGTAGACCAGTGCGACCGGGGCGTCGAAGAGGCGGGTGACGACAAGTTCGTTCATGACGGTTTCCCTTCGTGGTTCTCGTGGGCGCGGGCTGCCTGCTGGACCCGGCGCAGGTGGGCGTCGAGGCGGTCGAGGTTGGCGTCCCAGAAGCGGCGGTACCGCTCCATCCAGGCGGTGGCCTCCGCGAGGGGGGCCGCCTCCAGCGAGCTGGTGCGCCACTGGGCGCTGCGGCTGCGGGTGATCAGGCCGGCGTGCTCCAGCACCTTCAGGTGCCGGGAGATCGCCGGGAGGCTGATGGCGAAGGGCTCGGCCAGCTCCCCCACCGTGGCGTCGCCGTCCGCGAGCCGGGCGAGGATCGCCCGGCGCGTCGGGTCCGCCAGGGCCGAGAAGACCGGGCTCAACCTGTCCTCCGCCACCGTCGCCCTCACCCTGCCGCCGCACTTAACCAACTAGCTAATTAACCGCTACGTTAACTGCGCGCCCCGGCCGACGTCAAGGTCGCGGCCGGTTGTCCGGCGCAGGAGATTGACCAACATGAGTAAGGAAACGGCGCGGCGGGTGTGCCGGCGGCCCGGCCGTGCTGGGATGGAGCCCCGGCGCACGTACCACCGTGGGGGCACTCCATCGGGGTCGGCCGCCGACGCAACCCCCTTCGCGTCGCCGTCGGGCCGGCCAGCGGAGCGGTCCGCTGGCCGGCCGCCACCGGCCTGGGACGGCCGCCCACCGCGCACGCGCCCGACGGCGCCCGCGGTCGGCACGCCGGGCGCGCGGGCGGCGGCTCACCGGCCGACCGCACGCTCCAGCTCCGCCTTGGTCATCGTCGACCGGCCGCGGATGTTCTTCTTCCTCGCCTCGTTGTAGAGCTGGGCCTTCGTCCGGCCGCCCGCGCCCCGGTGCGACCGCAGCCCGCCGCGGCGGCCCGAGGAGATGTCCGACGTCGACAGCGGGGAACTGCGCTGCGCCTCACCCGCGCGCGCCCGCTCCTTGTTGACGGTGCGCGCGGCGATCTCCTCGGCGGTGTCCACCGACCCGCCGCGCCTGCGCACACTGCTCTTGATGTGCGCGTACTGCCGCTCGCGCTTGGCGCTCCACGCCTGCTGGGGTGCCACGGTGTCACCACCTCCCTGGCGGGGAAGGTACCCGGGCGAAGCGGCGTGAAACCGCGGCCGGGCGGGGAGGATGGCACGTATGCGACGCTGGGTCTGGCTCCACTCCCTATCGCTGGTGACCTTCGGCGCCTTCGCGGCGTTCCTGGTCCTGCAGGCGTACTTCGGCTGGCAGACCGAGAACGCCGAACTGCTCGACCACGGGCGCGCCGCGCAGTCGCTGGGGGACTACCTGGCCTCGGGGGCGTTCGCGGAGGCGACGTTCGAGAACTGGGAGTCGGAGTTCCTCCAGATGGGCTCGTACGTGCTGCTCACCGCCTGGCTCGTCCAGCGGGGCTCCGCGGAGTCCGATCCGCCCGACCGGCCGCGCGAGGACGCCCACGAGGTCCGCGCGGACTCGCCGTGGCCGGTCCGGCGCGGCGGGCTGTGGCGCCGGCTGTACGCGCACAGCCTGTCGGCGGCGCTGTTCGGGATGTTCGGGCTCTCCTTCGTCGGGCACCTGCTCGGCGGTACGGCGGCGTACAACGGGGAGCAGGCGCTGCGGGGCGAGCCGCCGATCGGGGTGGGCGCGTTCGCCGGGCACCCCGAGTTCTGGTTCCAGTCGATGCAGAACTGGCAGTCGGAGTTCCTCGCGGTCGGGGTCCTCATCGTGGCCAGCATCTACCTGCGCGAACGCAACTCCCCCGAGTCCAAGGCCGTCGCCGCGCCGCACGGCGAGACCGGCGCCTGAGGCTGTCGCGTCCCGCCGCCTCAGGCGGTCGCGTCCCGGCGCCTCAGGCGGTCGCGTCCCGCCGCCTCAGGCCGTCGCGTCGGACCCGGTGACGCCGGCCGCGGCGACCCGCGCCGGTACCGGGCGGATCGTCATCCCGTCGGCCACCCGGGCCGGGATCCGGCGCAGGGAGATGTCCAGGTCGTTGCCCGGCACGGCGTACTCCAGGGTCGCCAGGCGGCGGGCGAACATCGCCAGCAGCCGCACGACCGCCGGCTCGCCCGGGCAGCGGTGCCCCGTCTCCGGGTCGCCGGCCCCCTGCGCGACCAGGTCGAAGTCACCCGGCCCGCGGGCCGCGAACCGCTCGGGCCGGAACTCGTACGGCGCCGGCCACAGCACCGGGTCGTGGTTCTGGCCGAAGATGTCCAGCAGGACCAGCGTCCCGGGCCGGATCCGCTGGCCGTGCCAGTGCAGCTCGCGCGCCGCCCGCCCGCCGACGTACGGGGCGAACGGGTAGAAGCGCCGGACCTCGTGCGCGAACGCCGTCGCGTACCCCGGGTCCTCGGCCAGCCGGTCGCGCAGGCGCGGCCAGCGGTGCAGGGCGTGCCCGGCGAACATGACCAGCCACGCGGTGGCGACCGTCGGCCGCAGGACGTTGAGCAGCTCGACCGCCGCGGTGTGCTGGTCCAGCAGGCTGCCGTCGGGCTCGCGGTGGTGGGCGACGGCGGCGAGCGCGGTACCGGCCGCGGCCTGGTGGACGCCGACGCGCACCTCGGCCACCAGCCCGGCCAGCCGCGCCTCCTGGCGGCGGCGGGCCCGCCGGGCGCGCCAGTGCCGCGGGCCGAGCGTGGCGAAGCCGTCGATCATGGCGACGAGGTCGTCGGCGGTGTGGTCGCCCACCGGGACCCCCGCCCAGTCGCAGACCGCGTCGGTCAGGGCGGCGGCGGCCTCCTCGTGGAGGCTGACGGTCCGGTCGGCGGTCCACGCGGCGACCCGCCGGTCCCAGGCGGTGCCGGCGGCGGCGACCAGGGCGTCCACCCGCTCCGGCGGCAGCACGGCCAGGAACAGCCGCTTGCGGTGCCGGTGCGCGGGCCCGTCGAGGCCGTGTACCGAGTCGAAGCCGAACAGGGTCGCCCGGACCGGCGCGGGCACCACGCCCTCCCGGACGATGTCCCGGTCGTCGACGAAGAACTCCGCCGCGCCGGGCCCGGAGAGCGCCACGGCGCGCCGGCCGAGTACCCGCGTCTCCACGATGTCGCTGCCCTGTCGGCGGCGCAGCGCCGGCAGCCAGGCGTATCCGTCCACGAGTGCGTCCAGGGTGTGGTCCATGGTCCCTGGGCTACCCGAGGTACCGCCGGGGAAACAACGCCTGTTGTACCCGCCGGATCGCGGGTATGAGGGCAGGGAGGAGGACCCCACGACGCGAGGAGCGCAGCATGCGAGCGGTTACGTGGCACGGCAAGCGGGACGTCCGGGTCGACACGGTGCCGGACCCCCTCATCAAGGAGCCGACGGACGCCGTCATCAGGATCACCTCCACCGGCATCTGCGGCTCCGACCTGCACCTGTACGAGGTCCTGGGGACCTTCATGACCGAGGGCGACATCCTCGGCCACGAGCCGATGGGCGAGGTCGTCGAGGTCGGCGCGGCCGTCCACCAGCTCAAGATCGGGGACCGCGTGGTGATCCCCTTCCAGATCGCGTGCGGCCACTGCCTCATGTGCCGGGGCGGCCTCCAGACCCAGTGCGAGACCACGCAGGTGCGCGAGCAGGGCATGGGCGCGGCGCTGTACGGCTACACCAGGCTGTACGGGCAGGTCGCCGGGGGGCAGGCCGAGTACCTGCGGGTCCTGCACGCCGACTACAACCCGATCACGATCCCGGCCGAGGGGCCCGACGACCGGTACGTGTACCTGTCCGACGTGCTGCCCACCGCGTGGCAGGCCGTGGAGTACGCCGGGGTCCGCCCGGGCGGCAGCCTCGCCGTCATCGGGCTGGGCCCGATCGGCGACATGGCCGCCCGGATCGCCGCCTACCAGGGCATCGACGTGATCGGCGTGGACCTGGTCCCCGAGCGCCTCGCCCGCGTCCGCGCCCTGGGCATCGACGTCATCAACCTCACCGCCAACGACGACGTGGCGGCCGTCCTGCGCGACCGGACCCAGGGCCGCGGACCCGACGGCGTCATCGACGCGGTCGGCATGGAGGCGCACGGCTCGCCCGCGAGCGCCCTGGCCCAGACGGTGACCGGCCTGCTGCCCGACGCCATGGCCGAGCCGCTGATGCGCAGGGTCGGCGTGGACCGGATGAGCGCCCTGCTGCTGGCGATCGACGCCGTGCGGCGCGGCGGCACCGTGTCGATCGTCGGGGTGTACGGCGGCCAGACGGACCCGCTGCCGATGCTGACCCTGTTCGACAAGCAGGTCACGCTGCGGATGGGCCAGGCCAACGTCCGCCGGTGGGTCCCCTCGATCCTGCCGCTGCTGACCGACGACGACCCGCTGGGCGTGGACACGTTCGCCACGCACCGAATCCCGCTGGGCGACGCCCCGCAGGCGTACGCCGACTTCCAGGCCAAGTCCGACGGCGTGGTGAAGGTCCTGCTGCGGCCGTGACCGGTGCCGCGGGCGCGGGCGGTCGGCCCGCGCCCGCGCCGTCTGCGCGGCCGGGCAGGGTCGGGCGGACGGGCGCGGCGGCGGGTGGGCTCGGGCGCGCAGGGCGGCCGGTCAGGCGTGCAGGGCCGGGGTGGGCGCGGCGGAGCGGGCGGCCATGCCGGCCAGGAGTTCGGCCAGCGCCTCCGTCGCCGTGCGGCGCGGCTTCCAGCCGAGTTCCAGGTGCGCGCGGGCGGGGTCCATGAGCGGGCTGGCGACCGCCATGTCCACCCAGCCGGGGTCGGTCGGCTGGAGGCGGGTGAGCCAGGTGGCCGCGGCGGCCAGCCGCAGCAGCAGCGCCGGTACCGGGACGGTCCGGGCGTGCAGCAGCTCCGCGACGACCTGCGGGTCCAGGACCGGCTCGGCGGCGATGTTGAACGCGCCCCGCACGTCGCTGCGCAGCGCCAGCGCGTACGCCTCGGCCAGGTCGTCGGCGTGCACCGCCTGCGCCCGCAGCCGCGGGTCGGTCGGCACGACCGGCAGCCGGCCGGGGCGCAGCAGGCCGGTGGGGACGAGCCCGCCCAGGAAGTACCGCACGATCTCCGCGCCGGCCCGGTGCTGGAACACCAGCGCCTGCCGGAACCGGACGATCCGCAGGTCGCCGTCGGCGCGCTCGGCGTCGTCCAGCAGCGCCTCCACCGTGGCCTTGTCCTCGCTGTACGCCGAGCCCGCGACGCCGGTGACGGGCCAGCTCTCGTCGACCAGCCGGGTCTTCGGCCCGGGGGCGTAGGCGCCGACGGACGACGCGTACAGCAGCGCCGGCACCCCGGCGGTGGCCATGGCGTCGAGCAGGTGCCGGGTGCCGTCGACGTTGGTCCGGCGCATGGCGGTGCGGTCGTGGCTGGGCTGGATCCGCCAGGCGAGGTGGACGACCGCGTCGGCGCCGTCCAGCCAGCCGGCCACCTGCGGCACCGACGCCGGGTTGCTGAGGTCGGCCGCCCGCCAGCGCACCCCGTCGTACGGCGCGCCGGCACCGGCCAGCGGCGGCCGGCGCACGATGCCGGTCACGTCGTACCCGGGCTCCTCCGCCAGGCGCCGCAGTACCGCGCTGCCGACATTGCCGCTCGCCCCGGTCACCACGATCCGCATGGCACGCGCCTACCCGCCACGGGCGCCCCTCAACCGCCCGGGGCCGCTCCGACTCCCCCGCGGGCGCCACGCGCCTCAGCCGGCGCCCGCGGGGTCGCCCGGGTGACGTCCGCGCCCGTCCGAAGTACCGACCGGGATCACCAGGTTTGTCGGTCTTTGCCTAGGGCAGGAGGTGTCCATGCAGGATTCCGCCGCGCGGCGGTCGCCCGCGCGCGTCACGCTCACGGTCATCGGCCTGGTCCTGGCCACGCTCGTCGGCCTGGCCGTCATCCACGCCACCCAGCGGGTCCTGGTCTGGATGGTGGTCGCCGCCTTCCTCGCCGTCGCCTTCCGGCCCCCGGTCGACTGGCTGGAGCGCCGCGTCGGCTGGTGTCCCCGCTGGCTCGCCACGCTGGTCGTCTTCCTGGTCGGCACGCTGGCCGTCGCCGGGCTGCTCGCCGCCTTCGTCGTCCCCCTCGTCCGGGAGGCCGGCGACCTCGCCGCCCGGCTGCCCGACCTGGTGCGCGACACCCAGGCAGGGCGGGGGCCGCTGGCCGGGCCGATCGCGCGGTTCCACGTGCGGGAGTACCTGGCCAGCCACGGCGAGCAGGTCCGGCAGTACCTCGCCGGGCTCGGTGCCCCGACGCTGGCGCTGCTCCGGGGCGCGGCGACCGCCGTCGTCGGGACGGTGACGATCGTCGTCCTGACGTACGCGATGGTGCTGGAGGCGCCGCGGCTCACCCGCGCCTTCCTCCGGCTGTTCCCGGCCGGGCCGGCCGCCCGGCTCGCCGACGTGGGGCGGCGGTGCGCCCGCACGGTCACCGGCTACCTGACCGGCAACCTGCTGATCAGCCTCGTCTGCGGCGCCCTGACCTACGCCGTGCTGCTGATCCTGGGCGTGCCGTACGCGGCGCTGCTGGCGGTGTTCGTGGCGGTCATGGACCTGATCCCGCTGATCGGGGCGACGCTGGGGGCGCTCGCGGCGGTGCTGGTGGGGTTCACCGAGTCGACCACGGCGGGCGTCGTGCTGATCGTCTTCTTCGTGGCCTACCAGCAGGTCGAGGACCACCTGCTCCAGCCGCTGATCTTCGCGCGGACGGTCCGGCTGAGCCCGCTGACGGTGCTGGTGGCGATCCTGCTCGCCGTCGAGCTGGCCGGCATCCTCGGCGCCCTGCTCGCCATCCCGGTCGCCGGAATGATCAAGGTGGTCGGCGGCGAGGCGCTCCGGCACCGGCGCGCCGCCGACGTCCCCGTCCCCGACCGGCATCCCCGGCGACCGAGACCGGCGGGGACGGTGTGACTCCGGCCACCGCGCCGACCGCGGCGCCGCGGCGGTTCGGCACCGGACGCGGCGTTCCCGCCGCCGCGCGCGCTGTGGCCGATCTCACGACGCGCCGACGAGTCGGAAACACCCGGAGAAACGGCGCGTTTATGCAGGTCACCGAGGGTGCGTCAACCCCCTGCCCAGGTTGGTACAGTCGCCGGGTCGGTGGCGGTCTCGCCCCCGTCCTGACCTGACTCCCGGCGCCACCCGCGACGGCCGCTGCCACGGCCGCATGTCGGCGCCGCGCGTCCGGCTCCGATCAGGAGATCTCCCGTGAACAACCCACCAGTCGCGACGGCCAACAAGATCGACGGCGCCGTCCTCAAGATCGCCGGGGTGATCGTCCTCGGCGCGATCATGTCGATTCTCGACATCACCGTCGTCACCGTCGCCCTGCCGACGTTCCAGAGCGTCTTCGAGGCCACGTACGCCGAGGTCGCCTGGACGATGACCGCGTACACCCTGGCCCTGGCCACCGTCATCCCGCTCACCGGGTGGGCGGCGGACCGGTTCGGCACCAAGCGCCTGTACATGCTGGCGCTGCTGCTGTTCGTCGCCGGCTCGGGAATGTGCGCCACCGCCGACTCGATCCAGCAACTGATCATCTACCGGGTGTTCCAGGGCCTCGGCGGCGGAATGCTCATGCCCCTCGGCATGACGATCATGACGCGGGCCGCCGGCCCGGACCGGATCGGCCGCCTGATGGCGATCCTGGGCATCCCGATGCTGCTCGGCCCCATCGGTGGGCCGATCCTCGGCGGCTGGCTCATCGACTCCTACACCTGGCACTGGATCTTCCTGATCAACGTGCCGATCGGTGCCGTCGCGCTCGTGTACGCGTGGCTCGCGCTGCCGAAGGACACCCCGGAGCCGTCCGAGTCGTTCGATTTCCTCGGCATGTTGATGCTCTCGCCGGGCCTGGCGCTGTTCCTGTACGGCGTGTCGTCGATCCCCGAGGCGGGCACCGTCACGGCCACCAAGGTGTGGACGACGATGCTGGCCGGGGCGGCGCTGGTGGTCGCCTTCGTCCTGTACTCGTTCAAGCCCCGGCACCCGCTGCTCGACCTGCGGCTGTTCCGCAACCGCGGGCTGACCGTCGCCGCGCTGTCGATGTTCGTCTTCATCGTCGCGTTCATGGGGGCGGGCCTGCTGTACCCGAGCTACTTCCTCCAGGTGCGCGGCGAGTCGACGCTGGCGGCGGGCCTGCTCATCGCCCCGCAGGGCATCGGCGCGATGATCACCATGCCGATCGCCGGAATGCTCGCCGACAAGGTGCCGGTCGGCCGGACGGTGCCGTTCGCGCTGGCCCTGATCGCCTCGGGCTTCGTGGTCTTCACCCAGGTCGACGCCGACACGTCCTACCTCGTGCTGTGCGGCGCCCTGTTCGTCATGGGCCTGGGCATGGGCGGCACCATGATGCCGATCATGACCTCGGCGCTGAAGTCGCTGAAGAACCACGACGTCGCGCGGGGCTCGACCCTGCTCAACATCATCCAGCAGATCGGCAGCTCGATCGGCGTCGCGGTGATGTCGGTGATCCTGACCAGCAAACTGAACGACTCCACGCCCATCCCGGGCGCGCTCGACCCGTCGGGCAAGCCCATCACCGAAGCCGGCCTGGCGATCGCCGCGCAGCAGGACCCGTCGCTGCTGCAGAAGTTCCCGGTCGACGCGTCGGTCGTCGCGCGCGGCCTGGACTTCGCCGCTGAGGCGTTCGCCGGCACCTACTGGATCGGCTTCGCGGTGGTGCTGGCCACCTTCGTCCCGATCGCGTTCCTGCCCCGGCGGCGCGAGAAGTCGCACCTGCTCGACGACGAGAACAAGGGCGAGGGCACCCCGGCCCCGGTCACCGTCCACTGATCCACCCGCACGCCGGACGACGCCGCCTCGGGATCCGGGGCGGCGTCGTCCGTGTGCGGGCGGGTCAGCGCAGTTCGGGGCGGATGACGCCGCCGACGCACCGCAGGCGGACCTCCGACCGGCCGCCCGGCCCCTCGAAGCGCACCTTGGCCTCGTCGCGCTCCACCTCGTCGACGGCGTACCCCTGCGCGGGCGTCCAGCTCACCAGCACGGCCCGGCCGCCCGCGCAGGCGCCGGTGACGGTGCCGCCGCGCGCCCGCACGACGGCCGGCCGGCCGACCGCCTCCCGCGGCGGGCCGGGCGGGACGGTCGGCGGGGCGGCGGCCAGTTCGCGCGCCGCCTGGTCGGCGGTGAGGGTCTGGTCGCCGCCGCCCAGCCCCCGCCCGAGCGTCACCAGGACCAGGACGGTCGCGGCGGCCAGCCCGGCGGCCAGCAGCCAGGCCCCGCCGCGCCGGAGTGTGCGCGTGGACATGCCTCCACTATCGCCCCGCCGTCGCCAAGGCCTCCCCAACGCCACGCTAACAGCGCGCTAAGGCCGGACTCGCCGCTCCTGAGCTGGGATAACGTGGTGACGATGGCGAATCTGCTCCTCGTCGAGGACGACCCGACGATCCGGACGGCCCTCCTGCGCGCCCTGCGCGAGCGCGGCCACGCGGTGGCCTCGGCGGCGACGGCGATGGGCGGGCTGGACGCGGCGCTGGCCGCCCCGCCGGACCTGGTGGTCCTCGACCTCGGCCTGCCCGACCGCGACGGCGTGGAGCTGCTGCGGATGCTGCGCGCGGTCAGCCGGGTGCCGGTGATCGTCGCCACCGCCCGCGACGACGAGGCGGACATCGTCCGCGCGCTGGACGCCGGGGCCGACGACTACCTGGTCAAGCCGTTCCAGGCCGCGCAGCTCGACGCGCGGATCCGCGCCGTCCTGCGCCGCGCCGACGACGGCGGCCGGGACGCGCCCGTCACCGTCGGCGGCCTGCGCCTCGACGTCGCCGGCCGGACCGCCAGCCTGGACGGGCGCACGCTGGACCTGACACCGCGCGAGTTCGACCTGCTGCACTACCTGGCGGCCCGGCCGGGCCACGTGGTCAGCAAGCGGGAGCTGCTCACCGAGGTCTGGCGGGTGCCGTACGGCGGGGCGGACAAGACCGTCGACGTGCACCTGTCCTGGCTGCGGCGCAAGCTCGGCGAGTCGGCGCAGGCGCCGGTGTACCTGCACGCGGTCCGGGGCGTCGGCGTGAAGGTGGCGGCGCCGCCCGCCGGACCGGCCCCGTGAGGGCGCGGCTGACCCTGCTGCTGGCCGGTACGGCGGTGGCGGTGCTGGTGGCGCTCGTCGTGCCGCTCGGCCTGCTGATCCGTACCCTGGCCGCCGAGCGCGCGGTGGCCGACGCCGACGCCCAGCTCCGGGCGCTGGTCCCGGTGGTGGCGGCCGGCGCGCCGGCCGCGGCGGAGCTGGCCCTGGCCGGTACCGGGCGGCCGGTCACGCTGTACCTGCCCGACGGCACGACGGCCGGTGCCCCCGCCCCCGTCACCACCGCCGTCCGGCTCGCCCAGCGCGGGCGCAGCCGTACGGTGTCCTCGTCCGCCGGCCGGGAGGTCGTGGTCGCCGCCGGCACCCCGTCGGGTACCGCGGTCCTGCGCACGCTCGTCCCGCCCGCCGAGCTGACCAGCGGTGTCGGCCGGGCCTGGCTGCTGCTCGGCGTACTCGGGGTGCTGCTGGTGGGGCTGGCGGTGCTGGCCGCGAACGGGTTCGCCCGCGCCCTGAGCCGGCCGCTGACGGCGGCCTCGGCGGCCGCCCACCGCCTGGCCGGAGGCGACCTCGCGGCCCGCGCGACGCCCGCCGGCCCGCCGGAGGTCCGCGAGGTGGCGACGTCGCTGAACCGGCTCGCCGACCGGATCCGCGCGCTGCTGGACGCGGAGCGGGAGCGGGTCGCCGACCTGTCGCACCGGCTGCGTACGCCGCTGACGGCGCTGCGGCTGGAGGCCGAGTCCCTGCCGGCGGAGCTGGGCGACGCGGTGGCCGCCCGCGTCGACGCCCTCGACCGGGCCGTCACCGGCCTCATCCAGGACGCCCGGCGACGCGGCGCCGGGCCGGGGAGCTGCGACGCGGCCGCCGTCGTCGCCGCGCGGGTGGACTTCTGGTCGGCGCTGGCCGAGGACACCGGCCGACCGCTGCGCCGGGACCTCGCGGCCGGGCCGCTGCCGGTGGCGCTGTCCGCGGACACGCTGGCCGCGGCGCTGGACGCCCTGCTCGGCAACGTCTTCGCCCACACCCCCAACCGGGCCGCCTGCGCCGTCGCCCTGGCGGCCCGCGCGGGCGGCGGCGCGGCGCTGACCGTCACCGACGACGGTCCCGGGCTGCCGGCGGACGCGGCCGCCCGCGGCGCCAGCGGCGGCGACTCGACCGGCCTGGGACTGGACATCGCCCGCCAGGCGGCCGCCGCGGCCGGCGGCGCGCTGCGCCTGGGCCGCGGCCCGCGCGGCGGGGCCGCGGTGCTCCTGACCCTCGGCCCGCCGGCTTAGCCCGCCGTTATCCCCCGCCAGACGCGCCGCTAGGGCGGCCGGCGGCATCGTGGTCCGCGTCAACCCCCTCCACAGAGAGCAGGTAACGCGATGAACACCAGGATTCTCCTCGGCGGCGCGGCGGCGGGCGTGGTCGCGGCGGCGGCGGCGCTGGCGGGCGTCACCGCCGGGTCGGCGGCGCCGGCAGCCCGCCCGGTCGCCGCCCAGGCACCGGACACCCGCGGCGACGGCAGCGTCGACGACCACCCGACGCCCGACGACAGCCCCGGCGCCGGCAGCCCGCGGCCCGGCCCCGGCGGTACCGACGACGGCGCGGCGGGGAGCGGCTCCGGGGCGGACACCATCGGGCCGGACGCTTCCAAGCCGGGCGCTTCCGGGCCGGCGCGGGCGGCGGCGGCGCGGGCCGCGCTGGCGCGGGTCGGCGGCGGCCGCGTCGTCTCGGTCGAGGCCGAACGGGAGCACGGCGTCGCCGGCTGGCGGGTCCGCGTCATGCGGGCCGGGGTGCGGTACGACATCGACGTGGCCGCGGCCACGGGCGCGGTGACCCGGGTGCGGGCCAAGGACTCCGGCCGCCGGTCGGGTTCCCACGCGTCGGGTTCCCAGCGGTCGGGGGACGACGGCGGCCGGCACGGCGGCGACGACCGCGGGCGCCGGCACGGCGGGCACGGCGCCGACGACTGAGTCGCGGGCGGGTGACGGTGCGGTGCGGTCCAGCGGGTGATTGCGTCGGCGGTCCGGCGAGGTCCGGCCCGGCGGGTGGCGGCACGCGCGACCATGGACAGGTCAGCCTGATCGGAGGTCCGCCATGGCCCGCACCGTCCGTCGCGCGCTCGCCGGTACCGCGCTCCTGCTCGCCGGGTCGCCGCCGGTAGTCACCGGGTCTCCGCCGGCGCTCGCCGGGGCTCCGCCGGCGCTCGCCGGGTCACGGCCGGCCGCGGCGGCCGGCCCGGGCGGCGGCGCCGCGGCCGGGGTGCGGCCCGCCGCCGCGCCCGCCCTCGGCTTCCGGCTGGCCGCGGCCGCCGGTACCGGGTGCCCGCGCCGGAGCGCCGTGCGGCTGACGTCGTACGCGCCGGGCACCCTCCTGCTGCGGCTGCCCGCGGCGGCCGTGCGGGCCGGCGCGCGCAGCGGCGGTACCGCGACGGCCCGGCGCGACTGCCGGGCACAGGTCGCGGTGACCGTGCCGGCCGGGTACCGCTGGCGGCTGGACAGCATCGCGGCCAAGGGCCGGGCCTGGCTGCCGGCGGGGGCGACGGCACGCGCGTTCGTCTTCACCACCGAGGTCGGCGACGTGGAGGGAACCGTGCAGGTGGCCGACCTCAGCGGCCCGTACCGGCGCGCCTGGGTCGGCCTGTTCCCACCGGAGAAGAGCGACAGCAGTCAGTGCGGCGCGGCGGCCGAGAACCTGCTGGTCGGCCTGAGCACCGACGTGACCGTGGCGGATCCGCGCCGCGACGACGCGCTGCTGACCCTGCCGGCGAGCGCCGCCGACGACTTCGCGGTGGCCCTGGGCCTCACCGCCCACCCCTGCGCCTGACCCGCCGCGCCGGACCGATCCGGGACCGGGCCCGAGCCCGGGTCAGGCGTAGCCGTCGAAACCGCCCGACAGGTGGGAGAACACCACGGACCCCTGGGCGGCGCCGCGCAGCGCCTGGAGCAGGTCCGCCTGGGCGTTGACCTGCGCCTGGCGGGCCTGCGGGTCGGGGGCCTGGCCGGCCCTGCCGATGTCGAACGCCGCCGCCCCGTTCGCTCCGGTCGCACTGACCGACATCCCGGTACCGCCTTCGGTGAGGGGCCCGGACACCCGGGCCGCTGGACGCTGGCACAGGGGTGATCGGCCGGCGCGGAGGATTCCTTAGCGCGGATTCCGGGCCGGTCCCCCGCTAGTCTGCGGAGGCGAGACCCGTGCCGACCCAAGGACGACGACCCAGGAGGATCCGTGGCCTCTCGACTGAACCCCTACATCAGCTTCGCCGGCGACGCGCGCCAGGCGATGGAGTTCTACCAGGGCGTGTTCGGCGGCTCCCTGCGACTGAACACCTTCGGCGAGTCCGGGTACCCGGGTCCCGAGGGCGCCGACCAGATCATGCACGCGATGCTGGAGACCCCCGGCGGGTACACCCTGATGGCCTCCGACACCCCGCCGGGCATGACGTACGACCCCGGTACCAACATCGCGGTCAGCCTCAGCGGCGACGACGAGGACGAGCTGCGCGGCTACTGGGAGAAGCTGACCGCGGGCGGCACCGTCTCGGTACCGCTGGAGAAGCAGATGTGGGGCGACGTGTTCGGCGCCTGCGCCGACCGGTTCGGTATCCAGTGGATGGTCAACATCTCCGACGCGTGACGCCGGGTGCGGGTCGGGCCGGCCGCGGTCCCCGCACGGGTAGGACGGGGGCGCGCGCGACTGTTCCCGGCGCCGCCGCCCTGACAGAATTCTCATATGGACGAACGGTGCGTGTTCACGGCGGTGAACTTCATCTGGACGGGCGCCGTCACCGGGATGACGCCCGCCCGGCTGTTCTGGATCCTCGACGGGGCCACCGGCGGGGCGTTCCACGCCGCTGACCTGCGGCTGGCCGACCGGCACGTCTCGTACTGCCGCAGCGGCCCCGGCGGCGGGCTGATCCGCGTCCCGCCCGGCCAGGCCGCGCGGTGGCGGACGGCCGCCGACGTCCTCCTCGACGAGCTGCGCGTCTGCGGCGACGCCTGGGACCGGGTGCGGCGCCGGCAGCGCCAGCCACACTGGCGGCTGCCGTTCCTGCGCACCCGGCTGACGGTCCGGCTGCGGCACGCCGACGGGGCGTACCGGCGGCGGGTCACCGCCGCCACCCGGGCGTACCAGCCGTCGTACACCGCCGTCGCCCGGGCGGTCGCGCAGGAGCGCGGCCGGCAGTCGGCCCTGCACGAGGAGCGCGAGCGGGCCGACCCGGCGGACCGGTGGGAGAACTTCGCCTGGACCCCGCACCCGGACGGCGACTGACCTCCGACGGCCGCCGCCCCCGGACCGCCGCAGACCGCTCCCGGTGCGCGCCCGCCCCACGCGCCCGCTGCCGGCGCGGGCCGGCTACTGGCGTTCGAGCAGCGGGCCGTCCGCCGCCGGGCGGCCGTCGAGCGCGACGAGCAGGTCGCGGACGCGCTCCGGCGCCATCGGCCGGGCGAAGTGGTAGCCCTGCGAGAGCTGGTACCCCATCAGGTGCAGTTGCCGGGCCTGCGCGGCGCTCTCCACGCCCTCGGCGACCACGCCGAGGTCCAGCCCGTTGGCCAGGCTCACCACGGCGGTGGCGATCGTCGCCTCCGCCGGGCTCTCGGTGATGTGGTCGATGAACGACTTGTCGACCTTGAGCACGCTGACCGGGATGTTGCGCAGCAGGCCCAGCGACGAGTGGCCGGTACCGAAGTCGTCCAGCGCGATCGCCACGCCCAGGTCGGCGATCTCCCGCAGGGTCTGGGCCGCGGCGCGGCTGTCGAAGACCGCCGTCTCGGTCAGCTCGATCATCAGCCGCTCCGCCGGCAGCCGGGAGGCCGCCAGCGCCGCCGACACCCGCCGGGAGAAGTGGGCCTCCCGCAGTTGCCGGGCCGAGATGTTCACGCTGACCGTCCACGGTCCGGTGGCACCGTGCCCGTGCAGCCAGTCCGCCGCCGTCCGGCACGCCTCCTGCAGCACCCAGGCGCCCAGCGGCACGATCAGCCCGGTCCGCTCGGCGGCCGGGATGAACTCGTCCGGCGACACCACGCCGCGGCTCGGGTGGTCCCAGCGGACGAGCGCCTCCGCCCCCACCGGGTGCCGGTCCGGCAGCCGCACGACCGGCTGGAACAGCAGCCGGAACTCCCCCCGCTCCATCGCCAGCCGCAGCTCGGCGCCGAGCTGGGCGTCGTAGTGGGCGCGCTCGTCGAGATCGGGGTGGTAGCTCGCGTACTGGCCCTTGCCGGCCTCCTTCGCCGCGTACATCGCCAGGTCCGCGCGCCGCAGCACCTCCGTGCTGTCCAGCCCCGGCTCCACGTCGGCGATGCCGGTGCTGCACCGCACCAGCAGGTCGTACCCGTCGATCCGCACGGGCATCGACAGCGCCTGGCCGATCCGGTCCAGCACGCTCGTGCCGGCGGTGACCGTCTGCGCCGCCAGCAGGATGGCGAACTCGTCCCCGCCCAGCCGCGCCACCGTGTCCTCCGGGCGGACGCAGCCGCGCAGCCGCTCGGCCACCGCGACCAGGAGCTGGTCGCCGATGACGTGGCCGAGCCGGTCGTTGACGGCCTTGAAGTCGTCCAGGTCGATGAGGACCATGCTGCACGGCACCGCGTCGCGCAGCGCCTCGGCCATCCGCGTCTCCAGCAGGCGCCGGTTGGCCAGGCCGGTCAGCGCGTCGTGGGTCGCCTGGTGGCTGAGCTGCGCCTGGGCGTCGCGGAGCTGCCGGACGGTGGCGTCGACGCGGGCCAGCAGGCGGGCGTTGTCGCGCAGGGCGGTGATCTGCCGGTACACCACCAGCGCCGTCAGCGTCACCACGGCGGCGGCGAGGAGCGCGTCGTCGGGGTCGTCGAACCGGCGGGCCGCCCACAGCAGCAGCGCGTCGAGGGCGGCGACCGCGGCGTACGGCAGGTAGCTGAACCGGCGCCCGCGCCGGGCACCCCGCGCGGGCGGGCACCCGGCGCGGGACTGCCGCCGGGCGGCCAGCACGAGCCCGGCCGAGACGACCGGGATCGTCACCGCCGCCGAGGGCAGGCCCAGCGCCGGGGTCAGGACCGGCGAGGCGGCCCCCAGGGCGGCGCTGACCCCCACCGCGGACGCCAGCAGGTACAGCGCGCCGCGGTCGACGCCGCCCACCCCGACGAGCGCGAGCCTCACGAAGGTGAACACCGCCACGAACGCCAGCAGCACCACGGCCAGCACGGTCAGCGTGCCGCGGGTGTCGTTCCACGAGTCGAACCGGCCGAACGACAGCCGCCACGCGAACATCCCGACGGTCAGCACCACGATCAGCGCGTCGATGAGGAACCGGCGGCGCTCGATCCGCGACACGGCGGCCCGGGCGGGCAGCCGCAGCAGCGCCCACAGCAGCGTGGCCACGCCGGCCAGGTGGACGCTGACGGTACCGGCGGTGACCGGCGTCACGTCCGTGGCCGCGTACAGCAGGTCGTCCCGGACGCTGAGCAGGCTCGCCACGCCCTGGAGACCGATCGACGCGGCCACCAGCCGCCAGAACCGCCGGCCGACCGGCGCCTGGCCGCTGCTCCCGGCGACCCGCCAGCAGTACGCGGCCGTCAGCCAGGCCGACGGGGCGGCGACGGTCCAGCCGGCCAGCCGCGGCGGTCCCCAGCCGGCACCGATCACCACGCACCAGGCCACAGTGCACAGTGCCGCGGCCGCCACCAGGGCGCCGGAAAGGGGGCACCGCAGTGGTGCCGGCAGCACGCGGGCGAGTCTCGACACCGTCACCTCCCTCCACGGTGGGCCGGCGTCGGTGCGGCTGAGGCCGAGGGTAGTGGATCGGCGGCGGCGCCGACGGGCGACGATCCACAGTCGCCCGTCCGGCCCGCACGTGCCTCAGCGGTAGACGGCGGTGGCGAGGTCGCCGACCGCCCGGCGGGCCGCGGCCGCCACGTGGGCGAGCGCCGCCACGGCCGGCTCGTCCGCCGCCGCCAGCCGCCGGGTCGCCGCGTCGACCGCGGCCCGGACCTCGGCGGCCGGCAGGTGGAAGTACAGCGTGTCCTGGATGCCGAGCGCGCCGACCAGCGCGCACAGCGCCTGGGCCGCCGGGTCGGCGTCGCCCCCGGTCGCGGCGGTGCGGGCGCGGCTGCGGGCGCGGACGGCGAGCCGCGGGTGGTCGAGCCGGTACGCGGGGCGCCGCCAGCGCCGGTCCGCCCGGGTGAGGTGGCCGGCGGCCACCGCGGCGTCGCGCACCGCCTCGTACAGGCCCGGCGCCAGCACCCGGAGGGCGGCGGGGTGCGGCAGGCTCCACCCGTGGCCGCGGATCGCCGCGAGCGCCCCGGCGGTCTCCGCGTCGCGGACCGGGGGCAGCCCGCGGGGGTCGCTGAGGCTGACCCGGCTCGCGTCGGCGGCGAGCCGGCCCGCGCGCAGGAGGTCCACGATCCACGCGGCGGCCAGCCCGAGGGCCAGGGCCGGCCGGTGGACCCGGGGCCGGAAGCCCCGGTGCTCGTCGTGGGCGAGCAGGAACAGCTCCTCGCGCACCGGCCGCGGCGCGGCCTCCGGGTCCGCCGCGGCCCAGTCCGCCGCCACCCAGCCGACCGTCGCCTCGGCGGCGGTCGCCCCCTCGGCGCGCGCCGCGGCGGCCGGGCCGGTCACCGGTACGCCTCCGCCGCCGCGCGGAGCCGGGCGTGGGCGCCGTCGTACGCCGGCCCGCCCGGGACGAACCGCTTGTCGACCGCGGCGAGCATCGTGTAGTTCGCGTCCACCACGTTGCCGACGGGCGCGGTCCCGGCCTGGGACAGCAGTTGGTAGGCGTCCAGCGTCTCCAGCCCGGTCAGGGCGCCGACCCAGCCGACGAGGTCGCGCTGGCTCATCCGGTACGCGTCCTCCAGCGGGCGGGCGGAGCCCGCGGACATCAGCTCCGCGTCGGACTCGATCCGCGGCGTCGGCGTCGGTACGCCCTTGATCAGGTCGACGAGGAGGACCGTGGACATCGCCGCCTCGACGGCCACCCCGCACGCCTCCCCGTCGCCCTGGCGGGCATGCCCGTCGCCGATGGCGAACAGCGCGCCCTCGACGAACACCGGCAGGTACACGGTGGCGCCGGGCCTGATCCGCGGCGTGTCCAGGTTTCCGCCGTGGGTGTCGGGGACGATCGTCATCCGGGCCTCGCCGGCGGCGGGGGCGACGCCGACGGTACCGAGCATGGGCGCCAGCGGCAGGTCGACGGTGACCGCGGACCGGCGGGCCGCGTACCGCACCGTCCCGGCGGCGGCGTCGATCTCGTACCGCCACACCCGCTCCTCCAGTGCCGGCTGCAGCGTCGCCGTGGCGTGGGTACCGGTCAGCGCCCCGAAGTGCGGGAACGTCGAGGACATCCCGTGGTCGCGGGTCGGCGTGATCGAGACGACGTGCAGGGCGAGGGTGTCGCCCGGCACGGCCCCCGCCACGTGGAACGGACCCGACACGGGGTTGAGGTACGGGAACCGGCAGACCCGCGAGGGCAGGTCGTCGACCGTGCGCACCCGCCCGCCGAAGCAGTCCTCGGTGGCGATCCGCACGGCCTGGCCGGGCCGCAGGTGGGCCACGGGCGCGACGCCGCCGAAGGTGTAGGCCAGCGCCCCGGGCGCCGGGGCGTACTCGTACAGATCGGTCATCGGGACTCCCGGTCGGCGGACAGGCCCGGCAGGCGCGGCCGGCGGCCCGTGGCGTACATGGCGGCGAGCACCGCGACGCCGACGGCGAGCCAGGCCAGCCCGACCCGCTGGGCGAGGACGTTGGCGTGCACGGCGACGGCCACCAGCACCCCGGCGCCGAGCAGCGGCAGCAGCACCTGGGTGAGGAACCGCGGGCGGCGCCCGCCGCGCCGGTGGTGCCAGACCACCGACACGTGCAGCACGACGAAGGCCAGCACGGCGCCGAAGTTGATCAGTGAGGAGAGCAGCGCGACGCCGTCCGGGCGCCGCGCCATGTACACGCCCAGCCCCAGCGACACCGCGGCCACGGCGACGATCGCGTTGGTCGGCACCGCGTGCCGCACCGACACCCGGGCCAGGAACCGGGGCAGTTGCCGGTCCCGCGCCATCGCGTACAGCAGCCGGGACGTGGCCACCTGGGCGACCAGCGCGTTGGCCACGCCCCAGGCGAGCGCGGTCGCCACGGCGGTCAGCGTCGCCAGCCAGGCGCCGCCGGCGACCCGCGCCGCGTCGTAGAAGGCCGTCCCGTCGGGGTCGCCGCCCGCCAGCAGGGCGGCCGGCTCCGGCACCAGCAGCGAGGCCACCCACGTCTGCACGATGAACAGCGCGCCGGCCAGCAGCAGCGCCGCCGTCATCGCGCGGCCGATCTGCCGGGCGCCGCCGCGGTTCTCCTCCGCCAGCATGCTGATGCCGTCGAAGCCGAGGAACGACAGCATCGCCACGGACACCGCCGCGAACACGACCGGCCAGGAGAACGTCGCCGCGTCGTACACCGGCCCCCAGTCGAACCCCCGCCCCCGCCCGACCGACAGCGCCCACAGCCCGACGGCCAGGAACAGCGCGAGGACCACCACCTCGGCCACCAGGAACACCCGGGTCACCGCCGCGGTGAGCCGGATGCCGAAGCTGTTGACAACGGTGTTGAGCAGCACGAAGCCGACCAGCCACAGCACCGTGGGCACGGCCGGCAGCACGGCGTGCATCGCCACCCCGGCCACGAGGTAGAGCAGGCAGGGCACGAGGACGTAGTCGAGCAGCACCGCCCAGCCGGCGAGGAAGCCGACCGGCGCGGCGATGCCGCGGCCGGCGTAGCTGTAGACCGAGCCGGCCATGGGGAACGCGCGGACCATCTGGGCGTACGAGTTCGCGGTGAGGATCATCGCGAGCATCCCGACCCCGTACGCGAGCGCCACCATCCCGCCCGAGGCGCTGAACACCGTGCCGAAGATCCCGAACGGCGCGATCGGCACCATGAAGATCAGCCCGTAGACGAGCAGGTCCCCGAGGCCGAGTGTGCGGCGCAACTCCTGGCGGTAGCCGAACCGCGCGATGGATTCGTCGTCGCCCACCGGGCGCCTCCCCGTCGACAGCGGACACGTCAGGCCACAATGGCCGGTCGCGCCGCCGGAGGGAAGACCCCCGCCCCGCCCCGGAGCCGAATGCGCCACAAATCGTGACCATTCTGGTCGGCGCCGGACTCAGCCCGCGGTCAGCACCCGCTCCCGGACGAAGTCCTCCTCCAGGTTGTCCCCCACCCGGAACCGCTTGTGCCCGACGACGGCGAACCCGCACCTGTCGTAGAACCGGTTCGCGCGCGCGTTCTGCTGGTTGACCCCCAGCCAGACCGCCGCGGCGCCGCGGCGCGCCGCGGCGGCGACGCTCGCCGCGACCAGGTCGGCGGCGACGCCCGTGCCGAAGTGGTCGGGGTGCACGTAGCACTTGCTCAGCTCGGCGGTCGGGCGCACGGTCAGCGCCGCCGCGGCGTCGGCGTCGGCCGGCTCGCCGTGGACCAGCATCGTGTACCCCGCCAGCGCCCCGGCGGCCTCGGCGACGAACAGCTCCCGCTCCGGGTCGGCGAGGTAGCCGGCGAAGCGCGCGGCGCTCAGCTCGGCGGCGACGAACGCCGCCGCCGACGCGGCGCTGACGTGCGCGGGGCAGGCGAGCGGGAACGTCACCGCGGCCAGCGCGTGCAGGGCGGCGGCGTCGGCCGGGACGGCCGGCCGGAGCGCGCTGGTGCGGTCGGTCACCGCCCCAGCCTAGCCAGCGGGGGCGGCCGCCGCGCGCAGGTAGCCGGCGCCGCCGACGCGCGCGACCGGGTCGAGCCGGGCCAGGTCGACCTCCCGGGTGTCGGGGTCCACCAGTTCGTCCCGCACGGTGATGGCCACGACCGTCCCGAGGACGACCCAGCCCCCGCCGGGCGCGCGGGCGTCCGGCCCGCCGGCAGCCGGGCCCGCCCCACCCGCGACGTACCGGTCCGGTGCGCCGGCGGCCCGGAGATCCGGCTGGCCGGTCCGGGGGTCGGGTGCGCCGGCCAGGAGGTCCGGCTGGTCGATCCGGGGGTCGGGAGCGCCGGCCCGGAGGTCCGGCGGGCCGGCACCGGCCTCGACCGCGACGATCTGGCGCAGGCGGCACTCGAAGGCGACGCCCGCCTCGGCGACGCGGGGCGGCCGCACCCGGCGCGAGGGCGCGGGCGTGACCCCGGCGAGGGCGAACTCCGACTCCCCCGGCGGCACTGGCGCGGCGCTGCGGTCCACGGCCCCGACCTGGCCGAAGCCGGCGATGTTGACCACGAACTCCGGGACCGCCTCGATGTTGCGCAGCGTGTCCTTCTTCGGGCGCCCGGGCGGGCCCAGGACGGGGCAGAACAGCAGTGTCATCGGCCGGGCGCAGACCGGCGCGAAGTAGGAGAACGGCGCGAGGTTCGGGCGGCCGGCCGCGTCGACCGTGCTCACCCAGGCGATCGGGCGGGGTACCACGGCGCCGGTCAGCAGCCGGTACGCCCGCGGGCCGTCGAGCTCACCGGGATCCAGGTCCATGTACCACCTCGCGCGACGACGGTCCGCCGAGCATAGCCAGCCCGGACCCTACGCGGGGTGCCCGGACGGTAGCGGTCCGCCCGCGCCGTCACTAGAATCACGACCGTCCGCGCCGCGGCGGAGTCCTGTTCGGACGGACGCCGCCGACGCGGGACCGGCGGTGTCGCCGACCGCGGGCGGCACCGACCGCGTGCGGTGCCGGCCGGGCCCGGCGGGCACCGCACGGGTGCGACACGCGCAGGTACTACCCCACCGAGGAGTAGGCGGCACGATGTGGAGCAGCGCGGCGGCCGGCGACCGCTCACCCGACTCCTTCCGGCGGCTGCGCCGCCGCTGCGCCGCCCGGCTGCGCGCGCTGCCGCTGCACGGACTCGACTCGACCGAGGCGCTGTGCCGGCGGCTCAGCGTGCAGCGTGGACGGCCGATCGTCCTGAGTCCGATGCCCTCCGACGGCGCCGTCTGCGGCCTGTGGCTCGCCCTCGACACGACGGACCTGGTGTTCTACGACCAGGCCAGCACCGGCGCCCACCGGGCGCACATCATCGCCCACGAACTCAGCCACATCATCTGCGGCCACCGCAGCGCCGAGCCGCTCGACGCGGGTACCGCCGCCCACCTGTTCCCGGACCTGGACCCGGCCCTCGTGCGCGGGATGCTGCGCCGGGCGGCGTACTCGACCGTCCAGGAGCGGGAGGCCGAGATCACGGCGTCGCTGCTGCTGCACCTGCTGCACGCCGCCCCCGCCCCTGCCGACGGCAGCGCCGCGGACCCCACCGCCGCCCGGATCGCGGCGACCCTCACCGACCCCCCGCGCCGCCGGTGGTCGCCGTGCTGACCGCGAAGGCGGTCGTCTTCACCGCCGGCCTGTACGTCTGCCTGCTGGTCGCCGGCTACCTCGCCGTCCGCCGGCTGCGCCGCGGGCCCGACCTGGCCCTGACGACCCTGACGGCCGCGTTCCTGCTCAAGGGCCTGGCGTTCGGGCTGTCCACGCCGGGCGGCTCGGCGGCCGTCGACCGGGCGACCGGGGTGCCGAACCTCGGCGCGCTCGGCATCCACCTGGCCGGCGGCGTCCTGTCGACCGCCGCGCTGCTCGTGGCCGTCACCTACTGGACCTGCCCGCCGGACCGGGCGCCGGCCCGCGCCCGCGGGTGGGTGCTCGCGCTGGCCGTCGTCGGCGCGGCGATGGTCGCGCTGTGGCTCGTCGCCAACCTCGGCGCCACCACCCGCGACCGGCACTACCTGCTGGCCAACGCGGGCCGCCCGGTCGTGGCCGCCTATTTGCTGCTGTACGTCGGCGGCATCATCGTCTCGATGTACGCGATGGCCCGCACGACCTGGCGGTCCGCGCGCGCGACCGCCCAGCCGTGGCTGCGCCGCGGCCTGTGGACGGCGGCGGCCGGCGCGGCCACGTACGTCGTCTTCGGCCTGAACCGGCTCTCCGCCCTCCTCGCCGCGATCCTCGGCGTCGACGCGCTGGGCTGGGAGGTCGTGACCGTCACCTGTACGTTCACCGGCATCGTCCTGCTCGGGCTGGGCCTCACGATGCCGCACTGGGGACCGAGCCTGTCGGCCGCCGCGCGGGCCTGGGGCCGGCGTGGGCACCTGCGGCGCCTCTACCCGCTGTGGCGCGACCTGCACCGGCGGTACCCCGCCATCGCCCTCACCCCGCACGGCCCCCTGCGCGACGTGTGCGACCCCCGCGACCTGGAGTTCCGCCGCTACCGCCGGGTGATCGAGATCCGCGACGGCCTGCTGGCCACCGGCGCCGCCCCGACCCCGGCCGACCCGCCGGTGGCGGTGGCCGCCGGGCTCCGCCAGCTCCTCCTCGCGCCCGCCCCGGGCGCCCGGGCACCCGACCCGGCCGGACCGCCCGGCCCCGCCGCGGCGGGCGGCCCGGCCGGGGACACCACCGCCGACTTCGACCGGGAGCTGGCGTGGCTGCTCGCCGTGGCCCACCACTACCGCCGGCCCGCGCCGCCCGCGCCGC
The DNA here is from genome assembly GCF_014647915.1 of Pilimelia terevasa. Lineage (GTDB taxonomy): Bacteria > Actinomycetota > Actinomycetes > Mycobacteriales > Micromonosporaceae > Pilimelia > Pilimelia terevasa. The sequence continues at coordinate 285,075 of NZ_BMQC01000003.1, forward strand.
GCTCCCGCCCGCCGGTGCCCCGCGACCGGCCGACCGCGCCGGCCGACCCCGTCCCCTCCTGAGGAGCCCGATGCCCGCCGCGCCCCTGTCCGCGCCCCTGCCCGCGACCGGACGCTGGGCGCTGCGCGCCGCCCTCGGCTTCGACGGACGCGCCGCCCTCCCCGGCCCCGTCCTCGTCGTGGTCGACGGTGCCCGCATCGCCGCGGTCGACACCACGGGCGCGCACCCGCCGACCGACCTGCCGGTCGTCGACGTCGGCGACGCCGCGGTCCTGCCCGGCCTGGTCGACGCCCACGTCCACCTCGCCTTCGACCCGCAGGAGAACGCCGCCGCACTCGCCGGGGCCCCGCCCGACCTGCTGCGCGCGCGGGTGCGCCGCAACGCCGCCCGGCACCTGGCGGCCGGCGTCACCACCGTCCGCGACCTCGGCGACCGCGACTACCTGGCCGTGGCGCTGCGCGACGAAGTGCGCACCGCGGACGCTCCGGCGCCGCGGATCCTCGCCTCCGGGCCGCCGCTGACCCGGGTGGGCGGGCACTGCTGGTTCCTCGGCGGCGAGGCCGACGGCGAGACGGCGCTCCGGGCCGCCGTCGCGCGGCGCGCCGCCCATGGCGTCGACATCATCAAGATCATGGCGACCGGCGGCGCCATCACCCCCGGCTTCGGTACCCACGAGTCGCAGTACGACGCCGCCGCGCTGGCTGCCGTCGTCGACGAGGCCGCCCGCCACGGTCTGCCGGTGACCGCCCACGCCCACGGTCCCGCCGGCATCGCCGACGCGCTGGCCGCCGGAGTCGCCGGCCTGGAGCACGTCTCGTTCTTCACCGCCGACGGCGTGGCCGTGGACTGGCCGACCGTCGAGGCGATCGCCGCCGCCGGGGTACCCGTCGGCGCCACCGAGGCGATGCTGCCCGAGGGCGAGATCCGCAACCCGGCGGTGTTCGCGAAGCTGGAGCAGCGCGGCCGCAACTTCGTCCGGATGCACGCCGCCGGGGTTCCGCTCGTCTGCTGCTCGGACTCGGGCGTGGTACCGCGCAAGCCGCACGGCGTCCTGCCTTACGGCGTGGCGCACCTCGGCCGGCTGGGACTGCCGGCGACCGAGGCGCTGGCCGCCGCGACGTCGGTGGCCGCGCGGGCCTGCGGCATCGCCGACGAGGCCGGGCGCCTCGCCCCGGGCCTCGCCGCCGACCTGCTGGTGGTCGGCGGCGATCCGCTCGCGGACCTCGACCGGCTCCGCGACGTCCGCGCGGTATACCGGGCGGGCCGGCACGTCACTCCCACCACCGCGGACAACTGAGTACGTCGCCGGACCCCGCGGAGGCCGTGCACACGCCCTCCCGAAACGCAACAGCCTTCCGTTTCCACGCCACGACGGCCCTGCTAAAACAACTCGAAGCCAGTACCAGACGACAGGCACCACGGCCTCGGTAATGATCTGGCTCCGCGCATCGCCGACCAGCGGCCCAAGATCTGTCACATGCGTCTGGGTGCCTCAGCCACAATCGGGTCCCGCCGAGGACGGCGAGGTCCGCGCCGCTGACCTATCCTCAACAGGTCCACTATGGCGGGTGCGTACCCGCCGGTGACTTAGGGGGAGCAATGGCGACGACGAGACGGACCCTTCTCCAGACCCTTGCGGTAGCCACCACCCTCGGTGCGTTGGCGGCACCGCCCGGCGCCTCCGCGGCAGGTCCACGACGCAGTGTGCGGCGGCTCTGGCGGCGCGACGGATTCTGCGGCACCTCGGAGCCGGTGCTACATCCGCTGGGCGTCGTGGCCGAGGCCGGGGGTGTGGTTCGGCTGCTTGCCCTGGCGGACGGCGCCACCCGCTGGGAGCGGAACGTTCCGGCGCAGGGCGCCGAGGTGACGCTCTGCCGCTCGGGCGACACGGTCCTGGCGATCTGGCCGGCGGTCGCCGGCGCGGCCGGTGGTATCACCGCCCTCGCCATCGCGGACGGCCGTGAACTCTGGCGGCGGCCAGTTCCGGCGCTGCTGCGCGGTGAATCCGGCGGGCAGTACGTCGCCATCGCGGCGCAGCGCGACGGGGGCGAATCGGTGACCGTGTTCGAGGCGGCCACCGGCAAGGAAATGCTCGCCCTCGACCGCGTCGCCGGCTTCAGGAGTGCCCTGGTGCAGGGGGTGCTGCTGGCGCAGTCCACCGGCGGCACGGCCCTGGCGGCGTACCGGGTGGCGGGTGGCGAGAAGCTGTGGCAGCTCGCCGACCACTGGACCCACCTGGTGGCCGGCGACAGCCGGCACTGCTACACGTTCGGCCCCGACGGCCGGTACTACGGTCTCGCCACCGCGACCGGGCGTCAGCGCTGGTCCACCAGGACACCGCTCGACGGCCAGATCGGCGTCGGCCCGACGGAGTACTGCGCGGCGACCGACACCCGCGTGTGGTGCGTCGAGGCCGCTACCGGGATCGAGCGGTGGCGGGTAACTCCGCCCCCGCCGGTCGGCGCCGACCCCGCACCGCCGGGCAGGCGGTGGCTGCCCACGCTGGCCGACGACTATGTCTGCCTCACCGGTCGAGGCGAGCTGGCCGTGCTGGACGCTGCAGACGGCTCGATCACGGCGCAGGTCCAGTTCCCCGCGAAGGTCCAGCCACTGACGTACGCCGCCGGCCGGCTTGCGCACATGGCCGACGGCGCCACCTGGCTCCACGCCCTGGACTGACCTTGAGCATGGTGGAGGTCGTCACGTAGTCGTGGGCGGCAGCCGGCAGCCGGCAGCCGGCAGGCGTTCTCTGACTGCTCAGTGGTCGGCGGACTTGTCCACCCGCCGCTGCCGGCGCTGCTCCGCAATGACGTTTGCCTGACCAGCAGTTTGACTTGAGGTGACGACAGGCGTCTCCCGCCACCTCAGGGTGCACGGCACGAGGCGGCGTGCGGGCCGCACGGACTGTCAGGTATCCGACACTCATCTGGGAACTCATGAGGGTCGATGGCAAGCTCCTCACATCACTCCAATGTGGCCGCGAGGCACCGCACCCTGCGACGAAATGGAGCTTGCCATCCATGAGGAGTTCAATATACAGGACCACCGTCCCGACCGGTGAGCAATTGCTTATCGATCTCGGCGTAGCTCCGTTGGCCGAGCCCAAGGACATCAAACAGGTCCGACTCACCAGCGGAAATGACAGTTACGCCTTCACCGTCGGAAAGAAGGGCTACCACGACAAGTACCGCACTGCCGCCGTGACGGGCGGCAGAGAGGTGGCGAAGACCAACGCGCACGGCAAAGAGGTCTGGATTGCTTCCGCCGAAGCTGGGGCATGGTCCTTCGCGTCCTTCCGGGGGGACTACCACGATCTGCTCTCGATCTTCGGCGGAACCCCCAGCCCCGGCCAGGTGAAGTCCGTGTACGACAAACTGACGATTGTCGACTCACCCGGCGGAATGACCGTCAACGGCGCGCGCTCCACCTTGTGGACCATCGTTTCCCATACCACGTTGGTGACCGTCCCCGGCTATGGGCACATACTCGTCGGTGACCACGACAGGGCGAAGGCGATGCTGCCGAAGTACGCCGGGCAGCGCACCACCCATGGCGAGATCTGGCGGGTCCCGCTTACGGACCGGACCGCCCATACACGCCCGGGCGACCACTCCTACGTTGTCGCTTCGTCTGGCGGCGTCGCCGAGGTGTTCGTCGCGCCGTACTCGCAGGCCAGCGACGCCGAACAGCTCACCTGGCTGAAAAACATCAAGATCGGATAACCGGAGATACTGCCATGGACGCGGTCACCGCGCTGTGGATCGTCACCTGGGTGGCGATCATCCTGCTCTTTCTTGCGCTCGGCGCCATAGTCCGGCAGATGAAGCTGCTCCGCGAAATCGTTGACCAGCAGGGCTACACCGTCACCGAGCCCGATGTGGCGTTCGCACCCGAACTCGTCGATGGGCGTCGCCGCGTCGTCGTCGCCGCCACCGCGACATGTCCGCGGTGCTTGGTGATTCTCCAGTGTGCCCTGTCGGTGGTCGCCGAAGGCAGAGAACGCGCTGTCGTGCTCACCCCGGACGATGCCGCGGACCTCCCGCCTGAGGTGACAGCCGAACTCGACGTAGTGACCTCTGCGCAGGAGTGGCAGAAGATTTCGCATCTGCCACCGCCCCAACTCCTGCTCGTGGAGGCCGACGGCAGGGTCACCGAACGCTTGTCACCACCCGACTACGACACGGCCCGGCAGGCCTTGCTGACCTGGCTGCCGGCCACCCACGACTCCTGGAAGTGAGAGGCATCGCATGACCCTGTCGCTAACGGAAATGCCGCTGTACGAGGCCGAGCCGACACCGGACGCGCAGCCTACCTCGGTCAAGCTGATCGACCGTCCGGCGGATCGCCGAACCCTGATGCGCGGAATGGCTCTCGGCGCCGTGACCGTCGGCGCGCTGGTAGCCGGCCTCAGCGACCGCCTCACCGCGCCGGCAACGGCAGCGGGGCGACGCACCGCCCTCGGACCGAAGGAAACCAGTTCGGGTGGCCTACAAGGCTGGACCAGCCCCAACTGCGCGGAGACAGGCTACGGTGGCGGCAGCCCCATCACCGAGCCGCCGATGGCACCGAGTCAGATGCCGTGGGCCTGCGTGGGCCCGCGCGTCGGCCCCAAGAACTGCGACTCTGAGGGATGGCATCAGACCCGCGCCTACAGGGAAAATGGCTTCGACATCAACGCCTATCCCCAGATCCGCGCGTGTGACAGCGCCAACGGGATGAACTCCTGGCGGTGGAAGCCCGGTGGCACCAAGCCGAACCAGCCCAACGACGGCAACACCTACCGGTGCTCGGACGGTTGGCAGGACCGCCACAAGAACGGCGTGTCCGAGATCGCCATCTTCACCATCTGTCAAGGCCGGGCGAGCTAACGGATGGGCGCCGACCCGGTTGCCGGGAACGTGCGCCGGCCCCTGTGGAGCACCGTCACCACCACGGCGATCACCGGAGGGGTCGGCCTGTCGATCGCCGCCTGGAGTCTCTGGTCCGGGTCTCCGTGGGCGGCACCGGCCACCTGGACGGTCGCCGCCTTCGTCGCCGGATTCGCGACCAGCGGCTCCACTTGATCGCGCAACTCGGCCGCAGTGCTGAGCTCGTCGGTCCGGCGAGGTCGTCAGGTGTCATCCTTCTGCGTTGGCCTGGTAGCCGGCGGCCTGGTGGCTGCGGCGTTCTACCTGATTGTCGGTTCGCTGCTGCGGCCGGTTCTGCCCGTGTGGGCGCGGCTCGGTCTCATTGCGCCGTTCCTCGTCTTCATCCTGCTCCGTGAGTACGGTCACTTCTCCCATGTTCGGATGCCCGAGAATCGCCGCCTCGTCCCTATCACGGTATTTCGCTTCGGGGATGTGTTCGGCCCCTTTCAGTTTGGCCTTGAGATGGGCACCGGGGCTCGGACCTACCTTCCGAGCGGACTGCCCTACGTCGTCGCACTGGCAGTGGCCTTTTTCGCTGACATACCGCTTGCCGCTCTTGCTGGGATCGGCTTCGGTCTTGGTCGCGGATACATGGCCGTCGCCAGCGCGCTGTACACGCGAGACGGTAGCCAGTGGAGCGACGACTGGGACGACCGTCATCGGCAGTTGGTGACCACGACGGTGGTCACGTTCACTGTCGCCGCCTGCGTCGCCATCTGGACCACCCTGACCTAACTTTGGAAGACCCACGCAACATCTATATGAAAGGGTTTAGAGCACAATGAAAAAAACGTTCATCGGTGGCGCACTCGCCGCTGCCCTGCTCGGCACCGCGGCGCTCCCAGCTTCCAGTGCCGCGGCCTCCCCGGCCGACGAGTTGGGCGTGTCACTCAAAAGAAACTTCGGCTCTGGCTGCGCCGAGACGGACGGAAACAAGACGCCGCTTCCCGCGATCACCGACGACAAGAAAGGAATTTCGATCAAGTACGCCGGCTTCTTCGCCGTAACTCCCGTCCCAGCCGGTCAGCGCAGTGTTTCCTGCAACGTGATCCTTGAGGTCACCTACCCACAGGGAAAGACGTTCATCGTCAAGGACAGCAGGTGGATCGGCTACGTGGCCACGCATGCGAGAGCCAAAGCCGAGCTGAACGCCACCTACTATTTTGGGCCGGACCAACCCCTCGGAATCTACCTCAAGCGATTCGGCAGCAGCCTGCCCGGCCAGAGCTGGAACGGCAGCCAGGTAGCGACCGAATTGACGCCCGCGCCGTGCGGATCGAGGAGCACCACCGTTACGTTGAGGACGACACTCACTGTCGACCCTGGCGCACAGCCCACTGAGGACAAAGCGATGCTCTCACTCAACTACGCCGAACACAAGGCGAGCAGCGAACTGGGAATCGAGATGAGAAATTGCTAGAAAATCGGCGTCTCGGAACTTTATCCTACGTCCGAGGTGCTTCCCGCGACGCCGCGGAGAAAGCATGAAAAGCCTCCGAGTACTCGCCACTCTCTGCGTTCTCACACTCGCTGTCGCGTCTAGTGCCCCCGCCGATGCCGCTTTCGCCAATCCGGAAATCAACGTCGCCAAAGTCGGCGCGATGGGTTCCCACTGCAAAAACGAAAATGTCATCTGGGAGTTTGACAAACCAACCAATCTACTCCGGGTCGTCTACACTGATTTTTATTCGTGGACGAACGAGGCGCAGAGAGAGACGCTCGCCAACTGCATCATCGTGTACCACATGAAAATCAGCAAGGGTTGGCAGATTGTCGGCCAGTATCTTTCCCTATACGCAGAGACGGCCCTGCCGGAGACCGGGCGCGCTACGGTCGGCATGGAGTTGCGGTATCCAGGTGCTGACGGCTCCACTCAGGTAGCCGGGATCGGGGCACGGCGAACGGAGCCGGGCTTCGGCCGGCTCACGCCTGGCCAGGCGCAGCAGATGAGCGGTACGCCGTGCGACGGACAGGCGGTGGAGGTTGTCATGGAGACAACGGCCACCACGTACTTCGACGCCAAGCCGGGAGAAGCACATATAACGATCAGCGACCTCCACGCAGACTCCCGCGATCCGGCAAGCAAAGTGGGACTTTATGCCAGGAAGTGCTGAGCGCTCCATGACGGCCTGGGGATCACCGTCGGCGACGCCGCGGTTGCTTTCATTCGACTCGATCCTGCTGTATCCGAGTTGAACTGGCACCCATGCACCACACGGTAGGCCGAGCGAAAGGACCATGATGCGGACATTGGCAATCGTTTTCAGCGTGGGCATGATGATAACTGCGGCGCCCCAGGCCGCAGTCGCCTCTTCCCGACCCGATGATGTTCCACCGGTAGTCGAGTTCAAGCCGGAGACCTTCAGATTCATCGGTGAGGGCTGCAAGGACGCGCAGTCGATCATTGGTGGCGTGACGCCAGACAAGCGCAGTCTTCACATCGGCTACCTCCACGTCGACCCCGTCTCCACCACGCCGACTCCCCGCAAAATCGATTGCTGGGTGATCGGTCGGATCAACATCTCTCCGGGATGGCAACTTGAGGTCACCAAACTCACCCTGAGCGGCCGGACCACCATCCGCGGCGGTAGCGCGGAAGCCAAGGGGCAAATCGCCATCGCCGGGCCATCTGGCGGTCGAATCGTGTCGGCCGCGACTCCCGTCATGGAGCAGAACGTCGAGAGCCGGCCATTCAGCGTGGACTCCGACCCGGATGCCAGCACCGGTGTCAGCCCGTGCGCGGAGAAAATCGCCTTCGACCTCAGGGTCGCGGCCACGGCGACCGGTGGATCTGACGTCCGGGCTCAGATCTGGCTTACCCACGCATCGGCGACCACCTATGCACTGAGGTATCAGCGATGCATCACCCAGAAGGGTTAGAGAGATGGGACATCACATCGCTGGGCGGGTAGTGGTCACGGTCGTCGCGACGGCCGCCGCGGTCACGACGGTGATTCCTGCCGCGGCGGCGGCAACCGTCGAGGGTTCGCGCACCACCACCGCAGTACCGCCCGGCGCATCGATCACGCTCACGCACTTTGGCAGAGAGGGATGCAACAAGGACAACACCAATGTCAACGTGACAGAAGATGGGACTCGTATCGTCGCCCAGTTTCGTGGTCTGCGCGTGCGGAACGGCACCAGCCCCAGGGAGTACCGCAGTACCTGCGCGATCCGGGCCAACTTCGCCGTTCCGGCCGGGTGGCGGTTCGCGCCCCGCACCGCCCGGGTGGCGGGAGCGTCCAGTGTCGTCGGTGCCGGCAGAGTGAAGGCGGAGACAGCGTTCTACAGCCCCCGCGTGAAGATGAGCATCGGTCAGTCGTACCTGACAGCCGATGACTCAGGCGCCATCTGGACCCGCCAACACCAGCTCGGGGATCGCGTCTTCACCGAGTGCGGGGTACCGATCCACTATCTCATGATGGTGAGCGCCGAAGCGAAACAGAACGACCCCGCCGCACCGGCATGGCTCGACATCTCCCGGTGGGATGTATCGCTGTCCGACCTCGAGTGGCGGGAGTGCTGATCTGCCGGGCTTCGGCACCCGCAACTCGTGGTTCATCACCGCCAGAGTGTCCACGTCTACCGGACGAGCCGCTGGGTTGCCCGTCGGCAGGCGTCGGATGAGGGCGGTGCGCGATCCGCGCGTCGTGGCAGGAGAGGAGGGCGACGGCGTAGAGGTAGAGGTAGCCGTCAACCACGGCGGCGAGGCCGGCCAGGGTGGTGAAGCCCGGTAGCCGTCAGACCGGCTCCAGGCCGCCACCGGCTCCGGGCGTGTTCGAGAAGTGCACGCCGACTGGAGGTTCGTATGCCACGCGCTAGCACACGCCTGCTGGTGGTTCTGCTCGCCCCGGCGATTGTCGGCATCCCGGCGGCTGCCGCGGGTGCGGCCCTGGTCGGCCGGGTGGGGGCGGGGTTCGTTCCCTCGGGAGCCCGGATGGAGTTGGCCGGTTTCGGCCGGGAGGGGTGCAACAAGGACGACACGACCATCGGTGTGTATGCAAAGGGCACCCGGTTGGTGGCGGGCTTCCGCGGACTGCGTGCGGTGAACGGCCCGAACGGGCTCGAGCGGGTCAGGAAGTGCGCGATCCAGTTGATGGTGCACAGCCCAGAGGGCTGGCGGTTCACTCCCTTGGGGGCCCGGGTCGCCGGGACGGCCTGGGTGGACGGAAAGCGGGTGGTCCGGGCGTCGACGACGCTGCGCCGCGAGATCGTGGACCTTCCCTCCGGCAGCACCATCACGTTCGGGGCCGCGGACTCCGGTGCCTTGTGGAGCCGGCAGCAGTCCTTCGATCCGCCGATCGCGGTCCGTTGTGTGCCGACGAGCTGGTTGAGCATCTTCGTGGGGGCGGACGCGGCTCAGCCCGACGGGCCGCAGGCCCCTGCCGCGATCGAGATCTCCCGGTGGGACATGTCGCTGTCCGACTTCCGCTGGCAGAAGTGCGGCGACCGATAAATCTGGAGCGCCCCTCGGGCCGTGGCGACTGCCGGAGTCGCGCCCCGGTTGTGTCGGATGATCTTCGCCTAAAGTTCGTGCAGCTCAGAGGGTTCCTTTGGTGGGCCGCCAGGGACTCGAACCCTGAACCTACGGATTAAAAGTCCGCAGCTCTGCCATTGAGCTAGCAGCCCCGACGCTACTGTTCCTGAACTCCGAGGCCACCACGGAGGTGTCCGCGTCTTCTGATCGCTCAGGAATGGCGTCAGCGTACCGCACCGCGGTAGATCATCCGGGCCTGCTGTTTCGGACGTGCACCGTCGTCTCGGGCACCTCGTCGGCCGGGGTGTGGTCGTTCGTGATCGTCTCGGTCGCCCGGCACAGGCCCGCGTGAGGTCGGGGTCGGTCTTGTCCTGGACGTGCCGCTGCCGGCACTACGCCAGCATCCCGGTTCGGCGACCGTTCGGGTCGGGCGGGCGCGGAGCGCGCTGTCGGCAGCGCGCAAATGTGCTCGCCTTCTCCGTCCTCTCTCCCACCCCTGGGTGCCCTAGCATCGGGGTTGGTCGATGACCTGTGGCCGTTGAGGGGAGTCCCATGCTGGGTAAGGCAATGGCCGTGTCGGTGGCGTTGGCACTCGCCCTGTCCGCGGCCCCCGCGCCCGCCGCCCCGCCGGAGCGCATCGTCGGCGGCGCCGAGGTCGGCGACGACGTGCGGTTCGGCGCCGCGCTGCTGTGGACCGGCGTCGACCGCGTCCGGTGTACCGCGAGCGTCATCGGCGCCGGGTGGCTGCTGACCGCGCGGCACTGCCTGCCCGGCGTCGTCCCCGGGGCCGCGGGCACCTGGCCGATCATCGCCCGGGTGGGGCACCCCGAGCACGCCAGAGGCGAGGTCATCGTCGTGGAGAAGGCCGTCGAGCTGGCCAAGAAGGGCGACGGGCGGACCGTCGGCGACCTGGCCCTGCTCAAGCTCACGCGGCCGATCACCGACCCCAGCCCGGTACCGCTGGCCGACGCCGTCCCGACCGCGGGTCCCGGCGCCGTCTATGGCTACGGCTACGTCTGCGCCGAGCCGGACTGCCCGCTGGCGGCGCGGCTGAAGACCGCGACGGTCAACTACGTCGGCCCGCACGGCTACGACTACGAGGGCAACGCCGGGGCGCTGGCCGTGTCCAAGGGCAACGGCCACCCGACCAACGGCGACTCCGGCGGTCCGCTGTTCCTGGGTGGGAAGGTCGTCGGGGTGGCCTCGCAGGGCAAGAACCCGGCGATGTACTCCCCGGTCCCGCCGCACCGCGCGTGGATCCGGTCGACCACCGGCATCTGATCAGGCGGCGCGACCGGCGGCGCCCGGTACGAGGAACGGTCCGGTGGTGCGGCACGCCGGGTTGGCCCCCATCCCCACGACCGCGCCGTCGCCGTAGGGCAGTGCGCGGATGTGCGACCCGGCGTACCCGTCCGGTGTCAGGAACACGTCCCACGCCGCCTTCCAGTCGGCCACCTCGCCGGTGTCCGGGTCGACGACCGGTTCGCGGCGGGGTACCACCCGCCGCTGCACCACGAAGCCGGCGTCGGCGCACTCGCCCAGGATCCGCGCCCACTCCCGGTCGTCGTACTCCCACCCGGCGTGGATGCCGGTGCCGGCGAAGTCCGCCCGCGGCTTGACGATCAACTGGTCGCGCTCGGCCCGGCACCGCTCGACCTGCGCCGCGGTCAGCGCGCGGGTCCACGGGAGCACCCGGTCGACCAGCTCCCGCTCGGCGTCGGTGCAGGCCGCCCGGCCGCGGTCGTCGGAGAGCAGCGCCAGGCAGCCCTTGTTGGCGTACAGCGAGCTGGCGAAGGTCGTGTACAGGACCACCCGGCCCTCCTCGTGGGCGCGCAGGATCGGCGCGATCGCGTCGGCGGCACCCGGCGCGCGGGCGATCTGCGCGGTGGAGAAGTACCGCAGCACGACATCGACGGGACGGCCGTCGAGCAGGATCCGGCCGCCGCGCTCGCTGACCTGGCCCACCTCGCCGACCAGCAGCTCGATGCCCAGGCCCCGCATCATCTCCTGGAACGAGAGCACCAGGTGCAGGTACGAGGACAGCCCGCCGTCGGCCTCCAGCAGCGCCACCACCGGCGGTGCGTCCCCGGCCACGGGCGCGGCGGCGGCGCGCAGGGCGGCGGCGACCCGCTCGCCGGTGTGCACGTAGGTGAGCCCGTGCCGGGCGGCGAAGTCCGCGAACTCCGGCACCTGGAGCAGCGCGCGCTGGATCTCCGCCCGGTCGGTGCCGCCCAGCTCGCTGCCGATGTTGAACTCCAGCAGCTTGAACCCGGTGCCGTCGTGGTAGATGTCGGCGCGGCCGTAGGGCACCGGGGGCGCGTCGCCGAAGCGGCGCATGAGGGCCGCCTGCGCCGGCGGGATGCCGAGGGCGTCGCAGTACGCGCCCAGGTCGCCGCCGAACAGCCGCTGCGGCACCTCGACCAGCAGGTCGAACAGCGCGCGCACGTCCGCCGCGAACCCGCGCATCTGGGCCTCGTCGACGAAGAACGGCCGGGGCAGCAGGCGGGTGCCGCACGAGGCGTGGAACAGCGGCGGGTACGGCGCGCGGGTGACCGCGGTGAGCAGGCCGCGGTCGCCGCCCAGGCACTGGGCGTTGAACTGCGCGGTGACGGCGTCGGTCATGGGTCGCTCCTCGGGCTCGGCCGGCGCGGGGCGGTGCGGGTCGGGTGCCGGGTGTCGGGGCGGGTGGTCGGTGCTGGTCAGGCGCTGGGCAGGTCGCGCATCCGGCGCAGCGGGGACAGGAAGATGGGCAGCCAGGCCACGGCGAGGATCGCGGCGCCGGTCCACAGTGCCGCCCGGGCGGAGGCGAACTCCCCGACGAGGCCGGCCAGGCCGGCGCCGACGGCGAGCGCGCCGGTGAACACGAACCGCATGGTCGCGTTCATGCGGCCCAGCAGCCGGTCGGGGGTGACCCGCTGGCGGAAGCTGACCAGCAGCACGTTGGCGACGCCGACCCGGTAGGTCACGAGCAGCCAGCAGACGCCGGCCAGCCACAGCCAGCCGCCGCGGCCGACCAGCGGCACGAGGAGCGCGAGCGGCGCGGTGACCAGTCCGAGCAGCCAGGGTGCGCGGCCGGCCCCGAGGTGGTCCTGGACCCGGCGGGCGGTGAGGGCGCCCAGGAAGACGCCGACGCCGCCGATGGACAGGAATACGCCGATGCTCCACACGGGCAGGCCGAGGTCGTCCCGGAAGACAACCGGCACCATCGTCGTCACGGTGATGACGGCGAGGTTGGTCAGCGCGCCCGCGCTGGCCACGGGGCGCAGGATGGGGTGCCCGGCGACGAACCGGACGCCCTCGACGACCTCGGTGCCGAGGTGCCGGCGGGCGGCCCGGTCGGGCCGGGGGCCGCTGCGCAGGCCGACGAGGAAGGCGGCGGAGACGACGTACCCGAGCGCGTTGGTCAGGACCGCCAGCGGCGCCGTCAGCGCCTGGACGAGGAAGCCGCCGCCGCCGCGCCCGCCGACCTGGAGGGCGGCGTCCCAACTGTTGAGCTGGGAGTTGGCGGCGACGAGCTGGTCCCGGCCGACGACGCCGGGCAGGCAGCTCTGCGCGGCGACGTCGAAGAACACCGTCGCCACGCCCGCGAGCAGGACGACCGCGTAGAGCTGTTCGATGCGCAGCACGCCCAGCCAGGCGGCGACGGGGACGGTACTCATCAGCAGCGCGCGGACCACGTCGGTGACGACCATGACCCGCTGGTACCGCATCCGGTCCACCCACGCCCCGGCGGGCAGCCCGATGAGCAGGAAGGCCACCGTGCTGAGCATCCCCAGCAGGCCGACCTGCCCCGGGGAGGCGCGCAGGGTCTCGATCGCGACGAGCGGGAGGGCGATATAGCCGACGTGGGTGCCGACCTTGCTCGCCACCGCGGCGGCGAACAGGCGGCGGAAGTCGGGGTTGTCCCGGAGGCGGGACGGCGCGGTCACCGCCTCCCCGGCGGCGGTAGGGGTCACGCGTCCTTCACCTGGAAGCGCAGCCGCGCGTCCACCTCGGCGCAGCGGCGCACCGCCTCGGCGGTGTCGCCGCCGGTGGCGATGACGTACCCCATGATCCGGTCCCAGCCGGCGCGGATCGGCGGGACGACGTCGCCGACGTTCATCTGGAGCATCACCCCGACGGGCGCGTCGTTCAGCTCCACCAGGCCGGGGACGCCCGGGAGCCGGGAGCCGGCCGGGGCGTGCCGGACCACGACGCCGTCGGCGCGCAGCGCGTCGAGGCCGGCGAACCCGACGATCTCCCCCGGCGGCGGGGCGAAGAACTGGATGGCGCCGCCCGCGACGGCGTCCGGCGCGCGCGGCGGGAGCTGCTCGATGCCCATCGGCACGGACAGGAACATCCGCGAGAAGTCCATCCGGTGCGCGCGCAGCAGGATGGACGAGGTGCCGCCGCCGCCCATCCGGCTGTGCGACTCCAGCATCCGCGGGCCGTCGGCGGTCAGGATGAACTCGGTGTGCGTCGGCCCCTCGCGCAGGCCGACCTCGGTGAGCAGCGCCACCGTCTGGGCGAACAGCTCCTGCGTCCACTCGGCGCCGTACGCGCCGGGGATGCAGTGCTGCATCTCCACCAGGTGCTCGTTGAGGACCGAGGTCATCAGCGCCACCGGCAGGTGCCGGAAGTCGGCCGAGAACGACTCGACGCTGATCACCGGGCCGTCGAGGAACTCCTCGGCGAGCGCCCGCGCGTACCCGGCCACCGCCATCGACGCCCACGCCCCCGCGGCGGCGGACGGGTCGTCGAGCAGGTGCACGTCGGCGCTGGCGGTGCCGTCGACCGGCTTGACGACGATCCGCCCCCCGACCGCCTCCGCGAACGCGGCCAGCTCGGCCGCGGAGGTGACGACCCGGTGCCGGACGGGGCTGACGCCCGCCCGGTCCAGGGCCTGCCGGGTGAGCGCCTTGTCGTACAGGGCGCGGACGGACTCGACGCTGTTGCCGGGCAGGCCCAGCTTCGCCACGACCTGTGCGGTCGGTACGGCGCCGACCTCGCTGGTGGTCAGCACGCGGACGAAGGGCCGCTCGGCGTGCAGCGGAGACAGGGCCGCGAGCAGGGAGTCCGGGTCGCCGAGGTCGGCGTGGACGATGCGCTCGCAGTACCCGTGCAGCATCTCCTCGTACATGCCCGGGGCGTGCACGAGGACGACGTCGAGGTCCAGGTCGAGGGCGGACATCACCGCGTGGGCGTGGCCGCCCACCACCGCGACGCGCTGCCGGTCGGCGCTCATGCGGTCTCCAATCGCAGGGTGGTGGTCATCTCGTCGAAGGCGGCGTCCAGCTCGTCGGTGCCGTCCACCACGAAGATCAGGTGGCCGTGGCCCTGGAAGGTGCGCGGCGGCACGGCCAGCTCCTCGCCGGGCTCGCGGTAGATCTCGACCTCGTCCACCCGCGGGTCCGCCCGGATCTCGTCCAGGCCGGCGACGCGGGTGAGGGTGCCGGCGCGCTCCGGGAAGATGTTCCAGAAGCCGACGGCCGAGGCGCGCTCGCGCGGGGTGATCCGCGGCGCCCGGCCGGTCGCCAGGTCGAGGCTCGCGGCGACCAGGTCGACGCCGGTGGACAGCTCGACGGAGCGGTAGATGGGTCCGCCGCCCATCCGCGCGGCGGCCTCCAGGACGACCGGCCGGTCGTCGCCGCGCAGGCGGAACTCGACGTGCGTCGCGCCGGTGGCGATGCCGAGCGCCCGGTGCACCGCCGCCGTGGCCTCGTCCACCGCGGCCACGGTCGCGGCCGGCAGCCGGGTCGGGGTGCAGGCGTACACCTCCTCGAACGTCGGGCCGGTCGGCAGCGGCTTGTCGTGGATGGCGACGGTCCGGCTCACGCCGTCGTGGACCAGCGACTCGACGCAGATCTCGGCGCCGGGGACGAACTCCTCCAGCAGCAGCGCCCCGCCGTAGGCCTCGTGCGCCTCCCGGTGCAGCGGGTCGTACCGGAAGTCGGCCCAGGCCCCCTCGCGGAACGTGTCGAACAGCCGGTCCAGCTCCGCCTGGTCGGCGACGCTGCGCACGTGGTTGCTGCCGGTGCCGAGGATCGGCTTGACGATCAGCGGGAAGCCGACCCGGGCCGCGACCTGCGCGGCCTCGGCGACGGTGCGGGCCAGCCCGTACCGCGGCTGCGGCGCCCCGGCGGCGGCGAGCGCCTCCCGCATCGCCCACTTGTCCCGGGCCAGGCGGGCGGTGCGCTCGCTGACCCCGGGCAGCCCGTACTCGGCGGCGACCCTCGCCACCGACGGGACCGGCGCCTCGGAGAACGTGACGACCGCGCTGATCGGCGCGTCCTCCCGGGCGACCAGCGTCCGCACGGCGGCGAGGGTCTCCTCGATGCTGCTGGTGTCGGCGGTGGCGACCCGGTCGGCGTACTCGACCTCCCAGTCGGGATCCTTCATCACCAGCAGGACCCGCAGGCCGTGCGCCCGGGCGTACTCCCGGGTGCGGGCCAGGTGGCGCCGCCGGCTCGCGTTCTTCTTGTGGAGGACGAGGATGCTCATGGGTCTCCGCCTTCGGGGTCAGGCCAGTGCGGACAGGCGTGCGTGGTGCGCGTCGCCGAGCGTCAGCTCCAGCGCGCGGAAGTTCTCCTCCAGGTGGGACTGCGACGACGTGCCGGGGATCGGGATGACGACCGGCGAGCGGTGCAGCAGCCAGGCCAGCGCCACCTGGGCGGGGGTGGCGTCCAGCTCGGCGGCGATATCGGCGACCGGGGAGCCGGGGCCGGCGTGCTCGCCGCGGGCGATCGGCAGCCACGGGATGAACGCGATGTTCTCCCGGGTGCAGTAGTCGACGACGTCGTCGTACCGGCGGTCGGTCAGGTTGTACATGTTCTGCACGCTGACCACGTCGATGGTGCGGCGCGCCTCCTCCAACTGCGCGACGGTGACCTCCGACAGCCCGATGTGGCGGATCTTGCCCTCGCGCTGGAGCTGGGCGAGCGCGCCGAACTGGTCCGCCGCCGGCACCTTCGGGTCGATCCGGTGGAGCTGGAACAGGTCGATCCGCTCCAGCCGCAGCCGGCGCAGGCTCAGCTCGCACTGCTGGCGCAGGTACTCGGGGCGGCCCAGCGGGACCCACTCGCGGGCCGAGGGCCGGCTCTGCCCGGCCTTGGTGCCGATGACCAGGCCCTCGCGGTACGGGTGCAGCGCCTCGGCGAGCTGCTCCTCGTTGGTGCCGGGGCCGTACGCGTCGGCGGTGTCGATGAAGTCGATGCCGAGGTCGACCGCGCGCCGGGCCACTTTCAGCGCCGCCTCGGGGTCGGCCGGCAGGCCCCAGTTGAGGTCGCCGGTGAGCCGCATCGCGCCGAAGCCGAGGCGCGTGACCGTCAGGTCTCCGCCGATGGCGAAGGTGGACGGGTTGCTCATGGGTGTTCTCCGTTCGTCTGCACGGATGCCGGATGATCGGTGGTGAGAAGCAGCTTCCCGGTGGAGGCGCGGCTCTCCAGCGCGCGGTGCGCCGCCGCTGCCCGCTCCAGGGGAAAACTACCGCCGATGTGCGCGACGAGGTGCCCCGCCGCCACCGCGTCGAGCACTTCTGTGGCGCGTCTTACCAGCTCACCCGGGGTGGCGATGTGGTGGTCGAGGTTGGGGCGGGTGACGTAGACGGAGCCGGCGGCGTTCAGCCGCTGCAGGTCCACCGGTGGTACCCGGCCGCCCGCCTGGCCGAACAGGGCCAGGGTGCCGCGCGGCCGCAGGGAGTCGAGGCTGGCGTCGAAGGTGGGCGCGCCGACGCCGTCGTACACGGCGGCGACGCCGACCCCGCCGGTGTACGCGCGCACCGCCGCGGCGATGTCGTCGCGGTCGACCCGCAGCACGTGCGCGGCGCCGGCCGCCTCGGCGACGGCGGCCTTCGCGGCGCTGGAGACGGTGCCGACGACCCGGCCGCCGCGCCGGTTCACCCACTGGGTGACCAGCATCCCGGTCCCCCCGGCGGCGGCGTGCACCAGGACGGTGTCGCCGGGGCGCACCGGGTAGGTGTCGTGGGTGAGGTAGTGGGCGGTCATGCCCTGGAGCAGGACGGCGGCGGCGCCCGCGCACGACACCGCGGCCGGCAGCGGGACCGCCCGGTCCGCCGGTACCACCGCGAGGTCGGCGTAGGTGCCCGGCTCGTTGGCCCAGGCCACCCGGTCGCCGACCGCGGGGCCGGCGGACACCCCGGCGCCGCGGGCGACGACGGTGCCGGCGGCCTCCTGGCCGGGGACGTACGGCAGCGGGCCGGGGTAGGCGCCCGAGCGCCGGTACACGTCGACGAAGTTGACCCCGGCGGCCTCGACGGCGACGAGCAGGTGCCCGGCGGGCGGGGTGGGGTCGGGCACGGTGGCCGGGCGCAGGACCTCCGGGCCGCCGGTCTCGCGGACCACGATCGCTCTCACGGCAGCGGTACCTCCGTCAGCCAGTGCCGATGCCGGCCGTCGCGGCCGCGCACCAGGTCGGTGTACGCGGCCGCCAGCCGCCGCGACAGCGGGCCGGGGACGCCGTCGCCGACGGTGAGCCCGTCGACGGCGGTGACCGGCAGGATCTCCCAGGCGGTACCCATGAAGAACAGCTCGTCGGCCAGGTACAGCTCGCTGCGGTCGACCTCCCGCTCGCGCACCCGCACCCCGAGGTCGCGCAGGAGGGTGAGCACGGTGTCCCGGGTGATCCCCGGCAGGACGCCGCTGGTCAGCGACGGCGTCACGACCTCCCCGTCGCGGACCAGCGCCAGGCACGCCCCGGCGCCCTCGCTCACCTTCGCGCGCTCGTTGAGCATGATCGGCCAGTCGTGGCCGTTCTCCCGCGCCTCCATCAGGGCCAGCCGGCCGTTGTGGTAGTTCGAGAACGCCTTGACCCGCGGCGGCATCGCGGCCTCGCTGATCCGCTGCCACGAGCTGACCGCGGCCCGGCAGCCCCCGCCGGCCTCCAGCAGGCTGCGGAAGGGCCACGAGTCGACCAGTACCTCGCAGATGGTGCCGGCCGGCACCATCTGCTCGCGGATCACGCCCTGCGGGAACGCCCACGGCCGCAGGTAGGCGTCCTGCCGGTACCCGTTGGCGGTGAGCAGCCCACAGACGGCCCCGCGCAGCGTGTCCAGGTCGTACGGCAGCGCCAGCCGGCAGATCCGCGCCGAGTCGTACAGCCGCCGCAGGTGGTCCTCCAGCCGGAAGACCAGCAGGCGGCGGCCGTCCGCGGCCAGGTAGGCCTTGACGCCCTCGAAGACCGCGGCGACGGAGGCGTGCCCCACCGCGTTGACGTGCACCCGCGCCTCGCGCCACGGCACCAGGCTCCCGGACCGCCACAGCCACTCCGGCTCGGCGGTCCCGGCGCTGGCCAGGGCCTCCGACCGGCTGGCGGCGGCGGTCACGCGGCGGCCCCCTTCGCGGACAGGACGATGTGGTCGGCGCCGACCAGCTCGCCGACGGCGCCGCCGGCCGGCGGGGCGGCGGTCAGGTCGTACTCGGTCAGGGCGGTCAGGACCACGGCCGCCGCGCCCAGCTCCGCCGGGTCGCCGACGCCGTTGGGGACCGCGACGCAGCGGATCCCGGCGGCCACGGCGGCGGCGACGCCGACGACGGAGTCCTCGAACGCCACCGCCTCCCCCGGCGGGCAGCGCAGGTCGCGCAGGGCGATCTCGTACAGGTCCGGCAGCGGCTTGTGCCGGTCGGTCAGGTCCCCGGTGGCCAGGAACGCGAAGTCGTCGCGGATCCCGAGCCGCTCCAGGTGCGGCCCGACCCAGGTGCGGGCGGCGCTGGACACCACGGCCGCCGGCAGGCCGGCGGCGGCCGCCGCCGCCAGCAGCTCCCGGACCCCGGGCCGCAGCGGTTCGCGGTCGCACAGCTCCTGCTTGCGGCGCCTGCGCCGGGCCAGGACCTCGGCGCGGTCCAGGCCGGGCACCAGGGCGGCCAGGTGGGCGGCGGCGCGGCGCTCGCCGTCGACCCGGCCGACCATCGTGGCCCACAGGGCGGCGGGGAACGCGTGGCCGTGGGCGGCGAAGATGTCGGTCCAGGACCGGTGGGCGGCGCGTTCGGTGTCGCAGACGAGGCCGTCGAAGTCGAACAGCAGGGCGCGCGGGGTCATCCGGTCACCGCCGGGGCGGGCGCGGCGACGGGGCCGAGCACCCGGTCGGTGTACTCGTTGGCGAACATGCCGGCCGGGTCCAGGTGCGCGCGGACCCGCTGGAAGTCCCGCCACCGCGGGTACCGGGCGGCCAGCGTCTCCACCGTGGCCGTGTGCGCCTTGCCCCAGTGCGGCCGGCCGCCGTGCGCCCGCAGGACGTGCTCGGCGGCGCGCAGGATCTCGATCTGCCCGGCCTGCCGCGGGACGGTCAGGTTCACGTACCCGGTCGGGCGCCCGTAGGCCGGGCTGAGCGGGACGTCGTCGCCGGCCCCGACCCGCACCAGCACCGAGTACGGCGAGTAGGTGCCGAGCCGGCGCAGGACCGGCCGCAGCGCCCGCAGCGCGTCGCCGGTGACCTCCAGCGGCAGCGCGTGCTCCATCGCCAGGAACCGCACCGGCTGCGGGAAGGTGAAGACCCGGTGGCTGGCGTCGGCGTAGGGGGAGGCGGGCCACAGCGCCCCGAACCCCGCCGCGAGCCGCGGCACGGCGCCGCCGCCCAGCCGCCCGGCCTGGCCGACCAGGCCGCAGCCCACCTCGTCCAGCGCCCCGGCGTACCGCCGCCAGCCCGCCCGCGGCGTCGCCGGCCCGTCGGTCGGGTCGACCGAGCGCACCGTCACCCGGTCACCCCACGGCAGCCAGTTCGCGCTGCCGTGCGCGCTCTCCCCCGCCCACGCGGACAGCCGGTCGGTGAAGCCGTCGAACGACTCGTCCCGCAGCCGCAGCCCCAGCCGGAACTGCGGCACGCAGGCGAAGGTCACCGTCGTGAGGACCCCGAGAGTGCCCAGCGCCGTGCGGACGGCGCCCCACAGGTCCGGGTCGTCGCCCGGCCCGACGGTGCGGGCGCGGCCGTCGGCCGTGACCAGCCGGACCCGCCGCACCTGCCCGGACAGCGGCGGGTGGGCCAGGCCGGTGCCGTGGTTGCCGGTGGACAGCGCCCCGGCGACGGTCTGGTAGGCGAGGGTGCCGATGTTGGCCAGTGCCAGGCCGTGGCGGTCCAGCGCGGCGCACAGCGCGCCGATGCGGGTACCGGCCCGCACCGTCACCTCGCCGGCCGCCCGGTCGACGCCGACGACGCCGGTGTACGCGGTCAGGTCCAGCAGCACGCCGCCGGTCGGCACCAGCCGGTTGAAGGAGTGGCCCGTGCCGGCCGGCCGCACCGGCAGGCCGTTGCGGCCGGCGACCGCGACGGCCTCGATGATCTCGTCTTCGCTGGTCGGGACCAGCCACTGCGCCGGGGTGCAGTGGACGGTCCCCGACCACGTCCGCCAGGTCGATCGCGGCACCGTGGGTCCTCCCTCGTCGTGTCGGTGCGGGACGGTCAGCGCGCGCCGGCCGGCGCCGGGGTGCGGTCGTACGCGGCGCAGAACCGCCGCAGCGCGTCGTCCCAGGTGGGCAGCCGCCAGCCCAGCGACGCCAGGCGGGCGGTCGACAGGGTCGAGTCGCGCGGCCGCCCGCCGGCGAAGCCGCAGTCGGCCGTCGCCACCGGGCGCGGCGCCGGCAGGTCCGGGCGCAGGGCGCGCAGGGCGAGGCCCACGTCGTACCAGCTCGCCCGGCCCTCGTTGGCCACGTGCACGGTCCCGTGCGCCGGCTCGTCCGCCGTCAGCAGGTGCAGCAGCGCCGCGGCCAGGTCCACGGTGTACGTGGGCCGGCTGTACTGGTCGGCGACCAGCGGCACCGCCTCGCCGCGCGCCCCGCGGCGCAGCGCGGCGACCAGGTAGTCGACCCGCTCGTCGGCGCCGCCGAACAGCCAGGACGTGCGGACGCTCAGCCCGCGCGCGCCCAGCAGCGCGGTGGTGCGCTCGCCGGCCAGCTTGGTCAGCCCGTACACGCTGCGCGGGTTGGGCAGGTCGGTCTCGCGGTAGCCGCCCGGGGGCGGCGCGTCGCCGTCGAAGACGTAGTCGCTGGAGACGTACACCAGGCGGCTGCCGAGCCGCCGGCACGCCTGGGCGACGTGGTGCACCCCGGCGACGTTGACCGCGAGCGCCAACGCCGGGTCGCGCTCGCAGTCGTCCACCACGGCGTGCGCGGCGGCGTGCACGACGACGTCGGGGCGGTGCTCCTCGACCGACCGGCGGACCGCCGCCGGGTCGGCGATGTCGAAGTCCGCCCGGCTGACCCCGCGCACGGACCAGTCGGCCGTGCGCGGGTCGGCGGCCAGCGCGGCGGTCAGCGCGGTGCCGAGCATCCCGTCGGCGCCGGTCAGGTAGAGCCGGCGGGGCCGGGGTACCGCGGCCGTCACAGGTGGCCGAACTCGCGCAGGAGCTGCGTCACCGTGGCGCCAGAGGAGATCTTCTCGCGGATCAGCCGCTCCTTCTCGATGTTGCGCCGGGTCCCCTCCAGCACCTCGGGCGCCAGGTCCGGCGGGACGACGGCGATGCCGTTCTCGTCGGCGACGAGGATGTCGCCGGGGTTGATCACCTGGCCGCCGACCACCACCGGGACGTTGACCTGGACGGGCTCGGTGCGGTCGTGCACGGCGGTCGGCGAGGGGCGGGGGACGGTCCCGCGGTACCAGAGCGGGAAGTCCAGGTCGCGGACCTCGTCGACGTCGCGGACGGCCCCGTCGACGATCCCGGCGGCGATGCCGGCCTTCAGCGACAGCGTGGACATCAGGCCGCCCCACATCGCGGTGATCGCCGTGCCGTGGCAGGCCACGACGATGATGTCGCCGGGCTCGGCGCGGGAGAGCACCGGCATGCAGTCGACCAGGTCGTCGATGGACAGGTTGACGGTCAGCGCCGGCCCGGCGACCTTGTGCTGCGGCCGGACGGTCTGGAAGCCGCCGATCGCACCGACGCGGCGGCGCGCGTCGGTGACCAGGCAGCTCGGGCTGTACTCCGCCAGCACCTCCTGGAAGGCGGCGACGAGCTTGGGCTCGGGCCGGACGAGGTCGTGGTACACGGTTTCCATCGGGTCTCCTCAGGCGGTGAGCGATCGCAGGGCGGTGGCGAGCGTGGGGGCGTCGAGGCCGTGGGCGGCGAGCGCCTCGGCCTCGGTGCCACACCGGGGCAGCGCGGTCAGGCCGATGCCCCGGAACCGCGGCCGGCGGTCCGCGGGCCGCTCCAGCAGCGCCCGGGCGACGGTGTCGGCCTGGCCGCCGTGGGTGTAGTGGTTCTCCACCACGGCGAGGGCGTCGGCGGCGTCGGCCAGCGCGCCGAGCCACTGCGGGTCGACCCGGTTGAGCCACGGCAGGTTGACGACCGTGAGGTCGATCCCGTCGGCGGCGAGCAGGTCCGCGGCGGCCAGGAGCTGGGCGAGGACGACCGGGCCGGCGCCCACGGCCACGGTCCGGCCGCCGGGGCGCACGGTCCGGCCCCAGCCGACCTCCAGCGGGCCGGCGGGCAGCGCGTCCACGGCGGCCCGCACCGGGGCGGACACCAGGCGCAGGTACACGCTGTCGGGCAGCGCGGCGCACAGGTCCACGGCGGCGCGGACCTCGGCGGCGTTCGCCGGTTCGAGGACGAGCAGGCCGGGCACGCCGCCGACGGCGCTGACGTCCCGGACCGCCTGGTGCGAGTGGCCGGGCGCCGCCGGCAGCAGGCCGGCCAGGGAGCCGACGTACACGACGCGGCGGCCCTCGCTGGCGTTGTTGTAGATCTGCTCGTTGGGCCGGGCGTGCAGGAAGCAGGAGAAGGAGTGCACGAACGGCAGCAGCCCCCCGGCGGCCATGCCCCCGGCGACCGACACCATGTCCTGCTCGGCGATGCCGCACTCGATGAACCGCTCCGGCAGCGCGGCGGCGAACGGGATGAGGCCGGTGTCCAGCACGAGGTCGGCGTCGAGGGCCATGACCCGCGCGTCGCGGCGGGCCAGGTCCAGCAGCGCCTCGCCGTACACCTGCGGGAGCCGGGTCGGCACCGTGTCGGCCGGGGCCGGGGCCGGCGGGGT
This sequence comes from Pilimelia terevasa, assembly GCF_014647915.1. Taxonomy (GTDB): domain Bacteria; phylum Actinomycetota; class Actinomycetes; order Mycobacteriales; family Micromonosporaceae; genus Pilimelia; species Pilimelia terevasa. The sequence goes on from NZ_BMQC01000003.1 coordinate 308,418, forward strand.
CTCCTCGCGCAGGCGCAGCGGGTCCAGCCCGTGGCGGCGCAGCAGCGTCGCGGCCGCGTCGAGGAGTTCGGCGCGGGCGCTGCGGTGGTCCGCGGCCGAGGGGGCGCCGCTGTGGAAGCGGTACAGGGTGTCGCCCTCGCGCATCGAGGTCGTCGCCGCGAAGGTGGCGCAGCCGGCACCCTTGACGGTGTCGGCGATGATCACCACCGGCAGGCCGGCCAGCCCGCCGGCCCGCTTGCGGAACGCCGCCTCGATGTCGGCCGGGTCGTTGCCGTCGCAGCGCACGACGCCCCAGCCGAACGCCCGGAACTTGGCCTCCAGGTCGCCGAGGTCGCTGACGTCGCGGACCCAGGTGTCCGACTGGATCTTGTTGTGGTCCACGATCACGGTCAGCTCGCGCATCCCGTGCCGCACGGCGCCGGCCAGCGCCTCCCAGTTCTGGCCCTCCTGCAGCTCCCCGTCGCCGAGCAGCACGTACACCCGCCGGTCGCGGCCGGCCCGGCGGTCGGCGAGGACCAGGCCCTTGGCCTTGGAGATCCCCATGCCCAGCGAGCCGGTGTTGAACGGCATGTGCGGCGTGCGCACGTCGGGGTGGCCCGGCAGCCCGTCGATGCGGCGCAGCCGGTGCACGTCGGCCTCCGGCAGCGCGCCGAGGCCGATCAGGGTGGCGTACAGGCCGGGCGCGTCGTGGCCCTTGGAGGAGAAGTAGACGTCGCCGCCGTCCTCGAAGGGCCGGCGCAGCTCCCGCAGGTACAGGTGGCTGACCAGGTCGGCGGCGCTGAAGCTGGAGCCCAGGTGCCCCGAGCCCGCCCGCATGACCATGTAGAGGGTGTTGATCCGGCTCAGCGTGGCGACCGCGCGGACCCGGTCGCCCGGGTCGGCGACGCCGTCGCGGACGCGGGCGAACTCCGATGCCTCCACCCACTGAAGGGGGTCGGTCATGTGCAGCCTCCGTTGCTCGTGGGCGTCACCAGCACACGAAGCCCCCGTCTACGAGGAGTTCAGTGCCGGTGACGTACCGGCTCTGGTCCGAGGCCAGGAACAGCATCGGGCCGATCAGGTCCTCGGCCCGCGCCAGCCGGCCCAGGGGTACGCGGTCGACGAACTTGCGCAGGAACAGCGGGTCCTGGTCGCCGAGCACGCCGCCGGGCGACAGGACGTTGACCCGCACGCCGTAGGGGCCCCACAGCGTCGCCAGGTACCGGGTCAGCGCCGCCACCCCGGCCTTGGACATGCCGTAGGCGGGCGGCTTGAGGAACGGCGGGTCCATCTCGATGTGGTCGTAGAACCGGACGTCGGGCGCCACCGTCGCGTACAGCGAGCCGACGTTGACGATCGCCCCCCGCCGGTGCCGGACCATCTCCGCGCCGAAGACCTGGCACATCCGCAGCACTCCGGCGGCGTTGACGTCCAGCACCGCGGCGGACAGCTCCTCGGGCAGGTCCTCGAACAGGTAGCCGGCGGCGCTGGCCGACGGCGGCTGGTCGATGCCCGCGTTGTTGACCAGCACGTGCGGCGGGCCGCACTCCACGAGGCACGCGGCGAGCGCCTCGCGCAGCCCGGGCAGGTGCGTCACGTCCCCGTGGTGGTACACGAACCGCCCGCCCCCCTGCGCCGCCGCCGCGCGGAGGGCGGCGTCCTCGGGCTCGACCCGGTCGAGCCCGAAGACGTGGGCGCCCGCCCGCAGGAAGGCGCCGGCCCACACCTGGCCGAGTCGACCGGCCACCCCGGTGACGACGACGGTCGCGGCGGCGAGGTCGCTCGGCACGGTGCTCAGCCCGCGCTCAGGGCGCCGACCGGCGCCGGGGTCACGAGCAGGTCGGCGTCGAAGGCGCCGTCGGCCGGCAGCGGCGTACGCAGCCGCAGGCCGACGACCTCGTCGAGCTGGTACGGCTTCATGCCGTCGCCCGGCGACTTGCAGGCCACGTCCTCGGCGGTGACCAGGTGGCCCGCGGGCAGGTCCCGGGCGGCCACCAGCTTCTTGCCCATCTTGCGGACGGCCGGCGCCTCCTTGTCGCTGCACACCTTGGCCGGCGCGCCCAGCGCCTGCCGGGTGCGGGCCAGGGACGCGACCAGCTCGCCGAGCAGCGGCGGGTCGAGCGAGAAGTGGTGGTCGCTGCCGGGGCGGGACTGGTCGAGCGTGAAGTGCTTCTCGACGACCCGGGCGCCGAGGGTGTAGGCGAGGCAGCTCGCCTCGTTGCCGAGGTCGTGGCCGGAGAAGCCGACGACGACGCCGGGGAACTCGCGGCGGTAGGTCCCGATGACCGACAGGTGCAGGTCCTCCGGGCCCGCGGGGTAGACGGCCGTGCACTGGAGCAGGGCCAGCCGGTCGTTGATCGGCAGAATGGTGTCGACGGCGCGCCGGACCTCGTCCATCGTGGCGCCGCCGGTGCTGACCACCAGCGCCTTGCCGGTCTTCGCCGCGTACGCCAGCAGCGGCGTGTTGGTGAGGTCCGCGGACGCGATCTTGATGGCCGGCAGGTCGAGGTCCATCAGGAAGTCCACCGACGGCAGGTCGAACGCGGTGGAGAAGAAGTCGATGCCCAGCTCCCGGGCCAGCGCGGCGAGGTGGGCGTACTCCGCGCGGCCGAACTCCAGGAACTCGCGGTGCGCCCCGTAGGTGGGGCCGTAGGAGTTGCGGCCGGTGTACGGCTGGTCGTACATCTGCTTGGTGAACAGCGCCTTGTTGTCCCGTTTCTGCAACTTCGCGGCGGACGCTCCCGCGGCGGCGGCCTGCCGAAACAGCTCCTCCGCCTTTTCCAGCTTTCCCTCGTGGTTGTGGCCGATTTCCGCGATGACATAAGCGGCAGTGTCATCGGCGATCCGTCGGTCAGAAATGTGGAGTTCGCGCACAGTGCCCCCGACCTTCATATGCGTTCGAAATCGCTACGTGTGCTGCACGTCGATGATGCCGCGCGAAGAAGCCGGTCGTTGTGCGCGATCCGCTGTCCTATGATGGACATGCCCAAAGTGGACACGGACGGATCGGTGGTTATGACCACACTGAACACCACGGACCCGATCGACCTGGACGACTCCTGCGTGGCCGCCTACCAGGTGGCGGTCCGCAGTGGCGGTTTCGTCCCCGAGAATGTCGCGGCGGAGCTGGCGTGCGGCGAGGACGAGGCGCTGCGGATCCGCGCGGTCCTGCTCCGGATGCGGCTGCTGGCCCCCGGCCTGGACGACGGGGTGTACCTGCCCGCCGACCCGGAGATCGCCGAGGGCGAGCTGTCGGCGGAGCTGGAGGCGGGCATCACCGCCCGCCGGCACCGGCTGACGCAGATCCACGAGCGCCTGCGCCCGCTCGCCCCCGTCTACGCCGAGCACCGCCAGCACGCGCACGACGCCGCCGCCGTCCGCCTGATCGACGACCCGGCCGAGGTGCGCCGCGAGCTGAACGCCGCCGCGCGGCACTGCGCGCGCAGCGTCTTCACGATCCAGCCCGGCGGCGCGCGCAGCCCGGCGGCGCTCAACCAGGCGGTCGGCCGGGACGTCGCCATGCTGGAGCGGGGGGTGACGATGCGGATCCTGTACCAGCACACGGCCCGCGCCAACCTCACCACCCGCACGTACGCGCGGCGGGTGACCGCGCTCGGCGCCGAGGTCCGCACCACGGACGAGATCCACGAACGCCTGATCATCTTCGACGGGTCGGTGGCCTTCGTGCCGCAGCAGCGGGTCGCCGGGCGGTCCCCCGGCGCGGCGGTCGTGACCGACCCGACGGTCGTCGGCTTCCTCTGCCACCTGCACGACCGGGTGTGGTCGGCGGCCCAGCGGTACGACCCGGAGGACACCGAGTACAGCACCACCTCGGTGGAGATCCGGCACTCGATCCTGCGGCTGATGGCCACCGGGCTCAAGGACGACGTCATCGCGCGGCGGCTGGGCATGGCGACCCGGACCTGCCGGCGGTACATGGCCGGGATCATGGAGGAGCTGGGCGCCACGAGCCGGTTCCAGGCCGGGGTCCGGGCCGCGGAGCGGGGCCTGCTGCCCCGCGAGGACGCACCGCGCGCCCCGGTCCGGCAGCAGCTCGGGCGGGAGCACGCCGGGGCGGCGCGGGCGGGCGCGGCCGCCTGAGCCGCGCGGCTCAGGCCGAGGCGCGCACGCCGGCCTCGGGCGCGGCGGCCCGCGGCGCCGGTGCCGGCCGGTGCTCGCCGAACAGCAGCGGGAAGTAGTTGATGTCCGCCGTCAGCTCCAGGTGCAGGGCGGTGAGGTCCGGCGGGCCGTCGCCCAGGCGGAGCTGCGCGCGGTGGCGGCGGACCGTCTCCGGCGACAGCGGCAGCCGCCCCGGCGCGAGGATGCGGATCGCCCCGGTCGGGTCCCGGCGCGGGATGACCTCCGACCGGGCGTGCCGGCTTGCGCTGAACGGGATGTCGAGCCGGCCCGCGGCGAATGCCCGCACGACCGCCCCCGCGGTGTCCCGTTCGGCCAGGACCGGCTCCACCAGCTCGGCGACCTCGGCCAGGACCCAGGCCAGCTCCTCGGCGGCGGCTCCCTCGTCCACCGCGAGGAACCCCAGCAGCGGCGAGTTGGCCCGCTGCGCCAGCCGCAGCCCCTCGGCGTTGGCGGCGGCGTCCGGGATGCCGAACGCCTCCTGGTAGGTCTTGGTGAGCAGCTTGGACGCGCCGCCGAGCCGGGCCACCAGCGCGCCGTACAGGATCAGGTCCTCGGCGTTGCCGCGCTCGCGCGGAAACACCCCCATGAACTCGTGCAGCACCGGGTGCACCTCGACACCCGCCGGCAGGTACCGCCGGGCCAGCACCGGCACGGCCCGCAGGGCGGCGACGTCCTGCGCCAGGTGCCCGCCCTGCGGGTACGCCACGGACAGGCAGCGCACGCCCGCCCGCGCGGCGAGGACCCCCTCCAGGACGCTGACGGCCAGGCTCACCGACGGCGGCACCAGGACCGCGGTCAGCGTGCCGAACAGCTCGCGGTCGACGGTCACCCCCAGCGCGGCCAGCTCGCCGCACCGCCGGTCCACCTCGGCCCACGCGGCCAGGGAGTCCGCCAGCGGCACGTCCTTGGAGTACGGCAGGTTGTAGGAGATCCCCCCGCCCTCGAACGAGGTGATGCCCGAGGCCACGGCCACCTCGAACATGAGCCGCGCGTCCGGCGAGCCGTGCCGGATCTGGACCGGGACGCCGACCAGTTCGTTCAGCTCCCGGCCCCGGCGCCAGCCGTGCGCCACCAGCGGGTAGCCGTTCAGCTCGCGGGGGCTGAGGTGGGCCAGCCGGCGGGCCTGGGCGAAGTGCCCCAGCCGGGTGTGCGAGTCGATGGTGATCGTGAGCAGGTCCGGGCGGGCCTGGTCGGCCAGCGTCCCCAGCAGCGCGCGCATCGCGTCGTGCCCGCCGACGCCGCACCGCGGCTGGACCGCCACCCGGCCGGTGGCCGCGGCCCGCCGCAGGACGTCCGCCGCCGACTCCTTGCCCAGCGACCGGATGTAGTCGACGGACTCGGCCAGCGGCGGCGGCGCGGGCTCGGTGGTCATGAGGCGGCGCGCGACCAGACGGCCGACCGGCGGGCCCGCCACTCGTCCAGCAGGCCGGGCAGCTCGGCCGGGTCCTCCAGGATCCGGTCCACCCCCAGGTCGTACAGCCGGCTGTGGACGCCCTCGTCCTTGGTGCTGCCCACCGACAGGTTGCCGCCGAGGATCACGGGGCAGCCGATCGCGCCGGTGGCCTTCGCGTCGCGCAGGTCGCGCAGGTCCTCCAGGGCGTGCCCGTTGACGCTGCCGATGATCACGGCTTCGGCCGCCGGGTGCGCGGCGCAGGCGGCGGCGAACTCGCTGACCGGGGTACAGGTGCCGAGGTTGACCACGGTGAAGCCGTGGCCGCGCAGGGCGTGGGCGATGAGGTGGTTGGCCACCGCGTGGGCGTCGCTGGCGGTCACCCCGAGGATGACGACCCGCGGTGCTGCGTCGTGCTGCTGCACAGCTCTCTCCGTCCTGGTAGCTGGTCCGCGGTCCGGGTCCGGGTCCGCGGTCCGGGTAGCTGGTCCGCGTCAGTCGTCGAACGCGGCGAAGATCTCCCGGCTGCTGACCGCGGCGATCCGGCCGACGTGGTACTCGTCGGGGTCCGCGGCGCGCAGGGAGTCGAAGACGAGGTCGATGGCCGGGACGAGGCCCCAGACGTGCCGGTACGGCGGCCAGCCCCGGTGCCCCGCGTCGAGGTCGCGCTGCCGCGCGAACAGGTAGTCGTACCAGTCGCGCGCCGTCGGGTACCGGTGGTGGTAGTCGTGCACCACGGTGTCGCCGGTGAGCACCAGGTACCGGCTCGGCACGTGCACGCACAGCATCCGCGCGGCCCACCGGCACCAGTCGCGCGGCCGGCCGCCGACCGGTGCCGCCTCCCCGATGAAGATCGCGTTGGTGAGGCCGGCGAAGTAGTCCCGGCCGCGCCGCGGCTCCAGCCCGGCCGGCGGGAAGGTGTGCTTGACGCACAGCCGCAGCGTGTTGCTGACCTGGAACAGCGGGACCAGCGGCACGCACCAGGCGACGAGGAACGCCGCCCAGGTCCCGGTCGCGCCGGTGGCCGCCAGCGCGCCGCCGTAGAGGGCCACCGCGGTGGCGCGCTCGCCGGGCGCGGCCCGGCTCCAGAACGACCGGGCGCGCGACACGGCGAAGCGGGCGTGGAAGACCGGCGACACGATGCGCCCCAGGACCCGGCGCCACATCTGCGCGCGGGTCATCCCCGCCCGCAGGCCGAGTCCGATAAGGAACGCCTGCACCGTCGGGTCGCGCAGCGTCATGTGGTGCACCGCGTGGTGGTCGGCGACGTGCTCGCGGCCGTACCGCTGGAAGTTCTGGATCACCAGGAGGGCCGCGACGGCCCGCCCGATGGCGGTGTCGGTGCGCCGGTGCCGGTACATGTTGCGGTGCGAGCACTGGTGGAACACCATCATGCGCAGGTTGCGCATCCCGTGCAGGGTGACGCACCAGCCCGGCGGTACCGCCAGCAGCCACCACGCGCCCGCCGTCCAGGCGGCCGCGGCGCCGCCGGTCCCCACGAGCATCGCCGTGACAGCGGCGACCAGGTGGTAGGTGGGCGACCAGCGCGGCGGCCGCTGGCCGCTCAGTGGTTTTCCGGTGAGCAGGGTGAGCGAAGTCTGGAGGAATCCGGGCAGCGCCCGCATCGTCTCCCGCGGCTCGATCTCCATCGCACCTACGTCCACTTTCGCGCGGATCTCCGGTGGCCGATCACTAATCCCACCCGGTGTCGCCGCTGCGGGTGCTGTTCTGTGCGCAGTTATGCATCCTGTCCGTGAACATCCGAGATCCCCCATGTGTGGTTGTCGCAGATCGGCAGTCACGCGGGCCGCACCGGGTACAGGATGCACTGTGGTGTCGAGTCGGCGGGCGGCGGCTCGATGGCCGCAATATGACAGGCCGGAACTGGACAGGGCATCCGATCTTCCGGCGCCGCCGGTACACAAAAACAACTGGCGAAGAATGGGATCATCGTCTACATCGGACAGACAATTCTGATACTCCCGGACATCCGTTCCGGGCCGCCGGCCGCGGGGTCGGCGACCGGGGCCGGGAAGTCGGCGGCGCGGCAGGCATGGACGGCCGACCTACGCGTGGGTAGCGTGGCGGTCGGCGAGTGGATGGCAGGCCCGCGTGCCCTGGGCGCGGGGTGAGGATGGGGGACCCCGTGACCGATGTGACCACACAGTCGACACCCGTTTTTCCGCTGCCGCGCACCTGTCCGTTCGCCCCGCCCGCCGAGTACGACCGGCTGCGCGCGACGGAGCCGGTCGCCCGGGTGCCGCTGCCCAACGGCGACTGGGCGTGGGCGGTGAGCCGGCACGAGGACGTGCGGTCGGTGCTGACCGACTCCCGGTTCAGCTCCGACCGGACCAACCCGCTCTTCCCGCGCCTGGTCAAGGGCGAGCGGGTGAGCACCGACGCCGCGCCCTCACTGATCAACATGGACCCGCCGGAGCACGGCCCGGCCCGCCGCGCGGTCGTCGGCGAGTTCACCGTCAAGCGGATGCAGGCCATGCGCCCGCGGATCCAGCAGATCGTGGACGGCTGCCTCGACGACCTGCTGGCCGCCCCGCGGCCGGCGGACCTGGTCCGGCACGTGTCGCTGCCGGTCCCGTCGCTGGTCATCTGCGAGCTGCTCGGGGTCTCGTACGCCGACCACGACTTCTTCCAGAGCCGGACCAGCCTGATGATCGCCCGCGCCACCCCGCACGAGGAGCGGATGCAGGCGTTCGGCGAGCTGAACGACTTCCTCGGCACGCTGGTCACCGCGAAGGAGGCGGCGCCGGGCGACGACCTGCTCGGCCGCCAGATCCTGCGGCAGCGGGAGACCGGCGAGGTGGACCACGCGGGGCTGGTCAGCCTCGCGTTCCTGCTGCTGGTGGCCGGGCACGAGACCACCGCCAACATGATCTCCCTCGGCACGGTCCTGCTGCTGGAGAACCCCGGGCAGCTCGACCGGCTGCGCCGCGACCCGGAGCGGACGCTGCCCGCGGTGGAGGAGCTGCTGCGGTACTGCACCATCGCCGACCTCGCCACCTCGCGGGTCGCGGTCGCCGACGTCGAGGTCGGCGGGGTGCTCATCCGGGCCGGCGAGGGCGTGCTCGCGCTGGGCAACGCCGCCAACCGCGACCCGGAGGTGTTCGCCGAGCCGCACGAGTTCGACATCGACCGCGGCGCCCGGCACCACGTCGCCTTCGGGTACGGGATCCACCAGTGCCTCGGCCAGAACCTGGCCCGGCTGGAGCTGCAGGTCGTCTTCGACACGCTGTTCCGCCGGTTCCCCGGGCTGCGGCTGGCGGTGCCGATGGCGGAGCTGCCGTTCAAGGACGACGCGTTCGTCTACGGCCTGCACGAGGTGCCGGTCACGTGGTGAGCGCGGGCGGGGTGGCCATGCGACTCGTCGCCGACGTGACCCGCTGCGTCGGCGCGGGCCAGTGCGTGCTGACCGACGCCGCGATGTTCGACCAGGACGACGCCGACGGGACGGTCGTCCTGCGGGTCGACACGGTGCCGGCGGCGGCGCAGGCGGCCGCGGCGGAGGCGGTCGCGCTCTGCCCCGGCCAGGCCCTCGCGCTCGTCCCGGAGGAGCGCGCACCTTAAGGGAGCGTGAGGTCGCGGCGGAAGGACGGGGGACTTTCGCCCCTGCCCGGACTGACCGATTTAGAGTAAAAAGGTCCTTATGATTCGGGTTTTCCTGCTCGACGACCACGAGGTGGTCCGCCGGGGCATCACCGACCTGCTGGCAGCCGACTGCGGAATCGAGGTCGTCGGCGAATCCGGGTCCGCGCAGGAGGCCGTCCGGCGCATCCCCGCCCTCCGGCCCGACGTGGCGATCCTCGACGCGCGCCTGCCCGACGGCAGCGGGATCGACACCTGCCGGGAGGTCCGCGCGGTCGACCCCACGATCCGGGCGCTGATCCTCACCTCGTACGAGGACGACGAGGCGCTGTTCGCCGCGATCATGGCCGGGGCGGCGGGGTACGTGCTCAAGCAGGTCCGGGGCACCGACCTGCTCGACGCGGTGCGGCGGGTGGCCGCCGGCCAGTCCCTGCTCGACCCGCTGGTCACGGCGCGGGTGATGGAGCGGATCCGGCGCGGCGCGGCGGCCGAGCCCGACGAGCTGGCCTCGCTGACCGTGCAGGAGCGCCGGATCCTGGAGTACGTGGCGCAGGGCATGACCAACCGCGAGATCGCGGCGGAGATGTTCCTGGCCGAGAAGACGGTGAAGAACTACGTGTCCAGTGTGCTGGCCAAGCTGGGCCTGGAGCGCCGCACCCAGGCCGCCGTGCTGGCCACCCAGTTGTGCGCCCAACGGGCGGTGGCCGGGACGCGTCAGGCGTCCCGGCCACCGGCCGTCGGGGGTGCGGGTCAGGACAGCGTGCTGACCTTGTAGTTCGAGAAGTTGAAGTCCGTGTTGTCGCCGCGCAGGCCCACCCGGCCGGGCTTGGTGATCGGCGCGCAGCCGGTGCCCTTGTCGGTGATCGAGAAGACCGGCACGTCGGCGCGGTTGACCCCGATCGTGACCGAGCCGTCCTTGTTGTTCTGGACGTTGGCGGAGTACCACTTCCACTGGCCCGGGGTGGGCTTGTACTTCACCGCGCCGGTGCCGAGGGTGTAGTAGGTGCCGCCGTTGGAGGGGCCGCCGGGGCACTTCTTCTTGGCGACGATCGCGCCGTCGCGGCGGGCGACCGAGACGTAGTACAGCGACGCCTCGTGCTGGTAGCGCAGGAAGATGTGCAGGCCGTCCCAGTCCACGACGGGGGTGCTGCGGGTGGCGGTCTGGCTGTTGATCAGGAGCTTCATCCGCACCTGGACGTCGCCGAAGTCGGCGCGCTTGGTGGTGAGGCGGAAGATCGCCGAGTTGGTGCCGGGGTTGGAGTCGCCGTCGGGGACCCGGTCGTTGACCGGACCGCTCCAGTAGGCCGGGCCCTCCGCCGTGGGGCGGGTGAACAGCGAGCCGCTGTCCATCTGCCAGTCGGGGGACTGCACCGCGTCGCGCGCACCCTGGTTCCAGTACGCGTACTCGTTGGTGACGAGGCGCGTGTCCGCAGCCGGCGTCGGCGCGTAGAGCGTCGTGACGGCCGCGGCGGCCGGGGTCGGCATGACTGCTGCACCGAAGGCGAGGGCGGCGGTGACGGCGAGGGTCTTGATCCGGTGCTGCATCCTGCGGGACTCCCATGGTCGTGCGCCGAACGGTGGCGGTCGTCGGCGTCAACAGACCCATCGGCGGTGCCGCAGGACCGGACGAGTGGGGAAGGAGTGCAGCTCGGGTGCACGCCGGGTAGCGAACGCTAAATGAGAGATAAGGCTTTTAAAAGGTCTTATGAGGTACAATGGGAGTTCTGTCATGTTTATCCCGTTTGTCACGGGAACCCCGCATCAACCAGAGGCGTAGATGTCCCTTCCGCACTTCCCGCGCACAGCGCTGGCGACCGCGGCGCTGCTGGTCGGCACGCTTTCCGTACCGGCTCCGACGCCCGCCTCGGCGGCCCTCATCAATCTGCCGCTGTGGAGGTCCACCCCGTCGATCGACGAAGGTCTGGTAACCAACGAATTCGCCACGTACAACCCGCTGCTCTCGATCTCCCGGTACTCCCCGGACTGGGTGATGAGCAGCGGATCGCTCTTTGCCGTCCACTCGCCGTACGGCCCCGCCTACTACAGCGGCCACGTGGACGACCGGGAGCCCGACGCGCTGTCGGCCCGGAGCACCAACTCCGCCATCTTCCGCATGGTCAGCCGGCGCGACGACTTCCGCAACAACACCGTCCGGCTCAAGATCCGGGTCACGGACCAGCGCAGCACCCGGTCCACGCCCCGCTCGGACTGGGACGGCGTGCACCTGTGGCTGCGCCACCAGAGCGAGACGCACACCTACTACGCCAGCCTCGCCCGGCGCGACGGCCGCATGGTGATCAAGAAGAAGTGTCCCGGCGGCCGGATCAACGGCGGCCGGTACTACGAGCTGAGCGACGAGATCGACGGCTTCCCGATCTACGAGGACGAGTGGAAGCGGTTCACCGTCACCATCCGCAACAACTCCTCCGGCTCCGTCACCATCGGCGTGTACCGGCTGGACAAGCTCGTCCTGCGGGCGGTCGACGACGGGGTGGGCTGCGAGCCGATCACGTCGCCGGGCCAGGTCGGCATCCGCGGCGACAACACCGAGTTCGCGTTCGCCGACTTCGAGGTCGACCCCTGGGAGTCCGAACCGGGCGAGTGAGCCCGCACGCGACGAAGGAGGGGGTGGGCCGCGGCCCACCCCCTCCTTCGTCGTGCTCCCGGCTAGCGCAGCGCCGCGGTGCAGTAGCCGCGCGAACGCAGCCCCTCGATGATCGCCGGCAGCGCCTCGACGGTGTTCTGCGCGTCGGCCGTACCGTCGTGCAGCAGGACCGACATGCCCGGCTGGGCGTTCTGCACCACCGCGTTGGCCAGGTCGGCCGGCCGGCGGCCGCGCCAGTCCTCGCTGTCGAACGTCCACGAGGACGGCCGCAGCCCCAGCTCGTTGGCGACGGTGTCGACGGTGCGCCCGCCGCTGCCGAACGGCGGCCGGACCAGCACCGGGGCGGGGGCCCCGGCGGCGGTGATGGCCTCCTGGGTGCGGACGAGCTGGTCCCGGACGACCGCGGCGTCGAGGTCCGCGAGGTGCGGGTGGTCCCAGCTGTGGTTACCGACGGTGTGCCCGTCGGCGACCATCGCCCGCACCGTGGTCGCGTCGGCCCGCGCCTTCTCGCCGAGGACGAAGAAGGTCGCCTGCGCCTGGTACGCCCGCAGCACCGCCAGGACCGGGCCGGTGTACGGACCCGGGCCGTCGTCGAACGTCAGCGCCACCTGCCCGCGGGTGCACGGGTTGGCCAGGGCCGACGCGGGCGGGTCCAGCCGCGGGGTGGTGGCCGGCGAGGCCGCCGGTGCCGCGTCGACCGTGGTGGCCGGGCGGACCAGCAGGACCGCGGCCACCGCGAGCGCCGCGGCGGTCACCCCCAGCTCGGCGACGGAGCGCACGACCGACCGGCGGGCCGGGCGGGTGTCGTTCTGGCGGCGGACCCGACGACTCACGCGGCGCCACCGACCTCGGCGAGGTGGTAGTCGTCCGTGATCACGGTGCCCAGGCCGGTCAGCGCGAGGCCGAAGCTGAGCGCCGTGGCGCCCGCCGGGACCGCGGGCGAGACCAGCTCGGCCATCGACCAGGTCTGGCCGTCGGCCCGCACCGGCCCGGTGCGCCAGTACTTCCACGCGCCCTCGGCGTCCTTGTAGTAGAGGACCATCCGCACGCTGGTGGTCGGACCCCAGGAGCCCTTGTGCCAGACCTGCGCCCGGTAGGTCCTGCCGGGGGTGACCTCCGGGGCGCACGCGGCCTCGGCCTGGTGCGTGATCAGCTTGCGGTCGCCGGAGGTGTAGCTGGTGACCTGGACCTGCTGGGCGTACGAGCCGGTGTGGCCGCCGGTGACCCGGGACCAGACGACCGAGTTGGTGCCGAAGCCGCCCTTCTGGAAGCAGCTCGGGGTGCTGACCGCGCCGACGGCCTCCAGGCTCGGGTTGACGACCAGGTTGCCGGGCTGCGTCGGCAGCTTGGGCCCGTTGACCCCGGGCTGGGCGTTGCCGCCGACGACCTCGTCGACGGTGCGCACGACGGTGCCGGAGCCCTTGCGCGCGTTCAGCCAGTCCAGGAACTGGCCGAACAGGGTCGGGCTGATGGTGTACGTGCCGCCGCACACGTTCGCGCAGACGTGGTGCAGGACGAGCTGGACCCAGCCGCCCCCGTCCTGCTCCGCGTTGGTGACGTAGGACTTGAGTTCGGCCAGCGTCGTGGTGTCCTTGATCGAGTCGCTGGCGCGCGTCATGAACGCGTTCTGCGCCGGCATCTTCTCCGACTTCGGGCACGTCGCGCACGTGTTCGGCGACACGATCCCGCCGACGGTGCGGGCGCTGTTGTAGCCGCACTTGGCCGCGACCGCCTGGGTGGTGCCGTCGGCGTCGCCGTACGGGTACGCCAGGCTCTTGACCTGGAAACCGCGCTGGATCAGGTTGACCCGGTCGTCGCAGATCTCGCGCTTCTGGTCGTCGGTCACCAGCGTCGGGAGGTCCACGTGGTCGGTGGTGTGGCCGCCGATCTCGTGGCCCTGCGCGACCAGGGCCTCCAGGTCGTCCTGGGAGAGGAAGCCGGCCGCGCCGACCCGCCCGGAGTTGACGTAGAAGGTGCCCTTCATGCCGCGCGCGTTCAGCAGCGGCGCCGCCTCGGTGAGGTGGTTCTTCACACCGTCGTCGAAGGTCAGCGACACCACGGTGGGCATCGTCTCCTCCTGGGCGTACGAGCTGGCGCTCGCGATGAGCGCCACGCTCGCGGCGACCGCGATGGAGACCGGCCAGACGGCCTTTCGCAGTCGGGGGAATTTTCGCATCAATGTCCCTGCCATCACTCGGGGCCGGAGGTGTCCGGCCGGCTCTCTCACTTGCTCCTCCCGGTCAGCCGGTGGTCACCCCCGTCATGCGGGCCCGGTTGAGCGAAAGCACACAGCCGCCGGTGGTCTCGGCGCCGAAGGCGACCCCGCCCGCGGCGAGGCGGTGGTCGACGGCCGCGGTCAGCGGCGCGCCCCCGGCCACCTGGACCCAGGCGCGGCGCCCCTGCACCCGCACCTGCACGGTCCGCCGGATGCCGGCCGGCACCGCGCGCTCGGCCAGGGTCCGCCGCGGGCCGTTGAGGATCTGCTGCCGGATGGCGACCCGCGCGTTGCCGAGGGCGACCTCCACGCGGCCGTAGTGGCCGGTGCCGGTGCCGGTCCGGACGCCGATCACCGCGGTGCACCGCGGGTTGGTGCCGGAGACGTCGGCGGAGACGGTGTAGTCCAGCCAGCGGGTGGTGTTGACGTCCGGGTCCTCGCAGAGGCCGGAGCGGCGCGCGTCCAGGACGATGAGCTGCGGCGAGCGGCGGCAGCGCACCGGGTTCGTCGGGTCCGGCTGGAGGTCCAGGTCGGCCAGGTCCGCGGGCGGGGTGACCGGCTGGGCGCCGTAGATCAGCTCCATGAGGCGGCCGGCGCCGAGCGTCGTGCGCACGCCGATCCGCGGCAGGTGCCAGCGCGGCGACCGCGCGCGGACCGCGTCGATGTGGCCGGTGGGCACTCCCTCGCCGAGGAACGCCAGGCCGTACCCGGCCTCGGCCAGCAGCTCGGGCAGCGCCTTGCGCAGCTCCGGCTGCTCGTCGTCCTGGCCGGCGTCGCCGAACGGGTAGGCGAAGGCCGCCGCCGGCCCGCCCAGGCGCTTCCTGAAGTACCCCTGGCTCGCGGCGAGGTCCGCGCGGACGCGGTCCTTCCACTCGTCCAGCGACTCGACCCGGCCGTCGCGCAGCTTCAGGTGCGACAGCCCCGGGCGCAGGTTGCCCGGTACCGGGACCATCGTGTCCAGCGCGTGGGTGCGCGCGCCGAACTCCCAGCGGCCCGTGTCGCGCAGGTCGCCGAGCTGGCGGTGGGACAGGTACTTCGACGGGGTGCCGGCGCTGACCAGGCGCCCGGTGGTGAGGAACGCCGCGGCCGTGAAGCCGTGCCGGGCCAGCATCGGGTCGGCGGTCGTCCAGTCGGTGATCGAGCCTCCGTCGAAGGTGATCAGGACCGCCCGCGGCGGCAGGTCGACCTGGCCGCCGTCCAGCATGGCCCGGACGTCGGCGAGCCGGACGCTGCGGTACCCCGCGCCGGCCAGCGCGGCCAGGTGCGCCGCGAAGGTGTCCCGGCTGATCGCGCTGGACTCCCGCGGCTTGTCGGTGATGCTGTGGTACGTCAGGACGGTCACGGTGTCCGGGACGATCGGCACCGCGCGCGCCGGGGCCGCCGGCGCGGCCGACAGCGCCGCCAACTGCGGCGGGTCGAACGGCTTGCTCAGCTTCACCCAGGCGTCCACGGCCACGGCGAGGGTGACCACGGCCAGCCCCGCGGTCAGCACGCGGAACAGGCCGCCGACGACGTTGTTGTTGCGCTCAGACATGGCTCACCGCCCGGTGGGTGCTGGCCGGCCGCGGGGACGGCACGGAGGTCGGTACGGCGTCGCGGGTGCCCCACTTGCCGTCGCGGATGCGTAGGAGTGCCCAGAGAAGCTGCGGCGAGAAGGCGATGTAGAAGAACGCGCCGAGAAACGCGTACGGCCACAGCCCGTCGTTGCGCAGCGCCCGGTACAACAACGAGTAAGCCCCCGAAATGAGGTACAACCCGACGAAGTACACGACCGGAAAACGCCCGTGCGTGAGCGGCTGGATGAGGCTGTACAGCAGCACCAGCGGGCTGAGCAGCCCGGCCAGCGTCTGCACGGCGACCGCCGGCAGCGCCCGGGTGCGCGACCGCCAGATGTGCCCCAGCAGCAGCGGACCCTCCCGCGACCAGGACTTCTTCCAGCGAAGCTGCTGGCGGAAGAACTTGCCGTACTCCTCGGGCGCGTCGGTGTGGGCCTTGGCGCGCGAGTCGTACTTGGCGGTCCAGCCGGCCTTGAGGATCCGGTTGGTCAGCGCCCGGTCGTCCCCGTACGTGCACTCCACGCCCAGGAACCGCTGGTGCTCCCACTCCTCCAGCAGCGGCAGGACGGCCTCGCGGCGGTACGCGGCGAAGCAGCCCGAGCAGCAGGTGACCGCCCCGAGCACCGACTCGGCGCTCTTGAGGAGCTGGAACGAGATGTAGTACCGGGTGGCCTGCATCCGGGTCAGGGTGTTGGCGAACGCGTTGCGGACGAAGGTCAGGCCGGAGATCGCCCCGACCCGGCGGTCGTCGAAGCCCTGCACGAGGTGCCGGATCGCGTCGGGCTCCGGCATCGAGTCGGAGTCGACGAACACCAGGATCTCGGCCGTGGTGGCCCGGATCCCGGCCGCCATGGCGGCCCGCTTGCCCTGGTTGCTGCCCAGGTCGATGCAGCGGACCGCCCCGGCGGGGTAGAGCTGCGCGGCGGCGTTCATCTGCTGCCACGTGTCGTCGGACGAGCCGTCGTTGACCACGACCAGCTCCAGCTTGTGGCCGGGGTAGTCGAGCTGGCGGCAGGAGTGGATCGTCCGCGCGACGGCCTCCCCCTCGTTGAACGCGGGCACCACGATCGCCACGGCGGGCTCCAGGCCGACGTTGCGCGGCGGCCGGTAGAACAGCGCCAGCCCGAAGCGGCTGAGCACGTACCCGGTGACGACGATCGTGTACCCGGCGGCGAACAGGTCGCCGCGCAGGTACGCGACCTTGACGCCGAGGTGCCAGGCGATCAGCGCGCAGATGCCGCCGACCGCCAGGAGCGCGGCGACGGCGACCGGGCCGGTGCGGTCCGGTCGCCCGTCGCCGCGGGCGCGCGGGGCGCCGAAGGGGAGGGATTCGGGGTGGGGGTCGCGGGCGACCGGAGTGGGCGGCCCGTCGGAGGAGCGTTGATACACGGTGGCGCCCTTACAGTGTGGAGACGTGCGGGGCTGGGGCGAAGCGGTTCCGGGTGTCGAGCAGCCGCGTCGCGGCGGCGCTGATGGCCGGGTAGTCGAACGCGTCGTGGTCGGTCACGAGCACGCAGAGGTCGGCGCGGGCGGCGGCGGCGACGATGTCGCCCGGGGCGACCGGCTTGACGCCGGGGAACTCGCGGGCGAGCCGCACCGGCAGGTCCCGCACCAGCGGGTCGGCGACCGAGACGGCGGCCCCGCCCCGGACGAGCTGCTCGATCAGCCCGGTGGTGGGCGTCTCCCGGGTGTCGCCGCTGTTCGGCTTGTACGCCAGGCCCAGCACCAGCACGTGCGCCCCGTTGACGGCCATCCGCCCGTCGTTGAGCTGCTCGACGATGCGCTGGTAGACGTACCGCGGCTGGTCGGCGTTGACCCGCATGGCAAGGTCCACGAAGTCGAACCGGCGGCCGAGCGTGCGCTCGATCCGGTCCGACAGGTACGCCGGGTCGACGGGCAGGCAGTGGCCGCCGACCCCCGGGCCGGGGTTGAACCGCTGGTAGCCGTACGGCTTGCTGGCGGCGGCGTCCAGCACGTCCCAGATGGAGACGTGCAGCGCGTGCGCGTGCCGGCTCAGCTCGTTGACCAGGGCGATGTTGACGTGCCGGTAGGTGTTCTCCAGCAGCTTGGCCATCTCCGCGGTGGCGGCGCTGGGGCAGGCGACGACGGTGTCGCAGATGCCCGAGTAGAAGCTCTCGGTGGCCCGGCGGCTGGCCGAGTTCACGCCGGAGACCAGCTTCGGGGTGTTGCCGAAGTGCCAGGTGGCGTTGCCCGGGTCGATCCGCTCCGGCGAGAACCCGACGAGCAGGTCGCCGTCCTCCACGGTGATGCCGGCCGCGTTGCGCTCCAGGGCCTCGCGGAACTCGCCGTCGGTGGTGCCCGGGGCGACGGTCGACTCCAGGACCACGAGGCAGCCGGGGCGCAGGTGCGCGGCGAGGTCCCCCGCGGCGGCCAGGACCGCGGTCAGGTCGGGGCGGTCCTCGCGCAGCGGCGTCGGCACCGTCACCAGCGCGACGTCGAAGCCGGCCAGGTCGCGGGCGTCGCGCGTGGGCAGGTACCGGCCCGTGCCGAGCAGGCCGCTGACGTCCCCGTCGGTGAGGTCGTCGATCGGCGAGACGCCGGAGCGCAGCGCCTCGATCTTCGCGACGTCGATGTCGTACCCGACGACGGTGTGCCCGGCCTCGACGGCGGCCCGGGCGGCCGGGAGGCCGACGTAGCCCTGGCCGACCACGGCGACCCGGGACAGCGAGGGTGGTGTGCACTTCATGGCCGCAGCCCTTCCAGAAGGAGTCCAGATTGGAGACAAGCAAGGGCACCCATTGACCGATATCGGCAAATGCCCGAATTGTCCATGCGGTGGACTAACGCGAGGAGGACGGAAGTGGCACGGATCGGCGACACAAAGCAACTTCGGAGCTAGGTCAATCAGGGTCGCCGCTTCGTTACCGAACCGTGCGCCCGAACGTCGTACAAACAGTCACCGAACGGGCCATATCGACACCTCCTGGCCTGGTCAGACGCCCTCTGGCCCATCGGTTACGGGAACCGCACGGACGAGGGAGGCGACGACCCCGGACGGGGGAAGCGAATTCACCCGTGGCGGCCGCGCGGGACGGTGCCCTGAAGGCCCACGACCCCGGCACGTCCGGCCCCGCGCGCGGGCCGCCCGGCCGGCGTCGGGGCGGCCGTCCGGTCGACGTCCACTGCGGACCGGGCCGACCCGGCCCCACCCTGCCGGATGCGCCGGACGGCGCCAGTGCCGGAGGTCCCGCCCCGGCCCCGCCCGTCACCGCGCCGCGGCGGCGGCGACGCAGGCGTGCAGCGGGGTCCACCAGTACAGCCGGGTGCCGCGGGGCCGCGTCCGGGCGACGACGAACCCGCCGCCGTGCCGGTCGGCGCGCTCGGCCAGGTTCACCAGGCCGCTGCGGGCGTCCGCCGGGTCGATGCCCACGCCGTCGTCGGTGACGGTCAGGCTGACCCGGTCCGCGACCTCGACGACCACCTCGACGGCGCCGCAGCCGGCGTGCCGGGTCACGTTCGACAGGGCCTCCTGGAGCACCGCGAGCAGGTCCGCCCGGACGGCGTCGGGGACCGCGCTGTCGACCGGCCCGCGGATCTCGATCCGCGGGGCGAACCCCAGGCTCGCGGCGGCCGCGCGGATGATCTCGTACAGCTCGCCGCGCAGCGCGCCGCACGGCGGCCGGCGCAGCTCGAAGATCGTCCGCCGGATGTCGCGGATGGTGGCATCCAGGTCGTCCACCGCGGCGTCGATGCGCTGGCGCACGGTCCGGGCGGCCAGCAGGCCCGCGCTCTGCAACTGCAGGCCGGTGGCGAACAGCCGCTGGATCACCACGTCGTGCAGGTCGCGGGCGATCCGTCCGCGGTCCTCCAGGACGGCGAGCAGCTCCCGCTCCTCCTGCGCCCGGACCCGCTCCATCGCGAGCGCCGCCTGCGCCGCGAAGCTGGCCAGCAGGGGCAGGTCCTCCGGCGGCTGGGCGGCGGCGTCCGCCGCCCGGGCGACCACCAGCACGCCGTGCAGCGTGTCGCCGGCCGCCAGCGGCGACACCACCGCCGGGCAGGAGCCCACGGGGACCGGCCACGGCGCCGCCCGACCCAGGTCCTCGACGACGACCTGGCGACGGCTGATCACCACGTCGGCGACGGCGGTGCCCGCGGCGGGCAGCACGGCGCCGGTCAGTCCGGCGACCACGCCCCCGGGGTGGTCGGCCACCTCGACGGTGAACTGGCCGCCGTCCTCGTCGTAGAGCAGCACGATCGCCCACTCGGCCTCGGCCACCTCCCGGGCGCGCCGCGCCACGAGCGTCAGCGCGTCGGTCCGGCGGACCGTGCCCAGCAGCAGCGAGGTGATCTCGGCGGTGGCCGCCAGCCACCGCTCCCGGCGGCTGGCCGCGGCGTACAGGCGGGCGTTCTCGATGGCGACTCCGGCCGCGGCGGCGAGCGCGACCAGTACCTCCTCGTCGTCGTCGGTGAAGCCCGCGCCGCCGCGCTTCTCGCCCAGGTAGAGGTTGCCGTAGAGGGCGCCGCCCACCCAGACCGGCACGCCCAGGACCGGCAGGATCCCCCCGGCGGCGGGGCCGCCCGCCGCCGGGGGGCTGTCGAAGCCCGGGTGGGCGGACCCGTCGGTGGCGTACGTGACGAGGTGGACCGGCTGGCCGGGCGCCCCGAGGACGGCGAACGCCCCGTACCGGGCGTCCACCAGGTCGCAGGCCGCTTCGGTGATCCGCCGCAGCGTCATCCGAAGATCCAATCGCGAGCTGATACTGGCCACCACCGCGTCCAGCAGCGAACGCAGGCAGTCCCGACTGAGCCGCACGTCGCCCACCCGGCTCAACATCCCGTGCAGCAGCGCGTCCGTCCGCGCGCGGGACAGCGGGGTCAGCGCGAGCGACAGCGCGCTGGCGCCGAGAACTCTGGGCTCGACGTTCACGCACGGATCGTAGCGATGCTATTACCCGCGGGCCTCGCGCGCACCCGTCGAGTCACCGGTTAGACGCACCCCCACCTGGGCAGGTACCACTGTCGACACATACCCCGCGGGGGCAACCGGCCATGTGGCCCGGGCCGCATGGCCGGTTGCCCGGGCCGACGGGTGTACCGGGGGGGGGCGCGACGCCACCGCGCGCCGACTTTCCACGGCGCAATCACCGCGGTGCCGCGGTCCACAACGGATCGGATCGACGCACCCCGCCGGCTCCCGCCGGCACCGCGGCGGAGTCGTCCCCGGCGCCGCCCGCGGCCGGTACCGGCGGGCGGCCGACGACACGCGGAGCGGCCGCCGGGCGGGGCCGACAACCCGGACCAAGCGGACTATAAGCCGCGAGCACGGTACGCCATTTATGGATTTCCATCTATACACGCCCCCGCATGGGACCTACTGTCGAGGACAGTCGCATCGACGGCACTCATAGTCATGTCGTCGGCGGCCCCGACACCCCGACCCATCCCGCTCCGACACCCTGGGAGTGCCCATGCGCCACCGCCCGCTCGTCGTCGCCGGCCTGGTCGCCGCGCTCAGCGCGACGGCCGTCCTCACCGCCACCATGGCGCAGGCGGACACCACACCCGTCCGGCTGGTCGCCGCCGACCCGCCGACCATCCCGACCAGCGCCCCGCTCGTGCACATCGGGGACCTCCAGAAGATCGCCGACGCCAACGGCGGCACCCGCGCCCACGGCCGCCCGGGGCACAAGGCGTCCGTCGAGGCGGTCAAGGCCAAGCTCGACGCGGTCGGCTTCAAGACCCAGGTCGTGCCGTTCAACCACGCGGGCGCGCAGGGCTGGAACCTCATCGCCGACTGGACGGGCGGCGACGAGAACAACATCCTGATGGTCGGCGCGCACATCGACAGCGTCACCGCGGGCCCCGGCCTCAACGACAACGGCTCCGGCACCTCCGCCATCCTGGAGGTCGCCCTCCAGGTCGCGAAGGCCAACCTGAAGCCCACCCGGCACCTGCGCTTCGCGTGGTGGGGCGCCGAGGAGATCGGCCTGATCGGTTCGTCGGCGTACGTGCGCGCCCTGCCCGCCGCCGAGAAGTCGAAGATCAAGTCGTACCTGAACTTCGACATGGTGGCGACCAAGAAGGTCAAGAAGTGGGGCGTCTACAGCGACGGCGACAAGGCCCTGGCCGCCGAGATCAAGGCGTGGTACGACGCGCGCAACGTCCCCACCGTCCCGCTGGACATCAACGGCCGCTCCGACCACGCGGCGTTCACCCGCGCCGGCATCGCCGCCAGCGGCGTCATCTCCGAGGACAGCCTCAGCAACCTGGACCCGTGCTACCACAAGGCGTGTGACACCCAGACCAGCCTGAGCCCCGACGCCCTGGGCCTGGCGACGAACATGATCGCCGGCGTGATGTGGAAGCTCTCCGGCGCCAAGGTGGCCGCCCGCTCCTGAGGCGCGGTCCCCGGCCCACGGGAGGGCCGGTTCCCACCGACGAGAGAAGGCCCGTCCTACCGAGGGGGTAGGGCGGGCCTTCTCGTGTGCGGCGGTGCGGCGGGTCAGCCGACCTGGGCGAAGCCCTCGTCGGGAACGCTGTCGTACCCGGCGAGCGACTCGGTGTTGTTGACGTCGAGGTCGTACATGGTCTCGACGCGGTAGCCGGCCTTGGCCGGGTTACCGATGCAGCTCAGCGGGATGGTGATGGTGTGCACCCCGTTGACGAAGTCGCCGTTGCCGGTGCAGGCCGGGGCGTCGGTGTCGGAGGCCGGGAGCTTGTAGACGTCGGCGTAGATGTCGCCGTCCTCGTCCAGGCCGTACTCGACGTCGAAGTCCTCCTTGTTGTCACCGTTGGTGTCGATCAGGAAGTCGGTGAGCGAGGACTCGCTCTCCCAGTTCGGGTCCTCGGCCGGGCTGAGCTGCTTGGCGGTCTTGTAGGTCAGCACCAGGTTGGCACCGGACTTCTTCACGTCCCCGTTGGTGATGTCGGCGTACGGCGCGTCGACGAGCTCGTCGTCGTCGTTGTAGACGTCGCCCGCCGGGTCGGTCACCGCGACCGGGGCCGCGGGGGTGACCGCGAGCGCCGGGGTGGCGAGACCGAGGCCGATGGCCGGAACGGCGACGACGAGCGCCGCGCGCTGCCAGGTCAGGAGCTTCATGAAGTGTGGTCCCCTCTGAGGTTGCGGTTGCGATCGCCGACATTACGAATGTCGTCGATATGACACAAGAGGCCGGTGGGCTACTAGTTTTCACGGCCTTTGCCATAGTCCACAAGCGGTACCGACCGAATTGGACGACTTTCCCAGCAGATATCCCGCCCCGAGCAACCTCTGCGGGCGAGAATGACGGGCGTCGTCCCGTGCCTGCACTCCCTTCCCGAGCGTTTCCGCCGCGAAACCGGCGAGTGACATGGATAACGATCTCTCGGCGCGGCGACCGGGCGGCGGCCGCGCGGCGCGGGAGGATGGCGGACGTACCCGCCGATTACGGAAAGGGCTCCGGCATGGACACCGCGATCGTGCTCTTCACCCGCGATCTCCGCGTGCACGACAACCCCGCCCTGGCGGCGGCCTGCCAGCTCGCGCGGCGCGTCGTCCCGCTGTTCGTCCGCGACCGGGCGGTCCGGGCCGGGGACCCGCGGCAGGCGTTTCTGGCCGGGGCGCTGGCCGACCTGCGCGGGTCGCTGCGGGAGCGCGGTGGCGACCTGGTGGTCCGGGAGGGCGACCCGGTGGCCGAGACCCTCCGGCTGGCCCGCGAGGTCGGCGCCGAAGGGGTGGCGGTGGCGCGCGACGTGTCCCGGTTCGCGCAGCGGCGGTACGACCGGCTGGCCGAGGCGTGCGGAGCGCACCGGATCGCCCTCAAGGGGTTCGACTCGGTGACCGTCGTCGCGCCGTTCGCGCTCAGGCCGGCCGGCGGCGACCACTACAAGGTGTTCAGCCCGTACTGGCGCCGCTGGCGGGAGCTGCCGCACCGCGCCGTCCTGCCGGCGCCGTCGAAGGTGGAGCTGCCCGCGGGCGTGGCGGTCGGCCGGCTGCCCGGCGGCGCCGACCGCGCCCCGGTCCCCGGCGGGGAGCGGGCCGCCCGCGAGCGGATGCGCCGCTGGGACGGCAGCGACTACGTCGAGGGCCACGACGACCTGGCCGGGGACCGGACGTCGCGGCTGTCGCCGTACCTGCACTTCGGCTGCCTGTCGCCGGTCGAGCTGATCGGCAAGGCCGGCGTGCCCGAGGAGTTCGTCCGGCAGGTCTGCTGGCGGGACTTCTACGCCCAGGTGTGCGCCGCCTTCCCGCAGATCGTCGACACCCCGTACCGCCCGGGCGCGCACGACGAGTGGCGCGGCTCCGACGCCGACTTCGACCGGTGGGCGGCCGGCGAGACCGGCGTGCCGCTGGTGGACGCCGGGATGCGCCAGCTCGCCGCGCAGGGCTGGATGCACAACCGGGCGCGCCTGGTCACCGCCTCGTACCTGACCAAGGACCTCGGCGTCGACTGGCGCCGCGGCGCCGCCCACTTCATGGCGGCGCTGGTCGACGGGGACGTCGCCAACAACTACGGCAACTGGCAGTGGGTGGCCGGCACCGGCAACGACACCCGGCCGTACCGCAAGTTCAACCCGCACCGGCAGGCCGAGCGCTACGACCCCAGCGGCGGATATCGACAGCGATGGCTGGATCGGGTGTGATGTCGCGCGCGCGGGGTACCCGGGACCCCATGACCGCACTCGCCCGCCGCGCGCCCCGCGGCACCGGGATCGTCGCACTCGCCGCCTTCGTCGCCGTCTGCGCCGCCGTCGCGGCCGGCGGCGCCCTGGCGGCCGCCGACTCCGGCGCCACCTACGCCGCCCTCCAGCGCCCCTCGTGGGCCCCGCCCTCGTGGCTGTTCGGCCCGGTCTGGACCGTCCTGTACGCCTCGATCGCCGTCTCCGGCTGGCTGGTCTGGCGGCGGATCGGCTTCGGCAACGCCTTCTGGCCCTACGGCGTCCAACTGGCGCTCAACGCCGCGTGGACGCCCGTCTTCTTCGCCGCCGACGCCTACGGCGCCGCGGTCGCGGTCATCGCCGCGCTGTGGCTGGCCATCGGCGCCAACGTGCACGCCTTCCGGCGGCACGACCGGGGCGCGGCGCTGCTGCTCCTGCCCTACTGGGCGTGGGTGACCTTCGCCGGTGCGCTCAACCTCGCGATCTGGTGGCTGAACCGCTGATGCGCGTCCTGGTGACCGGCGCGACCGGCTACATCGGGGGGCGGCTCGCGCCGCGCCTGGCCCAGGCCGGGTACGCGGTGCGCTGCCTGTCCCGGTCGCCGCGGCGGCTCGCCGACGTGCCCTGGGCGGCCGGGATGGAGGTCGCCGAGGGGGACGTGACCCGCCCCGACACGCTCGGCCCGGCGCTGGCCGGCGTCGACGTCGCGTACTACCTCGTCCACGCCCTGGGCAGCGCCGACTTCGAGGCCGCCGACCGCGCCGGGGCGGCCGCGTTCGCCGCCGCCGCGCGGGCCGCCGGGGTACGCCGGATCATCTACCTCGGCGGGCCGGCGCCCGAGGGCGGGCGCAGCTCCGCGCACCTGCGCTCGCGCGACGAGGTCGCCCGGATCCTGCTGGACAGCGGCGTGCCCACGGTCGTCCTGCGGGCCGCCGTGATCCTGGGCTCCGGGTCCGCGTCGTTCGAGATGCTGCGCTACCTCACCGAGCGGCTGCCGGCGATGGTCACGCCGCGCTGGGTGGAGAACCGGATCCAGCCGATCGCGGTCCGCGACGTCCTGCACTACCTGCTCGCCGCGGCGCGGCTGCCCGCCGGCACGCACGGGGACTTCGACATCGGCGGACCCGACGTCCTGACGTTCGCCGAGATGATGCAGCGGTACGCGCGGGTGGCGGGCCTGCCGCCGCGGGTGATCGTCCCGGTCCGCGTCCTGACCCCCCGGCTGTCCGCGTACTGGGTCGGCCTGGTCACGCCCGTGCCCGGCGCGCTGGCCCGGCCGCTGGTGGCCAGCCTCGTCCACGAGGCGGTGTGCCGGGACGACCGGATCTCCGACCTCGTCCCGCCCCCGCCCGGCGGGCGCACCGGCGTGGACGCCGCGATCGGCCTGGCGCTGTCCCGGATCCGGGCCGGCGCGGTGGAGACCCGCTGGTCCAGCGCGGCCGCGCCGTCGGACCCGCTGCCCACCGACCCGGACTGGGCCGGCGGCTCGCTGTACACCGACGTGCGGGTCGCCGAGGTCGACGCGTCGGCCGGCGGGCTGTGGCGGGTCATCGAGGCCGTCGGCGGCGAGCGCGGGTGGTACTCGTTCCCGCTGGCCTGGGCCGTGCGCGGCTGGCTGGACACGCTCGCCGGGGGCGTCGGGCTGCGCCGCGGCCGGCGCGACCCCGACCGGCTGCACCTGGGCGAGGCGCTGGACTTCTGGCGCGTCGAGGAGATCGAGCGCGGACGGCTGCTGCGGCTGCGCGCGGAGATGCGGCTGCCCGGCCGGGCGTGGCTGGAGCTGCGGGTCCGCACCGACGGCGGCCGCACCCGCTACGCCCAGCGGGCCGTGTTCCGGCCGCGCGGCCTGGCCGGGCACCTCTACTGGTACGCGGTGTCGCCGTTCCACGCCGTGGTGTTCGGGGGGATGGCCCGCAACATCGCCCGCGCGGCCCGCCGCCACGACCGGCGGGCCGCCGGCCACCCGGACCGGCCGGACCGGCCGGCCGCCGCGGACGCGGCCACCTAGCCGCCCGCCAGGAGGAGCTGGTCCACCGGCGCGTAGTCGTCGGTCAGCACGCGCGCGCCGCCGGCGAAGGCCCGCGCCTGCGCGCCGTCCAGCACCCGCACCGAGCCCGGCGCCAGGCCGGCCAGGCGGCGCGTCCAGTCGGCCATCGGCAGGGGCGCCGTCGACGCGACGATGACGAAGTTCGCGCCGGCCCGGCCGGCCGCCGCCGCCGGCGTGGAGGCCAGCGCGACGTACGGGAAGACCGCCGCGACGGTGGCGACCTCGGCCCGGACGAAGCGGTACGGCGGGTGGTCGATGACGTTCTGCGCGTACCGGCCGCCGGGCCGCAGCACCCGGCGCACGTCGGCGACCAGCTCGCGGGTCGCCAGGTGCCACGGCACCACCAGGTGCCCGAACGCGTCGCCGATCAGCAGGTCGCGGCTGGCGTCGGGCTCAGCGGCCAGGTGCACCCGCGCGTCGCCCGTGCGCACCCGCAGCCGCGGCCCGGTGCGCAGGCCCAGCCGCTCGCGGTCCAGGGCGACGAGCCGGTCGTCGAGTTCGAGGACCAGGCTGTCGCTGCCCGGCCGGTTGGCCTCCAGGAACCGGGGCAGGGTGAACCCGCCGCCGCCCAGGTGCAGGGCCTGCACCGGGGTACCGGGCGGCGCGGCGGCCTCGGTCAGCGCCGCGATCCACTGCACGTACCCGTACCGCAGGTAGGTCGGGTCGGCGAGGTCGACGTACGAGTGGGCGGCCGAGTTCAGGACCAGCGTCCGGCCCTGCGCGCGCTGCGGGTCGACGACCACCTCGGCGCAGTGGTACGCCGTCTCCCGGGTACACGGGTTGGGCGCGACCGCGGTCAGCGCCGCGCCGCCGACGGCGGCCACGGCCAGCCCCAGGCTGGTCACGCCGCGCGCGGTCACGGCCGGGTCGCTCGCGCCGCGGTCCGCCCGGTGCAGGTACAGCCCCAGCCCGACGCCCGCCAGGCCGAGCGCGGCGGCCAGGACCAGCATGATCACGCTGCTGGGCAGCGCGGCGACTAACACGAACCCGGTACCGAGGGTCGCGGTCACGGCGCCGAGCGTGCCGACGCTGGACAGCCGCCCGACGACGTGCCCGGTCCGGCGCAGGTCGGCCAGTTGCAGCTTGACGACCAGCGGGGTGACGGCGGAGAGCAGGGCCGCCGGGGCGAACACGGCGGCGGCGGTGAGGGCCAGGACGCCCGGGGCGCTGCTGCCGCGCAGCGCCTCCCCGGCGTACCGGACGATCGGCAGGGTGAGGCCGGTGGCGACGCCGGCCAGCACGAGGGTGGGGGCGAGCAGGCGGCGCGGGTCCCGGCGGTCGGCGAACCAGCCGCCGGTCCACGCGCCGTAGGCGATGGCGGCCAGGGCCAGGCCGATGACGGCGCTGCTGGTCTGGAGGGTGACGCCGACGTACGGGCCGATCAGGCGCAGCGCGACGACCTCCAGCACGAGGACGGCGCCGCTGGCGAGGAACACCAGCGTGCCGGCCAGCCAGGTCGGCAGCGCCCGGCCGGCCGCGGCGACGGCGACCCGCTCCGCGGGGGACGCGGCGGGCGGCGGGGCGGCGGTTCCCCCGGCGCCGGAGGGTCCCGGGGGGCCGGGGGCGGCGGGCGATCCCGCGCCGTGCGCGGGTCCGGCGGCGCCGGAGGGTGTGGCGGGGTCGGGCTGGCGGGCGTCGGGGCCGGCTGGGTTGTCCACGCCGCCATCCTGCCGCCCCGCGCCCGCCGGATCCCTCAACCGCCGCGCCGGGCCGCGTGTCCCGTGGGTTCGTGGTTCCTCCGCGTGGCAGCCGTGGGGTGGCGGGTGCCCGCGGCGGTCGCGGCGGCGGGGGTCAGGCCGGGTCAGCGGCGGCGGGGGTCGGGCCGGGTCAGCGGCGGCGAAGGAGGAGCCAGCCCAGGACGACCGGGGCCACCGCGGTGAGCGCGACCGCGGCGGCCAGGAGCAGGGCCCGGCCGGCCGTGACGCCGGACGTCGGGCCGCCGCCGAGGAGCATGGCGGCCAGGACGCCGCCGCCCGCGGCGGTGACCATGGCGAGGGTGACGACCAGCGTCGTGGCGGAGGCGGCGCGCGGACGGGGCGGCGGGTGCGCGGTCATGACCCGGACCGTAGTCACCCGCGGATCCACTGTGGCGGGTTCAGCGAAATGTCTCCCGGGTCGGGTGACCCCGACCCGGGCTCATCCGATGACGTACCGTCACCGAACGGCCGGCGCACACTCCCCCACGACGCCGGTACTGCCGAAATATCGTCCCGGTTCCCGGCCGCGTGGGCGGTAGGCGTGGTTATGCGAGAAGCAACAGATACCTGGAACCCCACTACTAGTGGTCCCTCCGGACACCATCCGCAACGAGAGGTCGTCGCCCGGTCGGCCGGATCGCCACGATGCTGACGGCCTGCGGTACCGAGTCGGACAAATCCGCGCGCAATTCTGTCCGCATTACCCGCAATTGACAGGCTATCGACACCCCGAAGGGAGGAACCACAATAGGTATTGAACCGGATGAGTACGGTGAATGGTCGATCCTTTACTGACCATGCGAACCATTGGCCGTCGTCTTCTCGCTGCATAGCGTGGCCGTCATGTCCCGCGAACACGCCCCCCTCACGCGTGAGCGTCCGGCCGAAACCGCCGAGCGCCGCCCGTCTGTGCGCATGTCGCGAAACAGCACGGCGGGTGGACAGGTGCACGACCGGCCCTCCGGTGACTGGGGTCCACCTGACCGTCCGCTACCGCGGCACACCGGCGCCCGCCCGCCGGGTACGAGCAGCCGACACCGGGTCGCCGGCCGGCGGCGGCGCCGCCCGCTCGTCCTCGGCACCATGCTGGCGTGCGCGTTCGGCCTGGTGGTCGCCGTGGTGCTGGCCGGTGTCGTTCCCGGCACCACCGTCGCCGGGCGGGACCTCGCCGCCAACGCCGACGAGGCAGCGATCATCGACCGCAACCGCCAGGACGACAGTCGCCGGGACAACCCCGAGGCGTCGCGGGGCCAGCGCCGGGCGGCCCCTGCGCTGTCGGGCAAACCGGCGGCCAAACCGGTCCGGCCGGTCGCCGGCCTCAGCAGCACGCAGATGGCCAACGCGCAGGTGATCGTCCTGGCGGCCCGCAAGCGCAAGCTCCCCTCTCGGGCGATGCTGGTGGGGCTGATGACGGCCATGCAGGAGACGAACCTGCGCAACCTCGCCAATCCGGGTGTACCGGCGTCGCTGCGCCACCAGAACGACGGGACCGGCACCGACCACGACTCCGTCGGGGTGTTCCAGCAGCGGCCGAGCCAGGGCTGGGGTTCGGTGGCGGAGCTGATGGACCCGCACTACGCGGCCGGCGCCTTCTTCGGCAGGCTGGAGCGCACCCCGGGCTGGGAGAAGCTGCCGCTGACCCGGGCGGCGCAGACGGTCCAGCGGTCGGCGTTCCCCAGCGCCTACGCCAAGCACGAGACCAAGGCCCGCAAGATCGTCGCCGCCCTCGCCTGATCGGGCCGCCTCACCCGGACGCCGGCCCGGACCGGTCGGAGTCGGCGCTGGCGCCGCGGTCGGCCGCGGCGGGCGCGTCAGCGGGGTCCGGATCCCCGGCGGCGCGGGCGTCCGGGTCGTCGAAGGCCGGCGCGGCCGGTACCGCGCGGTCGTCGCGCATCGCCAGGAACGGCTCCCGGGTCGGGTCGAACCCGGCCGACGCCACGCGGGTGCGCTCCAGTTCGGCGTCGAAGGTCGCGCCCAGCAGCAGCACGATGTTCGAGATCCACAGCCACACCAGGAACACGATCACCCCGGCGATGGCCCCGTACGTCTTGCTGTAGTTGCCGAACGTGGACGCGTACAGCGAGAACGCCACCGACGTGACCACCCACAGTACGACCGCCAGCAGGCCGCCCGGCGACACCCAGCGCAGCCCGCCCTGGCGCGCGTTCGGGGTCGCCCGGTAGAGGGTCGCCACGACGAGGCTGACGAGGACGGCCAGGATCGGCCACTTCACGACCGCCCAGACGGTCACCGCCCCGCCCCCGACGCCCACCAGCTCCCCGACCCAGCGGGCGACCGGCCCGCTGACCACGACGATGAGGACGCTCGCCGCGAGCATCACCCCGGTCAGCAGCGTCACGCCGACCTGGAGCGGGATCGTCTTCCACAGCGGCCGGCCCTCGGGTACCTGGTAGATCGCGTTGGCGGCGCGGATGAACGCGCCGACGTACCCGGAGGCGGCCCAGACGGCACCGAGCAGACCGACGACGGCGGCCAGCCCGGCGGCCTGGCTGCCGCTCAGGTCGCGCATCGCGTCGAAGACCAGGGTGCGGACCTCGGGGGGCGCGACGGCGACGACCTGGCCGATCACCTCGTCGGCGGTCGAGTCGCCGAGCAGCCCCAGGGTCGACACCATGATCAGCAGAGCCGGGAACAGGGAGAGGACGCCGTAGTAGGTCAGGGCGGCGGCCCGGTCGGTGAGCTGGAGGCGGGAGATCGACAGGCCGGCGCGCTTGGCGGCCAGCCACCACGACCGGCCGCTCAGCTCGGTCGGGCTCGCCGGCCCGTCGTCCGGCCCGGGCAGCCGGCGCCCCCCGGCCGCCGCCGCGTCCGGCCCGTCGTCGGCGACCGCCGCGAGGTGCCGTGCGTCCCGGTCGCCGTGCCGCGGATTGTTCCGCACTCCCTGGCTCATGCATTCCCCTTACCCGCAATCAGGGGTTTTCCCGCGGGCGGCCCCGAAAAACCGCGGAAATCCCGCGGCCGCGCTCCGGTGGGGTCAGTACGCCGGCTGGGAGCCCTTGCGCACGAGGGTGCGGCCGGCCGGGGCCAGCAGCACGATCCAGGACGAGGACCGGTACTGCGTCGTGGCCAGCAGCCGGGTGCCGTCGACGTAGGTCGACTCGCGGTCCAGGGGTTCGCCCCGCGTGCGGGTCGCGCCCGTGGCGAGGTCCTGCTCCTCCACGTGCAGCGGCTGGTCCTGGGCGGCCGTCGGCCCCTCGGCGTACGCGGAGTAGGTCAGCGCCGCGCCGTCGGGCCGGAACGAGGGCACCACGGCGAAGCCGGTCAGCGCGCTGCCGCCGCCGCCGTACCCGGCGACCAGCCGCTCGCCGCCGGTGGCGACGTTGCCCAGCGTCAGGCAGTCGTCGAGGACCGCCTCGCAGTCGCCGCCCCGGAAGGCGATCCGGGCGCCGTCGGGCGACCACGCGACCCCGTCGTCGTGGCGCAGCCGCGCGGTCAGCGAGCCGCCGGCCGCCTCGGGCGCGGGGGCCGGCGGGATCTCCCGGTCCCGGCACGCCGCCGGGAACAGGGCGGTGAGGGCGCCGCCGGTGGCGGGGGCGCGGTAGACGCCCGGCCCGCCCAGGCAGGCCGCCGACACCAGCGCCAGCGACCGCCCGTCGGGCGCCCAGGCGGCGCCGCCGACCGGGCGGGCGGTGACCCGGGTGCGGGCCGTGCCGTCGGCCTTCATCACGTACACCTGGTCACCCCGCAGGACCACCAGCCGCGTGTGGTCCGGCGACCAGCGGGGGCGCCGGTGGCCGCCGCCGGTGGTGACGCGGCGCTCGGTCGGGCCCCGGGACACCCAGACGTCGCCGTCGCGGACATACGCCACGAGCTTGTCGAACACCGGCATCGCGGCCCGGGCCGGTGCGGGCGCGCCGAGCAGGCCGGCCGCCACCGCCGCCGCGGTGAGGACGGCCCCGGAGCCGCCGCGAAGAGCTCCGACCATGACGTGCCTCCCCGACCTACTGCACCTGTACCAGGACCCATCGTCGCAACCGGCGTGCACCTGAGTTCTTCCCCGACGGCAACTGTCCGACTTTCTCCTGGGGACACGGCCGACTTCTCCCGAAGCCCGGCCGGCGACCCCCGCGGGCGGGTACACCTCCACAGGGGCGGTGTTCCGGGTGCACTCATGTCCGGGCCGGGACCGCCGAAGGGCAGTGCACTGGAGCACTGTCCGTACGCGATGGGGGTTGGCGGTACCCGTGTCAGTGGCGACCCAACTGGAGCGACGGCGCCTGCCCGTCGTGCTGAGCGCGGTCCTTCCCGCGCTCGCCGGCGGCGTGGCCGCCGTGCCCGGGCTGCCCGCGCCCTACCGGGCGCTCGGCGGCTGGCTCGTCGCCGCGCTCGCGGCCCTGCTCGCCGCCCGCCTGTTCGGGCAGGCCGGCGCGTACGCCGAGGGGCCCGCGCTGCTGCGCCGGTACTGGCGCCGGCTCTCGGCCGCGTCCGTCATCGTGGCCGTGGGGCTGGCCGTCTGCGCCGCGGGCGAGTTCCCCCTGCCGTACGTGCGGGAGGCCCGGCTCGGGGTCTTCGCGCTGGCGGTCCTCATGCTGTGCGTCGCCGTCTGGGGGCTGCCGGCGACGCCGCGGGCCGGGTACGACTGGCTGACCTTCGGCCTGGACTCCGTCACCGTGCTGGTGGCCGCGGCGCTGTTCGCCTGGCACTTCACCCTGCGCCACCTGCTGGACGGGCCGGCCCTGAGCCGCCCGACGCTGGTCAGCGTGGTGGCCCTGGCCGCCCTCAGCGTGTACGTCGTGGCCAAGGTCGGGCTCGCCTGGGCCGGCCCCGTCGACCAGCTCGCCAACGCCCTGCTCGGCCTCGGCCTGCTCGCCGGGATCCTCTCGGGCGCGCTGCTGAAGCTGCCGTACGTGACGCCGGGCACCCCGCTGCTGCACCTGGGCATCCCGCTGGCGACCGTGCTGTGGGTGCTGGCCGCGCGGCGCCAGCTCCGGGTGATCCCGGGCCGGCACCACCGCAAGCACTCGGCGCACCGGCCGTTCAGCCTGCTGCCGTACTCCGGCGTCATCGCCGTCGGCGGGCTGCTGCTCATCGAGGGCGCCGACTCCGGGCGCGAGGGCCGGATCATCGTCACCGGCGCCGTCATCCTGGTGACGCTCGTCCTGGTCCGGCAGCTCGCCGCCTTCTACGAGAACGCCCGGCTGCTGCGCCAGCTCGACGCGAGCATGCAGGAGGTCCGCAACCACGAGCGGCGGTTCCGCTCGATGGTGCAGCAGGCGTCGGACATCATCGTCATCACCTCGCCCACCGGCGAGGTCAGCTACGCCTCGCCCGCGCTGCGCCAGCTCATCGGCGTCGAGCCGGACGAGACCGCCGGCTTAAACCTGAGCAGGTACTTCCACCCGGACGACCTGGAGACGGTCAACCAGCAGGCGCAGGAGGTCGCGTCGGTGCCCGGCAGCGTCGCCACGTACCGCGCGCGGATCGCCGACGCCCAGGGCGCCTACCGCTGGCTGGAGATCGTCAGCACGAACCTGCTGGCCGACCCGAGCGTCCGCGGCATCGTGTCCAACGCCCGCGACATCACCGACATGCTGCGGTACCAGCAGCAGCTCACCCACCAGGCCACCCACGACGAGCTGACCAAGCTGCCCAACCGGGCCCTGCTGCTCGACCGGCTGGAGCGGGCGCTGGCCCCGCGCGGCACCGACGTCAACGCCGGGCAGATCAGCGTGGCGCTGGTCGACCTCGACGACTTCAAGGCGTTCAACGACCGGCTCGGCCACGCCGTCGGCGACGGCCTGCTCGTCGGGATGGGCCGGATCCTGTCCCGCGCCGTCGGCCCGCACGACACCGTGGCCCGCCTGGGCGGCGACGAGTTCGCCGTCCTGATGACCGGCGTGACCCCGGACAAGGCCGCCGAGATCATCAACAAGATCATCGTGGCGCTGGAGACGCCGATGATCGTGGACGGGTACGAGCTGCTCGTCGGCGCCAGCATCGGACTGGCCCACGGCCAGGCCGGCGAGGACCCGGCCGAGCTGCTGCGCCGCGCCGACGTGGCGCTGTACGCGGCCAAGGACCACGGCAAGGGCCGCTACGCCGCGTACGACCTGGAGCTGGACCGGCGCAGCGTCCAGCACGCCGAGCTGGGCGCCGAGCTGCGCCAGGCGCTGGGCACCCACGGCCAGCTCCACCTCGTGTACCAGCCCATCGTCACCCTCCCCGAGGGCCAGATCACCGGCGTCGAGGCGCTGATCCGCTGGCAGCACCCGCAGCGCGGGCTGATCCCGCCGAGCGAGTTCATCCCCGTCGCCGAGCGGACGGGCCTCATCGTGCCCCTCGGCCGCTGGATCATGCGCGAGGCGGCGGCCCAGGCCGCGGCGTGGGCCGACGACCCGGCGACCGCCTCGATCACGATGAGCGTCAACGTGTCCGCCCGGCAGCTCCGCGAGCCCGGCTTCCCCGAGGAGCTGGCCGCCGTGCTGCACGAGACCGGGCTGGAGCCGTCGCGGTTCACCGTCGAGGTGACCGAGACCGCGGTGTTCGACAGCGACGCGGCGCTGACCGCGCTGCGCGGCATCCACCGCCTCGGCGCCCGGGTCGCCCTCGACGACTTCGGCACCGGCCACTCCTCGCTCGGCCTGCTGCGGACCTGCCCGGTCGACATCCTCAAGGTGGACAAGTCCTTCGTCGACGGCGTCACCGGCACCGCCGAGCAGGCCGCCATCGCCATCTCGCTGATCCAGATCACCTCGACGCTGCGGCTGGCCGCCGTCGCCGAGGGCGTCGAGACCGCCGAGCAGGCCGAGGTGCTGCACCGCCTCGGGTACCGGCTGGCCCAGGGCTTCTACTTCTCCCGGCCGGCGTCGCCGGGCCAGATCTACCCGCTGCTGACCCGGGCCGCGCACGCGCAGGAGGTCGCCGCCGACCCGTACCGGGGCGTGCACCCCGACGGGCCCTCGGCCCGGCACCGGGCGGCGTGATGGCGCGACCCGCCCACCCGTACTTCCTGATCTACCTGACGGTGTCGCTGACGGCCACCGGCGTGCACGCCCTGCTCGGCCCGCAGGCCCGCGCCGTCACCTACGTCCTGATCGCCGGCGGCGCGCTGGTCCCGCTGGTGCGCGGCCTGCGCGGCGGGTACATGACCGCCCGGCCCGCCAACTGGCTGCTCGTGCTCGCCATGGCCGTCCTCGGCGTCGGCAACGTGTGCGCCAGCCTCGCCGTGCTGTGGCGGCCCGGGATGGCGGTCGGCGCGGAGATCGCCATCAGCCTCGGCCACCTGCTCGCGCTCGCCTCCGCCCTCAGTACCGCCGCCATCCGCGGCCGCAACGACCTCGGCGGCCTGATCGACGTCGCCGTCGTGTCGATGGCCGGCGGCGGGCTGCTGTGGACGGCGGTCATCCAGCCGCGGCTGGTCGACACCGGCGCCGGGTCCCAGATCGGCCTGCTGGTGAACATCCTCGTCCTGACCGGCGTCCTCGGCACGCTGGCCCGGCTCGCGCAGACCGCCGCCGAGCCGATCGTGTCGATCCGGCTGATCCTGGCCGCCCTGGTGCTGGCCCTCGTCGGCAACGTCGCCATGGCGATGACCGTCGGCTCGCTCACCGTCGGCCGGCCGGTGTGGGCGGAGGTGGCGTTCCTGACCACGTACACGCTGCTCGGCGCCATCGGCGTGCACCCCTCGACGCTCCAGTTCGCCGAGACGCCGCCCGCCCGGAACGAGCCGCTGAGCCCGCGCCGGCTGGCGTTCCTCGGCGTCGCGATGGCCGTGGGCCCGGTCGTGGGGGCGGGGCGCGAACTGCTCGGGTTCGCCGTCGACGGGCCGCTGCTGGCGCTCGGGACGCTGTCCACGGTCCCGCTGGTGATGCTGCGGATCGGGTACCTGTCCGCCAAGCGCAACCAGGCCGAGCGGGAGCTGACCCACCAGGCCACCCACGACCCGCTCACCGGCCTGGTGAACCGCGCCGAGGTGCTGCGCCGGCTGGACGACGCGCTGGCCCGCCGCGCCGCCGGGGGCGGCAACGACGTCCTCGTGATGTTCGCCGACCTGGACGGCTTCAAGGCCGTCAACGACCGCCTGGGCCACGCCGTCGGCGACGACCTGCTCGCGGCCGTGGCCCGCCGGCTGCGCGGCCTGGTCGCCGCGCGCGACACCCTCGCCCGGTACGGCGGCGACGAGTTCCTGCTGCTCGTGGAGACCAGCAACCCCGTCGCCGCGCAGGCCAGCATCGGCCGCCGGATCCGGGCGGCGCTCGCCGCGCCGTTCGACCTGGCCGAGGCGCGCGACGTCCGGGTGGGGATCAGCCTCGGCGCCGTGGTGGCCGACCGCGGCGACCTGGCCGACGCGCTGGTCAGCCGCGCGGACAGCCAGATGTACGCCGCCAAGCAGCGGCGCCGCGGCGGCCTGGCCGCGAGCGCCTGAGCCCGCCGCCGCGGTCCGGCGGCGGAGCGCCGCCACGGCGGGCGCGGGCCGTCCGGGCGGGTGACCCGGCGGCCGGCGACCCGAATCCGCGGCGGCGCGCACCGCGCCGGGGCCGGCGGGGCGGGGTACGGTAACGGCGTGTCTGCGGTGGGCGCTCCGGCATCCGTCGGGGGAAACTCCCCCGCTGGCCGAGCGACCGCGGGCCGAGCAGCCGACTCCCGGCCCGCTGCGGACCGGGCCGGCGCGGGCCGGGGAGGCCCGGGCCGGGATCTGCGTGGCGGCGCGGACCACGTCGTCGTCGTGGGGGCCGGGCTCGGGGGGCTGGCCTGCGCGCTGCACCTGGCCGGCGCGGGCCGGCGGGTCACCGTCCTGGAGCGCGACGACGCGCCGGGCGGCCGGGCCGGGCGGCTGAGCCTGGACGGGTACCACCACGACACCGGGCCGACCGTGCTGACCATGCCGGACCTCATCGCCGAGGCCCTCGGCGCCGTCGGCGAGGAGCTGGCCGACTGGCTGCCGATGACCCGGCTCGAACCGGCGTACCGCGCGTTCTACCCCGACGGCTCCACGCTGGACGTCCACGCCGACCCCGACCGGATGGCCGACGAGGTCGCCCGCGTCTGCGGCCCGCGGGAGGCCGCCGGGTACCGCCGCTTCGTCGCCTACGCCGCGCGGATGTGGCGCTACCAGCGCGACGACTTCATCGGCCGGCACCTGGACTCCCCCCGCGACCTGCTGACCCCGAACCTGGCCCGGCTCGTCGCCGCGGGCGGCCTGCGCCGCCTGGACACCAAGATCAATCAGTTCTTCCGGGACCCGCGGACCCGCCGCGTCTTCTCGTTCCAGTCGATGTACGCCGGCCTGGCCCCCCGCCAGGCGCTGGCCATCTACACCGTCATCGCCTACCTCGACTCGGTGGCCGGCGTGTACCACCCGCGCGGCGGGCTGCACGCGGTCGCGCAGGCGCTGGCCGGGGCGGCGCGCAAGCACGGCGTGACCCTGCGGTACGACACGCCGGTGGAGCGGGTCGAGACCGCCCACGGGCGGGCCACCGCCGTGGTCACCGTCGGCGGCGAGCGCGTGGCCGCCGACGCCGTGGTCCTTAACCCCGACCTCGCGGCGGCGTACGACCTGCTGCCCGGCCCGCCCCTGCGCCGCCGGCTGCGCTACTCCCCCTCGGCGGTTGTCCTGCACCTCGGCGCCGCCGCCGGGTACGGCGCCATCGCGCACCACAACATCCACTTCGGCCGGGCCTGGCGGCGGACGTTCGACGAGGTCATCTCCGACGGCGTGCTGATGTCCGACCCGTCCCTGCTGGT
Organism: Pilimelia terevasa; assembly: GCF_014647915.1. Taxonomy (GTDB): domain Bacteria; phylum Actinomycetota; class Actinomycetes; order Mycobacteriales; family Micromonosporaceae; genus Pilimelia; species Pilimelia terevasa. The sequence goes on from NZ_BMQC01000003.1 coordinate 345,950, forward strand.
CACCAACCCGAGCCGCACCGACCCGGGCGTCGCCCCGCCGGGACGGCACACCTACTACGTGCTCGCCCCCGTGCCGAACCTGGACCGGGCGCCCCTGGCCTGGCGGTCCGGCCTCGCCGAGTGGTACGCGGACTCGCTGGTCGCCACCCTGGAGGAGCGCGGCTACCGCGGCCTCGGCGCCGCGGTGGAGAGCCGGCGGATCGTCACCCCGGCCGACTGGGCCGCCCGCGGCATGGCGGCCGGTACGCCGTTCGCCGCCGCCCACACCCTCCGGCAGACCGGGCCGTTCCGCCCGGGCAACCGGCACCCCGCCCTGGCGAATGTGGTGTTCACCGGCTCGGGCACCCAGCCCGGCGTCGGAGTCCCGATGGTGTTGATCTCCGGACGGCTCGCCGCGGAGCGGGTCGCCGGAACCCTGAGGTGAGCGAGGTGGCACGTTGAGCGGAGTCGGCGCGACCAGCGGCATCAGCGGCACGGTGCGGTCCCGGGAGCAGCTCCCCGTCGAACTGGTCGACCCGGAGGGCCGGGCCTGCGGCACGGCCACCGTGCAGGAGGCGCACCGGCCGCCCGGCCGGCTCCACCGGGCGTTCTCGATCATCCTGCTCGACCCGGACGGGCGGATCCTGCTCCAGCGGCGGGCCGCCACCAAGACCCGGTTCCCGGGCCGGTGGGCCAACACCTGCTGCGGCCACCCCGGCCCCGGGGAGCCCGTCGTCGAGGCCGCCCGGCGGCGGCTGCGCGAGGAGCTGGGCGTCGAGGCGGCGCTCGCCGAGGTCGGCCGGTACTCGTACCAGGCGGAGGATCCGGCCAGCGGGCTCGTGGAGTGCGAATTCGACCACGTCCTGCGCGGGGCGCTGGCCGCCGACGCCCCGCTGCACCCCGATCCGGCCGAGATCGACGAGGTGCGCTGGGCGGAGCTCGACGCGGTGCGCCGGGCCGTCCGGGCCGCGCCGCACGCGTACGCCCCGTGGCTGGCGGGCGTGCTGGCCACCCTCGTCGATGCCTGACATCCGCAGAATGGCCTGTTCGACCCCTTAGCAGGGGTGCGGCGGGGCGATACGGTGGGCGCACCCCACAGTTTCCCGGAGCGCCACGTGACCCGACGCCCTGCCGTACTGGGCACCGCCGTCCTCGCCGGTGTCCTCCTCGGCACGCAGGTGCTGGCCGGCTGGCTGGCCCGCCCCGAGGTGCGCCCCGTCGCCGCCGAGCGGCCGGCCACCGCCGCGCCGCCGACCGCCGGCCCGGGCGGCAGCGCGCCCGCCCCGGCGGTACCGTCGCGCGCGCCCACGGCCGGACCGCCGACGGCCGGCCCGAGCGGCCCGCCCCCGGCCCGGCCGCCGCGCGGCACCCGGCCCGCCCGGCCGACCACCGGCGTCTTCGCGGCCGGGGTGATCACCCGGACCCGCGGCACCGGCGTCACGCTGACCTTCGACGACGGCCCCTCGCCGGTGCACACGCCGCAGATCCTGGCGCTGCTGCGCGCCCAGGGCGTCCGGGCCATGTTCTGCGTGGTGGGCAGCCAGGCCGAGGCCCACCCGGAGCTGATCCAGCAGATCGCCCGGGAGGGCCACCAGCTCTGCAACCACAGCTGGAACCACGAGCTGCGGCTCGGCCGCGGCACCCCGACCCAGATCCGGGCGAACCTGCGCCGCACCAACGACGCGATCCGCAAGGCCGTCCCGGGCGCCCCCGTCACCCACTTCCGCCACCCCGGGGGCAACTGGACCCCCGCCGCGATCCAGGCCTCCCGCGAGCTGGGCATGGTCCCCACGGGCTGGGCGGTCGACCCGCGCGACTGGGCCCGCCCGCCGGCCGGGGCGATCGCGTCGACGGTGCTCAAGGGCTCGCGGCGCGGCGCGATCGTACTGATGCACGACGGCGGCGGGGACCGGCGCAACACCGTGGCCGCCTGCCGCACCATCATCCCCGCGCTCAAGCAGCGCCTACGGATCGTGCCGCTGAGCTGACCCCGGCCGGGGGTTCGGTTGGCCCCCGCTTCGGCGATCACGTATGCTGGCCGAGCCTCCGGCGGTGCCGGACGTGAGCACGGCTGTAGATGTCGCAGGTGGGGATGTCGCGGGGCTGTGTGCGAAGGGCTGGACCTCGGGGTCCCTGCCACCGCCCACAACGCCGGTGCACATCGCGCGCCCCGCGTATGCGAGGATGACGTCGCCGCCCTCATCGTCTAGCGGCCCAGGACGCCGCCCTTTCAAGGCGGTAGCACGGGTTCGAATCCCGTTGGGGGCACGTTCCGGTTTCGGCCGGTCCGGTTGAGGTCCTGTGGAGCAGTTGGAGTGCTCGCCGCCCTGTCAAGGCGGAGGTCGCGGGTTCAAGTCCCGTCAGGACCGCCAGTTCGCCGAGGCGGCACCCGTGCACCCATGATCAGAGATGGTCAGACAACTCCCGATGGCGCATGAGCGTCTGGCTGGCTGTCCGTAATTTCAGGCCCTCCCTTGGCGCGGGTCCGGATCTGCGAGTCGCGGCGGCCGGTGAGCCGGCTGCCTCCGCGCGGTCAGCGAAGTGGAGGATGACCGCGCCGCGAGCGACGTGAACGCAGGCGAACGAGGTGACGAACACTCGCCTCCAGGGCCGGCGAGGCTTCCGTTTCGTGGCAGTTGCACCCGTCCTTCGATAGACTTCCGGCGCCAAGCGAGGTCGAGAAGGAGGTCGGTGCGTGAGGCTGCTGGGGGCCCTCGCCGCGATCCGTCCGGCGTCGTCCCTGCACGCACTCCGGGCCGCCCTCATCGGCATCCCGCTGCTGATCGGCGTCCTGCTGGGCGGCCTGGTCGTCGCCGACCGCGCGGCCGGCGGCACCGCCTCCCCCACCGCGACGCACCAGTACCACGAAGCGTCGCCCGAAGTGGACAGCAACGGCGGGCGAAGCTGGGGCAAGCTCGGCAGTCGGCTGAGCGCCCACCTGGCCGTCCGCCCCCGGTTCGTCGCCCGCCGCTCCGGCGCGCCCGCCGCCACCACCCACCGACCCGGCCCCGCCACAGTGTGGAGCGGCGGGGCGGCGCACCGCGGCCCCGCCACCGACCACCACTGCGACCCCGCGGTCCTCCAGATCTACCGCTGCTGACCGGCCCCGCCGCCCACCTGTGACCCACCGAGCCGTCGACGGCCCGGTCGGTGCCGCACAGGCCGGCGCGGACCCGCCGCCGCCACCGGACCTCCAGCAGCAGAGGTAGACATGCAGACCTTCATCGCACACGCGCGCACCTTCCCGCACCGCGTCGGGCAGCGCCGCCACCGGTTCGCCCGACTCGCGTCCGGCCAGCGGCCCCAGGCCCTGTTCATCTCCTGCTCCGACTCCCGCGTCGTACCCGCCCTGATCACCGCCGCGGAGCCCGGCGACATCTTCGAACTGCGGTCGGTCGGCAACATCGTCCCGCCGTACCGGCCCGACGCCGCGTGCGCCGTCGCCAGCGCCGTGGAGTTCGCGGTCGCCTCGCTCGACGTCTCCGACATCGTGGTCTGCGGGCACTCCCACTGCGGCGCGGTACAGGCGATGACCGAGGGGACGACGCTGCCCAGCGTCGGCCGCTGGCTCGCCCACGCCGCCCACCGGCCGGCGCCGACGGCGGACCCGGTCGCCGTCACCCAGCAGCACATCCTCACCCAGCTCGCGCACCTGCGCCGGTACCCGGTCGTCGCCGCGCGCCTCGGCGAGGGCCGGCTGCGCCTGCACGCGTGGTACTACACCGTCGACACCGGTGAGGTGCTCGCCCACCGCCCGGGCACTGCCGACTTCGGACCGCTGTAGGCCCCGGTGAAGGCGAACAACCTGCGCGGGACCCTCCGCACGGACCTGCCCGCCTCCGTCGTCGTCTTCCTCGTCGCGCTGCCCCTGTGCGTCGGCGTGGCCGTCGCCTCCGGGGTACCGGCCGAGGTGGGGCTCGTCACCGGCATCGTCGGCGGCCTCGTCGTCGGTCTCCTGCCCGGGAGCACCCTGCAGGTGAGCGGGCCGGCCGCCGGCCTGACCGTGCTCGTCGCCGAGGCCGTGGCGGCCTACGGGATCGGCGCGCTCGGCATCATCGTCCTCGCCGCCGGCTGTCTCCAGATCGCCCTCGGCGCCCTGCGGCTGGGCCGCTGGTTCCGGGCCATCTCCGTGGCGGTCGTCCAGGGCATGCTCGCCGGGATCGGCCTGCTGCTCGTCGCCGGCCAGCTCTACGTCGCCGGTGCCGCCGCGGCCCCCGGTACCGGCCTGGAGAAGATCATCGGTCTGCCCGGGCTCGTGGGCCGGCTCGCCGCGGACCCGCAGGCCCGGGCCGCCGCCGCCCTCAGCATCGGCGTCATCGGCGTCATCGTGGGCTGGGGCCGGCTGCCCGCGCGGGTCCGGACTGTGCCGGGCGTCCTCGTCGCCGTCGTCGCGGCGGGCGTCGTCACCGCCGTCGCCGACCTGCCGGTGGCCACCATCGACGTCCGCGGACTCGCCGACGTCATCCGGCCCCCGTTCGGCGAGCTCGGCCGGCTCGCCGACCTGGCGGTGCTGGGTACGGTGGTGGCGTTCACGCTCATCGCCTCGGCGGAGAGCCTGTTCAGCGCCGCCGCCGTCGACCGGATGCACGACCGGCCGCGGACCGACTTCGACAAGGAGCTGGTGGCGCAGGGGGTCGGCAACACCCTGTGCGGCGCGCTGGGCGCCCTGCCGCTGACCGCCGTGATCGTACGCAGCTCCGCGAACGTGCGTGCCGGTGCGCGGACCCGGGCGTCGCGGGTCCTGCACGGGGTGTGGCTGCTGCTGTTCGCCGCCGCCCTGCCCGGTGCGCTCGCCCTCATCCCGCTGCCCGCCCTCGCCGGGGTGCTCATCCACGCCGGTGTCAGCCTGCTGCCCGTGCACACCCTGCCGGCCCTGTGGCGGGAGCACCGGGGGGAGGCCGTCGTCGTGCTGGCCACCGCGGCGGCCATCCTGGCCACCGACATGTTCCAGGGCGTCCTCATCGGCCTGGCTCTGGCGGTCGGGAAGCTGGCCTGGGAGACCTCCCACGTCCGGGTCGACACCCACGACCACGCCGACGGGTCCATCCGCGTCGCCATCGCCGGCAACGCGACCTTCCTGCGCCTGCCAGCCATGCTGACCGCGCTGGCCGACCTGCCGGCCGACCGGCGGGTCCACCTGGACCTGCGCGGACTGCGGCACCTGGACCACGCCTGCCAGACCGCGCTGAACGGCTGGGTGGCCGAGCACAACAGGGCCGCCGACGTCCCGGTCGTCCTCCTCGGCTGCGACGTCCTGGCCGGTCGGCCGTGACCGCGGCCCTCGTGGCCGCCCGGCCGACCCAGGTCAGGGGTACGCGGGCAGCGCGATCGAGTCGGCGGGCGGGGCGAACAGCCGCGCCGTGACCGCCCGGCCGACCCGGGAGGCGGCCAACCGCATCACGGTGTGCAGGACCGACACGCCGACCCCGCTGACAGGGTTGACCAGTCGCGGCCCACCCGGCGGGAGCTGCTGCGCCCGGCGGACGTACGGGCGCATCAGGGCCTCGTACGCGCCCCACGCCGCGGCGTGGTCCTGCCGGGCGGTCAGTTCCCCGGCGAGCACGTAGGCGCCGGTGAGGGCGAGGCTGGTGCCCATGCCGCTGATCGGCGAGGGGCAGTACGCCGCGTCGCCGGTCAGCGCGACCCGGCCGTGCGTCCAGCGGGGCGCGTGCACCTGCCCCACCCGGTCGAGGTAGAAGTCGTCGTGGTCGGCGGCGAGCGCGCCGAGGATGCGGGGGGCCGCCCAGCCGACGTCGGCGAACACCTCGCGCAGGTGCGCGACCTGCTCGCGGGGCGCGCGCCGCTCCAGCCCCGTCGGGGGCCCCAGGAACGCCAGCAGGGCCCGCGTGGTCCCCACGTTGTCCGGGCGCAGCATCACCGCGCGGCCCCGCCCGGCCGGCAGCCAGCGCCACCAGTGGTCGTCCTCGGCGGTCCGCGGGACGGTGCCGTAGGCCATGTACTGGCCCAGGTCGCGGAGGCGGACGTCGCCGAAGACCAGCCGGCGGGTGTGCGAGTGGAAGCCTTCGGCGACCACGAGCAGGTCGAACCGGCCGGGTGGGCCGTGCGCGAACTCCACGTCGACGCCCTCGGCGTCCTGGACCACGGCCCGGACGCTGTCGCCGTACCGGTGCGCGACCCGGTCCCGCAGCAGGGCGTCGAGGCTGGCGACCAGCTCGCCGCGCAGCACCTCCATCTCGGCGGTGGGGCCGTCGGTGTCGGCGGTGCCGGCGGGGAACTCGGCGACCGTCCGCCCGCGCCGGTCGACGAAGCGGGTGCCCACCTCGCCCGTGCCGGCCGCGAGCAGGTGCGCCTCCAGGCCCATCCGGCGGACGACGGTGCGGGCGGCGCCGCGGACGTCGATGTTCTGGCCGGCGGTGCGCAGGGCGGCGGCCCGCTCGACCAGGACCACGTCCCAGCCGGACCGGCTGAGCCAGTACGCCGCCGCCGTGCCGGCGACCCCGGCCCCGGACACCAGCACCGATCCACGTACCGGCATCGCACCTCCTGTGACGGATCGGGTCACCAGCCGCACGCGTCGGCGGCGGACGCCGGGCGCGTCGCGCGTCGCCGCCGGCCTCCGCGCGGCAGGGGAGCCACCGCCCGCCGCACCGACCGGTACATGTTAGACCGGCGCCGCACCGTCGGGGCACCCTCGACAGTGCGGGCGACGCCCGGCGCACTCCGGCGGTCGGACCGGCTCAGGCCCCGCGGGGTGGTGGGCGGCGCTCAGGGCGCGTACATCACCACGGCCGACCCCGTCACCCCGTACAGCCGGCCGCCGGCCACCACCGGCTCCTCGCGGAGGCCGACCGGCGGGCCGGCGAGCGGGACCGGCCGGCCGGTCGCGGCCCGGACCGCGATCAGCGGGTCCTCGTCGCGCACCCCGTAGACCACGCCACCGGCGACGGTGATGTCGGTGACGTCGACGCCGGGCACCGACCAGACCTCCGCCCCGGTGTCGGCGTCCACGGCGTAGAGCCGGTCGGGGCCGAAGCCGCGGTGGTAGAGGCGGGCGCCGTCGGTGGCGAACGCGAACGGCTCGTCGCGGTCGGGGAAGGTCGCCAGGACGGCGCCGGTGCCCGCGTCCAGCCGGCGGGTGCGCCCGTCGGTGCAGGTGAAGTAGAAGAACGCCCCGTCGGGGGACGCGCCGTCCGGGACCAGGCAGCCGGCCCGCGTGTCCCACAGCTTCCGGCCGGTGGCGATGTCGACCACCCTGGACGTCGTCGTCGACACCTGGACCCGGCCGGCCGCGGAGACCGGCAGCCCGTTGAACGCGCCGGGGCTGCGCGACCACAGCAGCGAGCCGTCGGCCACCCGGCGGGCGCCGACGGCGTAGCGGGCGGCCGCCGCGTCCCAGTACTCGCCCAGGAGCACGCCCTTGTCCACGACGGTCGAGTGCATGACCTCGGGCAGTTCCCGGCTGTAGCGGACCCGGCCGGTCCGCACGTCCAGCGCCGTCAGGTAGTCCCGCCCCGACCGGCAGTGCGTCCACTGCGTCAGCAGCGCGTTGCCGACGACCGCGGCGAGGCTGATCCGCCGCTTCCCCGCCTCCGGCGTCCGCCAGCGCAGCGCGCCGGTCCGCGCGTCGTGGGCGCTGACCCGGTAGCCCGAGGCGGTGAACAGCCGGTCGGCGGCGACCAGCGGTGCGGCCGGGTTCGCGCAGACCGCGCTGGCCCGGGGTACCGACCACCGGTGGCGCAGCGCCCCCGCGGTGTCCGCCGTGAGCGCGGTCTCGCCCGGGTTGTAGTGGTCGCGCGTGGGGTGCGCGCCGGGGTGGGCCCACACCGTCGGCGGCGGGCCCGCGGCCGACGGGGCGCCGGTCGCCAGTACGGCGGCCGCGCCGAGGGCGGCGGTGGTCAGCGTGGCGCGGACGCGGTCGGCCATCGTGCTCCCTCGCTCGGGTTCCCGGCCTCAACGTACGTCCTGGTCCGTACCCCGTCGGGCATCGGCGCCGCCGCCGGCCCATCGGGTGACCGGCGGGCCCCCGACCGGGGTACCTCCCAGCCGGGCCGGGTGGCGCGGTGCGGCGGCCACCGGCCGGAGCCGATGTTCCGGCAGCACCCGAGGAGGCCAGGCCGATGTGCGCGGCCTGGCCTCCTCGGGAACGCGGCGCCGACCACCCGCCCCCTGCCGCGGGTGAGTGGTCGGACCACCGGCTACTGGTGCATCGCCTTCCAGGCACGGGCGTTGTCGGCCCCGTGGTTGTTGCCCGCGTTCCGCTTGATCGCGGCCTTCTTCTCGTCACCGGCGTCGTTCCCGGCCTTGTTCCGGTCGTCGGCGTTGTCGTCGAAGTCCCCGGCCTTCGCCTGGGCCAGCGCGACACAGGCATTCACCAGCACCTGCTCGGCGTCGGCGATAGCCTGGGCGTCGTTGTTCCGGTCGTTGGCATTACGGTCGTTGGCATTACGGTCGTTGGCGTTGCGGTCGGCGTTGCGGTCGTTGGCGTTGCGGTCGTTCTGGTCCGCATTCCTGGCCTCGTCGACCTTGTCCGCCTGGTTCTTGTTCCGGGCGTCGTTGTTCTTCCGCTCGGCCTCGGCCTTGGCCTTGGCCCACTCCGCCTCCGCGGCCGCCTTCACGTCGTTCCGGGCCGCCTTCTGCGCCCTGGCGTTCCTGGCCGCATCGACCCGGTACTCCTTGCTGTTGCCATTCTGGACCTTGTTGTTGTCGTCGCCGCGACGGTCCTGGTTCTGGCGGTCCTGGTTCTGGCGATTCTGGACCTCGCGATTCTGCGCCTCGCGGTTCTGCGCCTCGCGGTTCTGCGCCTCGCGGTCCTGGGCCTGGCGGTCCTGGTCCCGGCGGTTCTCGTCGACATTGAGCTGGTCGTCGAACGCGTCCTGGACCGCGGCGATGAAGATGTCGCACGAGTCCGACAGGGCCTCGGCGGCGGCCCTCGCCAACTCCTCCGCGTTGGCGTCCTGCGGCGCCAGGACCCTCCCGTCGCACGCGACCGCCCCGTCGTTGAGCCGTACGTCGGCACAGTTCGAGACGTCGAAGTCCTGCCCGTTCAGGGACAGGATGTTGCTGCCTGCCTTGTTGACACTCGCATTCGCAAACTGCACTGTGGCTACGCCGCTCACGCCCAGCACACCGGCGACAACCGCCGCACTGATCACTCGGCGCTTGCCGCGCATGATCCGACTAAATGGCAGCTTCATCATTACTCCTCGTCGCTGGCGGGAACCATCCTCGCGTACGGGCTACTACGGGTGCGGCGTGCGGAGCGGTTCATTTATCGACGGAGTTCACCGTTCTCGGCGGCGCCACAACAATCGAAACCCGAGAAATCGGACGGATCCCGGATGTGTCCACTCACCACCGAGGACACCGCCCGGCACGCCTGCGCGAAGGGCAGGCAGATTGACGCTCACCAACGCTACTTACTGAGACATAATATAGATTGCCGGCTTTGTCCGCGATCACGGGTGCGGCCAGACACCCGCGGGCAGGAGAGCGCGAAACAGCGGCTCCGCGTCCGTCCGACCTGGTGGGTCGTCCGTCCACAGGCAGGACCAGCGGTCCGACCGGCTGCCGGCGCGCGGGCGGCGACTCAGCGGGCGGCGCGGGCGGCGCCCGGCGGCGGGCAGGTGACGGGTACCGGCTCGGGCCCGTCGGCCGGGTAGGCCGTACCTTGGCGCGCCACCTCCACCGCCAGGTCGGCGGCCGTGCCGGAGACCGCGGCCGCGGTCAGGTCGCGCAGGCAGACCAGTGAGGTCCGCCGGTTGCGGCTCACCCGGTCGGCGTCGAACCGGACCGGGCTGTTCACGCCGTAGGGCAGCGGCACCTGCTGCGTGCCGCCGTGCAGCACCGCCGCCATCCGCTCGGCCAGCGGCCCGGCCGCGGCGGTACCGGGCTGCGGCGGGTCCGCCCGCCAGGCGGCCCAGTGCAGCAGCCGGACCGCCTCGTACGACGTCGCCGCCCACCCGCCGGCCAGGTCGGTCAGCTCGTCGGCGCGCTCCCCGGCGCGCTCGGCGCCCGCGCACCGCTGGAGCGCCGCGATGTCGCGGCGGAACTGCAGCCGCGGCGCGACCCCCGTGCCCGCCGGCCCGGCGGTCGCCCCGGCGAACCGGTCGTCGAGCAGCCGCCGGCAGGACAGCAGGACGCTCTTGGTGGCCATCACCACGGCGAGGCCGGGCGGGGCGCTGGCGGCCAGGTCCCGGTCGGCGATGAACCGGGAGGTCGAGTCGTCGGCGACGAGCAGCGGGATCCGGCCGTTGCAGGTGTCCACCAGGTCCCAGGTGAAGTCGCGGAAGTCGGTGTACCGGCCGCCGAAGAACAGCACCTGGTTCGTCCCGCCGCAGAGGGCGGGCGTCATCGGGCCGTCGCGGCCGGGGCCCGGCGGCTCACCCGGGCGGGTCCACCGCCACTGCCGGAACCGCGGGCCGAACCGCCGGGCCAGCTCGTCGCGCAGCGTCATCACGTACGCGTCCCGGTTGTCGGGGTCCTCGGCCCCGGCGCGGTACACGTCCACCAGCCGGGCGCCGGGCGCGACCCGGTCGACGTAGCGGCGGACCAGTTCCGCCTGCATGCTGTTGGGGGCGATCATCTGGAAGAACCGCGGCAGGGTCTCGACCAGGTCCTCGGCGGTCATCGTGGGGCTGATCATCACGAAGCGGGCGGGGTCGAGCCGGGCGAGCGCCCGCTTGACCGGCTCCCGGCTGTCCAGGGTCACCACCCCGCCGCGGACCGTCGGGTCGGCGGCGAGCAGCGCGCCCAGCCTGGTCACGGTGTGGTCGACCAACCTGCTGGCCGCGCCCGCGTTGGCCACCGCCAGCCGCAGCAGCGGCCCGCCGGAGGGGCCGTCGTTGTTGGCGGCGAGCTGGACGGCGTACGCGCCGGCAAGATCCTCGGACTCCGCCACCTGCGAGGTCCGCGCGTCCCCGCTGGGCCTGGTCAGGGCCGTGAGCAGGACCAGCGTCAGCGGCCGCCGGCCGGGCTGCTCGCGGTGCAGCCGCTCGACCCGGCGGTTCTCGGCGTAGATCAACTTCTCGTACCGCGCCGACCGGCTCGCCGCCCCGCCGAACGGCGCCCCGCACAGCCGGTACCCGACCTCCTGCCCGTCCACGGTCACCACGTTCTCCCCGGACACGCCGGGGCGGCAGGCCCACACCAGCGACCGGTACGCGACCACGCCCGTGCCGGCCAGCAGGCCCGCGCCGAGCGCCGCGGCCAGCAGCCGGTTCCGGGCGCGCTCGGCCCGCCGCGGCGGGCGGGCGACCGGCCCCGCGGTCGCCGCCGCCAGGCCGGCGACCGCGGCGGCGTCCAGGGTGAGCGCCCACGGGCGGGTGGCGTCGGCGCCGCCGGCCCACGGCGCCCGGTACGCCTCCCACTGCGCCAGGGGCCGGTACCGGGCGTCCGGGTGGGGCCGGTCGGTGACGACGACCAGCGCCCGCGCGTCGGCGCTGGCCGCGTGGCCGCCGAGCAGCGCCGCCGCCGCGGGCCCGCCGGCCCGGTCGCCGAGCACCAGCACCGGGTACGCCGTGCGCCAGTTCCCCCACCAGCGCCGGCCGTGGGCCGCCCGCAGGTCGGCCAGGAACGCGGCCACCAGGACCCGGTCCCGGCGCAGCCGGGCCGCGGCGGGGTCGCGCGCCGACGCCACCGCGTCGGCGGTCCAGGTGGTCGCCTCGGCGAGCACCCCGGCGCCGCGCTCGACGCCGACGCCGCGGCGGCCGAGCCGGCGCAGCCGCCAGCGCGGGCCGACGACCGCCCACAGCCGGCGCGCGGCCAGCCCGAGCACCACGCACAGCAAAGCCACGCCCAGGGCGTACAGGGCGGTGGACAGCCGGGTGCCGCCGGCCTGGCCGGCGGAGAGCGCGGCGACCGTACCGGCGGCGGTCAGCATCGACACCATCGGCTCGGTGGCCCGCGGCGCCCCGGTGTTCGGCGGGCCGATCGCCGCCCGGACCGCGGCGGCGCGCCGGTCCACGCCCGCGGCGGTCAGCCGCAGGTCGGCGATCGCCACGACGTCGCGGTACCGCGGGAAGGGCAGCGGCCGCCAGCCCGAGCCCGGCCGTTCGAGCTGCGCGACGGCCGCGTCGAGCAGCCCGCGCACCTCGGGGTGCGCGGCGGCGTCGACGACGGCGTGCGCGACGCGCGGGGCCGCGGCGTCGAGCAGCGCCCCGACCGCGCCGACCAGGTCGGCCGACCCGGGCGGCGCGGTCGCCAGCGCGACGACCGGCCGCGCCAGCCGGCGGCGCCGGTCCACCGCCGTGACCGCGGTGAGCAGGGCGGCGAGCGGGTGCGGTGGCTCGCCGGCCGGCCCGCCGCCGGCCCGGGGCGCCGGGACGCCGCCGGGGTGCGCGCCCGCGGCGCCGGGCGCGGGGGGCGGCGCGCCGGCGGCGACCCAGCGCCGCCGTACCGATCCGGTCATGGCTCTCCCACCCCCACGGGTCAACGCGGCCGCGACCCCACTGTCACGGGAGGACGACTCGCGACGACACTCGGTGATCTGTCGGATATCCGACAGATGGGCGGGTAGACGTCCCGTTGGGCCGCGGTCGGCCGGCCGCTCGACCAGCGGACTCGGGCGGCGTGGCGGGCGTGGTGCCGGTCCGCGCGTCGCGCGGACCGGCTAGCGGCGCTGCTGGGCACCGTAGGCCGCGGCGATGTCCGGCGTGCCCCGGGCCACCATGCGGAAGTAGCGGTACCGCGGCGCGTGCCACCGGAACCGGGGCGTCGCGCCCGCGTCGTCGGTGCGGTACGTCGACAGCGTCACCCAGGTACCGCGCACGGTCGGCCGCGACTGGAGCACGACGGTGGCGGCGCGCCAGGGCGCGAACCGGTGCGCGGTGCGGCTGTAGGCCCGCGCGACCCCGCGGGTCGTCACGTACCGGCCGGACCGGACGGCGCTCAGCGCCACGCCGGCCCTGCGGTGGAGGGTGAAGGAGGTGTCGGCCTGCGGCCTGGGGAGTCCGGTGTCCTCGTCCACGAGTCCGGTCCCCCGGACCCGGTACACCCCGGAGGGGTCGGTGTCGCGGAAGGTCAGCCGCATCGGCGCGCCGTCGGCGTCGAGGACCTCGTGCCGGAGCGGGATGACGCGCGCGCCGGGCGGGCCGGTGATCTCCCAGGTGACGCGGTAGTGGTTCATCGGTACGCCGCAGACGGCCCGGGCCATCGAGTGCGCCGCCTCGACGGTGCGGCCGTCCACCTGGACGTCGGCCACGTACAGGCGCGCCGCGCAGTCCGGTGCGGCTGCGGTCGCGGGCACGGCGGGCGCGGCGGGCGCGGCGGGCGCGACGCCGGCCAGGGCCAGGGCCAGGGCCAGGGCGCCCACCGACCGGTGCGGCAACGACGTTGTCATGGGTCACCCCCCACGGGCCGCGGCTGCGACGAATCTGCTGATTAATTGTGCTATTTGATGGTACGCGTAGTGGGACGCTTTTCCTGACGGCGACCCGGAAAAAGACGGTCCGTCCCGGCCCAGCCCGGCCGCGTGAACGTCACCGACTATTCGTGGGTTGGCCAATCACCCCTCATGCGATTGGATGCGTAGGTCTATTCAGGAGAGGACACCCCTGTGAATCCACGATTCACCGCCGTCTTTCCGACCGCGGCCGCGGCCGCGGCGGTCCTTGTGACGGCGTCCGTGCTGCCCGCGACGGGCGCCCCGCGCGCCGAGGCGCTCACCACACCCACCACCTTCACCGTCGTCACCGAGGACGGCGTCCCCGCCGACCGGGCCGTTTCCGAGATCACCGCTGCCGGCGGCGCGGTGGTCGGCCACAACAGCCGGGCGGGCACGTTCCAGGTGACCACCCGCCGGTCGGACTTCTCCCGGCGGGCGTTCGCCGCCCGCTCCCTGCTGGCGGCCGTGCCGCAGCGGGTCGTCGGCGTCGCCCCGGCCGTCCGCAAGGTCGACCCGGTGGAGGCGCTGGCCGCCGCCGGGCGCGGCGCGGCCCGCACCGCCGGCCGCCCGGCCGCGGCCCGGGGACCGCTGCGGGCCGACCCGCTGGACCACCGCCTGTGGGGCCTGAAAATGGTCCGCTCCGACCTGGCCCGGGCGAAGGAGCCCGGCACCCACGAGGTGACCGTCGGCGTCATGGACACCGGCCTGGACGCCAGCCAGCCGGACCTCGCGCCGAACTTCAACGCCGACCTGTCCCGCAACTTCGCCCCGGACATCGAGGCCATCGACGGCCCGTGCGAGGTCCGCGGCTGCGTCGACCCGGTGGGCACCGACGACGGCGGGCACGGCACCCACGTGGCCGGCTCGATCGGCGCGGCCGCCAACGGCTTCGGCCTCTCCGGCGTCGCCCCGAACGTCAGCCTGGTGGAGCTGAAGGCCGGCCAGGACTCCGGCTTCTTCTTCCTCGACGCGGTCGTCAACGCGCTCACCTACGCCGGTGACGCCGGCATCGACGTGGTGAACATGTCGTTCTACGTCGACCCGTGGGCGTTCAACTGCGCCAGCAACCCGGCGGACACCCCCGAGCAGCAGGCACAGCAGCGCGCCACGGTCAAGGCGATGACGCGGGCGCTGAACTACGCCCACAAGGCCGGCGTCACGCTGCTGGCCGCGCTCGGCAACGCGCACACCGACCTGGGCCACCCCGGCCGGGACACCACCAGCCCGAACTACCCGGCCAACACCGCGCACCCCCGCGAGATCGACAACGCCACCTGCGTCGACCTGCCCGTCGAGGGCGCGCACGTCATCGGCACGTCCTCGCTCGGCCCGTCGTCGCACAAGTCCGACTACTCCAACTACGGCGTCGAGCAGATCGGCATCTCGGCCCCGGGCGGCTTCCGCCGCGACTACCCGGGCACCGCCGACCAGGACGCGCCGGAGAACCTGATCCTCTCGACGTACCCGCGGAAGGTGCTGCTGGAGGCGAAGAAGATCGACGCCGACGGCAACGTCACCCCCGGCAACGAGACGACGGTGTTCAAGCAGTGCCCGGCCCAGGGTCCGTGCGGCTACTACACCTACCTGCAGGGGACGTCGATGGCCGCGCCGTACGCCAGCGGCGTCGCAGCGCTGATCGTCGCCGCCCACGGCTCCCGCGACGGCGGCCGCGGCCTGACCCTCGCCCCGGCGAAGGTCGAGCAGCACCTGTACCGGACCGCGCAGGCCCGCCCCTGCCCGCCCGGCGGCACGATGACCTACCCGCAGAAGGACGGCACCTCCTACACGGCCACCTGCGAGGGCACGGAGAACTTCAACGGCTTCTACGGCTACGGCATCGTCGATGCGTACGCCGCGGTCACGAAGGCACTCAAGCCCGGCGAGAAGCCGTAACCCGCACGGCCCGGCGGTCGGCCGCGCGCTGAACCGCCGGGCCGTCGGGCCCGCGGCGCGGCGGCCGCCTGCGACGCTGTCCTTTCCGGACATTGCCCGGGCGCGGTGCCGTGCGCGACGATGGCGGCTGTCGGGAGCTTCGCCGACTGTCGAGGGGCGGTGGCGCGTGCCAGGGTTCCGGGTGAGCCGCCGGGAGGTGTTGCGGGGCGCCGGCGCCCTGGCCGGCCTGACGTGGGGCGGCGTGCGCGTGCCGCGCCCGCGGCCGACCGGCGGGCCGCGGCCGCGGCGGTGCGACGAGCTGTGGTCGCTGCCGCTGCCGGAGCCGACCAGTCTGCGGCCGGTCCTGGCCGGCGGCCGGGTCTACGTGGGGGTGCGGGAGGAGTTCCTGGCGCTCGACGCCGGTACCGGCCGGCGGGTCTGGCAGCAGCCCCTGCCGCGGACCACCCGGGGCGGGTGGACAGCGGTCGCCGCGGGGCACGTGGCCCTCATGCACTGGCACAGCTCGGGCGGCAAGCCGAAGCGGCCGCTGACCTACCTGCGGATCCTGGACCCGCCCGCGGGCACCGTCCGCTGGGAACAGCGCGTCTACCGGACCAGGAGCGCCTCGCAGCGCCGGGTGGGGGTCTTCGGCGCGCACGCGGTCACGACGATCTGTACGGGACCGGACGCGTACCGCGTGAGCGCTTACCGGCTGGCCGACGGCACCCGCGACTGGTCCTCGGGCCGGCACGCCCTGCCCGGGGGTCCCCCGGCGCCCGGCCCGGCCCGGCTGCTGCTGGCGGCGGTACCGGAGGGCCGGACAGCCGTACTCCTGGACCTGGCCACCGGCCGGCCCTCCTGGGTCCGGCGGGACCTGGCCCTGACCGAGCGCGGCGCGGCCGTCGACCTCGGTACCCACCTGTTCGCCACCACCCGGCCCGCCGCCGTCCCCACCGCCGCCGCCGTACCGGCGGTGACCCGCCTGGACGCCGCCACCGGCGCCACCGGCTGGCAGGTCGGCTTCGGCGGTGCCGCCGTCGACGTCCTGGCCGCGGCCGGAGGGCAGGTCCACATCGGCGTCCGCGGGCAGGGCCTGCACACGCGCGACGCGGGAACGGGTGGGCCCCGCTGGCACTGGCCGCTGCCGCCGGGCGACCTCTCGCTGGAGCAGCTCGCCGTCGGTGCCGGCCGGGTCTGCGTGCTCAGCGCGCCCCCGGGGGGCCGCCCCGCGACGCTGCACATCCTCGACGCCACCACCGGCGCGCCCTGCGCCGCGCCGTTCCCGGACGTGCACCAGGGCATCGCCGCCGACGACGCCACGCTGGTGTTCCAGACTGACGACCCGCAGACCGGGGCCACCCGGCTGCTGGCGGTCGCGCTGGCGTAGCCGTGGTGGGGGTCGGTCAGGGCGTGTGCCCCAGCTCGCCCAGCCGCTGACGCAGACCGTCGCGCTCGGGGCTGCGCAGCTCCGTGAAGACCTCCAGCGCGTCCCCCCACGCCTGCCGCGCCAGCGCGGTGCGGCCGGCGGCCCGGTGGGTCTCGCCGAGGTGGGTCAGCGTGAGCGCCAGGTAGTACCGGTGGCCGAGGACGCGGTACAGCCGCAGCGCCTCGTGGTAGCACCGGACGGCCCCGGTCAGGTCGCCGAGGTGGTGCAGGGCGAAGCCGATGCTGTCCCAGGCGTCGGCGGCGCCGTCGTCGTCCCCGATCTCGGTCATCAGGCCCAGCGCCCGCCGGCAGTGGGCCTCCGCCTCCGCGTGGTCCCCGAGCAGGGCGTGCAGCCAGCCGAGCCCGTTGAGGATGCGGCCCTGGAGGTACCTGTTGCCGGCCGACGTGGCCAGGCGCAGCGCGAGGCGGGCGTGCGGCAGGGAGCGCGCCGGGTCGTCCCGCTCGTACGTGATGCCGATGACCTGCTGGGTCCGGGCCGCCGCGCCGGTGTCGCCGAGGCCGCGGAACAGCGCGTACGCGGACTCCAGGTGCTGCCGCGCCTCCTGCGCGTCCAGGTGGACCAGCACCCGGCCGAGAAGCTGGTGGGTGTGGGCCTGCCCGGCGTCGCTGCCCAGCCGCCGGGCGGCCCCCAGCGCGCCGTGCAGCAGGTCCGCCGCCTCGTGCCACCGCCCCTGGCGGTGCAGGTAGGGGTGAACGGTGTACGCGAGTTGCCACGCGTGGGTGTCGAATCCCGACTCGGCGGCGAGCCGGCTCGCCGCGAGCAGCGCCCCCTTCTCGGCGGCGAACCAGGCGAGCGCGTCGTCCTGGTCCCGCACCGCGATCCGCGCCGTGCCCGCGGCGGCCGGGTCGGGGGTGATCGGATCGTGGTGCGGTGCGAGCCGGGTGGCCGCGGCCCGCCCGGTGTGCAGGTAGAAGTCGAGCATCCGCCGGACCGCGGCGCGCCGCTGCGCCGGGGAGTCGACCCGGCCGGCGAGCTCCCCCGCGTAGCTGCGCATGAGGTCGTGCAGGACGAACCGCCCCGGCCCGGCCTCGGTGACCAGGTTGCCGTCGGCGAGCCGGGCGCACCACCGCCGGACCTCGTCCACCGGTCGGCCGGCCAGGCTGGCGGCGGCCGCGGCGTCGATGTCCGGCCCCGGGTGCAGGCCGAGGAGCCGGAAGAGCGCGGCGTCCTCCGACAGTTGCCGGTACGACCAGGAGAAGACGGTCCGCACGTCGCTGACGGCGTCGCCGCCGTCCAGGGGGCCGAGCTGGTCGTCGGCGGCGTCGAGTTCGGCGACGATGCTGCTGAGCGGGAAGGCCGGCCGCAGCGCGGCGCGGGCGGCGACGACCGCGAGCGCCAGCGGCAGCCGCGCGCAGCGGTCGATCAGGGCGTCGGCCGCGGCGCTCTCGGCCGCCACCCGCGGCGCGCCCAGCCGGCCGGCCAGCAGCGCCCGCGCCTCGTCGAGGCTGGGCAGATCCAGCAGAACGGGCACCGCGCCCTCGGTCACGACCAGGCTCGTGAGCTGCCGTCGGCTGGTGACCAGTACCAGGCAGTCCGGGTTGCCCGGGACCAGCGGCCGCACCTGGTCGGCGTCGCGGGCGTTGTCCACCACCACGAGGACCCGCCGGCCCGCCAGGGCGCTGCGGTAACAGGCGGCCTGGCCGGCCAGGTCAGCCGGGATGCGCCGCTCCGGCACCTCCAGCGCGTGGAGGAACCCGCGGATCGCCTCACCGGCGGTGACGGCGGCCCGGCCCGGCCCGAAGCCGTGCAGGTTGACGAAAAGCTGCCCGTCGGGGAACCGGTCGGCGACCTGGTGCGCCCAGTGGACCGCCAGGGTGCTCTTGCCGACACCGGCGGTTCCCGAGATCACGATCGTGCCGGGCCGGCTGTCCAGACGGGCGGTCAGGTACCTCAGGTAGGCGCCGCGCCCGGCGAACACCGGGACCGCCAGGGGCAGTCCGCGCGGTACCCGCGCCGCCGCCGCGCCGGCCGGGGCCGCGGCCGGCGGCGCGGCGGGCGAGGCCGCGGCGGGCGGGGTCGCGGCGGCCGGTGCGGCCGGGGTGCCGCGGCCCGCGGCCAGCGCGGCGTACCGGCGGCGCTCCTGGTCGGACAGCTCCAGCGCCTCGGCCAGCAGGCGCACGGTGCTCGGTCGCGGTGCCCCGCTGCGGCCGGTCTCGATGGCGCGGATGGCGCGGGAGCTGAGGCCGGCGCGTGCGGCCAGCTCCTCCTGGGAGAGCGCGAGCCTCCTGCGGTAGTCGCGGGTCAGCTCCCCGAACAAGGCTCCCCCTTCGCCTGCTGCCGGCCGACCGGGGCCGGCAGGTTCCGCGAGCCGGCCCTGCGGCGAACCTGACTTCCTGTGAACGTCCGGTCGACAGCCTGTCTGCGTGACAGACCGTATCGGAGGATGAAGCGCAGCACCGTCCGGTGAGATGCGATCCACACGGACCACATTCGACAGTATGGAGATGTTGATGCGCACCGTTCTCAAGGCCGCCGCGGCGGCCCTCGCCACACTCGTTGCCGGCGCCGCCCTGCAGGTCACCACCACCGGCGCCGCCCAGGCGGAGTGGAAGGACTGCCCCGACCGCTACGTCTGCCTCTGGGGGGACGGCAACTACGCCGGCCGGTACCGCTTCCAGCCGGAGCACGACCTCTTCGTCTCGAACATCGGCCCGGCCATGAACGACCTGACCACGTCGATCTGGAACCGGACCGGGCGCAAGGTCTGCTTCTACAACGACATCAACTACCAGGGCCAGCTCCTCTGCCTGGACGGCGGCGGTTCGACCGCCAACGTCGGCGCGGGCGCCAACGACCGGATCAGCTCCTTCCAGCCGTTCTGACCGTTCGGTACCCGCCTGCGCGGCGCCGCCGGGTGGTCCTGCCACGGAGCAGGGCCACCCGGCCGGGTCCCGGTACCCGACGCGCGCGGGGCGGTTGGCGCGGGTGCGGGTGCCTGATACGTTCGCCTGCACATCGCGTCGGCGGTGGTAGGGCGGAAGGGGCGCTGCGGTGGCGGAGTTCTACCTCGACAACGGGCCGCAGACGTTCCGCGGCGACCCGGACGCCGGCTGGGATAACGGTGCCCGCTACGCCGCCCCCGGCGTGGACGTGCAGTCGCTGGACGAGTCCGCGGACTGGTTCCACGGCGTGAAGAACGCGCGCAGCCTCATCGTGCTGCGCGGCGGCCGCATCGCCTACGAGCGCTACTTCCACGGCAGCGGACCGCAGCAGAGCAACAACGTGCACTCCGCGTCCAAGAGCATCCTGCAGGCGGTCTACGGCATCGCCGTGGGGCGCGGCGACCTCCCCGGCTACGACATCCCCATCGGCCACTACCTGCCCGCCGCCGTCGCGGCCGGCGGCGCCAAGGCCGCCATCACGATCCGCCAGTTGCTGCTGATGCGCTCCGGCCTGCAGTGGTCGGAGGACGAGACCGAGTACGCCATCGAGAACGAGGAGAACTGGATCGAGGCGATCCTCGGCCAGCCGCTGGCCGCCACGCCGGGCTCCCGTTTCCACTACAGCACCGGCGACACCCACCTGCTGTCGGCGGTCCTGCAGGCCGCCACGGGCGCCACGCTCGAACAGTACGCGTCGGCCCACCTGTTCACCCCGCTGGGAATCAGCCACCAGGGGTGGGGCTGCGACCCGCAGGGCATCGCCTCCGGCGGCTGCAATCTCTTCCTGCCGGCCCGCGCGCTGGCCCGCTTCGGGGAGCTGTACCTGCGCAACGGCGTCTGGAACGGGCGGCAGCTCGTGCCCGCCGAGGCCGTCGCGTTCTCCCGCACCTACTCCGGGCACAAGGAGAGCGACCCGCGGTACCAGTACGGCGCGCTGTGGTGGCTGGCCACCGTCCAGGGGCACCCGGTGCAGTTCGCGTGGGGCTGGGGCGGCCAGTACGTCGCCGTCGTTCCCAGTCTCGACCTGGTGTTCAGCTCCACCCAGGACACCACCGGCAAGCCGAAGAAGGTGGAGGCGCGCGAGCTGGACCTCCTCGCCTTCCTCGACGAGGACATCCTGCCCGCCGTCACGTGATCCGACGACCGCCCCGCCGCCGGCCGGTCGGCCGGGGCGGCGCCGCGCCGAGGAGGAGATTTCCGGGCTGTCGAGGGAGACGCCCACGGGCCTGGACCTGGCGGGGCTGCCGCGGCACACCCGGCTGCACCTCGGCGCGCGCGCCGTCGTGCGCGTCACGGGCCTGCGCAGTCCGTGCCGGCAGGTCAACGGCTTCCGGACGGGCCTACTTGAGGTCGTCGTCTCCCGCGCCGCCGACGAGGCCCGGCGACGGGCGAGAAGGCTTGCTCAGCAGCGCTTCCAGCCCAGGTTGACGATCATCGCGTCCATCGTCACCTCGCTCAGTGAGGCACGGTCGGCCTTGCTCGCATCGACCTGGATCCGCGAGTTGACGTTCAGCCCCCGGGCCTTTCCGCACTCGGACCAGTTCGGCGCCGCGGCCGTGTTGGCGTGGTGGTACGTGCCGGTGTACGGGCCGTCCGTCACGGTGGTGAACCCGTCGGTCTGGGTCATGCCGGCGAAGTAGTACGTGTCGTGGCGCCGGGTGCTGGCGGCCTGGTCGACGTCGGCGAAGCCGATGCCGTCCACCCCGGTCAGCGCGAAGGTCCAGCCCGGGGAGTAGGCCAACGTAAACCCGACCTGGCAGTTCCTGTTGGCTCTGGGCACCCAGACGCGGGGAGCGTTGTCCCTCGGGACCAGCCCGGCCTGGGTGTGGAAGCCGGAGAACTCCACGGTGAGCCGCCGACCCCCGTTCTCCAGGTGTACCAGCGGGTCGTCGCCCCTCGTGCAACCCGAGCCGTTGAAGGTGAGCCCCGTGATCTTCACCTTCGGTGAGTCGTCCGCCGCCGCGGCCCGGGCGGGCGACGCGGGTACCGCGAGCGCGAGGAGCACGGCCGTGCCGAGGGCGGTGTACCGGATCGCATTCATCGGTCTCTCCTTCGCCGATGTGGACACGACAGCGCGGCGCTGTCGTCGGGCAGGCACCTTGCCGGGAGCGCGCTACCAGGCGACCGGCAGGCGGAGCGGGCCGCGGACCAGGTTGTCCGTCCGCCAGCGAAGCTCGGCGTCGGGGACGGCCAGGCGCAGTCCCGGGAACTCCCGCAGCAGCGCCCCCAGGCCCACCTCCAGCTCCATGACGGCGAGCTGGGCGCCGAGGCAGTAGTGCGGGCCGAAGCCGAAGGTCAGGTGGGGGTTCGCGGCGCGGTCAAGGTCCAGCCGGTCGGCGTCGGCGAAGACGGCGGAGTCGAAGTTCGCCGCGCCCACGACCGGGAAGACGGTCTCGCCGGCGCGGACCACCGTGCCGGCCAGCTCCACGTCCTCCACGGCCACCCGGGGCATCGTCTCCGGGCCGCCGATCGGCACGTACCGCAGCAGTTCGTGCACCGCGGTCGGCACCAGCTCGGGCCTGGTCGCCAGGTCCGCCCACTCCCCGCGGGTGAGCAGCGCGTGGACGTGGTTGGCGATGGCGGTGGCGGTCGTCTCGTGGCCGGCGACCAGGATCGTCACGCCGAGGGTGACGAGTTCGTGCTCGGTCAGCGGGGCGTCCTCCCCGGTGCCGGCCCGGATGATGTCCGAGAGCAGGTCGTCGCGGGGCTCGGCGCGGCGGGCGGCGACGTGCTCCCGGAGGAACGCGTCCAGGTGGGCGGTGGCCTGGCCGACCTCCTCCGCGGAGGCCGCGCCGCCGCCGAACATCTTCTCGGAGAAGTCCCGGAACAGGTGCCACTGGGCGAACGGCACCCCGAGCAGCTCGCAGATCACGGTCACCGGCAGCGGCGCGGAGAAGTGCTCCACCAGGTCGACGGGCGGGCCGGCGGACCGCATCCCGCCGATCAGCTCCTCGACGATCTGGGTGGTGCGCGGCCGCAGGCGCTGGGCGGCCTTGCGGGAGAACGCTCCGGCGACCAGCCGGCGGACGCGGCTGTGGTCCGGCGGGTCCATCGCCATGAGGTTGCCGGCCTGGGTGCGCCACTGGGTGGTCCGCGGAATGTCGGCGTCGACAGTGGCGGCCCGGCTGAACCGGGAGTCGCCGAGCACCGTCTTCACGTCCTCGTGCCGGCTCACCAGCCAGCCCTCGCCGCCGTACGGCAGTCGCGCCCGCTGGACCGGACACTGCGCGCGCAGCCGGTCGAACTCCGCCGGAACGCCGGGCCTGCCGTCGTCGGGGAACGGGTAGGCCAGCGCGTCGGCCGGGCCGCTCATGCGGTCACTCCCGCCGCGCGGAGCAGGTCGCCCCGCCCTCCGGGCAGCGGCAGCGCTCCGGGGACGGCGCGGGCGGCGGAGGTTTCCCGGCCGGCCACGCGGATCGACCCCGGCGGTCGCGGGCGGAGCGGGCAGGTAGCGGACGTCGAGTCACCTGAGTAGACCACGCACCCATTGTCCACACGGTTGCCCCGTACGTCGATGCCTGGAGCCGGACCGGCCCGCCCCGCCGGCACCGCCGGCCGCGGGGGCTGGCCGGCGCCCGCACCCCGGCGCGCCGCGGCGGGACCCGGCCCGGGACGTCCCCCGTACCGGCATCAGGCTCTCGGCCTGTCGCACTCCCGGACCATCCGGTCGGGGGTCGGCGCCGCAGTGTCGTCGACGGCCGCGCGCGGCCGGGCGTCCGACACGGTCTGCCCGGCCAGGTCCGCCAGGACGGCGTGGAGGTCGCCGGTCCCGCGGTGGACGTGGCGCTGGCGCGCCGCCCCCGTGCCCTCCCGGCACAGCCGGGCCAGGCCGCTGACCGTCCGGTCGAGGTCACCGTGGCGGTCCAGGGCGGGCGCGACCGTCAGCAGCAGCTCGTCGACCAGGTCCCAGGCCGGTCGCGGCACGCCGTGCCGGAGGTCGACCAGCGTTCCGGCCATTCCCTCGTGCGCCGCGTGCCAGTGGGCCGCGGCCACCAGGCAGTCGCGGGTGCGCGGCGCGGCCCGGCCGGCGCGGATGTCGCCGAGGACGGTGGCCACGAGCGCCCGGACCAGCGCGGCGACCACCACCGTGTCCGCCGCGGTCGGGCAGACGTCGCCGACGCGGACCTCCACGGTCGGGTACCGCGGCGACGGGCGGGCGTACCAGTAGACCATCGACGGATCCAGGATCACCCCCGAGGTGATCATGGCGGCGACCGTGTCGTCGTAGTCGGCCGCCGAGGCGAAGACCGGGGTCGGCCCCGCGCTCGGCCACCGGTCGAGCTGTACGGAGCGCCAGCTCGCGTAGCCGGTGTCGCGGCCCGCGTACAGCGGCGAGTTCGCCGTCAGGGCCTGGACGACCGGCAGCCAGTCGCGCAGGTGGTGGCAGACCCGGACGGCCAGGTCGCGGTCGGGGACGCCCACGTGGACGTGGCAGCCGCAGACCGCCGGGTCGGACGCGACCGCCCCGTACCGCCGCGCTATCGCCCGGTACCGCGGCTGGTCGGGCACCGACCGGTCCGGCTCCGCGACCGGCGTGGCACCCACCGCCACCAGCCGCGCGCCGGCCTCGGCCGCGACCGCCGCCGCGGCCCGGCGCAGCCCGCCGAGCTGGCCGTGCAGGTCCGACAGGTCGGTACAGACGAGGCTCACCAGCTCCACCATGCTGCGCCGGAACTCCAGCCGGCTCTGTGCCCGCAGGCGGGCGGGGAGCGCGGCGACGACCGCGTCGGCGACCGGCAGATTCTCGCCGGTACCGAGGTCCAGCAGCAGGAACTCCTCCTCCACGCCCAGGGTCAACACGTCCGCGGCGGCGGCGCGGTCGGCCACGGCCGCCGAACCAGAGTCGATGTGCATGGGCGGACGCCGATCGTCTGGGCGGCGCGACGCCGCCGGGCCACTAGCTGTCTGAACGGAGCGGGGCGCAGCGGGCGAGCCGGTCCCAGAAGCCGGCCAGCGTCGCCGCGCCGTCGGTCAGCGCCTGGACGGACGCCCGTTCGTCGCCGTCGTGCCACCGGTCCTCGGGTAGGCCGGTGCCGAAGAACAGCACCGGTGCGTCCAGGACGCGGGACAGCAGCTCGGCCGGGCCGCCGCCGGCGTTGCCCATGCGGCCGGCCGGGCGGCCGGAGCACTCGGCCATCGCCGCGGCGAGCGCCTCCACCGCGGGGTGCGGCTCGGGGGTCCGGTACGGCTCCTGCGCGGTGCCCTCGGCCACGGTGAGCCGGTACCCCACCCGGTCGCCGACGGTGCCGGCCGCCCAGCGGCGTAGCTGGCCGGCCACGGTGGCGGCCTTCTGGTCCGGCACGGTACGGATGCTGATCCTGGCCGCGGCGACGGCCGGGATCGTGGAGCGGGAGGCGCCCGCGGGGTCCCCGGCGGCCAGGCTCAGCACCTCCACCGCGGGCCTGGCCCACAGCCGCTCCAGGACGGTGTACCCCTGCTCTCCGCCGATGCTGCGGGTCTCCGACCGCGCCAGCCAGTCCTCGTCGCTGTACGGCAGGGCGGCCAGCTCCGCCCGGCGGCGCGGCGACGGGGCGGCCACGTCGTCGTAGAAGCCGGGTACGGCGACCCGTCCCCGGTCGTCGTGCAGCCCGGCGACCAGGCCGGCGAGGGCGGCGGCGGCGTTGGGGGCCGGGCCGGAGACCGCGCCGCTGTGGACGTCGCGCAGCGGGCCGTACACCTCCAGCTCGGCGTTCATGGTCCCGCGCATACTCGTGCAGACCGCGGGGTGGTCGGCCCGCCACATCAGCGTGTCGGAGAAGACCACGAGGTCCGCGCCGACCTCCCCGCGGTACCGGCGCAGCAGGTCGGCCAGGTGCGCCGAACCGGTCTCCTCCTCGCCCTCCACCAGGAGCTTCAGATTGACCGCCGGCGCGTCCCGGCCCGTGGCGGCCAGGTGCGCCCGGATGCCCCAGAGGTGGCTGACGACCTGGCCCTTGGCGTCCGAGGCGCCGCGGCCGTACACCCGGCCGTCGCGGACCGCCGGGTCGAACGGCGCCGTCTCCGCCCACAGCTCGTCCTGGGCCGCGCGCACGTCGTGGTGGCTGTAGACGAGCACCGTGGGCGCGCCGGGCGCGGCGCACCACCGCCCGTACACCGCGGGCGCGCCGCCGGCGTCCCACACCTCGACGACCGGGAAACCGGTCTCCCGCAGGGCTCCCGCCAGCCAGTGCGCCGAGCGGGTCAGCTCCGGCGCGCACCCGTCGACGCCGGCCACCGAACGCAGCCGGACCCAACCGAGGAGCTGCTCGACGAGCCTGCCGCGGTGCGACTCCAGATAGTCGTGAACGTCAACGGGCACCCGCACCTCCGCTGTCTCCGACCGACCACCGGGTGAGCGCGTCGACACCGCGGCGCGACGCCCGGGATAGCCCACTTCGTCCTGTCGTACGGCGACTCCGTCCTGCCGTCCGGTAGCGGAGCGCGCGCCCGGTGGTGCCGGGCGGCAGGTCAGCTTCGAGTACCCGCCCCGGGCGGGGGTCAACCTGGCGCGCGCGACCGATCGGGTTTGCCCGCCGCATCGGGCGGCCCACCCCGGATCCGCGGCACCCTCGTTTCCGCCGGCCGAGCGAGGGTAGGACTGTCGCCATGGGTGACGCGCACGAGACCGCGAACGGACCGATCGACGCACTGCTCGACAGCATCTTCGCCGGTCAGGAGCGGCTGAGCCGCGCCGACATCTACCAGCACGCCGTCGCCGCGGACCTGCCGGCGGACGCCCTGGTGCGGCTCGACCAGCTCCCCGAAGGCGAGTACACGGTGGACGAGGCGGGCGAGGCGCTCACGGCGCGGCGGTGAGGCGGCCGGCCGCCGGTGGACTCCGCGCGTTCCGGGCGGGGATGCTGGGGGCATGAGCGACCCGATGAGGATCACCGTCTGCCAGCTCGACGCCCGCGGCGGGCGGCGCGACGCGGCGCTGGCGGCGCTGGCCGACCACGTTGCCCAGGCCCGCTCCGACCTGGTGGTGCTGCCGGAGATGCCGTTCTCCGACTGGCTGGCCGCCGGCCCGGTGCCGGACCGGGCGCGGTGGGAGCGCAGCGTCGCCGCGCACAGGGCCGGCGTCGCGCGGCTCGGGGAGCTGGGCGCCCCCGCGGTCGTCGCGTCGCGGCCGATCGTCGAGGCGACCGGCGCGCGACGCAACCAGGCGTTCGTGTGGACGGAGCCGACCGGGGCCGTCCGCGTCCGGGACAAGTACTACCTGCCCGACGAGGAGGGCTTCTGGGAGGCGTCCTGGTACGAGCGGGGCGAGCCGACGTTCGACACCTGCCGGGTCGGCGACGCCCGCGCGGGCGTGCTGCTGTGTACGGACCTGTGGTTCCTCGAATGGTCGCGGCACTACGCCCGCAGCGGCGCCGAGCTGCTGTGCGTACCCCGCGCGACGCCGGTCGCGTCGCAGGCCAAGTGGGTGGCCGGCGGGCAGGCCGCCGCCGTCTGCGCGGGCGCCTTCTGCGCCTCGTCGAACCAGTGGGTTCCGTCCGGGTCGGGCCTGGACCGCGGGGGACCCGGCTGGGTGGTCGACCCGGACGGCGCGGTGCTCGCCACCACCAGCGCCGACGAGCCGTTCGTCACCGTCGAGGTCGACCTGGCGGCGGCGCGTGCGGCGAAGGCGACCTATCCGCGGTACGTGCGCGAGTGAGGCGCCCCGCTTCGGCCAGGTGAGCGCTGCGCCAGCGGTCGGACTCGGTCCAGACCCACCCCGGGTCGACCCGCTGGGTGCGCAGGTCGACGGGCGGGCGGGCGATGCAGAGCGCGGCCAGGTGCTCGAAGTAGACCTGATAGTAGGGGTCGCCGCGCAGCGCGCGTTCGTGCCGGACGTAGGGCGCGAGGCGGTACCACGACTTGGTGACGGTGCGGCTCATGAAGCTGCGGACCACCGCGCTGTCGATGACTCCCTGATGAGCCATCAGCCCGACGTTGTTGAGGAATCCGGCGACGATGGTGAAGTGCTGCCACGCCTCGTCGGGAAGGTCGCGGGTACCGGTCGCCTCCGGCGGTTCGCCGGTCCAGAGGTCGTCGAGGGCGTGGACGTGCCGGCGGAACTCCACCGAGCGGAACTCCTGGAACATGTCCACCACGATCGGCAGCGAGTTGTGGTGGCGCAGCATCCGCAACTGCTTGAGCGCCACCACCGCCGACACCACGAGCGCCAGGAATGAGACCATCATGGACAACAACGCGATCAGGTTGTCGGGTTTCACTCGCACCTATCCGGGAGCACGCGGCTGATATTCGTGGCGCCTGCCATAATGGCATTGCCGCGCCACCATGACGATTCTCAGCCACCCCCGACTGCCCCGATCGACTAGTTTCCCCGGAGCCGGCGCCGCCGGGACTGGCGACGCCGGCTGCCCGGCCGTCAACTCGACCGGTACGGGTCCCGTCGTTCTCCGCACGAGGTCAACGGCGCGGCGTTGTCCCGGCGTCGCGCCGATCGACGGTGTTCGTCGCCCATACGGCAACCCCGCGGGAGGTGTAGGCAACCACGTTGCCGTCCGACTGCAGAACCAGGACGGAAGCGCCCGGGACATCTTCCCGCCAGACCACCCGCACACCGTGCGTCACCTGAAGGTTGTCATCCACCGCCGCGAACGAGGCCGTCACCTCGCCGGGGTTCGGCCGCGCGGTGCCGGTCGCCCAGCGCGCCACCTCGCGCGCGCCGTCGCGCCGATACAGAACGAAGTTGCCGTCGCCCTGCATCACCAACCGGTGCCGCCCACCCGCGGACCTCAACTCCTGATCCTTCTTGAGCTCCTCGCCCCGATGAAGCCTGTCCTGGGCGGTGGCGGCCGTGCCCGCCGAGGCCGAACCGGCGATCGCCGTCCCCCCGAGCGCGGCCACCACCCCCAGAACCACTGACAAGACTCTGCGCATGCCTTCGTCTCCCCTCGTACCGGCCGGCACGCCACGCGCCGGCCAAACATCCACAGTGGCAGAGCAGCACGGCGGCGGTCGACCACCCGTCCGGCTCGGATACGCACCCGAAGGTCGGCCGGCGGCGTCGGGTCCGACGACGGCGGCGGGCACAGGTCGACGCGACGGCTTCCGCCGCGGGCTTCCTGGACGGTTGCGTCGGCGCTGACCGATCCTCTTGCCGGCAGGTCGAACTCGGGCGGCCGCGGCGCGGGCGATGCTGCCGGCGGCGCGCGGGTTCGCGCGAACGGCGGCCGCCGCAATTCACTTTCGGTCGGATGCCGATCACACGGGCGGACACCTCGTTACCGCCATGCCAGTCTTCTGCAGGATTGGGCAGAACTCGATCGCCGTCGGCGGTCTGTCACGGGAGGATGTTGGCGTGGAACGCTTCGTCGAGGTGGACGGTGTACGACTGTGGGTCGCGGAGTCCGGCCGGGCCGACGGCTCGCCGCTGCTTCTGGTGATGGGGGCCAACGCATCCGCGGTCGTCTGGCCGGAGGAGTTTGTCGCCAGACTCGGCGAGCAGCATCGCGTGGTGCGTTACGACCACCGCGATACCGGCCGGTCGACGTGGGCCTTCGACCGCCGGCCGTACGCCGTCGCCGACCTGGCTCGCGATGCCGTCGCGGTTCTCGACGGGCTCGGTGTCGGCCGCGCTCATGTGGTGGGTATGTCCATGGGCGGCACGCTCGTGCAGTTGCTGCTGATCGACTGTCCGGACCGGCTGCTCTCCGCCACCGTGTTCGCGACCGCGGTGCTTGAGGGAGCCGGCCCCCACGGCGCTCCGCCGCCGTTCGTCGACATCGACCCGCGACTGCTCGCGCTGTGGGAGCACCTCGGCGATCCACGGGATCGCGAGGAGGAGATCGCCTTCCGGGTCCGGCACTGGCAGCTCCTCAACGGCGAGGAGGTGCCGTTCGACGCCGATGAGTTCCGCCGACTGGAGGAACGCGTCATCGCACACGCCGGCCGCTGCGACAACCCGGCGGCCCACGCGCGCGCCGGCCAAGGTGGCCTGGCCCGGGGAGCCGCACTGTCGGCGTCGACCACACCCACGCTGGTGGTCGAGGCGCCCGCCGACCCGATCAACCCGCCACCTGCCGCCGCACGTATCACCGCCGCGATCCCGGGCGCGCAACAGGTGACCATTGCGGGGATGGGGCACGCAATCGGATCCCCGGTCCTCGCGCCGCTGGCCGAAGCGATCCTGACGCACACCGCACAGGTCGACGGACGCAACAACGACTAATTCCACAAGCCTCAGAACGTGGAACCCGGACACATCACACCCTCTGGCATCGCCGGGTGCCCCTCACCCGGTCAACCCGAGAAACCATCGCCGGTCCTCATCCCGGAGGTGGGAGTACAGGTAGACGTTTCGGTGCCGATTGCCGGGGCACGACGTCGGGCCAGCGCTCGCGGACCCGCCCGATCAGGTGCGCGAGCTGCGGCGACACGCCGGGCGCGTAGCTGAGGTCTCCGCGGACCTCTGGCGTCCCCAGCGTCAACTCGAAAGCCGGCATGCCGGTGGCCAGCCGCTCGACGGCTTCGACAGTTGCGTCGTCCAGCGGGACGAACGGGTACAGCAGCGAGAGGTGCGCCGGGATCATCCGGACCAGGGTCGGGAAACTGTTCGCGTAGGCGGTCGAGCAGTGGATCCGTCTCCGGTACCGGAATGACCAGGCCGGTCTTCACAGCACCGCGATGCTGGCCGGCGCGCGCTCGGCGCGGGCCAGCGCCCGCAGCACCGCGGTCGGCCCGTGCTCGTGCACGGCGAGCCGGGTCAGCACAGCGAACACCGGCGCGAGTGCCTCCGGCGGCAGGTCCGGCGCCTCCTGCCCGACGCTCACCGCCAGGTCGTCGAGGTGTACCGCCGTCTCCACGAGCCGGGTGATCAGGAAGTCGTCCAGGGTCAGCGCCCACGGGCCGGGAGCGAACGGCACCACCCGGTCGGTCGGCTCGACCGGCAGCCGCTCGCGCAGCTCGGCCAAGTGCCCGCGGCACTGCTTGACCAGCGCCGCCCCGCCGTCGCCCGCCGCGGCTTCGCTGCCGGTACGGATCTCGGTGTTGCGGGGGTTGTCGATGTCCCCGCCCCGCCAGGACGCCCGGACGAAGTGCTCCAGCAGCGGGATCGGCGCCTCGTCCGGCGGTAGCGCGGCCAGCAGCGGCGGCACCCGGCCGATCGCACTCCCAAGGTGCACCGCGACGCCGCCGACGGTCATCTTCGGCAGCCGACTCGGCGCGCCCCACGCGGCTCCGATCGCCGGATGGTCGAGGAAGTCGGTGAGTACGGTCGCCGCGGCGAGGTACGCGTCTCTGATCACGCTTCCAGGCTAGGCGTCCGGGACCGGCGCGCGACAGGCTGCCGCAGTGGCCTGAGGACCGAGTCCACCGATTCGCGTGAGGCCCGTGAGCGGGTCAAGCTGGTGGAGCAGCTCGTGAGCGAGCTGGCCGCTGCCGGACGAGGCGGTATTCCACGCCGTCGGCGTTCCGCAGTGTCAGATTGTCGCCCAGGCAGGTGTACGTATCGTTCGCCACCATGACATCTGCGTTGTCTTCCTTGAGTGGCTCATTCTCGGCCTGACTTGCGGACAGGGCCGTCTTCTCCTTTACGTCGTAGACAATCTGTTGCTTGATATCGGTCGAGTACTGGAAGGTCGCCTTCCTCAGCGAACGACGCCAGACACCGCGCCCGTCCGCAAACCTCCCGATGATTTCCTCCACCTCCTCGGTCGCTCCGCTCCCATCCGTTCTGAACCAGTACTGCAATCCTCCTTTGACCGTGGAAACCGCGAAGGAGCGCCCGTCGGGCAGCGTGTACCTCGTCCCGCGTCTGGGCGGCATCGGCTTCGACGCCCAGGTACCGATAAGGCACGAGTCATACCCGGGCCTCTCCGGGAAGGGCGTCGTAGGTTGGTCCCTGTTTCCGGACAGCGCGATTATCGCGACAGCGAGACCGCCGATTCCGGCAAGCGATCCGACGATCGTCCAGCGGAGCGTGTGGTCACCTTCCCGACGACGCCTACGCTCTTCGAGGTCAGGCGCCCTGGTGGCACTATCGACGGTCATGCAGCGAGCATAACCGGGCTATACCAGGAGCAAAGACACGCCTGGCCCACGAATTCTCAGACGTATCGCGCCTCGTAGCGAAGATTATTCGCAGTGACGAGCAGGAAGGCCGATCGCGTGCGGTGTTCGCCCCACGATTGCTCGGATTTCGAAGCACCCACTCACGCCGACTCATATGCGCCCGAACTGACACGCACAGACGTCCCCACACGAGGACGAAAGGGCAGACGACCGCACTCACGAGGTTGATCGGCGAATGACTGGATGGAATTTGGCGCGCTGTAGGGGCAGTCATACTTCTACGCTTTTCGGGCGCCCGATCTGCGGCGATGGCGGTCCAGGTGGTCAGGGCACCGACCTGGGCGGGGGTCTGCGCGGTGGTGGTGTTGCCGCGGCCCTGCTGCCGTTGGCGCTGCTGCCCCAGCACCACAGCGTGTCGGCGCTGCGCAGCGCGCAGGCGTGCTGGCGGCCGAACGCGGTGCTCGCTGGCGTCGACCGGCGATCCGTACCCGCTCGGGCGCTGATGGCGACCTGGCCGAAGACGTCCGGGCATGGCGGCGGCGGGTTCCGGTCGCGCCGGCCGGCAGCAGTCGCGGGTGTTCGCTGCGCCGCCCCCGCGCGGTATGTCTCTTTCGGACCTCCGTCGTACGTCTACCCGGAAAACAGCGTTCGGCGGGCCGCCAATCGATGCGCATCGTGTGGAATGGATGACGATGCGTGGGTGCGGGGTGAAGGGCGGAGCGTGTGAGCGGTACGGACTTTGAGGCCGCGCGGGTAGCGCTGGTTGTCGCAGGCGCCCGGCGGGCCGTGCAGGTCCTGGCGCCGGATGAGGCCGAGGTGTTCGACGAGGTGGTCGACCGCTGGCGGTCCCCTGCCCGGCGCCGGGTGGTGGCGCCGGGCCGCGCGGTGGGTTTCGGAATCGATGCGCTGCTTGTCGGCGAGATCGCCCTGCAGGCGCTGAGCGCCGGGTTCGCCGAGGTGCTCGCGGTCGGGACGGTCGCAGGTGGGCGGCGCTGGTGGCGACGGCGGCGCACCGGCGCGGCCCCACCCCCACCCGAGGACGGCGCCGACGGCAGCACACCGCCGGAGGACCCGGACCGGCAGCTCTCGACGCTCTCACCGGCCGTGCTGGCCCGGTTGCGTGAGGCCACTGCTCGGCACGCCGTGACGCTGGGCCTGCCGCCCGACCGCGCCGCGCTCCTGGCCGACGCCGCCGTCGGTGCCCTGCACTGTGGGCCTGAATAGTCGATGAGCGGGCCGCCGGACTCACCCGTCCCGGCCACGGCGCTGCGGCCGGCGTCGCTGATCTGGCTGTACGGGTTGATCGTGGCCTTGGTCGCCAGTGTCGGCGCCGCGGCCGGCAGCATCTTCTTCGACTCGCACTGGCCGCTGGCCCTGTCGTACGGGCGGGCGGTCACCGCCTGCGAACGGGCGTTGGGCATCGCCGTCGGCGGCGGCTCTGCCGGCCCGGTGGACCTGGGCTTTCTGCGTTGCGTGGCCGATACCCAGCGGGGCCGTGCCTGGGTGATGACCGCGGGAGCCGCCGCTGTCCTGCTCGGTTTCGCCGCGGTGGTCGCCGTCGTGCCGCGCTGGGACCGGTGGCGCGTGCGCCGGTACGCGGGCCGCCTGCTCGCGCCCGCGGCGTACGACCGGTTCGCCGCGCTGTGCGCTGCCCGTGGGCTCACCGGCCGGCGCGGTCCGGTGTTGGTGGTCGCGCCGCCGCCGGTTCGGCAGCCGTTCACCACCGGGACTGTGCGGGGGCGTCCGGTGGTGGTCCTGCCCCTGGCGGTGGCGCTGGACCGGTCGCGGCGGTTCGACGCGGTCGTCCACCACGAACTGGCGCACGTGGCGGCACGCGACGTCGCCTGGGTCGCGGTCGCGCGGGGCCTGGCCTGGGTGCTGGTGCCGGCCCTCCTTGCCGCCAACGCCCCCACGCTGTGGACGCCGGGCGCGGACCTGCTGATCCTCGGGGAGTCGACCGGCCGCGCGGCCGTTCTGGCGCTGCTGGCCGCCTGCCTGGCGGCGGCGCTGCTGCGGATGCGCGAGCGTCACGCCGACCGGGTCGCCGCCGCGTGGGCCGGTGCGGCGCCGCTGGTCGCCGCGTTGGGCGCCGACCGCACGTCCCCTGTGGGCCGATGGGGCCGGCTGACCTCGGTACTGGCCCGGCATCCGCGCCCGGCGCAGCGGGTCGCGTCGCTGCGGCGCGCCGAGGCCACCAGCGATGGGACGGCCGGTCAGGCGGGGGCCGTGGGGCTTGTGGCTGGTCTGTCCATGGTGCTGGGCCACCAGCTCGCCCAGCAGTTCGACGCCACGGGTGAGATGTGGGTGGCCCCGGGGGTCGTGGGTGGCGTCCTGCTCGGCCTGGGGCTGACTCCCGGCTTCGCCCGTCACGCCCGGTCCGCGCGCCGCGGCGGCGCCGCCGCGCGCTGGTGGCGTCCGGTGTTGGCCGCCGCGGCGGGGGCGGCGGGCGGCCGGCTGCTGGCCCCGACCGCGGTCGTGGGACTGCCTGTCCCGCCCTCGTCGGACTACGGCCTGGTCGCGACGGTGGTCGGGGCCGTTGCCGTGGCCGCCGCCGCGGCCACGTGCGTGGTTGTCGCCCGACTCGTCGCTGCCCGCGGCACCCGGTCGGGCCCGCGGTGGCGGGCGGCGATGTACGCGGCTGCCGCCGCGGTCGCCGTCGCGCTGCTGTGGCCGGTCCCGCCGGTCGTCGTTTCCCTCAACGGGGGGAGCTCGCTGCGCGGCTGGTGGGTGTACGCACTGCCCGCCGCCCCGTGGCCGTACCTGGCGGCGGCGCTGCCGGTGGCGGCCGTGCTGGCGGTACGGGTCCGCGCCTTCCGCTGGCAGGCTGCGGTGTGGACGCCTGCCGCGGTTACGGCTGTCGGCGCCGCTGCCGCCCTGCTGTACCTGTGGACCCATCCGCCACGAACCCTCGACGGGACGCTACGCAGCCTGCAGGTGGTGCAGTCGGTGGCGCTGACGGTCGGAGGCGTCATCGTGGCGGCCGGGCTGCGTCGACGCTCGGCCGCCACGAGCCCGTCGGCCGTCCTGGGGGGCGCCCTGGCGGTGCTCGGTACGGGCCTGGCTGCGCTGGCGTACTGGGCGGCGGCTGGCTTCGCCGTCGGCCCCGTCACGGTACGCACCTTCGTCGGCGCTCCCCTTGTCTGGTTCGGGTATCTCGCCGCCGCCGTCACCGCCCTGGCCGTGCTGGCCGAGGACGCCACACCGCGCCGGACTGCCCAACCGGGCGCCGGGCCGGCGCCGGTCGGCGCGGTCCGCGCATGGCTTCGGGCACCAGCGGCCCCCATCGGGGCGGCGGCCCTGGCATGCGCCGCGGTGACCGTCCTCGGCGTGCCGGGCGGATACACCGCACCCGTCACCGCGCCCACAGTCCGGTCCGGCCCGCCCACCCGGCCCGACCCGACCGCCCTCGCCTCGCCCACCCCCGCCACGGCCGGCCGGCCGCTCGGGCCGGCGGAGGTCGCCCAGGTAGCCGCGCTGACCGCCGATGTGCTCCCCAGGTACTGGCAGCCACACGCCACCCGGACCCGGCCGGGACCGCCCTCGCGGGCCACCCCGGCCCTGCCGGAACCGCCCTCGCGGGCCGGACGCTGCGCGGCCTTCGCCGAGGACCGCGCACTACACGCATGGGACCCGAGCCAACGGGCGACGGCCACGGCCAGCTACGAGACCCGGCCGGCAACGATGAACGTTTCCAGGTCACTGCTGTTCGTCACCGTCAGCACCTACGCCCACCCCGTGGCCCCGTCGCTGTTCACTGCCGCCGAGGCAGACCGCGCCGCCTGCCCCAGCTACGAACTCTCGGGAATCCGCTTCACCCCACGCCCCGCGGCCGCACCGACACTCGGCGACCAGGCGTGGCGCGCCGATGTGGCAACACTCATCAACGGTCCCCGCCCGATCTCCGGGACCATGACCCACCTGATGGTCCGCCGCGGTCACCATCTCGTCAAGATCACATTCACGGCCATCATGGAGCCGGTCGACGAGACGCTCCTCCACCAAGCCACCGCACGCGTAGTGGCCGCGCTGCCCGCCGCTCGCCCCATCAGGAGCCAGAGGTAGCCACCCGACCGCCCGACAACCGGAAAACGCGGTGTGAGGTTCCCCCGGTAGCTCGGAGGGCTGACCGTCCCCAAGTCGGCGGCCGGATCGGGAGGAGCGCGTGTCACCGAATTGTCATGGGTCGGGTCGCATGCTCGTCTCCGTCAGTACGTTCCGCTCCACTAAGGAGAAGTCATGACCGAGACCGCCGCCGCCGAACTGCACCGGGTCGACGCCATCGTCGAGAGCCTGCTTGCCGTCGACGCGACCGAGTACGGCACCCAGGCCCTGTCGATGACGCAGGCCACGTTCTCCGACACCCAGGGCTGACGGAGGCGCTCCGCCAGCGGCGGAGCGGCAGTTCCCCGGGGTGGCGGCGCGGCGCCGCCCGCGCCGCCACCCCGGGACATCGAGGGGAGACAGCCAGTGCGGTCACAGTCGGCCGGTACCGCGGTGATAGCGCGGTTCGCCCAGGTCCGCGCTGACCTGGCGGTCCGCTACGGCGCGCAGTCGCAGGCGGTGACGTTCCTGCTGTACGAGGAGCTGGTGTCGATGCGGCGGCTCCTCGCCGACGACAGCCGCTGCGCCGTAGTGGCCCGGCGGGTCGGCGAGCTCGGCCCCGCCATCCAGAGCCGGTTCGACACGGCGGGCGTGCTCGGCGCCGAGCGCGTCCTCCACCGGACGGTCGCGACCGGCCCGACGGTCATCGAGTTCGACCGGGACCACTTCGAACGCGCGTACCGCGCCCGGCTGGGTGCGAGCGGTCGGCGGGCCGTCGCGGTCACCGACCGGGCGGCGGCCCTGCGGGTGCTCCGGCTCGGCGCGTCGTACCTGTACGTGGTCGACGAGGAGGGTGTCCTGCTGGTCTGGCCCGAGCCGCGGGACGTGGCGGACCTGACGTTCGGCTGGGCGCCCGGCGGGCCCCGGCCGGCGGACCGGGTCGTGCACCCGATGCTCGTGCCGGAGCGCCTGCGCGCCACCGCCGCCGGTGAACTGGTGGTGGTCGGATCCCCGCGCTGCGTCTTCGTCGTCGCGAACCTGAAGTCGGGCCACTTCCGGCCGGGATCCGAGTGCGCGGCGCAGGTGCGCTCCGCGGCGATGCGCGCCCTGCGCATCGACGACCCGGCCGGCATCGACGTTTTCACGCTGCCGCAGGCCACAGCGGCCTGACCGGACACCTGTCCCGGAGGCGACACGACAATGGAAGCCACCCTGCCCCCGTACCCCGAGCTCGACCGTGACGACGTGCACATCGGCATCGAGCACGAGTGCAAGTGGGAACTCACCGCCGCCGAGGCGGACGACCCCGCCGGCCTGGTCGAGGCCACCCTGTTCCCCGATCTGCTGACCCCGTACGGCCGGCCGCGGGACTACCTGCAGTCGGCGCTCTACCTCGACGACGGGAACGGCAGCCTCGCTGCCGCCGGCCACTCGTTGA
Source organism: Pilimelia terevasa (assembly GCF_014647915.1). Lineage (GTDB taxonomy): Bacteria > Actinomycetota > Actinomycetes > Mycobacteriales > Micromonosporaceae > Pilimelia > Pilimelia terevasa. The sequence continues at coordinate 382,951 of NZ_BMQC01000003.1, forward strand.
GTGTCGTCGTCAATGGCGGCGGTCCGTCAACGGCCTGCGTGGTCGCGTTCAAGCAGACCGTCTGCTACCGCGGCTGGCGGGACGGCCTGGAGATCCGCCAGCGCCTGGCGCACCGGCCGGGCGTCCCGCTGCGCCACGACCGGTCGCTGCCCGTGGCCTACGCCCGCCGGCTCGGCCTCCTCACCGGGGTCCCGCGGCCGGCCGGCGTCGCCGTCCAGCGGCGGTACAAGCGGTTCGGGCGCACCGTCGACGGCACCGAGGTCTTCTGCAGTCTCGACGCGGTGGAGTTCGGCGGCCCCGAGGTCGCGCGGGAGCGGCGCAGCCGGTACACCTGCCTGGAGATCGAGGTCAACTCGCCGCTGCCGGCCGCGCTGGCCGCGCTCGACGGCCTCGCCCGCGCGATTGACGAGCGGCTGGGCCGCCCACGCGACCGCACCAGCAAGTCCCAGCGCGGCTGGGCCGCCGAGCGGGCGCGGCGAGCGCATGGCTAGCCCCGCCACGCCCGCGCTGGGCGCCACCTTCCAGATCATCTGGTTCGGGCGCTCGCTGTCCCTGCTCGGCGGCGCCTTCCAGGTCATCGCGCTGCCGCTGTGGATCCGGCACGTCTCCGGGTCGACCGTCGCCGGGCTGGCCGCGTTCGCGGTGTTCGCGCTGCCGCGGCTCGTCTGCTCCCCGTTCGCCGGCGTGCTCGCCGACCGGTTCGACCGCCGGCGCCTCGTCCTCGCGGCCGATCTCGGCGCGTTCGCGGTGACCGCCTCGATGGCGCTGACCGCCGACGCCGAACGGCTGCCGCTGGTTTACGGTCAGCTCCTGCTGGTCCAGGTGCTGGCGGCCCTCAGCCTCCCGGCGTTCATGGCGATGCTGCCGGACCTGGTACCCGCCGGCCGGCTGTTGGCGGCCAACTCCCTGCTGAACGCCTCGGTCGCCGTCGCGATGACCGTCGGCCCGCTGGTCGGCACGGCGCTCCTGGCGGGGTACGGCATCCGCGCGGTCATCTGGCTGAACGCGATCTCCTACCTCGTGGCGGCCGCCTGCCTGCCGCGGGTCCCGGGCGCCGCCGGCCGGGCGGGCGGGGCACCGGCGAGCCGGGCGCGGGCTCGCCTGCGCGAGGGGGTCACCGCGCTGCGCGCCGACCCCGTCCTGCGCCGGACGCTCGCTGCCGAGGCCCCCTGGTACCTCTGCTTCGGCGCGGCCGCCGAGCTGGTCATCCTCCACTTCGGCGCCCATGCCCCGGCCCGCGCCCCCGGCCTGTTCGGGCTCGGTGCCGGCCTGGGGTGCATGGCGGTGACCGCGACGATGGCGCGACTCCGCAAGCACCTGCCGGCGAGCCGGCTGCTCCTGGTCTCCGTGCTCGCCACCGGCCCGGTAGCGCTGGCCGCCGCTCTGCTGGCCGCACACGGCCGCCAGCCGCTGTTCGCCGTCGCGGCCGGCGTCCTGCTCGGTGTGCAGGCCTATCTGGTGTCACTCGGCCCGAGCCTGCACTGCCAGGTCCGACCCGACCCCGTGCTCCGGGGCCGGGTCGGGGCCTTCCGCCGCACCTGGGTCGCCGGGTGGCAGTTCGCCGGCATAGCGGCGGCGGCGCTGCTCAGCACGTGGGTGCCGACTCTGGTGCTGGTGGCGGTCGGCGGCGCGCTGGCCTCGGCCGCTGCCGGACCGTGGGCGTGGCGGGCCTGCCGCGAGGACCCCGCGCCGGCCCGGCCCCACCCCGTCCCGCACCCGGTCGCGGCGGTCGGCGGCCCGCGGTGACGGCGGCCGCGCGGCCGGGCGCCGCCCGGATCGTCGACCTGCCGGCCGGCCACCGCGACGACCCGCCCGGCCGGGCCGGCCTGGCCGGCCTGGCCGCCCGGGTGCTGACCAGCCCGGCCAACGGGGGCGCGGCGGCGCGGGCCGCCGCGCTGGGCTGGCACACCCGGCACCGGCTGTCCGCGCGGTGCTCGTCGTTCGCGTTCTGGTCCTCGGACCCGGCCGACCTCGACGACATCCTCGGCGATCTGCGGTCGGCCCGGCTGCCCGACGGGGACGCCGGCCTGGCCGTGCTCGACGCACTGCGGGCCCGCCAGGCGGCCGCGTCCGGCGGCCGCCTCGACACCCCGCTGGCCCGGGTGGGGCGGGTCCTGGAACGTGCGGCCTGGGGCACGCCCGAGGAGGACGTCCTCGGGTCGGCCGCGACGCTGGCGGCGGTGACCGCCGCGGACCTGCGGCACGCGCTCGACGACCTCACCGCCCGCGCGTGGGTCCACGACGAAGCCGCCGTCCCGGGACCTCCCGCCGCGGCGTCCCCCGCCGCGGCAGCCGCGGAGCCGGTGGCCGGCCGCGGATGGTCCGGCGGGCTGGCCGTCGCCGACCACCCGGGCAGCGACGCCCGCGTCGCGGTCCGGCTGGCCGTGGCGGACCCCGCGCCGGACCTGCTCGACGTCCTGGTCGAAGTCCTGGGCAACGGGCCGGACGGGCGGCTGCACCGGGAACTGCGCCACCGCCACGCCCTGGCCTACGGCTTCACCGCGACCTGCTGGGCGGAGGACCGCACCGCCTCGATCGGCGCCACGGCCACCGTCGCCGCGGAGAACGCGGCGGCGGCCGTCCGGGTGCTGGCGACCACGCTGCGCGGGCTGGCCGGCGGCGTACCGAGATCCGAGTGGGACGTGGCCCGCTGGCGGAGCCGAGCCGGGCTGCTGGCCGCGCTGGACGGACCGTTCGGGCTGGTGGACGAGGCCCGACGGCGGGCGCACGGCGAGCGACTCGTCGCCGAGCGCTGCGCGGCGGTGAGCCTCCTGACCGACCCGCCCCCGCTGTGCCTCGCCCCGGACCCGCCGGCGGTCGCCGCCGTCGGGGTGTTCGACCCGCGCCACCGCCGGCAGCTCGCCGACGCCTACCAGGAGATCCGATGACCGGGCCGCGGTCCGCGGGGATCCGGGCGTTCAACGCCGGCGGCCTCGCCGTCCGGTACGAGGTCCTGCCGTGGGCCCGCTCCTTCGCTGCCTGCCTGGTGGTCGACTGCGGCTCGCGCGACGATCCCGCGGGTCTGTCGGGGACCGCGCACCTGGCCGAGCACCTGCACGGGCTCGCGGCACCGGCCGGACCGGGCGCCGGAATTCCCCTGCTCGCCGTCACCGACGTCGACCGCACCTGCTTCGAGGCCGCCGGCGACCCCGTCCGGGTCGCGCCGCTGCTGCGCCGGCTGCTGGCCATCGCCGCCGGCCGCCGGCCCCCCGCCGACCGGCGGGTGTTCGAGGGCGAGCGGCAGGCCGTCCTCCTGGAGACCCGGCGGATGGACCACCAGCCCCTGCTCCGGCTGGGTCCGCTGCTGGCCGCCGCGGCCGCCGCCGAGCCGGGGCTGGACGCCGTGGGCCGCACCACGACGGAGTCGGTACGCCGGATCACGCCGGCCGACGTGGACGCCCTCGCCGTGACGCGGTACGTGCCCGCCGCGGCCCGCCTGTTCCTGGCCGGACCGCCGTCCCCGGTACCGGAGGTGGTGGCGACCCTCGGCACCGTCGCCCCGCTCCCGGCCGACCCGCCGACGGCGGGCAGCCGCCCCGCCGCCGGCCCGCCCCTGAGCGCCGTCGCCGGGCTGGACGGCATCCTCGCGGTGACGCTGGTGCGCCCGCGCGGGGTCGACTCGGCTGTCCTCGACGCGCTCCTCGCCGACGAGGGCCCTATCGTCGACGCCGCCGGCGAGCCCCGCCGGCGGCCCGGGGGGCGCACCACGATCGCGGGCCGCGCGCAGCAGGTCGACGTGGTCTGCTGGGCGCCGGGTGCCGCCACGGCCGGGCTCGGCGACCGGCTGGCCGAGACGGCGACCGGCGACTGGCAGGCACTCGCCGGCGATGTCGCCCGCCGGGACGGGCGGCGCCGCCGGAACCAGCACCATCTACGCCACGCGACCCCACTGCGGCGGGTGAGCGAGGCGGCCCGGCGAGCCGTCCTCGGACCGCCGGACGACACCCGGGAACTGGCGTGGTGGCGGATCGCCGACGGCGTCCCTGTCCGCCTCGCCCGGTACCCCCTCGGCCCCCACCTGGCCGGCGGCGCCGGTGGTCAGCCGGCCGCCGACTGGTAGGACGGCAGCAGCGCGTAACTGAACGCGTCCGCCCAGGCCCCGCCCGGCCGGGGCAGGAAGGCGGCGAGCCGCCCCTGCGGCTGGAAGCCCGCCCCGCTCAGCACCCGCTGCCAGGCGATGTCGTCCGCGGCCGCCACGGCGGCCAGCCGGGCCGCGCCGGCGCTGAACGCCCACGCGGCCAGCAGGGCGACGGCCCGCGCGCCGTCGCCCTGCCGCCGTTCCTGCGGCACCGCCGCCGCGCACAGAACCGCGTGGCCGGCCGCGGGCTCCCACCTGTCCAGCGCGAGCAGGCCCACCGGAGCGCCGGTGGGGGCGTCGAGGACGAGCAGGTCGGCCCGCTCGCCGGCCAGCCAGCGGGCCGGCGAGCGGGCGCACCAGGTGACGAGGTCGTGCCCGGGCGGCGCCCCCCACCCGCCGTCCGGTCCGACCAGCGCCCGCACCGCGGCCGCGTCGCCAGGTCCGACGCCGCGCAGGGTCACGACGCCGTCCGAGAGCGCCCCGGCCGGCAGCGGCGGCAGCAGCGGCGGCACCCGGGCGCCGTCGTCGGCGGCCAGGCGGCTCCAGACGATGACGTCGTGGCTGTGGCCGCTGTCGCCCGGCAGTGCCGCGCGCAGCTCCGCCTCGCGCCGGAAGCCGGCCGCCAGGGCCACCCGCTGGCTGTTGACGTTCTCCCACATCGTCCGCAGCTCGATGCGCCGGAGCCCGCGGGCGAACCCCAGGTCGGCCAGGGCCCGCGTCATCGCGGTCGCGACCCCCCGCCGCCGCGCCGTCGGCCGGACCAGGTACCCGATCTCGCCGCTGGCCCACCGCGCGGTCACGCGCAGGTAGCCGCTTCCCAGGAACTCGTCGGTTTGGGGATCGGCCGCCGCGTAGTCGTACCGGCCCTCCGCCCAGCGGGAGCGGGAGTGCACCCGGATCCAGGTCCGAACCGCCTCGGCGTCGCGGTCGCCCGACGCGCCCGGCGTGTAGCGAATGGTCTCCGGGTCCCGCCCGATGGCCAGCACCCCGGCCGTGTCCTCGTCCCGGTAGGCGCGCAGCCGGACCCCCGGGGCGTCGAACTCGCTCGGATACTCCACAGCTCCTCCACCTCATCGTCCGCGAGCCGCGGCCGGCCCCGGCGCTGAGCCTCCCGTACGGTCGATGACAGCTCCGTGACACCAAGGCCGGGGCCCGCGGCAGCGGGTCTGTCGGGCGCCCGGTTCCGGCACACATCCGGTGGTTACTCAGCGTGGGGCTGCGGGGGGGCCACTGTCCGAACTGCACCGTCGTCCGGCCGACACTGCGGCACCGGCCGTCACTCGCCGCGACAGTCGAAGGTGTGCCGGGGCCTTCTCTCGACAGATCCCTGTGGGGCCAGAGCCGGCGCGGGCTTCTCCTCCAGCGGGTGCCAGCGGCTGGTGTCGGCCCGCGAGAGCTGCTCGGGTGCGGGTGGGTCGGCCAGCCGGGAGCGGGGCACCTGTCTCCGGGCGTACGACACGAGGGAGACCGCCGCGCCAGCCCACACGAAGCAGTACGCGCCGATCTCGGTGGGGCTGACCGGCTCGCGCAACCAGTAGTAGCCGATCACGAACTGGACCGTCGGGAGAAGGTACTGGAGCATACCCATCACCACGAGCGGGGTGCGGACCGTCGCGAAGCCGAAGAGCGCGAGGGGCAGCGCGGTGACAAGGCCCGTGCTGGCGAGCAGCAGTGCCCCCGCCGGGGAGTCGGCGAAGTGGCTCTGCCCGGTCGCTGCCAGAAAAGTCAGGTACGCGGCCGCCGGGGCGGCGAGCATCAAGGTCTCCACGGCCAGCGCCCGCCAGCTCGGCACCGCGGCCCACTTGCGGAGCAGCCCGTAGCAGGCGAATGTGGCGGCCAGCCCGACCGCCACCCACGGTGGTCGTCCGGCGCCGGCCGCCAACCAGACCACCCCGACCATGACCAGGCCCACGCCGACCCACTGCGCGCCGGTCATTTTCTCCCGGAGCGCCAGCAGGCCCAGTAGCGCGCTGCACAGCGGGTTGATGTAGTAGCCCAGGGCCGCCTCGACGACGTGTCCACTGTTGATCGCCCAGATGTAGAGACCCCAGTTCGCCCCGACCAGGCAGCCCGCCGCGGCCAGCAACGCCGCCTGACGCGGGCGGCGGTGGAGGGTACGGATCCACCGCAGATCGCGCTGGACAGCCAGCACGACGGCCACGATGACCAGCGACCAGACGACCCGGTGCGCGAGGATCTCCAGCGCGGGCGCCGGTTCGAGCAGCGGCCAGTAGAGGATCAGCAGGCCCCAGACGCCGTACGCCCCGGTCGCGGCCAGCACGCCGGCGCCCGTACGCCGCCCGGGCTCTGGACCGGTCGTCGCGGCACCCGGCCCGCCGGTCACCCGGCGCGCCGGGTGCGCGCCGACCGCCGGCGTACCCACATCCGCACGTCGTGGGTGGGGCCGCGGTCTCTCGTGCGGAACGTCCGACCGCGCGCCGGCTGCGACTCGCCCGGCAGTTCCGCTCCGCCGGCCAGCCGGTCCAGGAGCCCGACGAGGCGGTGGACGGCCAGCTTCTCGGCACGGCAGTAGAGCTGCTCCGCGGTCTCGTCACCGTGGCGGGGCGGCCGGACCACCTGGATCAGCGGTCCGGTGTCGATGCGGGCATCCACGTAGTGGATGCTCACGCCGACCTTCTCCGGCTCGCCGTGGTACATCGCGAAGAACACGCAGTGGTTGCCCCGGTAGTCGGGCAGGAAGCCCCCGTGCAGATTGATCACACGGGAACCCGCGGCAGCCAGGACGGCGTCGCCGAGGATGGAGCAGCCGATCACCACGGCCACGTCGGCCCGCGCGGCGGCGAGACCGGCGGCGACCTCGGGCGCGTTGATCGAGTCGACGAGGACGGTGCCCTCGCCACCCGACAGGTCGGGGACGTGGCGGAAGTACTCCCGCCGATACCGGTCCTTGCCGGTGACGCTGCGGCGGATGTCGTGGTACTTCGCGTAGGCGTAGTCACGGTACCTGCGGCGGCGCCGGAGCCGCCGGACCTTGGCCCGGCCCGGTTCGACGGCGCAGAACACCACCTCGAAGCGGCAGCGGAGCGCCGTCTCCAGGTACCGGTGGTGGTGGTCGTCGGCGCGCAGGAGCGCGACTCGCAGTGGCGCCATGATGCCCTCCAGAGGCGACGGGGACCGGCTGTCAACGAGTGGTCGAGACCGGGTGCGGCCCTACGATCGCCGCCCGACCGCGTTCGGCGGCGTCGGCGGCGTCCGCGGTGTCCTCGCCGAGTGCGATGACGTGGCCGATGCGGTCCCGGAAAGAGTCATGCCTCGCACATCGCTGTCCGCGGTCGGCGGCCAGCCAGACGTCGACTACGCCCGCGACGTCCCACGCGGCCCGCGGGTCCAGGTCGGCCGCGCGGCCGTCCCCGGGCACGGTGATGAAGCGGATCGCCGCGTGGTGCAGTGAACGGCGGTCGGGCAGTGGGAGCGGGTGGCCGGCGGCGGACAGGATGCTCGCGGCGATCATGTCGTGTCCGGTGGCCAGGCGCACGAGATGGGGGATCATGCCACCGGCCAGCCGTGGATTGATCTCGATCAGTCTCGGTCCGCCTCTCGGCAGCCGCAGCTCCACGTGCGCCGCCCCGCTGCGCAGACCGACCGCGGCGCAGGCCTCCCGCGCGACCGCGGCCAGAGCTGCCCGGTCGGCCGCAGGAACCGGAGCGGGGACGTCGTGGCCGGTCTCGACGAACGACGGCGGCGGACCGAGGTGCTTGGCGGTGACCCCGTAGACCGTGCCGTCGATCAACTCCACCGAGAACTCCGGGCCGTGGACCCGCTCCTCGACCAGGATCCGCGGGACGACGGGCAGGCCGCGCTCGTTGTGTGTGACCGCCAGCAGCCGCCGGGCCCACACCGCGACCTCGTCCGCTCCGCTGCAGGCGCGCACGCCCTCGGAGCCGGAACCGAGCGCCGGCTTCAGTACGACATCGCCGCCCAGCTCGGCGGCCGCCTCGACAGCGGACCCCACGTCGCGGCATTCAGCGAACGGTACCGACCAGGGCCGGCCACGAAGGGCGAAACGCTGGGCCGCCTTGTCCCTGCACCGAGCGATCGCCTCAGGATCAGGAGCGCGCAGTCCCAGATGGTGTGCGACCCGCGCGGCGGTCGCCACGAAGTAGTCGCTGGAGGACATGACCGCCGCTATCGGCGCCTGCCGGGTGAGACTCCGGCAGGTCCGGTGGAGCAGCGCCTCGTCGCTGGTGTCGACCCGGCGGTACGGCAGGCCGTCGACCACCACATAGGGGTAGCGGGTCTCGTCCGCGGTCAGCAGGATGGGGCTCAGCCCCAGGGCGCGCGCGGTGGTGGCGAAAAGGCGCCCGGTGCCGGTGGTGTTGCTCTCCACCAGCACGAGCCAGGGCCTGTCACGCATGGGTGTCAGCTCCGCGGGGTGCAGGATCGGTGAAGGCGGCCGCGGCGGCGGCCAGTTCGCGTGCGGCCCGCTCCAGGCGGTGGCGGTACCGCGTGTGCCAGTCCGTGTGGCCCCGCCACTCAGCGACGGGGCCGGCGGCCGCGCCGTCGAAGTCACCTGGTCCGCCGCCGTACCGCTGCTGCTGCACCACCTCCGCAAGGCCCGCCCCGGCCACGTCCACGCGGTCGAGCCAGCCGGACGGCCCGAACGGGCGCACGTCGTAGCTACCCGCCTCGATCGCACGGCGGACCGCGTCCCCGACCAGGGAGTGTGCCTGCCGGAACGGGACGCCGCCGCGGACCAACCGGTTCGCCAACCAGGTGGCCGTGGTGAAACCGTTCTCCGCCCGGTCGCGCATGCGCTCCGGGTCAGGGCGGGCCCCGAGGACCATCGACTGTGCCAGCAGCAGCGCGTCGAGCACCGCTTCGATGCCGGGCCAGGCGTCCGCGACCGCCTCCGTGCCCACCTCGATCGAGTTGGTGAACGGCGTCGCCTTCATGGTGCCGGCCGCTGCCGTCCAGGCGCCGATGGCCCGGCCGGCCTTGGCGCGAAGATGCTCCAGCGGGAACACGTTGCGCTTCTGCGGCATCGCGGAACTGCCGCCGACCAGCCGGTCCGGGAAGTGGAGAAAACCGTACTCGACCGTGCTCCACGACTGCAGGTCGGCGGCTAGCCGGCTGAGCGTCACCGCGAGTCCGGCCGCGGCGGCGAGGACCCGGAGCACCGCGTCCCGCGCGGCCACGGCGTCGAGTGCGTGCCGCGGGCCGGTGGCGAAACCGAGCAGTGCGGCTGTGCGGTTCGTGTCGATCGGAAGGTCGGTACCCGCGACAGCGCCCGCGCCGAGAGGGCAGGTGTCGAGCCCTTCCGCTGCGTGCCGCAGTGCGCGGATGTCCCGCGACACCGCCGTCGCGATGCCGATCAGGTAGTACCCGTACGTGATCGGCATCGCCGCCTGGAAGTGGGTGTGTACCGGCATCAGCACGTCCCGGTAGACGCGGGCCCGGGAGAGCAGCGCGGCCTGGAGCCGGCCGGCCTGCCCGACGAGGTCGAGCACCTGATCCCGCAACCGCATCGCGGTGATGGTGGCCTTCAGGTCGTTGCGGGAGCGTCCCGTGTGCAGCACACCGCCCACGTCAGGGCCGAGCCGCTCGGCCAGGTATGCCTCGTACATGAGGTAGAGGCCGCGCGGAAGAGGGCGGTCCACGAGCGGGGCGAAATCAACTGCCGTCAACTCAGCGATACAGCGCAGCAGCCCGGTGGCCGGTTCGTGGTCCACGATCCCGCTCTCGGCCAACATGATCAGGTGCGCGCGGTCGACGGTCGCGGTCGCCCGCAACTCGTCGGCGATCTCGGCCGGAGACAGGACACCGTAGATCACCCGGTGGATCCTGGCGTCGAGGTGGCTGGTGAGCCGCCCGCCCCCACTCACCGGGCGACCGCCCGCACATCGTCGAGCGTGCGCCGCTCCCAGGCGAAGCTGGTCCACTGCCCGGAAGCGTCGCCCGCGTCGCTGACCGGTCGGGGCTCGTCCGGCAGGGGTGGGCGGAGGTGCCCACCGTCCCGCAGCCAGCCGTCGTCGTAGACGGTGTCCTGGTAGCGAGACCCGTCATCCGGGAGCATGGCCACGGTCACCGCGTCGGGATTGGCCGCCGCCCACCAGCGCGCCACCTGGTAGGCGGCCCCGCTGGTCGGACCCTTGAACAGAGAGTGTCGTCGGTGCAGGAGGCGGGTTGCCTGATAGGCGAGCGAATCGGAGCACCAGTGCACGCTGTCGAAGGTGCGGTGATCCAGATTCTGCGGCATCAGGCTGTTGCCGAGGCCGCGGAGGCCACGGTGACCATCCGGGTGCCCGAAAAGGACGCTGTGGTGGGTGTCGACCCCGACGGCGACGCAGTCGGGCGTCAGCGAGCGCAGGAAAGCGACCGTCCCGCACATCGAGCCACCCGAGCCCACCGGGCCGACCACGCAGTCGACCTGGCCCAGCGCTTCGGCGAGGATCTCCGCGACGAGTGCGTACGAGCGGGGGTTGTCGGTGTTGGAGTACTGCTGCGGGCAGAAGTGATCGGGGCGTTCGGCCTGGACCTCGGCGAGCCGGTCCAGCCGGGCCTGCTGGTACCCGCCGACCGCAGCCTCGCCCCGGACCCGCTCGACGACCGCGCCGAGGTCGGTCAGCCGGCGGTGGAGCCGGTCGTCGATCGCCGGGTCGCTCACCAGCACGAGTCGGCGCCGGAGCTGGGCCGCCTGCATCGCGAGGGCCAGGCCGAACGTGCCGGAGGTGGTCTCCACGATCACGGTGTCGGCGCCGATCCGGCCGTCCGCCACGGCGCGACGCAGGATGTAGCGGGCGGGGATGAGCTTCATCAGGGAGAACGAGAGGGCGTACAGGTTGTGGGAGAGGCGGATCACCTTCGGGATCTCCTCCGCCGCGGTCACCTCGGGGAAGGGCACGACGATGGTCATCGGGCACGCACCGCCGGGCGTACCGCATCGGTCGTCGTCCGCAGCACCGTGGTGACCTGCAACCCGAGGCGTTCCAGCTCTACGGTCGAGGCGTGCACCGCGTTCTGCACGTCGGGTGACCGTGCGTCGAACATGAGCCCCGCCACCGTGCCGCTGTGTGCGACCTGCACGCCGCTGCCACCGTGCCGGAGGCACAGCTCGATCAGCACCTCCAACTGCGGTTTCGGCAGAAAGCGCTGGTTGAGCCGTGCGCTCGCCGTGGCCACCCGCCCGAGCAGCCGGCAGTCGCCGGTGGCGACGGCGCGGCGCAGCGCGGCGCGCAGCACACCGAAGGTGGCCACTTCGCGCTCGTCGTACTCAGCCGGGGGGTGCTCCAGCGTGTCCACCCCGTCGGCGCCCGTGTTGCACCCGAGCACGATCAGTGGCGGCAGCGCCGTCCCGAGTGTCTCGAGAAGACGGCCGGCCCGATGCGCGAAGAGCACCACCTGGTCGGCGAACATGATGGAGTCGCTGGCGCGTTCAGCCGCCACGGCGAGGCGCGCCACCGTGTGTGGCGGGAGTTCCGCGCCGTGATAGTCGGCGACCGCCCGGATCGTGGCGACGACGTCAGCGGTGGAGGAGCCCATCCCCACCCCGCGGGGCACGTTGCTGACGATCTCCACCACGCCGCCGGCCGGAGCTGTCGGCAACGCACGGAGTTCGTCCATTGTCAGTTCGGCGGCCCGTCGCACCTTGGTCAGCGAGGCGTCTGTGACCGAGAGGCCGGGACTGCTCTGCGGACGGAACGTGGCAACGGTGCCGGCACCGGGATGGGCAAGACTGACCAGTGCCCTCCGTAGTTCGCCGTCGACGGCGAACACCCCCTGCAGCAGTTCACCATGGTGGGCCGGTGCTCCGGCGATGCCGTGCTGGCTCGTCCCGGCGGACTCCTGCGGAGGGGCCAGGTACCAGGCGACCGGGGCGGGTGATGGCGTTGACACCATCGTCATGGAGGCGCTCCTTCGTGACTTCGCGCAGTGGCGGCGAGGGAACCGCCTCCGAGATCACAGGTGGGGAATTCGTAGGTCAAACAGTCGCGGCAATCTTCGGGCCGGACACCTGAACTGGACCTCGGTCCGGCGAGAGCAGGTCGGGTGCCCCGCGGACTTGGTGAAGCCGCTCGGTAGGGCGACGTGCTGACAAGAGGAGAATGCATGAAGGACCATGACAGATTCATGACAGGGCGACCAGGGCGCCCGATTCACGTAGTTTGTTAATGGCCTGACTTTTACTGACGACTGAGCCCGCGGTTCGGGTGTCCTTGCTGTTGGTCCGTCGTCCGCTTAGCTGGCGCACCACCGGTGGTGCTGGCCGGGCGGGCAGTGACCTCATAGGAGTCTGATCGCAGCCGGTCCCGTCACAGTCCCGTCCACCCGGCCGGCCAGCGTCAGGAACCCCGTTCGTCCTGGTGAGAGCCGGAGTGTTCGCAGTGTCAAGCACAAGCGCCGACCGAGTTGGCGGCGCTGGCGGTGGTGTGTCTGAGGGTACGCCAACGGCCGGTGAGGATGGCGAATCCACTGTCGCAAACCTGTCTATTCCGACGCCCCGCGCCTCCATCATCGTCCGCTACGGACGTGACGCCCGCGTCGTCTCCGCGCGGCTCCAGCAGACTTGCTGAGATCACCTCAATGACCAACGCTCGATCCGTGCAACATTTTGGCGACTCAGTCACGAACTCACGGTAGCCTCGCGGCCACCGTACTAATAGACGACTCAGACTACGACCAATGGAACGTCCGTGCGCAGCAGCAGCACTCCTAGTGCGCTGGCGACGAAAATGGAACCGATGACGACTCCGGCGCCGGGCCATCCGCCGCGGGACGTTCACCTCGGTGCCCGACCTGATCGGCGCGATCCGAGCATTCATCGACGCCTACAACCAGCGATGCGAACCATTCCGGTGGACCAAGACCGCCGACCAGACCCTCATCAAAGCGGGATTCTGCTCGTCCGCGGCTCTGGCCGCGGCACGCTCACGTTCAAGGATTGCATCGTATAGATCGACCTGATGCGGCAGCGAAGGGTCGACCAACACGAGCCCTTTCACCTCGGCGGGGTAGGTTTCGGCGTTGGCCGCCAGTAGTCCGCCGAAGGAGTGACCGACCAGCACGTGGGGCCGGGCACGGTGGCCGCGCCGAGTAGATCGTGCAGGGTCACGCACGCTGTCCTTGCCGGTGTGCCGCGTCGGGACCCGGTCACTGCTGCCCATGTCCACCCCTGGCAAGCGCAGGTCCGGACGGAGGGGAACGCATGCTCGGCAAACCCGCCACCCCGCCGACCGGCAACGAGGGCAGCGCCCGCGGTGACCCGCTTCTCCGGTGCCGCCATTGTCATAATCGACGTAGTGCTGCTGGTAGAACAAGCGGTCAACCAGCACCCGACACCGACAGCAGGGCGCGCCGGGAAGGAACCCCGTGGAAGAGGACAAGAACGAAGCCGCTAGCCCCGCCGTCCGGCAGCGGATCACCGCCAGCTTCGAACGGCAGGGCCTGATGCGGCACCTCGGCGCCCGGCTGACCCACATCGGACCCGGACGCGTGCACATCGCCCTCGACGCCCGGCCCGATGTGACCCAGCAGCACGGCTACATCCACGCCGGAGCCACCAGCGCCATCGCCGACACCGCTGGCGGATACGCCGCCCTCACCCTGTTCCCCGAGGACGCCGAGGTCCTCACCGTCGAGTACAAGATCAACCTACTGGCGCCGGCGGCTGGCGACCGCCTCGAAGCGGTCGGCACAGTCCTCAGAGCCGGCCGGACGCTAACCATCTGCCAGCTAGAGGTTTTCAGCACCGACGTCACCGCGACGACGCTCGTCGCCGCGGGCCAGCAAACCCTCATCCGCGTGCACCCGAAGCCGGAACAATGACCGAATGACCGGCGACCCGACGATCTGCCCCCGTGGGGGACATGGAACGCCGCCCGTTCGCCGCCCAGGCGCGAGCAGCTAACGCCCGCCCGTACCACGGTCGCCTCGCGCTGGTAGTCAAGTTCAGGCGCCGGCCCGCGGCTTCGTCACCAGAGACCGGGCCGGTGACCTTCACGATCCGGCCGTCGATGCGTTGCGGTATCGCGGTGGTGAAGCTGCCGCTGTCGGTGAGCACGATCATGGCGGCGTTTGTCGCCCAGGAGCGCGCGGCCGGGACTTGACTTGTCACTTGTATTTTGCAAGTGTCGGCTACATGAGCCTTTTCATCACCTGCCCGGTCGAGAGCGTCACGCGCGCAACCGCCTTCTACACCGCCCTCGGCTGGACCCTCAACGCCGAAATGTCCGACCACAACGTGTCGTGCTTCGCGATCGCGCCCGAGCAGTACGTCATGCTCGGCAGCCGCGAGATGTACGCCAGCGTCGGCGGCGCCGAAGCGCTGATCGGCGGCCCTCAGACGCCCTCGAAGGTCACGGTCTCCTTCGACCTCGGCAGCCGCGAGGCGGTCGACGAACTCGTCGACCGCGCCGGCGCCGCCGGCGGCCGGATCGGTGACACCGACGACTATCCCTTCATGTACCAGCGCCAATTCGACGACCCCGACGGCTACCACTACTCGCCGTTCTGGATGAAGGCGGACGCCCATCCGACCGCGTGAGCGACCTCGCCGCGGCCCTCGACATCGTCGGAGCACGGTGGGCCCTGCTCATCGTGGAACGGCTGCTCGACGGGCCACAACGCTACGGCGATCTGCAGCGCGACCTCGGCGTGCCGACGAACATCCTCGCGACCCGCCTGCGCGAACTCGAAACGGCTGGCGTGCTGTTCCGCCTGCCCCTCCGGCACAACACCCGGGCCTACACGCTGACCGATCGCGGGCTCGCCTTGCGCGAGGCGATCTTCGCACTCAGACACTGGGGCGCCGAGGAGCCCTAGGTGCGGCACGGAATCGCGATGCGCTCCGACAAGCTCCGATAGGCCGCCACCGCCAACAAGGCCGCCGGGCTCACCGCACCACAGACAGGGCCTCGACATGATGGCGGTCAAGGAGCACGACGCTTTTGCAGCGCCTGCCGAAGCACCTCGACCAGCCCAGCCAGTCGATCGGTCGGGCGACGCGATCTTGTCGGACACGCCGTTCTGGCCGCTCCGGGCGCGACTACGGACGGCATCGGTCGCGCCTCGCGTCACGGCTTTGAGGTGGCGCCTTCATGCACCGCGCAATGGGCCGCACCGGCAGCCGCTGCCGACCGGCCGTGCCCTCGGGTGCGGGTAGCGGGACGCGCGTGACTGGCGAAGGGTGGGCTGCTGTACCGCGGACGTGAGAGGTGATGGTCAGGGTCATCTGCCGCAGTCGTCCGAGGCCCTGTCCGAGGCCGTGCCAGACGCGGTCGCTGCGCCGGCTGATCACGGACCACCCCGGCCAGCCGCAGGCACCTCAGGGACCCATGACTGCGTCGGGGAAGCCGGGGAAGTTCTCCACCTCGGTAGTGGTCATCGGCGCCCTGCCGTACTGCATGCCTTCGATGACCAGCCGGTGCAGGCTCGCACGCCCCGCGTAGACGGCTGCGGTGTATCCGGCGGGGCCGGAACCGATGATGATCAGATCGCGGATGTCGGTCATCGCGGGTGTGCCGGGACAAGTTCGGCCAGCAGCGCCCGGACCCGGCTTTCGATGTCGTCGCGGATCGGGCGCACGGCGTCGATGCCCTGGCCGGCGGGGTCGCCGAGTTTCCAGTCCTCGTAACGCTTGCCGGGGAACACCGGGCAGGCGTCCCCGCAGCCCATCGTCACGATCACATCGGAAGTCTCAGCGGTCTCCCATTCGAGCTTCTTCGGGGTTTGGTCGGTGATGTCGACGCCGACCTCGGCCATCGCGGCGACGGCGGCGGGGTTGATCGTGTCGGCGGGTGCGGAGCCGGCGGAGCGGACCTCGACGGTGTCGCCGGCGAGGTGGCGTAGCCAGCCGGCGGCCATCTGGGAGCGGCCGGCGTTATGGATGCACACGAACAGCACGCTGGGCTTGTCAGCCATCACGGGCCTCCTTCAAACGGTGGTTGGCAGATGGTGGTGGTGGCTGGTTACGGTCGGCGTCCGGCTGACCTGCGCCGACGCGCGGTATCGGCGTGTGGGGCGATGACGTCATCGGCTTTCGCGCCGGCATCCGGGTACAGGGCGACGATGAGGCCGACGCCAACAGCGAGCCCAACAAGCTGGGCGACGATGTATCCGGGTACGGATGCAGGGGCGATGCCGGCGAAGGTGTCGGTGAACGCGCGGCCGATGGTGACGGCCGGGTTGGCGAAGCTGGTCGATGAGGTAAACCAGTACGCCGCGCCGATGTAGGCGCCGACCGCGGCGGGGGCGACGGCGGTGCGGCCGGAGCGGACCAGGGCGAAGACGAGCAGCAGCAGGCCGGCGGTGGCGACAATCTCACCGAGCCACAGGTGCGCGCCCGTGCGGCTGGTGCCCGACAGCTTGACAGCGGCCAGGGCGAACATCAGGTTCGCCAGGATCGACCCAGCGATCGCCCCGGCGGTCTGCGCCAGCACGTAGCCGCCAAGGTCTGTCGCGGTGAGGCCGGTGCGGGTGCGGCGGCCCAGGAACCAGTCCGCAGCCGAAACGACGGGGTTGAAATGGGCGCCGGAGACCGGACCGAACGTCAGGATCAGCGCCCCCAACGCCAGGGCCGTGGCGGTCGAGTTCTGCAGCAGCTGCAGTCCGACGTCGTTCGGGGAAAGTCTGGTGGCCATCACGCCAGAGCCGACCACGGCGGTAACGAGCAGGGCGGTGCCGGTGAACTCGGCGAGCAGCCGTCGCCACAGGGTGTTGGTGTGCAAGAGGGGGTCTCCGGTCTTGGACAAAGCTCTCGGTGAACAAGGACTGTGGGCGGGTGGGCCGGTCAAGCGGTGGTGACGTTCGGCTGTGCGATCAGGGTGCGGACGCGCTCTTGCGGGGCGTCGCGGATCGGCCGGACCTGCTCGACGCTCAAGCCGGCGGGGTTGACCTCACTGCCGGCACCTGCTGGGTGAGGCCGACGCCGAACCGTCGCCGGTTGGTATCGGGATCGCCGCCCTGTCAGTTGTGGTGATGCCGGCGCTGGTGTGGGCCAAGCGTCGCACCGG
Organism: Pilimelia terevasa; assembly: GCF_014647915.1. Lineage (GTDB taxonomy): Bacteria > Actinomycetota > Actinomycetes > Mycobacteriales > Micromonosporaceae > Pilimelia > Pilimelia terevasa. Next base: position 399,997 of record NZ_BMQC01000003.1, read on the forward strand.
CCGGGAATTACGGTCCGCGACGGTACTGGCCGACTCCACTCAGGGGCTGCTGTGCACGTACCTGTCGGTGATCCTGCTGGCCGGGCTGATCCTCAACGCGACACTCGGCTGGTCCTGGGCCGACCCCGTTGCCGCTCTCGCCATCGCGGCCGTCGCCGCCCGCGAAGGCTGGCAAGCCTGGCGCGGCGAACAGTGCGACGACTGCGCCCTCCCCGCCCCGGCAGCCGCTGGCGAACCAACGCCTGCTGCGCCCATCCGCACGACCGACGCCGTACCAATCAGGCAGCGGCGGCGGTCTCCAGCAGGGCACTGAGCTGACGCATCGCCTCCGGCCGGGCCCGGTACCAGACCCAGGTGGCGCGGCGGTCGCCCTCGACCAGCCCGGCCTCGCGCAGCACCCGCAGGTGATGCGAGATCGTCGGGCCGGACAGGTCGAACGCATCGGTCAGGTCGCAGACGCACACCTCGGGCGCGGAGGCGATCATCGACATCAGCCGCAGCCGCACCGGGTCACCGAGCGCCTTGAACATCGGCGCGACCGCCACCGCCTGCTCGGCGTCCATGGGGCGGACTGCCAGGGGTGGGCAGCATGCGGCGGCGTTGAGGTCCACCACCGGAAGGTTCTGCTTCGACATACCTCTAGGTTGACAGATATCTAATCAGCGTGCAACGCTGGGACTCTGATTCGAAATCTGTCTAGACAATAGGTGGTGGTGATGTCGATCTTCCGCCGCCGCAAGGCGAAGCTGCGTGTTGCCTTCTGTGACGCGTGTGGCCAGGTGTGCACGCCCGCCTGCCAGCGCAGACCCGCTGCCGCGCGGTCCGGGATGCCGCCGCGACCGCCACGATCTTCCGCTGACCCGCCTTCGCTCGCCCTACCGACTTCGGGAGCCCGCCATGACCGACAACACCACCACCGCCAGCTCCACCGGGCCGTGCTGCGGCACCGCCACCGCCGCGACCGCCGCGGGAGCCTGCTGCGACCCGGTCGCCAAGACCGAGGCTGTCGCCGCCGGCGCAAGCTGCTGCGGCACCCCAGCCGGCACCGCCGACTCGGAGCCCGGTGAGAGCAGCGCCGCGGACGGCCACGAACCTCCCGCCGCCGCCGGGTGCTGCGGCGGCGCCGCAGCCACCGTCGCCTCGACCGCCGCAATCACGCCGGCCCCGGCATCCCCGAGCGAGCAGGCCGCATCGCCGCGGGAGCTGCCGGTAGCAGTGATCGGTGCCGGGCCCGTCGGGTTGGCCGCCGCCTCGCACCTGCACGAGCGCGGCCTGCCTTTCGTGGTGCTGGAAGCCGGCGACAGCATCGCCGCCTCGGTGCGCCGGTGGTCGCACGTGCGGCTGTTCAGCCCGTGGCGGTACAACATCGACGCCGCCGCCCGCCGCCTCCTCGACGCTGCCGGCTGGACCGCCCCCGACGACGAGGCCCTACCCACCGGCGGGCAGCTCGTGGAGCAGTACCTGCAGCCGCTGGGCAAGCTGCCCGCGATCGCCGACAACCTGCGGCTGGGCGCCCGGGTCGTGGCGATCGCCCGCGCCGGCGTGGACCGGGTCCGCAGCGCCGGCCGGGAGAACCAGCCCTTCGTGATCCGCCTCGCCGACGGCACCGACCTGCCCGCCGCCGCGATCATCGACGCCGCCGGCACCTGGCGCACCCCGAACCCGCTCGGCGTCAACGGCCTACCCGCCCACGGCGAACCCGACGCCGCCGACCTGATCGACCACGCCCTACCCGACGTCCTCGGAGCCGACCGGCAGGCCCACGCGGGCCGCCACACCGTCGTCGTCGGCGCCGGCCACTCCGCCGCGAACACCCTGCTCGACCTCGCCGTCCTCGCCGAGACCGCGCCCGACACCCGAATCACGTGGGCCATCCGCTCCGCGTCGGCGACCCGCGCCTACGGCGGTGAGCAGGCCGACCAGCTACCCGCCCGCGGGGCGCTGGGCGCCGGCCTGCGCACCCTGGTCGACGCCGGCCGCGTCGCACTCGTCGACGGCTTCGGCGTCCACACCGTCCGCCGCACCACCACCAGCGGGGTAGAGCTGGTCGCCCGAGACGGACGCACCCTGGCCGCCGACCGCGTCGTCGCGGCCACCGGATTCCGGCCCGACCACAGCATCGCCGACGAACTGCGCCTCGACCTCGATCCGATCCTGGGCTGCACCCGCGAACTCGCCGACCTGATCGACCCCAACGAACACTCCTGCGGCACCGTGCGCCCGCACGGCCACCGCGAGCTGGCCCAGCCCGAACCGAACTACTACGCGGTCGGGATGAAGTCCTACGGCCGTGCCCCGACGTTCCTGCTGGCCACCGGCTACGAGCAGGCCCGCTCGGTCGCCGCAGCGCTGGCCGGGGACTTCACCGCCGCCGACGACATCCAACTCGACCTGCCCGAAACCGGCGTCTGCTCCTCCAACCTGAACAGCGACGCCACCGCGAAGGACCTGGCCGACCGGCACGGCATCGACCCGGCCATCCCGGCCCGGCTCGCCGCCGCCACCCTGCCGCTGCTCGCCGCCGCCGCCAGCACCGAAGCAGCCGTCCGGGCCGCCGCCGACCAGATCGGCCTCGACGGCGACCTCGCCGTCCGCATCGCCGCCGACGCCACCAGCACCGACACCGCCGGCGAAGGAGGGTTGCCGTCGGCAGCCGGGCTGATCACCCTCGCCCCCGCGGCCAGCGGCGGTGGCGGCGGCTGCTGCGGGTGACCACCAGCACGAAGGTCGGGTCCTCATCGGCGGCCTCGCGGCGCCCCAGACCATCGGCTACGGCACCTGCTACTACGCCGGCGCCGTCCTACCCACCCCGCTCGCCGCCGAACTGAACACCTCCACCGCCTCTGTGACCGGCGCGTTCACCGCCAGCATCCTCACCCGCGCCGCCCTCGCCGTGCCGGTCGGCCGTTGGCTGCACCGCCGCGGCGGCCGGACACCGATGACCGCCGGCTCCGCCACCGCGGCAAGCCTCGACGAAGCCGCCTTCGCCGTCGTCATCAACACCACCCCGCCACACGGGTCTTGCTGGGGAGATCCAAACCTGTAGTGAAGTGATCTCAGCAAGATTCGGGTAGGTACTTGTACTCGAAATGGGTCAGGTGCAGCGCGGCGGCGACGATGTCACCAATTCGGCGGGGGCTGACGGTAGTGTGGCGCAGCGTTCTCCAGCGT
>NZ_BMQC01000004.1 GCF_014647915.1 Pilimelia terevasa
CTACCACCGGCGCCGACGACAACGGTCGCTGGCCCGGTTGACCCCTATCGAGTACGAGACCATCATGACTCCACCGGCCAGTCAGGCCGCCTGACTAGAACTGTCACCAGTTGGTGCAGCAGACCCCGTCCTGCAGAACAGAGTGTGACAACATCCAGTATCGCCTCTCTTGGCCTTCTGGCTGTCGCAGACGGTTCGGCCCAGCCTAGTTGATCACGTGACGCCAGGAGATTGAGCGCCAGCGGCCTTCAGACTTCGCATCAGGCGGGCGCTGAATCGCGACTCCAAGGCGATGTCGTCTCGCCGGCATGCCGCGCCGCGTGCGCAGCGGTGGCACCCACGTGCCCGCTCGATCATCCGGATGGCTCGTCCTCGAAAGTGAGTGTCAACGAGTGTGGGATGCGTCGGGACTCGTCTGAGCTCACGGTTGATCCGCTGGCTCGGTGGCACTTTGTCCAGACGTGCCCGCGCAGAGGCGGCCGCAGCCGTCGGCGGCAACGGCGGAGCAAATGCATCCAGCGCCTGCCGCCAACGTCCGCGCCGTGGCTGACGCCCCAGCACCGCGTACCCCGACACCCGCCGCGAGGTCGTGCGCTGAGGACGGGCGCTCCGGACCGGCTCAGCCCGGGACCGGCGTGCCGGCGGCGAGGTGCTGCCCCGCCCGGCACGACGGGTCGATGTCGCGGCTGGGCCGGCGCATCCGGCCGACCCCCTGCAGGATCGAGTCCTCGATGTGCACGCCGTAGGCGCGCAGCCGGTACCGCGGGGTCTGGCTCGTGTCCGGGCACAGGACCCGCCGCAGGATGGTGCCGTTGGGGATGAACTCCACCCCGCCGCGCTCGTGCAGCACGGCGGTCGTGGCGTCGTTGACCTCCACGATGTGCCCGCGCACGATGCGCGGCGCCCCGCCGGCCGCGCCGCCGGGCGCGGCCGCGACGCTCAGCACCGACAGCGGCAGGATCGAGCCCGCGGCGATCACCTGGCGGGCCGCCGCGGCGACGAGCAGCGCCGTCGCGGCCTGGCCGCACCGGGAGAACGCGCCGGCCAGGGCGGCGGGGATCGGCCGACCCAGGCCCGCGGCGACCAGCACCGGCGGCGCCAGCAGGACCAGGACCGGCAGCGCCTCGCCCGCGGTGACCGCCGCAGCCAGCAGCCGGCCCGTGACCGCGGCGTACACCACGGCGGCCGCGCTCCACTGCGGCCAGCGCCAGCCGCCGACGCCGAACACCACGACCGCGGCGAGCGCCAGCAGCGGCAGGTACAGCAGTTGCCAGGTCAGCGCGGCGAAGGCGAACACCACGACCTTCACCGGCGTCGGGGTGCCCACGGCCACCCGCGCGAAGCGCATCCGCCACGGCCGCCGGTTGTCCTCGTCCAGGCCCTGGCAGGTGAGCTGGCCGACCGCGAAGATCGCGATCAGGGCGGCGGCGGCCAGCCACGCCGCCGTGACGATGAGCGCGGCCACGAGGTTGATGGAGCCGACGTTGGCCACGAGCAGCAGCGTGGTCTGGAGGTCGCCGCCGGCCTCGACCCACAGCCGCAGTACCGAGATCAGGGCCGGGAAGCCGACCGCGAGGCTCCACAGCGCCTGCTGGTCCACCCGCGCCCGCGCGGCCGCCGCCGCCCGCTCCTGCGCGGCGGCCCGCTCCTGCGCCGCGGCCCAGTCCTCGGCCGCCGTCCAGTCCTCGGTCACGGCCCACTCGTCCGGCGCCGCGGCGGGCTGCCGCCGGGCGGGCGGCGCCGCCGGGTCGCCGGTGGCGGTCACGGGCTGCCTGCCTGCCGTCCGTCCTTGTACCGGTCGTTGTAGTCGCGCAGCCGCACCGTCACCCCGCGCGGCCGGGGCTGCCGGGTCTCCTCTTTGATCACCTTGGCGAAGGTGACCTGCCAGGCCCGCGCCCAGGCGCCGTGCACGCCCCGCTCGTAGCTGTCGAACAGGAAGTTGTTGACCAGGGTCCGCAGCGCCTCGTTGCCGTCCTCGACGGCGATGCCCAGCGACTCGGACTGCCCGAACACCAGGTCGACGATCCGCAGTCCGGGCCGGGTCTCCTGGAAGCCGGCCAGCACGGTGCGGTCCAGGACGAACGCGTCGTACTTCTTGCGCAGCAGCCCCTCCACGCACTCGTTGGCCGTGGCGACCCCGTCGACGTTGGTGATGCCCCGGCTGCGCAGCGCGTCCTCGGAGGTCGAGCTGCCGGTGGTACACATCGGCCGCCTGCGCTCCCGGAGCTGGTTGAACGTGATCCGCTGCGGGGCCTCCGCGGCCCGCATGAGGACCTCCGGCTTGGTCATCAGGTACGGGCCCGCGAAGTCGACCTCGTCCTCCCGCTGCCGGGTCATCGAGTAGCTGGCGATGATGATGTCGACGCGGCCCTCGCTCAGGTCCTGGGCGCGGTTCTGCACCTCGGTCGGGCGCAGCACCAGGCTCGCCTCGTCGAAGCCCAGGTAGCGGCCCAGGTTGCGGGCCAGCTCGATGTCGAAGCCCGCGTAGTCCTCGATCTGGGTGCTGTTCGGCTTGGTCGGGTCGCGGTACGCCATCAGCGGCTCGTCGGCGAAGACGCCGATGCGCAGTACCCGGCGGTCGGCGATGCCGGCGAGCACCCGGTAGTGGTCCACGGTGTCCTGGGCCGGCCCGCGCAGCAGGACGAACCCGCCGACGCCGCCGACCAGCAGCAGGGCCGCCGCCGCCGCACCCACCGACAGCCACTGGCGCCGGCTCCACCGGCGCCGCCAGACCGTCCACCCGTGCCGCATCGCCACCACCCGCTCGTCGCCGGACCCCGACTGTGCCACGCCGGTGCCCCCCGCCGCCGACCGGCACCGGGCCAGCCTGCCGGCGCGGGCGGCCGCCCGCCATCGTCCGCGCGCCCCGATCCGCCGCGGGCGGCCGGCCTCACTCCATCGTGGCGGTCGCCCGTTCGGGCGCTCAGGCCTCGGCGAGGTCGTCGACGGCGCGCTGGATCCGCACCAGCGAGACCGGGTACGGGGTGCCCAGGCTCTGCGCGAACAGGCTCACCCGCAGCTCCTCCAGCATCCACCGGATCCCGGTCAGCGCACCCGCGCGCGGGCCCCCGCCGCCGCACGCCCGGTACAGCTCCTTGTACTCCCGCTGTGCCTCGTGCACCTGGGCCATCAGCTCGCGGTCGCGGTGCGGGTTGGCCGGCAGCCGGTCGAGCCGCAGGGCGGCGGCGGCCAGGTACCGGTCCAGGTCGGACAGCCGGCCGGCGCCGGTGACGACGACGAAGCCCCGGTAGACCAGGCCGCCGAGCTGAGCGCGCACGTCGGTGAAGGCGGGGATGAGCAGCGGGTTGGCGGTACCGGCGAGCCGCTTCTCCAGGGCGTGCGCCCGGGTGAGGATCCCGCCGACCTCCCGGACGACGTCGTACAGCCGGTCCGGCAGGTCCGCCCGCACCTTCTCGCGCAGGGCGGCGAAGCCCTCGCCGTCCCAGGCCGGCCCGCCGTGCGCGGCCACGAGGGCGTCGACGGCCGCCCGGACGCAGTCGTCGAGCAGCGCGGGCACCCCGCCGTGCGGATTGCGGGACAGCCCCAGCCGCTCGGCGTTCGACAGCCGCGCCTGGACCGACTTCAGCGGCGGCGGCGCGGTCAGCAGCAACAGCCGCCGGGTGCCGGCCCACATCCGCTGCTGCTGCACCCCCGCGCTCTCCACCACCGTGACGCCGACCGAGGTGCCCTCGTCGACCAGCGTCGGGTACCCCGTCAGCGCGACGCCGCCGGCCTTGCGCGGCACGGTCCGCGGCAGCGCGCCGAAGTCCCAGGCGGTGGCCCCCGTGCGGGTCAGCTCGTCGCTGCCGGCCAACGTCGCGCGGACCGTCGGCCGCAGCTCGGCCACCAGCGCTGCCAGGTCCTTGCCCTCGGCCAGCGCCCGCCCCGCCCCGTCGACCACGCGGAAGGTCAGCCACAGGTGGGCGGGCACCTTGGCCACGTCCCACTCCGCCCGGTCGACCACCACGCCGGTGTAGCCGCGCAGCGCGCGCTCCAGCGACGGCAGCAGCGCGTCCTCGCCGGGGGTCAGCTCGGCGGCGAGCGCCGCGGCGTAGTCCGGTACCGGGACGAAGTGCCGCCGGGTGGGCTTGGGCAGCGTGCGCAGCAGGGCGGCGAGCAGGTCCCTGCGCAGCCCGGGCACCTGCCAGGTGAACGGCCGCGGGTCCAGCGTGGGCAGCAGGGCCAGCGGTACCGCGACGGTCACGCCGTCGGCGGCGGCGCCCGGCTCGAACTGGTAGGTCAGCGGCAGCCGGTGCTCGCCGTACTCCCACACCGGCGGGAAGTCCCGGTCGCTCACCGCGCCGCGCCCGGTGTTGGTCAGGATCTCCCGGGTGAGGTTCAGCAGCTCCGGCTGCCCGTCGCGGGTCTTCTTCCACCAGGAGTCGAAGTGCCGACCCGAGGTGACGTCGGCCGGCACCCGGGCGTCGTAGAAGGCGAACAGCGCGTCGTCGTCGACGAGGATGTCGCGCCGCCGCGCCCGGTGCTCCAGCTCCTCGACCTCGGCCCGCAGCGCCGCGTTGTGGGCGACGAAGGCGTGCCGGGTCTGCCAGGCCCCCTCGACCAGCGCGTGCCGGACGAACAGCTCCCGGGCCAGCGGCGGGTCGAGCCGGCCGAGCTGTACCCGCCGCTGGCTGACGATCGGCAGGCCGTACAGCGTGACCTTCTCGTAGGCCAGCGCGGCGGCCTGGGTGGACGACCAGTGCGGCTCGCTGTACTGCTTCTTGACCAGGTGCCCGGCCAGCGGCTCGACCCACTCGGGTTCGATCTTGGCGGCCATCCGCCCCCACAGCCGCGAGGTCTCCACCAGCTCCGCGACCATCACCCAGCGCGGGTTCTTCTTGAACAGCGCCGAGCCGGGGAACAGCGCGAACCGCGCCCCCCGCGCCCCGACGTACTCCCGCTTCTCCGCGTCGTACAGCCCCAGGTGTGACAGCAGCCCGGCCAGCAGCGCCGTGTGCACGGCCCGCTCGTCGGCCGGTGTGCGGTTGCGGTGGACGCCGATCTCCTTGCCGACCTGGGTGAGCTGGCTGTAGATATCCTGCCACTCGCGGACCCGCAGGTAGTTGAGGAAGTCGGTCCGGCACAGCCGGCGGAACGCGCTGGAGGACAGCGCCCGCTGCTGCTCCTGCACGTACCGCCACAGGTTCAGGACGGTGGCGAAGTCGGAGTCCTTGTCCCGGAACCGGACGTGCTTGGTGTCGGCCGCCTGCTGGTGGTCGGCGGGGCGCTCGCGCGGGTCCTGGATGGACAGGGCCGCGGTGATCACCATGACCTCGTCGGCGCAGCCCAGCCGGTCGGCCTCCAGCACCATCCGGCCCAGCCGCGGGTCGACGGGCAGGGCGGCGAGCTTGCGGCCCAGCGGGGTCAGCCGCTTGCCCGGGTCGGTCTCGGCCGGGTCGAGCGCCCCCAGCTCCTCCAGCAGCCGGATCCCGTCGGTGATCTGGCGCCGGTCCGGCGGCTCGACGAACGGGAACGCGCCGATGTCACCCAACCCCAGCGCCGCCATCTGCAGGATCACGGAGGCGAGGTTGGTGCGCAGGATCTCCGGGTCGGTGTACGCCGGCCGGGCCGCGAAGTCCTCCTCCGCGTACAGCCGGATGGCCACGCCCTCGGCCACCCGCCCGCAGCGCCCCTTGCGCTGGTTCGCCGACGCCTGCGACACCGGCTCGATCGGCAGCCGCTGCACCTTGAGCCGGTGGCTGTACCGGGAGATCCGCGCGGTCCCGGGGTCGACGACGTACCGGATGCCGGGCACGGTCAGCGAGGTCTCGGCGACGTTGGTGGCCAGGACCACCCGGCGGCCGGCGTGCGCGGTGAACACCCGGTGCTGCTCGGCGTACGACAGCCGGGCGTACAGCGGCAGGATCTCCGTGCGCGGCAGCTTCATCCGCGCCAGCGCGTCGGCGGCGTCGCGGATCTCCCGCTCGCCGGAGCAGAAGACGAGGATGTCGCCCGATCCCTCGGTCCACAGCTCGGTCACCGCGTCGCAGATGCCGGTCACCTGGTCGCGGGGCTCGCCGTCGCCGTCGGCGCTGTCGTCGCGCAGCGGCCGGTACCGCACCTGGACCGGGAACGTGCGCCCGGACACCTCGACCACCGGCACCGGCCCGCCGACGGCGGCGGCGAAGTGGTCGGCGAACCGCCGCGGGTCGATCGTCGCCGAGGTGATGACGAGCTTGAGGTCGCGGCGGCGGGGGAGGAGCTGGGTGAGGTACCCCAGCAGGAAGTCGATGTTGAGGCTGCGCTCGTGCGCCTCGTCGATGATGAGCGTGTCGTACCGGCGCAGCGCCCGGTCGCGCTGGATCTCGGCGAGCAGGATCCCGTCGGTCATCACCTTGACCATGGTGTTCTCGCCGACGTTCTCGCTGAACCGCACCTGGTGGCCGACCACCCCGCCCAGCGGCGTGGCCAGCTCCTCGGCGATCCGGTCGGCGACGGTCCGGGCCGCGATCCGGCGCGGCTGGGTGTGCCCGACCAGGCCGCGCACCCCCCGCCCGAGGCCCAGGCAGATCTTCGGTAGCTGGGTCGTCTTGCCCGAGCCGGTCTCGCCGGCCACGACGACGACCTGGTGGTCGCGGACCGCGGCGGCGATCTCGTCCGCCCGCTGGCTGACGGGCAGCGCCTCGGGGTAGGTCAGCGGCGGCAGGGCGGCGCGGCGGGCGGCGACCCGGGCGGCGCCGGTCTCGATGTCGGCGGCGAGCCGGTCGAGTCGCAGGGCCCGGCGGGCGGGGTCGCCCTCCCGGCGCGCCGAGTCGAGTTGGCGGCGGACGCGGTGGGCGTCGCGGATGCTGAGTTCGCCCAGACGGGCGGCGAGGGCGTCGGTGGTGTGCGGCATGGCGGGGCCAGCCTATCGACTGCCCCGGACCGGCCGCCGGTCAGTTTCCTCCCTCGCCGCGGACGCCCGCAGCGGAGACCGGACAGCGGCCGTACGCTGCGTGAACCGCTATCCATGAATATCCGCATGAGGCGGACTCGATCTCCCCTTATTGACCGATGTCGCTTCATCCGGGCGGCGCCTAGGGTCGGACAGGTGCGCGCTCGGCGAGAATCTAGGGGAGGCTTCACATGAGCAGGCGCAAGGCATGGGGCGTGGTGACGGCGGGTGCGCTCGCGGCGGTGCTCGGCACCGTCGGCGTGGCATCGGCGTCGTCCACGGCCGAGTCCGCCGGCCCCGAACCGGGCATGGCCACCTTCGAGGGCAAGTTGATCGACCTGCGCAAGGGCTGGGGCGAGGCCCGCGTCTGTGACGTCTACAGCGCCCGCGACGTCCGCTGCTTCCGCACCGCCGGCCAGGCGGCCGACGGCAGGGGCGCCGGCCTGGCGTCGGACCTGGGCGGCATCGAGGACTGCCCCGACGGCTGGCTGTGCATCTGGGCCGGCGGCAACCACAACGGGAACATGGCCAAGACCCAGGACGACAAGCCGGTCGACCTGGCCAACATCGGCATGCGCTACAACGTGGGCTCGTGGGCCAACAAGCAGGGCGACAGCGGCGGCCTGGTCCTGACGGGCAACAGCACCCACGAGATCAGGCCGGGCGAGCAGGTGCCCAACGGGCGCCAGATCGGCTCCCGCGCGGAGAAGTTCTTCGGCTGAGTGCGCCGACGCGATGCGCGGCGCGCGGCCAGCAGACGTGAATCGGTACGCAGGACGTGAATCGGTACGCAGGTCGACGCAGAGACCGGCGGTCGGCGTGTTTGGGGAATCCACGGCCGACCGCCGGTCTCTGCATTGGCCGGGGGTGGGACCACCAGCCGTTTCCGTCGCCCTCAGGCGGCGAGGGCGAATGTCTTGTACTGGAACACCGCGGGGATCTGCACATCCCGGCCGCCGGCATCGCTGATCAACACCTGCTCCGTCGTGAGCAGCGTGCCGGTCAGGGCGTTGAAGACGAACGTGTAGCGCATCGGGAGACCGGTCAGCGACGACTCCAGAGCGAAGGCCTCGCCCTCGCGGCCGGCGCGGTCGACGGCCCGGCCCTCGTACCGCAGGGTCTTCAGCCCGGTGAGTACCTTCAGGACCGCGGTCCGCTCGTCCCGGATGAGGACCCGCTCGCTGGCCAGGTCGTCCACGGCGCGCAGCACCTCGACATCCTCGCGCGGCTCGTTGCCGAACATCAGCCAGGACTTCAGCGCCGTCGGCTCGGTCGGCGGCCGCTCGGTCGGCGGCCACTGGCTCGGGAAGCCCCCCGGGCCGTAGGTCTGGTGCCGCGGGTCCTGCGTCTTGACTTTCCACCAGGTGGCGAGGCGCTCACGCACGCCGCCGTACATCTTGATCGGATCTCCGGTGGTCGCCGTGACCTTCGCCGAGCCGTCGCCGTGCCGCTCGATGGTGCGGTCCTCCGGCACGACGGCGTCGGTGAACTCTCGTTGGTTGGCGTAGCTCAGGGCCCAGGTCTGCATGCGCATCCAGTCGATGTCGCCGCGGGTCTCCGGCGCCAGCGTGGCGGTGCGGTCGATGATCGTCCGCAGCATGTCCGCGGCCGGGGCGCCGCTGGTCTGGGTCGTCGTCAGCGGCGCGGGGGTCAGCGCGAACGCCGGGCCCTGCGCCGGGTTGGCCACGACCAGGACCCCGCCCGCGGCCACCGCTCCGGCGGCGGCGAAGACGGTACGCCGCAGCCGCCCGACCCGAGGCGGCAGATCCACCGGAAGCGCACCGTCCAGTGGCGCGCCGATGATCCGGCGCAGCTCCGCCTCCCGCACCTCGGTGTCGGGCAGACTGCAGTCGTCCGCCGGGTCCAGCGGCCGCCACACCTCGCGAATCTCACGGATGAATCGGCTCACGGTGTCCTCCCGGCGATCTCAGTCGGCACGTCGGTGGAGGGGATGCCACGCGACGCGCTGAAATGGTGGAACTGGCGACGCAGTCGTCGTACCCGCATCGCCACGGCTGTGCGGCCACAACCCAGGACCACCGCGGCCTCGGCCGTGGTGAGCCCCTCCCAGGCGATCAAGCGCAAGATCTCCTGGTCCCGCTCCGCGAGCTGGTCGAAGGCGGCCCGCAACGCCACCTCGTTGACCACCTGTGCGGAGTGGTCGGGCTGATCGTCCGGCGGCGCGACGGCGACCACCCGCTGGGTGAGTCGTCGTGCGCGCTGCCGGCCACGCAGCTCGTTGGCGAGCACGCGGCTTGCGACCGCGTACAGCCAGGGCAGTGGTGCTTCCGCCGGGACGTCGTCGAACCGGCGCCACGCGGTGAGAAACACCTGCGACGCCACCTCGGCCACATCGACATCAGTCGCCCGTCGGTGGACATAGCGGCAAACGTCGGCGTAGCACTCCCGGTACATCGACGTGAACCGCTGTTCCATTTGCCCTCCACGTTGTAGGTGTCCGGCACCTCGTGTTGTGTCACGCGGTCGGGTGAAAAAAGTTTGCCGGCCGTCACCTGCCGGGGGCCGGCACCCATGCTAGTGGGCCGCCCCGACGCCGCCGGCGGTTGGCGCGGGTGTGGCACCGTAGGAGTCGACAACCCGCGCGGGCCGCGCATTCCGGCGGCCGCGGCGCGCGGCGCCATTCGCGGAAGGGAGCGACCGGTGGACGACCCGGGCGTGCCGGACGGACCCCCGCCGGGGCTGTGGCGGCAGATGAAGGCCGACCCGCAGTACGCGCCGGAGCACCTGGCGCTGGAGGCGGTCCGTCGGCTCGGGCCCGAGGCGGCCCGGTGGGCGGCGCAGGCCCGCGCCCGGTACCCGGCCGCCACGGCCGACCAGCTCGCGGAGTGGGCCGCGCAGCGGTTCACCCGGCACGCGCGGCTCTCCGGCGCCGTGGCCGGCGCCGCCGGCCTGCCCGGCGCCGTGCTCGACGTCGGGGTGCTGGCCTGGACCCAGGCCCGGCTCGTGCTGCACCTGGCCGCCGCCCACGGCCACGACCCGACCAGCCCGGACCGGGCCACCGACCTGCTCGTCCTCCAGAAGGTGCACGGCGTCGCCACGCACGCCCGCGCGGCGCTGGCGGTGGCCGCCGGCCGGGAGACCGCCGGCGCGGCGCTGTCGCGGGCCGCCGGCGGTTCGGTGGTCGCGGCGGCCGGCCGGGTCGGTTTCGCGCTGGCCAGGATGGCCGGGCTGCGGGCCGCGAAGCGGGTGTTCGCGAAGCTGGTGCCGTTCGCGGGCGTCATCCTCGGCACCTGGGCCAACTCTTCGGCCACCACCGACCTGACCCGGCGGGCCGGGCACCACTACCGGTACGGGGGGCCCGCGGCGCTGCCGGCCGGGGGCGCGACAGGTCCGGGCTACGCGCGGTAGCGGAACCCCGCTTAGACTCGACCCGTGCTGAACCGGATCGAGCTGCGCCGCATCGACCTGCGCGGCAGCGCCACCGACCCGCGCGCGGTCCTGCCGCGCGCCCAGCTCGACGTCGCCGAGGCGGTCGAGCGCATCCGCCCGCTCGTGGAGGGCGTGCGGCAGCATGGCTTCCTGGCCATCCGTGAAGCGACCCAACGCTTTGATGGCGTCACCTTGCGTAATCTTCGCGTTCCGGCCGCGGCGCTCGCGGCCGCCGCCGCGGCGCTCGACCCGGCGGTGCGCGCGGCCCTGGAGGAGTCGATCGCGCGCGCCCGCGTCGTGCACCGCGCCCAGCGGCGCAGGGACCACACGACCAAGGTCGTACCCGGCGGCACCGTCACCGAGCGGTGGCTGCCCGTGGGCCGCGTCGGCCTGTACGTCCCCGGCGGCCTGGCCGTGTACCCGTCGACCGTCGTCATGAACGTCGTCCCCGCCCAGGAGGCCGGCGTCGCGTCGCTGGTCGTGGCCAGCCCGCCGCAGGCCGACAACGAGGGCCTGCCCGACGCGCGGGTGCTCGCCGCCTGCGCGCTGCTCGGCGTCGAGGAGGTCTACGCCGTCGGCGGGGCGCAGGCCGTGGCCATGCTCGGGTACGGCAGCGACGGCGCCCCGCGCGCCGACGGCACGCCCGACCCGGCCGACCGGTGCGCCCCGGTCGACGTCGTCACCGGCCCCGGCAACATCTGGGTGACCGCCGCCAAGCGGCTGCTGCGCGGCGTCGTCGGCATCGACGCCGAGGCCGGCCCCACCGAGATCGCGGTCCTCGCCGACGACACCGCCGACCCGGCGCACGTCGCCGCCGACCTGATCAGCCAGGCCGAGCACGACCCGCTGGCCGCCAGCGTGCTGGTCACGCCGTCGGTCGCGCTGGCCGACGCCGTCGACGGGGCGCTCAGCCGGCAGCTCGCCCACGCCAAGCACGTCGAGCGGATCACCACTGCGCTGGGCGGGCCGCAGTCGGGAACCGTGCTGGTGGACGACCTGGAGGCCGGCCTGCGGGTGGTCGACGCGTACGCCGCCGAGCACCTGGAGATCCAGACCGCCGACGCGCGCGCCTGGGCCATGCGGGTCCGCAACGCCGGAGCCATCTTCGTGGGGCCGTACGCGCCGGTGTCGCTGGGCGACTACTGCGCCGGCAGCAACCACGTGCTGCCCACCGGCGGCTGTGCCCGGCACTCCTCCGGGCTGTCCGTGCAGTCGTTCCTGCGCGGCGTCCACGTGATCGAGTACGACGAGGCGGCGCTCGCCGACGTCGCCGGCCACGTGGTCGCGCTGGCCAACGCCGAGGACCTGCCCGCCCACGGCCAGGCCGTCCAGGCCCGGTTCCCGGCGTGACCGGGCTCGCCGACCTGCCGCTGCGCGAGGAGCTGCGGGGGCGGTCGCCGTACGGGGCGCCGCAGCGCGACGTCGCCGTCCGGCTCAACACCAACGAGAACGCCCACCCGGTACCGGCGGAGGTCGTCGACGCGGTCGCCGAGGCGGTGCGCGCGGAGCTGGCCGGCCTCAACCGGTACCCCGACCGGGACGCGGTCGCGCTGCGGGCCGCCCTGGCCGACTACCTGGGGCACGGCCTCGGCGTCGACCAGGTGTGGGCGGCGAACGGCTCGAACGAGGTCCAGCAGCAGCTCCTCCAGGCCTTCGCCGGCCCGGGGCGCGCCGCGCTGGGCTTCGGCCCGGCGTACTCGATGCACCCGCTGCTGGCCCTCGGCACCGGCACCCGCTGGATCGGCGCCACCCGCGGCGCCGACTTCGACCTGACGCCGGCGCACGCGGCGGCGCAGGTCGCCGCGCACCGGCCCGACGTCGTGCTCGTGTGCGCGCCGAACAACCCCACCGGCACCGCACTGGCGCCGGCCACGCTGGCGGCGATCCTCGACGCCGCGCCCGGCATCGTCGTCGTCGACGAGGCGTACGCCGAGTTCGCGCGGGCCGGCCAGCGCAGCGCCCTGGAGCTGCTGCCGGGCCGCCCGCGCCTGGTGGTCACCCGGACGATGAGCAAGGCGTTCGGCTTCGCCGGGGGACGCCTGGGCTACCTGGCCGCCGACGCCGCCGTGGTGGAGGCGGTCCAGCTCGTCCGCCTGCCGTACCACCTCTCGACGCTGACCCAGGCGGCCGGCCGGGCGGCGCTGGCCCACCGCGCGGCCCTGCTCGGTACGGTGGAGGCCGTCAAGGAGCAGCGCGACCGGATCGTCGCGACCCTGCGCCGCCGCGGGCACCCGGTCGCCGACAGCGACGCCAACTTCGTCCTGTTCGGCGTGGCCGGCGACCAGGCGCGGGTCTGGGAGCGGCTGGTCGCGCGGGGCGTGCTGGTCCGCGACGTCGGGCTGGCCGGCTGGCTGCGGGTCACCGCCGGTACCCCCGCCGAGACCGACGCCTTCCTCGGCGCACTGGAGGAGATCGCATGACGAGTCGTACCGGCCGCGTGGAGCGGGTCACCAAGGAGACCTCGGTGCTGGTGGAGGTCGGCCTCGACGGCACCGGCGCCGCCGACATCGCCACCGGGGTGGGCTTCTACGACCACATGCTGCACCAGCTCGCCCGGCACGGCCTGATGGACCTGACCGTCCGGGTCACCGGCGACCTGGAGATCGACGCCCACCACACGATGGAGGACACCGCCATCGCGCTGGGGGAGGCGTTCGCGGCGGCGCTGGGCGACAAGGCCGGCATCAGCCGGTACGGGCACGTGCTGCTGCCGATGGACGAGGTCCTCGTCCAGTGCGCGGTCGACCTGTCCGGCCGGGCGTACGTCGTGCACGACGAGCCGGAGCTGGCGCCCTACATCGGGCCGGTGTACCCCACGTCGATGACCCGGCACATCGTCGAGTCCTTCGGGCACGCCGCGCGGATCACGCTGCACCTGTCGGTCCTGCGCGCCTGCCGCGCGGGCGCCCGGCCCGACGCCCACCACGTCGTCGAGGCCCAGTTCAAGGCGCTGGCGCGCGCGCTGCGCGCGGCGGTCGAACCGGACCCGCGGCACACCGGCGTCCCGTCCACCAAGGGCGCCCTGTGAGCCAGATCCTGCCCGTCCTGCTGATGGCCCTGGCCGGGGTGCTGCTGGGCGGCGCCTGGTCGCTGCGCCGCCAGCAGGCGCCGACGTACAACGTGGTCCTGTTCGCCGTGCTGGCGCTGGTGGCGCTCGGCGGCGGCGTGCTGTGGCTGGTACCGGGGGAGTGAGCGTGCCGGACACCGCGCCGCGGGTGGTTGTGCTCGACTACGGGTCGGGCAACCTGCGCTCGGCCGAGCGCGCGCTGGCGGCCGCCGGGGCGGCCGTCGCGGTCACCGCCGACCTGGCCGCCGCCGCGACCGCCGACGGGCTCGTCGTCCCCGGCGTCGGGGCGTTCGCCGCCTGCATGGCCGGGCTGGAGGCGCTCGGCGCCGGCCCGGTGATCGCCGCCCGGGTGGCCGCCGGGCGGCCGGTGCTGGGGATCTGCGTGGGCGCCCAGGTGATGTTCGACGGCGGCGCCGAGCACGGCGTCGACACCCCCGGCCTGGGCCTGCTGCCGGGTACCGTGACGAGGCTGGCCGCGGCCCGCGTGCCGCACATGGGGTGGAACACCGTGCGGGTGCCGGCCGGCAGCCGGCTCGGCGCGCGCGACGGCGACCGGTTCTACTTCGTCCACTCCTACGCCGCCCAGGACCTGGGCGCCCTGCGCGCGACCGGCGCGCTGGTGACGACCGGTACCCACGACGTGCCGTTCGCGGCCGCGGTGGAGTGGGGCGCGCTGACGGTCACCCAGTTCCACCCGGAGAAGTCGGCCGGGACCGGCGCGGCCCTGCTGCGGGCATGGACGGCCGGGCTGCCGGCGGCCATACCCACGGCACCGGCACCGGCACCGTGAGTCGGGAGCGGGCGCGGCGCCGGGCCGCACGGGAGGCCGCGGCGCAGGCCGCCCGGACCACCCGCGCCCGGCGGGCCGCCCGGCGCGACCGGCGCCGCGCGGTGCTGCGCCGGGTCACGCCCCGCCTGCCCGCCCGCCGCCGCGTCGGCCGGCTGCGGCGCTGGTCGCCGGCCCGGCGGGCGGCGTTCGCCGTGGTCGGGCTGCTGGCGGTCGGTCTGGTCTGGACGCTGGTGGACGAGCTGGCGCTGCGCCTGGCGCTGACGGTACTGCTGGCGCTGGCGGCGCCCGTGGTCGTCGGGGCCCGCGGCCGGCGTGGCTGACGCCGACCCGCCGGCCGGGCCGCGGCGCGACCTCGCGATGATGGGGACGGTGGCGCAGGGGCGCCGGGGAGAAGGTAGGACACGATGACGTTGGAGCTGCTGCCCGCCGTGGACGTCGCCGACGGCCAGGCCGTGCGCCTGGTGCAGGGCGCCGCCGGTACCGAGACGGCGTACGGGCACCCGCGCGACGCCGCGCTGGCCTGGCAGGCCGGCGGGGCCGAGTGGATCCACCTGGTCGACCTCGACGCCGCGTTCGGCCGCGGCAGCAACGCCGCGCTGCTCGCCGAGGTGATCGGCGAGCTGGACGTCCGGGTCGAGCTGTCCGGCGGCATCCGCGACGACGCCTCGCTGCGGGCTGCCCTGGCCACCGGCGCGACGCGGGTGAACATCGGCACGGCCGCGCTGGAGGACCCGCAGTGGTGCGACCGCGTGGTCGCCCAGTACGGCGACCGGGTCGCGGTCGGCCTGGACGTGCGCGGCCACACCCTCGCCGCCCGCGGCTGGACCCAGGACGGCGGCGACCTGTTCGAGGTGCTGGCGCGGCTCGACAAGGCCGGCTGCGCCCGGTACGTCGTCACCGACGTCCGCCGCGACGGCACCCTGACCGGCCCGAACCTGGAACTGCTGCGGGAGGTCTGCGCCCGTACCGACCGGCCCGTCGTGGCCAGCGGCGGCGTCGCCACCCTGGACGACCTGCGCGCGCTGGCGACCCTGGAGCCCGCGGGCGTGGAGGGCGTGATCGCCGGCAAGGCGCTGTACGCGGGGGCGTTCACCGTCGCCGAGGCGCTGGCGGTGTTGGCGGCGTGAGCCTCGCGGTCCGGGTGATCCCCTGCCTCGACGTCGACGCCGGGCGGGTGGTCAAGGGGGTGCGGTTCGCCGACCTCCGCGACGCGGGCGACCCGGTGGCGCTCGCGGCGGCCTACGACGCCGCGGGGGCCGACGAGCTGACGTTCCTCGACGTCACGGCATCCTCGGGTGACCGCGCGACGATGCTGGAGGTGGTCCGGCGGACCGCCGAGTCGGTGTTCATCCCGCTGACGGTGGGCGGCGGCGTCCGCGAGGTCGCCAACGTCGACACGCTGCTGCGGGCCGGCGCGGACAAGGTCGGCGTGAACACCGCGGCCATCGCCCGGCCGGCGCTGATCGGCGAGATCGCGCAGCGCTTCGGCCGGCAGGTGCTGGTGCTGTCGCTGGACGTGCGGCGCGCCGCCGGCCAGCCCAGCGGCTTCGAGGTCACCACGCACGGCGGCCGGCGCGGGGCGGAGCTGGACGCGGTCGCGTGGGCGCGGGAGGCGGCCGACCGCGGCGCGGGCGAGATCCTGCTCAACTCGATGGACGCCGACGGGACGAAGGAGGGCTTCGACCTGGAGCTGATCCGCGCCGTGCGGGCGGTGGTCGACATCCCGGTCGTCGCCAGCGGCGGCGCCGGGCGCGCCGCGGACTTCCCGCCCGCGGTGGCCGCCGGTGCCGACGCCGTCCTGGCCGCCAGCATCTTCCACTTCGGCGAGGTGTCGATCGCGCAGGTCAAGCGGGCGCTGGCCGACGCCGGTCAGCCGGTCCGCTGACCGCGGCCCCGGCCGGGGCGATCGTGAACAGCGGGATGAAGCGGTGCGCCAGCGGCCCGATCAGCAGCGCGTACACCACGGTGCCCACGCCGACGGTGCCGCCCAGCAGCCAGCCCCCGGCCAGGACCGCCACCTCGATCACGGTGCGCACGACGCGGACCGAACCGCCCCGGCGGGCGACGTAGCCGGTCATCAGGCCGTCGCGGGGACCCGGCCCCAGCCGGGCGCCGATGTACAGCCCGGTGGCCGCCCCGTTGAGCACCACCCCGCCGAGCAGGAACGCCGCCCGCGCGGCGAGGTGCTGGGGCGTGGGCAGCAGCCAGGTGGCCACGTCGACGGCGACGCCGATGACGAGCACGTTGCTCACCGTGCCGAGGCCGGGCCGCTGGCGCAGCGGGATCCAGGCCAGCAGGACGGCGGCGCCGGTGAGGATGACGACGGTGCCGAAGCCCAGGCCGGTGCGCGCGGCCACGCCCTGGTGGAACACGTCCCAGGGGTCGAGGCCCAGCTCGGACTCGATCATCAGCGCCATGCTCAGCCCGTACGCCACCAGGCCGAGTTGGAGCTGGGTGAAGCGCCGGCCGAACCGGTCGCCCCGCAGCTTGCTCAGTACCGCCATACATGCCACTCTGAAGGCCAATCAGCAGGGCTGACAGAGCCAATTCCCGGGAGGTGGCATGGGCACCGCGCTCAGGGGAGCACAATTGGCACGTTTACTCGGCCATTGGCATTCGTTGCCGGGGCGGCGGCGGAGCCCCGACTACGCCGCGCTGGCCGGCGCCGTGCGCGGGCTGCTGGCCGACGGGCGGCTGCCGCTGGGCGTCCGGCTGCCGGCCGAGCGCGAGCTGGCCGAGTCGCTGCGGGTGAGCCGGACGACGGTCTCCGCGGCGTACGGCCAGCTCCGCGACAGCGGCCACCTGACCAGCCGCCGCGGCGCGGGGAGCTGGACGACGCTGCCGCCCGGCCATCGGGTGGCCAGCTCCGGCCTGTGGACCCCGGTCGACGACCTCGACCTGCTCGACCTCGGGTGCGCCGCCCTGCCCGCGCCGCCCGAGCTGGTCGGGGCGGCGCAGGCCGCCGTCGAGAAGCTGCCGCGGTACCTGGGCGGGGCCGGCTACCACCCGGTCGGGCTCGGCGAGCTGCGCGAGGCCGTGGCGGCCGGGTACGCCGCCCGGGGCCTGCCGACGACCGCCGACCAGATCATGATCACCAACGGTACGCAGCACGCGCTGGACCTGGTCCTGCGCCTGCTGGTGCCCGGCGGCGCCGGGGTGCTCGTGGAGTCGCCCACGTACCCCAACGCGCTGGCCGCCCTCGCCGCCCGCCGCGCCCGCGTGACCACCCACGGCCTGGGCGCCGACGGCTGGGACGCCGAGCTGCTGGTCGGCACCATCCGGCAGAGCCGACCCGCGCTGGCGTACCTGATCCCCGAGTTCCAGAACCCCACCGGCCACCTCATGTCCGCCGACCTGCGGGAGCGGGTCGTCCTGGCGGCGCAGGCGGCCGGCACGGACCTGGTGGTGGACGAGTCGTTCGTGGACCTGTCGCTGGCCGGGGCGCCGATGCCGCCGCCGGTGGCCGCCTTCGACCGGCGGTCGCGGGTGGTGTCCATCGGCGGGGTCAGCAAGCCGTACTGGGGCGGGCTGCGGATCGGCTGGGTGCGCGCCTCGGCGCCGACGGTCCAGCGGCTGGCGGCGGCGCGGGTCGGGGTGGACATGGCCAGCCCGGTCCTGGACCAGCTCGTCGCCGTCGAGCTGCTGGCGCGCGCGGCCGGGATCGTGGCGGCCCGGCGGCGCGCGCTGACCGACCAGCGCGACGCCCTCGTCGCCGCTGTCCGGGCCGAGCTGCCGGAGTGGCGGTGCACGGTGCCGACCGGCGGCGTGACGCTGTGGATGGAGCTGGACGGGCCGGTCTCCAGTGCGCTGTCGCGGGCGGCGGAGCGGCTGGGGGTCCGGCTCGCGCCGGGGCCGCGGTTCGGGCTCGACGGCACCCTCGAACGCTTCCTGCGGCTGCCCTACACGCTGCCCGCCCCCGCCCTGGTCGACGCCGTCGGCCGGATCGCGGCGGCCCGGTACGACCTGGAGTACGCGCCTGCCCAGGACTGGGCCGCGCCCCAGGTGTTCGCCTGATCCGCCCCGCTCAGACGCCCAGCCGGGCGCCGCGCAGCCGGTCGGCCAGCACCGGCGTGCCGGTAACCTGTGTGCGGGTGTCGCGCTGCCGGCCGGTCAGGAACAGCAGCAGCTCGGCCGGCGCGCCGGTGACCCGGACCGGCTCGCCGCCGAGCCCGGCCCGGTACTGGCCGTACCCCGGCGCGTCCAGCAGGACCGCGCCCCGCCACCGGCGCAGCGACCAGCGGGCCATGGCGCGCACCTGTCCCCAGATCGCAGAGGCGTACGCCGGGGACAGCTCGCGGGGCGCCCAGCCGGCCCGGCCGCGCCGGACGTCCTCGTGGTGGACGAAGAACTCGGTGGCGTTGAGCGCGCCGTCCAGCAGCGGGTTGCTGATCGGCGACCACCAGGGCGGCTGCCGCAGGTCGGCGAGTAGCTGCGGGTACGGCGTCGCCGCGCGGGCGCGCAGCACCCGGTCGACGTGGCCGCGCAGCGCCGGCACGACCAGGCCGACCGCGACGTCGGGCCGGCGCTCGCGCAGCACCACGTGGGCGGCGAGGTCCCGGGTCGCCCAGCCCTCGCACAGCGTCGGGGCGTCGGGGCCGGCGGCCTCCAGGGCGTCGGCGAGGGCGCGCCGCTCGGCGCCGGCGTACCGGTTCATGCGCAGCATCGTAAATGACGGTTTCGCCGGGCGCGCGCGATCGCGGTGCGGGCGGCGATGTCGGACCGGTGGGCGAGGATGGGAATCAGTGTCCGGCGGCGGCGGTTGTGGTCCCTGTCCGGCAGGAGTCGTGGTCCCTGTCCGGTGGGGTCAGCGCCTGGCGGGGCCAGGGACGCGGTGACGTCGGGACGGCGGCCGCCGCGAGCGGTGTGACAGGGGGCGGTGTGTGACGGCGAGGACCGATCGGCGGATCATCTGGCGGGGGCTGCGGGTCCTGGGGCGCGCCGTCGCCGAGCAGCCGCGCCTGTTCACCGTCGGCGTGCTGGGCAGCGTCGTCTACAGCCTGTTGATCATCGGTGGCGCCTACCTGTCCGGGTACGTCGTGGGGCACGTGGTCGTGCCGGCCGTCCGCTCGGGGTCGGTGGCCACCGGTACCCTCGCCGCCGCCGGGGCGGCCTTCGTCGCCGTCACGCTGCTGCGGATCGCGGGCATCTTCGGCCGCCGGCTCGGTGCCGGGTACATGCAGTTCCAGATGCAGGCGCGGTACCGCCGCCGGGTCACCCGCCGGTACCTGTCGCTGCCACTGTCCTGGCACCACCGGCACTCCACCGGCACACTGCTGTCCAACGCCAACTCCGACGTCGAGGCGGCGTGGTTCCCGATCGCACCGCTGCCGTTCGCCGTCGGCACCGTGGTCATGCTGGTCGCCGCCCTCGGGTCGCTGCTGGCCACCGACTGGGTACTGGCGCTGGTCGGCTTCGGCGTC
Source organism: Pilimelia terevasa (assembly GCF_014647915.1). Classification (GTDB taxonomy): domain Bacteria; phylum Actinomycetota; class Actinomycetes; order Mycobacteriales; family Micromonosporaceae; genus Pilimelia; species Pilimelia terevasa. Next base: position 19,542 of record NZ_BMQC01000004.1, read on the forward strand.
TTCCCGACGCTGTTCGGCGTCAACGTCGTCTACTCCCGGCGGATGGCGCCCCGGCAGGCCCGGGCGCAGCAGTTGCGCGGCGAGGTCAGCGACATCGCCCACGAGAGCTTCGACGGCGCGCTCGTGGTCAAGGCGATGGGCCGGGAGGCGGCCGAGACGGCGCGGTTCCGGGAGCGCGCCGGGCAGCTCCGGGACGCGCTGATCTCCGTCGGCCGGCTGCGCGGGGCGTTCGACCCCGTCCTGGAGGTGCTGCCCACGCTGGGTACCCTCACCGCCCTGCTCGTCGGGGCGTGGCGGCTGCGGGCGGGGGCGATCGGCGTGGAGGAGCTGGTCAGCGTGACGCTGCTGTTCACGGTGCTGGCCTTCCCTGTCCGGGCGATCGGCTGGGTACTCAGCGAGCTGCCGCGCAGCGTCGCCGGCTGGGACCGGGTGCGCAGCGTGCTCGCCGCGACCGGGGAGATGCCCTACGGCGCCGCGGCGGCGGCCGGCGGGGCCGGCGCGGCGCTGGCGTTCGAGGATGTCACGTTCGCCTACACGCCGGGCCTGCCGGTCCTGCGCGACGTGACCTTCACGGTGCCCGCGGGGCGCACCGTCGCGCTGGTCGGCCCGACCGGCGCGGGCAAGTCCACCCTCGCGGCGCTGGCCGCGCGCCTGGTCGACCCGACGGCCGGCGTGGTCCGGCTCGACGGCGCGGACCTGCGCGGTCTGCGGGCCGACGCGCTGGCCGCGGCCGTGGCGCTGGTGCCGCAGACGCCGTTCGTGTTCGACGACAGCGTCCGGGCCAACGTCGCCCTCGAACGGCCCGGCGTGGACGAGGCCGCCGTCCGCGCGGCGCTGGACCTGGCCCAGGCCACCGCCTTTGTCGACCACCTGCCCGCCGGGCCGGACACCGAGCTGGGCGAGCGCGGCGCGACGCTGTCCGGCGGCCAGCGGCAGCGCCTCACGCTGGCCCGTGCGCTGGCCGGGCGGCCGCGGCTGCTGGTCGTCGATGACGCGACCAGCGCGGTGGACCCGCGGGTCGAGGCCGCGATCCTGGCGGGCCTGCGCGGGCGCGCGCCCGCGGCGACGATCCTGGTGGTCGCCTACCGCCGGGCGACCATCACCCTCGCCGACGAGGTCGTGTACCTCGACGGCGGCACGGTGCGCGGCCGCGGCACGCACGCCGACCTGCTCCGCACGGTGCCGGGGTACGCCGCGCTGGTCAGCGCCTACGAGCAGGCCGACGCCGAGCGCACCCAGGCGCACGCCTACGACGAGGACCCGGCCTACAGTGGAGAGCCCGCGTGAGCGCACCGACCCCCGAGGAGACGACCTGGGCCACGCTGCGCCGCGGCCTGGCCCTCTCGCCGGAACTGCGCACCGGCCTGGCGGGCACCCTCGCCCTGGCCCTGGTGTCGCTGGCCGGGCGGGCGGCGGCGCCGATCGCCGTCCAGCGGGCCATCGACGACGGGATCAACGCGCCGGGCGGGCCGGACGTCGGCGCCGTCCTGACGATCGTGACGGCGACGGCCGTGGTCCTCGCGGTCACCAGCCTCGCCGGGTACCTGATGGTGCGGCGGCTGTTCACCGTCAGCGAGACGGCGCTGGCCAACCTGCGCGTGCGGGCGTTCCGGCACGTCCACGACCTGTCGATGCTGCACCAGCAGGCGCAGCGGCGCGGCACGCTGGTGTCGCGGGTGACCAGCGACGTCGACCAGATCACCCAGTTCATCCAGTGGGGCGGCGTGATCCTGCTCGTCAGCGCCGGCCAGATCGTGGTCACCACGATCGTGATGCTCGTGTACTCCTGGCAGCTCACCCTGCTGATGTACGCCGTGTTCCTGCCGGGGATCCTCGTCATCCGCACCCAGCAGCGGCGCCTGGCCGGCGCCTACGGCGAGGTGCGCCAGCGGGTCGGCGCGATGCTGGGGGCGGTGTCCGAGAGCGTCGTGGGCGCCCCGGTGATCCGCGCGTACGGCGTGGCCGACCGCACCGCCCGGCGGCTGGACTCGGCCGTCGACAGCCACCGCCGCGCCCAGTACCACGCCCTGCGCACGAGCGTGTTCGGCACGTCGATCGGCGAGCTGGCGGCGGGGCTGGCGCTGGCCGCGGTGGTCGTCGCCGGTACCTTCCTCGGCGCCGGGGGCGCGCTCAGCGTCGGCACCGTGACCGCGTTCCTGTTTCTCGTGACGATGTTCGTCCAGCCGGTGCAGATCGCCACCGAGGTCCTCAACGAGGCGCAGAACGCGATCGCCGGCTGGCGGCGGGTCCTGGACGTGCTCGACTTCACCCCGGACGTCGCGGACCCCGGCGCCGAGGGCGTGGCGCTGCCGGCGGGGCCGGTGGACATCCGGTTCCGCGGCGTCCAGTTCGCCTACTCCGCGGCCGGGCCGCTGGTGCTGCGCGACATCGACGTCGAGATCGCCGCCAAGTCCCGCGTGGCCGTCGTCGGGGAGACCGGCAGCGGCAAGACCACGTTCGCCAAGCTGCTGACGCGGCTGATGGACCCGACCGCCGGCACCGTCCACCTCGCGGACGTGTTGCTGCCGCGGGTGCGGTTCGACTCGCTGCGCGCGCGGGTGGTGATGGTGCCCCAGGACGGCTTCCTGTTCGACGCCACGGTGGCCGGCAACATCCGCTTCGCCGCCCCGGACCTCTCCGCCGCGGACGTGCGGCGGGCGTGCGGCGAGCTGGGGCTCGGCGACTGGGCGGACGGCCTGCCGGAGGGGCTGGACACGCCGGTCGGCGAGCGCGGGGAGGCGCTGAGCGTGGGGGAGCGGCAGCTCGTGGCGCTGGTGCGGGCGTACGTGGCGGACCCGGACCTGCTCGTGCTCGACGAGGCCACCAGCGCGGTGGACCCGGCGACCGAGGTCCGGCTGCAGCGGGCGCTGGAGGCGGTGACCCGCGGCCGCACGACGGTGATCATCGCGCACCGGCTCTCGACGGCGGAGGTGGCCGACGAGGTGCTGGTCTTCGACGCCGGCCGGATCGTGCAGCGCGGCCCGCACGACGACCTGGTCGCGGTGCCCGACTCGGTGTACGGCCGCCTGCACGCCTCCTGGCTCGCCCAGACCCGCTGACGACCGCGGCAGGACACGGGAAAGGGGCCGCGGACGATGTCCGCGGCCCCTTTCCCGGCGTTCCCGAGGTGCCGGCGGCGGCCGGCGGCCGGGTCAGCGGGAGTAGAACTCGACGACGAGCTGCTCGTCGCAGTGCACCGGCACCTCGGAGCGCTCCGGCGCCCGCAGCACGGTGACGGTCAGCTCGGAGATCGCGACCGACAGGTACGGCGCGGTCGGGCCGTCGGCGTTGGCGCCGGCGGCGGCCACCTGGAACGGCGTCGTGGCGCGGCTGCGCTCCTTGACCGTGATGACCTGGCCCGGCTTCAGCCGGTACGAGGGCCGGTCGACCTTGGCGCCGTCGACCTGGATGTGGCCGTGCACGACCATCTGGCGGGCCTGGTAGATCGTCCGGGCCAGGCCCGAGCGCACGACGGTGGCGTCCAGCCGGCGCTCCAGCAGGCTGACGAGCACCTCGCCGGTCTTGCCGGCGGAGCGGACGGCCTCGGCGAAGGCCTTGCGGAGCTGGCTCTCGCTCACGTTGTACTGGTGGCGCAGCCGCTGCTTCTCCAGCAGCCGGACCTGGTAGTCGGAGGGCTTGCGCCGGCCGCGTCCGTGGACGCCCGGCGGGTACGGGCGCCGCTCGAAGTACTTGACGCACTTGCGGGTGAGCGGAATGCCGAGGGCCCGGGAAAGGCGGGCCTTGGGCCGCGGGGTGTTCAAACCGTGGTCTCCAAGCGTGGGTTCGCGGCGTTGCCGGGCAACACCGCACATGGCCTTAGCGCCGGAGCCTGGTCAGGCACCGGCGCGCGGTCGGGCCGGCGTGACAGGTCACGTCGCCCGAGCACTCCCGGGTCGGCGACTGGGCGCCGCCCGGGTGGGACCGCGTGGGCCGGCTGGCCGGCTGCGGTCCGTGCCGCGCGGGCGCCGCTGTGCGATGCGCGAAGCGCGCCAGCGGACTGGTGCGCTCAGCGCACGGCACAGGTCGCCGCGCGGGGTGTCCGTCGGCAAGCCGAGCGGACGGGTTCCGGCCAGCGTATCGGACGCCGCCGACCGGATGCGATCCGGCCCAGCGTACCCGCCCGCCGACGGCACCCGCGGGCGGTCGGCGGGCGGTGGCGAGGGCGGTCCGCCGGTGCGGTTCCCCACCGCGTCGCACGGTCTATTAGGGTTGCCTAACCAAAGTCGCACCCGCCACAAACCGCGGGCGCGTACACCGGTCAACCGCCTCGTGGAGGACACATGTGGCCCAGTCCCGCGGCCGTAGCCCGCGCCCTCGTCGCCAGCCGCCTGCCCGGCAGCCTCCACGTCGCGTGCCGGCCCGGCCCGCAGCCGGTCTGCTACGCCTGCGACGCGCACGGCCGCCTGCTGCTGCTCAGCCGCGAGGGCAGCCCCGCCGGCCGGGCCCTGCGCCCACGGCCCGGGGACCACCGGACGGTCGCCGCCGTCCTGGAGATCGCCGACCTGCCGTGCCCCGGCGCCGGCGCGACGCTGGGCCGGGTCTGGCTCAGCGGCTGGGTCCGGGCGCTGGAGGACGTGGCGGCGCGCGCCGCGGCGCTGGACTTCGCCGCCGCCCACCCGACCGGGATGCTGCTGGACGTCGGCCGCGGCGCGGTCCTGCACCACGTCGACCTCGCCGCGGTGCGGCTGGAGCGGGCCGGCGCGACGATCGAGGTGACGCCGGTGGACTTCGTCGAGGCCACCCCGGCCGCCCCGGCCCAGTTGCAGCGCCTGCGCGAGGCGATCGCGCAGGGTCCTCAGGCGGCGGGCAGGTCCAGCGCGCCGGTCAGGTAGTGCTGGATGGTGGGCCCGACGGTCGTCACGATCTGCGCCCGCGGCGCGGAGGCCAGGGGCTCCATCCGCAGCAGGTACCGCATCACCAGCAGCCCGGCCATCTGTGAGGCGGCCAGGCCCAGGCGCCAGTCGGCGTCCGGGCCGTCGAGGTCGAGGCGGCGGCGTACCCGGCGCAGCACCTGCGTGAGCAGGAACTCGCGCAGCAGCCGGGCCGACCACTCGCTGGTCATGGCCGAGCGCAGCAGCGCCGCGGCGGCGACGCCCGCGGGCGAGTCCCAGGCGGCCAGGCCCGCGGCCACCAGATTCTCCCCGACGCGGTCGCGGTCCCCGTCGAGCATCGTGGACAGCACCTGCCCGGGGTCGATCGGGATCGCCAGGGTGGCCTGGAAAAGCTGCTCCTTGGTACCGAAGTAGTGGTGCACCAGCGCCGGGTCCACGCCCGCGTCGGCCGCGATGCCGCGGACCGACGCGCGGTCGAAGCCGCGCGCCCCGAACGCCTCGCGCGCGGCCGCCAGGATCGCGCCCCGCGTGTCCGGCTTGCCGGCCCGCCGCCCACTCCTACCCGTCACGGCACCTCCCCCCGTCGACCTTACCCAGCGATCACCGGGGCGCCCCGGCGCGCGGGCGGGGCGCCCCGGGCGCTCAGTCCGTCCGCCGCCGCAGCGTCGCCGCCGCCAGCACCAGGGTCAGGACCACGGCGCCGGCCACGACGGCGATGTCCCGCCAGGTGTCGCCGGTCGGCGTGGCCTGCCGGCCGACGAGGGCGAGCGCCTCGACCGCGTACGACAGCGGCAGCGCGTCGCTGACGGCCTGCAGCCAGCCGGCCATCTGCTCCCGCGGTACGAACAGCCCGCAGAGCAGGAGCTGCGGCAGCGCCACCACCGGCATGAACTGCACGGCCTGGAACTCGGTCCGGGCGAACGCGCTGCACAGCAGGCCCAGCCCGACCCCGAGTACGGCGTTGAGGACGGCGATCAGCACGACCAGGGCCGGCGAGCCGGCGGTGTCCAGCCCGAACAGCCAGTACGCCGCACCGGCGGCGACCGCCGCCTGCACCGCGGCGGCCAGGCCGAACGCGACCCCGTACCCGAACAGCAGGTCCAGCCGGCCCAGCGGCGTGGTGAGCAGGCGCTCCAGCGTGCCGGTCGTCCGCTCCCGCAGCATCGCGATGCTGGTGACCAGGAACATCATGATAAACGGGAAGACACCCAGCATCACCAGGGCCACCCGGTCGAACGTGGACGGCGCGCCCTCGAACATGAAGTACAGCAGGGTCAGCAGCAGCGTCGGCACGGCGACGACGAGGCCGACCGTGCGGCGGTCGTGGCGGAGCTGGCGCAGGATGCGCCCGATGGTCGCGCCCAGGATGCGCGCCGACATCACGCCGCCCCCGCGCCGTCGCGGCGGATGAGCCGCAGGAACGCCCGGTCCAGGTCGTCGGTGCCGGCACTGGCGCGGATCCCGGCCGGGGTGTCGTCGGCGACCAGCCGGCCCTCGCGCACGAGCAGCAGGCGGTCGCACCGGCCGGCCTCGTCCATCACGTGGCTGGACACCAGGACGGTGGTGCCGGCCGCGGCCAGGGCGTGGAAGCGCTGCCAGAGGTCCTCGCGCAGGACCGGGTCCTGGCCGACGGTCGGCTCGTCGAGGACGAGCAGCTCGGGCGCCCCGACGAGCGCGCAGGCCAGGGACGCCCGGCTGCGCTGCCCGCCCGACAGCGACCCGACCACCTGGCCGGCGGCCGCGGCCAGCCCGACATCGGCGACGGCGGCGTCGGCCGCCGCGGCGTCCCGCCCGACGAGGGCGGCGAAGTAGCGCGCGTTCTCGCGGACGCTGAGGTCGGCGTACACGCTGGGTGCCTGCGTGACGTAGCCGACGCGGCGGCGCAGGGGCGCCGAGCCGGCGGGCGACCCGCACACCGTCACCGTGCCGGCCCGGATCTTCTGGACGCCGACCACGGCCCGCATCAGCGTGGTCTTGCCGCTGCCGCTGGGCCCGAGCAGGCCGGTCACGCTGCCTGCCGCGATCCGGGCGCTGATGCCGTGCAGCACGGTCCGCCCGCCCCGCTCGACCACCAGCCCGGCCACCTCGACGACTCCCATGCCACCACCTCCGAATTTTCACCGAATGATGAATTCAACGGTAGGTGAATTCACCGCCGGACGCAACGAGGCAGGGGTGCGGTGTCCGCGTCCGCGTGATCGCCGCAGGCGGCCGGGCCGGGGGCTGTGATGGGTGCGGGACGTAGGGGAGGATGGGGCCGTGGACGGGACACGGGACGAATCGGGAACCGAGCCGGCCGACACGCCGCCGGCCGGCGTGGACGGGGGCGACGCGGTCGTCCGGGTGCGCTGGGACCGCGACGGGCTGGTGGCCGCGGTCGTGCGGCAGTACGACACCGGCGAGGTGCTCATGCTCGCCTGGATGGACCGGGCGGCGCTGCGGCGCACCCTGGACTCGGGCCGGGCGACGTACTGGTCCCGGAGCCGGGGCGAGCCCTGGGTCAAGGGCGAGACCTCCGGCCACCACCAGTACGTCAAATCCGTCGCGCTCGACTGCGACGGCGACGCCCTGCTCGTCAGCGTCGACCAGGTCGGGCCCGCCTGCCACACCGGCACCCGCACCTGCTTCAGCGAGTCCGTCCCGGCCGCCGTCGGCGGCCGCAGCGCGCAGGAGGGGTCCGCGTGACCACCGGAGCAGTCAGTCCCGACCCGGCCGGCTTCGCGGCCGCGGCGGCGACCCGCCGCGTCGTGCCGGTCGTCCGGCGCCTGCTCGCCGACGGCGAGACGCCCGTGGGGGTGTACCGCAAGCTGGCCGGCGGCCCGGGCACGTTCCTGCTGGAGTCCGCCGAGCACGGCGCCGGCTCGGCGTGGTCCCGGTACTCGTTCGTCGGGGTGCGCAGCAGCGCCACCCTCACCGCGCGCGGCGGCGCCGCGCACTGGCTGGGCACCCCGCCCGACGGCGTGCCGGTCGACGGCGACCCGCTCGCCGCGCTGGCGGCGACGGTGGCGGCGCTGTCCGGCCCGGCCGGCGGGACCGGCCCGGAGGCCGGGCTGCCGCCGCTGACCGGCGGGATGGTCGGCTACCTCGCCTACGACGCGGTCCGGCGGTTCGAGACGCTGCCCGCGCACACCGCTGACGAGCTGGGCGTCCCCGAGCTGGGCATGATGCTGGCCACCGACCTGGTGGTCCTGGACCACTACGCCGGGGCGGCCATCCTGGTGGCCAACGCCGTCCTGCCCGCGCACCGCGACGAGGCGGCCGTCGCCGCCGCGTACCACCACGCGATCGGGCGCCTGGACGCGATGACCTCGGCCCTCTCCCGGCCCACGCCGCCGGTGGTCTCGACCCTCGCCGCGGGCGCCGTGGACCCGATGGCGGGCGTGGTCAGCCGGACCCCGGACGGGGAGTACCCCAAGGCGGTCGAGGCGGCCAAGGAGGCGATCCGCGCCGGCGAGTGCTTCCAGATCGTGGTGTCCCAGCGGTTCGAGCGCGCCACCGCGGCCGACCCGCTGGACGTGTACCGGGTCCTGCGGACCACCAACCCCAGCCCGTACATGTACCTGCTGCGGTTCGACGACTTCGACATCGTCGGCTCGTCCCCCGAGGCGCACGTCAAGGTCACCGCGGAGGGTCCGGCGCGGCGGGCGCTGCTGCACCCGATCGCGGGCACCCGGCCGCGCGGCGGCGACGCCGACGCCGACGCCCGGCTCGCCGCCGAGCTGCTCGCCGACCCCAAGGAGCGGGCCGAGCACGTGATGCTCGTGGACCTCGGCCGCAACGACCTCGGGCGGGTGTGCGCGCCGGGGACGGTGAGCGTGCCGCAGTTCGCCGCGATCGAGCGGTACAGCCACGTCATGCACATCGTCTCCACGGTCACCGGGGACCTGCGTGCGGACCGCACGGCGTACGACGCGCTGGCGGCGACGTTCCCGGCGGGCACGCTGTCCGGCGCCCCGAAGGTGCGCGCGATGGAGATCATCGACGAGCTGGAGCCGGCGCGCCGCGGCCTGTACGGGGGCACGGTCGGCTACCTCGGATTCGGCGGCGAGCTGGACATGGCCATCGCCATCCGCACCGCGCTGATCCGGCGCGGCCGCGCGTACGTCCAGGCCGGCGCCGGCATCGTCGCCGACTCCGACCCCGCGGCCGAGGAGCGGGAGACCCGCAGCAAGGCCGCCGCCGTGCTGACGGCCATCGCCGCCGCCGAGACCCTGCGCCCGGCCCGGTGACCGTGCGGCCGTCCCGCTGCCGCCGCCGGCCCGCCCGTGGTTGCCTGGGCGCATGAGCGAAGACTCCGTCCCCGCCGACGCACCGGCCCGCCGCCGGATGACCGGTGTCGTGGCGGTGTGCGCCCTGGCGTCGGCCGTCGCGCTGTGGGCCAGCGGCCGCACCTGGGCCACCTGGGACGGCCCGGGACCCTCGACCCTGCCCGGCGGGGCGGCCAGCCTGACCGGCGCCGGCACGCTGCCCTGGCTGCCCGCCACGGCGCTGGTCGCGCTGGCCGGCGCCGGTGCGCTCGTCGCGGTACCCGGCCTGCTGCGGCGGGTCGTCGGCGGCGTCCTGGTGCTGATCGGCGTCGGCTTCGTGGCGGGGCCGACGACCGCGGTGACCGAGGGCGCCGGGCCGCTGTGGCCGGTGGTGGTGGCCGCCTGCGGCGCCGTCGTCACCGCCTGCGGCGTGCTGGCCATCCGCGAGGCCGGCCGGTGGCCGGGCCTGGGGGCCCGGTACGCCCGCGACGACGGCCCGGCCGGCGCCGGCACCCCGACCGGCGACACCCGTCCGGGTGACTCCCGCGGCGGAGCCGGGGACGCGGCGGCGTGGCGGGCGCTGGACCGGGGCGAGGACCCCACCGTGTAACCGAGCGTGGTCGCGGCGGCAGGTATACGTGCGCGGAAGGCGCCGCTGCCGGCCCGTTCGCGGATTATGCGGTACTACGTACCGTGAGCTACGCCATACCCCCACGCCAGCGCCGGGAGGGCGAGCACTTAGCATCGGCGCATGACACCCGGAGGGGGGAGTCCGTTGGTGACAACGAGACAGAGCGGCGGCGGTTCCGGCAGCGTGCTCGACGAGATCCTGGCCGGGGTGCGCGAGGACATCGCCGCGCGTGAGCAGTCCGTCCCCATGCAGGAGATGAGGGCCCGCGCCGCGGCCGCGCCCCCGCCGATCGACGCGTACGCCGCGCTGCGCCGCCCCGGCGTCGCCGTCATCGCCGAGGTCAAGCGCTCCTCGCCGTCGAAGGGGGCGCTCGCCGACATCCCGGACCCGGCCGAGCTGGCCATCCAGTACGCGGCCGGCGGCGCCCGGGTGATCAGCGTGCTGACCGAGGGCCGCTGGTTCGGCGGCTCGCTCGCCGACCTGGCGGCCGTCCGGGCCGCGGTCGACGTGCCGCTGCTGCGCAAGGACTTCGTGGTCTCCAGCTACCAGGTCCACGAGGCCCGGGCGTACGGCGCCGACCTGGTGCTGCTGATCGTCGCCGCGCTGGAGCAGAACGTCCTCGTCGGCCTGCTGGAGCGGATCGAGTCGCTGGGCATGACCGCCCTGGTGGAGGTCCACGACATCGAGGAGACCGACCGCGCGCTGGAGGCCGGCGCCAAGGTCATCGGCGTCAACGCCCGCGACCTGCGCACCCTGGAGGTCGACCGCACGGTCTTCGAACGGATCGCGCCCGGCCTGCCCGCCGCTGTCGTCAAGATCGCCGAGTCGGGCGTGCGCGGGCCGCACGACCTGATCCGGTACGCCTCCTCCGGCGCCGACGCGGTGCTCGTCGGCGAGGGCCTGGTCACCCAGGCGAGCCCGCGCGACGCGGTCGCCGCCCTGGTGACGGCCGGCAGCCACCCCGCCACCCCGAGGCCGAGCTGATGGGGGCGCCCGCGGTACCCGACGCGACCGGCCACTTCGGCCGGTTCGGGGGGCGGTTCATGCCCGAGGCGCTCGTCGCCGCGCTGGACCAGCTCGACGGCGCGTGGCGGGAGGCCAGAGTCGACCCGGCGTTCACCGCCGAGTTCGACCGGCTGCTGCGCGAGTACGCCGGCACGCCCTCGATGCTGTACCCGGCGACCCGGCTGTCGGCCGAGGTCGGCGCCCGGATCCTGCTCAAGCGCGAGGACCTGAACCACACCGGCGCGCACAAGGTGCGCAACGTCCTGGGCCAGGCGCTGCTCACCCGGCGGATGGGCAAGCGGCGGATCATCGCCGAGACCGGCGCCGGGCAGCACGGCGTGGCCAGCGCCACGGCCGCCGCCCTGTTCGACCTGGAGTGCGTCGTCTACCAGGGCGAGGTCGACACCCGCCGGCAGGCGCTCAACGTCGCCCGGATGCGGATGCTGGGCGCGACGGTCGTCCCCGTCACGACCGGCTCGCGCACTCTCAAGGACGCGATGAACGAGGCCCTGCGCGACTGGGTGAGCACGGTGGACGACACCCACTACCTGATCGGCACCGCCGCCGGCCCGCACCCGTTCCCGGAGCTGGTCCGCGACCTGGTCCGGGGGATCGGGGTCGAGGCGCGGGCCCAGTGCCTGGAGGCGACCGGCGCGCTGCCGGACGCCGTGGCCGCCTGCGTCGGCGGCGGGTCCAACGCGATCGGCATCATGCACCCGTTCCTCGACGACGCCGAGGTGCGGCTGTACGGCTTCGAGGCCGGCGGCGACGGCGTCGGCACCGGCCGGCACGCCGCCAGCATCAGCGGCGGCGGCGTCGGCGTCCTGCACGGCACCCGCACCTACGTGCTGCAGGACGACGACGGCCAGACCGTCGAGTCGCACTCGATCTCCGCCGGGCTCGACTACCCGGGCGTCGGCCCCGAGCACGCGTGGCTGCACGACAGCGGCCGCGCGACGTACCGGGCGGTGGACGACGCCGCGGCGATGGCGGCCTTCCGCCAGCTCTGCCGCACCGAGGGCATCATCCCGGCGATCGAGAGCGCGCACGCGCTGGCCGGCGTGGTCGCGGTCGTCCCGGAGCTGACCGCGGCGCTGGGCCGGGAGCCGACGATCGTCGTGAACCTCTCCGGCCGCGGCGACAAGGACATGCACACCGCGGCCGCGTACTTCGACCTGCTGGACACCGAGGGGGGACCGCGGTGACGCTGGCCGACACGTTCGCCCGCACCCGGGCCGAGGGCCGGGCCGCCGTCGTCGGCTGTATGCCGGCGGGCTTCCCCACAGTCGAGGGCAGCATCGCCGCCATGACCGCGATGGTCGAGGCGGGCGTCGACATCGTCGAGGTCGAGCTGCCGTACTCCGACCCGGTGATGGACGGCCCGGTGATCCAGCGGGCCAGCGACATCGCCCTGGCCGGCGGCGTGCGGACCGCGGACGTCCTGCGCATCGTCGAGGCGGTCGCCGCCGCCGGTGCGCCGGTGGCGATGATGACGTACTGGGCGCCGGTGGAGAAGTACGGGCCCGACCGGTTCGCGCGCGACTTCGCCGCCGCGGGCGGCGTCGGCCTCATCACCCCCGACCTGATCCCCGACGAGGCCGGCGAGTGGCTGGCGGCCGCCGACCGGTACGACCTGGACCGGGTCTTCCTGGTCGCGCCCTCGTCCACCGACGCGCGGCTGGCGATGACGGTCGGGCACTGCCGCGGCTTCGTGTACGCCACGAGCGTCATGGGCGTCACCGGCGCCCGGGAGCGGACCTCCAGCGCGGCGCCCGCACTGGTGGCCCGGGTCCGCGCGGCGGACCCCGCGATCCCCGTGGCCGTGGGCCTGGGCGTGCGCGACGGCGACCAGGCCGCCGCCGTCGGCGGGTACGCCGACGGGGTGATCGTCGGCAGCGCCCTCATCCGCTGCCTGCTCGACGCCCCGGACGAGCCGGCCGGCCTCGCCGCGCTGCGGGCGCTGTCGGCGGACCTCGCCGCCGGTGTGCGGCGCTCCCCGTCCGGCCGGGCCGCCGCTAAGGTGCAAGCGTGAACCTCGCCGCGATCCCGAGCCCGACCACCGCCGTCTGGCACCTGGGCGCGTTCCCGGTCCGGGCGTACGCGCTGTGCATCGTCGCCGGCATCGTCATCGCCTGCGCCGTCACCGAGGTGCGGCTGCGCCGCCGCGGCGTGGCCCCCTGGGTCGTGCTGGACGTGGCGGTCTGGGCCGTCCCGTTCGGCGTCGTCGGCGCGCGCGTCTACCACGTCCTGACCTCCTGGAACGACTACTTCGGCTACAACGGCGAACCGGTCAAGGCGCTCTACATCTGGGAGGGCGGCCTCGGCATCTGGGGTGCCGTCGCGGGCGGGGCGGTGGGCGCGTGGCTCGGCTGCCGCCAGGTCGGCATCCCGCTGCGGGTGTTCGCCGACGCGCTGGCGCCCGGCCTGCCGCTGGCGCAGGCGGTCGGCCGGTTCGGTAACTGGTTCAACAACGAGCTGCACGGCGGGCTGACGACGCTGCCGTGGGGCCTGCAGGTGCACGTGATGGACCGGGTCAACCCCGGCCAGGCGCTGCCCGGCCCCGACGGCCAGCCGCTGACCCTGCCCGGCCTCTACCACCCCACGTTCCTGTACGAGGCGCTGTGGAACGTCGGCGTCGCGGTGCTGATCCTCGTCCTCGAACGGCGGTTCCGGTTCGGCCGCGGGCGGGCGTTCGCGCTGTATGTCGCCGCGTACACGGTCGGCCGGTTCTGGATCGAGCTGATGCGCGTCGACGACGCCCCGGTGGTGCTGGGGATGCGGTTCAACGCGTGGATGTCGCTGGTGGTGTTCGCCGCCGCCGTCGCCTACCTGATGACCGTCCGCGGTCCGCGCGAGTTCCTGCTGCCGCGCGAGGCCGCCGACGGCGGCGGCTACGACGTGGTGACCGAGGAGCGGTACGACCGGGAACTGGCGGCGGCGGCCGCCGTAGACACCGCCGCGGCCCGGCCCGGCCCGCCGGACCCGCCGGGGGCGGACCCGGCCGCGGCGCCCGCTGTCGACGCCGCGCCGCCCGCTGTCCGTGCCGCGCCGCCCGCTGTCGGCGTTGCGGGCGATGTCGGGTCGGGCGGCTCAGCAGCCGACGGCGTCGTCGACGAACCCGAGAAGGGAACCGACCAGCCGCGGTAGGTGGTCGGCGAAGTCCGCGGCCGGCGGGGCCGGGCACCCGGGCAGCTCCCGGGCGTGCGGGATCCGGGCCAGCAGCGCGTCGACGGTGCGGCGCTGGTGCTGCCGGTCCTCCGGTACCGAGGGCAGTACGCCGACGGGCATCGCCAGGCAGCCGAGGTCCGTCTCGCTGACGCCGCGTAGCACCTGGCCGTCGAGCAGGTGCGACACCTCGGTGGTCCGGGCGCCCACGCTGTCCAGGCGGGCGTGCGCCGAGGCGTCCACGTCGGGGTCGCCGGCCGTGGCCGGCCAGGCCAGCAGCAGGGCCGCCACCGACTCGGGCCGCGCCAGCGCCAGGCGCGCGGCGGCGGAGCAGCCGTGCGACCCCGCGATGACGGTCACCGGCTCCGGGGGCAGGGCGGCGACCAGGTGGGCCGCCTCCGCGGCCCACGACGGGGCCCGGACCAACCGGTCGGGGGCGAGCGTGCGCAGCCCGTGTTCGGCGAGCCCGGCGCGCACGCCGGTCGCCCCCCAGAACCGCTCGGCGTCCAGGTCCTCCCACAGGCCGCCGTGGACGAGGAAGATGGCAGGCATGGCGGCTCCGGTCGGCGCGTGGGCAGGTGGTCTGCGTCGCGCAGGCGTCTGTGTCGAGCAGGGGGTCTGCGCCGGGCAGGGGGCTGCGTCCCCGTCCGCGGGCGTCGGTGGCTGCGGACGGCGAGCTAGGTCAACTTAGCAGCCGCGCCGGGCAATGTGGACCTTCCGCCGTGCCCTGTGCCACGTCCCGGGGTGCGGGACGGCCTCAGCGGGCCCCCGGCCCCGTCGCCGCGCGGGAGGGCCGGGCGGTCAGGCGTCGCCAGTACCAGACGGTGGCCACGGCGGCGGTCGCGGCGAGTACGCCGAGCGCGACCAGGTAGACCACCCAGGGGCGCGACGAGGGCGCGGCCGGGGCGGCGGCGGCGAGCGTGGGCGGGCTCGTGGGCTGGCCGGGCAGGTCGGCGGTGAGGGCGTTGGCCAGGTTGAGGACGCCGTAACCGTACTCGGGGTCGCGGCCGGGGGCACCCCGGTCGTCGGCGGTACCGGTCAGCCGGGCGACGACCTGCGGGCCGGTGAGCTGGGGGTACTCGGCCCGCACCAGCGCCGCCGCCCCCGCGACGATCGCCGTCGCGCTGCTGGTCCCGCCGTCCCCGGTGTAGTAGCGGCCGGCCGTCCGGGGCAGGGTCGTGGTGATGTCGGCGGCGGGCGCGGCGAGCATGACCTGCGGGCCGGTGACGGAGCTGGGGACGTGCCGGCCCCTGCGGTCGACGCCGGCCACCGCGAGGACGCCCGGGTACCCGGCCGGATAGCCGACGGCCTGCGACTGGGGGCGGTTGCCGACGCCGGCCACGACGACGACGCCGGCCCGGACCGCCTCGGCGACCGCCTGCTGCTCGGCGATCCCGGCGGGGCCGACCGAGGAGATCGAGATGACCGCGGCGCCCTGGGCGGTCGCCCAGCGGACGGCCTCCTCGATTCCGCTGGTCCGGCCTCGGCCGGTGCTGGTCCTGATCGGCAGGATCCGGGCACCGGGAGCCAGGCCGAGCGCGCCGCCCGCGGTCCGGCCGTGGGCGGCGATGAGACCGGCCATGGCCGTGCCGTGGCCGTCGGGGTCGGCGTCGTCGCGGACCCGGTCGTCGGTGCCGCCGGTGAAGTCCCTGCCCGGCAGGAACTGGCCGGTCAGGTCGGGGTGCCCCGAGTCGGCGCCGGTGTCGATCAGCGCGACGACGACGCCCTCGCCGGTGGAGATGCCGTGGGCCTCCTCGACGCGCAGGTACGCCAGGTGCCACTGCTTGCCGCGCGGGGGCAGGGCGGCCGCCGGTGCCGACCCGCCCGCGCCGAGGAGGCCGGCGGCGAGCAGGGCGAGCGCGCGCCGCAGCCCGGTCCGTCGCCTCACGGTCCGATCACCTTTCCCGGGCCCGGGTCGTGCGGCCCCGCCTCCGGCGGAGTGTCGATCACGGCTGGGCCCGCGGTCCTGACGGTCCACTGCACGTCGTGCGGTCGGTACGGGGTCCGCGCGCCGCTTCGGGCGGCCCCCTGCGGCGCCGCCCCGGCGGGTCCGCCCGCCAGGAGCGGCTGGCCCGGCCCGGGCGGCCCGCCCGCGGGTGGCCGCCCTGGACTCCGCACGGCCGCCTCCCCAGGGGGCACCTGGCCCGCGTGGCCGCGGATGACGCCGTCCGGTCCGGGGACCGCCAGGCCGGCCCCGCGCGGGCGGCCCGCGCCGGCGGCTGTTCCCGACGGCCCGGCGGCACCCGACGACCCGGCGGTGCCGGGGGCCGGGGCGGTGCACGGGGGCGCGGTGGTGCCCGGCAGGGCGGTGCCGGGGGCGGCGGCACCGGGCGGCGCGGTCGGCCTCGTCCCCGGCGGCGGCGGTGGGTGCACCGGCCGCCAGGTGCCGGCCGGCGGGACCGGGCCGGTCGCGCCCGGCACCGGCGGCGGCGCGGGCTCGCCCGTGGGGAGACCGGCGGCCCGCGGCGGCCCGCCGTCCGGGGCGGGCGCGGTTCCGCCGCTGAGGTGGGCGCCGCCGGCCCCGCCCCCGCCCGGCGGCGCCGGCCGCTCGGGCTGCGGGACCGCGTCGGCCCCCCGCGGCGGGAGCCGGCCGGCGTGGACCGGGCCGATGTTGCGGTCGTGCTCGTAGGTGGGCATCGGCCGCAGCCGGGCGGTCTCCTGGCGGACGCGGGCGTCGGCCCCGGCCATCACCGCGCGGGCCCGGTCGTTGAGCCGGGACTCCTCGTCGGACCAGAACCGCGGCGTCAGGTCGGCGGAGGCCCGCAGGTACTCCCGGTGCAGGGGCGCGATCCGCCGCTGCGCCTCCTCCAGCGCCTCCAGCAGGCCGGCCAGTCCGTGCACGGTGGACGTGCCGGCGGCCTCGGCCTCGGTCATCGAGCGGGTCAGCTCGTCGATCCGCGCGACGAAGGCGGCCGCGGCGGGCGAGCGCTCCGGCGGCCACCGGCGGACCAGCGCCGCCCGGCAGGCCGCCAGGCGCTCCCGCTGTACCGCCACCCCCTCGACGGCGCGGCGCCACGTCGCGCACTGCTGCCAGCCGCGCCGGTCGCCGACGTCGGCCAGCGACGCCCACAGCGCGGGCACGCTCAGCGCCGACCAGTCGGTGCAGCCGTCGGCCACCGGGCCGCCGGGGCGGGGCGCCAGGCCGGGCGGCGGCGCGGCCGTCACCGGGTCGGCCCCGGGCCGGCCGGCACCTGCGCAAGCGCCGCCGCGAGCGTCGCGGCGACGTCGGCGGCGTGCGCGGCGGCCGCGGCGTCGGTGGCGCCGTACGCGGCGGCGATCCGCTCCGCGGCGGTGGCCAGGGTGTCGGCATCGGCGACGTAGGCGTGGAGGGTGTCGATCGCGCGGACCATGGCGTGCCGGTACCGGTCCTGGGCCGCGGCGACGGCGCGGCTGCGGGCGTGGGCGCCGAAGGGGACCCCCTGGCCGAAGTCGGCGAGGACCGTGCGGGCGTGCGGGCGCAGCGTCGCCTCGTTCTCGGTGCGGACCTCGCGGGCGAACGCGCGCAGGCCGGCCGGGTCGACGCGGATCTCGGTGCGGCGCGGTCCTGGTGTCCAGGGGTCCACGGCCATGCGACCTCCACTGTGCGCGGTCCGTCCGGGGGGAGCGCGGACCGCGCCGGCTGCCGCGCCGCCGGTCCACAGGGGAGCACGCTAGCCGATCCGCGCCGCCGGCACGGTCCCGCCCGCCGCGCGGCCTGCCGGCCGGGCCGCCGCGGACCCGCGCCAGCGCCGCGGACGGCGCCGCGCCGCGGACCGCGACGGCGCCGGGCGTGGTCGCCGGTCCGCCGCCTCCGCGGTCCGCCATCTCCGCGGGCCGCCGTCTCCGCGGGCCGCCGCCTCCGCGGGCCGGCGGCGGCCCGGAACCGCACCGGGCCGGCCCGCCGGCCGATGTCCGCTGTTCAGGTCCCGGTTGCCAGCGCTGCGGTGATCGCGGCGCTAGCCTGGGTGGGTGATGCGACGCGCGAAGATTGTCTGCACGATCGGCCCTGCCACCGCCTCGGCCGAGGGGGTGCGCGGCCTGGTCGACGCCGGGATGGACGTGGCCCGGCTCAACTTCAGCCACGGGACGCAGGCCGACCACGAGCAGGTGTACCGGCTGGTGCGGCAGGCCGCCGCGGACACCGGCCGGGCGGTAGGGGTCCTCGCCGACCTCCAGGGACCCAAGATCCGGCTCGGCCGGTTCGCCAGCGGATCCGCGCAGTGGCGGACCGGCGACGCGGTCGTGATCACCGGCGAGCAGGTCGAGGGCACCGACGACCGCGTCTCCTGCACCTACCGGGAGCTGCCGCACGAGGTGCGCGTCGGCGACCGGTTGCTGATCGACGACGGCAAGGTGGCCGTCCAGGTACGCGAGGTCGCCGGCCCCGACATCCGCTGCCTGGTGACCGAGGGCGGGCCGGTCTCGAACCACAAGGGCGTCTCGCTGCCGCACGTGGCGGTCAGCGTCCCGGCGCTGTCGGACAAGGACACCGAGGACCTGCGGTTCGCGCTGGGCCTGGGGGCGGACCTGATCGCGCTGTCGTTCGTGCGGTCGGCCGCCGACATCGACCTCGTTCACAAGATCATGGACGAGGTCGGGGTGCGCCGGCCGGTACTGGCCAAGGTCGAGAAGCCGGAGGCGGTGGACGAGCTGGAGGCGATCGTCCACGCCTTCGACGGCGTGATGGTCGCCCGCGGGGACCTGGGCGTGGAGATGGCGCTGGACCAGGTGCCGCTGGTGCAGAAGCGGGCCGTGCAGCTCTGCCGCGAGCTGGCCAAGCCGGTCATCGTGGCCACCCAGATGCTCGACTCGATGATCGAGAACGCCCGGCCCACCCGCGCGGAGGCCTCGGACGTCGCCAACGCCGTACTGGACGGCACCGACGCGGTGATGCTCTCGGGCGAGACCAGCGTCGGCCGGCACGCGCGGCTGACCGTGGAGACGATGTCCCGGATCGTCTCCACCACCGAGTCCGGGGAGATCCGGGTGCCGCGCCTGCAGCACTCCCCGCGGACCCACGGCGGCGCGCTGACGATCGCCGCCACCCAGATCGCCCTCAACGTCGACGCCAAGGCGATGGTCGCGTTCACCCAGACCGGCGACACGGTGCGGCGCCTGGCCCGGCTGCACTGCGACCTGCCGCTGCTGGCGTTCACGCCGGTGGAGGACGTGCGGAACCAGATGGCGCTGTGCTGGGGCGTGGAGAGCTTCCTGGTGCCGTTCGTCGAGCACACCGACGCCATGTTCGCCCAGGTCGACCACGCGATGCTCGACCTGGGCCGGGCCCGGCCCGGCGACTTCGTCGTGGTTGTCGCCGGCAGCCCCCCGGGCACGCCCGGATCCACCAACACCCTGCGCGTGCACCGGGTCGGCTCGCTGGCGCCGACCGCGTGAGCGCCCCCGGTCCGGTGACCGGCCAGGAGGCCGTCGACGGCCTCCTGGCGCTGCTGGACCTGGAGCAGGTCGGCGACGTCACCTTCCGCGGGCGGTCGCCGCAGGTCGGGCCGCAGCGGGTGTACGGCGGGCAGGTGGCCGGGCAGGCGCTGGTGGCGGCCGGGCGCACGGTCGACCCGGGCCGGGCGGTGCACTCGCTGCACGGGTACTTCGTCCGCGGCGGCGACCCGGCCGCGCCGATCGCCTACGAGGTGGAGAACGTGCGCGACGGGCGCTCCTTCTCCGTCCGCCGGTCGGTGGCGGTCCAGCACGGGCGGCCGATCTTCTTCATGTCGGCCTCGTTCCACCGGGCCGAGTCGGGGCTGGAGCACCAGGCGCCCGCGCCGCTGGAGGTACCGGGGCCGGCGGAGCTGCCGACGATGGCGCAGCGGCTGGCGCGGTACCCGGAGCGGGCCGGGTACTGGGCGACGATGCCCCGGCCGATCGACGTGCGCTATGTCGGCGAACCGGGCTGGGTGCCGCCCGGCGACCGCCCCCGCGACCCGTACCAGCGGGTCTGGATGCGGCTGGACGGCCGGCTGCCCGACGACCCGCTGCTGCACGCCTGCGCGCTGACGTACGCCTCGGACCTGTCGCTGCTGGACTCGGTCCTGGCGGTGCACGGCGAGTCCTGGGGGCCGGGCGGCGTGGTGGGCGCCAGCCTGGACCACGCCCTGTGGTTCCACCGGCCGTTCCGGGCCGACGAGTGGTTCCTGTACGACTGCTGGAGCCCGTCGGCCCACGGCGCCCGGGGGCTGGCGACCGGCCGCTTCTTCACCGTCGACGGCCGGCACGTGGCCAGCGCCGTCCAGGAGGGCCTGCTGCGGCGCGTCGGCCAGTGAGCCCTACCGGGCCACGACGACCCGGTCGATGTCCGGCGCCGCGCCCGCCGGGTTGCTGAAGCCGAGGATGTTGACCCCGGCCCGCAGGGCGATCGGCACCGTGAGCGACCCGACCCGCCCGCCGGTGCCCGGGAACGCGGTACTGGCGGCGAAGGAGCCGTTGACGCTCAGGTTGGCCGCCCGGGTGCCCGCCGCCACGTAGTGGATGGTGACCCGCCTGGCGCCGCCCTGGGACAGGGGCACCCGGACACCCAGGCTGTTGCGGCCGCCCAGGTCGGTGACGACGAGGCCGCCGGAGGCGCCGCCGACGGCGCGGATGCGGGTGCCCGCGTTGAGGTCGTTGGTCGAGGACTCCGCCTCGAAGCTGAGCCCCGCCAGCCGGGTGGCCGGGCGGGTAGCGGGCGCGCGCGACGGCGACCGGGACGCCGCGGGGCTCGCGGACGCCCGGGCGCTGGGGCTGGCGCCGCGGATGGGCGCACCGGGGCGCAGGCTGGCGGAGGGCAGTACGGCGTCGGGGACGTCGAGTCCGGGCCCGGGGGTGCTCGGCCACTCCGTGTCGAGGGCGTCGGCGATCACGTGCTCCGCCGGCGGGGCGCTCTGCAACCGGGCGGCGATGGGCGCGCCGACGGCCAGGGCCGCCGCGGCGGCGACGCCGACCAGCGCGCCGCGCGAGCGCAGGCGGCTGTGGGAGCGGTGCACGCCCGCGGAGTCGCTGGCCCGCTCGCTGGTGCGACCCGGCGCCGGCCGGCTGTCGCCGGGCCGGCGGCGGCGCCTTCGGTGCGACTCTGGCATGGCGCGCTCCGTCCCCCAGGGTGCCGTCCGCGCCCCGGCCGGTCCCCGGGGCGGACCCGCCGGGCCCGCGGCGGACAGGCGTCCGGCGGTCGGCAGGAAGTCGACGGTAGCGGCCGGCGGCAGTCGCTCCAAAGGGGGAAAGTGGCCCGCAAAAGTCACCGTTTGGTCAGCCGGATTTCACGGCGAAACCGGTCTGGTGTCCGTTTGTGGTGCGTGTCGGGGAGTCGACCGGGTGGGTCCCGGGTGCCGTTGGGTTACCCGGGTTCCCCGGCCGGCCGACAGCGCCTAGCGTCTGTGCACATGACCAGCGACTACCTCCGCACCGCCGAAAGCCCGCCCTGCGTGCGCGGCCTCGGCCGGGCACAGGACGCCCTCGACGACCTGATGGCCCGCGTGGGCGTCGACGGCCTCACCCACGCCTTCGGCGACCCGGGCTTCCTGGCCCGGGTCGACCAGCACGCGGCCGACGTCCGCGAGGCGCTGCTGCGCGCCGGGCGCGCGATGACGCCGGAGGGCCTGGTGAGCTACGCCGCCTCGGTCACCGCCGCCGCCCGCCGGATGAACCTGTTCCTGCCCGAACCCGGCGAGGCCGACCCGGCCCGCCTGGACTGGGCCGCGGCCCCCTGGCACCTGCTGCGCCTGGTGGCCGTGTGCGGCATCGCCGAGGAGGCGGCCTGGGTCTGAGGCCCGCGGCGCCGGCCGGCCTCAGCGGGTCGGCTGCGCGGTACCGGTGAGGGACACAAACTCCCGGCACGCCTCGCCGTTCTCGCCGGCCAGCAGCGGCCCCGGCCGCTGGCAGACGACCCGCAACTGCACGGTCTGCGCCGCCGCGACGGCGACCGGGGACACGAAGTGGTAGTCCAGGTCGCGGAAGTTCGCCAGCGACAGGGTCAGCATCGTCTCGCCCGCGGCGATGACGTCGACCCGGCCCAGGTCGCCCTGCGGGTTCTGGATCACCAGGTCGGTCAGCGAGACGGTGGTGCGGCTGGGCACCGTGTACGTCTGGAGAGTGGTGGCGCCCAGGGCGGTCACCGACGCCAGCCGCTGGCGCAGCGGCCGGGGCGCGGCGGGCGGCCGCCCGCCGCTGCCCGCGGCCGCCTGCTGGGCGGCGTCCTCCGCCTTGCCCTCGGCCCGCGCCGCCTGCGCGGCGGCGTCGGCCGCCTGGACCCGGGCCTGCCGGGCCGGCTCGGCGGCCGCCTCGCGCGCGGTCGACTCCACGGCCGGCCGCAGCACGAACGCCCACAGCGCCGCCAGGGCCAGCAGGGCGGCGACCAGGAGCGCCAGGCCGCGCAGCAGGGCCCGGGACAGGATCGGCTCCTGGATCGCCGTCGCCGACAGCATCGTGGGCGGCTGGCCCTCGTCGGCGGTGATGACGACCTGGAACGGCCGGCTGATCGGCTGTCCCCGCCACAGCAGCCCGCGGTGGCGGGCGTGCAGGTGGGCCAGCACCGTGCGGCCCGGCGGCAGCACCGTGCCGGTGGGGCGGATGCGGAACCGCAGGGCGTTGTCGGGGTCCACGGCCGACATGCCGATGGTCAGCGGGGTGTTGCCGCGGTTGTCGATCGCCACCTGGTGGTGCCCGGTGCGGCGGGCCCGCGAGGTGCGCGGGGTGACCTCGCCGGTGGTGTCGCAGAACGGCAGCAGGGTCGCCATGCCCTCCGGGACGCTGGTCGTCTCCGGGTGCTCCTTGGGGGCCACCCGGATGCCGTACGGCAGGGGGCCGGCCGGCGCGGCGGCCGTCCGGGGCGGCCGGAAGGTCACCATCGCGTGGCCCTCGGTACCGGGGAACACGGTCAGGTCGGGCGGCTCCACTGTGGCCCAGTTGGCGGCGGGGCCGACGACGTCCAGGTGGTACGACTCGACCACGGCGCTCGCGTTGCGGACGGTGAGGGCGCACTGCGTCTCGCCGCCCGGCTGGAGCTTCGGGTCGGCCGGCTCCAGTGTCGCCAACGTCGTCGTCAACGTCATGGCGCCAAGGTAAGCCCTGCGGGGCAGTCCCCGCGGGCGTATCAACCAGCTCGCAGGTCGGGCCGTCCGGCGGCCGGTGCGCAGGTCCTTTGGGCAAAGGCCCGGTCCCGCCCGAGTGCCCGTGGGTACGCTCGTCGGGGGCGTTCGGGACGCGGGGAACCGCGGGTGAAAGGGGACGAACGGCTATGGACCGGATTCCGGTATGTGTGTTCGCCGAGGACCCGATCTCCCAGGTCGGCCTCGCCGGCCAGCTCCGGCCGCGGCCTGAGGTCCTGGTCATCGACGCCGAGGACAGCGCCCGGGCGCGGGTGGCGCTCGTGGTCACCGAGGCGGTCGACGAGGCGGCGCTGCAGCAACTGCGCGCGCTGGGCCGCTCGCAGACCGCGCGGCTGGTGCTCGTGGCCACGCAGATCGCCGACGCCGACCTGGTCTCGGCGGTGGAGGCGGGCATCTCGGGCCTGGTCCGCCGCGCCGAGGCCAGCGCGGACCGGCTCGTCGCCGTGATCCAGGCCGCCGCCGCCGGGGAGGGGACGGTCCCGCCGGACCTGCTGGGCCGGCTGCTCGACCAGGTCGGGCGGCTCCAGCGGCAGGTCCTCAGCCCGCGCGGCCTGCACTTCTCGGGGCTCGCCGAGCGCGAGGTGCAGGTGCTGCGGTTGGTCGCCGACGGCCTGGACACCGCCGAGATCGCGGCGAAGCTGTGCTACTCGCAGCGGACCGTGAAGAACGTGCTGCACGACATCACCAGCCGCCTGCAACTGCGCAACCGCTCCCACGCGGTCGCGTACGCGGTGCGGCAGGGGCTGATCTGAGCGCACGGCACGGACGACGGCGCGGTCGGCGACCACGGGGCGGGCGGGGGTGGTGCGGATGCGGGGCCGCAGGATCACCGCGGCGGCCGGCGCCGCGGCTCTGGCCGCCGCGGGCCTGGTCGCGGTGGGCGTGGCCGGCGCGGCCGGCGCCGCCCTGCCGGCACCGGCCGAGGGCCGGCTGGCGTTCGCCAGCTCCCGGCAGGCGGTGATCGGCAGCGGCGGCGGCGACGGGACGGAGCGCGTCGGGGCGGCGCCCTCCAGCGCGGCCGGCGCGCTGGTGTACGTCGACACCGTTGACGACCCGGCCGGCACCGTCCGGTACGACGAGGGCGATGACGGCGGCGGGAGCGGGAGCGCGGCGCCGCCGGCCGGCATCGCCGCGGGTACCCCGGTCCCGCTGGCCGCCGACCCGGCCGCCGACCGGGAGCCGGACCTCTCCCCGGACGGCGCCTGGGTCGCCTTCGCCTCCGACCGGGCCGGCGACCTCGACATCTGGGTCGTCCGCGTGGACGGCACCGGGCTGCGCCGGCTCACCTCCGCGGTGGGCGACGAGCGGTGGCCGAGCTGGGCGCCGGACAGCGACCGGCTGGCGTACCAGGGGGCCGCCCCCGGCGCCGCCGCCGACATCTTCACCGCGCGGCGCACCGGCGGGGTGCCGCGGCGGCTGACCGACAGCCCCGCCGACGAGGGCCAACCGGCGTGGGCCAGCCGCGCGCAGACCCGCCGGATCGCGTACCGCACGACGCGGTACGGGCCGCCGGAGGTGGTGACGGTGCCGGAGTCCGGCGGCCCCGAGACCCGGCAGACCCCCGCCGGCTGGGACGCCGCCGAGCCCGCCTGGACCCCCGACGACGCGGCGCTGGCGTTCACCACGCACCGGACCGACCCGGCCGGCGACATCTACCGGCACCCGCGGGACTCGCGCGCCTCGGTGCTGCCGCCGACGGCGGCCCTCGCCGACGCGGCGCGGCCCGGCCAGCCGGAGCGGCACCCCGACTACAGCGCGGACGACGGCGGCGCCCTCCTGCGCTGGGAGGCCACCGCCGACGCCGGGGACGACGGCGGCCCGGACCTGTGGGACATGCGCGCCGACGGCACCGGCCCGGCCCCGCTGACCGCCGACCGCGACCACGCGGAGCTGGCCCCGGCGTACGCCCCGGACGGCCGCCGGCTGGCGTACGCGGTGGGACCGGAGACCGGCGCGCCGGGCGCCGGCACGCCCGCGCGCCGCAGCATCGCGGTCGCCGCCGCCGACGGCCGGGGCGCGCGGATCCTGCTCAGCCCGCCCGCGGGAGCCTGGTACGACGACCCCACCTGGTCGCCGGACGGCCGCTTCCTGGCCTTCGCCCGCGAGCGCCCCGACGGCGCGGCCGCCGAGGTCGTCGTCGCCCGGGTCGCCGACGGCGCCGTGCGGGCCGCCACGGTCGACGCCTGCCCCGGGACCACGCGCGACCTCCAGCCGGCCTGGTCGCCCGACGGTGCGCGGCTGGCGTTCGTCCGGGAGGTCGTCGGCGGCGGCACGCCCGCGCCGGGCTGCGCCGGACCGCACGGCGGCCACGTGGTGACGGTGGGGGTCGGAGTCGGGGCCGGCGACGCGGTCACGCTGGCCGACTACCGCGACCTGACCCTGGCGCCCGGGCACGACTGCGCCTGTACCGCGCCGGACGAGCGGGCGCCGGCCTGGTCCCCGGACGGCGGCCGGCTGGCCTTCACCGAGGGCGGGCGGCTGCTGCTGATGGACGCCGACGGCACCGGCGCGGCGGTCCGGCTGGCCGACCCGGTACCGCGGGTGAGCGACCCGGCGTGGTCGCCCGACGGTACGCGGATCGCGTTCGGCGGGCGGCGGCTGACCGACGCCCCGGCCACGTTCGGCGACTCCCGCATCTGGACCGTGCCGGTCGCCGCCGGCCCGGCCGTCACCGGCTACGACGAGGACGAACCGGACGAAGCCGAGGACTTCCAGCCGGCCTACCAGCCGGTGGCCGACCTGCGCCTGACCCTGCGGGCGGAGCCCGCGGAGGTCGCCCTCGGCGGCACCGCGACCCTGGTCGCCGCCGTCGCCAACCTCGGCCCCGGCGCGGCCCGGGGGGTCGCGGTCGACCTCACGCTGCCGCCGGGCCTGGTCGTCCTGGACGCCGGCCCGTGCGCGGTCCTGCCGCGCCCGCGGTGCCCGCTCGGGGACCTGGCGGGCCGGTCCGCGGCCGAGCGGCGGATCCGGGTGCGCGGCGCCGACGGCGGCGTCCACCAGGTGGTCGCGCGGGTCGGCGCCGCCTCGGCCGACCCGCGGCCGGACGACGACACCGCGACGGCCACGGTCAGCGTGGGGCCGGCCGCCGCGGGCGCCGAGGACCTCTCGCTGAGCGCCGCCGCCGACCCGGCGGTGGCCTACCTCGGCGGCGGGGACGTCGCGCTGCGGTTCACCGTGCACAGCGGCTTCCCGGAGCCGGTGGCGGCGGTGCTGCGGCCGGGGTTGCCGCTGCCGGTCGTCGCGGCCCCCGCCGGCTGCGGCGACGGCCTGCGTAGCTGCGACCTCGGCACGCTGGCGCCGGGGGAGACCCGGACGCTCACCTTCACCCTGCGGCCGGACCGGGCCGGCGACAGCACCGCCGTCGGGGTGGCCGCGGCGGACCTGCCCGAGGGGGACCTCGACGACAACCAGGCCGCGGTGCCGCTGCGGGTGCTGGTGCCGCGGCTGACCCCGAGCCCGGCCATCGGCCCGCCCGGCTTCGTCACCGAGGTGGTCGGCGAGGACTTCCCGCCGGGCGCGGCGGTGCGGCTGCGCTGGGCGCGGGGCGTGACGCCCACGATGGACCCGGTCGTGGTCGGGGCCGACGGTACGTTCCGCGCGCCGATGCTGGTGCTGCGCCGCGACCAGGTGGGTCCGCGCCCGCTGGTCGCCGACCCGGCGGCCGGGCCGGCGTTCCGCGCGGTACGGGCGGCGTTCCTGGTCCGGCCGCGCCCGCTCGGGCCGCCCGAGTTCGTGTTCCGCTGAGGACGGGGGACGTCGTGATCCACGAAATCGACCAGGCGCTGCGGCGGCTCGTCAGCGAGCAGGCCCTGCGCGGTACCGACGTCGCCGTCGTGTTCGACGCCCCGACCAAGGAGTGGGCCGCCCGGCGCAACGCGCCGACGGTCAACCTGTACCTGTACGACATCCGCGAGGACCTGCGCCGCCGGACCCGGGGGCTGCTCAACGAGTACGGCGACGGCGGGGTCGTGGTGGCCCGGCACCGGCCGCCCCGGTACCTCAAGCTGTCCTACCTGCTCACCGCCTGGACGCAGCGCCCCGAGGACGAGCACCGCCTGCTCTCGGACCTGGTGGCCGCGTTCCTGGCGCACGAGAGCGTCCCGCCGCCGCTGCTGGCGGGCCGGCTGGCCGAGCTGGGCCTGCCGGTACCGCTGACGGTGGCCCTCCCGCCGCCGGAGGACCGCTCGTTCGCCGACGTCTGGACCGCCCTGGGCGGCGAGCTGAAGCCGTCGCTGGACATCGTGGTCAGCGCCCCGCTGGAGGCCACCGCCGCGCTGCCGGCCGCGCCGCCGGCCCGCGAGGGGATGCAGCTCACGGTGGGCGACGACGGGCCGGTCCGGCACGCGCCGGGGGAGGGCGACCGGGTGGCGATGCGCCGGGGCGCCCACCCGTGACCGACGCGCTGCTGGGCCACCTCGCCGCGCTGCGCGCCCGGGTCGCCGCGCTGGTGGCCGAGCGCCGCCGGGGGGACCCGCAGGCCGACGACCCGTTCCGTGGCCTGTACCTGTCCGACGACGCCGTGGACGCCCTGCTCGACGCGCCGCGGGAGCCGCTGGCGGCCGGGACCCCGCCCGCCGCGGACGGCCGGCTCGCCGCGCTGGGCGGCGCGGCGGGGCTGGACGGCCTGGACCTGGCACTGCTGCTGATCGCGCTCGCCCCCGACCTGGACAGCCGGTTCGAGGGCCTGTTCGGCTACCTCAACGACGACGTCAGCCGGCGGCGGGCCAGCGTCGGCCTCGCCCTGCGGCTGTGCGGGCGGGCGGAGGCCGACGCCGCCGGCCGCGCCCGGCTCGGGCCGCACGGGGGGCTGGTCGCCGCCGGCCTCGTCGCGGTCGACGAACCCGACCGGCCGGCCCTGACCCGCCCGCTGCGCGTCCCCGACCGGGTCACCGCCCACCTGCTCGGCGACGACCGGCCCGACCCGGCGGTGGCCGGGCTCCTGGCGCCCGCGCCGCCGCCCGCCGGCCCGGACCCGGGCCCGCTGGCGGCGGCGCTGCGGCGCGGGGTCCGGCTGGTCCACCTGCGCGAACAGGTCGGCGGGTGCGCCGCCGGCCTGGCCGCCGCGGCGCTGGCCGCCGCCGGGCGCGCCGCGCTGGTCGTCGCCGCGGACCGGCTGGCCGCCGCACCCGAGCCCGCCCGGCTGGCCGCCGCGCTGGTCCGCGAGGCGCTGCTGGGCGCGGCGGGGCTGGTGGTCGGGCCGGTGGAGGCGCTGGACGCCGCGACCGTCCGGGCGCTGACCGCCGGTGCCGGCACGCCGGTGCTGGCCACCGGCACCGGCGGCTGGGACCCGGGGCTGCACGACACGCCGCCGCTGCGCCTGGACGTCGCCGCGCCGGGCCACGACGTCCGCGCCGCGGCCTGGCGCACCGCGCTGGACGGCCGGCTGGCCGCCGGCCTGGACCCGGCCGGCGCCACCGCGCACTTCCGGCTCGGCGCCGCCCAGATCGCCCGCGCCGCGCGGGCGGCGACGCTGGCGGCCGCCCTGGACGGCGTACCGGTCGGCGCGGAGCACCTGCGCCGTGGTGCCCGCGCCGAGAACGCGGCCGGCCTGGAGCGGCTGGCCCGCCGGATCACGCCGACGGTCGGCTGGGCGGACCTGGTCCTGCCGCCGGCCACGCTCGCCCAGCTCCGCGAGCTGTGCGCCCGGGCGCGGCTGCGGGAGCGGGTGATGGACCAGTGGCGGATGCGCCCCGGCGGCGGGCGGGGCCGGGGCATCACCGGCCTGTTCGCCGGGGACTCGGGGACGGGCAAGACGATGTCGGCCGAGGTGGTGGCGGCGGAGCTGGGGCTGGACCTGTACGCGGTGAACCTGGCCACCGTCGTGGACAAGTACGTCGGCGAGACCGAGAAGAACCTCGAACGCATCTTCACCGAGGCGGCCGGCGTCAACGGGGTGCTGCTGTTCGACGAGGCCGACGCGATCTTCGGCAAGCGCTCCGAGGTGCGCGACGCCCACGACCGGTACGCCAACATCGAGAGCGCGTACCTGCTCCAGCGGATGGAGAGCTTCGAGGGGCTCGCCGTCCTCACCACCAACCTGCGGGCCAACGTGGACGACGCCTTCACCCGGCGGCTGGACGTGGTCGCGGACTTCCCCGTGCCCGACGCGCGGCAGCGCGCCGAACTGTGGCAGCGCTGCCTCGGCCCGGCCGTACCCCGCGACGGCGACGTCGACCTGGACTTCTGCGCGCGGGCGTTCACGCTGTCCGGCGGCAACATCCGGTCGGCGGCGCTGGCGGCGGCGTTCCTGGCCGCCGACGCGGACCGCCCGGTCACGATGACCGACCTGATCACCGCCGTCGCCCGGGAGTACCGCAAGCTGGGGCGGCTGTGCCTGGAGGGGGAGTTCGGCCCGTACCACGCCCTGGCCGGGGTCTGACCAGGCCGGCCGCGGTCGGCCGTTGCCCGTAGGTGCAGGCAGGTGGGCACCGACGGCCGGGCCGCCGGCGGTTGTCCCCGGCGCGGATGGTGGCACGGTGGAGGGGACGGGAGAGGGGAGCCGGGATGCGCAGGCGCGGCGACGACCACCAGCGGCCCCGCGGCGACCACGCGCCGCCGGAGGCCGAGCACGAGGGCACCCGGCGGCTCGACGCCGAGGGTCCGGCGGGGGCGGGGTACCTGGGGCTGGTCACCGGCCGGTCGGAGCTGATCGGCGCGGAGGCGATGCTGCGGATGCAGTGCCTGGCCGGCAACGCCGGCGTGACCGGCGCGATCGGGGGCCGCTCTCCCGTACTGGACGTCGTCGGCAACGGCGGCGGCCGCCCCCTGGAGGCCGACGTGCGCGCCGACATGGAGGAGCGGCTCGGGCACGACTTCGGCGACGTGCGGGTGCACACCGACGGGCGGGCCGCGGACTCCGCGCGGGCTGTGCACGCCCAGGCGTACACGGTGGGCTCGGAGATCGTCTTCGGCGCCGGCCGGTACGACCCCGGTTCGGACCCCGGCCGGCACGTGCTCGCCCACGAGCTGACCCACGTGGTGCAGCAGCGGGGCGGCCCGGTCGAGGGGACCCCGACCGGGGACGGGGTCGCGGTGAGCGACCCGGGCGACCGGTTCGAGCGGGAGGCCGCGGCCACCGCCGACCGCGTGATGGCCACCGCCGCGCCGGTGCCGGCCGGCGAGGCGGGGCCG
Organism: Pilimelia terevasa; assembly: GCF_014647915.1. Lineage (GTDB taxonomy): Bacteria > Actinomycetota > Actinomycetes > Mycobacteriales > Micromonosporaceae > Pilimelia > Pilimelia terevasa. Next base: position 49,624 of record NZ_BMQC01000004.1, read on the forward strand.
CAGGTCCAGCGCGAGGCCGAGGAGAAGGAGCCCGAGGACGCCCCGGTCCAGGGCTTCGTGCAGCGCGAGTCCGAGGAGGACGAGGCGCCCGCCTGAGCCGCCGGTCGCGGGTCAGGGGACGCCGGGCGGGCACGGTTCGTACGTCTGGCCCAGCGTGGCGCCGCGCAGCGAGTTCACCGAGCCCGGCTCCAGCTCGTAGTTGATCGGGTTGGTCATGAACGCCCGGACCTCCGCCGACTGCGGCCCGGTGAACCGCCCGTTGCTGTTCCACCACGTCACCGCGTCGATGATGTGGCCCATCGCGCAGACCGACAGCGGGTACAGGTGGGCCTGGCCGGCGGGCAGGGGCACGCCCAGCGGGCTGCGGGCGTACCGGACCTGGCCGTTGACGATCTTGCCTTCGCCGGTCATCCGGTTGACGACGTCCTGGTAGATCGGGTCGGTCCGGCGCGGGTTGGGCCCCATGTAGTACGGGCGCGCCTCGGTCGCCGGCTTGGGCTGCCAGTCGCGGGTCACCACCGACGGCGAGTCCGCGCCCCGGCCGGTGGCGCCGCTGGGCGGTACCCACGGGCTGCTGAACCGGGTGCGCGGGTTGACCAGCAGGTAGTGCGCCAGCGGGCCGCGGCCGCCGGTACCGGGGTCCAGGCGCTGGACGATCGCCACCGCAGGCCCGCGCTTGACCAGGTGGCCGGGCTGTACCCAGGCCGGGAAGCCCGAGGCGGTCGGCGGCAGGGCGGGGTAGGCGACCGGAATCAGGGGGGCGAGCAGCGTGGCCTGGGCGGTCATCGCCGCGTTCAGGCGGTCCACGGCGCGGGGGTCCCGGCCCGCCGGGCCGGCCTGCTCGACGACGGCCTTCTCCGCCTGGACGGCACGCTCGTTGGCCTCGGCGGCGGCCAGCGCGCCGACGAGGCCGGGGTGCGCCGCCCGGATCTTCGGCGCGATCCCGCGCAGCAGCGCGGCCACGACGGTCGGCGTACCGGAGGCGACGGTCAGCGCGGCGGCGGCGCCGCGCCCCCGCCAGTACAGCGCGTGCCCCGAGCCGTCCGCGGCGGTGAACGAGGTGCGCAGCCGGAGCCAGTCGACCGCGCGGCGGGCGCCGCGGACCGCGGCGTCGCGCGCGCCGGCCGCCGCCCGCCGGCCCCGGTCGAGCTGGCCGCGCCCCCACTGCCCCGCGCGGCCGAGCGCGCCGCCGCGCAGCAGCCCGCGGCCGGCCTTCACCACGGTGCCGACGACCGCGTCGATCACCGAGTTGACGGGCCTCTGCACCTTCTCCAGGACAGATTTGATCTTGTCGGAGATGCCGCCCAGGCCGAGCAGGCTGGCCAGCATCCCCAGGACCGTCGGCAGCGCCTTGGCCAGCGACCGCTCCACCAGGCCGGCCACCGCCCCGGCGCCGCCGCGGGCGATCGCGGTGACCGAGTCGAGCACCGAGTCCACGAACTCCTTGACCTGGGCGGCCTTCTCCACGAAGAACATCACGATCTGGTAGATCGCCTGGCAGGCCTTGACGAACGCGGCGGCCGGGTTGAGCAGGGAGATCAGCCAGACGATCCCGGCCTTGACGATCCGCTCGACGACGAACTCCCGGATCTGCCCGAGCACCAGCTCCTTCAGGTCGCCGAGTCTGGCCACGACCAGTGCCCATAGGCCCGGCAGCCCCTCGGTGACCAGGACCCGGACGACGTCCAGCGTGGACTCCAGCGCGGTCAGCACCCGCTCCGGGAGGTGCCTCAGGATGCGGGCGCGGACGTTGGCCCAGGTCAGGCCGAGGACGCTGAGTACCAGAGTGAGGATGCCGCGCGCGTCCAGGGTGTCGGGCAGCGCTACGCCCGCCGCGGCCAGGTTGCCGAACAGCCACGCCTTCAGACCGGTCTTGAGGTGGTCGACGATGTTCGCGGCGAAGTTGACGATCCCGCCCCGGACGGCGTGGACGAGGTTGCCGAGGAAGCCGATCGGGTCGCGAATGATCAGACCCACCGCGTCGGCCGCCCGGGACAGCACACCCAGCAGCATGTCCTTGAGTCGCAGGACGGTCTGGACGGCCCCGGCGACGGCCTCCCGGGCCCGGTCCCACAGGCCCTGGTTCTCCGCCTGCATCGCGGTGATCTCCGCGTCCACCGCTGCGCGGGCCTCCACGTACTGGGCGGCGAGGTCGTCGACCAGCGCCGCCCGCTTCTCGTCCACCGCGGACTCCAGCGCGGCGAACTCGTCGGCCAGCGCCGCGGCGGCGGTACCGGCGATCCGGCGCAGGTGGGCGGGCTGCTCCGCCACGTGCCGGGCCACCTGCGCGCGCCCGGCCGCGATCCGGGCCTTGGCCCGGGCCAGTCCGGCGCCCACGTGGTCGGCGATCGAGGAGATCATCTCCTGCATCCCCGCCTCGTACCGCCGCCGCGACCCGGCGAAGATCTCGTTGGCCTCCGCGGGCATCCCGACCAGCTTGTCCTTCGCCCACCGCAGCCCGCCGGCCCAGCCCCCGTACCGCCGCCGCTTATAGTCGGCCATCCGCTCCCGGTGGTCCGCGGTGAACGCCGCCCGGCAGCGCGCCTCGCCCTCGGCGAACCGCGCCGCCACCCCCGCGTCGAGGTCGGCGAGGAGCTGCTCCACGTCCTTGCGGGTCGTGTCGAAGATCGCCCTGATCTCGGTGCTGATCCGCGCCCGCTCCGCCTCGTCGCGGGCCTTGGTCGCGGCCTTGCCCGCGGCCGCCCGGCCCGTGGCGGCCGTCTTCGCGGCGGCCATCCCCGCGACGCCGGCCCGGGCCGCGGCGCCCGCGGCGGCGGTCGCCCCGGCGAGGGTGGCAGCCTCCCTGGCCCGCAGCGCCGCCGGCGCCGCCGCGTCGTGCCGCCGGCCCTCCTGTCTGGCCGCGACGGCGGCGGCGAACTCCGGCTCGTGGGACCGGGCCAACTGGTCCTCGGAGACGCCCGCCGCGCGCATCGCCGCGTCGGACTCCGCGCGGCCGGCGCCGGTGCGCACCTGCGCGGCCGGTGCGGGCTTCGGCGCGGCGTCGCGGGCCGTCGGCGGCGCCGGCCGGGGCGTTGCGGGCGCGGGCGGCAGGGCCGTCACCGGCTTGTCCCGGGCGGCGGCCGGGTCGGGGGCGGCCGCGGTCCGGTCCGCGATGTCGCGCGCGGCCCGCTGGTGGCCGGTCGCCACTGTGCCGGCGACGGCGGTCCTGACCTCCTCCGGCCTGCCGGAGCCGGCGAAGTCGTCGGCCTGCTCCAGGGTCTGCGGCGCCCGCGCGGCGATCGCGGCCGTCACCGCGGCGACGAACGCGGCCTTGTCGAAGACCCCCGGCGCCGCCGCGTCCATCCGCCCGGTGTGGGCCGCCTCGGCCTGCGCCTCGCGGTGGTCCGGCGGGGGCACGGCCGCCGCCTGGGCGGCGCGGACCTCGCGGGCCGGCGCCGGGTGCGCGCGGGTGGCGCCGGCCGCCTGCCGGACCCGGGCGGCGGCCGCCGCGAAGCGCGGGTCCTGCGCCGGGGCGAGCCCGGGCGGCGGCACCGCCGGGGCGGCCGTCGCCCGCTGCGCCACCAGGGCGGCGACCGCGGCGTTGCCGGCCGCGCGGTGCAGCGGCAGGAGGGCGCCGGCCGCCGGGCCGGCGGGACCCCGCCGCGGCGCCCCGGCCGCGGCCGGAGCGGGCCGGGTCGCGGCCGGAGCGCGGCGGGAGCCGGCGGGGTGGGGGGCGCGCGCGGCGGAGCCGGCGCGCACCCGGGCTGGTGAGCCGTCGGTCCGCACCCCTCGACGATGGCGGCCGCCCGGCGATCGGGGCCAAGGCAAGAGGCGGCCGTGCGTCCCCGATCCGTTGCCCCCGGGGGCAACGGCGGCCCCCGGGACAGCGGCCGGCCGGCGCCGGTGCGCGGCCGGCGGCACGCGGCGACCCCGCCGGCTGCCCCATCGGACAGGTCCGTCGGGGCAGCGAAACCGGCGGAGCGGGCCAGGCGCGTCCGGCCCGCGGCGCCGCCCGGACCGGCTGTCCATGCTGAAAAGGCCCCACCGGCGTCCGCACCGGACGGCCGCCGCGGGCCACCCAGAGGAGGACCGATGCCCACCTACCTGTCGCCGGGCGTGTACGTCGAGGAAGCGGAGGCCGGGTCCCGGCCGATCGAAGGCGTCGGTACCGCGGTCGCGGCCTTCGTCGGCCTCGCCGCCGACGGCCCGGTCGACCAGCCCACGCTGGTGACGAGCTGGAGCCAGTTCACCAAGACGTTCGGGGAGTTCGTCCCCGGCTCGTACCTCGCCCACTCGGTCTTCGGCTACTTCCTCAACGGCGGCGGCAGCGCGTACATCGTCCGGGTGGGCGGGGACGGCGCCGGTGCCGCGCCAACCGCCCAGGCCGCGCCCGCCCAGCTCGCGGCCGCGCCGCAGGCGCAGCTCGGCGGCTACACCGTCCACGCCCGGCCCGCGGCCCTGCCGGCCGGCCAGCGCGGCCCGGCGATCAGCGTCGAGGTCGGCGAGGCCGGCGGCGAGGCGGGCGAGGACGCGTTCATCCTCGTGGTCAAGCGCGGCAACAAGGTCGAGGAGACGATCGGGCCGGTCACGACCGGCAAGGGCAAGGACAACATCGTCAGCGCGGTCCGCGAGCGGTCCCGGCTCATCACCGTCGAGGAGATCGCCGGAGCGCCCGCGCGGCCGGAGAAGGGCGTGGTCGAACTCGTGGCGCCGCCCGCGCCGGCCGCCGCGCGGCAGGCGGAGCAGCCGGCCGGCGAACCAGGCGTCCGCTCCGCGCGGGACTACGTCGGCGACGCCGCCGAGCGCACCGGCCTGGGCGGGCTGGAGGCGATCGACGACATCACGATGGTCGCCGTCCCGGACCTGATGGCCGCCTACGAGCAGGGGGCCATCGACGCCGAGGCCGTCAAGGCGGTCCAGACCGGCATCATCGCCCACTGCGAGCTGATGGGCGACCGGATGGCGATCCTGGACCCGCTGCCCGGCCACTCGCCGCAGCAGGTCAAGCAGTGGCGCGCCGACGGCGGCGGGTTCGACTCCAAGTACGCCGCGCTGTACTACCCGTGGGTCAAGGTCTTCGACCCGACCGCCGGCATCAACCGGTACGTGCCGCCGTCCGGGCACATGGCCGGCATCTGGGCCCGCAACGACGACACCCGCGGCGTGCACAAGGCGCCGGCCAACGAGGTGATCCGCGGCGCGGTCGCCCTGGAGACCCAGCTCACCCGCGGTGAGCAGGAGCTGCTGAACCCGATCGGCGTGAACTGCCTGCGGGCGTTCCCCGGCCGCGGGATCCGGGTCTGGGGGGCGCGGACGCTGTCCTCGGACCCGGCGTGGCGGTACCTCAACGTCCGGCGGCTGTTCAACTACCTGGAGGAGTCGATCCTCACCGGCACCCAGTGGGTGGTCTTCGAGTCCAACGACGACGACCTGTGGGCGCGGATCCGGCGCACCATCAGCGCCTTCCTCGTCAACGAGTGGCGCAAGGGCGCCCTGTTCGGGCTCACCCCCGACGAGGCGTTCTACGTCAAGTGCGACCGCGACACCAACCCGGCCGAGGGCATCGACGCCGGTCAGGTGGTCTGCGAGATCGGCGTCGCGCCGGTCAAGCCGGCCGAGTTCGTCATCTTCCGACTCGCCCAGTTCAGCGGCGGGACCTCCCTGGTAGCCGAGTAGGAGCAGGCCATGGCACTCCCTGATCTCGACAGTTCGGTCGGCCACTCGTTCGGCCTGGAGTTCGACGGCGTTCTGATCAAGCAGATCACCGAGATCTCCGGGCTCAAGTTCGAGCAGGAGGTCATCGAACTCAAGCAGAACACCAACGACGGCAAGTACATGATCAAGAAGCTGCCCGGCCGGCCCAAGGCCGGCGAGGTCACCCTCACCCGGGGCCTGACGTCCGACAACAGCTTCGAGAAGTGGGTCAAGGACTCCCGCTTCGGGAAGATGAGCACGGCCCGCAAGGGCGGCGCCATCGTGGTCTATGACTACGAGGGCGCGGCCATCAAGCGGTACAAGCTGGTCAACGCCTGGCCCAAGAGCCTGGAGATCGGCGCGCTGAAGGCCGGCGACACGTCCGTGTGCACCGAGAAGGTGGTCATCACGTACGAGAGCCTGGAGGTCGAGTAGCCGTGCGCCGCTCCGTCGCGCTCGCCGACCTGCCGGCCGCGCCGCCCGCGCCCGACCAGCCCGGGGCGCGGGACCCCGCCCCGATGCACACCGAGTTCGCGTTCACGCTCCCGCGCGGGTACGTGGACGAGGCCGGCACGGTGCACCGCGACGGGACGATGCGCCTGGCGACCGCCCGCGACGAACTGGTGCCGCTGCGCGACGACCGGGTGCGCGAGAACCCGGCGTACCTGACCGTCGTCCTGCTCGGCCGGGTCGTGACCCGCCTGGGCACCCTGGCGGACGTGCACGCCGGCACCATCGAGGACCTGTTCGCCGCCGACGTCGCGTTCCTCCAGGACCTGTACCGCCGGGTCAACGCCGAGGGGCACGCCCGCGCGAGCGTCGCCTGCCCGGCCTGCGCCCAGCGGTTCGAGGTGGACCTGGCGGGTGGGCGCCTGGGGGAATCGTGACGTACGCGGCCGCGCAGCTCCACCGCGAGATCGCGTACGTCGCCTACCACTTCCACTGGCCGCTGGACGCCCTGCTCGACCTGGAGCACGCCGACCGGCTGCGGTACGTCGCCGAGATCGGCGCCCTGAACACCCGCGTCAACGAGGGTGGGTGAGGGGCGGTGTGGCCGTTCCGCCGGCACCGCCGCGCCGCGCCGCAGGTCGGGGGGGTGGGCGCCGCCGGTCCGGTGGCGCGGGCCGCCCGCGCGGGGTGGCGGGAGCTGTCGCCGCTGGCCCGGCTGATTGGGCCGGCGCCGCTGCTGCACACGGCGCAGCGGACCGCCGCGACGCTGACGACCTGGCAGGATCCGCGCCACCTCACGACGCTGGCCCACGCCGTGCGCGCGGACGCGCCGGCCGGCGTCCTGCACGACGTGCCGGGCGTGGCACTGCCGGTCCGCGGCGCCGGCCCGCGGCCCGCCGGCCACCGGGCGCGGGCCTCCGCCGGTGTCGACGACCGGCCGGCGGCGGCCGCCGCCGCGCCGCCGACACCCGGCCGGGCGACCGGGGCCGTGCTGCCCACGCCGATCGGGCCACCGCTGACCGTGGCGTCCTCGCCGCCGGCCGACCGCGAACTGTTCGTCGCCCGCGACTGGTCCGCCACCGGGGATCTGCCTGCCACCGGGGATCTGTCTGCCGCCCGGGACCGGCCCGCGGCCGCGGGTGAACCCGCAGGCGAATCCCGCCCCCTGCCGCCGCCGGAGGCGGTGCCGCCGACGCACACTGCGCCGACCCCCGCCTCCCCGCCGCCGGCCACCCCGCTCTCGCCGCCGGCCACCGCGCCCTCGCCGTCGGGTGCGCCGCCGCGCAGCGCCGTGCCGCCGCCGCTGGTCGTCGCCCGGGCGCCGGACGCCGCCGCACCGCCGCCCGCGCTTCCAGACCTGCGCCCCGCCGGACTGCCGGACGCGCCGCCCGTCGGTCACCCCGACCGGGCCGCTCCGCCGCGGCTGGGGCTGGGCGCGCCGCTGGGCACCGGCCGGGAGCCCGCGGAGGTACGCCGACCGGTACTGCCGGCGGGGACCGGCGCGGACACCGCCGGGCCGGTGCGGACCGGTCCGGCGACAGTGGCCCGCGCGGTGTCCACCGAACTGCCGGTGTCCGGCCCCCGGACCGCTCCGGCCCCCGGCCCCGGTACCCCGCCCGCCACCTCGCCCGCACCGGCGCCCGGTGCGGAGACGCCGGCCGCCCCGGAAACCGCGCCCGCCGTCCCGGCGACGACGGCGGACCTTCCCGTGGTCGGGACGGTCAGCGCGCAGCGGGCGGCCGACCCGCCGCCGACCCCGGCGGCCGCCGACGTGTCCGCCGCGGTCGACGCCGCCTCCCCGGAGGCGTCCACTCTGATCGACACCGCGTTCCCGGGCGGTCCGCCAGCCCGTGATGTCACCTCCTCCGGCAGCTCCGCCGGGCTCGACACCGCGATCCCCGAGGCGGCCGCCGCCGGTGCCGCGCCGCCAGTGGCGGACGCCGCGCATTCTCCGCTGCCCGTGGCCGCCCGCCGGCCCGCGCCGGCACCGGGCTCGCCGCCGCCAGGGTGGACGTCTCCGCAGTCCGACGCCGGGGTACCGCCGCCGGTGGCGCGCCTGATCGGCGAACGGACGCCCCGCATCTATGCGGAGGGCGCGGGCACACCGGTCACCGGGTCCCACCCGGGCGGGACCGCGATCCCCGCCGCCGTACCGGTGGAGTGGAGACACCCGTCCTCGCCGGTGCAGCGCGCGGCGGAGAACCCGCCGACCGCCAGCCGGACGACCGCGCCCACCGGCGCGCCGCTGACGGCTGGCACGCCACCGCCTGCCCGCGTGCCGCTGACGGTCGGTGCGCCGCCGCCCGGTCCGGCCGCCTCCGGGGCGGCGCCGCGGGTTGGCCCGGTGGACTTCGGCGCGGGCGGGCGCGGCTCGGTGCAGCGACAGACCGCGCAGTTCCCGCACAGCGGGCCGGCCCAGCCGAGCGGTAACAACGCCCGCCCGCCGCTGGCGCCCGAGGCGCTGAGGGCCGCCAGTGGCCTTCCGGCGGTACCCGCACCCGCCCTGCCGGCCGCGCCCTATCCGACGGTTGAGTCGTATCCGACGGTTGCGGGACTGGCCGCCGACGCGCGCGCGCACCGGCCGGCGGCGCACCCCGCCCCGCTGTCACCGCCCCCTCCCTTGGTGGTCGCGCGGGCGGCCAACCAGCCGCGCCCCTCGTCCGCGACCCCCGCGGCACCCGGGACACCCGCGCCGGCCGCCCACCCACCTGCCGCGGTCCTGCCCGCCGCCGCGTCCGCCGCGTGGGCGGCCGCGGACCGGGGCGCCGCGCCGCCGACCGCGGAGGAGCTGGCGGCGGCGTACCCGGACGTCTTCCACCTCCAGCGCGCCGACGGCACCGTGACCCTCACCGCCGCCACCCCTGAGGCGCAGGCGCACGCCGCCCCGCCACCTGCGGCCGGCGCCGCGCCCCCGGCCGGCCCGCCGGCCCCGTCGGCGGCCGCTCCGCCGGCCGGCCAGGAGGCGGTGCTCGCGTCCCTGTTCGACCCGCTGCTGCGCCGCCTGCGCGCCGAGCTGCGGCTGGACCGCGAGCGCCGCGGCCTCCTGACCGACCTGCGCCACTGACCGCCTGAAGCCCGCCCCGAAGCCCGCCCGGACGAAGCCCGCCCAGACACGGACCGCCCAGACAACGACCGTCCCGACCAGGACCGGCACGGCCCGAAAAGGCCGCACCGCCGGCACCGCCCGAGAGGAGTTCCGATGACCGCCGCGGTGGACCGGGAGATCGGCGTCGCCGTCTGCTTCGTCGTGCGCATCGACGACGCGGACCTGGGTGTGTTCAATAGCTGCGACGGGCTCGGCTGCGAGGTGGTGCTGGAGCAGCGCGAGGAGGGCGGCAACAACGGGCACGTGTGGCAGTTGCCGACCCGGCTGAAGTACTCGACGGTGAAGCTCTCCCGGCCGGTGACCGCGGACTCGGCGAAGGTGCTGCGCTGGTTCGCCGGGCTGGCCCACGGGATCACCCGCAAGACGGCCACCATCGAGGCCCGCACCCTGGACGGCACGCTCGTGACGAGCTGGGCGCTGCAGGGCGTCGTACCGGTGCGCTGGACCGGCCCGCAGCTCAGCCCGGACTCGCCGAAGGTCGCCACCGAGACCCTCGAACTGGCCCACCACGGGTTCCTTGGCGGAGCCGGCGCGTGAGCCCCTCGCCGGTCGCGTTCACCGCCGCGGGCGCCGCCCCCGCGGGCCGGGCCGGCGGCGCGCCGCCCGCCCTGACCCACGCGTACCTGGAACTGCGCGAGCCGCCGCCGGCCGGCAGCACCGCGGCGCCGGGCCCGCCGCGCGGGCGGATCGACTTCCAGTTCAACCCCCGGGAGCTGGCCGTCGCCAAGAGCGCCCGGTGGAAGCGGGACGCCCAGAAGGGCGCGAAGAAGTCCGGCGTGCCGGAGTTCACCGGCGCCGACCCGTGCAAGCTGACCCTGGAGATGTTCTTCGACGCCACCGACCGGATGGACGAGGGCGTGGTGCGGTCGGTAGAGCGGCTGTTCACCTGCTGCGTGCCGACGGCATCGAGCCTGGACGCCAGGAAGCCGTCCCCGCCGTGGGTGATCTTCCGGTGGGGCGGGCTGACGGGGTTCCCGGCCTTCGTGTCGCAGGTGGCGGTGAAGTACACCCTTTTCACCCCCGGTGGGCTGCCGGTGCGCGCCACCTGCACGGTGACGATCGAGGAGATCGCGGGGGAGGCCGGCGGCCAGAACCCGACCTCGGGAGCGGTGACGGCGCACTGCAGCCGGGTGGTCGTCGCGGGCGACACCCTGGCCTCGATCGCCCAGGAGGCGTACGGGGACCCGCTGCTGTGGCGGCGGCTGGCGCAGGTCAACGGCGTCGACGACCCGCTGCGGCTGGCGCCCGGCCGCGCGCTGGTCCTGCCGGCGGCCGAGGAGCTGGCACCGGCCGACGGGGGAGGCCCAGATGCCTAACCAGGGGTTCACCAGCTCGCTGGAGGTCACCGTGGACGGCGTGCCGCCGCCGGCCGACGTCTGGGGGCTGCTGGTGTCGGCGTACGTCGACGACAGCCGGAACCTGCCCGACCTGTTCGCGCTGCGCTTCCGGGACCCCGGGCGCACGGTCCTGGCCAAGGGGCGGTTCGCGATCGGGTCGGCGGTGCGGCTGACGGCGCGCGCCAGCGACGACCGGGCCGGGCCGCAGGTGCTGCTGGACGGCGAGATCACGGCGCTGGAGGCCGAACTGGACGCCGAGGGCAGCGTCACCGTGGTCCGCGGGCTGGACCGCGGGCACCGGCTGTTCCGGGGGCGCCGGGTGGCGGCGTACGAGAACATGAGCGTCGCCGACATCGTCCGCAGGGTCGCCCGGCGCGCCGGCCTGCCGGTGGGCCACGTCGACGACGCGCCGGGCGTGGCCGGCGCCCCGCAGACCGAGGTGACCCAGGAGAACCTGTCGGACTGGGACTTCCTGCACCGCCTCGCCGACACGGCCGGGGCCGAAATCAACGTCGTGGCGGGGCGGCTGGAGTTCCGGGTGCCCCGGGCGCCGCGCAGCGCGCCGGGGTCCGGGACCCAGGCCAGCACCAGCCCGCTGGTGCTGGAGGCGGGGGCGAACCTGCTGAGCCTGCGGGCCGGCGTCACCGCCGCCGCCCAGGTGCCGCGGGTCGAGGTGCGCGGCTGGGACCCGGAGCACAAGCGCGCGGTCGTCGCCGTGGCCCCCGCGCAGGCGCCCAGCACCGAGATCCGCACCGACCCGGCCGCGCTGGCGGCCCTGTTCGCCAGCCCGCCGCTGGTGGCCACCGACGTGCCGTACCGGGGGACCCGGGCGGCGCAGACCGCCGCCGACGCGCTCGCCGCGCAGGTGGCCGGCGCGTTCGCCGAACTCGACGGGACGGCCCGCGGCAACCCCGCGCTGCGGGCCGGCACCGCGGTGCGGCTGTCCGGGATGGGCGCGGAGTTCGACGGCCGGTACACGCTGTCGGCGACCCGGCACACCTTCGACGCCGCCGGCTACACGACCGCGTTCGTGGTCAGCGGGCGGCAGGAGCGCAGCCTGTACGGGCTGGTCAGCCACGGCGGCGCGGTGACCGCGGCGCCGCGGGTGGCCGGTCTGGTGACCGCCGTGGTGTCCGACGTCCGCGACCCGGCGCAGCAGGGCCGGGTCCGGCTGAAGCTGCCGTGGCTGGCCGAGGACTACGTGACCGGCTGGGCCCGGACCGTCCAGGCCGGCGCCGGCCCGGGCCGGGGGACGCTGCTGCTGCCGGAGGTCGGCGACGAGGTGCTGGTCGGGTTCGAGCAGGGCCGCGTCGACGCCCCGTACGTGCTGGGCGGGCTGTACAACGGCAAGGACCTGCCGCCGTCCACCGCCGCCCCGGTGGTGGACGGCGGAAACGGCCAGGTGACGGGCCGGTACCTGGTGTCGCGCACCGGGCACCGGGTCGACCTGGCCGAGTCGACCGCGGTCGACGGCGTGACCGTGGCCACCGGCGACGGCCGGTACAAGCTGGTGCTGGACCGGAAGGGGACGACGGTCACCGTCGCCGCCGACGGCACCGTCACGATCACCGGCAGCCGCGGCGTCACCGTCGACGCCGGTACCGGGGACCTGACCCTGCAGGGCAACAAGGTCGTCGTCCGGGCGCAGACCGACGTGTCGGTGGATGCCGGCGGCCGCCTCAGCCTCGCCGGTACCGCCGGTGCCGCGCTGGAGGGCGCCGCGGTCAAGGTCGCCGGCCAGAGCCAGACCGAGGTCTCCGCCGCCGGGCCGGTCACGGTCCGCGGGGCGATCGTGCGGATCAACTGACGAGAGAGGTGCGCCATGCCACCAGCCGCCCGCGTGGGCGACGTCACGGGACACCCGGGCGTCCTCACCCCGCCGGGGTGCCCCACCGTGCTCATCGGCGGTCTGCCGGCGGCGACGGTGGGCACGCTGCACTCGTGCGCCTTCCCGCCGCCGGCCGTCCACCCGCCGACCCCGGTGCTGCCGCCCGGCTGCCCCACGGTGCTCGTCGGGGGGCTGCCCGCCGCCCGGGTCGGCGACCTGACCGGCTGCGGGGCGCCGATCCTGCCGCCCGGCTGCCCGACCGTCCTGATCGGAGGCTGACGGTGTCCGTGGAGCCCGACCTCATCGGCGCCCGCTGGGCGTACCCGGTCCGCACCGACGCCACCGGCGCGGTCGCGCTGGTCCGCGGCGACCGGGCGCTGGCCGAGAGCATCCGGCTGATCCTGGGCACCGCGCCCGGCGAGCGGCCGATGCGGCCGGCGTTCGGCTGCGCCATCCACGACCTCGTGTTCGCCCCGGCCGACGCGGCGACAGCGGGGCAGATCGCGTACGCGGTCCGGGTGGCGCTGGAGCTGTTCGAGCCGCGGATCACCGTGGACGACGTGCGGGTGAGCTTCGCCGACGCCGACGCCGGGGCGCTGCTGATCGACGTCCACTACACCGCGCGCAACAGCAACGACCCGCGCAACCTGGTGTTCCCGTTCTACGTGATCCCGCCGGAGGGCCGCGCCCCGGACCCGGCCGAGGTGGCCGCCGCCGCGGACGCCCTCGACGCCGTGCCGCAGCGCCGGGCGGTGACCGCGTGAGCCTGTCGCCGGAGCGCACGAGCCTGTCGCCGCCGTCGCTGGACGACCGCGGCTTCCAGGACCTGGTCGACGACGCCAGGCGGCTGGTCCACCGCCGCTGCCCCGAGTGGAGCGACCACAACATCTCCGACCCGGGGATCACGCTGATCGAGGCGTTCGCGGGTATGGTCGACCAGCTCATCTACCGCCTGAACCGGGTGCCCGAGAGCCACTACCGGCGGTTCCTGGAGCTGATCGGGGTCACGCCGCACCCCCCGACCGCGGCGCGCGCGGAGCTGACGTTCTGGCTGTCGGCCCCGCAACCGGCGCCGGTGCGGGTCCCGGACGGCGCGGAGGTGGGCACCGTGCGCACCGAGCAGGAGGACCCGGTGCTGTTCACCGTCGCCGAGCCCCTGGACATCGTCCCCTGCGCCCTGGACCACCTGATCACCGCGCCGCGCCAGGGCGCGCCGGTGGTCCGGGACGCCGAGCTGGTGCTCGGCAACCCGATGCACTGCTTCGCCCCGACGCCGGAGCCCGGCGACACGGTGCTGTTCGGCCTCTCCGACCCGGTACCCCGCTGCGCGGTGCTGCTGCGGCTGGACTGCGACGTGCGCGGCGTCGGCGTGGACCCGCGCGACCCGCCGCTGGTCTGGGAGGCGTGGACCGGCGCCGACTGGGCGCCGTGCGCCCTGGACTCCGACGCCACCGGCGGCCTGAACCGGGCCGGCGACGTCGTCGTGCACGTCCCGGCCGGGCACGCCGCGTCGGTCATCGCCCAGCAGCGGGCGGCGTGGCTGCGCTGCCGGGTCGTCGAGCCGGCGGCCGGCCAGCCCTTCTACAGCTCCTCGCCGACGATCCGGGCGGCCGCCGCGCAGACCGTCGGCGGGAGCACCGGGGCCGTCCACGCCGGACTGGTCACCGACGAGGTGGTCGGGCTGTCCGAGGGCGTGGCCGGGCAGCGGTTCCGGCTGCGCCGCCGGCCGGTCGTCCCCGGCGCGGACGCCCTCGTGCTCCAGGTCTCCACCGGCGAGGGCTGGCAGCAGTGGCGGCAGGTCGACTCGTTCGCCGACTCCGGCCCCGCCGACCCGCACTTCACGCTGGACGCCGCGGCCGGCGAGATCCGGCTCGGGCCGGCGGTCCGCGAGCCGGACGGCACGCTGCGCGCGTACGGGGCGGTGCCGCCGCAGGGGGCGGCGCTGCGGGCCGCGCGGTACCGCCACGGCGGCGGCCGGGCCGGCAACGTGGCCGCCGGCCTGCTGCGGGTCCTGCGCGACCCGGTGCCGTTCGTCCACCGGGTCGGCAACCGGCGGGCGGCCGGCGGCGGGGTGGACGGGGAGACCGTCGCCGAGGCCCTCGTGCGCGGGCCGCTGAGCCTGCGGACCCGCGAGCGCGCGGTGACCGTCGCCGACTACGAGTACCTGGCGCGGCAGGCGGCGCCGCAGCTCGCCCGGGTCCGCGCGGTCGCCGACCCCGACGCGCCCGGCGCCGTCCGGGTGCTCGTCGTACCCGCGGCGCCGCTGGCCGACGACGGCGACGTGCCGTTCGCCGCGCTGGCCCCGGCGCCGGACACCCTGGCCGCCGTCACCGCGGCCCTGGCGGAGCGGCGCTGCGTCGGGGCGCGGGTGCTGGTGGCCCCGCCGTACTACCAGGGGGTCACGGTCGTCGCGGCGCTGCGGGCGGCCCCGGGCGCCGACCGCGCGGCCGTGCGCGACCGGGCGCGCGAGGCGCTGCACCGGTACCTCAGCCCGCTGGTCGGCGGCGCCGAGGGCGCGGGCTGGCCGTTCGGGCGGGCGGTACGGGTGGGCGAGCTGCACGCGGTGCTGCAGCGGGTGCCCGGGGTCGCCGCGGTGGCGGAGGCCGCGCTGTTCCCCGCCGACCCGCGCACCGGCGACCGCGGCGAGCCGACCGCGCAGATCGAGGTGGCCGACACGGCGCTCGTGCAGTCGTACCGGCACCAGGTCCGGGTGGACTAGGAGGTGGGGATGCGCGGCACCGTACCCGGGCTGGCCAGCCCGCACCCGATCGGGCGGACCCTGCCCGCGATGTACCAGGACGACGACCTCACCCGGCGCCTGGTCGCGGCGCTGGACGAGGTCCTCGCCCCGGTGTGCGCGGTCCTGGACAACCTGCCGGCGTACCTGGACCCGCACCTGGCGCCGCCGGACTTCGCCGCGTGGCTGGCCGGCTGGGTCGGCCTGCCGGACGCGGCCGGCCCGCGGGCCCTGACCGCCGGGGCGGCCGCCCTGCACGCCCGCCGCGGCACCCCGGGCGGCATGGCCGCGTACCTGACCCTGGCCTGCGGGGTGCCGGTGGCGGTGCGCGACAGCGGCGGCTGCGCCTGGTCGGCGGACGCCGATGGCGCCCTGCCGGGGGACGACGAGCCGTGGCTGGAGGTCACGGTGGACGGCGACGCGGCGCTGTCGGCGCGCGCGCAGGAGCTGGTCGCGGCGGTGAAGCCGGCGCACGTGCCGCACGCCGTGCGGGTCGGGGGGCGGACGTGACGGCACTGGTCTGTGTGGACTGCGGGCACCGCAACGAGGCGGGGGAGCGGTTCTGCGCCTCGTGCGGGGCGTTCCTGGCCTGGTCCGGCGACGCGGGCGCCGCCAGCGGCCCGGCCACCTCCGACGCCGCCCCGGGCGCCGCGGGCCCCCTGGACCGGCCCCGCGTCCCGGCCGGCAGCGAGGCGCGCGACGCCCCCGGCCCGCCCCCGCCGTCCTCGGCCTCTCCGCGCCGGGCCAACGGCGCCGGGCCGGGGCGGCCGACGACGCGGACGGCCCCGGTGAACGGCCACGACCACATCGCCGACACCCCTCCGGCGCCGTTGCCCCCCGCGCGGGAGACCCCCGCGGCGCCCCGGCCGGCGCCGCCCGCCCCGGCCCCCGCCGCCCCGGCCGACCACGGTGACCAGGCCGCGCCCGCCCCGGCGGCGCCCGCCCCGGCCGGCGCGGTCGCGCCCGCCCCGGCCGACCCGCCCGCCCCGGCCGACCGCGCGGCGCCGCAGCCGGTGCAGCCCGGCGAGGCCGTGCCGCGCCGCCCGGTGGCCGCGCCCGCGGCGCCGACGGCCGCCCCGGGCGGCCCGACCTGCCGCGCCTGCGGCACCGCCAACGACGCCGGCCGGCGGTTCTGCGCCCGCTGCGGCGCCGGTCTGGCCGCGGCCGCCGCGGCGGGCCGGCTGTCGTGGTGGCGGCGCCTGCGCGGGCGCGGCGCCGACACCGACGCCGTCGGCCACGAACTCGGCCACCGGCGGGCGCTGCGCCGCGGGCGGGCCGTCCCCGCGCTGCTGGTCCTGCTGCTGGCCGTGGCCGCCGTGGCCGTCCTGGGCGCGCGCCGGGGCTGGTGGCGGTCGGCCGTCGACGCGGCCCGCGAGCTGGTCTCGGACCGGGTGCCGGTCACGCCGTCGGGGGCGCGGGCGTCCAGTTCGGCCGCCGGTACCGAGCCGCGGCTGCTCTACGACGGCGCGACGAACCGGTACTGGGCGCCGGTCGGCGGGGCCGGCGAGTGGGCGGAGCTGCGCTTCGCCGAGCCGACCGACCTGCGGGAGGTGATCGTGCACGCGGGGGTGTCCGACGACAAGGTGGCGTTCCTGGCCGAGGGCCGTCCCCGCACGCTGGTGCTGACCTTCACCGGTACCGGCGGGCGGGTGACCCGGGTCGAGCAGGCGCTGCGCGACGCGCCCGGCGACCAGTCGACGTCGGTGGAGGTCGACGGGGTGCTCCGGCTCCGGCTGACGGTCGGCCAGACGTACGGTATGCCGCCGGCCACCCGCGCCGCGATCGGCGAGGTGGAGTTCTACGCCCGCCCCTGAGCGGCGCCCGCCCGGCGGCGGTCCGGGAGCGTCGCCGCCACACGACACGGGGGGCCGGCCGCGACGCGGCCGACCCCCCGCTGCCCGTACCCGGCCCGCGGGCCGGCCGACTCAGACGACGTCGGGGCGGGAGGCGCCGATCAGGGCGGTCATGTCCTGCACGACCTTGGTCGACAGCAGGTGGCTGAAGCGGGACTCGCCCGGCCACAGGCCGATCTGGTTGGCCTTGACGGCCGGGAGCTGCTTCCACGTCGGGATGGCGGCGAGCTGGTCGTGGCTCAGCGCGTGCGACCGGGAGTCGGTGATGATCAGGTCGGCCGGGTACTTGCCCGCCTGCTCCCAGCTCAGCATCTCCCAGTGCTCCTCGGTACCGCCGCCCACGACCATGTCCATGCCCAGCGACCTGTAGTAGGAGATGTCGCCGAAGTACTCGGGCTTGGTGACGTAGAAGTTGGTCTTGTCGGCGTACGCGAACATGACCTTCAGACCGGGCTTGGCGACCAGGGCGGCCTTCAGGGCGTCGCCGGCCTTGGTGAAGCCGTCCACGGCCGCCTTCTGCTCCGGCGCGTCCAGGTCGGCGCCCAGCGAGGCGGCGAGCTTGCGGTAGTCGTCGATGACGGTCAGCAGCGGCGCCTGGTACTCGTTGATCCCCACGACCGGGGCCGTCGCGCGGATCTTGGCCAGGGACTCGGCGGGCAGCGCCCACAGCTCGTCGGCGCCCTTGCCGTACCGGCCGGTGACCACCAGGTCGGGCTTCAGCGCCAGGAACTTCTCCAGGTTGAAGTCGTCCCAGCTGTTGCCGACGGAGGTGACGGCGTCGACGTCGACGTTGCCCGCCTGCGGGTCCTTGGAGCCGTCGGGCCGCTTCTGCGGGCCGAAGACGCCGACCGGCTTGACGCCCAGGTCCCACAGCGCCGCGGCGGAGCCGACGTAGGCGACGATCCGCTCGGGGCGCCTGGGCAGGGTGACCGGGGTGCCGCTGGCGTCGGTGTAGGTCCAGGGGCCGGAGCTGGCCGCGACCTTCCGGCCGGCGGGCTGCGGGGCCTCCTCGCCGCACGCGGCGAGACCGGTGACGGCCAGGGCGGCACCGACGAGACAGAGCGTCGAGCGCCGCAGGAGACCGACGCGCGTGGGGTGACTCATGTTTTTTCCTCTCTGCCGGATGGCAGTTTTCAGCAGGCCGGCGGCGCGGAGTGATGCCGGCCGATCGGCACGATCATGGGGGTGTGGCTGACGGGGTCGGCGACGATCCGGCAGTCCAGGTCGAACACCTCCTCGATCAGCGCGGAGGTGACGATGGCGGCGGGCGCGCCCTGGGCGACGATCACGCCGGACTTCATCGCCACGAGGTGGTCGGCGTACCGGCACGCCTGGTTGATGTCGTGCAGGACCATGGCCACCGTGCGGCCGCGCCGCCGGTTGAGGTCCAGCACCAGGTCCAGGACGTCGATCTGGTGCGCGATGTCCAGGAACGTGGTCGGCTCGTCCAGCAGCAGGATCGGCGTCTCCTGCGCGATGGCCATCGCGATCCAGGCCCGCTGCCGCTGGCCGCCGGACAGCTCGTCGACCATGCGGTCGGCGTGGTCGGCCATCCCGGTCGCGGCCAGCGCCTCGCCGACGGCCCGCTCGTCGCCGCGCCCCCACTGCCGCCACCAGGCCTGGTGCGGCGCGCGGCCGCGGCTGACCAGGTCGACGACGGTCAGGCCGTCGGGGGCGACCGGCGACTGGGGCAGGATGCCCAGGGTGCGGGCCACGTCCGCGGTACGCATCCGGTGGATGGCCTGCCCGTCGAGCATGACGCCGCCCGCGCGCGGGGTGAGGAGCCGGGCCATGGTCTTGAGCAGCGTGGACTTGCCGCAGGCGTTCGCGCCGACGACGGCGGTGACCTTGCCGGCGGGCAGGTCGAGGTCGAGGCCGGCGATGATGGTCCGGTCGGCGTACCCGACGGTCAGCCCCTCGGCGCGCAGGCGGACGGCGGGGGCCGCGGCCGGTGCGGGCGGGTTGGCGGTGGTCATGCTCAGCCTCCCGAGCCGGAGCGGTTGGCGCGCACCAGGAGCCAGATGAGGCACGGTGCGCCGAGGATGCCGGTGACGACGCCGACCGGCAGGTCGACCTGGGGCAGCACGCGCTGGGCGATGACGTCGCTGACCAGTACCGCGCAGGCGCCGGCCAGGGCGGACCCGACCAGCGGCGGGGTGGCCCGGCGGACGAGCCGCTGGGCGATCTGCGGGGCAACCAGCGCGACGAACAGCACCGGGCCGGCGGCGGCGGTGCCGAACGCGGCCAGCCCGACGCCGATGACGAGCAGCGTGAAGCGGGCCCGGTGCACGGGGACGCCGAGGCCGGTGGCGACCTCGTCGCCGAGTTGCAGCAGGGGCATCCAGCGCTGCGCGACCAGCGCCGCCGGCCCGAGCACCGCCAGGGCGAGCAGCAGCGGCGTGGCGTGGCCCCAGTCGCGCAGGTTCAGGTTGCCGACGAGCCAGCCCATGAGCTGTTGCGCCTGGAAGATCTCGCTGCGGGTCAGCAGGTAGTCGGTGACGGCCAGGCAGACGGCGGAGACGCCGATGCCGATGAGGATGATCCGGTACCCGGTGCTGCCGCGCTGGCGGGCGAGCAGGTAGACCAGTGTCGCCACGGCGAGGGCGCCGGCCAGGGCGAGCGCCTGCGCGCCGAGGCCGCCGCCGACCCCGAGCACGGTACCGGCGACGACGAACAGCGTCGCGCCCTCGGTGACGCCGATGATGTCCGGCGCGGCCAGCGGGTTGCGGGTGATCGTCTGGAAGATCGCCCCGGACAGGCCCAGGGCCGCGCCGACGGCCACGGCGGTGAGCGCCCGGGGCAGCCGGATCTCGTTGATCACCACCCACGTGTCGTAGTCGGTGACCCCGACGATCTCCCGCAGGACCAGGTCCAGGCCGATCGGGTAGTCGCCGGTGCCGACGGCGACGCAGAACGCCGCGAACGTCAGGACGGCCAGGACGGCCGCGACGGCGACGGCCCGGGGCCGCAGGACGCCGGAGGCGCGCCCGATCCGCACGGCGAGCCGCCGGCCCGCGGCGTCGCGGGCCGGCGGGGCCGGCGGCGGCGCCGCGAGGGTCAGGTCGGGGCGGGGGGCGGTGGCGGTCATCGGCTCACAGCTCCGCGATCCGGCGGCGGCGGACGAGGGCGACGAAGAAGGGTCCGCCGATCACCGCGGTGAGGACGCCGACCTGGATCTCCGACGGCCGCGCCACCACGCGCCCGAGGATGTCGGCGGCCAGCAGCAGGCACGGCGCGAGGACGGCGGACAGCGGCAGCAGCCAGCGGTGGTCCGGGCCGGTGAAGAAGCGGGCCAAGTGCGGGATCACCAGGCCCAGGAAGACGATCGGCCCGGCGACGGCGACGGCCGCGCCGGTGAGCAGGGTGACGGCGACGATCCCCAGGGCGCGGGTGCGGCCGGGGTGCCGGCCGAGGCCGCGCGCCACGTCGTCGCCGAGGGCGAGGCTGTTGAGCTGCGGCGCCAGCGCCAGCGCCAGCACTGTGCCGGCGGCCACGAAGGGTGCCACCTGTACCAGCACCCCGGCGTCCTGGCCGGCGAGGGAGCCGGCCGACCAGAACCGGTACCGGTTCAGCGCCGCCGGGTCGGTCAGGACCACGGCGGAGGTCATCGAGCCGAGCAGGGTGCTGACCGCCACGCCGGCCAGCGCGAGGGAGACCGGCGTCGCGCCGGTGCGGCCGAGGCTGCCGATGAGCTGGGCGAGCAGCCCGGCGGCGAGCGCCCCGAGCAGCGCGAACCAGATGAACCCGTACAGGCTGGTCAGGCCGAACAGCGCGATCGAGGCGGCGATGCCGAACGCCGCGCCCGCGGAGACGCCGAAGATGCCCGGGTCGGCGAGCGGGTTGCGGGTGATGGCCTGCATCAGCGCCCCGGCCAGGCCCAGCGCCGCGCCGGCCAGCAGGCCGAGCGCGGTGCGCGGGACCCGCAGCCCCCGGACGATCGCGGTCACCTCGTCGTCCCCGGGGGCGGTGAGAGCGCAGACGATGTCGGCGAGCCCGACGCCCCGGCTGCCGACGGCGACGGACAGGACGCACAGCACCAGGAGCGCGGCGAGTCCCGCCCCCAGCGCCGCCGCGGCACGGCGGCGCTGGGGCGCGGCGTCCGGCGGAGGTGCGGAACGGACTGGCGCGATGGTCATGGGCGAGGGGCTCCCTAGGTGAAGTTAGGCGTACCTTAGTGAACGACACGCGAAGCTCACCAGCGCAAGCCCCGGACGTGGGATGCCTCACCCACGATCAGGGTCGCCCGTGTGACGGTCGTCAACCGGGCGATTAGCCGGCTTGAAAATGAGCTAAGGCTAGCCTTACTATCCGCGCTGGCGGCGATTCGGCGGGTGGGGGAGGCGGGCGCGACATGTCCGGTACGGACAGTGGCTCTGACCAGGCACCGAGCACGCCGCCCGCCGCATGGAACGACACCGGCTACCCGGGCGGCCGGTTCACGTTCGGGTCGCGGTTCGCGCAGCGGGTGGCGGAGAACCCGGCCGGCGTCGCGGTCGTCTGCGGGGACGAGACGCTCACCTACGGCGCCCTCGCCGACCGGGCCGCGGCCCTCGGCGCCGCGCTGCGCGCCCGCGGGCTGGGTCCCGAGACGGTCGCCGCCCTGGCGCTGCCCCGGGGGATCGACCTGGTGGTGGCGCAGGTGGCGGTGCTGTGCGGCGGGGGCGCGTACCTGCCGCTGGACCTGGAGCACCCCGCCGAGCGGACCGCCTACATGCTCGCCGACGCCCGGCCGGTCGTCGTCGTCACCACGGCCGCCGACGCCCCCGCGCTGCCGGTGGGGGACACCGCGGTACTGGCGGTGGACGCCGCCGACCTCCCCGCCGCGGCGCCGGTCACCCCGGAGGCCGCCCCGTCCGTCGACTCGCCGGCCTACGTGATCTATACGTCGGGTTCGACCGGTCGGCCCAAGGGCGTGGTGGTGACGCACGGCGGCGTGGCCAAACTGGTGGCCACGCAGGTGCGGCGGTTCGGCATCGGCCCGTCCTCGCGGATCATCCAGTTCGCGTCGGTGTCGTTCGACGTGTCGTTCTGGGACCTGTGCCTCGGCCTGCTCTCCGGCGGGCGCCTGGTGGTGGTGCCGGCGGCCCTGCGGGTGGCGGGGCGGGAGCTGACCGACTACATCGCCGCGCAGGGCGGCACGTTCATGATTCTTCCGCCCGCACTGCTGGCGGCCCTGCCCGCGGACTGTGCGCTGCCCGAGGGCGCGACGTTGCTGGCGGGTACGGAGCGGGTGTCGCCGGCCCTGGTGGCGCGGTACGGGTCGCGGCAGCGGATGTTCAATGCGTACGGTCCGACGGAGGCGACGGTCAACTCGACGCTGGGCCTGTGCGATCCGGTCGGGTTGGCGGGCGCCTCGGTGGTGCCGATCGGGGTGCCGGACCCGGGTACCCGCGCCCACGTCCTGGACGACCGCCTCGCCGAGGTGCCCGTCGGCGCCGAGGGGGAGCTGTACCTGGCCGGCGACGGGCTGGCCCGCGGCTACCTCGGCCGGCCGGCCCTGACCGCGTCGCGGTTCGTCGCCCACCCGCTCGGCGCGCCGGGGGAGCGCCTGTACCGCACCGGCGACCTGGTGCGGTGGACCGCCGACGGGCGACTGGAGTTCCTGGGCCGCACCGACGACCAGGTCAAGATCCGCGGGTACCGCATCGAACTTGGCGAGATCGAGGCCGTGCTGGCCGGCTGCCCCGGCGTGCGCCAGGCCGTCGCCGCCGTCCGGGAGGACCAGCCCGGCGTCCCCCGCCTGGTCGCGTACCTCACCGCGACCGAGGACGCCGCGCCGGACCTGGGCGACGCCGCGCGCCGGCACGCCGCGGCTGCCCTGCCGGCGTACATGGTGCCGCACGCCCACGTCGTCCTGGACGCCCTGCCGGTGACCGGCAGCGGCAAGGTCGACCGGGCGGCGCTGCCCGCCCCGGCCGGCGCCGCCCGCGCCCCCCGCACGCCGACCGAGCGCCTGGTCTGCGACCTGGTCGCCGCCGCGCTCGGCCTGCCCGAGGTCGGGACCGACGACGCGTTCCTGGGCCTGGGCGGCCACTCGTTGCTCGCCACCCGGCTCAGCTCCGAACTACGCGCCGCCACCGGCGCCCACGTCCCCCTGCGCGCGCTGTTCGACGCCCCGGACCTCGCAGCCCTGGCCGCCGCGGTCGACGCCGCCCGCGCCACCGACGCCGCCGCGCGCCCGGCCCTGCGCGACTACGCCACCCCGCCGGCCGACCCCGCGGCCGCGACCCGCACCGCGACCGCTGCCGACGCCGCCCCCGCCTCGGCCGACGGGGCCGAGGGCGCACCGCTGTCGTACGCCCAGCGCAGCCTGTGGTTCCTGCACCGGCTCGACGGGCCGACCGCCGTCTACAACCTGCCGATCGCCCTGCGCCTGGACGGCCCGCTCGACCCCGCCGCCCTCGCCGCCGCCCTGGGCGACCTCAGCGCCCGCCACGAGGTCCTGCGCACCGTCTTCGCCGACCGCGACGGCGTGCCGTACCCCCGCCTGCTGCCCGCCGCGGCCCCCGACCTGGTGCCCCGCGACGTCGCGCCGGGCGCGCTCGCCGCGCGGCTGACGGCGCTCGCCGGGCAGCCGTTCGCGCTGGACCGCGAGGCGCCGCTGCGCGCCCACCTGCTGCGCACCGGCCCGGACCGGCACGTGCTGCTGCTGGTCCTGCACCACATCGCCGCCGACGGCTGGTCCGAGCCGCCGCTGCTGACCGACCTCGCCGCCGCCTACGGCGCGCGCGCCGCCGGCGCCGCGCCCGGGTGGGCGCCCCTGCCCGTGCGGTACGCCGACTACGCCCGCTGGCAGCGCGACCTGCTCGGCGCCGAGGACGACCCGGCCGCGCCGGCCGCCCGGCAGCTCGCGTACTGGCGCGCGGCGCTGGCCGGCGCCCCCGCCGAACTGGCCCTGCCGACCGACCGCCCGCGCCCGGCCAGCCCGTCCGGTCGCGGCGCGACCGTCTCCGTGGCGCTGCCCGCGGCGCTGGTCGCCGACCTGCGGCGGCTCGCCGGCCGGTGCGGGGCGAGCATGTTCATGCTCGCGCAGGCGGCGGTCGCCGCGCTGCTGACCCGCCACGGCGCCGGTACCGACCTGCCGCTGGGCACGCCCGTCGCCGGCCGCCCCGACCACCTGCTCGCCGACCTGGCCGGGTACTTCGTCAACACGCTCGTGCTGCGCGCCGACACCGCCGGGGACCCCACGTTCGCCGCGCTGGTCGCCCGCGTCCGGGAGACGACCCTGGCCGCGCTGGACCACGCCGACGTGCCGTTCGAGCGGGTCGTCGAGGCCGTCAACCCGCCGCGCAGCCTCGCCCGGCACCCGCTGTTCCAGGTCATGGTCTCCTACCTGGACCTGTACGACGCCGACCCGGGGCTGGTCGGCCTGCGCACCCGGCGGGAGGCCGTCGCGCAGGAGATCGCCAAGTTCGACCTCTCCTTCGACTTCCTCGCCCGCGCGGGCGAGGCCGACGCGGGCGTGACGCTCGCCGTCGAGTACAGCGCCGACCTGTTCGACGCCGGCACCGCGCGGTCCCTGGCCGACCGGCTGGTGCGGCTCCTGCACGCGGCCGCCGCGGACCCCGACCGCGCGATCGGCGCGCTGCCGGTGCTCACCGCCGCCGAGTCCGCCGCGCTGCGCGGGCGCGGGGCGGGCGCGGCGACCACGCCGCGGTACCCGCACCTGCTCGACGCCCTGGCCGACCTCGGCGCGTCCCGGCCCGCCGACACCGCCCTGGTCACCGACGCGCGGCGGTGGACGTACGCCGACCTGGCGGCGCACGCCGGGCGGCTCGGCGCGCTGCTGCGCGCGCACGGCGTCGGGCCGGAGGACGTGGTGGCCCTGGCCCTGCCGCGCGCCCACGTGGTACCCGCCCTGCTCGGCGTCTTCGCCGCCGGGGCCGCGTACCTGCCCCTGGACGGCACCCAGCCGCCGGCCCGCCTGGCCTACCTGTGCGGCGACGCCGCCCCCCGGCTCGTCCTGACCACCGCCGCGCACCGCGGCCGCCTCCCCGCCGACCAGGCGGTCCTGCTGCTGGACGACCCCGCGACCGTCGCCGTGCTCGCGGCCACGCCGCCCGCGCCGACGCCCGCCCGGCACCCCGACGCGGCCGCCTACCTGCTGTACACCTCGGGCTCCACCGGCGCGCCCAAGGGCGTGACCGTGACCCACGGCGGGCTCGCGCACCTGTTCGCCACCCACCGCGCCCACCTGATGGCCCCCGCCCGCGCCGCCGCCGGCCGGGCGCTGCGCGTGCTGCACGCCGCCGCGTTCGTCTTCGACGGGTCGTGGGAGCCGCTGCTGTGGCTGTTCGACGGGCACGCCGTGCACGTCCTGGGCGACGACGAGTACCGCGACGCCGACGCGGTCGTCGCGGCCGTCGCCGAGCGGGAGATCGACTTCCTCGACGTGACGCCGACGTACCTGCGCCAGCTCCTGGGCCAGGGCCTGCTCGGCGCCCCGGCCCGCACGCCGCGGGTGCTCCTGGTCGGCGGCGAGGCGTGCCCGGCCGACCTGTGGCGGCGGGTCTGCGGCACGCCGGGGGTGCGCGCCCACGACCTGTACGGGCCGACCGAGACGACCGTCGACGCCTACGGCTGGCACGGCGACGCCGACGGCGGGCGGCGTGGGTACCTGCTGGACAACCTCACCGTCCGCGTCCTCGACGCCCGCCTCGCGCCGGTGCCCGACGGGGTGGCCGGCGAGCTGTACGTGGCCGGCGCCGGCCTCGCCCGCGGGTACGCCGGCCGGCCCGCCCTGACCGCCGGCCGGTTCGTCGCCGACCCGGCCGGCCCGCCCGGCGCCCGGATGTACCGCACCGGCGACCTCGCGCGCTGGGGGGCCGGCGGCGTGCTGGAGTTCGCCGGCCGCGGCGACGACCAGGTGAAGATCCGCGGTTTCCGCGTCGAGCTGGGCGAGGTCGAGGCGGCGCTGGCCGAGGTGGCCGCCGCCGACGAACTGGCGGTCGTGGCCCGGACCGACGGCGACCTCACCCGGCTGGTGGGCTACCTGGTGCCGGCGGGCCCGCTCGACCCCGCGGCGGTCCGCGCCGCGCTGGCCGCGCGCCTGCCGGACTACCTGGTGCCGGCCGCCGTGGTGGCGGTGCCGGCGCTGCCGCGGACCGCCAGCGGCAAGCTCGACCGGGCCGCGCTGCCCGCGCCCGACTTCGCCGCCGGCCGCGCCGCCGGCCGGGCCGCCCGCACCCCGCGCGAAGCCCGCCTCGCCGACGTCTACGCCGGCCTGCTCGGCCTTTCCCAGGTCGGCGCGGACGAGGACTTCTTCGCCCTGGGCGGCGACAGCATCGTGTCCATCCAGCTCGTCAGCCGGGCCCGCGCCGCGGGCCTGGAGTTCACCGTCCGCGAGGTGTTCGCCCACCGCACGGTCGCCGGCCTGGCCGCCGTGGCCCGCGACGCCGGGGCGCCGGCCGCCGAGCCGCCCGCCGCGGCCCTGGGCCCGGTACCGCCGACCCCGATCGTGCGCGAGCTGCTGGACAGCGGCCGCCCGCTGGTCGGCTACACCCAGACGATGGGACTGTGGACCCCGGCCGGCGCCGACCTCGACCGGATCGCGGCCGCCCTGCGCGCCGTCCGCGACCGGCACGACGCGCTGCGCGCGCACCTGCGCGACGGCGTGCTGACGGTACCCCCGGCCGAGGCCGCCGCGCCGCTGCCGCTGACCCGTGTCGACGCGGCCGGCCTCGACGACGACGACGCCGAGGCGGCCGCCGCCCGGCACCTGGGCGCGGCCGCCCGCACCCTCGACCCCGCCGACGCCGCGGCCGGCGGGATGCTGCGCGCGGTGTGGCTCGACGCCGGCCCCGGCCGGCCCGGCCGGCTGCTGCTGGCCGTGCACCACCTCGTCGTCGACGGCGTCTCCTGGCGGATCCTCGCCGACGACCTCGCCCGGGCCTACGACGGCGGCGCGCTCGCCCCGGTCCCCACCTCCCTGCGCACCTGGGCGACCCGGCTGGCCGCCTCGACCCGCTTCGCCGACCAGGCGCCCTACTGGGCGCGGGTGGGCGCCGACGCGGACCCGCCGCTGTCCGCCGCGGCGCCGGACCCGGCCCGCGACACCGTCGCCACCCTGCGCCGGCACACCACCGTCCTGGACGGCGAGGTCACCGCGCCGCTGCTCGGCGCCCTGCCGGCGCTGGTCCACGGCGGCGTCGACGACGTCCTGCTGACCGGCCTGGCCCTCGCCGTCGCGCGCTGGCGGGCCGACCGCGGCGTCCACACCGGCCGGACCCTGATCACGCTGGAGGGGCACGGCCGCGCGCAGGACCTGCTGCCGGGCACCGACCTGTCGCGCACCGTCGGCTGGTTCACCAGCGAGTACCCGGTCGCGCTCGACGTCACCGGCGTGGACCTCGACGCGGCGCTGGCCGGCGGCGCCGCCGCCGGTACGGCGCTGAAGCGGGTCAAGGAGAGCCTGCGGGCGGTACCCGACGGCGGGCTGGGCCACGGCGTGCTGGGCGGTACCGGCCCGGCCGGCGCCGCGCCGCAGCTCACGGTCAACTACCTGGGCCGGTTCACCGCCGGCGCCGCGCCCCGGGCGTGGACCCCGGCCGGCGCGTCGGGCCAGCTCGGCGCCACCGCGGACCCGGCCACCCCGGTCCTGGCCGCGCTGGAGCTGAACGCCTGGACCGAGGACGGCCCGGACGGGCCGCGCCTGCGCGCCGCCTGGTCCTGGCCGGACCGCCTGTTCGCCGCGGCCGACGTCGCCGCGCTCGCCGACGGCTGGTCCGCGGCGCTGCGCGCGCTGGCGGCCTACGCCGCGACACCGGGTGCCGGCGGCCACACGCCCAGCGACTTCCCGCTGGTGCCGCTGACCGACGCCGACGTGGCCGCGATCGAGCGGGCGCACGGGCCGCTGGCCGACGTGGTGCCGCTGACCCCGCTGCAGGAGGGCCTGCTCTTCCACGCGCTGTACGACACCGACCGGCGGGAGGCGCCCGGGGCCGGGCCGCGCGACGTGTACGTCACGCAGCTCGTCCTGGAGCTGACCGGGCCGGTGGACGCCGACCGGGTGCGCCGCAGCGTGCAGGCCCTGCTGGACCGGCACGCGAACCTGCGCGCGGCGTTCCGGCACACCGCCGCCGGTACCGCCGTCGCCGTCCTGCCCGCCGCGGCGCGCCTGCCGTGGCACGCCGCCGACCTGCGCGGCCCCGCCGCGGCCGCCGACCTCGCCGCCGCGCTGGCCGCCGCCGGGGCGGCGGCGTTCCCGCTGGACGCGCCGCCGCTGCTGCGGGCGGCGCTGCTGCGGGTCGCCGACGACCGGTACACCCTGGCCCTCACCCACCACCACCTCCTCGTGGACGGGTGGTCCACGCCGCTGCTGGTGGACGAGTTCGCCGCCTGCTACGCCGCCGACGGCGACGCCGCGGCCCTGCCGGCCCCGCCGCCGCACCGCGACTACCTGACCTGGCTGGCCGGCCGGGACACCGGGGCCGCCCGCGCGGCGTGGACCGCCGCGCTGGCCGACCTGGCCGCCCCGACGCTGCTGGCCCCGGCCGGCGAGCGCGAGCCCGCCGTCCCGCACCGGTACGCCGTCGCGGTGCCCGCCGCCGTCGCCGCCGGCCTCGCGCCGCTGGCCCGGGCACACGGCATCACCCTGCACACGGTCGTGCAGGCGGCGTGGGCGGTCCTGCTGGGCCGCGTCCTCGGGCGCACCGACGTCGTGGCCGGGTGCACCGTGTCCGGCCGCCCCGGGGACCTGCCGGGCGTGGAGCGGATGGTCGGCCTGTTCATCAACACCGTGCCCGCGCGGGTCACGCTGCGCCCGGCGGAGCCCGTCGCCGACCTGCTGCGGCGGGTCCAGGCCACCCAGGCGGGCCTGCTCGACCACCAGCACCTCGGCCTGGCGCAGATCCACCGGCTCGCCGGGCAGGGCGAGCTGTTCGACACCCTGGCCGTGGTGGAGAACTTTCCCGGCGAGGCGCGCGGCCGGACCGCGGGCGACATCCACGTCGGCGTACCCGGCGGCAGCGACGCCACCCACTACCCCCTGGTCCTCACCGTCGTGCCCGGGGCGGCGCCGACGTTCACCCTCGACTACCGCGCCGACTGCTTCAGCGCCGACCAGGTCGCCGTGCTGGGGGAGCGGCTGGCGGCTGTCCTCGCCGGCTTCGTCGCCGCGCCGCGGGCGCCGGTCGCCGCGCTCGACGCCCGGACCGCCGCCGAGCGCGCCCGGCCCGCCACCGCGCCCGCGCTGCCCGTCGCCGTCCCGCCCGGCGGGGTCGCGGGCGTCTTCGAGGCGCAGGCGGCCCGGACGCCGCAGGCGCGCGCCCTGGTCACCGCCGCGGGCAGCCTGACCTTCGCCGCCCTCAACGCCCGCGCCAACCGGCTCGCGCACACCCTCATCGCCCGCGGCCTCGGCCCCGAGGACCGGGTGGCGCTGCTGCTGCCCCGCGGCGCGGCGATGCTGACCGGCCTGCTGGCCGTCCTCAAGTCCGGCGCGGCGTACGTGCCGCTGGACCCCGACAGCCCCGACGACCGGCTGGCGTGGATCGTCGCCGACGCCCGCGCCGACCTGCTGCTGTCCACGCCGGAACTGGCCGCCGACCGCCCCGACCTCGGGGCGCCGGTCCTGCACCTGGACCCGACGGGCGAGGTCGCGCCCGCCCCGGGCGGTGTCGCGCAGGCCCCGGGCGGTGTCGCGCACGACGCGGGCGGCGCCGCGCGCGCCGACAACCCCACCGACGCCGACCGGCGCGTCCCCCTGCACCCCGACCACCCGGCCTACCTCGTCTACACCTCCGGTTCGACCGGCCGACCCAAGGGCGTCGTCGTCGCGCACCGCGGCGTGGTCAACCTCGTCGAGACGCACCGGGCCGCCATGATGGCCCGGGCCCGCGCCCGGTGCGGCCGGCCGCTGCGGGTGGCGCACCTGGCCTCGTTCGTCTTCGACGGCTCGTGGACGACGATGATCTGGCTGTTCGACGGCCACGAGCTGCACGTCCTGGACGAGGAGCGGTACCGGGACGCCGCCGCCACCGTCGCCTACGTGGACGCCCACGGGCTGGACCTGGTCGACACCACGCCGACGTACCTGGCCG
The DNA here is from genome assembly GCF_014647915.1 of Pilimelia terevasa. Classification (GTDB taxonomy): domain Bacteria; phylum Actinomycetota; class Actinomycetes; order Mycobacteriales; family Micromonosporaceae; genus Pilimelia; species Pilimelia terevasa. The sequence goes on from NZ_BMQC01000004.1 coordinate 79,606, forward strand.
AACTCGTGGCGCAGGGGCTGCTGGACCCGGCCCGGCCGGCGCTGGCCGTCCTGGCCGCGGGCGCCGAGGCGGTACCGGCGGCGCTGTGGTCGCGGATGTGCGCGCAGGCCGCCCGGGGTACCGACGTCTACGACCTGTACGGGCCGACCGAGGCGACCGTCGAGTCCTACGCCTGGCGCGGCGCCGCCGACGGCACCCGGCTGGCGCACCCGCTGGACAACGTGTCGCTGCACGTCCTGGACGCGGGGCTGGGGCCGGTCCCCGACGACGTGCCCGGCGAGCTGTACGTCGGCGGCCCCTGCGTCGCCCGCGGGTACCTCGGGCAGCCGGCGATGACGGCCGGCCGCTTCGTCGCCGACCCGTTCGGCGCGCCCGGCGCCCGGCTGTACCGCACCGGCGACCTGGTCCGCCGCCGCCCCGACGGTGTGCTGGCGTTCGTCGGCCGCAGCGACGACCAGGTCAAGCTGCGCGGCTTCCGGGTCGAGCCGGGCGAGGTCGCCGCCGCGCTGCTGACCCGGCCCGACGTCGTCGCCGCGGCCGCCGTCGTCCGCGAGGACGAGCCGGGCCGGCAGCGGCTCGTGGCGTACGCCGTGGCCGCGGCCGGGACCGCCCCGGCCCCCGCCGATCTGCGCGCGCACCTGGCCGCGACGCTGCCCGAGCCGATGGTCCCGGTCGCCGTCGTCCTGCTGGACGCCCTGCCGCGGACCGTCACCGGCAAGCTCGACCGGCGCGCCCTGCCGGCCCCGGACCTCGCGGCCGCGGTCACCGCCGACGCCCCCCGCAACCCGCGCGAGGAGCTGCTGGCCGGCCTGTTCGCCGAGGTGCTCCGGCTGCCGCGGGTCGGCGTGCACGACAGCTTCTTCGCCCTGGGCGGCGACAGCATCGTGTCGATCAGCCTCGTCGCCCGCGCCCGCGCCGCCGGGCTGGCGCTCACCCCGCGCGACGTCTTCCGGCACCGCAGCGTCGCCGCGCTCGCGGCCGCCTGCGGCGACGTGGCCGCGGCCCGCCCGGGGGAGGAGCCCGACGCGGGCGTCGGCGACGTGCCGCTGACCCCGATCATGCGCTGGCTGCTGGACGGCGGCGGGCCGCTGACCGGGTACCGGCAGTCGATGCTGCTGGTCACCCCCGCGGACGCCGACGTGGACCGGCTGCGCCGGACCCTGCAGGCCCTCGTCGACCGGCACGACGTGCTGCGGGCGCGGCTGGACCGCGCGGCCGGGGTGCTGCGGGTCGCCGAGGTCGGCGCCGTCGACGCCGTCGACCTGCTGGAGTGGGTCCGCGTCGCGGACCCGGCCGACCTGCCCGCCGCGGTCGCCGCGGCCACCGACCGGGCGGGCGCGGCGCTGGACCCCGAGGCCGGCCGGCTGGTCCGGGCCGCGTACCTCGACCTCGGCCCCGACCGCCCCGGCCGGCTGCTGCTAGCCGTGCACCACCTGGTGGTCGACGGGGTCTCCTGGCGGATCCTCGGCGACGACCTCGCGGCCGCCTGGGCGTGCCTGCGGGCCGGCCGGCCGGTGGCGCTGGCGCCGGTACCGACGTCGTTCCGCACCTGGGCGCGCGGGCTGGCCCGCTGGCCGGGCGGCCACGGCGCCGACGCCGCCCGCTGGGAGCGCGCCGCGGGGCGCCGCGCCGAGCCGCCGTACGGCGCCGCGCCCCTGGACCCCGCCCGGGACACCGTCGCCACCGCGCGCTCCCTGTCCGCCCGGCTGTCCCCGGCCGCCACGGCGCCGCTGCTGACCAGCGTGCCCGAGTCGTTCCACGCGGGGGTGAACGACGTCCTGCTGACCGGCCTCGGCCTGGCCCTGGCCCGGTGGCGCGGTACCGCCGACACGGTCGTCACGCTGGAGGGCCACGGCCGGGACGAGAGCCTCGTGCCGCACGCCGACCTGTCCCGGACGGTCGGCTGGTTCACCGTCGAGTACCCCGTCCGGCTGGACGTGTCCGAGGTGGACGTCGCCGAGGCCGTCCGCGGCGGCCCGGCGGCCGGCGCCGCCCTCAAGCTGGTCAAGGAGCAGGTCCGGGCCACCCCCGAACCGGCCGCCGGCTGGGGCCTGCTGCGCTGGCTCGACCCGGCGGCCGGTGCGCGGCTGGCCACCCTGCCCGCGCCCCAGCTCGCCTTCAACTACCTGGGCCGGTTCGCCGTCGCCGACGGCGCCGCGGCGGAGTGGAGCGCCGCAGGCGAGGCCGAGGCGCTGGGCGACGGCGCGGACCCGCGGATGCCGCTGACCCACACCCTGACCCTCAACGCCGTCACCGAGGACGGCCCCGACGGGCCGTCGCTCGTGGCGACCTGGTCGTGGCCGGACCGGCTGCTGACCCGGGACCGGGTCCAGGCGCTGGCCGACGGCTGGTTCGCGGCGCTGGCCGGCCTGGCCGCCCACGCCACCGGCGGCCGGGCCGGCGGGCACACCGCCTCCGACCTCGCCTTCGGCGGGCTCGGCCAGGACGAGATCGACGACCTAGAGGCCGAGTTCGGCGCCGAGGATGAGGAGTTCTAAGTGGCCAAGGGTCTCCAGGATGTCCTGCCCCTGACCCCGCTCCAGGAGGGGATGATCTTCCACGCCGAGTTCGCCGGCGACGGCGTGGACGTCTACACCGCGCAGAACTGCCTGCGCCTGACCGGCCCGGTCGACCCCGACCGGCTGGCCGCCGCCGGGCAGGCGCTGGTGGACCGGCACCCGGCGCTGCGCTCGGCGTTCCGCCAGGCGCGCAGCGGCCGGACGATGGCCGTCGTCCCGCGCCGGGCGCGGCTGCCGTGGTCGGTGCAGGACCTGCGCCACCTCGACCCCGCGGCCCGCGAGGCCGCCGTCGCCGCCCGCCGCCGCCGGGACCGCGAGACCCGGTTCGACCTGCGCACGGCGCCGCTGGTGCGGATGACCCTCCTGCGGCTCGCCGACGACGCCGCCGAGCTGGTCTTCACCTACCACCACGCGCTGGTCGACGGCTGGTCCGCGCCGCTGCTGCTGGCCGACCTCGTCGCGCTCTACGGCTCGGGCGGGGACGCCGCCGCGCTGCCGCCGGTGCCGCCGTACCGGGACTACCTCGCCTGGCTCGCCCGGCAGGACCGCGCCGCCGCGCTGGCGGCCTGGCGCGAGGCGCTCGCCGACCACGCCGGCCCGACCCTGCTCACCGGCCCGGTACCCGCCGAGACGGCGCCGCCGGTGGAGCTGACCCGGCGCCTGGCGCAGGACCGGACCGCGGCGCTGTCCGCGCTGGCCCGCGCCCGCGGCGTCACCCTGAACACCGTCGTCCAGCTCGCCTGGGGCCTGGTCCTGGCGCGGCTCACCGGCCGCACCGACGTCGTCTTCGGCGCCACGGTGTCCGGGCGGCCGGCCGACCTGCCGGGCGTCGAGCGGATGGTCGGCCTGTTCATCAACACCGTCCCCGTCCGGCTGCGCTTCCACCCCGCCGAGCCCGTCGGCGCGGTGCTGGAGCGGCTGCAGGACGCGCAGGCGGCGCTGCTGCCGCACCAGTACGTCGGGCTCGCCGAGATCGGCGCGCACGAGCTGTTCGACACCCTGGTCGTGTTCGAGAACTACCCGGCCGACGCCGAGCGGCCCGCCGCCGCGGGCGTCCGGTTCGCCGAGGTCGCCGCCGCCGACGCCGCCCACTACCCGCTCACCCTCGGCGTGGAGCCCGGCGCCGCCCTTACCCTCGAACTGGCGTACCGGTCCGACCTCGTGGCCGACGCCGAGGCCGCCGCGCTGCTCGACCGGCTGGAGGCCGCCCTGGCCGCGCTCGCGGCGGCGCCGGAGCGCCCGGTCGGGCTGGTGGACGTGCGGACGGCCGCCGAGCGCGCCGCCGCGCCGCCGGCCCCGCCCGCGCGGCCCGCCCCGGCGCTGCCGGCGGCGTTCGCCGCGCAGGTCGCCGCGCGCCCCGCCGCCGTGGCGCTGGTCACCGGCGGCCGGCGGTGGACGTACGCCGAGCTGGACCGGTACGCCGACGCGGTGGCCGCGGCCCTGCGCGCCGCCGGGGTCCGCCCCGGCGACCTGGTGGCCCTGGCCCTGCCCCGCACGGCGATGGTGCCCGCGATCCTGGGCACCTGGCGGGCGGGCGCGGCCTACGTCCCGCTGTCGGTGGACGCCCCGCCGGCCCGGCTCGCGGCGGTGCTGGCGGACGCCCGGCCGGCGGTCCTGGTGGTGGACGCCGCGTGGACCGCCCCGACGGACACGCCCCAGCTCCGCCTGCCCGCACCCCCCGGCCCGGCGGCCCCCGGCGGGTCCGCCGCGGGCGGTCCGGCGCCCGGCACGCCGGCCGCGCGCGCGCCGCACCCCGACGACTGCGCGTACGTGCTGTACACCTCCGGCTCGACCGGCCGCCCCAAGGGCGTCGTCGTCACCCACGGGGGCCTGGCCAACCTGTTCGGCAGCCACCGGGCGCACCTGATGGACCCGGCGCGGGCGGCCGCCGGGCGGGCGCTGCGGGTCACCCACGTGGCCGCGTTCGTCTTCGACGGCTCGTGGGAGCCGCTGCTGTGGCTGTTCGACGGCCACGAGCTGCACGTCCCCGACGAGGAGACCTACCGGGACGCCGACGCGGTGGTCGCTCACGTCGCCGCCGACGCCGTGGACCTGCTCGACGTCACCCCCACGTACCTGCGCCAGCTCCTGGACAGCGGCCTGCTGGCCGCCCCGCCCCGGCTGCTCCTGGTCGGCGGCGAGGCGTGCCCGCCGGATCTGTGGCGGCGCCTCTGCGACGCCGACGGGGTGAGCGCGGTCGACCTGTACGGCCCCACCGAGGCCACCGTGGACGGCTACGGCTGGCGCGGCGGCCCCGGCGGCGCCCGGCACCCCTACCCGCTGGACGGCGTGCGGGTGCAGGTGCGCGACGCCGCCCTGCGCCCGGTGCCCGAGGGCGCCCCCGGCGAGCTGTACCTCGCCGGGGCCGGCCTGGCCCGCGGCTACCTCGGCCGCCCCGGCCGGACGGCGGGCGCGTTCGTCGCCGACCCCGACGGCCCGCCCGGCGCCCGGATGTACCGCACCGGCGACCTCGCCCGGCTGCGCGGCGGGGTGCTGGAGTTCCTGGGCCGCGCCGACGACCAGGTGAAGATCCGCGGATTCCGCGTCGAGCTGGGCGAGATCGAGGCCGTGCTGTCCACCCACGACTCCGTCGCGCAGGTGGCGGTCGTCGTCCGGGCCGACCGCCCCGGCGAGCCGCGGATCACGGCGTACGTCGTGGGGTCCGCGCCCGACCCGGCAACGCTGCGCGCCCACGCCGCCGCCGCCCTCCCGGACTACATGGTGCCGGCCGCCGTCCTCGCCCTGCCGGCGCTGCCCCGGACCGCCAGCGGCAAGCTGGACCGGGCGGCGCTGCCCGCCCCGGAGCCCGCCGCCGCAGCCGGGGGCCGCGCCGCCCGGACCGCCCGCGAGCAGGTCGTCGCCGACCTGTTCGCCGCCGTCCTGGACCTGCCCGCCGTCGGCGTCGACGACGACTTCTTCGCCCTCGGCGGGCACTCGCTGCTGGCCACCCGGCTGGCCGGCCGGGTGCGGGCGGCGCTCGGCGTCGAGCTGACGCTGCGCACGCTGTACGCCCACCCGACCGCCGCCGGCCTCGCCGCGCGGCTCGACGGCCGCGCGACCCGCCGGCCGGCGCTGGCCGCCGGTGACCGCCCCGCCCGCCCGGACCTGTCGTACGCCCAGCAGCGCCTGTGGTTCATCGACCGCCTGGAGGGGCCGGCCCCCACCTACAACATCCTGTCGGCGTGGCGGCTGCGCGGCGAGGTCGACGTCCCGGCGCTGGCCGCCGCCCTCGGCGACGTCGTGGACCGGCACGAGGCCCTGCGCACCGTCCTACCCTCGGCCGACGGCGTGGCCTGGCAGGAGGTGCGGCCGGCCGGCACCCGCCCGCCGCTGCGGGTCGAGGACGCCGCCGACGTACCGGCCCGGCTCGCCGCCGTCGCCGGGTACCGGTTCGCGCTGGACTCGGAGCTGCCGATCCGCGCCCACCTGCTGCGCGCCGCCGACGGCACGGCGGTGCTGGCCGTGCTGGTACACCACGTGGCCAGCGACGGGTGGTCCTCGGGGCCGTTCGCCCGCGACCTGGCGCTGGCCTACGCGGCCCGCCGGGCCGGGGGCGCGCCCCGCTTCCGGCCGCTGCCGGTGCAGTACGCCGACTTCGCCCGGTGGCAGCGCGCGCTGCTCGCCGACGGCGTGGGCGAGGCCCAGGCCGCCTACTGGACGGCGGCGCTCGCCGGCCTCCCCGACGAGCTGGCGCTGCCCGCCGACCGCCCGCGGCCGGCGGTCTCCGACGGCCGCGGCGCCGCCGCCCCGTTCACGGTGGACGCCGCGCTGCACGGGCAGCTCGTCGCGCTCGCCCGGCAGACCGGGACCGGCGTCTTCATGGTCCTGCAGGCGGCCGTCGCCGCCCTGCTGACCCGGCTCGGCGCCGGCACCGACATCCCGCTGGGCACCCCGACCGCCGGCCGCACCGACGCCGCGCTCGACGACCTGGTCGGCTTCTTCGTCAACACCCTCGTGCTGCGCACCGACACCGGCGGCGACCCGACGTTCGGCCAGCTCCTGGAGCGGGTGCGGGCCACCGACCTGGCCGCGTACGACCACCAGGACCTGCCGTTCGAGCGGCTGGTCGAACTCCTCAACCCCGCCCGGTCGCCCGCCCGGCACCCGCTGTTCCAGGTGATGGTCTCGCACCTGGGCGCGGGCGGCGGCCCGCTGGAGCTGGCCGGCCTGGAGGTCGCCGACGAGCCGACCGGGGTACAGACCGCCCTGGTCGACCTGTCGTTCGACTTCGCCGAGCGGGCCGGCGGCGCCGGCATCGACGCCGAGCTGGTGTACCGCACCGAGCTGTTCGACGCGGCCACCGCCGCCGACCTGGCCGACCGGCTGGTCCGGCTGCTCGCCGCCGCCGTGGCCCGCCCGGCCGCGCCGCTGAGCACCCTGGACGTCCTCGGCCCGGACCGCGAGCTGGTGCTGCGGGACTGGAACGACACCGGGTACCCGGGCGGCCCGTTCACGTTCGGCGCCCGGTTCGCCGAGCGGGTGGCCGAGAACCCCGGCGGCGTCGCGGTCGTCTGCGAGGACGAGGAGCTGACGTACGCCGAGCTGGCCGGCCGGGCCGGCGCGCTCGCCGCGGAGCTGGCCGCGCGGGGGGTGCGGCCGGAGTCCGTCGTCGGGCTGGCCCTGCCGCGCGGTGTCGACCTGGTCGTGGCGCAGGTGGCGGTGCTGTGCGCCGGGGCCGCGTACCTGCCGCTGGACCTCGACTACCCGGCCGACCGGCTGGCGTACATGCTGGCCGACGCCGCTCCCGCGGTCGTCGTCACCACCGGCGCGCACGGGGCGGGCCTGCCGGTCCCGGACCTGCCCGTGCTGACCCTGGACGCGCGGGGCCGCGCCGCCGCGGCGCCGCTGCCGACCCCGGCGCTGTCGGTCGACGCACCGGCGTACGTGATCTACACCTCGGGCTCGACGGGCCGGCCCAAGGGCGTGGTGGTGACCCACCGGGGCGTGGCGAAGCTGGTGGCGACGCAGGTGCGGCGGTTCGGGATCGGCCCGCACTCGCGGGTGGTCCAGTTCGCGTCGCCGTCGTTCGACGTGTCGTTCTGGGACCTGTGCCTGGGCCTGCTGTCGGGCGGCCGCCTCGTCGTGGTGCCGGCGTGGCGGCGGGTGGCCGGGCCGGAGCTGACCGACTACATCGGCGCGCAGGGCGGCACGTTCATGATCCTTCCCCCGGCGCTGCTGGCCGCGCTGCCGCCGCAGTGCCGGCTGCCGGAGGGCGCCACGCTGCTGGCGGGTACCGAGCGGGTGTCCCCGGCACTGGTCGCCCGGTACGCGGCCCGGCAGCGGATGTTCAACGCGTACGGCCCCACCGAGGCGACCGTCAACTCCACGCTCGGGGAGTGCGACCCGGTGGCCCTGGCCGGTGCCGGCGTGGTGCCGATCGGGGTGCCGGACCCCGGTACCCGCGCCTACGTCCTCGACGGGCACCTGCGCCCGGTACCGCCCCGGGTGCCCGGCGAGCTGTACCTGGCCGGCGACGGCCTCGCCCGCGGCTACCTGGGGCAGCCGGCCACCACGGCGTCCCGGTTCGTCGCCGACCCGTACGGCGCGCCGGGGGAGCGCCTGTACCGCACCGGCGACCTGGTGCGGTGGACCGCCGACGGGCGGCTGGAGTTCCTGGGCCGCACCGACGACCAGGTCAAGATCCGCGGGTACCGCATCGAACTCGGCGAGGTGGAGACCGCGCTGCTCAAGTGCGCGGACGTCCGCCAGGCCGCCGTCACCGTCCGCGAGGACCGGGCCGGCGACCCGCAGCTCGTCGGGTACGTCGTCGCCGAGCCCGGCACCCACCTGGACCCCGCCGCCGTCCGCGCCGAACTGGCCGCGACCCTGCCCGAGTACCTGCGCCCGCTCGGCCCCGTCGTCCTCGACCACCTGCCGGTGACCGGCAGCGGCAAGCTGGACCGCGGCCGCCTGCCCGCGCCGGACCTGGCCGCCGCCCGCCGCCGCCCGCCGCGCAACCCCCGGGAGCAGGCGCTGGCCGACCTGTACGCCGAGGTGCTCGGCCTGCCCGAGGTCGGCGTGGACGACTCCTTCTTCGCCCTCGGCGGGCACTCGCTGCTGGCCACCCGGCTCGTCTCCCGCGTCCGCGCCGTCCTCGGCGTCGACCTGCCGATCCGGGGGGTGTTCGACGCCCCGACCGTCGCCGGCCTGGCCGGCCGGCTGGCGGGCGCCGACCCGGCCCGGCCGCCGCTGGCGCCGACCCCGCGCGCGGAGCGCCCGGCGCTGTCGGCGGCCCAGCAGCGGCTGTGGTTCCTGGACCGGCTGCACGGCCCCGGCCGCGCGTACAACCTGCCGATGGCCTGGCGGCTCGACGGCGCCGTCGACCCCGACGCCCTGCACGCCGCGCTCGTGGACCTGGTCGACCGGCACGAGGTGCTGCGCACCAGCTACCCCGAGCACGACGGCGCGCCCTACCAGCGGATCGGCCCGGCGCAGGTGCCGTTCACGGTCCGGGCCTGCCCGGCCGCCGAGGTCCCCGCCGCGGTGAACGCCCTGCTGCGGCACGAGTTCGCGCTGGACACCGGCCCGCTGTTCCGCGCCGACCTGCTCACCGTCGACGGCGGCGCCGTCCTCGTGCTCGCCGCGCACCACATCGCCAGCGACGGCTGGTCCCTGGTCCCGCTGCTGCGCGACCTGGAGACCGCGTACGCGGCCCGGTCCGCCGGGCACGCCCCGGCGTTCGCGCCGCTGCCCGTGCAGTACGCCGACTTCGCCGCCTGGCAGCGGCGCGTGCAGGGCGCCGAGGACGACCCGGGCAGCGCCGTCGCCGCCCAGGTCGCGTACTGGCGCGCGCAGCTCGCCGACCTCCCCGACGAGCTGGCCCTGCCCACCGACCGGCCCCGGCCCGCGACGACCAGCTACGCGGGCGGCGCCGCCCACGCGCGGCTCGACGCCGACCTGCACGGGGCGCTGCGCGCCCTGGCGCACGAGTGCGGGGCCAGCATGTTCATGGTCGCGCAGGCGGCCGTCGCGGCCCTGCTCACCCGCCTGGGCGCCGGCACCGACCTGCCGCTGGGCACCCCGATCGCCGGCCGCACCGACGCCGCGCTCGACGACCTGGTCGGCTTCTTCGTCAACACCCTGGTGCTGCGCACCGACACCGCGGGCGACCCGAGCTTCCGCGACCTGGTCGGCCGGGTGCGCGAGACGAACCTCGCCGCGTACGCCCACCAGGACCTGCCGTTCGAGCGCCTGGTGGAGATCCTGAACCCGCCGCGCTCCCTGGCCCGGCACCCGCTGTTCCAGGTGATGGTGTCCTACGAGCACGTCCCCGAGGGCACCGACACCGTGCTCGGCCTCGCCGCCGCGCCGGTCGAGGTGGACGTCACCGAGGCGAAGTTCGACCTGTCGTTCGACCTGACCGAGTACCCCGGCGGCACCGGGATCGCGGTCGACCTGGAGTACAGCACCGCCCTCTACGACCGGCGCACCGCCGAGGCCATGCTGGGCCGGCTGGTGACCGTCCTGGCTGCCGCGGTGGCCGCGCCCGACACCCCGATCGGCGCGCTGGAGCTGCTCACGCCGCAGGAGGGCGCGGCGCTGGCCCGCTGGGCGGACCGGCCGGCGCTGGCGCCGGACGAGGCGACGCTGCCGGCGCTGTTCGCCGCGCAGGTCGCCGCGCACCCCGGCGCGTACGCCCTCAGCGACGCGGCGGACCGGCTCACCTTCGCCGAGCTGGACGCCCGCAGCAACGCCCTGGCCCACGCGCTGATCGCGCGCGGGGTCGGCCCGGAGACGTACGTGGCGGTGGCGCTGCCCCGCGACCTGCGCACGATCGAGACGGTCCTGGCCGTGCACAAGGCCGGCGGCGGGTACCTGCCGCTGGCCCCCGACCTGCCCGCCGAGCGGATCGCCGCGCTCCTGGGCGACGTCTCGCCGGTCCTGCTCGTCGCCGACGGCGCGTTCCTCGACGCCCACCCGGCGCTGCCGGTGCCCGTCCTGCGCCGCGACGACCCCACGGCGACCGCCGGGCTGCCGACGCGCGCCCCGACCGACGCCGAGAGGCGCTGTCCGCTGGACCCGCGGCACCCCGCCTACGTCATCCACACCTCCGGCTCCACCGGCCGGCCCAAGGGCGTGGTCGTCTCGCACGGCAACCTGGTCAACCTGTTCCACAGCCACCGCGAGTCCCTGTACCGGCCCGCCGTCGCCCGCACCGGCCGCCGGCACCTGGTCGCCGGCCACGCCTGGGCGTTCAGCTTCGACGCCTCCTGGCAGCCGCAACTCTGGATGTACGACGGGCACGAGGTGCACGTGGTGGCCGACGACGTGCGCCGCGACCCGGCCCTGCTCGCCGCCGCCGTGCGCGGGCGCGGCATCGACTTCCTGGAGCTGACCCCCTCCCAGTGGGAGCAGCTCGCCGACGAGGGCGTCGTGGCGGGCGACCGCAGCGCCGTCGCGGCGATCGGCTTCGGCGGCGAGGCGGTGAGCCCGGCGCTGTGGGAGCGGCTGCGCGGCCTGGCCGACACCGACAGCCACAACCTGTACGGCCCCACCGAGGGGACCGTCGACGCGCTCGTCGCGCACGTCGCCGACGCCTGCCGGCCGGTGGTCGGCCGGCCGGTGCACGGCGCGCGGGCGCACGTCCTGGACGCCCGGCTGCGCCCCGTCCCGCCGGGGGTGCCCGGGGAGCTGTACCTGGCCGGCCGGGGCCTCGCCCGCGGGTACCTCGGGCAGCCGGCGGCCACCGCGGCGCGCTTCGTCGCCGACCCGCACGGCGCGCCCGGCGACCGGCTGTACCGCACCGGCGACCTCGCCCGGTGGACCGCCGACGGCCAGTTGGAGTACCTGGGCCGCGCCGACGACCAGGTGAAGATCCGCGGGTACCGGGTCGAGCCCGGGGAGGTCGAGGCGGCCCTCACCCGGCACCCGGCCGTCGCGGCGGCCACGGTCGTCGTCCGCGAGGACCGGCCGGGGGACCGGCGGCTCGTCGGGTACCTGGTGCCGGCCGGCGGCGGCGCGGAGCCCGAGGAGCTGCGCGCCCACCTCGCCGGGGTCCTGCCGGCGCACCTGGTCCCGGCGGCGCTCGTCGCCCTGGACGCGCTGCCGCTGACGGCCAACGGCAAGGTCGACCGCCGGGCGCTGCCGGCGCCCCGCTACGCCGACCCGGCCGGCCGGCCGCCGCGGACGCCGCTGGAGCACCTGCTGTGCGCCGCGTTCGCCGACGTCCTGGGCCGGGAGCGGGTGCACCTGGACGACAACTTCTTCGACCTCGGCGGCCACTCGATGCTGCTGGTCCGGCTGCGGGCCCGGCTCGCCGCGGCCACGGGCGTCGACGTCGCGGTGGCCGCGCTGTTCCGGCACCCGTCGCCCGTGGCGCTGGCCGGGCACCTGGGCGACGCCCGGGCGCGGGAGGAGGCGGCGGCGCCCGTCCTGGCCCTGCGGCCCGGCGGCGACGGGCCGCCGCTGTGGTGCCTGCCCCCGCGCGGCGGCTCCGGCTGGTGCTACGCCGGCCTGCGAGACCTGCTCCCGCCCGGGTACCCGCTGCTGGCCCTCCAGGACGGCGCCGAGGACGGCGCGGACCTCGCCGCGCGGGCCGCCGCGTTCCGCGACCGGCTGGTCGCGGCGCAGCCCGCCGGGCCGTACCACCTGCTCGGCTGGTCGCTGGGGGGCCTGCTCGCCCACGAGGTGGCGGCCCTGCTGCGGGCCGACGGCGCGCGGGTCGCGCTGCTGGCCCTGCTCGACCCGCCCACCCCGGCGCAGGTCGGGCTCCCCGGCGGCGCGGCGGCACCGGCGGCCGCGCTGCTGTTCACGGCCGGCGCCGACGCGCCGGAGGCCGCCTGGACCCGCTGGTCGGCGCTGCTGCCCGGCGCCGTCCGCCACGACCTGCCGGCCACCCACGACCGGCTGACCGACCCGGAGCCGCTCGCCGCCGTCGCGGCGGCGGTCGACGCGGCGCTACGATCGCGCGAAAACCTAGGAGAGCAGTGATGACGAACCCCTTCGACGACGCCGAGGGCACCTTCCTCGTCCTGGTCAACGACGAGAACCAGCACAGCCTGTGGCCGGCGTTCATCGACGTGCCGGCCGGCTGGCGCACCGTCTTCGGCCCGGAGGCCCGCCCGGCCTGCGTCGAGTACGTCGACACCCACTGGACCGACATGCGCCCGCAGTCGCTCATCGACTTCATGGCAGGACAGACCACTTCGTCCTGATTGAGCGCCGTCCGACCTTTTCTTAGGGGTTTTGGCGGGTATCCGGGAGGGGTATGCGGCTGCTGGTTCTCGGCGGTCGGAAGGCGGAGCCATCATGTCCCACCTGGATCCGCAACTGCTCGCCCAGCCCGCGCGGCTGGCGGCCGTCGACCGCACCCGCCGGGTGCTCGCCGGCATGGCGCTGCCGCTGGACGGGGTCGCGCGGCTCGCCGCGCGCCTGGTCGGTACGCCCATGGGCGCCATCTGCCTCGTCAGCAGCGACGAGGACCTGCTCGTGGGCGCGTACGGGGTGCCCCATGCCTTCCTGCGCGACCGGCACCTGCCGCTGGAGTACTCCATCGGCAAGTACGTCGTCAGCGGCGGGGACGTCGTCAGCGCCGTCGAGGACCTGCGCGAGGACCCGGAGCTGCGCGCCCACGCCCTGGTCAACCAGCTCGGCCTGCGCTCCTTCCTCGGCACCCCGCTCACCGACGCCTCCGGCGCGCCCGTCGGCTCGCTCGTCGTCCTGGACCGCGTCCCCCGCCGCTGGACGAACGAGGACATCGCCACCGTCCTGGAGATCGCCGAGGTGCTCGCCCCGGCCGGCCCGGTCGGCCGCGGCCACCGCGGCCTGCCCGACGTCGAGCTGGGGCCGCTGCTGGAGTCCACACTGGAGGCGTTCGTGGCCGCCGACGTCGACGGCGCGGTCGTCGGCTGGAACGTCGCCGCCGAGGGCATGTTCGGCTGGCCGGTCGGCGAGGCACTCGGCCGCCGCTTCGCCGACCTGTTCCGGCCGCAGGCCGGCGGCGCCCCGCTCTGGCCGCCGGCCCCGGACGAGCCCGCGCCGGGCGGCGGCGAGCCGCGGCGGGTCACCGGGTACGGGCGGCACCGCGACGGGCACGAGTTCCCCGTCGAGGCGTTCCTGACCCGGATCCCGTCCCGGTCCGGCCCGCTGCTGTGCGGGTTCCTGCTCGACGTCAGCGAGCAGGCCACCCTGCGGCGCGACGCGGTCCGTCGCGGCCGGCTGCTGGAGACACTGCTGGACAGCCTGCTCACCGGCGTCGCGGCCTGCAACCCCGACGGGCAGATCGTCGTGGCGAACCGGGCGCTGCGCGACTGGTACGGCCTGCCCGACGGGTGGGAGCCGTTCCCGCTGCTGGACGCCTCGCGCACGATCCGCGACCTCGACGGCCGGCTGCTCGACCCGGAGGAGGTCCCGCTGATCCGGGCCTGGCGCGGGGAGACGGTGCGCGACGAGTGCATCCTGGTGCCCGCGCTCGACGGTACGGACGTGCGCGCCTTCCGGGTCAACGCCCACCCGATGACCGACCCCGAGGGGCGGTCGCTGGGGGCCGTCGCGGCCCTGCACGACATCACCGCGCAACTGCGGGACGAGCGGTTCCGCGACGGCCACCTGGAGGTCGTCCGGGCGCTGGCCTTCGCCGCCGACCTGCCCGAGGCGCTCACCGCCACCCTGGCCACCCTCTGCGACCTGCTCGGCGGCAGCGGCGGCGAGGCGTGGCTGAGCGACGAGGTGACCGACACCCTCCAGCCCGCCGCCCGCTGGCCGCAGGACGGGTGGGAGTGCGCGTACTGCGGCGACCTCGCCGGGCGCTGCGTGCGGGAGAGCGCCTCCCTGCGCGACGTGGACCCCGACAGCCGGGTGCCGTGCCTGGCCCTGCCGGTGCGGGCGGGCTCGGCGGTCCTGGGCGCGCTCGTGCTGTGCGCGCCCGACGGGGTGGTAGACGACGTGGGCGTGGCGTTCGCCGAGGCGGTGGTCGACCAGCTCGCCGCGTACCTGAGCCGGCGCCGCGCCGCCGAGCTGCGCACGGAGCTGGGCCGCAGCAAGGACGACTTCGTCGCCCTGGTCGGCCACGAGATGCGCACCCCGCTGACCTCGATCGGCTCCTACGCCGAGCTGCTGCTGGGCGGCGCCGCGCACTGGAGCGACGACGAGCGGCAGATGCTGGAGGCGATCGCCCGCAACACCGCGGGGCTGCGCGCCATTGTGGAGGACCTGCTCGACCTGGCCGCGATCGAGTCCGGCCACGCCGACATCCGGGAGGACGCCGTGGACCTGGCGGGCGTGGCCCGCGCGGAGCTGGCGGCGCTGGCGGCGGTGGCCGAGGGCAACGGGGTGGCCCTGGACGACGGGCTGCCCGCGGCGCTGCCGCTGCGCGGCGACCGGGACCGGCTGCGCCTGCTGGCCGCCAACCTGCTGTCCAACGCGGTCAAGTACAGCCCGGACGGCGGCCACGTCGAGGTGTCCGGCCGGACGGAGGGCGACATCGTCGAGTTCAGCGTGATCGACGGCGGGGTGGGCATCCCGCCGGCCGAGCGGGACCGGCTGTTCCGCCGCTTCTTCCGCGCCTCCAATGCGCGCGACCGCGGCATCGCCGGGACCGGCCTCGGCCTGTCCATCAGCCGGGCGATCGTGGAGGCCCACGGCGGGACGCTGACCCTGACCGACCGCGGCCCGGCCGGCCACGGGACGATCGCGACCGTGCGGCTGCCGCGCCGCACGCCCTGACCGGTCAGCGGTCGTAGCCGGGGCTGAACGTGCGGCGCTGGCCGGACCAGACCCGCCACAGGGCCGCGTACCGGCCGCCGGCGGCGAGCAGGTCGTCGTGCGTGCCGGACTCCACGATCCGCCCGGCGTCCAGCACGACCACCCGGTCCGCGGCCGCGGCCTGGCTGAGCCGGTGCGCGACGACGACCGCGGTACGGCCGGCCAGGACCTTGTCCGCCGCGTTCTCCAGCAGCCGCGCCCCCGCGCTGCCGGCCTCGGCCGTCGCCTCGTCGAGGACGGCGACGGGCGGGTCGGCCAGCGCCAGCCGGGCGAGCGCGAGCTGCTGGGCCTGCGCGGCGGTCAGCGCGTGCCCGCCCTCGCCGACCACGGTGTCCAGGCCCTCGGGCAGCGCCCGCGCCCAGGGCAGCGCCCCGACCTGCGCCAGCGCCGCGACGATCTCGTCGGGGTCGGCGTCGGGGCGGGCCAGGCGCAGGTCGTCGGCCAGCGTGCCGGCGAACACGTGCACCTCCTGGGTGACCAGGACGACCGCCCGGCCCGGGTCCGCGGCCGGGTCCACCCCGCCGACCCGGACGGCGCCCGCGCTCGGCGGGTGGACACCCGCGATCAGCTTGGCCAGCGTGCTCTTGCCCGCGCCGCTGGCGCCGACCAGCGCCACTTTCTCCCCGGCGGCGACCTCCAGGTCGATCCCGCGCAGCACGGCGCGCCCCGGCAGGTAGGCGTAGCCGACCCCGGCGACCGAGACCGCGCCGCCCCGGGCGGCGGCCGCGGCGGTGCCGGGGCCGCGGGCGGGAAGCTGGGCCACGCCGACGAGGCGGGCGAGGCTGGCGGCCGCGGCCTGCGCGTCGTCGGCGAGGCCGAGGGCGGCGTTGATCGGGTTGAACAGGTTGTGGAAGTACAGCGCCGCGGCGGTCGCCGTGCCCAGGCTCACCGCACCGGCGCCCACCAGCCAGTACCCGGTGACCAGGACGGCGGCGAGCCCGACGAACTCGGCCAGGTTCAGCCGGGACCAGAAGCGGGTCTGGAGCCGCACCGCCCGCAGCGCGAGCTGGACGGCGGCCGAGGAGCGCGCGTCCACCTTGGCCAGGTGCCGGTCGTGCAGCCGGAACGCCCGGACCGTCACCGCGCCGCCGACGGTGTCCAGCAACTGGTGCTGGCGCGCGCCCGCGGCCACCCGCTGCCGGGCGTACAGCGGGACGGCCCGCCCGGTGTACCACCGCACGGTCTGGACCTGCACCGGCGCCGCCAGCAGGGCCGCGACGAGGAACCGCCAGTCCAGCACCCCGAGCCCGACCAGTGTGAGGCCGATCGTCAGCGCCGCCCGGGCGAGCTGCGGCAGCGCCTCGCGGACCGCCTCGGCGACGAC
The DNA here is from genome assembly GCF_014647915.1 of Pilimelia terevasa. Classification (GTDB taxonomy): domain Bacteria; phylum Actinomycetota; class Actinomycetes; order Mycobacteriales; family Micromonosporaceae; genus Pilimelia; species Pilimelia terevasa. Next base: position 96,151 of record NZ_BMQC01000004.1, read on the forward strand.
CCGCACGTCGGTGGTGACCCGGGCGGTGAGGTCGCCGGAGCCGGCCCGTTCGAGCTGCCCGGTCGGCAGGTGCAGGGCCCGGGCGATGAACTCCTCACGCAGCCCCGCGAGCATGGTCTCGCCCAGCCGGGCCACCAGGCTGAGGCCGTACGCCGACAGCAGCCCCTGGCCGAGGGCGATCCCGGCGAGGGCGAGGACGAGCGCCGTGAGCCGGCCCTGCGGCCCGCCCGTGGTGACCAGGTCGACGATGGCGCCCAGCGCGGGCGCCGCGAGCAGGGCCACCCCGGTACCGACTAGCAGGACGGCGAAGCCGCCCAGGGCCAGGCCGCGGTGCGGGCGCAGCAGCCGGCGCAGGTGCCGGACGGTGTCCCGGCCGCCCGCGGTGGGCAGCAGCGCGGGCGTGGGAGGAGGTCCCGCGGCGGGCGGCGGGGGAGTCGCGTCGGGCGTCATGAGAAGACCAGCGTCAGGTAGTCGGGGCGGCGGGCGACGAGCGCGGCGTGGGTGCCGGAGTCCACGGCGACCCCGTCGGCGACGAGGACGACCCGGTCGGCGGCGGCCAGCAGCGCGGGGCTGGTGGCCACGAGCACGGTCGTGCGGCCGGCGCGGACCGACCGCAGCCCGTCGGCGATCCGGCTCTCGGTCACGGTGTCCACGGCGGTCGTGGGGTCGTGCAGGACCAGCACCGGCGGGGCGGCGGCCAGGGCCCGGGCCAGCGCCACCCGCTGGCGCTGGCCGCCCGACAGCGACCGGCCCCGCTCGGCGAGGACCGTCGCCGCGCCCTCGGGCAGGTGGGCGCGGATGTCGTCGACCCCGGCGGCGCGGACGGCCCGGTCCACGGCGTCGGGGTCGGCCCCGGCGCCCGCGATGTTGGCGGTCAGGCTCTCCTCGAACAGGGCGGCGTCGTGCGCGGCCACCAGCAGGTGGCGCCGGGTGGCCACCGGGTCCAGGGTGTCCAGCGGCGCCCCGTCCAGCAGGACCGTGCCCGCGTCCGGGTCCCGCTCGCGGGCCAGGCAGGCCAGCAGCGCGCTCGCGCAGGCGGGGTCGGCGGTGGCCACGGCCACGCACTCGCCGGGCGCCACGTCGAGGTCCAGGCCGCGCAGCGGGCCGGCGGCCAGGCCGCGGACGCGCAGCGCCCCGCCGGCCGCCGCGGGCGCGGCGGCGCCGGTGACGGCGGCCGGGCTGGCCAGCAGCGCGGCGACCCGGCCGGCCGAGGCCCGGGCCTGGGCGAACGCCGCCGCGAACCAGCTGAACATCGACAGCGGACCCAGCAGGTACTGGGCGAGCCCGACCGCGGTGACGAGCTGCCCGACGGTGATGTCCCCGGCCAGCGCGAGGCGGCCGCCGACGAGCGCGACCGCCGCGAGCAGCAGGCCGGTGACGGCGAACATGGTGCCCTCCTGCCCGGCCTGGGCGCGGGCGGCGTGCAGGGTGGCGGCCAGCGACTGGCGGCTGGTCCGCCGGTACCGGGCCACGGCGGCCGGCTCGGCGCGCAGTCCCTTGAGGACGCGCAGCCCGGCGACCAGGTCGGCGGCCACGCCGGAGGCGTGCGCGGCGCGGTCCTGCTGGGCCTCGCTGCGGCGCTCCAGCGGGCGGCTGAGCAGGTACGCCAGGTACAGCAGCGGGGGAGCGGCCAGCAGCACCAGCAGGCCCAGCGGCACCGAGGCGCGCAGCAGCGCGAACCCGCCGACGAGCAGCCCGACGACCGCGGCGAGGGTGAACGGCAGCACCCGGTGGATGTCACCCACCCGCTCGGCGTCGTCGGTGGCGATGTTGACGGTCTCGCCGGCCAGCCGCCCCCGCTCGGCGCCGCCGTGCGGGGCGATCACCCGGCCGGCGACGGCGAGCCGGATCTCGTGGGCCGTCAGCTCGGCGGCCCGCTCGGCGAACCGCGCGCCGAACCGGTAGCTGAGCGAGAAGGTGGCGAACAGCGCCGCCAGGACCGCCACCCAGGTGCCGAGGGCGCCCAGGTCGTGCGGGCGCACGGCGCGGTCGATGAGCTGTCCGACGACCACGGGCACCGCCGCCTCGCCCGCCTGGTGCGCGGCGACCAGGAGCGCGCCGAGGCCGAGCCGGCGCCGGTGGCGGGAGACCGCGCCGCGCAGGACCGACCCTCCGGTGGGCGGTGGGGGCACGGGCACCTCCGGGCCGGGCGAGTGAGGAAGGCTAGCCTAACTTGCGGGCCGGCGCGGTCAGCCGCGGGTCGGGAGCGCCCGCGCCGACCCGGTCCGGTCCGGCGCCGGGCCGGTCGTGAGCGGCCGTTTCGTGCCGGTACGCCGGGCCGGCCGGACTGATGGTGTTCCCCGGCAGGCAGCGCGGCGCGACCCCGTCGACGCTGCCTGCCGCCTCGACGCCGAGCCGGCGCCCGGGGCCCGCCGCCCGCGGCGGGTCGAACACGACCGAGTACCACACGTCGGCGCCGCGGATCCGCTTGACGGCGCAGAGCACCTGCGCGGCGCCCCGGGCGGCGTCGCGCGCCGGTACCCCGGCGCCGGTGGTGTGCCGCACCGCCCAGCCGTCCCCGAGCGCGGCGGCGGTGGCGCCGCGCACCACGTCCGCCGCGGCGCCGACCAGCCGGTACCCCCGCTGGGCGTACGCGTAGTGGGCGCTCTCGGTCTCGCAGCCGCCGCCGCGGTCCACCGGGGACGCCAGCGCGGCCGGCAGCCGCAGCACGGCCAGCCGGTCGAGCGCCGCCGCCAGCCGCGCGTTGGCGCCGCTGCACCCGACGCCGAGGACCCGGCAGCCGGCGACCGGCGCCGAGGCCGCCAGCGCGAGCATCGCCGTACCGAGGGCCAGGGCGCCCCGCCTGCCTGTCCACACCATCCGGTCACCGTACCGAACCTTCCGGCGGTTCAGCGGTCACCGGCGGCCAGCGTCGCGGCGACGCCGGCCCGGCAGGTCACCCCCAGCTTGTCGAACACCCGGCTCAGGTGGGCCTCCACCGTCTTCGGGCTGACGAACAGCCGCCCGGCGATCTCCTTGTTCGTCAGCCCCTCGGCGACCAGCGCGGCCACCTCCCGCTCCCGCGCGGTCAGGCCGGCGACCGGGCCGGCCTCCGGGCCGCCGGCCCGGGAGCGGCGCGGCCGGCGGGACTCCATCCGCCGCTGCGCGCGCACCGTCAGCTCCAGGAACAGCCCGGCGCCGGTGTCGGCGAACACCTCGCGCGCCCGCGCGAAGCGGCCGCGCGCCGCGGCGGCGTCGCCGGCCGCCCCCAGCGCCACCCCGGCCACCAGGTGCGCCCGGCCGGCGAACACCTGCGCCCCGCACGCCTCGAACAGCCGCGCCGCCTCGGCCGCCGTCCGCGCCGCGGCGGCCGGGTCGGCCAGCCCCTCGGCGTACGTCCGGCTCGACAGCGCGATCGCCCGCCGCATCGGCAGGTCCCAGCCGGCCGTGAAGTCCGCGGCCGCGGCGGCCCAGCGGCGCGCCGCCGGCACGTTGCCGCGCTGGGCCTCGGCGCGCGCGAGCACCTCGTAGAACGCCAGCCGGGTGACCGCGTCCAGGTTGGCCAGGCGCGGGTCGCCGCCGCTGGTGATCGCCGCGACCGCCCCGGCCGGGTCGCCCAGGTGGAGCCGCACCAGGCCGGACATCGCGTGGGCGGTCGCGCTGTACCAGTCGTCGTCGCCGGCCAGCGCCACCGCCTGGGCGGCGAACTCCGCGGCCGGTCCGAGCTGCCCGCGCCAGCAGGCCATCCACGCCTGCTGGGACAGCGCCATCTTGCGCAGTTCGTCGCTGCCGGTCAGGACGGCGGCCTCCCAGGCGTCGTCGAAGCACTCCGCCGCCCGGGCGAGCTGGCCGCGGAAGCTGCACAGCGTTCCCTCGGCCATCCGCAGGTACGTGATCAGGTGGTTCTGGCCGGTGGCCCGGGCCAGCCGCAGCCCCCGCGCCAGGTGCAGCCCGCAGGCCGTCCACCGCTCCAGGTGCAGCTCGGCCAGCCCCAGCCAGTGCGCCGCCTCCAGGCAGCGGGCCAGCTCGGCGTCGACCAGGGTGTCCAGGATCTCGGCGCCCTCGGTGGCCGCGGCCCGCACCTGCGCCGACGTCCGCCCGGCGAACAGGTGCGCCGTGGCGTACTGCCCCAGCGCCGCGGCCAGCAGGACCCGGTCCGGCAGGCCCCGGGCCAGCGCCACCACCTCGTCGGCCAGCTCCAGGTCCGCGCCGAACCGGCCCTGCGTCAGCCCCGTGGCCAGCAGCTCCATCCGCAGCCGGACCGCCACCGTGCCGCGCGGGTCGACCGCCGCCAGCTCGTGCAGCAGCAGCGCCCGCGCCTGCGCGTACCGCCCGAGCAGGCGCTCCACCATCGCGCAGAACGCCACCAGCCCCGGCCGCTCCTCGGCGGCGGCCGGCAGCAGCCGCAGCGCCTCGTGCGCGGCGTCGCGGCTCTCCGCCAGCCGCCCGCTGACCCCCAGCGCCCGCGCCCGCAGGACGAGCAGCTCCACCCGGTGCCGGACGGTGAACTCGCGGTCGGGCAGCAGCCGCAGCGCCGCCGCCAGCCAGTGCTCGGCCGACGCCGGTGCGCTGGGCAGCACCGCCCGCGCCGCGCCCACCAGGGTGGACACCGCGCCCATGTCCCCGGGCCGCGCCGAGCGGGCCACGTGGCCGGCCAGCACTGCGCCCGAGGCCCCCCGCGCCAGCTCGGCGTGCGCGGCCCGCCGGTGCGCCCCGATCAGCCACACCGGATCGGCGTGGCAGTAGGCCGCGCGCCGCACGAGGGGGTGCCGGAACTGCAGGCCGGTGCCGGCCGCCCGGATCAGGTCGCGCGCCGCCAGCGCCCGCAGGCCCGCCTCGACCGTCGCCGCGGGCAGCTCGCTGACGGCCTCCACCAGCGCCGGGTCGACGACGTCCCCGGCCACCGCCGCCGCGGCCGCCACGGTCGCGTCGTCCGGGGGCAGGGTGCCCAGCTCCGCCAGCAGCGCCTGGTCCACCGTCGGCACGCCGCCGGGCCCGCCCGCGCCGTCGCCCGCCGGGTCGGTGCCGGTGCGGTGCAGCACCTCCAGGTACAGCGGGTTGCCGGCGCTCGCCGCGAACAGCGCGGCCCGGCGGTGCCGGGGTACCCGCCACTGGTCCATCAGGGTCTCGGCCGCCTCGGCCGGCAGGGGGCCGAGCTGGGTCAGGTCCGCGTCGCCGCGGCGGACCGCCAGGCCCCACGCGCCGGTCAGCCGGCGGTCGGCCTGCCGGTCGCGCATCCCCACCGCCATCCGCACCGGCCCGTCCGGGCGCTGCCGCAGCAGGTAGTCGAGCAGCTCGACCGTCGAGGGGTCGGCCCAATGCAGGTCGTCCAGGACGACCAGCAGGCCGTGCGGGGCGGCCTCGGCCAGCGCGGTCAGCAGCCGCCGCGTCGCGCGGAACAGCCGGTACCGCTCGATGTCCACCAGGTCGTCGACCGGGTCGCCGGGGATCTCCGGGAACGCGGCGCGCAGCAGTGCCAGGTGCGGCGCGCCGAGTCGGCCGACGACGGCGGGGGAGAGCAGCGCGAGCTGCTCGTGCCAGGCGTCGCACAGCACCCCGAACGGCAACTGCTGCTCGTACTCGGCGGCCCGTCCGTGCAGGACCCAGGTGCCCGCGGCGGCGGCCTCGCGGGCCACCTGGTCGAGCAGCCGGCTCTTGCCGATGCCCGGGTCGCCGCACACCGCGGCGGTCCAGTGGCCGGCCGCGGGGTCCAGAAGGGCGCGCAGGCGGGACAGCTCGGCGTCGCGGCCGACCGGCGGCCCGTCGTACCGGACCGGCGAGGTGGCCACCGCGACCCCCTTCGTCGCCGGGCCCGGGCTGTCCGGGCGGGCGCCAGGATCCTAGCGCGCGTCGATGCCCGGGGTGGCCCCCCGCGGCGTCGCGACGGTGCCGTCCGCGGGCTCGGGAGGCGCGGTGCGCGGGCCGCGGTGCGGCCGGCCGGTGAACCAGGCCATGCTGACCGTCACGAACGCCTCGGCGCGCAGCGCCGCCAGGCCGATCCGCGGCAGGTCCCGCCCGGCGGCGAAGCACAGGTACCGCGGCCGCCACTGTGGCCGGAACTTGGCGTTGGCCCGGTACAGCGACTCGATCTGCCAGAACCGCGACGCGAACAGCAGCGCCCGCCGCCACAGCCGCAGGACCGGCCCGGCGCCGAGCCGCTCGCCGCGGGCGAAGACCGACCGGAACATCGCGAAGTTCAGCGACACGTGCCGCACGCCCGCGGCCTCGGTGTACGCCATCAGCGCGGCCACCATCAGCTCCACCAGGCCGTTCGGGGCGCTGCGGTCGCCCCGCATCAGATCCAGGGACAGGCCGGAGCCGCCCCACGGGACCAGGTGCAGCAGGCCGCGCACCCGGTCGGCCTCGTCCCGGGCGACCACGAGCACGCAGGCGTCGTCGTCGGGCCGGCCGAGCCTGCCCAGCGCCATGGAGAAGCCGCGCTCCACCTCGCCGACCCGGAACGCGTCGGCGGCGGTGATCGCCTCGGCCAGCTCGGCCGGGGTGAGCGAGGCGATCGGCCGGACGTCCACCGTGTACCCCGCCCGGCGCATCCGCGCCACCGCCTGCCGCACGCCGCGCATCGGGCGGCCGTCGAGGGTGAACGTCGCGCTGTCCAGGATCGCCTCGTCGCCCAGCTCGATGGCGTCCAGACCGGCCCGCCGGTAGGCCTCGCCGGCCGGTTCGCTGCAGCCGATCACGGCCGGCGCCCAGGCGTGCCGCCGCGCCTCGGCCAGCCACGCGTCGATGACCTCCGGCCAGCAGGACCGCTCGCCGATCGGGTCCCCGGCAGCCAGGCTGACGCCGTTCAGGACGCGGTAGGCGATCGCCGCCTGGCCGTTGGGCGAGACGATCACGTCCTTGTCGGGCCGGATGGCGAAGTAGCCGAGGGAGTCGGCGTCCCCGTGCGCCTCCAGCAGCCGGCGGACCGTGGCCAGCTCGGCCGGCCCGGCACCCGGCGCCCGCCCGATCGGGCGCAGCGCCAGCAGGACCGCCACGGTCAGGGCGGCGATGCCGAACGTGCCGGTGAGCAGGGCGAACGCGTGCGCCGTGCGCCCGGCGACGAAGGTGACCCCGCCGCTCTGCCCGACCAGCCCGGCCAGGCTGGCCTCCAGCATCGCGCGGTACCCCGGCGCGCCGCGCAGGCGCTCGCTGCGGGCGGCGAGGAAGCCCACCCCGCAGACGACCCCGCCCGCGGCGATGGCCAGCCCGAACAGCGGCGCCCGCCAGCGGCTGCGCGGGTCGTTGAGGGCGGTGAAGTGGCGGCGCAGGGCGACCAGCGCCAGGCACAGCGCCGCGGTGACCCCCGCCTCCTCCCAGTCCAGCCCCTTGAGCAGGTGCAGGACGGTGGCGGCGGCGCTCAGCCCGACGACCGCCCACCAGGCCGTGCGCTTGCGGCGCCGCAGGCCGCCGGCCAGCAGCACGAGCAGGACGCCGACGGCGGCGGCGGTGATGTGCGCGGCGAGGATCCCGGACCGGGGGACCGCGTGGACGAGCAGCCGCAGCCGGGACAGGTCGACCGGCCACACCGCGCTGCCGACCGTCAACAGGCCGACGAGCGCGACGAGCCGGGCCGTCCAGCGGGCCACCCGGGCGTGGTCGATCCAGTGGGCCAGGGGCCGCCGCTCGCCCGGCTCGCGGGGCGGCCGGGCGGCCGGCTCGCGGCCGGTCGCGGCGGCGGTGCGCTGCCGGGGCAGCCCGGGGGCCGCCGCCGCGGCGCGCTGCCGGGGGACCGCCGCGGGGCGGCGCCGGCGCAGCAGGGCGCGCAGCGCCGCCCCGGTGCCGTCGGCGGCCGGGTCGGGCGCACCGGCGGGGGTCGCGCCGGTGTCGGGAAGGAGCGGAGAGGTAGTCATGGGAGGTTCGTTTTACCACGCGGGCGCGAGTCACGGCGCCCGCCCAGTCGGGAATCCGACGCTGCGGCCGCGACGTCCGTCGATGGTCGTATGGTGTGCCGACCATGCAGGACCACGCCGACCCCCGGTCCGGCCCGGCGGAGGCACCCCCGCCGCGGCCGGTACGTCGGCGTGCCCTGCCCGTTCTGCTCGTTTTCGCCGCCGCGGCCGGGCTGGCCGGTGTGGTGTGGGCGGGTCCGGCCGACCCGCTGCCGGTGCTGTCCCCCGTGCTGTGCGCCGGGGTCGCCGTCGCGGGCGGCCTGCTGCTGCTGTGGTCCTGGTGCCGGCGTGGCCGCCGCTGGTGGGCGGTGACGCTGCCCGCCCTGGTCGGCGGCACCGCGCTTGCCGTGGGCGCCGCGAAGGTGCTGCTCTGGCGCACCCGGACCGTCGTCGACCCGTACCCGGCACTGTTCCTGCTGCTGGCCGGCGCCGTGCTGCTGGCCCTGGCCGGCCTGCCGTGGACCCTGCGCCGCGGCGGCCGGCGCGGCGCCGCCTGGGCGGCGCTGCTCGCGGTACCGGCGACGCTGCTGGGCGCCGGACTGTGCGCGAACCGCGAGTACGGCCTGTACGTCACCGTCGGCGACGCGCTCGGCCGGACCGCCGGGCTGGAGTCGATCGACGAGCTGCCGGCAAGCCCGGCGCCGCCGACGCCCGCCGCGCACGCCGGCCGCGGCCGCGTGGTCTCGTTCACCGCGCCGGGAACCCGGTCGGGCTTCACCGCGCGGCCCGGCGCGGCGTACCTGCCGCCGGCCTACTTCACGCCGGCCCGCGCCGACCTGCCCGTGCTGGTGCTTCTGCCGGGCACCCCCGGCGCGCCCCTGCACTGGGTCAGCTCCGGCCGGGCCGTCGAGGTGGCCGACGCCTACGCCGCCCGGCACGGCGGGCACGCCCCGGTCCTGATCTTCGCCGACCCGAACGGCACCTCCACCGGCGACACCGAGTGCGTGGACGGCCCGGTCGCCCGCGCGGAGACGTACCTGACGGCCGACATCCCGGCGTACGTCACCCGGCGGCTCGGGATCCGGCACGACCCGCGGCGCTGGGGCCTGGTCGGGTTCTCGGCCGGCGGCACCTGCGCGATCCACCTCGTCCTGCGCGACCCGACCCGGTACGGCCACTTCCTCAGCATCGGCGGCGACGCCGCGCCCGCGCTGGCCACCCCCGAGGAGACGCGGAGCCGGCTGTTCGGGGGCTCGGCCGAGGTGCAGCGGGCGTACGACCCGGCGGTGCTGCTGGCCACCCGCCGGTACGAGGGGGTCACCGGGTGGTTCGCCGCGGGTACGGCCGACCCGCACCGCCGGACCACGGCCGCCCGGCTCTCGGCCGCCGCCCGCGGTGCCGGCGTGGACGCGCGCGCCTTCGTCGGCCGCGGCGGCCACACCTGGCACTTCGTCCGCGACGTGCTCCAGCGCGTCACGCCGGTCCTGTTCACCGAGCTGGGGACCGGGGTGCCCGCGGCCCGGTTCGCCGCCCCGGCCCCGCGCGTCCTGCCCCCGCTCGCCGCACCGCCCGGCTGACCGTCCCGCCCGGACCGACGCCCGGACCGACAGGCATGGACGGACGCCCGGACCGACAGACATGGCCCGGACGCACGGATCGACAGGCACGGACGGACGGACCGACAGGCGCACGGAAGGGCGGACCGACAGGCGCACGGACGGGCGGGCACCCTAGCCGATGGGCGGGAGGTGCCGGCGGTTGTCGGCCGAATGCCACCCGGTCCCGCCGCGCCGTCGTTTTCCCGCCGTGTCGGACCCCGCCGCGGCCGCCCCGATGGGGCAACGTGGCCCCGGGGAGTCGAGGCGAGGATGGGCGGATGACGGTCGCGGCCGAGCGGGCGGGGCGGGCCCTGCTGGCGGTGGGCGGCCTGCTGCGCCGCGCGCACGTCTCGCCCGACCGGCACCGGCTGCACCGCGTGGGCGGCCGCCGCGCCGACGACGCGTACCGCGACCACCCCGACCGCGATCACCTCGACCGCGACGGCGCGGCGCCGGCCACCGTGGTGCGGACCACCCACGGCGTCGACTGCACCGGCTCCTGCGCCTGGGCCGTGCACGTGCGTGACGGCATCATCACCTGGGAGCAGCCGGACTCCGACTACCCGGCGGCCGGGCCGGACCGGCCCGACCACGAGCCGCGCGGCTGCCCCCGCGGGGCCGCCTTCGCCTGGTACTCCTACTCGCCCACCCGGATCCGCTACCCGTACGCCCGCGCCGCGCTGGTGCGGCCGTACCGCGAGGCCAGGGCCCGCCTCGGCGACCCGGTCGCCGCGTGGGCCGAGCTCCAGGCCGACCCGGGCCGGCGCGCCGCCTACCAGGCCGCGCGCGGCCGCGGCGCGCTGGTCCGCATCGACTGGGCGGAGGCCGAGGAGCTGATCGCCGCGGCCCACGTGCACACCATCGCGGCGCACGGCCCGGACCGGATCGTCGGCTACTCGCCCGCACCGGCGGCGTCCATGGTGTCCCACGCGGTGGGCGCCCGCTTCCTGTCGCTGCTCGGCGGCGTCCTGCTGTCGGCCTCGGACTCCCGCGGCGACCAGCCGGTCGCCGCGCCGCAGGTGTACGGCGACCGCCCCGACCCCCCGGAGTCCGCCGACTGGTGGGACGCCACCTACGTGCTGCTGTGGGGGGCCGACCCGTTCGTCACCCGGACCCCGGACGCGCACTTCCTGGCCGAGGCCCGGTACCGGGGCCAGAAGGTCGTCGCGGTGACGCCCGGCCACGCCGACAGCGTGACCGGCGCCGACGAGTGGCTGTCCGTGCGGCCGGGCACCGACGCGGCCCTGGCGATGGCGATGGGCCACGTCGTGCTGCGCGAGTTCTTCGTCGACCGGCCGACACCGCGCTTCGACGACTACGTGCGCCGGTACACCGACCTGCCGTACCTGGTCGCCCTGGAGCCCACCGGCGACGGCGCGTTCACCCCCGGCCGCTTCCTCACCGCCGCCGACCTCGACGGCGGCGGCGACCTGCACACCCGGTTCCGCCCGCTGGTCTGGGACGGGGAGCGGGACGCCGCCGCGGCGCCCGCCGGGTCGCTGGGCGACCGGTTCACCGACGAGCCCGGCTCCTGGCACCTGGATCCGGGCGGGACCCCACCGCGGCTGTCCTGCGCGGGCGGGGAGCCGACCGAGGTGGCGCTGGCGCGCTTCGACACCGGCGCGCCGGGGACGCTGCGGCGCGGGGTACCCGCCGTCGTGGTGGCCGGCCGGCTGGCCACGACGGTCTTCGACCTGATGCTGGCCCAGTACGGCGTCGGCCGGCCGGGGCTGCCCGGGGACTGGCCGGCCGGGTACGCGGACGCCCGCACCCCGTACACGCCCGCCTGGCAGGAGCCGCTCACCGGCGTCCCCGCCGCGGTGGCGGCCCGGGTCGCCCGCGAGTTCGCCGCCAACGCGGCGGCCTCCGGCGGCCGGTCGATGATCCTCACCGGCGGCGGCACGCAGCGCTGGTTCCACGGCGACACCATCGCGCGGGCGACGCTGGCGCTGACGATGCTCACCGGCTGCCAGGGCGTCAACGGCGGCGGGTGGGCGTACTACGGCGGCCAGCAGCGCTGCCGGACCGGCACCGGCTGGGCGCACCTGGCCTTCGGCCTGGACTGGGCGCGGCCGGCGCGGCAGGCCAACGGCACCGCGTTCTGGTACCTGCACGCCGACCAGTGGCGCTACGACCGGCACGACGCGGGCGCGCTGGCCTCGCCGCTGGGCGCCGGCCGGCTGGCCGGGCGGCACACCGCCGACCTGCTGGCCCAGGCGGTCCGGCTGGGCTGGCTGCCCGACGCGCCGACGTTCGACCGCAACCCGCTGGACGTCGCCGACGAGGCGCTGGCCGCCGACCCGGCCGACCCCGCGGGGTACGTCGCCCGGGCGCTGACGGCCGGCACCCTGCGGTTCGCCGGTACCGACCCCGACGCGCCGGGCAACTGGCCGCGGATCCTGACGGTGTGGCGCGGCAACCCGCTGGGCGCGGAGCCGATCGGGGAGGCGTACGTGCTGCGGCACCTGCTGGGCACCGACGCGGCGCCGCGCGCCGCGGAGGCCGCCGCCGCGCAGCGCCCCCGGGACGTGGCCTGGCACGCCGATGCCCCGCGCGGCAAGCTGGACCTGCTCGTGGCGATGGACTTCCGCGCCACCTCGACCACGCTGCACGCCGACGTCGTCCTGCCGGCAGCGACCTGGTACGAGAAGCACGACCTCAACACGACCGACCTGCACCCGTTCGTCCACGCGCTGACCGCCGCGGTGCCGCCACCGTGGCAGTGCCGGACCGACGTGGCCGCCTTCCACGGCATCGCCCGCGCCTTCTCCGCCCTGGCCGCGACCCGCCTCGGCGTCCGCCGCGACCTGGTCGCCGCCCCGCTGCACCGCGACTCGCCCGACTGCCTGGCCACGCCCGGCGGCCGGGTCCGGGACTGGCAGGGCGGCCGGGTGCGCGCCGTGCCCGGCCTCACGCTGCCGGCGTTCACCGTCGTCACCCGCGACTACGGCGCCGTCGCCGCGCAGCTCGCGGCCCTGGGGCCGCTGCTGGACACCCACGGCACCACCACCGGCGGGGTCACCGTCGACGTCACGCCCGAGATCGACCTGCTGCGGGCCCGCAACGGCGCCGTCGCCGCCGGCCCCGCCGCCGGCCGGCCGCGGCTGGACACCGACGCGGCCTGCGCCGAGGCGGTCCTGGCGCTGTCCGGCGCGACGAACGGCCGGATCGCCGCCGCCGGGTACGCCGCGCTGGAGCAGCGGACCGGCCGCCGGCTGGCCGACCTCGCCGACCCGGCGGCGGCGATCCGGTTCGCCGACGTGCAGGCCCGGTCGGTACCGGCGCTGGCGACGTTCGAGTCCGCCGGGGGCGGGCCGGGCCGGGTGTACGCGCCGTTCACCACCCACGTCGAGCGGCACACGCCCTGGCCGACCCTGACCGGCCGCCAGCACTTCTTCCTCGACCACGACTGGCTCACCGAACTCGGCGAGCAGCTCCCCATCTACCGGCCGCCGCTGGACCTGCACCTGCTGCGCGGCGAGCCGCCGCTGGGCGCCGGGGGCGAGGGGGAGCTGACCGTGCGGTACCTGACGCCGCGCTCGCCGTGGTCGGTCCGCTCCACCGGGCACGACCTGCCGGCCCTGACCCAGCTCTCCGGGGGGTGGCCGACGCTGTGGCTGGCCGCCGCCGACGCGGCCCGCATCGGCGTCGCCGACGGCGACTGGGTCGAGGCGGTCAACCGCCACGGCGTCCTCGTCGCCCGCGCGGCGGTCACCGGACGGCTGCCACCGGGCAGCGTGTACGCCCCGGCCGGCCAGGAGCGGACCGCGGGCGCGCCGCGCGCGCAGGTGTCGGGCCGGCGCGGCGCGGCGCCGGAGTCGCCGACCCGGCTGATGCTCAAGCCGACCCACTTCGTCGGCGGGTACGCCCAGCTCGCGTACGGCTTCGACTACCTCGGCCCGACCGCCGCGCCGGCCGACGAGATCGCGGTCGTCCGCCGCCGCCCGCAGCGGGTGGAGTACTAGCCGTGCGGGTGATGGCCCAGATGTCGATGGTGATGAACCTCGACAAGTGCATCGGCTGCCACACCTGCTCGGTCACCTGCCGGCAGGCGTGGACCGACCGCGCCGGCACCGAGCAGGTCTGGTTCAACCACGTCGAGTCCCGGTCCGGCGCCGACCGCGCGCCCGCGGGCGCCGCGGCGGGCGGCTGGGTGCGCAGCCCCGCGGGGCACCTGCGGCTGCGCCGCGGCGGCGGCCGGGTGCGGCGCCTGCTCGGCCTGTTCACGCCGCCCGCCGTGCCGACCCTCGACCCCGCGGCCGGGCCGGTCACCTACGACACCCCGCTGCTGGACGCCCCCGCCGGCCCGGACCTCCCGGTCGCCCGCCCGCGCGCGGCGCTCGGCGGCGACGGCGCGCTCGCCTGGTCGCCGTCCTGGGAGGACGCGCCGGCCGACGCCGGCCCCGTGCCCGCCGCGCTCGCCGACCGGGTGACCCGGGACTACGCCTCGTCGTTCCTGTTCTTCCTGCCCCGCATCTGCGAGCACTGCCTGAACCCCTCGTGCGCCGCCGCCTGCCCCTCGGGGGCGATCTACAAGCGGGCCGAGGACGGCGTGGTCCTCGTCGACCGGGACCGCTGCCGCGGCTGGCGCCGCTGCGTCCCCGCCTGCCCCTACGGCAAGATGTACGTCAACCACCGCACCGGCACGGCCGAGAAGTGCACGCTGTGCTTCCCCCGCCTGGAGCGCGGCGCGCCGACGGTCTGCGCGCAGACCTGCGTGGGCCGGCTGCGCTACCTGGGGCTGATGCTCTACGACGCCGACCGGGTCGCCGCCGCCGCGGCGGTGCCCGACCCGCGCGACCTCGCGGCGGCGCAGCGCTCCTGCTTCCTGGACCCCTACGACCCGTACGTCATGGCCGCCGCCCAGGCCGAGGGCATCCCGCCGGACTGGATCGCCGCCGCGCAGCGCTCGCCCGTCTGGGACCTGATCATGAACTACGGGATCGCCCTGCCGCTGCACCCGGAGTACCGGACGCTGCCGATGGTCTGGTACGTCCCGCCGCTGTCGCCCGTGGTCGAGGCCCTGCGCGACACCGGCCACGACGGCGAGGACGCCGGCAACCTGTTCGGCGCCGTCGCGGCGCTGCGCGTGCCCGTCGACTACCTCGCGGGGCTGTTCGGCGCGGGCGACCCGGCCCCGGTGGACGCCGCGCTGCGCCGGCTCGCCGCGATGCGGGCGTACCAGCGGGCGGTCAACCTCGGCGAACCGGCCGACGAGGCCGCGGCCGAGGCCGTCGGGATGACCGGCAAGCAGATCGAGGAGATGTTCCGGCTGCTCGCGCTCGCCCGGCACGAGGACCGGTACGTGATCCCGCCCGCGTACGCCGGGGAGGCCCACGCGCTGGAGGCGCTCGCGACGACCTGCGCCCTCGACGTCGAGGGCGGCCCCGGCATGGGCGGCTCCGGGACGGACAGCTCCGGTGTGGACGGCTCCCGTGTGGACAGTCTCGGGGCGGGCGGTGCCGGGGCGGGTCCGGGCGCCGGCCGGTCCGGGGGCGGGGTGGCCGGGGCGCCGCCGCCGGGGCGGGTGAACCTGCTCACCTGGGACGGCGCCGGCCGCCCGGCCGGCCTGTTCCCGGCACCCCGGACGGCCGACCCGCCCCGCACCGCCCCGACCGCCCCGGCCAGCCGCCCGGCCGGCCGGGCGGCGTCCGTCGCTCCCGACGCGCTCGCCGACGCCGAGGCCGCCTGGGAGAGCGAGGCCGCCTGGGAGAGCGAGGGCGGCGCACCGGCGCCGCACGTCCCCCGGCACGCCGCCCCCGAGCCCCCTCCCGCCGCGGTGACCGGCGGGGACGTGCCCGCGGCCCTGGCGGTGTGGGAGGGCGAGGGCGGCGCGGTACCCCGCACCGGCCCGGCCGCCGCGGACCGACCAGCGACCCGGGCGCCCGCGCGCGGCCCCGCACGGATGGAGGACGACCATGAGTGAGGACTGGCGGCCGGTGGCGGCCCGGGCGGCGTCCCTGCTGCTGCGGTACCCGGACCCGGAGACCCTGGCGGCCGTACCGCTGGTGGAGGCGGCTCTGCCCGCCCTGCCCGCCGCGGTGGCCGATCCGCTGCGCGAACTGGCCCGGTACCGGGCGGGCGGCGACCCGATCACCCTCGCCGGGGAGTACGTCGAGTGGTTCGACTTCCGGCGCCGCAGCGCCCTGCACCTGACGTACTACACCTGCGGCGACACCCGCGGCCGCGGCGCGGCGCTGGTCGCCTTCGCCGCGGCGTACCGGGCGGCCGGCCGTGCGGTCGCCGACGGCGAGCTGCCCGACTTCCTGCCGGCGGTCCTGGACCTCGCGGCGGTCGACGCGCGCGGCTGGCGGCTGCTGCGGGCGCACCGGGTGGGCCTGGACCTGCTGGCCAGGGCGCTGGCCGACGTGCCGTACGCGCACGGCGTCGCCGCGGTCCGCGCGATGCTGCCGCCGGCCGGGGCCGCCGACGTCGCGGCGGCGGTCCGGCTGGCCCGCACCGGCCCGCCGGCCGAGCGGGTCGGCCTCGGCGACGCCGGCCTGGTCGACAGCACCGGCACCCGGCGGTGAACACCGTCCTCTGGGTGGTCCTGCCCTACCTGTCGG
The DNA here is from genome assembly GCF_014647915.1 of Pilimelia terevasa. Taxonomy (GTDB): domain Bacteria; phylum Actinomycetota; class Actinomycetes; order Mycobacteriales; family Micromonosporaceae; genus Pilimelia; species Pilimelia terevasa. Next base: position 112,084 of record NZ_BMQC01000004.1, read on the forward strand.
CGGCGGTGTTCGCGGTCGGCACCGTCGCCGGGCGCCGCGGGCGGCGACGGTGGACGGTCCGCTCGGGGCACCGGCCCGGGCCGGCGGTCCTGCGCTGGGGGTCACCCGTCTTCCACGCGGCGTGGGCCGGCGTGGTCCTCGGCCACCTGGTCGGCCTGCTGGTCCCGGCGCGGGTCACCGCGGCCGCCGGCCTGGACGCCGCCGCGTACGGCCGGGCAGCGTCCTGGCTCGGCGTCGCGGCGGGGACAGCGGCGGTGCTCGGCCTGGCCGTCATGGTGCTGCACCGCCGCCGGACCGGCTCGCCGACGGCGCCGCCCGACCGCCGCGACGCGGCCACCCACCTGCTGCTGGCCGCGGTCCTGCTGCTCGGCCTGTACGTGACGGCGCGCGGCCAGGGCGGCGGCGACGCGTACCGGGAGACGGCCGGCCCCTGGGTGCGCTCGCTGCTGGTCCTGCGCCCGGACCCGGCGCTGGCGGCGGAGATGCCGCCGGTGCTGCGCGCCCACGTCCTGGCGGCCTTCGCGCTGCTGGCGGCGTGGCCGTTCACCCGGCTCGCGCACGCGTTCCTGCTGCCGGTCGGGTACCTCGCCCGCCCCTACGTCCTCTACCGCGCGCACCCGCGGCGCCGCCCCCGCCGGGCGGCGCCGGCCGCGGCCGGCCGCCCGGTGCCGTAGGGTCCGGCGGACGGTCGGGGAGGGGAGGCGCCGTGACGGTCGTCGACGTGGTCGAGGTCATCGGGGCGGTGCTGGTGCTGGCGGCGTTCGCCGCGGCGCAGCGCGGCCTGCTGGGGGTGCGCTCCCGGGTGTACCTGGCGCTCAACGTGGTCGGCGCCGGGATCCTCGCGCTGATCGCCTGGGCGCACGGCTCGTGGGGGTTCCTGCTGCTGGAGGGCACGTGGACGGTGGTGTCCGCGATCTCACTGGTCGGGGTGCTGCGCGCCCGCGGACCGGGCGGGGCCGGCTGACGGGTCGCCCAGCCACCCGCGGGCCCGGGCCAGCGCGTCGGGGGTGTCGCAGTCCCACCAGGCCGGCGGGGCGTCCGCGGGCAGGTCGACCCGGGCCACCGCCGCGTCGGCGTAGAGCCGCCGCACCGCGGCCCCGCGCGGCGGCCCGAGCGCCGCGAGCGCCCGCGCGAGCGCGTCCCCGCGCCAGGCCGCGCACAGCCACTGCGGCCGTCCCGCGTCGTCGGCCAGCACCGCCGCCTCCACCGGCGCGCGCGGGTCGCCGAGCGCGGCCAGCAGGCGGCCGACGGCGGCGGGCGTGAGCAGCGGCAGGTCGGCGGCGAGGACGACCACGCGGTCGGGCAGCGGGTCCCCGAGCGCGGCCAGCCCGGCCGCCAGCCCGGCGACCGGACCCCCGTCGGCGGGCCGCTCCCGGGTCAGCGAGACGCCCGGCGGCACCGGCAGGTCGGGTGCCCCGACGGCCACCCGGGCGACGGCGTCGGCGACGGCGTCGAGCACCCGGCAGACCATCGGCCGCCCGCCCACCGGCGTCGCCGGCTTCGCGGGTCCGCCCAGCCGCCGGCCGGCACCCCCGGCGAGGACCACCGCGGCGTACTCCCCGGTCACGCTCCGGCCCCGGTCACGCTCGGCCCCCGGTCACGCCCGGCCTCGGTCACGCGCGGCCCCCCGGTCACGCGCCCGCTCCCGGCCACAGGGGCAGCGGCAGGAAGTCCGCGCGGCCGCCTGCAGCGACGCCGCCCGGCGGCACGACGAGCAACCCCGTCGCCGCGGCGAGCCCGCGCAGCATCGCCGGTCCGGTGTGCGCGGCGGGCCGCGCGGCGCCGGTCGCCGGGTCCACTGTGGCCGGGACGAGCCGGGTCCGGCCGGCGGCGCCGGCCACCGCGCTGTCGACGGCGAGGTTCCCACAGGGCGCGGGCGGGCGGCCGCGCAGTCCGCTGACCAGCGGGCCGGCCAGGGTCAGCAGGCCGGCGACCGCCGCCAGTGGGTTGCCCGGCAGCGCCACCACGAACCGCGGCCCGCCCGCGGCGACGCCCGGCACCGCGGCCAGCAGCATCGGATGGCCGGGGCGGACGGCCACCCGGTCCACCACCGGCGCGGCGCCGAGCGTGGCGAGGGCGGCGCGGACGTGGTCGGCCGGCCCGTCCGCGGTGCCGCCCGTCGTACAGACGACGTCGGCCTCCGCCAGGGCCGCGCGCAGCGCCGCGCGGTGCGCCCCGGGGGTGTCCGGCAGCGGCTGCGGCGGCGGCGCGGCGTGCCGCGCACCCAGCCGTGCCAGCCAGCCCGGCAGCGCCGGGCCCAGCGCGTCGCGCAGCAGGTGCCCGCCGGCCGGGCCGCGCCCGACCAGTTCGTCGCCGAACACCAGCCCGCGCGCCGCGGGCGCGACCCGCACGGGCAGCGTGTCGTGCCCGCCCGCGGCGGCGAGCCCCAGCACCGCGGGCGTCACGTCGACGCCGCCGGGGACCAGGACATCCCCGGCGCTGGCCTCCTCGGCGCGCTCCCGCCACTGCGCCCGTACCGGCGGGCGGCCAGTGATCCGGCCGTCGCCGGCCCGGCCGGTGTCCTCGGCGCGCAGGACGGCGGCCGCGCCCCGCGGTACCGGGGCGCCCGTGGCGACGGCGACCGCGGTGCCGTCGGCCTCCAACGGGGGCGGCGCGGACCCGGCCGCCGCTCGGCCCACCACCCGCCAGGGCCCGGCCCCGCGGACCGCCCACCCGTCCACCGCGCAGGTGCGGAAGGCCGGCAGGTCCGTACCGGCGCACAGCGCCTCGGCGAGGGTCGCGCCGTCGCACCCGGCCAGCGGCAGCCGGCGCGCCGGCCGGGCCGCGGCGGCCCCGGCCGCGTGGGCCAGCTCCCGGGCGCGGTGCCAGTCGACGCTCACCCCGGACACGCTACCGGTGGCCGCGCGCCGCCGGCCCGCCGCGGCGCGCCCACCAGGACGCCCTCGCGCCCGCCCACCACGCCACGGCCGTCGGTGTCGACGGCGACGGCGGTAGTGGTGAGGATGGCGGCTGCCCCCGCGACGACGGTGCGCTCCCACCGTGCTCGCCTACAGTGGTGGCGTGCCCCAGTCCATGCGCGCGCGGATGCTCGCCGGCCTGCCGTACCGGGCCGACGACCCGGCACTGGTGGCGGAGTCGCGGCGCGCCCGCGCGCTCACCCACCGCCTGAACGCGGCCGACCCGGCCGACGAGGCCGGCCGCCGGGACCTGCTGGTGGCGCTGCTGGGCGGGTTCGGGGCGGACAGCCAGATCCGGTCGCCGCTGCACTGCGACTACGGGTACCAGACGTTCGTCGGCGACCGGGTGTTCGTCAACGTCGGCCTCGTCTGCCTGGACGTCGCCCGCGTCACGATCGGCGACGACGCCCAGCTCGGCCCGTACGTGCAACTGCTGACCGCGACCCACCCGCTGGAGCCGGCGGAGCGGCGGGCGAAGTGGGAGTCCGCCGCTCCGGTCACCGTCGGCGCCAACGCGTGGCTGGGCGGCGGCGTCACCGTCTGCCCCGGCGTCACCATCGGCCCGGACACCGTGGTCGGCGCGGGTGCGGTCGTCACCCGGGACCTGCCCGCGGGCGTGCTCGCCGTCGGCAACCCGGCCCGGGTGGTCCGCCGCCTCGCCCCCTGAGGCCGCCGCCGCGGTACCGTCGTCCGGCGAGCTGTTCCGGGGAGAGGAGGCGGCCGTGGCGAAGTGGCGGGTCTCGCTGGTGCAGCTCGACGTCGACCTCGCGGTACCGCCACCGGTGCGCCGCGCCCGGGCGGCGGCGCTGGTCCGCGCCCAGGCTGGGGCCGACCTGGTCGTGCTGCCCGAGCTGTGGCCGGTGGGCGCCTTCGCCGCCGCCGCCTTCGCCGCCGCCGCGGAGGACCTCACCGGCCCGACCGCCTCGGCGATGGCCGCGGCCGCCGCCGACGCCGGGGTGTGGCTGCACGCGGGGTCGCTGGTCGAGGCCGCCCCGGACGGCCGCCGCTACAACACCGCGCTGCTGTTCGGCCCCGACGGCCGCCCCGCCGCCCGCTACCGCAAGATCCACCGGTTCGGCTTCGACGCCGGGGAGGCGCGGGTGCTGGCCGGCGGGCGGGACGTGGTGACCGCCCGCCTGCCGGCCCTGACCCTGGGCTTGTCGACCTGCTACGACCTGCGCTTCCCCGAACTGTTCCGCCGGCTGCTCGACGCCGGTGCCGAGGCGCTGGTGGTGACGGCGAGCTGGCCGCGGCGGCGGCTGGCGCACTGGCGGGCGCTGCTGTGCGCCCGGGCGATCGAGAACCAGGCGTACGTGCTGGCCTGCAACGCCGCCGGCACCCACGCCGGAGTGCCGCAGGCCGGGCACAGCATGGTGGTGGACCCGTGGGGGCGGGTCGTGGCGGAGGCCGGCGCACCGGCACAGGTGCTCACCGCGGTGCTGGACCCCGCCGCGGTGGTACGGACCCGGGCGGAGTTCCCGGTGCTGCGCGACCGGGTCCTCGACCGCCCGCCGACCTGACCCGCCCCAGCGGCGACCCCACGTGCCGGCCACCCCGCCGTGGCGGCGAACCTCGTCGTGGCGGCGAACCCCGCCGTGGCGGCGGCCGCGCCGGCTCAGTGACGGAAGCTGCCGACCACGGCGGTCAGCTCGTTGGCGAGCTGGGTCAGCTCGTCGGCGGCCTCCAGGGTGGACCGGGCGGCGTCGGCCGTGGACGCGGCGTCCTCGGCGAGGCCCGCGACGGTACCGGCGACCGCGGCGCTGCTGCCGGCGGCCTGGCTCACGGTCCGGCTCATCTCGCCGGTGGTCGCCGTCTGCTGCTCGACCGCCGCGGCGATCGTCGTCGTGAAGTCGCCGATCCGCCCGATGACGACGGAGATCTCGTCGATCGCCCGCGCGGCGGCGTCGCTGGAGGACTGGAGGGCCGCGATCCGGGCCGTGATCTGGTCGGTGGCCTGGGCGGTCTGCTGCGCCAGCTCCTTGACCTCGCCCGCGACCACCGCGAAGCCCTTGCCGGCGTCGCCGGCCCGGGCGGCCTCGATGGTGGCGTTGAGGGCCAGCAGGTTCGTCTGCTCGGCGATCGAGGTGATCAGCCGCACCACGTCCCCGATCTCCGCGCTGGCCGCGCCGAGGGCGCTCACCTGGTCGGTCGTGCCGGCGGCGACGGTCCGGGCGTGCTGGGCGACCTGCGCGGCCTGGGTGGCGTTGGAGGCGATCTCGCCGATCGAGGCGGTCATCTCGTCGGCCCCGGCGGCGATCGCCTGGACGTTGGCGTTCATCTCCTCGGTGCCCCGGGTGGCCCCGGCGGCCCTGTCGGCCGCGCCGGTGGCGCTGGTGTCGAGCTGGACGCTCACCGTCGACAGCTCCTCGGCCGAGGCCGACAGGGTGAGCGCCGCGCGGGACAGCCGGCCGCCGATGACCTCCCGGAGGCGCCCGGTGGTGGCGTTCAGCGCCGCCGCCACGCGCCCGACCTCGTCCCGGGACCCCACGGCCACCGCCGCCGTCAGGTCACCCCGCTCCACCTCGTGCATCACCTCGACCACCCGGCCCAGCGGCCGGCTGATCGTGCGGGCCACCCAGAGGCCGACGGCCACCGACACCGCCAGCCCGACGGCCAGCAGGGTGAGCTGGATGGTGCGGCTGCGCCGGTAGGTCGACTCGACGCGCGCGGCGGCGTCGGCGGCCTGCGCCAGCTCCCGGTCTTCCAGCGCGCCCAGCGCCTCGCCCAGCGCGTCGAACGCCGGGTCGAAGCTGCGTGCCTCGGCCGCGACCAGCGCGGCGAGGTCGCCGCTGCGGCTGGCCGGCAGGAGCGCGTCGTCCAGCGCGGCGTACAGGGCGGCCAGCGCGGTGCCGAACCGGGCCTGGTCGGCCCGCGCCCCGGCCTCGGCCGGCGCGGCCGCGTACCGCGTCCACAGCGCGTCCAGTTCGGTGCGGAACCGGGTCAGCTCCCGTTCCCGCTCGCGCATCTGCGCGCGGTCCTGGGCGATCCCGTGGCGCAGCGCGGTCGCCCGGATGTCGTTGGCCTTGTTGTCCAGCTCGGCCAGCACGGTGATCGGCCGCACGTTGCGCTCGTACATCCCGCCGCCGACCTCGTCCACGGTGGCCAGGCTGGCGATGGCGACGACGCCGACGACGACGCCGACGACCGCGGCCACGCCCACCGCGCTGAGCACCTTGCCGCGCACCGGCAGGTCCGCCCACCAGCGCCGCCGCACCCCGGACCCGTTCCCCGTCGTCATGCTCGCGCTCCGCTCGTTCCCGCCGGCCCCGGTGGAGGGCGGCGTGGGGCCGTGCCCGGCGCTGTGCCGCCGCTGGCGGGGCGGCCACCCGGCCCCGGCGCCCGCGGCCCGGTCGCTCGGCGCCAATCTAACCGATCCCGGGACCCCCGCGGGCCGGGTTGCGCCACCCGCCCCGGGGCGGCCCGCGCCGCCCGCTCCCGGGCCGTCAGGGCGTGAACAGCGGGGTACTGAGGTAGCGCTCGCCGGTGTCGGGCAGGACCACCACGACGCGGCGGCCGGCGAACTGCGGCCGGGCGGCCACGTCGGCGGCCGCGGCCAGGGCCGCCCCGCTCGACACCCCGGCGAGGATCCCCTCGGTCCGGGCCAGCCGCCGCGCGGTCGCCCGGGCGTGCTCCACGTCGATGCGGGCCACCTCGTCGTAGGCGCCGGTGTCCAGGATCGCGGGTACGAAGCCGGCGCCCAGGCCCTGGATCCCGTGGGGGCCCTTCACCCCGCCCGACAGCACCGGCGACTCGGCCGGCTCGACCGCGACCACGTACAGCTCCGGGTTCTTCTGCCGCAGCACCCGGCTGACCCCGGTGACGGTGCCGCCGGTACCGACGCCGGACACCAGCACGTCGACCCGCCCGTCGGTGTCGTTCCAGATCTCCAGGGCCGTCGTGCCGGCGTGCACGTCCGGGTTGGCGGGGTTGTCGAACTGGCGCGGCAGGAACCACCCGTGCGCGGCGGCCAGCTCCTCGGCCCGCCGGATGGCGCCCGGCATACCGTCGGCGGCCGGCGTCAGGACCAGGTCGGCCCCGTACGCGGCCAGCAGCGCCCGCCGCTCCACCGACATGCTCTCGGGCATGGTCAGCGTCAGCGGGTAGCCCTTCGCCGCGGCCACCAGCGCCAGCCCGATACCGGTGTTGCCGCTGGTGGCCTCGACGATGGCGCCGCCGGGGCGCAGGACGCCGCCGGCCTCCGCGGCGGCGACCATGGCGTGGGCGATCCGGTCCTTGACGCTGCCGCCGGGGTTGGCGGACTCCAGCTTGGCCACCAGCGCGGCCGGGAGGTCGGCGCCGAAGCGGCGCAGGGCGACCAGGGGGGTGCGGCCGATCAGGCCGAGGACGTTGTCGTGGACGGTCACGGTGCTTCCTCACAGACGACGGGACGTCGCGCGCGGCGGCTGCCGCCCGCGGTCGGGGTCAGATGCCGGCGCCCTCGACGAGGGCGTCGGCGGGAGTGGTCGCGGCGGGTGCCGCGCGCACGCGGGCGCCTGCCGGCACGTCGCGGACGACGACGCTGTGCGCCCCGATCCGAGCGCCCGCGCCGACGGTCACCGGCCCCAGGACCGACGAGCCGGCGCCGAGGACGACGCCGTCGCCGACCGTGGGGTGGCGGGGCGCGGGGCCGTCGGAGCCGCCCCGGCTGCCCAGCGTCACCCGGTGGTACATCGTCACGTCGTCGCCGACCCGGGCCGTCTCGCCGATCACCACGCCGTGGCCGTGGTCGATGAACAGCCGCCGCCCGATCACCGCCCCGGGATGGATCTCCACCCCGGTCAGCAGCCGGGTGGCCTGGGCGAGCGCCCGGGGCAGCCACGGCACGCCCCACCGGTGCAGCCGGTGGGCCAGCCGGTGGCTCCACACGGCCCACAGGCCGGGGTAGAGCAGGACCTCCGCGGTACGGGCACCGCGCAGGGCCGGGTCCTGCCGGCTGATGTGGCGGATGTCGGCGAGCATCGGGAACTCCCGGGGTGTGGGCTGCCGCACCGGCGCGCGCCCGCCCGGCCCCGGCCACGCCGGCGGACACCCGGCGGCGGGTCGAACGGGGGCGCGGTCGGGAAGCGGACACACGGTGTCGGCGAGGACGGACGGGTCGGCGCGGACAGGCACGCCGGACAGAGCCGGGACGGCGCGAGGCAGGGCCTCAGCGACCGGGGCGACACCACTCGTCGAAGGTCCGGCGGCAGTGGCGGCCGGACAGGGGCAGCGCGAACCGCCGGCCGGCGAGCGGCCCGCAGATCACGGTGCGGTTCATGCGACCGACTCTAGCAGCGGCGCACCGGTATCGACGGCCGGAGATGGCCGCCGAACGGCTGGTGGGGCGCGCCGGCCGCGGGTCCGGCCACCCCGGGCGGCCGGGGCCGGACCGCCCCGCCCGGCGGCCCGGTCTCCTGCTGCGGAGGCGCACTGTCGGCGTGTCGCGGCACAATGAGCGCGCGGGCCGGTGCGGACCGGCCGCGCCCGACGGGCTCCCTCAACCCGCGACCGCGGGTGCCGAAGGGGCGTGGACGGAGGGCGACGGACGGATGGGCGGGGTCATGGTGACGCAGCGATGGAGGACCGGCGTGCCGTCCGGCCCTGTCCTCGTGGGCGCCCTGGCTACCGCGATGTCCGTTCTGTGGGTGCTGGTGATGGCGGCGGGCGCCCGCCCGCCCGTCGTCGTGACCTGGGTCACCACCACGATCCCGGCGACCGCCGTCGCCACCCTGTACTGCTGGCGCACGGCCGGCGGGCTGGCCGGCTCGGTGCCGCGCCGGTTCTGGCGGCTGGTCGCCGTCTCGCTGGGCGCCCAGGGCGTCGGCGGGCTGCTGAGTATGCGCGAGATGCTCAACACCGACGGGATCCCCACCACCGGCTCCCCGCTGACCATCGTCGTGTACCTGGTGGCGGTGTGCGTGACGGCGTGGGCGCTGCTCGGGCTGCCCGCGCGCGTCAAGCTGCCGCCCGCCGAGCGGCGCCGGTTCGCCGCCGACGCCACGATCGTCGTGCTCACCGTCGGGTACGTCGCCTGGCGGCTGTCGTTCAGCCAGACGGCGGCCTGGCAGCGGCTCGGCGGCGCCTTCGCGATCATGACCATCGTCCTGCTGGGCGCCGTCGTGGTGTTCACGATCGCCAAGTTCGCCGTGCTGGGCGTCGGCGGCGTCGACCACGGCGCCCTGCACCGGCTCTCGGCCTCCGTCGGGGTCGCCGCCGGCCTGGCCACGCTCGCGCCGCTGCTGGCCGCGCAGGCCCACGTCCACGCCGCCATGGTCTGCCTCCCGCCGGTCTCGTTGGGCGTGATCCTGGCCGCCCGCCGCCAGGCCGGGGTCGACGCCGCGGAGGAGCCGCCGCCGCGGCGCCGCCGGTTCAGCTACCTGCCCTACATCGCCGTGGCGGCGACCGACGGGATGCTCATCTGGGAGGCGCTGCGCCTCGGCGACCGGTTCGCCATCCTCGCGGCCGCGGTGGCCGTCGCCCTGACCGCGCTCGTCGTGTACCGCCAGATCAGCGCCCTCACCGACAACGCGCAGCTCCTGCACCGGGTGGACCGCACCGTGCGCGACCTCCAGGACGTCCAGCACCAGCTCAGCCACCAGGCCGAGCACGACGCCCTGACCGGGCTGGCCAACCGGCGCCTGTTCGCCGACCGGATGACCGCGCTGCTGGCCGCGGGCGCCACCGCCAGCGTGGTCCTCATCGACCTCGACGACTTCAAGACCGTGAACGACCAGCTCGGCCACGCCGTCGGCGACGAGCTGCTGGTGAGCGTCGCCCAGCGCCTGCAGGCGTGCGTCCGGCCCGACGACACCGTGGCCCGGCTGGGCGGCGACGAGTTCGCCATGCTGCTGCCGGCGCTCTCGGCCCAGCTCGGTACCGGCATCCTGGAGCGGATCAACGCCGCCATGGCCGAGCCGCTGCGCATCGCCGGCCACGAACTGCTGGTCCGGTGCAGTATCGGCATCGCCGACGTCGACGCGGGCATGGACGGCACGGAGGTGCTGCGCCGCGCCGACCTGGCGATGTACGCGGCCAAGGACGCCGGCAAGGGCCGGTACGCCAGCTACGACGCCGAACTCGACGCGCGCGCCCACCACGACGCGCAGCTCGGCGCCGAGCTGCGCCGGGCCATGGAGGACGGCGCCCTGAGCCTGGTGTACCAGCCGGTCGTGCGGATCGCCGACGGCGCCGCCGTCGGCGCCGAGGCGGTGATCCGCTGGAACCACCCCCACCGCGGCATGTTGCCGCTGGACGAGTTCGTCGCCACCGCCGAGCGCACCGGCCTGATCGTGCCGCTGGGCGACTGGGCGCTGCGCGAGGCGTGCCGGACCGCCGCCGGCTGGCTGCGCGGCGGGTCCGCCGACACGTGGACGGTCAGCGTCAACATCTCCGCCCGCCAGCTCCACGCGCCGGGGTTCGCCGCGAGCGTCGCCGAGGCGCTCGCGGACGCCGGCCTGCCGGCCGCGCGGCTGGCGATCGAGGTGACGGAGACGGCGATCTTCGACAGCCGGACCGCGGCGGGGGCGCTGGCGGAGGTGGCGCTGCTGGGCGTGACCGTCACGCTGGACCACTTCGGTGCCGGGCACTCGGCCCTCGGCGTGCTGCGCACCGCGCCGGTGCGCACCCTGAAGGTCGACAAGGCGTTCGTCGAGGGCGTCACGGGCGGCCCCGCCGACGCGACGATCGCGGCGGCGATGGTGGCGATCGCCGACGGACTCGGCCTGACGCTGGTCGCCGAGGGCGTGGCCACCGCCGCGCAGGCGCGGCAACTGGCGGCGCTGGGGTACCGGTTCGCCCAGGGCCAGCACTTCGGGGGCCTGCTGTCCGCCGACCGGACGCGCGACCTGTTCGTCGGCGAGGCGGCCGTGGCCCGGTCCGGCTGACCGCCCGCCCGGACGCACGCGACCGTTTCCGACGGCCGCCGGGGCGACCGGCTCAGAACAGCGTCGACGGCGCCGCCGGGGGCGGCTCCGGCAGCGGCGCGAGCGACGGCACCCGGGCGCGCACCTCCTCGTGGAACCGGCGGGCCAGTGCCGGGGCGTCCACGTTGTCCGGCGTGTGGACGAACACGGTGGGGGAGCGCCCCTCGGCCAGCCAGCCGGCGACGACCTCCAGCCAGGGCTGCCAGCCCTCGACGGTGGCCGCCGGGTCGTCGCGGCCGAGGTACCGGACGATCGGGTGGGCGGTGAGCGCCCGCGTCCGCCGCGGCAGGCGGGGCTTGCGGGTCCACGTCTCCCGCTCGGCGGCGGTGGCCGGCGGCGTGCGGAAGAAGGTCGTGGTGTCGAAGGGCACCCACTCGGCGTCGGCGTCGGCCAGCACCTGCTCCAGCAGCCGGGCGGCCCGCGGGTCGGCGAAGAACCCGGGGTGGCGGACCTCCACGGCGCGCCGGTGGGCGGCGGGCAGCCGGCGCAGGAAGCGGGCGAGCGCGGCCAGGTCCCCGGGGCCGAACGAGGCGGGGAGCTGCACCCACAGGGCGTGCGCGCGCGGGCCGAGCGGCGCGACGGCGTCCAGGAACGCGCGCATCGGCGCGGCCACGTCGGTCAGCCGGCGCTCGTGCGTGACCAGTTGCGGGACCTTGGGCACGAGGCGGAAGTCCGCCGCCGTCTGCGCCGCCCACGCGTGCGTGGTGGCCGGGGTGGGGGTGGCGTAGAAGGTGGTGTTCCCCTCGACGGCGTTGCAGTGGGCCGCGTAGGCGCGCAGCCGGTCCCGCGGCGGCAGGGGGTGGGGCGTGAACCGCCCCTGCCAGGACCGGTGTGTCCACATCGCGCAACCGACGTGCAGCCGCATCTGTCGCCCCCCAGCCCGGTGTCCGGCACCTGCGCGACGGCAGACCAGCCGGACCCGCCCGCGCCCGGGCAGACTACGGCGCCGGGCAGCTCACGGCGTGGCGGGCGGCGCGCCGCCGGGACGGGCGCCGCCGGGACGCGGCAGGAGGCCCGGCGCGCCGGGCGGCGGAGCACCGGGCGTCCCGCCGGGCGGAGGACCGGGCGCCCTGCCCGAGGATCCGCCGGACGGGGTGCCCCGGGGCGGGCCGCCGCCCGGGGTCTGGCCGTCGTGCGCGGGCTGCCCGCCGCGCGGCGCCGTGCGGGTGTCGACCCCGACGGCCAGGGCGACGGTGTACCCGGCGGCGGGGTCGCCGGTGACCGCGGCGAGCTGGCTGCGCGCGCCGTCGTCGCCGAACACGGTGTCGCCGCCGAGCGTGATCCCGGCCAGGTTCGGCACGGAGGCGCCGTACCCGCTCCGCCCGTACACCTGCCGGCAGGCGGCCTCCGGCAGGGCGAGCTGGGAGGTCGCGACGGCCTTGCCGGCGTCGGTGATGCTCGCCCGGTCGGGGTACACCTCGAAGTGGACGTGCGGCCACCGCCCCGCGTAGCAGGCGGGGAAGATGCTGGTGAACCGCACCCGGCCCTGGGCGTCGCTGAGCTGCACGCCGCGTAGGTAGTTCTGGTCGGTGACCCCCGCGGAGTACATCGAGTAGCGGCCCTCGCGGTCGCAGTGCCAGACGTAGACGGCGGCCCCGGCGAACGGCCCGCCGCCCCCGGCGAGGTCCCTGAGCGTCAGCTCCAGCGTCATCGGCACGCCTGCCGCGGTGCCGGCGGCGGCGCCGAAGCTGGTCCGCAGGTCGCTGCGCACGATGCCGCTGTGGTTCAGCGCGTCGGGCCCGTTGGAGCCGTCCCCGGGGTAGGGGCCGGCGGTCTCGTCGGGGATCTCCCCGGCCGAGGTGGCGGCGGGGGAGCCGGCGGCGCCGGGCGCCGTGGTGTCGCCGCCGCAGGCCGTCAGGCCGAGAGTGAGGGCGCCCAGGCCCAGGGCGCGCAGGACCTGCCGGCGGCCCGCCAGGGTCGCCAGGTCGAAGGCCAGGCCCTGGTCGACCACCTCCTCGTCGGGGCGCGGAAGGGCCCGACCCCGGTACCGGCGGCGCGAACTGCGTGGCATCGGCTGCTCCGATCGTGGCGTGGTACCCGGTTGTCCCTGCCCCGTCGACGATGGCGCGGGGAGCCGGCAGCGCCCTGTCAGCCGACTGGCGGGCGCCTGTGACCGCCGCTGCCCGCCGGGTACCCGTCCGCGGCCCGCCCACACGCCGGGCCCCGGGGGAGGGTGGGACAGCGCCACCTCACGGGAGGGGTCCGCCTGTCGTCCGCTCCGGTGCGGGCGGGCCGGGCGCGGCGTCGAGGTGGCGGCGGCGCAGCTCGTAGCCGGCGGCGGCGCAGCCGTAGAACACGAGGTCGGCGGCCAGCTTGCCGGCGAGCAGTCCCGCGGCGACGGGGGCGACCAGGTGGCCGCCCGCGTACATCAGGGCCGGCCGGGCGAGCAGGCTGTCCAACGCCTCGGCGGGTCCGAACTCGACCAGCAGGTCCCGGGCGGCCCGCCCGGCCGCCCGGGCGCGCCGGCCCGGCCGGGCCGCGAGGTGGCGGCGGGTCTCCCGGACGGCGAACCAGCCGTAGTAGCCGACGTTCTCGGCGACCGCGCCGGCCGCGGCCGCCGCGGCGACCTCCCCGGTGGCGCGGTGGGCGGCCAGGCCCACGAGGAGGGCGGTCGCGGTACCGAGCAGTTCGGCCGGAAGGTACCGGCGGGTCCATTCGCGCACTTTGCGGGGCGCATCGGGCATCGCGTTTTCCGTACGAGGGGGGACGGGCGCGCGCAGGTTAGCGGACGCCGCGGCCGCGGCGCGAGTGCGCGCGGCCCTGGCGCCGCAGGTCACGGAGCCCGGCGGATGACCCCGGTCACGTCCTCAGCGCGGCCCGAATCCGAGGTATCGACGTATGTCATAGTGCCCGGATGACCCAGCCACCCCGCTCCCCGGAGCGCACCTTCCTCGGCCAGCCGCGCGCCCTGGCCAACCTGTTCGGCCTGGAGCTGTGGGAGCGGTTCTCGTTCTACGGGATGCAGGGCATCCTGGTGCTGTACCTGTACTTCACCGCCGCCGACGGCGGCCTCGGCATCGACAAGGCCACCGCGACGAGCATCGCGGGCGCGTACGGCGGCTCGGTGTACCTGTCCACGATCCTCGGCGCGTGGCTCGCCGACCGGGTCCTGGGCCGCGAGCGGGTGCTGTTCGCCAGCGCCTGCGTGGTCATGGCGGGGCACGTGGCGCTGGCCGTCCTGCCCGGCCTGGCCGGCATCGGGGTCGGCCTGGTGCTCGTGGCGCTGGGCAGCGGCGGCGTGAAGGCCACCGCCACGTCGCTGGTCGGCTCGCTGTACCCCGACGGCGACACCCGGCGCGACGCCGGCTTCTCGCTGTTCTACATGGGCATCAACATCGGCGCCCTGCTCGGCCCGCTGCTCACCGGCTGGCTCCAGCAGGAGCACGGCTTCCACCTCGGCTTCGGCGTCGCGGCGGTCGGGATGGCCCTGGGCCTGGTCCAGTACCAGCTCGGCCGGGCCCGGATCCGGGCGCTGGGCGGCGGCGTCGAGCGCCCCCTCCCGCGCCAGCACCGCGCCTTCTACGTGGCCGCCGCCGTCGCCGCGGTGAGCGTGCTCGCCGCCCTCGTGGTGACCGGCGTCGTCACCGCCGACCGGCTCTCCACGATCGTCGTCGGGCTGGCTCTGGCCGCGGCCGTCGCCTACTTCGCCGTCATCCTGGGCAACCGGGCGCTGAGCCGGGTCGAGCGGCGCCGGGTGCTGGCCTTCATCCCGCTGTTCGTCGCCAGCGCGGCGTTCTGGGCGCTGTTCCAGCAGCAGTTCACGGTCCTGCCGATCTACGTCGACGAGCGGCTGGACCGGCATGTGTTCGGCGGCGAGATGCCGATCGCCTGGGTCAACTCGATCAATCCCGTTTTCGTGATCGTCTTCGCCGGGGTCCTGGCGGCGCTGTGGACCCGGCTCGGCCGGCGCCAGCCCTCCGCCCCGCTGAAGTTCGCGCTCGGCACGATCGTGATGGGCGCGGCGTTCCTGCTGTTCATCCCGCTCGCCGGGGGCGGTGCGGACAGCGTGTCGCTGCTGCCGCTGGTCGGCATCCTGTTCTTCTTCACGATCGCCGAGCTGCTGCTGTCGCCCGTCGGCCTGTCGGCGGCGACCACGCTCGCCCCGGCCGCGTTCCGCACGCAGATGGTGGCGCTGTTCTTCCTGTCGGTGTCGCTGGGGTCGGCGCTGGCCGGCACGCTGGCGGGGGCGTACTCGGCCGACACCGAGGTGCCCTACTTCGGCGTGATCGGCGCGGTGGCGATCGTCCTGGGCCTGCTGCTGGCGGCCGTGTCCCGGCCCATCCGGCGCCTGATGTCCGAGGCGGGCGACACCCCCGCCTGAGGGCCGCCGGCCGACTGTTAGCCCGGTTACATCTGCGCCGGCAGCGACTTCCTTCGATGGGGTGGGGGTACCCGAGTAGCGACCGGCACCCGTTGTCGTTCGTGAAAGCCGTGACAGCAGACATTGGAGTCCATATGTCAACGCGACTGCGTACCACCATCATGGCGACCGCCGCCGCCGCGGGCCTCGTCACCGGGGCGGCCCCCGCCGCCGCGGCCCCCGCGGCCGACCGGGCCGTGCCGTGCGTGCAGAAGATGTCGGTGGTGAACAACGCCGGCTTCGTGCTCTCCTTCACGCCGACCACCCGCACCGGCGTGCAGACCCCCGCCAGCGACCAGTACCCGATCAACCAGTACCGGGTCCTGGACCTCGCGTCGGCCGGCCTGCCCGCCGAGACGGAGCTGCGGCCGGTCGTCTCGGCCGTCGGCGGCGACACGGTGCCGGGCAACGCGTACGTGAGCTTCTGCGCCAACGGCCAGACGGCCACCTACACCGCCACCGGCACCACGCTGGACTACACGGTCACGCTGATCAGCTAGGTCATCCCGGTCGAGTCGCCCCCGCGGTGCCCAGGCGCCGCGGGGGCGACCGGTCGTTACCGGGCCGGCGCCGCGGCGTCGGTGCCCCCGGTGGGATTCGAACCCACACTGTATGGATTTTGAGTCCACCGACTCTGCCGGTTGGTCTACAGGGGCGCGCCCCTGCCAGGCGGCAGGGCGCGCCCAGCCTACATGTGCCCGGGTGCCCGGTTCCCGCCCGCCTGGCGGCGCGCGGGCGCGCGCAAGACGCCCGTTCGGCGCCGACGCGGCGGGTTGACCCCAGGTGGCGGCTGTTGTAACGGTTCGGTCAACCCCTGCGGTGCAGTCGTACTGATCTTGTGGGTGGTGGGATAACGTCCCCGCGCAGGCCACGAAACGGTCGGTGGTCCGGCCGTGCCGCAAGCAGCCGGTGTGGGGACATTTCGCCAGGTCAACGGCGTGCACCCCGTCCCCGCCGGCTGTGACTCACAGGAAAGGGTTCGAGCGTTGAAGCAGAAGCTCGTACGTGCGCTCGGTGGTGCGACTCTCGCCGCGCTGGTGTTCGGCGGCGCAGCCGCGTGCAAGGCTGGCGACGAGGGCGGCGGTGACAGCGGTTCGGCGGCGTGCGATCTGAAGATCGGCTTCTTCGGCGCCCTCACCGGCGACGCGGCTGGTCTCGGCATCCACATGCGCAACGGCACCCAGATGGCCATCGACCAGTACAACGAAAAGAACGCGGACTGCAAGGTCGGGTTCGAGCAGTACGACTCCCAGGGCGACCCGGCCAAGGCCCCGGCGCTGGCCAACCAGGCCGTCAACGACCAGAAGATCGTCGGCATCATCGGCCCCGGCTTCTCCGGTGAGTCCGAGGTCGCCGACCCGGTCTTCGACAAGGCCAACCTGCCGACGATCACCCCGTCGGCGACCCGGCCCAGCCTGAGTGAGAAGAACTGGAAGGTCTTCCACCGCGGCGTCGGCAACGACACCTCGCAGGGCCCCGCGGCCGGCCGCTACATTCAGGACACGCTGAAGGCCGAGAAGGTCTACGTCGTCGACGACCAGTCGGCGTACGGCGCCGGCCTGGTCGACGAGGTCAAGAAGGTCCTCGGCGCCAAGGTCGTCGGCGAGGACAAGGTCGCCGTCAAGCAGAACAACTTCTCGGGCGTCGTCACCAAGATCAAGAGCAGCGGCGCGACCGTCCTCTTCTTCGGTGGCTACTACACCGAGGCCGGCCTCCTGCTCAAGCAGCTCAAGGGCGCCGGCTGGACCGGCACCATGGTCGCGGGCGACGGCGTGAACGACGCCAAGTTCGTCCCGGTCGCGGGCCAGGCCGCCGCCGAGGGCACCATCCTCACCTGCCCGTGCGCGCCCGCCACCAAGGCCAAGGGCACGTTCTCGACGGACTACAAGACCAAGTTCACCACCGACCCGGGCACGTACGCCGATGTCTCCTACGACATCACGAACGTCATGCTGGAGGGCCTCAAGGCCGGCAAGACCGACCGCAAGGCGCTGCTGGACTTCATCAAGGCCTACGACAAGGTCGGTGCCGCCACGGGCGTGACCTACAAGTTCCAGCCCAACGGTGAGCTGGACCCGGCGCAGGTCGTCGTGTGGGCCTACAAGGTCACCGCCGGCAAGGTCGAGCCGGACACGGAGATCAAGAAGTCCTGATCCGCCCCAGCGCGGATCTGCACGTCGGACACATCCACGCGGGTACGGCCGGGAGCCTGCGCTCCCGGCCGTACCACGCTTAGCGCACACACCCCCTGGAGCACCACTTGGACGTCGCAGGACTGCTACGGGATTTCCCGGAGCTGACGCTGACAGGGCTGGAGCAGGGCGCAATCTACGCCCTCGTCGCCCTCGGTTACACGCTGGTCTACGGCGTGTTGAAACTGATCAACTTTGCTCACTCCGAGGTCTTCATGATCGGCTCGTTCGCCGCGTTGTGGACCTGGCAGGGGCTGGGCTTCGTGTACGACGCGGAAGCGGCGCCCCTCGGCAGCTTCCTCCTCGCGGTCCTGGTCGGCGTCATCGCCGCGGCCGGGGCGTCCGCCCTCACGGCGGTCACGATCGAACGGGTGGCGTACCGGCCGCTGCGTAAGCGCAACGCCCCGCCGCTGGCCTTCCTGATCACGGCCATCGGCGCCTCGTTCGTCCTCGCCGAGGGCATCGGCGTCTACACCCACCGCGCGCCCTACGGGATGCCCCGGCTGCTGCAGCCGGAGGTCGTGTTCCAGCTCGGCGGGTGGAAGTTCACGAACACCCAGCTCATCGTCATCACCGTCACGCTGCTGGCGATGGTGGCCCTGGATCAGTTCGTCAGCCGCAGTCGGCTCGGCCGGGGTATCCGCGCCGTCGCCCAGGACCCGGACACCTCGGCGCTCATGGGCGTCAACAAGGACCGGGTGATCTTCCTGGTGTTCCTGATCGGCGGGCTCATGGCGGGTGTCGCCGCCCTGCTGTGGAACATCCTCCCGATCGGTGTCGCCAAGTTCAACATGGGCTTCCTGATCGGGCTCAAGGCGTTCGCCGCCGCGGTACTGGGCGGCATCGGCAACCTGCGCGGCGCCCTGCTGGGCGGCCTCCTGCTGGGCGTCGCCGAGAACTACGCGGTGGGTCTGTTCGGCACGGACTGGAAGGACTTCGTGGGCTTCGTGCTCCTCGTCGTCCTGCTGATGTTCCGGCCGACCGGCCTGCTCGGTGAGTCGCTGGGGAGGGCCCGGGCATGACCAACGGAGAGCACGCGACCCCCGCGCGGGCCGCCAACGGCGAGCACGCGGCCCCGCGGGCCAGGGGCTGGCAGGCGATGAAGTCCCGCTGGAGCGAGATGCCCCAGGGGATGCGCTGGGCGGGTACGGGGGCGCTGGTCGTCTTCCTCTACCTGCTGCCGAACCGGTGGTTCTACGAGTACCTGTGGTATCTGCCGACGCAGGCCTCGGACATGGCCACGGTCCTGTTCGAGACCGCCTTCTTCGTCCTGCTGGCCGTCGGCCTGAACGTCGTCGTCGGCTTCGCCGGGCTGCTCGACCTGGGGTACTTCGGCTTCTTCGCCGTCGGCGCCTACGTCGTGGCGCTGGTGACCTCGCCGGAGAGCAAGGCGATCGTCGAGTACAACTGGCTGGCCGACCCGATCACCTGGGTCGCGGCGGTGCCGATCGCGGTCGCCATCGCGATGGTGTCCGGCGTGATCCTGGGCGGTCCGACGCTGCGGCTGCGCGGCGACTACCTGGCGATCGTGACGCTCGGCTTCGCCGAGATGATCCGGCTCTACGCCAGCCGCACCGAGGGCCTGCTCAACGGCGACCGCGGCATCCCGGACGTCCCGCACCCGGTACCGGGGGTCAAGGACGCCACCGGCGACTCGCTGTTCCTGTTCGACGCCAAGCCGTACTACTGGGTCGTGCTGACGATCATCATCGCGGTGGTGGTCCTGGTGCGGAACATGGAGCGCAGCCGCGTCGGCCGGGCCTGGGTCGCCATCCGCGAGGACGAGGACGCCGCCGAGATCATGGGCGTCAACACCTTCAAGTACAAGCTGCTGGCGTTCGCCATCGGCGCCGCCATCGGCGGCCTGTCGGGCGCGGTCTTCGCGGGCAAGCAGGGGTTCATCAACTCCGCGAGCTTCCAGTTGGAGTCCTCCATCCTGGTGCTGGCCGCGGTGATCCTGGGCGGCGCCGGCAACATCGGCGGCGCCATCGTCGGTGCGACCATCACCTGGTACCTGCCCGAGTGGGTCCGGGGCATGGGCAAGGTCTTCGGCCTGAGCTTCGACCCGTCCGAGTACCGTATCCTCGCGTTCGGCCTGGTCATCATCGTGATGATGATCTTCCGACCGCAGGGCATCTGGCCCAACAAGCGCAGAGCGTCGGAGTTCGCCGACCGCCGGAAGGAGGTGGCGGCCAATGCGTGAGGCGCTGCTGGAGGTAGACAACGTCACACTCCGCTTCGGCGGCGTGGTGGCGCTCAACCAGGTCGACTTCACCCTGTACAAGGGCGAGATCCTCGGTCTGATCGGCCCGAACGGAGCCGGCAAGACCACCTGCTTCAACGCGATGACCGGCGTCTACCGCCCCACCGAGGGCGAGATCCGGTTCGGCGGGCAGCGGATCAGTGGGAAGCGGCGTTACCAGATCACCAAGATGGGGATCGCCCGGACGTTCCAGAACATCCGGCTGTTCCCCGAGATGTCGGCGCTGGAGAACGTGATGGTGGGCGCCGACGCCCACCATAGGACCGGCGCCCTCTCCGCCATGCTGCGCCTGCCGCGGCACTGGAAGGAGGAGCGGTCCGGCCGGGACCGCGCCCACGACCTGCTGCGCTTCGTCGGCATCAGCCGGCCGGGCGAGCAGGCCCGCAACCTCTCCTACGGCGAGCAGCGCCGGCTGGAGATCGCGCGGGCGCTGGCCACCAACCCCCAGCTTCTCTGCCTGGACGAGCCGGCCGCCGGCTTCAACCCGGCGGAGAAGGACGCGCTGAACCAGCTCATCCGCAAGGTGCGCGACAGCGGCGTCACCGTCCTGCTCATCGAGCACGACATGCGGCTGGTCATGGGGGTCACCGACCGGATCGTGGTACTGGAGTTCGGCAAGAAGATCGCCGAGGGTACGCCCGCCGAGGTGCGGGAGAACCCGGCCGTGATCGCCGCGTACCTGGGGGTGCCGACCGATGCTTCTTGAGATCGAGAACATGACGGTCGCCTACGGCCGCATCGAAGCGCTGCACGGCATCAGCCTGACCGTCGGCGAGGGCGAGATCGTCTCCCTCATCGGCGCGAATGGCGCCGGCAAGACCACCACCATGCGGGCGATCTCCGGGATCCGCCCGCTGGCCGGCGGGTCGATCCGGTTCGAGGGCGAGGACATCTCCAAGCTGCGGGCCGACCGCCGGGTGGTCCAGGGCATCGCCCAGTCGCCGGAGGGCCGGGGCTGCTTCCCCGGCATGACGGTGGTGGAGAACCTGGAGATGGGCGCCTACACCCGCCGGGACAAGGCCGGGATCACCGCGGACATGAACCGGGTCTACGGCCTGTTCCCGCGGTTGGCCGAGCGCAAGAAGCAGGTCGCGGGCACCATGTCCGGCGGCGAGCAGCAGATGCTGGCCGTCGGCCGGGCGCTCATGGCCCGGCCCAAGCTGCTCCTGCTCGACGAGCCGTCGATGGGCCTGGCCCCGATGCTCATCCAGCAGATCTTCGACATCATTGTGGAGATCAACCAGCAGGGCGTGACCGTGCTGCTGGTGGAGCAGAACGCCCAGCAGGCGCTGTCCCGGTCGCACCGGGCCTACGTCCTGGAGACCGGCCGGATCGTCAAGTCCGGGACGGGCCAGGAGTTGCTGAACGACTCGTCGATCAAGGACGCCTACCTCGGCGTCGCCTGACCGGCACCCCGTACGACAGAGCGGCCCGGGCGATTCGTTCGCCCGGGCCGCTCTGTCGTACGACTCTGTCGTGCCGGTGCGCTACCGGTTCCAGAACTCCGGCTTGGTCGGCGGGACACCCGGCGCCTTGGCCTTGATGGCGTTGGCCATCTCCTCCAGCCCGACGAGGCTGAACTTGCGGTTCAGCGCCCGCATCAGCGAGTTGTCCGAGGGCCGGTAGATGCCCTTGCTGTACGAGGCGAAGCCGCCCTCGTAGGCGCCGATGACGCCGCCGTCGGGCGTCTCCTGGCCCAGGTACTTCGCCCACTTCCTGCCGTTGGCCTTCATCGCGGCCTCGTCGTAGGTGGACAGGTTGCCCGTCACCGGCTCGCCGCCGGTGTAGGTGCGCTGCTCGTAGAAGTACTCGTCGTACATGTCGGCGATGGTGTGGCCGAACTCGTGCACCACGATCTGGCCGGACTGCGCGTTGTTGCCCGCGGACGTGGCCATGTCGTCCTGGACGTACCCCACGCCGCCGTACTTGGCCGAGTTGGCCAGCGCGATCGCCTGGTCGGAGCCGGGCGCCTGGCGGGCGAACTCCTTGGCCTTGCCGACGTTGACGCACAGGGCGCGCTCGGTGCCGCCGCACCAGTACCCCATGTCCAGGGCGGTGTCCCGCTGCGTGCCCTTGGGGTCCTCGTCGACGCCGGACTCCTGGGAGACCACCTCGACGGCCCATACGTTGATCGAGTTCTTGTAGGTGGGGTACGGCTCGACCTTGAGCATCTCGGCCCACTGGAGCTTGACGTGGTCGAGGAACGCGCCCTGCTGGTCGGCGGTGTAGCCGTCGCCGACGAAGACGATGTCCAGGCGCTGCTCCGGCGGGCCGCTCTGGAAGATCGGCGTGACCGCGGCGGCGTCGGCGGCGCGGCGGGTGGCGGCGGTTACGGGGGCGTCGACCTGGGCGGGCACGACCTCGCGGGAGATCGTGCCGTCCTCGGCGAACACTTCGCGCTCGATGAGGGAGGGCGGCGGCGCGGCGGCGGCGTCGGCGCGCGGGGTACCGGTGAGGGGGCTGACGACGGCCGAGGCGGCGAGCACGGCGACGGCGACCGCCGCAACCTGCCAGCGGGTGGAGTGCGGCACTGGTCCTCCAGTGAATTCAGGTGGGTGGATGAATCCTAGGGGAGCGGCGCAGGGCGCGGAACCCACAGCGGGTGCCGGCGCCGACACGCTGCGGTCGACCCGTCCGCGCCGACCGGCACGGCCTCGCCCGCGCCGTCACACCGGGCCGTTAGAGTCGCCTGCTGTGACGGAAACTCCCCGGCTGCTGCTGCTCGACGGCCACTCGCTGGCCTACCGCGCCTTTTTCGCCCTGCCCGTGGAGAACTTCTCCACCACCACGGGCCAGCACACGAACGCCGTGTACGGCTTCACGTCGATGCTGATCAACGTCCTTCGGGACGAGCGGCCCAGCCACATCGTGGTCGCCTTCGACGTGTCCCGGCGGTCGTTCCGCACCGAGCGGTACGCCGAGTACAAGGCCAACCGCAGCGAGTCGCCGAGCGAGTTCGGCGGCCAGGTCAGCCTGGTGCAGGAGGTCCTCGCCGCGCTGCGGATCCCGGTGGTCGAGAAGCCCGGGTACGAGGCCGACGACGTGATCGCCACCCTGGCCCGCGAGGCCCGCGAGGCGGGCATGGACGTGCTCATCTGCACCGGCGACCGGGACGCCTTCCAACTGATCGACGACCGCACGACGGTGCTGTACCCGCGCAAGGGCGTCTCCGACCTCGCGCGGATGGACCCGGCCGCCGTCACCGACCGGTACGGCGTCGGCCCCGACCGGTACCGCGACCTCGCGGCGCTCGTCGGCGAGTCCAGCGACAACCTGCCGGGCGTGCCCGGGGTCGGCCCGAAGACGGCGGCGAAGTGGATCGGCCAGCACGACGGCCTCGACGGGATCGTCGCCCACGTCGACCAGATCAGGGGCAAGGCGGGGGAGAGCCTGCGCGAGCGCCTCGCCGACGTGCTGCGCAACCACGAGCTGAACCGCCTCGTCGACGACCTGGAGTTGCCGCTGCACCCGGCGGACGCCCGCTGGGCGGGCTGGGACCGCGAGGCTGTCCACCAGGTGTTCGACGCGCTGGAGTTCAAGATCCTGCGGGACCGGCTGTACCAGTACCTCGACGCCGTCGAGCCGGAGGCCGAGGCGGGCTTCGACCTGGCCGGCGAGGTGCTCGCCCCCGGCGCGCTCGCCGACTGGCTGGCGGCCCACGCCGCCGACGGCGCGCCGGTCGGCATGGCGGTGGCGGGCTCCTTCGGGCGCGGCACCGGCACGTTCGCGGGGCTGGCCCTGGCCGCCGCCGACGGCGCCGCCGCGTGGATCGACCCGGCGGCGCTGGACGCCGCGGACGACGGCGCGCTGGCGGCGTGGCTGGCCGACCCGGGCCGCGGCAAGATCCTGCACGACGCCAAGCCCGCCCTGCTGGCCTGTGCCGCCCGCGGTTGGTCCCTGGCCGGCCTGACCCGGGACACGGCGCTGGCCGCCTACCTGGCCCGCCCCGACCAGCGCACCTACGACCTGACCGACCTCGCGCTGCGCTACCTGCACCGCGAGCTGCGGGTGGAGGAGCCCGACGACGGCCAGCTCACCCTCGACGGCCTCGGCGACGACGACGGCCGGGCCGAGCAGGCGCTCATGCTGCGCGCCCGGGCCACCCTGGACCTGGCCGCCGCGCTGGACGAGGAGCTGGGCCGCGACGGCGACGCCTCCGCCCGCCTGCTCGCCGAGGTGGAGCAGCCGCTGCTGGAGGTGCTGGCGGGCCTGGAGCGCACCGGCATCGCCGCCGACACCGACTACCTGTCGGAGTTGGAGGCGCACTTCGCCGCCGAGGTCAAGGCCGCCGCCCAGGCCGCGTACGGCGTGGTGGGGCGCGAGTTCAACCTCGGCTCACCCAAGCAGCTCCAGGAGATCCTGTTCACCGAGCTGGCGCTGCCGAAGACCAAGAAGATCAAGACCGGGTACACCACGGACGCCGAGGCGCTGCAGAACCTGTTCGCGCAGACGGAGCACCCCGTCCTGGCCCACCTGCTGCGCCACCGCGACGTGGCCAAGCTCAAGTCGACGGTGGACGGCCTGCTGAAGTCCGTCGCCGACGACGGCCGGATCCACACCACCTTCTACCAGACCGTCGCCGCCACGGGCCGGCTGTCGTCCACCGACCCGAACCTGCAGAACGTGCCCATCCGCACGGAGGAGGGGCGTCGGATCCGCCGGGCGTTCATGGTCGGCGCCGGGTACGAGTCGCTGATGACCGCGGACTACAGCCAGATCGAGATGCGGATCATGGCGCACCTGTCCGAGGACGCCGCGCTCATCGAGGCGTTCCGGACCGGCGAGGACTTCCACACCACGACCGCGTCCTTCGTGTTCGGGGTGCCGATGCAGGAGGTCGTGCCGGAGCAGCGGCGCAAGATCAAGGCGATGAACTACGGCCTGGCGTACGGGCTGTCGGCGTTCGGCCTGTCCAACCAGTTGCGGATCGCCACCGACGAGGCGCGGGCGCTGATGGAGCAGTACTTCGACCGCTTCGGCGGCGTCCGCGCGTACCTGCACTCGGTCGTGGCGCAGGCGCGCCAGGACGGCTACACCTCGACGATGCTCGGCCGCCGCCGCTACCTGCCGGACCTGGTCAGCGACAACCGCCAGCGCCGGGAGATGGCCGAGCGGATGGCGCTGAACGCGCCCATCCAGGGCTCGGCCGCCGACATCATCAAGGTCGCGATGCTGCGGCTGGACGGCGCGCTGCGGGAGGCCAACCTGCGCTCGCGGATGCTGCTCCAGGTCCACGACGAACTCGTCCTGGAGGTCGGGCCGGGCGAGCGGGCCGCGCTGGAGGAGGTCGTGCGCCGCGAGATGGGCGGCGCCGCCGCGCTGTCGGTACCGCTGGAGGTCTCGGTGGGCGTGGGCCGGGACTGGGACACCGCCGCCCACTGACCGCGGCCGCCGGTCAGGGTGTGATCTGGGCGATCGGCAGCCGGATGGCGAACGGCTCGCCGAGCTTCAGGACGTCCGCGCTGTCGCCGACGAGCGCGTACTCCCGGAAGCCGCTGCGCCCCGGGTGGTCGCTGAGCCGGTACGCGTAGACGTGCACCGGGTCCTGCTCGACGCGCCAGTAGTGCCGGATGCCGGCGGCGGCGTACTCGCCCGGCTTGGCGAACCGGTCGGTGCGCCGGGTGCCCGGCGAGACGATCTCCACGGCCACGACGACCTGGTCGGCGGTGAG
This sequence comes from Pilimelia terevasa, assembly GCF_014647915.1. Classification (GTDB taxonomy): domain Bacteria; phylum Actinomycetota; class Actinomycetes; order Mycobacteriales; family Micromonosporaceae; genus Pilimelia; species Pilimelia terevasa. The sequence goes on from NZ_BMQC01000004.1 coordinate 137,389, forward strand.
GAAGTGGCGGCTGCCGTCGCCGCCGGCCAGGCGGAGCACGACGTCGGGGATGCGGACGTCGCGCTCGCTGAGCGCGACGCCGACGGCCAGGGCGGTCTTGTACCCGGCCGGCGCGTGCGCCCGCAGCCAGGCCCAGAGCAGGGCGGATATGTCCTGGTGGTCTTCGCTGGGGGAGGGGGCCACGTGCAGCACTCCGTCCACGAGTTCGACGCGGGGGGCGTCGGCAGGGAGATCCAGGAGATCTTCCAGGGTGTGGTCGGCGCGGATCTGACGGAGCGGATCGGGCTGCCAGGGCGCCGCGCCGACGACTGCGGCGGACGGCGTCTGCTCAGCGGTCACCGGAGGAGTGTACGTCTGACGCACCCGCACCGGACCTCACATGCTCGGCGGCTTCTGGCTCAGGAAGACGGCCGTACCCGGGAAGATCCGGCCGCGCAGCGGGCTCCACTGGCCCCACACGCCGTCGTGGTCGGCCGGCCACTCCGGCTCGACGAGGTCGGTGAGGACGAACCCCGCGGCGACCAGCTCCCGGATCCGGTCGCCGAGGGTGCGGTGCTGTTCGACGTAGGTGGCCCGGCCGGCGCGGTCGTGCTCGACGTAGGGACGGCGATCGAAGTACGAGTGTACCGCCGTCAGTCCGTTTTCACCCGGGTCGTCCAGGAAAATCCAGCGGAACGGATGGGTGACCGAAAACACCCACCGGCCACCTGGTCGTAACACCCGCGCGACCTCCCGCGTGAGCGCCCCGGAGTCGGCCACGAACGGGACCGCGCCGAACGCCGTGCAGACGATGTCGAAGCTGGCGTCGCGCAGCGGCAGCGCCAGCGCGTCGGCCTGCACCAGCGGCACCCGCACACCGGTCCGCGCCGCGGCCTGCGCGGCGTGCCGCAGCATCCCGGCCGACAGGTCCAGCGCCGTCACCCGCGCGCCCTCGCCGGCCAGCCAGCGGGCCGCCGCCGCGGCGCCGCAGCCCAGCTCCAGCACCCGCCGGCCGGCGACGGGGCCCAGCAGCCGGGCGTCGGCCTCCCGCAGCCGCTCGGGGCACCAGACGAAGTCCGCGTCGCCCAGGAAGGCGCCGTGCGCGGCCTGGTACGCGTCGGCGTCGCCGTCCCACCAACGGCGGCTGGCCCGGCGACTCTCGGTGTCGGTCACCGCCCGCCGGGTCACCCCCGCCGTGCCGGTCGCCGCGGCCGGGGGCGGGTCGGGGAGGCTGTCCATGGCCGTACGGTACGGCGCGGGCGCCGGCCGGCCCGGATCCGCCGGGGCGTGTGGTGGCCCTTGCGTGCTGTGGTATTAGGCACGGTAAGCTGTCCGGTGCGCTTGCGGTTCGCGCACCTCGGCAGGGAGTAGGTGTGACGCGCGAGCCGGAACCACCCGCGGTGCCGCCGCGCGTGGGGCCGGCCATCGCCCCCAGGCGCGGCAAAGGTCACCGCTACACCATCCGTTCGGAGCAACCGCCCACATGACGAGCAGCATCGAGGCCCCCTCGAGCGCCAACAGGGTCACCATTGACGATCTCGGTTCCGAGGAGGCTTTCCTCGCCGCGATCGACGAGACCATCAAGTACTTCAACGACGGCGACATTGTCGAAGGCACCGTCGTCAAGGTCGACCGGGACGAGGTCCTGCTCGACATCGGCTACAAGACCGAGGGAGTCATCCCCTCGCGCGAGTTGTCGATCAAGCACGACGTCGACCCCGCCGAGGTGGTGTCGGTCGGTGACCACATCGAGGCCCTCGTCCTCCAGAAGGAGGACAAGGAAGGCCGCCTGATCCTCTCGAAGAAGCGGGCGCAGTACGAGCGCGCGTGGGGCACCATCGAGAAGATCAAGGAGGAGGACGGCGTCGTGCGCGGCTCCGTCATCGAGGTCGTCAAGGGTGGCCTCATCCTGGACATCGGCCTGCGCGGCTTCCTGCCCGCGTCGCTGGTCGAGATGCGGCGGGTCCGCGACCTCCAGCCGTACGTCGGCCGGGAGCTCGAAGCCAAGATCATCGAGCTGGACAAGAACCGCAACAACGTGGTCCTGTCCCGCCGGGCGTGGCTGGAGCAGACGCAGTCCGAGGTGCGCACCGAGTTCCTCAACAAGCTCCAGAAGGGACAGGTCCGCAAGGGCGTCGTCTCCTCGATCGTCAACTTCGGCGCGTTCGTGGACCTCGGCGGCGTCGACGGCCTGGTGCACGTCTCCGAGCTGTCCTGGAAGCACATCGACCACCCGTCCGAGGTTGTCGAGGTCGGCCAGGAGGTCGAGGTCGAGGTCCTGGACGTCGACCTGGACCGCGAGCGGGTCTCCCTGTCGCTGAAGGCGACGCAGGAGGACCCGTGGCGCCAGTTCGCCCGGACCCACGCGATCCAGCAGATCGTGCCGGGCAAGGTCACCAAGCTGGTGCCGTTCGGCGCGTTCGTGCGCGTCGACGACGGCATCGAGGGCCTGGTGCACATCTCCGAGCTGGCCGAGCGCCACGTCGAGATCCCGGAGCAGGTCGTCCAGGTCGGCTCGGACGTCATGGTCAAGGTCATCGACATCGACCTGGAGCGCCGGCGGATCTCGCTGTCGCTCAAGCAGGCGAACGAGGGCTTCCAGGAGGGCGAGGAGCACTTCGACCCGACCCTCTACGGCATGGCCGCCACGTACGACAACGAGGGCAACTACATCTACCCCGACGGCTTCGACCCGGAGACCGGCGAGTGGATGGAAGGCTTCGACAAGCAGCGTGAGGAGTGGGAGCGGCAGTACGCCGAGGCCCGCACCCGCTGGGAGGCGCACACCAAGCAGGTCGTCGCCTCCCGCGCCGCCGAGGCCGAGGCGGAGGCCGCTCCGCCGGCCGCCGCGTCCTCGACCAGCACCAGCGGGCCGGCCGCGGCGACCTCGTCGTCGTCCTCGTCGACCCCCGCCCGCACGTCCCAGGAGCCCAGCGGCACCCTGGCGACGGACGAGGCGCTCGCGGCCCTGCGCGAGAAGCTGGCCGGCAACAAGTAGGCACCACCCGCTTCCCCACTGAGGGCGCAGCCGCGACGCGGCTGCGCCCTCAGTGCATGGCCTCGGCGAGAGCGGCCGCGCCGGACAGGCCGTACCAGGCGGCCGGCGCGGCCACGGCACCCAGCACGGCCACCGTGAGCCGGACAGCGTGCGGGCCGCCGCCGGGCGCGCGGTGCGAGCGGATCGGATCGGGGTCCACCCCGACGGGCCGGAACGGGGTCGCCGCCGCCGGGTCGGCCTCCGGCGAGGTGCGGCGCTGGGCGGCCGCCCGCAGGGCCGCGGTGGCGAGCAGGACCGCGCGCTGGGTGACCGGGGCGACGGTCCACCGCTGGCTCTCGCGGTGCCGCGCCGTGTGCCCGGGCTCGGCGAACGGCGCCAGGAGCGGGTGGGAACGCGGTGTCACGGGCACCTCCGGTGTCGCGCGGGCCAGGGCTGCCGCCCACCGCGTACACCGGCCGCGGCACGCCGCTCTGCGCAGTTAATCCCGTACGGGGTGCCGGCGGTCATCATGTCCGGGCGCGTCACCTGTTCGGGTACTTGCCGCCCGGGTGCTGTTTACTGGTACCCGTGTTGCAGATCGCCCTGACCGGCGGGATCGGCGCGGGAAAGAGCGCGGTGGCGGCCCGCCTGGTCACCCGCGGCGCGGTCCTCGTGGACGCCGACGTGCTCGCCCGCGAGGCGGTGGCCCGGGGCACCGACGGCCTCGCCGAGGTGGTCGCCGCGTTCGGGCCGTCCGTGCGCGCCGCCGACGGCGACCTGGACCGGGCGGCGCTGGCCGGCCTGGTGTTCACCGACGCGCAGGCCCGGCGCCGGCTGGAGGGCATCGTCCACCCGCGGGTCCGCGCCCGGGCCGCCGCGCTGGTCGCCGCGGCGCCGCCGGACGCGGTCGTCGTGCACGACATCCCGCTGCTGGCGGAGTCCGGGCAGGCGGCCGCCTACCCGCTGGTGGTGGTCGTCGACGCGGCCCGCCGGGTCCGCCTGGACCGGCTGGTCGCCACCCGCGGGATGAGCGAGCAGGACGCCGCCGCCCGGATCGACGCCCAGGCCACCCGGGCGCAGCGGCTGGCGGTCGCCGACGTCGTACTGCCGAACGAGTCCACCCCGGCCGCGCTGCACGCGGCGGTCGACCGGCTCTGGGACCGGCGGCTGCTGCCCTTCGCGGCGCACCTGCGCACGGGGACGCCGCCGCCGCGGGCCGCGCCGACGGTCGTACCGCCGGATCCCGGCTGGGCGGCGCAGGGCGACCGGCTGTGCGCCCGGCTCCGGCACGCGCTGGGCACGGCGGCCGGCCGGGTCGCGCACGTCGGCCCGACCGCCGTACCGGGCCTGCCGGCGCCCGACGTGCTGGACGTGCAGGTCGTGGTCGACTCGTCCGCGGCTGCCCGCACCGCGGCGGCGGGCTGCGGCCCGGCCGGCCTGGTGGTCCCGCCCCGGCGGACGGAGGCCGCGCGGGGCGAGGCGTGGGCCGTCGAGGCGGACGCGCTGCGGCCGGTGACCGTCCGCTTCACCCCGGCGGCCTCGCCCGCCTGGCGCCAGCGGCTGCTGCTGCGCGACTGGCTGCGCGCCGACCCAGCCGCCCGGAGTGCCTGGACCGACCTGCAGGGCGCCCGCCCGCCCGGTGGCGGGGCGTCGCCGGATGAGGCGCTGGGGCGGGCGGCGGGGGAGTGGGCGGCGCGGACGGGCTGGACGCCGACGTGAGCGCTCGCGGCGGCCGGGGGTGCGCTCACCGGACGGACCGGGGCTGCTACCGCGCCACAGGCGGCGTGTCCCGGCCGCGCCCGCCGCCGGTCGTGAGAGCGGCCGCGGGCGGCGGCGCCGGAGCCGCCTGACGGCCGCCGCGAGCGGCCACGGCCCACCGTAGCGACGCCGGGTGGCCGGCACAATCAATATCCCGGCCACCCGGTGTGCGCCATCCGCACGCCCGGCGGGTTGTCGGACCCGCGGCGTAGGTTGGTCGCATGGCTCCTGACGTCCCCGCCGCCCGCCCATCACCCGGGCCGACACCATCCGGGCCGACACCATCCGGGCCGACACCGTCCGAGCCGACACCGTCCGGGCTCGCCGCTTCCGGCCCGGGGTCGTCCGGGGCCGGGTCGTCCGGCGGCGCCGCACCCGGGGTGCCCGCGCTGCCGCACCTGCCCGGACTGGTGATCCCCCGGATCGCCGGCGAGTTCCGGGTCGTCAGTGACTTCCAGCCCGCGGGCGACCAGCCGGCGGCGATCGACGCCCTCGCCGCGCGGGTCCGCCGCGGCGACCGGCACACCGTCCTGCTCGGCGCCACCGGCACCGGCAAGAGCGCCACCACCGCGTGGCTGATCGAGCGGCTCCAGCGCCCGGCGCTGGTGCTGGCGCCGAACAAGACGCTGTGCGCCCAGCTCGCCAAGGAGTTCCGCGAGCTGCTGCCGCACAACGCGGTGGAGTACTTCGTCTCGTACTACGACTACTACCAGCCCGAGGCGTACATCCCGCAGACCGACACCTACATCGAGAAGGACTCCTCGATCAACGAGGAGGTGGAGCGCCTGCGCCACTCGGCGACCATGTCGCTGCTCACCCGTCGCGACGTCGTCGTGGTGGCCACCGTCTCGGCGATCTACGGCCTGGGCACCCCGCAGGAGTACCTGGAGCGCGCGGCCCGGGTTGCCGTGGGGGAGGAGGTCGACCGCGACGCGCTGCTGCGCCGGCTCGTCGAGATCCAGTACACCCGCAACGACATGGCGTTCCAGCGCGGCACGTTCCGCGTCCGCGGCGACACCCTGGAGATCATTCCAGCGTACGAGGAGCTGGCGATCCGGGTCGAGTTCTTCGGCGACGAGATCGAGCGCCTGTCCTACCTGCACCCGCTCACCGGCGACACCGTCCGGGAGGTCGACCAGCTCCTCATCTTCCCGGCGAGCCACTACGCCGCGGGCCCGCAGCGGATGGAGCGGGCCATCGGCGGCATCGAGGCCGAGCTGGCGGCCCGGCTCGACGAACTGGACCGGCAGCAGAAGCTGCTGGAGGCGCAGCGGCTGCGGATGCGGACGACGTACGACATCGAGATGATGCGCCAGGTCGGCTTCTGCTCGGGCATCGAGAACTACTCCCTGCACATCGACGGCCGGCAGCCGGGCGACCCGCCGCACTGCCTGCTCGACTACTTCCCCGACGACTTCGTCACCGTCATCGACGAGTCGCACGTGACGGTCCCGCAGATCGGCGGCATGTACGAGGGCGACGCCTCGCGCAAGCGCATCCTCATCGACCACGGCTTCCGGCTGCCGTCGGCGGCCGACAACCGGCCGCTGCGGTTCGACGAGTTCCTGGAGCGGGTCGGCCAGATGGTCCTGCTCTCGGCGACACCGGGCTCCTGGGAGCTGGAGCGCAGCGGCGGGGAGTACGTCGAGCAGGTCATCCGCCCCACCGGCCTGGTCGACCCCGAGGTGGTCGTCAAGCCCACCAAGGGCCAGATCGACGACCTCATCCACGAGATCCGGCTGCGCGTGGAGCGCGACGAGCGGGTCCTGGTCACCACCCTGACGAAGAAGATGTCCGAGGACCTCACCGACTACCTGCTGGAGCACGGCATCCGGGTCCGGTACCTGCACTCCGAGGTGGACACCCTGCGCCGGGTCGAGCTGCTGCGCGAGCTGCGCAAGGGCGACTACGACGTGCTCGTGGGCATCAACCTGCTGCGCGAGGGGCTGGACCTGCCGGAGGTGTCGCTGGTGGCGATCCTCGACGCGGACAAGGAGGGCTTCCTGCGCAGCGGGCGCTCGCTGATCCAGACGATCGGCCGGGCGGCGCGCAACGTCTCGGGCCAGGTGCACATGTACGCCGACAAGATCACGCCGTCGATGCGCGCGGCGATCGACGAGACCGACCGGCGCCGGGCCCGCCAGGTGGCGCACAACGCGGCCCACGGCATCACGCCGGAGCCGCTCCGCAAGAAGATCCACGACATCCTCGACGACATCTGGCGCGACGCCGAGGACACCGCGGCGGCGCTCGGCGGCCACGGTCCCGGCGGGGCGATCGTCGGCGGCGCGGGCCGGCAGATGAGCCGCGGCAAGGCCCCGGTGCCGGAGACCCGCTCGAAGGCGCGCGGCGCGGTGGTCGCCTCGTCGGCGGGGATGGCCCGCGCCGACCTGGCGGCGCTGGTGCAGGAGTTGAACGACCAGATGCTCGGGGCCGCCCGTGAACTGCAGTTCGAGCTGGCGGCCCGGATCCGCGACGAGGTCGCGGAGCTGAAGAAGGAGCTGCGCGCGATGGACGCCACCGGCGTCCGCTGACGCCTAGCTTCCTAGGCCGGCGTCCGGGGTGCGGGGTTCGTCACCATCGGGCGGATCGCGTGGTCCCGAAGGTGCGGATCTTGGCCGACTGGGTAACAATGGCGGCGACAGGGAGGGGAGTATTCCCTCGCGGCGGAGTCGTCAGCACGGCGCCTGGTCGGTACGTCGACCGGGTGCCCGGCCCCGCCGGTCGCCCGGCCGGGGCGGCGGGAGAGACCTCCGCAGTCAGGTGTACCCGTACTTCGGGCGCGTCGCCGACGTGCCCGGGTGGAGCCGTGTCTGCCGGAGGCCTCGTTGAACGTGCCCGTCTGGGTGTGGATCGCCACACTCGCCGCGACCATCGCCCTACTCGTCGTCGACCTGCTCATCGTGGGACGGCGGCCCCACGAACCGAGCCTCCGCGAGTCCACGAGCTGGGTCCTGTTCTACGTCGCGCTCGCCCTGCTGTTCGGCGGGGGGCTGTGGTTCACCTCGGGGGGCGTGGTCGCGCAGGAGTTCTACGCCGGCTGGCTCACCGAGTACAGCCTGTCCGTGGACAACCTGTTCGTCTTCGTGATCATCATGAGCCGGTTCGCGGTGCCGCGGGAGTACCAGCAGAAGGTCCTGATGATCGGGATCATCCTGGCGCTGGTGCTGCGCGGCGCCTTCATCGCCGCGGGCGCGGCGCTGATCAGCCAGTTCGTCTGGGTCTTCTACCTGTTCGGCGTGTTCCTCGTCTACACCGCCGTCGGGCTGGCCCGGCACGGACAGGACGACGCGGGGGACTACAAGGAGAACATCGTCATCCGCTGGTCCCGGCGGGCGCTGCGGGTGGGGCCCGACTACGACGGCGCGCGCCTGACGACCGACAACGGGCGCGGCGGCCGGATGTTCACGCCGATGCTCATCGTGATGATCGCGATCGGCACGACCGACCTCATCTTCGCCCTGGACTCGATCCCGGCGATCTTCGGGCTGACCAAGGAGCCGTACCTGGTCTTCACCGCGAACGTCTTCGCGCTGATGGGCCTGCGCCAGCTCTACTTCCTGCTCGGTGGGCTGCTCGACCGGCTCGTGTACCTGTCCCTGGGGCTGGCGGTCGTGCTGGGCTTCATCGGCGTGAAGCTGGTGTTCGAGGCGATGCACGGCAACAACGTGCCGTTCATCAACGGCGGCGAGCCGATCGGCTGGGCGCCGCACATCGACATCAAGGTGTCGCTGGGCGTCATCATCGGCACCCTGGTGGTGGCCGCCGCGGCCAGCCTCGTCAAGACCCGCCGCGACAACAGCCGCGCCGTCCCGCCGGTACCGCCGGCCCGGTGAGGTGACCGGCGCGCGGCCGGCACCGCGCGCGGAAACGGCCGCCAGGCCCCGCCCCGGAGGGCGTCCTGGCGGCCGCTGCGCGTGGGCGTCCCCGTGAGGGGCGCCTCAGCTCTGGTGCTTGCGGCGGGCGGTGAGCCGGGCGCGCTGGCTGGCGTCCAGCACCACCTTGCGGATCCGCACGGCCGCCGGGGTCACCTCGACGCACTCGTCGTCGCGGCAGAACTCCAGCGCCTGCTCCAGCGACAGCCGCCGCGGCGGGATGACCTTCTCGGTCTCGTCCGCGGTGGAGGAGCGCATGTTGGTGAGCTTCTTCTCCTTGGTGATGTTGACGTCCATGTCGTCGGCGCGGGAGTTCTCGCCGACGATCATGCCCTCGTACACCTCGGTGGTCGGCTCGACGAAGAGCTGGCCCCGCTCCTGGAGGTTCAGCATGGCGAACGGGGTCACCACGCCGGACCGGTCGGCCACCAGCGAGCCGTTGTTGCGGGTGCGCAGCTCGCCGAACCACGGCTCGTAGGTCTCGAAGACGTGGTGGGCGATGCCGGTGCCGCGGGTCTCGGTCAGGAACTCGGTGCGGAAGCCGATCAGGCCGCGCGCCGGGATCAGCCACTCCATCCGGATCCAGCCGGTGTTGTGGTTGGTGTACTGCTCCATCCGGCCCTTGCGGGTCGCCAGGAGCTGGGTGATCGCGCCCATGTACTCCTCGGGCGCGTCGATGGTCAGCCGCTCGACCGGCTCGCAGGTCTTCCCGTCGATCTCCCGGGTGACGACCTGCGGCTTGCCGACGGTCAGCTCGTAGGACTCGCGCCGCATCTGCTCGACGAGGATCGCCAGCGCCAGCTCGCCGCGGCCCTGGACCTCCCAGGCGTCGGGGCGCTCGGTGGGCAGCACGCGCAGCGAGACGTTGCCGACCAGTTCCTTCTCCAGCCGGTCCTTCACCATCCGCGCGGTGACCTTGCCGCCCTTGACCTTGCCGACCAGCGGCGAGGTGTTGGTGCCGATGACCATCGAGATGGCCGGCTCGTCCACGGTGATCAGGGGGAGGGCGACCGGGTTCTCCGCGTCCGCCAGCGTCTCGCCGATCATGATCTCGGGGATGCCGGCGATGGCGATGATGTCGCCCGGGCCGGCGGACTCGGCCGGCCGGCGCTCCAGGCCGTACGTCATCAGCAGCTCGGCGATGCGGACGTTGGCGATGGTGCCGTCGGTCTTGCACCAGGCCAGGCTCTGGCCCTTGCGGATCTCGCCCTGGCGGACCCGGCACAGCGCCAGCCGGCCGAGGAACGGCGAGGCGTCGAGGTTGGTCACGTGCGCCTGCAGCGGCGCGCCCTCGTCGTAGGCGGGGGCGGGGATCGTGTCCAGCAGCGTGCGGAACAGCGGCTCCACGCTGTCGCTGTCGTCGGGGACCTTGCCGTCCTCGGGCTTGGTCAGCGAGGCGACGCCGTCGCGGGCGCAGGCGTAGACGATCGGGAAGTCGATCTGCTGCTCGTCGGCGTCCAGGTCCAGGAACAGCTCGTACGTCTCGTCGATGACCTCGGCGATCCGCGCGTCCGGCCGGTCCACCTTGTTGATCACCAGGATGATCGGCAGGCGGGCCTTGAGGGCCTTGCGCAGGACGAACCGGGTCTGCGGCAGCGGCCCTTCGCTCGCGTCCACGAGCAGGACGACGCCGTCGACCATGGTCAGGCCGCGCTCCACCTCGCCGCCGAAGTCGGCGTGCCCGGGGGTGTCGATGATGTTGATCGTGACGGGGTCGGAGCCGTCGGCGGGGGCGTACGTGATGGCCGTGTTCTTGGCCAGGATCGTGATGCCCTTCTCGCGCTCCAGGTCTCCGGAGTCCATCACCCGGTCGGTCAGCTCGGCCCGCGCGGAGAAGGCACCGCCCTGGCGCAGCATCGCGTCGACGAGGGTGGTCTTGCCGTGGTCGACGTGGGCGACGATGGCAACGTTTCTCAGGTCCGTGCGGGTCTGCATAGACATCATCTTCCCGGAATCGGTCCGCTGACGCGTCGGTGGGTGCCCCAGTTCACGGCGGCGGCTGCGCCATCGTGCCGCGGTTCAGCGGTAATTCCGCGAAATCTGACGATATGCCCCAAGCGCCCCTAACATCGACGCCGCAGGGGTGGGCGGCAGAAGGGGAACCGCGTGCGGAGGCTCGGCTCGGGAATGGTGACCGTACTCGTGGGGGCGGCGACGCTGGTGGTGGCGGCCCCGCCGGCCGGGGCGGTGGTCCGGCGGACGGCGACGCTCCACACGACCGGGGCCTACGTCTACGTCCGCAACGGCCCCACCAGCACGAACCGGATCGTCGCCGCCGTCCGGCAGGGAACCCGGCTGAGCGTGAACTGCCAGGTCTTCGGCCAGGGGATGGCCGGGCGCGCGCGGACCACCGGCTACTGGGACAAGCTCACCTCCGGGGCGTACCTGTCCGACGCCTACGTGCGCTGGTACCCGAACCGGTCCGTCCCGTGGTGCAGCGCCAGCGGCCACCGCGCCGTCGCCGCCGTGTACAGCCGGACCGCCACCGTGACCGTCCACCGCGGCCCCGACACCCGGTACGCCGTGGTGGGCCGGCTGAGCAACCGGCAGCGGTTCGGCGTCGCCTGCCAGCAGTGGGGGCAGCGGGTCCAGGGGCCGCGGACCAGCAGTCCGATCTGGAACGTGCTGGCCACCGGCCGGCAGGTCCCCGACGCGCTCACCCTGTGGCGGCCGGGCCGCCCCGCGCTGCCGTGGTGCGGGCAGTCGCCGTGGAGCGGACCGGTGTCGCAGTCGACGTTCATCCGGCGGGTCGCCCCCGGCGCCCAGGCCGGCCAGCGCGCCTACCGGGTGCCCGCGTCGGTGACGATCGCGCAGGCCATCCTGGAGTCGGGCTGGGGCAGTAGCGGGCTGACCCGCCGGGACCACAACTACTTCGGCATCAAGTGCTTCGGCAACCCGGGCCAGGTCGCGGTCGGCTGCCGCTCCTACGCCACGCACGAGTGCGGCGGGGGGCGGTGCTGGAAGACCCGCGCGTCGTTCCGGGTGTACCGCAACCTCAACGGGTCGATGGTCGACCACGGGCGGTGGCTGGCCGAGCGGCCGCGGTACGCCGGGGCGTTCCGCTACCGCCTGTCGCCGGAGCGGTTCGCCATGGCGATCCACCGCGCCGGCTACGCGACCTCGCCGGTGTACGCGGCGAACCTGATCCGGATCATGCGTCGGTACCACCTGTACCGCTTCAACCGCTGACCCGGCGCCGGTCAGCGCCGGGAGTTGGTGTTCCAGCGCTCGGTCGGGGTGCTGCGGCGGCGCCGGCTCGGCACCGGCGTGCGGGCCTCGGGGACCGGCCCGCCGGCCGCCCGGGCGCGGACGGCGTCGCGCCGCTCCACCAGGTGCGCGCGGTGCGCCGCGGACACCTGCGCGTCGATCGCGGCGCGGATCAGCTCGGCGCGCAGCGCGACCCGGCCGTCGAGGTCCTCGGTGAGCAGGTGCGCGTGGACGAGCTGGTCCACGCCCGAGAGCACCTCCGGCAGGGCCAGGGCGGTCAGCTCGCGCACCTCGCCGACGGCCAGCGGGCCGACGGTCGCGCACAGGCGCAGGATCTCCCACGCCGAGGGCGGCAGCGCGCGGGCCCGGACCCGGGCCACGTGCATCGCCACGGACGCGGCCACCGGCGTCGGCGCGTCGACGACGCCCACCAGCGCGGGGACGCCGCCGGTCGCGGTCCAGCCGCCGTCGACCGGGGCCAGCTCGGCCTGCGTCAGCGGCTCCAGCCGCAGCACCAGGTCGGCGCCGAGGTTGGCCAGCGGCCGGCCGGCCAGCGCCGACGGGTACGGGTAGGCCAGGGCCAGCCGCAGCCCCGGGCAGTGGTCGCGCAGCCAGCCCAGCTCGGTGACGCTGTCGGCGTCCAGATCGGTGGCGTCGTCGACGGCCAGGACCGGCCGGTCCACCGCCCGCAGCGCGTCGGCGACGGCGGTCAGCTCGGCGACGCTCAGGCCGCGCTGGGCGCCCATCGCGGCCTCGACGGCCGCCCGCGCGGTCGACGCCGCGCCGAGGCCCTCCAGCGCGGAGCGCAGCCAGGTCAGGCGCAGGGTGTCGGTGGCGCCGGCACCCGGGCCGCGGCCCAGCCCGACCCGCTCCGGCGCCCGGCGCACGAGTTCGCTGAGCAGGGCCGACTTGCCGGCGCCGATCGGGCCGACGAGGTGCACCACGGCGGGGGCGCTGTCGGCGAGCAGCAGCTCCAGCTCCGTGCGCCGGCCGAGGAACAGCCGCGGCGGCGCGGCGGCCGGCCGGGCCGGCCGGGCGGCGGGACCCTGGCCGCGGCGGGCGACGATCTCGGCGCGCAGGTGCGCGGTCTCCACCGACGGCGGCACCCCCAGCTCCTCGTCGAGGGCCTGCTGGCACCGGTCGTACCAGCGCAGCGCGTCGTCGGTGCGGCCGAGGCCGGCGGCGGCGCGCATGGCCAGTCGGTACGGCGTCTCGGCGAACCGGTCCAGGGCGACGGCCTCGCCGGCCAGCCGCAGGGCGCGCGCCGGGTCGACCTCGACGGCGTCCCCCGCCAGCTCGCACAGCGCCAGCAGCAGCGCCTGGCGGACCTCGGCCCGGGGTCCGTCGGCCCACTCGGCGTACTCGTCGTCGCCGAAGGGCAGGTCCTCGGCCAGGTCCAGGATCCGCTGGCGCAGGGCGAGCCGGCCGGGGGTGCCGGCGGCGTGCTCGTCGGCGCCGCGGACGGCGGTCCGCAGCTCGGCCAGGTCCAGGTCGGCGCGCGCAGTGGCGAACAGGTACCCGCCCGCGCGGGTCACGATGAACGACTCGGCGGTCGGCCGGCCCGGCTGCAGGGTCCGGCGGATCAGGGAGATGTAGTGCTCCAGCGCGGCGACGTGGTTGCCGGGCAGCTCCTCGCCCCACACGGCGTCGGCCAGCGCGTCCTTGGACTGCGGGCGGTCGTGGCGGGCGGCGAGGACGCACAGCACCTGCCGGGCCCGCCGGGGCAGGCCGTCGGTGGGGACGACCTGGCCGTCGGGGCCGGCGACGCTGAGCCGACCGAGCACGGTCACGCGCACTGCGGTACCCCTTCTCACGCCGAACGAGGGCGCGACGGTGTCTCGCCAGGCGTCCCATCGGCGTCCCGGCGGGGCGCTGTAGAGAATCCCGGGGCCCGCTCAGCGGGGCTTCAGCCGGCCCACACGCCCGCCTCAGCGCGCGGTGGCACCCTGGGGTCGCAAGCCGCCGGACCGCGTGTCCCGGCGGCTTGCGCCACAGTTCGGGGAGGTGGGGACGTGGGTCGCGGATCAGTACTGCCGGAGCCGGCGGTGTCGCGTCGGGAGGCCGCCGCGGCGCGGCGGCCGGGGCTGCCGCCGCCGATCGGCGCGGTCCTGCTGGCGTGGGTGCGGGCGGCCCTGCTGCGCCCCGGGGTGGCCGACGACCCGCCCGCCCGCGGCGTCGCCGCGCTGCGCGCGCTGGACCGCAGGGTGGTGGCGGGTCTGGTGATGGTCACGGTGGGCGTGTGGCTGCTGGCGGTCACCCTGGCCGGCGAGCGGGCCGCCGACCCCCTCGACGACATCCCGGCCAACGGCCTGGTGCGGGTCGACCGGGTGGTCGACACCGCCGAGGCCGGCGTGCCGGCGGGGAGCCGCCGGGTGACGCTCAACGTCACGCTCGTGGCCGGTCCCCGGGAGCCCATGCGGTACGCGGGGGACAAGTTCGGCCTGTCGGTGGGGGGCGAGCAGCTCAGCCCGTTCCGCGTGGACCTGCCGGGCGATACGCTGCGTCCGCGGTCGCAGCTCTCCGGCCAGTTGGTCTTCGACGTGCCGGCGGCGACGGCGACGGCGGCGCTCACCCTGGGCGGCCGCCCCCTGACGACGGTGGACGTCCCGGTCGCCGGGGCCGCCCGCTGAGCGGCCGACCTGCCGCGGGGCCCTGGTGGGGTCGCTGTTCCCGGTTGGGTGGTTTAGTACGGTGGGGCGGCGCGGACCGGGCCGCCGGGCCGGCCGGCGCGTTCGCGGCGCCACGGGTGTGCACGGTGCCGCGGATGCCCGGGCGCCACGGGTGCGGGGCGCCGCAGCGGCGGGCTCCGACAAGACGTAGAGGCGGGAACGTGAGCGAGCACAACGAGCAGCGGGTGCGGTCGTCGATGTCGGGCGCCGCCCGGCGCATCGCCGAGGAGATGGCCGCCAAGCAGGCCGCGGAGGCGAAGCGGCGGCGGACGGCGTGGATCGGCTCGGCCATCGCCGTCCTCGTGGTCGCCGTCGGTGTCGTCGGCATCGTGGCGCTGAACACCGAGGACAAGCCGGGTTCGCCCACGGTCGAGGCGCCCGCCGCCAGCCCGGCGGCCCCGGGCCAGAAGCCGACCGTCACCGCCGGCACCGGCACCGTCACGAAGCTGGACGTCAAGGTGCTGCGGCCCGGTACCGGCCCCGAGGTCAAGTCGGGCCAGACGGTCACGGTGCACTACGTCGGCGTGACGCACAAGGACGGCAAGGAGTTCGACTCGTCCTGGAACACCGGGCAGCCGTTCGAGACCGCGATCGGTACCGGTTCGGTCATCAAGGGCTGGGACCAGGGCATCGTGGGCCAGAAGGTCGGCAGCCAGGTACAGCTCGACATCCCGGCCGCGCTCGCCTACGGCGAGAACCCGGGTCAGGGCCAGCCGGGCGGCGCACTGCGCTTCGTGGTGGACATCATCGCCGCGAAGTAGCGCCCGCGCACTGTCGGAAAGCGGACACGGGTGGTGCCGATCTCGGTCGGTACCACCCGTGTTCGGCGTCTCCGGCGGTGCCGAACTGTCCGTCCGGACGATGGCGTGCCCGGCCACCCGCTTGAGTAGCCTATCGGCGTCGCTCGATGGACAACGCGGGGGCGAGAGGGACGGGGTGACGCCATGGGAGACAGGCAGCAGCACGACCGGCAGCGTGGGGTGCCGCGCATCCGGGCGCGGCGGCGCGTCCGCTGGGCGGCCGGCGTGGGGGGCGTGCTGGCGCTCGCGCTGGGGCTGACCGCCGCGCCGTCGGCGGCCGCCGCGGACACCTACAGCTACCCGGTGCTGCCGGGTACGGCGCGCTGGGCGAAGTTCACCACGTACCAGCAGATGCTCGACGCCACCCAGCTTCCCGCGGCGACCGCCCGCCGGCTGTCCACGGCGGCCCTGGTCCGGGCGACGGTGGAGTACCCGCTGTTCAGCACGGTGCTGGCGTTCGACAACGCGCAGCACGGCTTCGCCCGGCTCGCGCAGCGGTTCCGCGGCGCCCAGGAACTGCTGCGCCGGCCCGACGCCGGGGCGGTGCTGCTGCACCGGTACGACGAGGCGACCGCGCGCGCCGCCACCCGCGGCCTGGCCGCGCCGTCGGCCGCCGCTGCGGACCGCACGCGGGTCGAGCTGTGGCAACTGGAGACCCTGCTCGGGCAGCCGGAGGTCCTGGGGGCGCTGCGCCCCGAGCAGCTCGACCGCGCGATGGCGCTGGGGGAGCGCGCGTACGCCCGCAAGGACGCCGAGCGGTCGCTGTACGGCCTCGGCGGCCTGGAGTCGACCGCGACCACCATGGGCCGCGCGCTGGCCCTGCGCGAGGGCTGGGACTGGCGCGCCGCCGCCCTGCTGCGCGGCGAGCCGCAGGCCTCCACGGCCTCGGTGGCCGAGGTCCGCGCCGCGGTCGCCGGCCACCGCGCGGGCCGGCCCCGGTCCCGCGCCCTGGCCGATCCGCCCCGCGACGGCGACGCCCCGCCCCCGCCGGCCGACCGCCCGGTGGAGCCCGGTACCGCCACCGGCCGGCCGACGGAGCCCGGCCAGCCGACCGTCCGCCCGACGGAGCCCGGTGGCGGCGGACGCCCCGACGACAACGGCAACGACGGCGGCGGCGACAACGGCAACGGCAACAACGACGGCGGCGGCAACGACAGCGGTGGCGACGGCGACGGCGACGAGGGCAGTGACGGCGGGGTGCCCGGCGGCGACCACGGCGACGAGGCCATCACCATCCGCACCCCCCGCGGCACCGAGGTCCCCGCGCAGCGGCAGGGCTCGGAGATGACGGACTCGGAGATGCGGGTCGTCGAGCGGGAGGTGGCGCGGATCTTCCCGCAGGCCGTGCAGGAGTCCAGCCCGACGCGGCGGTACAACTGCCACTCGTTCGCCTGGTACAGCCAGTCGCCGGCCAACGACGTCTGGCTCGACTCGCCGGGCGACGACGCGTTCTGGCTCGACGGCAGCTACCGGCAGTGGCAGAGCAACCAGCCCTTCCGCAGCGGGATGCGGGTGTCGTGGGCGTACGACGACCACAGCGGCATCGAGGTCGGCCGGACCGGCGAGATCCGGTCCAAGTGGGGCCGGATGCCGGTGATCCGGGCCGCCGCCGAGTACGACCCCTACGACGACACGGTCCTGAACCGCTACGTCCGCCGCTGAGCGCCGCGGGCGCGCGTTTCCGGCGCCGGGTCGGCCGGGCGGCGTGGCGCCCGCCGGCGGCGTACGGCACAGTGGGCGCGTGGACGAGACCGAACTGATCATCACGGTGGTGTGCGGCCTGGCGGTCCTCGCCGGCCTGGTCGGCGTGGTGGTGCCGGTGCTGCCGGGACTCCTGCTGTCGTGGGCCGGGGTCGGGGCGTGGGCGGTCTTCGCGGCCGAGGGCTGGCAGCGGTGGGCGGTGTTCGGCGCCGTGACGGTACTGGCGCTGGGCGCCACCGCGGCGAAGTACCTGTGGCCGGGCAAGCAGCTCAAGGACAGCGGCGTACCGAACCGCTCGCTGTTCGTCGGCGCGGCGCTGGGCGTCGTGGGCTTCTTCGTCGTCCCGGTGGTCGGCCTCCCGCTGGGCTTCGTCCTGGGCATCTGGCTGGCCGAGTGGACCCGGCTCGGCGACCGGGCGCGGGCCTGGCCCTCCACCGCGGAGGCGCTCAAGGCCGCCGGGCTGTCGATGTTGATCGAGTTCGCCGCCGCGATGGCGATCACCTTCGTCTGGATGCTGGGCGTGATCGGTCGCCTCTGACGGCCGCGCCGACCTGCGCGCCGCCTACCAGCCGCGCGCCCGCCACTGCGGGAGGTGGGGCCGCTCGGCCCCGAGCGTCGAGTCGCGGCCGTGCCCGGGGTAGAACCAGGTGTCGTCGGGCAGCCGGCCGAACACCTTGCGCTCCAGGTCGCTCATCAGGCTGTCGAAGTCCTCAGGGCTCGTGGTCCTTCCAGCCCCACCCGGGAACAGGGAGTCCCCGGTGAACAGGTGGTCGGTGCCCCCGGGCGCCGGGTCGCGGTAGTGCAGCGCGAGCGCCCCGGGCGTGTGCCCCGCGAGGTGGATCACCGTGAGGCCGCACTCCCCGACCCGGACGGTGTCGCCGTCGTCCACCGGCGTCGGCGGCCCGGGGACCGCCGCGGCGTCGGCGCGGTGGGCGAGGCTGGCCGCGCCGGTCGCCGCCACGACCGCCGCGAGCGCCCGCACGTGGTCGTGGTGCCGGTGGGTGGTCACGACCGTGCGCAGGCCGCCGTCGCCGGCCAGCGCGAGCAGCCGGTCGGCCTCCGCGGCGGCGTCCACGAGGAGCTGCTCGCCGGTGCGCCGGCAGCGCAGCAGGTACGCGTTGTTGTCCAGGTCCCCGACCGAGACCTTGGTGATCGTCAGTGCCGCCAGCTCCCGGACCGCGGGCGGCCCGCCCGGTGTCACGTCCCCGGTGTACGTCATGGAGGGGCTCCCTTCCCGATCCGGTGACCCTAGCGGCCCCGGCGGCCGGGCACCGGCCGAAATTCGATTGGCCGGCGCGCGCCCCGCCCCTAGCGTGGTGGGGGTCCGCGGCGCTCACCACGCCGGGACCGGTCCACGAGAGCCCGGCCGGGTCGGCCGGTCCACGACGGAGGGGGTGGGGTACGTGACCTGCGTGATCGTTCCTGCGCCGCGGCGCCCGGCGGGACCGCCGCGCCGACGCTGACCTCCCACCGCTCCCTGTCGCCGAAGGACTGACATGACCATCGATCTCGCGTCCCTGGGTTGGGACGCCACCCTGGCGTCGGCGCTGGCCGCCGACCCGGATCTGACCCCCGGCCGGGTGACGCGCGCCGACCAGGGGGTGTGCACCGTACTGACCGCGGCGGGCGTGCTGCGGGTCTCGCTGGGCGGCGGCCTGCTGGCCGCCGCGGGCGAGGACCCGGTGCAGCTTCCGTGTGCCGGCGACTGGCTGGGCGTCCGCGCGTGGCCCGACGGCCGCCGGACCGCCGACCTGCTGCTGCCGCGGCGGACCGCGGTCGTGCGGCGCACCTCCGACAAGGCGGCGACCGGCCAGGTCCTGGCCGCCAACCTGGACGCCGCGGCGGTCGTCGAGCCGATGGACCCCACGCCGGACCTCGGGCGGATCGAGCGGCTGCTCGCGCTGGCCTGGGAGTCCGGCGCCACCCCGGCGGTGGTGTTGACCAAGGCCGACGCGGTCGCCGACCCGGGCGCGATCGTCGCCCAGGTCGCCGACCTGGCGCCGGGCGTCGCCGTCCACGCGGTCAGCGCCCGGGACGGGTCGGGCCTGGACGCCCTGCGCCCCCTGGTGGCGCCGGGCCGGACGCTCGGCCTGCTCGGCCCCTCGGGCGCGGGCAAGTCGACGCTGGTCAACGCCCTGGCCGGGGTGTCGGCCATGGAGGTCCAGCAGGTGCGGCGGGTCGACGGCAAGGGCCGGCACACCACCACGTACCGGGCACTGGTGCCGGTGGCCGGGGGCGGCGCGATCGTCGACACCCCGGGCATCCGGGCGGTCGGCATGTTCGACAACGCCGACGGCGTGGACCGGACCTTCGCCGAGGTGGTGGAGCTGGTCGCGCAGTGCCGGTTCGCCGACTGCGGGCACGCCGCCGAGCCGGGGTGCGCCGTGCGCGCGGCGCTGGAGTCCGGGGACCTCAGCCGGCGCCGATTCGATAGCTGGCGCCGGCTGGAGCGGGAGGTCGCCTACGAGGCGCGGCGCCGCGACGTGCGGCTGGCCGCCGCGGAGAAGGCCAAGTGGAAGCGCGTACACCGGGAGCAGCGGGCGCACTACCGGCACCGCTGACCCCGCCGCGCGGCGGCGCGTCCGGTGCCGCGGGGGCGGCCGGGCGCGCCGCCCCCGCGGGCCTCGTCGAGAAATTGTCAGAGGTCGCGGCTACAGTTGCCGCGCGGCCGTTGGGTGGCCGTGCACCCTCCCCGACCTGCACAAACCTCCCGAGCGGTACACCTGTCCCTCGGCTGTACGCACTCCCCGAGCTGCACCCGGCCCGCGCCCCCGCGGGCCGCGACCCGGTTAGGACGGCACTGGTGGGCGACCGACTGATCATCCGCGGCGCGCGCGAGCACAACCTGCGCGACGTGCACCTCGACCTCCCCCGCGACGCGTTCGTGGTGTTCACCGGTCTGTCCGGGTCGGGCAAGTCCAGCCTCGCCTTCGACACGATCTTCGCCGAGGGGCAACGGCGGTACGTGGAGTCGCTGTCGGCGTACGCGCGCCAGTTCCTCGGCCAGATGGACAAGCCGGACGTGGACTTCATCGAGGGCCTGTCCCCGGCGGTCTCGATCGACCAGAAGTCGACGTCCCGCAACCCGCGCTCGACCGTCGGCACGATCACCGAGGTGTACGACTACCTGCGGCTGCTGTTCGCCCGGGCCGGCGAGCCGCACTGCCCGACCTGCGGGGAGAAGATCTCCCGGCAGAGCCCGCAGCAGATCGTCGACCGGGTGCTCGCCGCCCCGGAGGGCACGAAGTTCATGGTGCTGGCCCCGGTCGTGCGCGGCCGCAAGGGCGAGTACGCCGACCTGTTCGCCGACCTGCAGGGCAAGGGCTACGCGCGCGCCCGGGTCGACGGCGTCGTGCACCCGCTGACCGCGCCGCCGAAGCTGAAGAAGCAGGAGAAGCACACGATCGAGGTGGTCGTCGACCGCCTCGCCGTCAAGTCCTCGGCCCGGCGGCGGCTCACCGACTCGGTCGAGTCCGCGCTGGGGCTGGCCGCCGGCATCATCACGGTCGAGTTCGTGGACGTCGCCGACGGCGTCGAGATCGCGGGCGCGACGCCGGCCGGCGAGGGCACCTGGGAGCGCCGGTTCTCCGAGCACCTGGCCTGCCCGAACGACCACCCGCTGGCGATCGAGGACCTCGAACCGCGGGTCTTCTCCTTCAACTCGCCGTACGGCGCCTGCGTCGACTGCACGGGCCTGGGCACGCGCAAGGAGGTCGACGCCGAGCTGGTGATCCCGGACCCGGACCGCTCGCTGCGCGAGGGCGCCATCGCGCCGTGGTCCGGCGGGCACACCCTGGAGTACTTCCTGCACCTGCTGGAGGCCCTCGGCGAGGCGGCCGGCTTCGACCTGGACACGCCGTGGCGCAAGCTGCCGAGCAAGGCGCAGAAGACGATCCTGTACGGCGCCGCCGACCAGGTCCACGTGCGGTACCGCAACAAGTACGGCCGTTCCCGCTCGTACTACACCGGCTTCGAGGGCGTGGTGCAGTGGATCGAGCGGCGGCACGGCGACACCGAGTCGGACTGGTCGCGGGAGAAGTACGAGGGGTACATGCGGGAGGTGCCGTGCCCGGCCTGCGGCGGCGCCCGGCTCAAGCCCGAGGTCCTGGCCGTGACGCTGCACGGCCGCAACATCGCCGACGTGTGCGGGCTGAGTATCGGCGAGTGCGCCGCGCTGCTGGCCGAGATGACGCTGAACGACCGGCAGCGGATGATCGCCGAGCGGGTCCTCAAGGAGATCAACGCGCGGCTGCGCTTCCTGGTCGACGTCGGCCTGGACTACCTGTCGCTGGACCGCGCGGCCGGCACGCTCTCCGGCGGCGAGGCGCAGCGGATCCGGCTGGCCACCCAGATCGGGTCGGGCCTGGTCGGCGTCCTGTACGTGCTGGACGAGCCGTCGATCGGGCTGCACCAGCGCGACAACCACCGGCTGATCGAGACGCTGGTCCGGCTGAAGAACCTGGGCAACACGCTGATCGTGGTCGAGCACGACGAGGACACCATCCGCACCGCCGACTGGGTGGTCGACATCGGCCCCGGCGCGGGCGAGCACGGCGGCGAGATCGTGCACAGCGGCCCGTACGAGGCGCTGCTGCGCAACGAGCGGTCGGTCACCGGCGCGTACCTGTCGGGCCGCTCCCACATCCCGGTGCCGGCGACGCGCCGGCCCCGCGAGAAGGGCCGGGAGCTGGTGGTCGAGGGGGCGCGCGAGCACAACCTGCGCAACCTGACGGTGCCGTTCCCGCTGGGCCAGTTCATCGCGGTCACCGGGGTCAGCGGGTCGGGCAAGTCGACACTGGTGAACGACATCCTGTACACGGTGCTGGCCAACCAGCTCAACGGCGCCCGGATGGTGCCGGGCCGGCACACGCGGGTCCGGGGACTGGAGCACGTCGACAAGGTCGTCGGCGTCGACCAGTCGCCGATCGGCCGCACCCCGCGGTCCAACCCGGCCACCTACACCGGGGTGTTCGACCACGTGCGCCGGCTGTTCGCCGAGACCACGGAGGCCAAGGTGCGCGGGTACGGCCCGGGCCGGTTCTCGTTCAACGTCAAGGGCGGGCGCTGCGACAACTGCGCGGGCGACGGCACGATCAAGATCGAGATGAACTTCCTGCCGGACGTGTACGTCCCGTGCGAGGTGTGCAAGGGCGCCCGGTACAACCGGGAGACCCTGGAGGTCCACTACAAGGGCCGGACGATTGCCGATGTCCTGGAGATGCCGATCGAGGAGGCGGCGGGCTTCTTCGAGGCGATCCCGGGCATCCACCGGCACCTGCGCACGCTCAACGACGTGGGGCTCGGGTACGTGCGCCTCGGCCAGCCGGCGCCGACGCTGTCCGGGGGCGAGGCGCAGCGGGTGAAGCTGGCCAGCGAGTTGCAGAAGCGCTCCAGCGGGCGCACCGTGTACGTGCTGGACGAGCCCACCACCGGCCTGCACTTCGAGGACATCCGCAAGCTCCTGCTGGTGCTGGCGGGCCTGGTCGACAAGGGCAACACGGTCATCGTCATCGAGCACAACCTCGACGTCGTCAAGGCCGCCGACTGGCTCATCGACATGGGCCCCGACGGCGGCCACAAGGGCGGCACGGTGGTGGCCGCGGGGACGCCGGAGCAGGTGGCGGCCAACCCCGCCAGCCACACGGGACACTTCCTCAGGTCCGTCCTGGCCGGGGTGGCGCCGCCCGCCGGGGGCGCGCGGCGGGCGCCGGCACCGGCCGCCCGGCGACGTACCCGTACGTCTGATTAGGGTTCGCTAACTTCAATAAATCGGGACGTAGCCGGCGCCTGAAGCGCATATCGTGTGCGGCGACTGGCAGTGGCGGCGCGCGACGCCGCCGAGGGCGTACCGAGAGAGGCGACTCATGAGCGACGAGATGACGGCGGGCCGCACGAGTCAGACCGGCCGCCGCGCGGTCCTGTTCGGTGCCGGCGCGCTCGGTGCCGGCGCGCTCCTGGCCGGCTGCGGCGACGACGAGCCGGCCGCCACCCCGAGCACGGCCGCGCCGGCCACGAGCGCCCCCGCGGACGGGCAGGGCACCCCGGGCGCGCCGACCCCGCTGACCCCCGCCGCGGCGGTCCCGGTCGGCGGCGGCGTGATCCTGGCCGACCGCGAGATCGTGGTCACCCAGCCGGAGAAGGGCGTCTACAAGGGCTTCAGCGCCAAGTGCACCCACAAGGGGTGCGTGGTCAAGGACGTGACCGGCGGCAACATCCACTGTGCCTGCCACGAGAGCCTGTTCTCCATCAAGGACGGCTCGGTGCAGGGCGGCCCGGCGCCGGTGCCGCTGCCGGAGCGCCCGGTCAAGCTGGAGGGCGCCGACATCGTCCCCGCCTGAGGCGCCGACATCCGCCCGTAGGGTGGGTCGCATGTCCGTCGTCGTCGTCACCGGGGCGGGGCGCGGGATCGGCGCGGCCGCCGCCCGCCGCCTGGCCGCCCCGGACCGGGTCCTGCTGCTGGCCTACCGCCGGGACGCCGCGGCCGCCGCCGCGGTGGCGGCGGACGTCCGCGCCCGCGGCGGCGCGGCGGCCACCCACGCGCTGGACACCGCCGACCCCGCCCAGGTGGCCGGGCTGTTCGCCGCTGCCGACGGGCTGGGGCCGCTGGTCGGGCTCGTGAAC
The DNA here is from genome assembly GCF_014647915.1 of Pilimelia terevasa. Classification (GTDB taxonomy): domain Bacteria; phylum Actinomycetota; class Actinomycetes; order Mycobacteriales; family Micromonosporaceae; genus Pilimelia; species Pilimelia terevasa. Next base: position 160,976 of record NZ_BMQC01000004.1, read on the forward strand.
AACGCCGGCATCACCTCGCCGGCGGGCCGGCTCGCCGACACTGACCCCGCCGACCTGCGCCGCGTGGTGGAGGTGAACCTGCTCGGCTACCTGTACTGCGCCCGGGAGGCCGCGCGGCGGCTGGGGGCCGGCGGCGCGATCGTCAACGTGTCGTCCGCGGCGGCGACGCTCGGCAGCCCGGGGGAGTACGTGCACTACGCCGCCACCAAGGGCGCCACGGACACGCTGACCGTCGGGCTGGCCAGGGAGCTGGCTGGTGCGGGCGTCCGGGTCAACGCCGTGGCACCCGGGGTGATCCGCACCGACATCCACGCGCTGTCCGGGGAGCCCGGCCGCCCCGACCGGCTGGCCGGCCGCATCCCGCTGGGCCGGCCGGGACTGGCCGAGGAGGTCGCCGAGGCGATCGCCCACCTGCTCGACCCGGCCTCGTCGTACACCACCGGGGCGGTCGTGCGGGTGGCCGGCGGCCTGTGACCCGCTGCCTCCTCCACGACTCCACGACGCGGGAGGCTGGTACGGGGTGTCAGTACCTCACTGCCGGGCGTCGGCCGCGGCGCAGGCGCGGGTGAAGTGGTCCAGCACCAGCGGCCAGTCGCGCGCGTACCGCTCGCGGGCCGCCGGCCCGTCCGGCCGGTTCGCCCAGCCGGCGTGCCGCAGGGTCACCTCGGTGGCCGCGTCGACCCGGGTGAACGTGACCTCGACGTAGGTCGCCTCCGGCTCCGGGGTGCCCGGGTGCCAGCTGAACGCCACCCGGTACGGGGGGTCCCACACCGTGACGGTGCCCCACAGCACCGGCGGGCCGTCGGCGACCGCCTCGACGACCTGCCCGCCCACGGAGTCGCCGAGCCGGACGGCCACGGCCCGGGGCCCGCCGACGGAGTGGGTGGACAGCGGCCACCAGCGCCCGAACCCGCCGGTGAACAGTGCGAAGGTGACGTCCGGCGGCCGCGCCACCGTGACGGTGTGCAGCAGTGGAGCGGGTGCCGGGCCGGTCCCGTACGGCGTCATGGCGATGCCCCTTCCTGGGCGCGCGCCGCGGCGTAGGCGGCGAGGTCGTCCCGGGCGGTGCTCCCGAACTCGTCCAGCCAGGCCCGCAGCGGCCGCAGGCCGGCGGGGTCGAGGCGGTACACGTTGCGGGTGCCGGCGGTCTCGAAGTCGACCAGGCCGGACTCGCGCAGCACCCGCAGGTGCTGGGAGACGGCGGGGCGGCTCACCGGCAGGCGGTCGGCCAGCTCGCCGACCGAGGCGGGGCCGCCGCGCAGGGCGGCGAGGACCTCGCGGCGGGTCGGGTCGGCGAGCGCGTCCAGGAGATGGTGAACGGCGGCGGTCGTGCGGTACCCGGTCTCCGGCGCGGGGGCGGGGGCGGGGGCGGCTGCCCCCGGCGCGCTGCGCTGCGGCGGCGCCTCGGCACCGGAGCGCGCGGCGGGGCGGCGGATGTCGTTCTGGTAAGTCGCCACGAACGGTAAGATAGCACTTACGAACGCCGAGGTGGCACTGACGAACGGGGGGGATGGCACTTACGCACGGCAGGTCGTCAACCCGCGGCCGGTGTCACACCCGTGCGTACGCTGGTAGGTATGGCCGACCCGGCGACCTACCGCCCCCCCACCGGCACGATCCCCGAGGCGCCCGGGGTCTACCGGTTCCACGACGCGCGCGACCGGGTCATCTACGTCGGCAAGGCCGTCAACCTGCGCGGCCGGCTCAACTCCTACTTCGCCGACCTCGCCGGCCTGCACCCGCGTACCCAGCAGATGGTCACCAGCGCCACCCGGGTCGACTGGGTGACCGTCGCCAGCGAGGTCGAGGCCCTCCAGCTTGAGTACACCTGGATCAAGGAGCACGATCCGCGGTTCAACGTCCGCTACCGCGACGACAAGTCGTACCCGTACCTCGCCGTGACCCTGCACGAGGAGTACCCCCGCCTCCAGGTCATGCGCGGCGAGAAGAAGCCTGGCGTGCGCTACTTCGGCCCGTACTCGCACGCCTGGGCGATCCGGGAGACCCTCGACCTGCTGCTGCGCGTCTTCCCCGCCCGCACCTGCTCGGCCGGGGTGTTCCGGCGGATGCGGCAGATCGGCCGCCCCTGCCTGCTCGGCGACATCGGCAAGTGCGCGGCCCCCTGCGTCGGGCGGGTCGACGCCGCGGCGCACCGCAAGGTCGTGGACGACTTCGTCGACTTCATGGCCGGCCGCACCCAGGGCCTGCAGCGGCGGCTGGAGCGCGAGATGCACGCCGCCTCCGACGCGCTGGAGTTCGAGCGGGCCGCCCGCCTGCGCGACGACCTGGCCGCGCTGCGGCGGGCGCTGGCCAAGCAGGCCGTCGTCCTGCCCGACGGCACCGACGCCGACGTGGTCGCGTTCGCCGACGACCCGCTCCAGGCCGCCGTCCAGGTGTTCCACGTCCGCGGCGGCCGGGTGCGCGGGCAGCGCGGCTGGGCGGTGGAGAAGACCGAGGACCTGAGCACCGGCGACCTCGTCCACCACTTCTGCTCCCAGGTGTACGGGGGCGGGTCGGGCGAGGGCGACGTGCCGCGCGAGCTGCTGGTCCCCGAGCTGCCCGGGGACGCCGCCGCCCTGGCCGACTGGCTGTCGGCGCACCGCGGCAGCCGGGTCCGGCTCCGGGTGCCCCAGCGCGGCCCGAAGCGGGACCTGATGGAGACCGTCGCGCGCAACGCGGGCCAGGTGCTGGCCCAGTACAAGCTGCGCCGGGTGGGCGACCTGGCCGCCCGCGGCCAGGCGCTGGACGAGCTGGCCGAGGCGCTGGGCATGGACAGCGCCCCGCTGCGCATCGAGTGCGTGGACGTCTCCCAACTGCACGGCACCGACGTCGTGGCGAGCCTGGTGGTGTTCGAGGACGGCGCGCCGCGCAAGAGCGACTACCGGACCTTCGCCATCCGCGGCGACCGGGGCGTCGACGACCTGGCGGCGCTCGGCGAGGTGGTCCGGCGGCGGTTCGCCCGCGCCGACGCCGCCCCGGCCGACACCTCGGCCGACCCCCTCGCCGACGCGTCGGCCGGGGGCGGCGGCCCGGCCCCGGGCGGGCGGCCGCGGCGGTTCGCGTACCCGCCGCAGCTCTTCGTGGTCGACGGCGGGCAGCCGCAGGTCAACGCCGTGGCGGCGGCGCTCGCCGGCCGCGGGGTGAGCGACCTGACGGTCGTGGGCCTGGCCAAGCGGATGGAGGAGCTGTGGCTGCCCGGGGAGTCGTTCCCGGTGATCCTGCCGCGGCAGTCCGCGGGCCTGTTCCTGTTGCAGCACATCCGGGACCAGGCGCACGACGTCGCCATCCGGTTCCACCGCAAGCGGCGCTCGCGGCGGATGACCGAGTCGGCGCTCGACGAGGTGGCCGGCCTCGGCGAGGCCCGCCGCAAGGCGCTGCTGCGCCACTTCGGCTCGCTCCAGCGGGTCAGCGCGGCCGACGTCGCCGAGATCATGGAGGTGCCCGGCATCGGCCGCCGGACCGCCGAGGCGGTGATCGCCGCGCTGCGCCCGGGGGAGCCGGCCACCCCCGCGCCGGTCGCGCCCGCCGCGCCCGCCGGGCCGGCTGCGCAGCGTGACGCGGCCGACGCCCAGCGTCCGACCGCACCCCTGGGTCGTTGACCGGTGGCCGGTGGCGGGCACGCAGTCGCGCCTAGGATCAAAGACGCCGGATGGCGGCGGAGGGAGCACGGAACGTGACCAGTGAGACAACGGCGGACGGCGCGCCGCCGCGCTCGGCGATGGCGCTGCTGGTCGTCACCGGCGTGTCCGGCGGTGGCCGCAGCACGGTGGCCCGGGCGCTGGAGAACGTCGGCTTCTACGTGGTCGACAACCTGCCGCAGGCGCTGATGGTCGAGATGGCCGAACTGGCGTACGCCGCGGGCGGCAGCACCCGGCACACCGCGATGGTGCTCGACGTCCGCAGCATGGCCTTCTCCACCGACATGACCGGCGCGATCCGGCAGCTCCAGGCGCGCGGCTTCCAACCCAAGGTGATCTTCGTGGACGCCGCCGACGACACCCTGGTGCGGCGGTTCGAGAGCGTCCGGCGGGCGCACCCGCTCCAGGGGACGGGCCGGCTGCTGGACGGCATCACCACCGAGCGGGCGATGCTCGCCGAGGCGCGGGAGCTGGCCGACGTCCTCATCGACACCACGCACCTGAACCCCAACCAGCTCCGCGCCCGGGTCGAGGAGATGTTCGGCGCCGACGAGGCCCGCGCGCTCCAGGTGACCGTGCTGTCGTTCGGCTTCAAGTACGGCATCCCGCAGGACGCCGACTTCGTGGTCGACGCGCGCTTCCTGCCCAATCCGTACTGGGTGCCCGAGCTGCGCGAGCTGACCGGCCAGCGGCCGGAGGTCAGCCGGTACGTCCTCACCCAGCGCGGCGCGGGCACGTTCATCGAGACGTACGCCCGCATGGTCAACGCCACGGCGTCGGGCTTCGCCCGCGAGGGCAAGCGGTACGTGACGGTGGCCGTCGGCTGCACCGGCGGCAAGCACCGCAGCGTGGCCCTGGCCGAGGAGCTGGCCACCCGCCTCCAGCAGGTCGGGCTGGTCGCCCACACCCAGCACCGGGACCTGGGGCGCGAGTGACGGCGCCGGTGAGGGTCGTCGCCTTCGGCGGCGGGCACGGGCTCTCCGCCGCCCTGCGCGCCCTGCGCACCTGCGCCGCCAAGATCGAGCTGGACCTGACGGCGGTGGTAACGGTCGGCGACGACGGCGGCTCCAGCGGCCGGCTGCGCCTCGAGCGGGGCGGGCTGCCGCCGGGCGACCTGCGCAAGGCGCTGACGGCGCTGGCCGCCGACGACCCCGACAGCGCGCGCACCGCGGCGCTGCTCCAGCACCGGTACGGCGGCGACCCGGCCGCCGACGGCCCGCTGACCGGCCACGCCGTCGGCAACCTCGTGCTGTGCGGGCTGACGGAGCTGCTCGGCGACCCGGTCGCCGCCCTCGACCACCTGGCCGTCCTGCTGCGCGCCCGGGGCCGGGTCCTGCCGATGTCCCGCGAGCCGGTCGGCATCGAGGCCGACGTGGTGGGCCTGGACGCCGCCGACCCCACGGCGGTGGCCACGGTACGCGGGCAGCACGCCGTGGCGGTGACCCCCGGACGGGTGGTCGCGCTGCGGCTGGCGCCCCCCGCCCCGCCCGCCTGCGCCGAGGCGGTCGCCGCCGTCGCCGCGGCCGACCACCTCATCTTCGGGCCGGGAAGCTGGTACACCAGCGTCCTGCCGCACCTGCTCGTGCCCGAGCTGGCGGCGGCCATCGTGGCCAGCCCCGCCCGCCGGATCGTGACGCTGAACCTGGCCGCCGACACCGAGACCGCGGGCCTCTCGCTCGCCGGGCACCTGGCCGCGCTGCGCCACTACCTGCCGCCGCTGCGGGTGGACACGGTGCTCGCCGACACCCGGGCGGTGGGCGATCCGGGGTCGGTGGCCGGTGCGGCAGAATCGCTCGGGGCGCGCCTGGTGACGGCGCCCGTCGCCGTCGCCGACGGTGACCCGCGGCACGATCCCGCAGCTCTCGGGGCGGCGCTGGTGCCCCTGCTCGTCCCCGCTCGTTAACACTGTCGAACCACGTCCCCACCGGCCCCGCGAGGTGAAGTACCAGATGGCGATGACCGCTGCGGTCAAGGACGAGCTGAGCAGGGTCGACGTACCCAAGCCCTGTTGTCGCAAATCCGAGATGACCGCCCTCCTGCGCTTCGCCGGGGGCCTGCACATCGTCTCCGGCCGGGTCGTGGTCGAAGCGGAGCTGGACACCGGCGCGGTCGCGCGCCGGCTGCGCCGGGAGATCTCCGACGTGTACGGCTACTCCAGCGAGATCCACGTGCTCGCCTCCGGCGGGCTGCGCAAGGGCAGCCACTACATCGTCCGGGTGGTCAAGGACGGCGAGGCGCTCGCCCGGCAGACCGGCCTGCTCGACGTCCGCGGCCGGCCGGTCCGCGGGCTCCCGCCGCACGTGGTGGCGGCGAACGTGTGCTGCGCCGTCGCCGCGTGGCGCGGCGCCTTCACCGCGCACGGCTCGCTCACCGAGCCGGGCCGCTCCTGCGCCCTGGAGATCACCTGCCCCGGGCCGGAGGCGGCCCTGGCGCTGGTCGGCTCCGCCCGCCGCATCGGCATCACCGCCAAGGCCCGCGAGGTCCGCGGCGTCGACCGGGTGGTGGTCAAGGACGGCGACGCGATCAGCGCCGTGCTGACCCGCATAGGAGCCCACCAGAGCGTGCTGTCGTGGGAGGAGCGCCGGGTCCGGCGCGAGGTCCGCGCCACCGCCAACCGCCTGGCCAACTTCGACGACGCCAACCTGCGCCGCTCCGCCCGCGCCGCCGTGGCCGCCGCCGCCCGCGTCACCCGCGCGCTGGAGATCCTCTCCGACGAGGCGCCCAACCACCTCACCACGGCCGGCCAGCTCCGCCTGGAGCACCGGCAGGCGTCGCTGGAGGAGCTGGGCGCGCTGGCCGACCCGCCGCTGACCAAGGACGCGATCGCCGGCCGCATAAGGCGTCTGCTGGCCCTGGCCGACAAGCGCGCCCGCGAGCTCGGCGTCCCCGACACCGAGGCCGCGGTCACCCCGGACATGCTGACCTGCTGACCGCCCCCGGTAGCGGGCCGCCTCCCGGCCGCGCGGCCCGGGCGTGCCCGCCCAGCCGCCGCCCCGGTGAGCTGCGTCACCCGGGGGTCGGATCGGGGCAGGTGGGAGCCGGTCTGGCTCGGGGGTACGGCGGGCGCTCCGCTAGGGTCGCAGGCAGAGCGACGGCGGCGACGCGTCGGTCGGGCACACCACGAGCGAGGAGACTGATCGGTGACCATCCGGGTTGGCATCAACGGCTTCGGCCGCATCGGGCGGAACTTTTTCCGGGCCGTACTGGCCTCAGGCGCGGACATCCAGATCGTCGGGGTGAACGACCTCACCGACAACGCGACCCTGGCGCACCTGCTCCGGTACGACAGCATCCTCGGCCGCCTGGGCCAGGAGGTGAAGTCGACGGCCGACGAGATCAGCGTCGGCGGCCAGACGTTCAAGGCGCTCGCCGAGCGGGACCCGGCCGCCCTTCCCTGGGGGGCCCTCGGCGCCGACATCGTCATCGAGTCCACGGGCATCTTCACCGACGGCACCAAGGCGAAGGCCCACGTCGCGGGCGGCGCCAAGAAGGTCATCATCTCGGCCCCGGCCAAGAACGAGGACGTCACGGTCGTGATGGGCGTCAACCACGACCAGTACGACCCGGCCCGGCACACGATCATCTCCAACGCCTCGTGCACCACCAACTGCCTGGCCCCGATGGCCAAGGCGCTGCACGACGCGATCGGCATCGAGCGCGGTCTGATGACGACGATCCACGCGTACACCCAGGACCAGAACCTCCAGGACGGCCCCCACTCGGACCTGCGCCGGGCCCGCGCCGCCGCCCTGAACGTCGTCCCCACCTCGACCGGCGCCGCCAAGGCCATCGGCCTGGTCATGCCGGAGCTGAAGGGCAAGCTGGACGGCTACGCCATGCGGGTGCCGATCCCGACCGGCTCGGCGACCGACCTGACCTTCACCGCCTCGCGCGAGACCTCGGTCGAGGAGGTCAACCGCGTGGTCAAGGCCGCCGCCGAGGGCCCGCTGCGCGGCATCATGACCTACTCGGAGGACCCGATCGTCTCCGCCGACATCGTCACCGACCCGGCCTCCTGCGTCTTCGACGCCCCGCTGACCAAGGTCATCGGCGACCAGGTGAAGGTGCTGGGCTGGTACGACAACGAGTGGGGCTACAGCAACCGCCTCGTCGACCTGGTGAAGCTGGTCGGCGCCTGATGCGTCCCCTCGACGAGCTGCTCGCCGAGGGGGTCAAGGGTCGGCGCGTCCTCGTGCGCGCCGACCTGAACGTCCCCTTCGCCGACGCCGACGGCGGGCGGGTCATCGCCGACGACGGCCGGATCCGCGCGGCCCTCCCGACGGTCACCGCCCTCCGCGACGCGGGCGCGGTCGTCGTACTGTGCTCCCACCTGGGCCGCCCCCCGGGCGCCCCCGACCCGGCGCTGACGCTGGCGCCGGTCGCCGCGCGCCTGGGCGAGCTGCTCGGCGCCGACGTGACCTGCGCGGGCGACACGGTCGGGCCGTCGGCCCGCAGCGCCGTGGCCGGCGCGGCGCCCGGCGCCGTGGTGCTGCTGGAGAACCTGCGCTTCAACCCGGGGGAGACCAGCAGGGACGACGGGCAGCGGGGCGCCTTCGCGGACGCGCTGGCGGGGCTCGCCGACGCCTACGTGGACGACGCGTTCGGCGCGGTGCACCGCAGGCACGCCAGCGTCTTCGACGTCGCCGCGCGCCTGCCGCACTTCGCCGGCGGCCTGGTGCTCGCCGAACTGGACGTGCTGCGCCGGCTGACCGAGTCCGCCGCGCACCCGTACGCGGTCGTGCTCGGCGGCTCGAAGGTCTCCGACAAGCTCGCCGTCATCCGCGCGCTGCTGCCGCGGGTCGACCGGCTGCTGGTCGGCGGCGGCATGTGCTTCACCTTCCTCCGGGCCCAGGGGCACGAGATCGGCCGGTCCCTGGTGGAGGACGACATGGTGGCGACGTGCCGCGACCTGCTCGACCAGGCCGAGGGCAAGATCGTGCTCCCGGCCGACATCGTCGCGGCCACGGCCTTCGCGGCCGACGCCGACCACGCGGTGGTCCCGGCCGACGCGATCCCCGCCGACCGGCTCGGGCTGGACATCGGGCCGGCGAGCGTCGCGGCGTTCACCGCCGCGCTCCAGGGGGCGCGGACGGTCTTCTGGAACGGGCCGATGGGCGTGTTCGAGATGCCGGCGTTCGCCGCCGGCACCCGCGGTGTGGCCGAGGCGGTCGCCGACCTGGGCGGCGCGTTCACGGTCGTCGGCGGCGGCGACTCCGCGGCGGCCGTGCGCGCGCTGGGGATCGCCGACGCGCGGTTCGGCCACATCTCGACCGGCGGCGGCGCGTCGCTGGAGTACCTGGAGGGCAAGTCGCTGCCCGGCGTGGCGGCGCTGCACGGGAAGGCACACGCGTGAGCACCCCGACCCGCCGGCCGCTGATGGCCGGCAACTGGAAGATGAACCTCAACCACCTGGAGGCCATCGCCCTGGTGCAGAAGCTGGCGTTCAGCCTGAACGAGCAGCAGCTCACCGACGTCGAGGTCGCCGTGCTCCCGCCGTACATCGACCTGCGCAGCGTGCAGACGATGGTCGACGGCGACAACCTGCTCCTGCGCTACGGCGCGCAGGACCTGTCGGCGCACGCCTCGGGCGCCTACACCGGCGAGATCAGCGGCGCGATGCTCGCCAAGCTCGGCTGCTCCTACGTGGTGGTCGGGCACTCGGAGCGCCGCGCGTACCACGCCGAGGACGACGCGCTGGTCAACGCCAAGATCAAGGCGGCGCTGGCCCACGACCTCACCCCGATCGTGTGCGTCGGCGAGGGCCTGGACGTCCGCGAGGCGGGCGGCCACGTCGCCCACACGCTGGCGCAGCTCGACGGGGCGCTGGCCGGGCTGGCCGCCGGCCAGGTCGAGAAGATCGTGGTGGCGTACGAGCCGGTGTGGGCCATCGGCACCGGCCGGACCGCCACCCCGGCGGACGCCCAGGAGGTCATCGGGGCGCTGCGGGCCCGGCTGGTCGAGTCCTACGACCCCGGGGTCGCCGCGGCGGTCCGGGTGCTGTACGGCGGCTCGGTCAAGGCCGGCAACATCGCCTCGATCATGGCGGAGGCCGACATCGACGGGGCACTGGTCGGCGGGGCGAGCCTCGACGCCGAGGAGTTCGCCACGATCGTGCGGTTCGGGGAGCACATTCTTCGCTGACGGCCCGGCGTCGGGGGCGGATCCGTCCGGGTCCGGCCCCGATGCCCGCCTCGGCGCCGGCCGGCGATCATCGGCCGGTAAGGTGGCGCCCAGGCAACCGCGACGCGCCGGCGGCCGGTATTCTTGCGGTGCTTTCGCTCGGAGAGGACTTCGTTCACCATGCCGATCTGGTTCGCATACATCCTGGTGGGCCTGCTGCTGCTCACCAGCATCCTGCTCACCCTGCTCGTCCTGCTGCACCGCGGCAAGGGCGGCGGCATGTCGAGCATGTTCGGCGGTGGCGTCAGCACGAGCCTCGCGGGCTCCTCGGTGGCCGAGCGCAACCTCGACCGGTACACGGTCCTGGTCGGCGTGGTGTGGTTCGCCTGCGTCATCGGCCTCGGCTTCTGGGTCAAGCTCGCCGACCTCTCCTGACCTGCTCCGTCCCGCACCCCGGCCTCCCGCGTGAGGCCGGGGTGTCACTGTCGGCCCGTGTTCTGCCGACCCGACCCGACCCGACCCGACCCGGCGCCGGTCCCGGTCCGGCCGGCGCCGCCGGTCAGCGCAGCTCGGCGGCCGCGTCCCGGTCGAGTAGCCAGCGGGTCCGCACGCGGCCGTGGACGGCGCCCGCGGGCGCCTTCGCCGCCGACGCGCCGGAGCGGGCGAGCCCGACGGCCCCGGCCTTCTCCCGCCCGGCGACGATCAGCCACACCTCGTCAGCGGTGTTCAGCGTCGGCAGCGTGAGGGTGATCCGGGTCGGCGGCGGCTTCGGACTGTCCCGCACCGCGCTGACCGTCAGGCCGGCGTCCAGCGGGTGGTCCGGGAACACCGAGGCGACGTGCGCGTCCGGGCCGATGCCGAGCAGCACCACGTCGAACCGGGGGAGCCGCCCCCCGCCGGCCGCCGCCAGCGCCGCCGCGTACCGGGCCGCCGCGGCCTCCGGGTCCTCGCCGTCCGGGCCGTCGCTGGCCGGCATCGCGTGGACCCGGCCCGGGTCCAGCGGCAGGCCGTCCAGCAGGGCGGCGCGGGCCTGGGTCTCGTTGCGGTCGGGGTGGCCGGCGGGCAGGAACCGCTCGTCGCCCCACCACAGGTCCACCCGTGACCAGTCCACCGCGGTGCGGGCGCGGTGGCGGGCCAGCGCGCCGTACACGTGGGCGGCCACGCTCCCGCCGGTCAGCACGAGGGCGGCCTCGCCGCGGGCGGCCTGGGCGTCCAGCAGCGCGACGACCAGCCGCGCGGCCGCCGCCTCGGCCAGCGTGGCGGCGTCGGGGTGGACGACCACGGTCGTCGCGCCGCCGGCCGGGTCGCCGGGGAGTGCGCCGGGGTCTGTCGGGGCGCTCACGCGTGGGCGCCGACGGGGTACGGGACCACCGGGTCGCGCCAGACGTGCACCCGGTGCCCGGCCCGGCCGTCCAGTCCGGTCTCGCCGGACAGGGCGCTCAGCGCGTCGGCGTACACCTGGTCGGCGTCCAGCCGGCGCAGCTCCTCGGCCAGCTCCTCGCCGAGCGGGCGGCGGGTCAGCGGCAGGTGCTGGTCCGGCTCGCCGGTGCGGCTGAACACACCGCGGTCGCCGTCGCGGGTGAGGACCAGCTCGTCGCCGTTGTCGCAGGTGAGGGCTACGGTGCGCATCCGCGGCGCGTCGGCGGCCGGCTCCAGCCGCGGCCGCACGCCGAGCCGGGAGGCCAGCCAGCCGCTCATCAGGGCGCCGGTCGGGTCGGCCAGGGGCGCCAGGATCCGCGCGCCGGTGATCCGGGCGGGCCGGGCGTCCAGCGCGCCGGCCACGAGGGTGCGCCACGGGGTGATCCGGGTCCAGATCAGGTCGGTGTCGCCCGGGGCGTAGTCGAGGGCGCGGTGGCGCAGCGCCGCGATCGGGTCGCCGGCCTGCGCGGCGTCGGTGATCCGCCGGTCGGCGACGACACCGAGGAAGTCGGTCGCGAGCTGCTCGGGCGCCTCCCGGTGCCACCAGGTGACCACGGGGACGTCCGGGACCAGCAGCGGCATGACCACGGACTCGGCGTGCAGGGCGAGCCGCCCGTACATCCGCATGACGACGGCCTCGCACGGGCCGAGCCGCCCGCCCACGACGATCTCGGCGTCGAGCCGGCTGGTGGGCCGGTCGATGTCGGAGCGGATCACCATCAGCAGCCGGCAGGGGTGCGCGGCGGCGGCGATGGTCGCCGCGGCCTCCGCCTCGTGCACCTGCGACTCGTCCACGACGACGATGAGGGAGAGGGCCATGCCGCTGGCCACGCCGCCGGCGCTGCGCCGCTCCGCGGCGAGCGCCTTCACGACCTGGCTGCCGCTGGTGTCCCAAAGGGAGATCATCCGCACCTCCTGATGGTGGGCCAGGCGCGGGAGCGCCCGGCATCCGGGTGGATCAACTGCGGCGTACGCCACTCACGCGCGGCGCCAGGAGTGTCCGGTGCGGCGCAGCATGTCGTCGGCGGCCCGCGGCCCCCACTCGCCGGCCCGGTACGGCTGCGGCCTCGTCCCCCGCCACGCCGCCTGCAGCGGGTCGACGACCCGCCAGCTCTGCTCGACCTCGGCGGCGTTCGGGAACAGGGTCCGGTCGCCGAGCAGGACGTCGAGGACGAGCCGCTCGTACGCCTCCGGGCTGGTCTCGGTGAACGTCTCGCCGTACCCGAAGTCCATGGCGATGTCGCGCAGCTCCATCGTCGTACCGGGCACCTTGGACCCGAACTTGAGCACCACGCCCTCGTCGGGCTGCACCCGGATGACGAGCTGGTTGTGCCCGAGCATCTCCACGTCGGTCGGGTGGAACGGCAGGTGTGGCGCCTTCTTGAACAGGATCGCCACCTCGGTGACCCGCCGGGGGAGCCGCTTGCCGCACCGGACGAAGAACGGCACGCCCGCCCAGCGCCGGTTCTTGATCGACAGGTTCACCGCCACGTACGTCTCGGTGGCCGAGTCGGCCGGCACCTTGGGCTCCTCCAGGTAGCCGTTGACCCGCTCGCCGCCCACCCAGCCGGCCAGGTACTGGCCCCGGACGGTGTCGGCCGCGATGTCCTCGGACACCGCGATGGCCTTGAGCAACTTGAGCTTCTCGGTGCGGATCTCCTCGGCGTCGAACGAGGTCGGCTCCTCCATCGCCACCAGCGCCAGCAGTTGCAGCAGGTGGTTCTGGAGGACGTCGCGGGCGGCGCCGGCACTGTCGTAGAAGCCGGCCCGGCTGCCGATGCCCAGGTCCTCGGCCATGGTGATCTGTACGGAGTCGACGTACCGGGCGCTCCACACCGGCTCGAACAGCGTGTTGGCGAACCGCAGCGCCAGGATGTTCTGGACGGTCTCCTTGCCCAGGTAGTGGTCGATGCGGAAGACGCCCTCCGGGGTGAACACGGTGTCCACCAGCTCGTTGAGCGACCGGGCCGAGGGCAGGTCCTGGCCGAACGGCTTCTCCACCACCACGCGGCGCCAGCCGCGCTCCCGCTCGGCGTCGGCCAGGCCGGTGCGTTCGAGCTGCCGGAGCACGACCGGGAAGGCCGCGGGCGGGATGGAGAAGTAGAACGCCGCGTTCCCGCCGACGCCGCGGTCGGTGCGCAGCCTGCGCATCTCCGCGGCCAGCTCGTCGAAGGCGGCGTCGTCCTCGAAGGACCCGCCCACGAAGCGGAACCCGTCGGCCAGCCGCTGCCACACCTCCTCCCGCCACGCCGTCCGGGCGCCGTTGCGGGCGGCGTCGCGGGCGATCGGCAGGAACTCCCCGTCGCCCCAGTCCCGGCGCGCGAAGCCCACCATCGCGAAGTGCGGCGGGAGCAGGCCCCGGTTGGCCAGGTCGTACACGGCCGGGATCAGCTTGCGCCGGGCCAGGTCGCCGGTCACCCCGAAGATCACCAGCGCGCAGGGCTCCGGGATCCGGGGCAGCCGGCGGTCCCGCGGGTCGCGCAGGGGGTTGGGCGGCGGCGACCCCTCCGGCGGGGCGTCCACGGTCTCGGGCCGGAGCACGTCGGTGTCGGGCATCGGCTTCCTCAGTCGGCGGTGGCGGCGGCCGCGGCGACCAGCGCGGGTACGCCGGCCGTGCGGTCGGCGAGGTGGATGTGCACGAGCGGTCGGCCGCGGTCGGCCAGGGCCTTGCGGTCACCGGCGGCCTGCGCGGCGATGAGCTGGCCGAAGGTGAAGTCGCGGCCCGGTACGGCCAGGTCGAGACCGATCGCGCCGGTGACCTGGAGGAACACCCCGACCTGCGGGCCGCCCTTGTGGTACTGCCCCGTCGAGTGCAGGAAGCGCGGCCCCCAGCCGAACGTGACCGGGCGGCCGCCGGCGGCGGCCAGCGCGGGGCGGACCCCGGCGACGTCGGCGTCGCCGAAGCGGTCCAGGTACGCCATCACGGCCAGGTACCCCCGGTCGCCGACCTGGCCGAGCAGCCAGCGCAGCACCGCCGCGGTGTCGCCGCCCGCGGCGGCCGGCGCGTACACCCGCAGCGGCCCCTCGGTGAACAGCGGCTCCTCGTGCGGCGGCCCGCCGGCCAGGATCCGGTTGGTGTTCTCCTTGGACTCGGCGACGTTCGGCTGGTCGAACGGCTCCACGCCGATGACCCGGCTGGCGACCGCGGTGGCGTACTCCCAGGCCAGGAAGTGGGCGCCGAGCGGGCCGTTGACGGCCAGGTCGACGGGCTGCCCGCCGCCGGGCACCGCGCCGGCCGCCAGCGCGCCGCCGGTGGCGACCGCGAGGACGTCGGGCCCGGTGGAGCCGGGCGCGTCCGGCCGCTCCAGGACCACCGGCAGGATCCCGGCGCCGGTCTTGCCGGTGGACTCGGCGACGAGCTGCTCGGCCCAGTCGCCGAGGCCGACCACGCCGGTGCCGTCGTCGATGAGCGCGAGCTTGTCCCGGCCCGCCGCCGCGGCGTCGCCGAGGGCCGCGCCGAGGGCCAGCGCCGGGTTGTCCCGGTCGGCGCCGAGGCTGCCGGCCAGCGCCTCGGCCTGGTCGATCAGCTCCGCCACGTCGACGCCGGCCAGGGCCGACGGGACCAGCCCGAAGGCCGTCAGCGCCGAGTACCGCCCGCCGACCTCGGGGTCGGCCGGCAGCACGACCATGCCGCTCTCCTTGGCCGCGGCCTCCAGCGGGGAGCCGGGGTCGGTGACCACGACGAAGTGCCGGGCGGCCTCGGCGTCGCTCATGCCCAGGTCCCGCAGCGCCTGCCAGAACACCCGGCGGTGGCTGTCGGTCTCGACCGTCGAGCCGGACTTGCTGGCGACGACCACGACGGTGCGGCGCAGCAGCGCGGCGGCCTCGTCCGAGCCCTCCGGGTGGCCGCCGAACATCGTGGCGCGGATCTGCTGCGGGTCGGTGGTGTCCAGGACCGCCAGCGGCACGCCGAGCGTGCGGCAGATGACCTCCGGCGCCAGCGACGAGCCGCCCATGCCGCATAGCACCACGTTGGTCAGGTCGGCGATCTCGCTGCGCAGCTCGGCGAGCTGCGCGAGCAGGTCCCGGCTGCGCCGGAACGTGTCCAGCCAGCCCAGTCGGACCTTGGCCACGTCCTCCGCCGCCGGCCCCCACAGGGTCGGGTCCTTGGCGGCGAGCAGGCCGGCCACCCCGTCGGCGGCCAGGCGCGCCCGGACGGGGGAGTCGGCGGCCCCGTACACGGCCAGCCCCGCGGCGGCCTCGACGTCGTCCAGCAGGTCGCTCACCGGTCCACCCCCAGTTGGCGGGCGACGCTGCCGAGCAGCTCGGCGTAGGAGGCCTCGAACTTCTCCACGCCCTCGCTCTCCAGCACCCGCACCACGTCGTCGTAGTCGATGCCCAGCGCGGCCAGGTCGTCGAGGACCTGGCGGGCGGCGGCGTAGGACCCGGAGATGGTGTCGCCGCGGACCTCGCCGTGGTCGGCGAACGCGTGGATCACGGCCTCGGGCATCGTGTTGACGGTGCCGGGCGCGACCAGCTCCTCGACGTAGATCACGTCGCGGTAGTCGGGGTTCTTCGTCGACGTCGAGGCCCACAGCGGGCGCTGGGGGTGCGCCCCGGCGTCGGCGAGCGCCTGCCAGCGGCCGCCGCCGAAGACCTCGCTGTACTTCTCGTAGGCGAGCTGCGCGTTGGCGACCGCGGCCCGGCCGCGCAGGGCGGCCGCCTCCGGGGTGCCGATCTTGTCCAGCCGGGCGTCCACCTCGGTGTCGACGCGGGAGACGAAGAACGAGGCCACCGACCCGATCCGGCTCAGGTCGTGCCCGTTGGCCTTCGCCTGCTCCAGCCCGGCCAGGAACGCCTCCATCACGGCGGCGTAGCGCTGGATCGAGAAGATCAGCGTGACGTTCACGCTGATCCCCTCGGCCAGCGTGCGGGTGATCGCCGGCAGGCCCCCCTCGGTCGCCGGGATCTTGATGAACAGGTTGGGCCGGTCGACCATCCACCACAGCGCCTTGGCCTCGGCGGCGGTCTGCGCGGCGTCGTGGGCCAGGCGGGGGTCGACCTCGATCGACACCCGCCCGTCCAGGCCTTGCGACGCGTCGTACGCCGGGCGCATGACGTCACACGCCCAGCGCACGTCGTACGTGGTCAGCATCCGGGCCGCCTCGTCCACCCCGACGCCGCGCACGGCCAGGTCGCGGGCCTGCCCGTCGTAGCTCGCGGCGTCGGAGATGGCCTTGGCGAAGATCGTGGGGTTCGTGGTGACGCCGACGACGTGCCGCTCGCGGCGCAGCCGGTCCAGACCGCCCGAGGTCAACCGCTCCCGGGATAGGTCATCGAGCCATACCGCCACCCCGGCGGCCTGTAGCGCAGCGAGCCTGTCGGTCATCAGAACTCCTCGTCCTCAGTTGCCCGTGGTCGTGCCCTTGATCTCGCCGGTCCGCGACAGCGACGCGCGCGCCGCGGCGATCACGTGGTCGGGGGTGAACCCGAACTGCTCGAACAGGACCTGGTAGGGCGCGCTGGCGCCGAAGTGCTCCAGGCTCACGCACTCGCCGTGGTCGCCGACGATCCGGTGCCAGGACATACCCACGCCCGCCTCGACGCTCACCCGCGCCGGTACGCCCCGCGGGAGGACCCGCTCCCGGTACGCCTCATCCTGCGCCAGGAACCACTCCTGGCACGGCATCGAGACTACGCGCGTCGGGACGCCGTCGGCCTCCAAACGCTCCCGCGCGGTCAGGCAGGTGGCCACCTCGGAGCCGGTGCCGACGAGGATGACGTGCGGCTGGCCGTTCGCGGCGTCGGCGAGTACGTACCCGCCGCGCCGGACGCCCTCGGCGGCGCCGTGGCCGGTCCGGTCGACCGTCGGCAGCGCCTGCCGGGTCAGGCACAGCGCCGTGGGCCGGTCGGTGTGCTCCAGCGCCATCCGCCACGCCCACGCCGTCTCGTTGGCGTCCGCCGGCCGGACCACGTCCAGGCCCGGGATCGCGCGCAGCGCCGACAGGTGCTCGACCGGCTGGTGGGTCGGGCCGTCCTCGCCGAGGCCGATCGAGTCGTGCGTCCACACGTACACCACCGGCAGCTTCATCAGCGCCGCCAGCCGGACCGCGGGCCGCATGTAGTCGGAGAAGACCAGGAACGTGCCGCCGTACGGGCGGGTGCCGCCGTGCAGCGCGATGCCGTTGCAGATCGCGCCCATCGCGTGCTCGCGGATGCCGAAGTGCAGGGTCCGGCCGAACTGGTGGCCGGGGAACTCCCGGGTGGCGAACTCCTCCGGGACGAAGGAGGGCTCGCCCTTCATCGTCGTGTTGTTGCTCTCGGCCAGGTCGGCCGAGCCGCCCCACAGCTCGGGCAGCACCGGGGCCAGCGCGTTGAGCACCTGACCGGAGGCCGCGCGGGTGGCCAGGCCCTTGGGGTCGGCGTCGAAGGTCGGCAGCGCGTCGGCCCAGCCGGCCGGCAGCGTACGGGTCGACATGCGGTCGTAGAGCGCCTTGGCCTCGGGGTTCGCGGTCGCCCACGCGTCGAACCGCCGCTGCCACTGCGCGCGCGCCTCGCGGCCCCGGTCGATCACCTGGCGGGCGTGCTTGAGGACGGTGTCCTCGATCCCGAACGGCGTGGCCGGGTCGAAGCCGAGGACCTTCTTCGTGGCGGCCACCTCGTCGGCGCCCAGCGCAGAGCCGTGGATCTTGCCGGTGTTCTGCTTCTTCGGCGCCGGCCAGCCGATCACCGTGCGCAGGGCCACGAACGACGGTCGGTCGGTCACCGCCCGGGACCGCTCCAGCGCGGCGTGTAGCGCCTCGGCGTCCTCGCGGTACCGCCCGTCCTCGCGGTAGGAGCCGCGCCAGTCGACGACCTCGGTGTGCCACCCGTAGGCGGCGTACCGCGCCACCACGTCCTCGCTCTTGGCGATGCGGGTGTCGTCCTCGATGGAGATCTCGTTGTCGTCCCAGATCAGCGTCAGGTTGCCCAGCCGCTGGTGGCCGGCCAGGGCGCTCGCCTCGTGGCTGATGCCCTCCTCGATGTCGCCGTCGGAGGCCAGGCACCAGATGTGGTGGTCGAACACCGACTCGCCCGCGGCGGTGCCGGGGTCGAGCAGGCCGCGCTCGCGGCGGGCGGCCATGGCCATGCCGACGGCGTTGCCGATGCCCTGCCCGAGCGGGCCGGTGGTGGTCTCCACGCCGGGGGTGTGGCCGTGCTCCGGGTGGCCGGGCGTCTGCGAACCCCACTGCCGCAGGTGCTGGAGGTCGTCCAGGCCCAGGCCGTAGCCGGAGAGGTAGAGCTGCACGTACAGCGTGAGGCTGGAGTGGCCGCAGGACAGCACGAAGCGGTCCCGCCCCGCCCACGTCGGGTCGGTCGGGTCGTGCCGCATCGCCCGCTGGAACAGCAGGTACGCGGCGGGGGCCAGGCTCATCGCGGTGCCGGGGTGACCGTTGCCGGCGTGCTCGACGGCGTCCATGGCCAGGATCCGGGCGGTGTCCACGGCCCGGCGGTCGAGGTCTGACCAGTTCAGGGCGTTGGCGGTGTCGGACACGGTAGGTGTGCTCCCCACAGTCGGTCGTACTCCCAAGCGGTCGCGCGGCGCGGGGCCGGGACCCGGTCCGCGGGGCCGCGCGGGCGCGAATGGCGTCAGCAGGCATGACACTACCGAGCCGGGATGGACGAAGTGCTGTGGATCTACAGGTAACGGAACCGGCGCGTCGCGGCGGGCGGGGGCGGTCCGACGTTCCGGTGGGTGGCGGCGGCGCCGGGTCGGCCTGCGCGTACGCTGTGGGAGCGCGCCACACCGACCGGCCGCGCCCGCCATCGGAAACCCCCTACGGGGGATCGGCCGGCGGAGCCCCCGCGTGACGCCGGAAGGTGAACCAACGCCGTGACGCCGACTGCCACTACGGTCAGCGACCACCCGGCGGCGACCTCGCCGCGGGTGACGCCCCGGACCCCGCTGTCGTACGTCCGCCCGCGCGCCACCAACACCGGCGTCGGCGCGGTCGTCAAGTCGTACGTCGCCCTCACCAAGCCGCGCATCATCGAACTGCTGCTGGTCACCACGGTGCCGGCGATGATCCTGGCCGCGGGCGCGCTGCCGCCGCTGGGGCTCGTCGCGGTGGTCCTGCTCGGCGGCACGATGGCCGCGGGCGCGGCGAACGCGCTGAACTGCTATATCGACCGCGACATCGACCAGGTCATGAAGCGCACGTCGCGGCGGCCGCTGCCCTCGCACGTGGTGTCGCCGGTGGCCGCGCTGCGGTTCGGCCTGGGGCTGGCTGTCGGCTCGGTGGTCCTCATGGCCGTGTTCACCAACGTGCTCGCCGCGGTGCTCACGGCGGCGGCGATCGTCTACTACGACGTCGTCTACACGATGTGGCTCAAGCGCACCACGTGGCAGAACACCGTCTGGGGCGGGGTGTGCGGGGCGATGCCCGTGCTGATCGGCTGGGCGGCCGTCACCGGCGGCCTGGCGCCCGCGGCGTGGGTGCTGTTCGGCGTCGTGTTCCTCTGGCAGCCGCCGCACTTCTACGCGCTGGCGATTAAATTCAAGGACGACTATGCCCGTGCGGGCATCCCGATGCTGCCGGTGGTGGCCTCGTCGCGGCGCGTCGGCGCCGAGAGCGTCGTGTACGCCTGGCTGACGCTGGCGGCGTCGCTGGCGCTCGGGCTCGTGGGCGCCGGCCCGGTGTACCTGGTGACGGCGGCGGTGACCGGCGGCCTGTTCGTCTGGGAGGCGCACGGCCTGTACCGGCGGGCCCGGCGGGGCGAGCCGCTGCGGCCGATGCGGCTGTTCCACTGGTCGACGACGTACCTGACGCTCGTCTTCGTCGCCGTGGCCGTCGACGCGCTGCTCTGACGGACCGCTGAACCGACAAAGCGCGCTGTTCGGAAATGTCCGTTCGGCTTCCTGCCCCGCCGCCCGGATTGTCATCCCATTTATCCAGATAAATGGTGTGGAGACTGGACAGTGACGGACTGGTAACGCGCTGATTGGCGAAGTAATTGGAATCACATTAGGCCCGCGATCTGCCGGCGCTGCCCTCATCTTCTGTTTACGCTGCGGTCATGACAGAAGGTTCCAGTGGCACGCTGACGGTCGATGCCCCGGCGGACTCCGCCACCGATCGGCTCGTCAGCGCACTCCGGGCGTTCGCCGACGGGCACGGCGGCGCCACCGCCGTCGTGGAGTACGTGGGGCGCCGCGGCGCCCGGATCGTCCTCGTCGGCAAGGACGGCGTCTGGGGCGACCAGTTCGCCCAGGACACCGACACCGCCCGCCGCGCGTGCGAGCTCGCCGCGCTGTCCGTCGAGAACAGCTGGGAGCGCGAGCTGGTCGAGTCCATGGCCCCCACGAACGACCTGTGGCGCTCGATGGGTCGCCGGCTCACCGCCCGCTGACCCGCCGCCGTCGCCCGACCGGCCCGCGTACCCCGCGGCCGGTCGGGCGCTTCTGTGTCCTGCCCTGCCCAGGCCGCCCGCGGCGGAGCCGGCGGCCCGTCCGCGCCGCGGCCCGCCACCGCGGCAGGGGTCACCGGTCGCCGACGCTGACCGGCCGCGCGGTCTCCTCGACGGGGCGGCCCGCGGACGGCACCGGCGGCTCGGGGGCCGCGCCCGCGTAGACGGCCCGGTGGGCGGCCCGCACCGCCGCGCGGTACGCCAGCCCGGCCACCGGGCGCTGCCGGGCCAGGGCGGCCCGCGCCGCGTTCGCCCCGGGCGCGCCGTGCACCCCGCCGCCCGGGTGCGCCGAGGCGGAGGCCAGGAACAGCCGGTCCACGGGCGTGTCCGCGCGGCCCAGGCCCGGCACGGGGCGCAGGAAAAGCTGCTGGTACGCGGCCGCCGTACCGCCGCCGACGGCGCCGCCCACCAGGCTCGGGTTCTCCCGCTCCAGCCGCCCCGGCCCGGCCACGTACCGGCCGGCCACGAGCGCGCCGAAGCCCGGGGCGTGCCGCTCCAGCACCGCCTCCATCCGGGCGACCTGCACCGCGATCTCGCCGTCGTCCCAGCGCGTGCGGAACGGCAGGTGGGTGTACGCCCACAGCGACTCCGTGCCGGCGGGGGAGCGGGCCGGGTCCGCGACCGTCATCTGGCCGGCGAGCAGGAACGGGTGCGCGGGCAGCTCCCCGGCCGACAGCTCCCCGGCGTACCGCGCCAGCCCGGCCACGTCGGCGCCGAGGTGGACCGTGCCGGCGCCGGCCGCGTCCCGGTTGCGCCAGGGCACGGGCCCGCGCAGCGCCCAGTCCACCTTGACGGTGCTGCCGTCCCAGCGGAAGTGGGTCAGGTCCTCGACGAGTCGCGGCGGCAGCGCGTCGGGGCCGACCAGGTCCAGGTACAGGGCCGGCGCCGGGACGTCGGCCAGCACCGCCCGGCGGGCGCGCCAGGCGCGGCCGTCGGCGGTGCGCACGCCCAGCGCCCGGCCGTGCGCGGTGGCGATCCGCACCACCGGCGCGTGCGGGACGACCCGCCCGCCGCGGGCCGCCAGCCGCGCGACCAGCGCATCGGTGATCATCTGGGCGCCCCCGGCCGGCACCGGCCAGCCGACCTGCTGGCCGAGCATCGCCAGCAGCCACCCGTACACGCCCGAGCCGGCGTCGTCGGGGGAGATGTCGGTGTGCAGGGCGCAGCCCGAGAGCAGCGCGCGCCCGCCGACCCCGGCGAACATCTCCTGGCCGAGCTTGTGCACCGGCAGCAGCAGCCGGCGGGCCAGCCGCAGCGCGTCCCCGGCGCCCAGCGCGCCGAGCAGGCCCAGGCCGTGCCGCACCGGCGGGAACGGGGTCATCAGCATCGCCACCAGGCGGTCGGCCAGGGGCCGCCACTGCGCGTACGCGGTGCGCCAGCGCGCCCCGTCGCCCGCGGCGAACGCCTCCAGGGAGGCCGCGGTGCGCTCGACGTCGCGGTGCAGCACGGCCACCCGGTCGTCCGGCAGCACGTGCGCCAGCACGTCGGGCGCGTGCCGCCAGGCCAGGCCGTACCGGTCCAGGCCGAGGCCGCGCAGGACGGGCGAGGCGTAGCCCAGCGGGTAGAACGAGCTGTACAGGTCGGACAGGTACCCGGGCGCGGTCACCTCGGCGGAGCGCACCGCGCCGCCGGGGGCGCCCGTCGCCTCCAGCACGACCACGTCCCAGCCGGCGTCGGCGAGCAGGTTCGCGGCGACCAGCCCGTTGTGGCCGGCGCCGACGACCACCGCGTCGGCGGTCACGGCACGTCCGCCAGGGCGTCGGCGGGCACGTCCCCGCCGTCCGGCGGTGCCGGCGCCGCTCCCGGAGGGCGGTGCCGGGGCGCGTAGAGGTTGCCGGCCGTCGGCGGCGCCGCGGGCGGCGTGAGCTGCCGACGGCGCGTCCACGCCACGTACAGCCGGTCGACGACCGCCGGTGCGCACCGGTTGGCCAGCGCCGCCAGGTGCCCGGCGGCCCCGACGTACACGGTCCGGCGCGGGCGGTCGGCCAGCCGCAGCACCCGCAGGGCCACCCGGGCCGGCGGGTACACGGGCGGCAGGGCGGCGACGGTGCGGCCCGAGTAGTTGCCGGCCCACCCGTACAGCGGGGTGTCGATGCTGGAGGGCAGCACCGTACAGACCCGGATCCGGCGCTCCCCGGCCAGCAGCAGCTCCTGCCGGACGCTCGCCGACAGCCCGCGGACCGCGAACCGGCTCATCGCGTACCCCGCGGCGCTCGGATGGCCCAGCACCCCCACGGCCGAGGCGATGTTGACGACCGTCCCGCCCCCGGCGGCCCGCAGCCACGGCAGCGCCGCCCGCACCCCGTGCAGGTAGCCCAGGACGTTGACCTCGACCACCCGGCGCACGTCGGCCACGGGCGTGGCCTCCACCGACCCGAACGTCGCCACGGCGGCGTTGTTCACCCACAGGTCCAGCCGGCCGAACCGCCCGGCCGCCCGCTCGGCCAGCTCCACGACGGCGGCCGCGTCGGTCACATCGGTGGGGACCGCCAGCGTGTGCGGGCCGCACCGCGCGGCCACCTCGGCCAGCGCCGCGCCGTCCCGGCCGGCGAGCACGACCGCCCAGCCCCGGCGCGCGAAGGCCACCGCGGTGGCCCGCCCCACGCCGGAGGACCCGCCGGTGACCACCGCGACCCGCCGCGGCCGGCCGCCGCCCCCGGCGCTCACCGGGCCGCCGGGACCCGGCGGCGGACGGCGAAGTCGCCGAGCCGCCGCAGCGACTCGGCGTTGCGGCGGTGCAGCGCCAGGTCGTTCAGCTTCGTCTGGACCCACCGCAGCGGCCCGGCGGCGAACTCCTCCGCCATCGTCACGCGCGTGCCGGCCGGGCCGTCCGGCTCCAGCGCGATGCTCACCTCCGCCTCGCCCAGCGGCCAGAGCCGGGGGCGCAGCACCAGCCGGGAGCCGGGGACGCACGCGACGACGACCGTGCTGTCACGGATCGACAGCGGCCACGGGCCCGCCTTGTGGTAGATCCGCGCGCCCGGCTCAGGCCAGTGCGGATCGACGTCGCGGATGTGCGCGGTACCCACCACCCAGTCGCTGTACGTCCACCCGTCGGCCAGGACCGCGTAGACGTCGGCGACGGGCGCCCTGATCACGTGCCGGGTGACTGCCATGCCGCAGATGTACCCGACGGCCCCGCGGGTACACCCCCGGGGGCGGGCCGTCCCCGCGGGGTGCCCGGTCCGACCTTTGCGCACGGGTTTCCTCCGTCGGCGGCCCGGGTACCCGGGCGCTCATGGGACTGTCTGCGTGGACCGGGAAGCTGGCCGGCGACGCCCGCCTCGACCGGGTCGCCGACCCGCTGCGGGCGCGGGTCCGCCGGGTGCTCGGCAGCGGGCCCGCCGACGCGGTGCTCTCCGGCCGGTGGCTCGGCCACCCCCTGCACCCCGCGGTGATCCACCTGCCCGTCGGGGCGTGGCTCAGCGGCGCCGTGCTCGACCTGTCGCCCCGGCACCGCGCCGCGGCGACCCTCCTGACCGGGGTGGGGCTGGCCGGCGCCGTGCCGTCGGCGCTGGCCGGCTGGCACGACTGGGCCGCGCTGTCCCGGCCGCAGCGCCGGGTGGGCCTGGTGCACGCCGGCAGCAACCTGCTCGCCGTCGCGCTGTACGGCGCCTCGCTCGCGGCCCGCCGGGGCGGCGCCCCCGGGGTCGGCCGCGGGCTGTCGGTGGCGGGACTGTGCGCGGCGGGCGTCGGGGCCTACCTGGGCGGGCACCTGTCGTACCACGGCCGGCACCTGACCTCGCCGCACCCGGCCTCGGACCGCGCCGACGCCGACGCGGTCAGCATCTGAGCGGAGCGGCCCGGAGCCCGCCTACGTCGCGAGCTGGGTCGGCGGGACGGCGGCGTGCGCCCGCGCGTGCAGCGTGGCCAGCCAGACCCAGCAGGCGCCCAGCAGGTGCGCGGCGACGAGCAGCTCCGGCAGCCCCGTGTAGTACTGGACGAAGCCGACGACCCCCTGCGCCACCTCGGCGGCCAGCAGCAGCGCGGCCGCCCGGACCGCCGCCGGCCCCGCCCCGCGTCGACGCAGGGCGATCAGCAGCAGGACCGACAGCAGCACCAGCAGGTACACGCCCGCGGCGTGGATCCGGGAGATCGTCTCGGGATCCAGGCCGTTGCGGGCGGCGTCCGCGTCCCCGGAGTGCGGGCCGCTGCCGGTCACCAGCGTGCCGACGGCCAGGACCAGCAGGCTCACGCCGGTCAACGCCCAGCCCAACACCGGCAGGCGCGGCCCGCCGACGGCGGGCGCGGGGCGGGTCCGCCACCAGAAGGCGTAGGTGAGCGCGAGCAGCGCCATCGACAGCAGGAAGTGCAGGCCGACCACGAGGGGGTGTAGCTGCATCCGTACGGTCAGCCCGCCGACGACGCCCTGCACGCCGATGCCGACCAGGACGGCGACCGCCAGGCCCAGGACCCTCGGCCGCCGCGGCCGGAGCTGCCAGGCCGTGACGACGCCGGCCAGCGCGACGAGGCCGACGACGAAGGTCAGGGTGCGGTTGCCGAACTCGATCACGCCGTGGACGCCCATGTCGGGCGTGGTGACGTAGGACTCCTCGGTACAGCGGGGCCAGGTGGGGCAGCCCAGGCCCGACTTGGTGAGGCGGACGGCCCCGCCGGTGACCACGATGCCGACGTTGACGAGCATGGATGCCAGGGCCCAAGCGTGTACCCGCCGTAGTCGACTTTCCGGCCCGAACGGGGCGGGGGCGGGCGACGGCAGCGTCGCGGTCGGCGTACCGGTCGTCATCAGCGGGACCTCGCTTCGCACGGAGGCCGCCATCGTACGCGCGAAGATGATCTTGATTTGGAGCGGATCCCGGCGGGTGCCGCGGGTTAGGTAACCCTGGCTTGGCGATCGACCAATAAATACGTCACACTGGCGTAGTGAAAAAGATGCCGGCGCTGGTGGACGCCCCCGCGGGGGCGCCGCACGCCGGTCCGCGCCCGGCGCCGCCCGGCGCCGCCGACGCGGCGGACTACGACGGCCCCACCCGCGGGCGGGTGGCGCACCTGCTGCGCGACCGCGGCCCGGCCACCGCCGCCGACCTCGGCGCCGCGCTGGGCCTGAGTCCGGCGGCCATCCGCCGGCACCTCGACGCGCTCCTGGCCGACGGCATCGTCACCCAGCGTGACGTCGGGGCCACTGCGCCTCGGGGACGCGGCCGGCCGGCGCGGCAGTTCGCGCTCACCGAGCGCGGCCACGAGGCCATGAGCCCGCACCTGTACGACGACCTCGCCGGGGCGGCGCTGCGCTGGATCGCTGCGCGCGGCGGCGCCGACGCGGTCTCGGCCTTCGCCGCCGACCAGGTCTCCGGCCTGGAGCAGCGGTGCCGCGCGGCGCTGGCGTCGGCCGGCGACGACGTCTTCGCCCGGGCCGAGGCGCTCGCCGAGGCGCTGACGGCCGAGGGTTACGCTGCCAGCGCGTCCGCCATCACCTCCGGCGGCCAGTTGTGCCAGCACCACTGCCCGGTCGCGCAGGTGGCCGCGGAGTTCCCCCAGCTCTGTGAGGCCGAGACGGCGGTCATCGCCCGCCTCATCGGCACCCATGTGCAGCGATTGGCGACCATCGCACACGGGGACGGGGTGTGTACCACGCACATCCCGGCGCCCGGCCGCAGCGGCCGGGACACACCGATCGACACCGTCACCACCGTGAGGGGACCCAGTAGATGACCGAGCAGACCGTGCCGCCCACGCAGGAGGAGCACCTCGCCGCCCTGGGCAAGTACGAGTACGGCTGGGCCGACGCCGACGTCGCGGGGGCCAGCGCCCGGCGCGGCCTGTCGGAGGCCGTCGTCCGGGACATCTCGGCGAAGAAGAACGAGCCCGGCTGGATGCTCGACCTGCGCCTCAAGGGACTGCGGCTGTTCGGTCGCAAGCCCATGCCGTCGTGGGGCTCCGACCTGTCCGGGATCGACTTCGACAACATCAAGTACTTCGTGCGGTCCACCGAGAAGCAGGCCACGAGCTGGGAGGACCTGCCCGAGGACATCAAGAACACCTACGACCGGCTGGGCATCCCGGAGGCCGAGAAGCAGCGCCTGGTCGCCGGTGTCGCCGCGCAGTACGAGTCCGAGGTCGTGTACCACGCGATCCGCGAGGACCTGGAGCAGCAGGGCGTGCTGTTCCTGGACACCGACACCGCGCTGCGGGAGCACCCGGAGGTCTTCCAGGAGTACTTCGGCACGGTCATCCCGGTCGGCGACAACAAATTCGCCGCGCTGAACACCGCCGTGTGGTCCGGCGGCTCGTTCATCTACGTGCCCAAGGGCGTCCAGGTCGACATCCCGCTCCAGGCGTACTTCCGCATCAACACCGAGAACATGGGTCAGTTCGAGCGGACCCTGATCATCGTCGACGAGGGCGCGTACGTGCACTACGTCGAGGGCTGCACCGCCCCGATCTACTCGTCGGACTCGCTGCACAGCGCCGTGGTGGAGATCATCGTGCGCAAGGGCGGCCGGTGCCGGTACACGACCATCCAGAACTGGTCGAACAACGTGTACAACCTGGTCACCAAGCGCGCCGTCTGCCACGAGGGCGCGACCATGGAGTGGGTCGACGGCAACATCGGCTCCAAGGTCACCATGAAGTACCCGGCGGTGTTCATGACCGGTGAGCACGCCAAGGGCGAGGTCCTGTCGGTGGCCATGGCCGGCGAGGGCCAGCACCAGGACGCGGGCGCCAAGATGGTGCACGCCGCCCCGCACACCTCCTCGACGATCATCAGCAAGTCCATCGCCCGCGGCGGCGGCCGCACCTCCTACCGCGGCCTGGTCCAGGTCCTGGAGGGCTCGCACCACAGCGCCAGCACCGTCAAGTGCGACGCGCTGCTGGTCGACACCATCTCCCGGTCCGACACCTACCCCTACGTCGACATCCGCGAGGACGACGTCAACATGGGGCACGAGGCGACCGTCTCCAAGGTCAGCGACGACCAGCTCTTCTACCTGATGAGCCGCGGGCTGAGCGAGGACGAGGCGATGGCCATGATCGTCCGGGGCTTCATCGAGCCGGTCGCCAAGGAACTGCCGATGGAGTACGCCCTCGAACTCAACCGGCTCATCGAGCTCCAGATGGAAGGCGCGGTCGGCTGACCCATGACAACTGAGATCATCCCCGCCAGCACCAAGGCGCAGGCGCTGCGCTCGTACGACGTGGCCGACTTCCCCGAGCTGACCGGCCGCGAGGAGGACTGGCGGTTCACCCCGCTGCGGCGCCTGCGCGGCCTGGCCACCGGCGACGGCGGCCCGCTCGGCGCCGCCCCGTCGCTGACCTACGACGCGCTGCCGGCCGGCGTCACGGTCGGCGCGGTCGACCGGGACGACCCGCGGATCGGCAGCGTGCTCACCCCGACGGACCGGATCAGCGCGCTGGCGTACGGCCGGTTCGCCAAGGCCGCGCTCGTCTCGGTGGCCGCCGACGCGGTGCTGACGGCGCCGGCCCGGCTGCGGCTGGCCGGCGCCGGTGCCGAGGGCGTCGCCTTCGCGCACACGTTCGTCGAGGTCGGCCGGTTCGCCGAGGCCACGCTCGTGCTGGAGTCGACCGGCTCGACCACATTGGCCGACAACGTGGAGGTGCACGTCGCCGACGGCGCGCGGCTGACCCTGGTGACGGTCGCCGAGTGGGCGGCCGACGCGGTCCAGGCCCAGCACGTGGCGTTCCGGCTGGGCCGCGACGCCAAGCTCACCCACGTGCAGGTGACCCTGGGCGGCGACCTGGTGCGCCAGTACGCGACGGTCAACTACGCCGGGCGCGGCGGCGACGCCGACCTGTTCGGACTGTACTTCGCCGACGCCGGCCAGCACCTGGAGCACCGGCAGCTCGCCGACCACACCGTCCCGGACTGCCGCAGCAACGTCGGCTACCGCGGCGCGCTGCAGGGCGCCGGGGCGCACACCGTCTGGGTCGGCGACGTGCTGATCCGCGCGGCCGCCACGGGCACGGACACCTACGAGATCAACCGGAACCTGCTGCTCTCCGAGGGCGCCCGCGCCGACTCGGTGCCGAACCTGGAGATCGAGACCGGCGAGGTGGCCGGCGCCGGCCACGCCAGCGCGACGGGCCGGTTCGACGACGAGCACCTCTTCTACCTGATGGCCCGGGGCATCCCGGAGGCCGAGGCGCGCAAGCTGGTGGTCCGCGGGTTCTTCGCCGAACTGCTCGACAGGATCCCGGTCGAGGACCTGCGCGAGCGGCTGGGCGCGGTCATCGAGGGGCGGCTGGCGCGGGCCGAGGCGGGCGCGGGGGTCGCGGCACGATGATCAGGGTCTGCGCCGCCGCCGAGGTGGCCAAGGGGACGGCGGTCTCCGCGGAGGTCGACGGCACGCCCGTGGCCGTCGTGCACGCCGACGACGACGCGTTCTACGCCGTCCGCGACGAGTGTTCGCACGCCTCGATCGCCCTGTCCGAAGGGGAGGTCGAGGGCTGCATGATCGAGTGCTGGCTGCACGGCTCGCGCTTCGACCTGCGCACCGGCGCCCCGACCGGCCTGCCGGCCACCGAACCCGTCCCGACCTACCCCGTCGAGATCCGCGACGGCGACCTCTACGTCGATTTGAACCCGAGCAACGGAGTGACCGCATGAGCACCCTCCAGATCCGCGACCTCCAGGTCTCGGTGAAGCTGCCCGACGGCGCGCGCAAGCCGATCCTCGCCGGGGTGACGCTCACCGTGCGGGCGGGCGAGACCCACGCGATCATGGGGCCGAACGGCTCCGGCAAGTCCACGCTGGCCTACTCGGTCGCCGGCCACCCCCGGTACGAGATCACCGGCGGCGAGGTCGTGCTCGACGGCGAGGACGTCCTGGCGATGTCCGTCGACGAGCGGGCGCGGGCCGGCATGTTCCTGGCGATGCAGTACCCCGTCGAGGTCCCCGGCGTCTCCGTGGCCAACTTCCTGCGCACCGCCAAGACGGCGGTGGACGGCGAGGCCCCGAAGCTGCGCACGTGGGCCGGCGAGCTGCGCGGCGCCATGGAGCGCCTGCACATGGACCCGGCGATGGCCCAGCGCAACGTCAACGAGGGCTTCTCCGGCGGCGAGAAGAAGCGCCACGAGATCGTCCAGATGGAGCTGCTGCGGCCGAAGGTGGCGATCCTCGACGAGACCGACTCCGGCCTCGACGTGGACGCCCTGCGCGTGGTCAGCGAGGGCGTGAACCGCGTCCGCGACACCGGCGAGACCGGCCTGCTGCTGATCACCCACTACACCCGGATCCTGCGCTACATCAAGCCGGACTTCGTGCACGTCTTCGTCGCCGGCAGGATCGTCGAGGAGGGCGGCCCGGAGCTGGCGGACAAGCTGGAGGCCGAGGGCTACGAGCGCTACACCGCGGCCGCCGCCGCCCGCGACTGAACCCGGAAGGGGCCACGATGACCGCCATCCAGATCCCGCAGGGTATGCCGCAGTACGAGGAGATGCCCCGCCTGGACCCGTACACCCTGCGCGCCGACTTCCCGATCCTGTCCCGCGAGATCAACGGTCACCCGATGGTCTACCTGGACAGCGCGAACACCGCGCAGAAGCCCCGCGTCGTCATCGACGCGATGCGGGAGCACCTGGAGCGGCACAACGCCAACGTCGCCCGCTCCGTACACACCCTGGGCACCGAGGCGACCGACGCGTACGAGGGCGCGCGGGCCAAGGTCGCCGCGTTCATCGGCGCGGCGGACCCGGACGAGGTGATCTTCACCAAGAACGCCACCGAGGCGATCAACACGGTGGCGTACGCGTTCGCCAACGCCGGCCCGGACACCGACCCCCGGTTCCGGCTCGGCCCCGGCGACGAGGTGGTGGTCTCCGAGATGGAGCACCACTCGAACATCGTCCCCTGGCAGCTACTGTGCGAGCGGACCGGCGCCACCCTGCGCTGGTTCGGCGTCACCGACGCCGGCCGGCTGAAGCTGGACGACCTGGACGACCTGGTCAACCCGCGCACGAAGATCGTCGCGTACACCGCCGTCTCCAACGTCCTGGGCACGGTCAACCCGACGTCGGCGATCACCGCCCGCGCCCGCGAGGTCGGGGCGCTGGTCCTGCTGGACGCCTCGCAGGCGGTCCCGCACCGGCCGACCGACCTGGCCGACCTGAACGCGGACTTCCTCGCGTTCACCGGGCACAAGATGTGCGGCCCGACGGGCATCGGCGTGCTGTGGGGCCGGGGCGAGCTGCTCGCGGCGATGCCGCCGTTCCTGGGCGGCGGCTCCATGATCGAGTCGGTGACGATGGAGCGGACGACCTTCGCCGCGCCGCCGGCCCGGTTCGAGGCCGGCACCCCGCCGATCACCGAGGCCGTCGGCCTCGCCGCGGCGGTCGACTACCTGACCGGCGTGGGGATGGAGGCGGTGTCCTGGCACGAGAAGGAGCTGACCGTCTACGCGCTCGACGCGCTGGCCACCGTCCCCGGGCTGCGGCTGTACGGGCCGGCGATGGCGGTGGGGCGCGGCGGCACGCTGGCGTTCTCCCTGGACGGCATCCACCCGCACGACGTGGGCCAGGTGCTCGACTCGCTCGGCGTCCAGGTGCGGGTCGGGCACCACTGCGCGCGGCCGCTGATGCTGCGCTTCGGCGTGCCGGCGATGACCCGGGCGTCGTTCCACCTGTACTCGACCAACGAGGAGGTCGACGCGTTGGTCCGCGGACTCGGACAGGTGCGGAAGGTGTTCGGCTGATGCAGCTCGACACGCTGTACCAGGAGATCATCCTGGACCACTACAAGCACCCGCAGGGCAAGGGCCTGCGCGAGCCGTACGGCGCGCAGGTCCACCACGTCAACCCGACCTGCGGCGACGAGATCACGCTGCGGGTGGCGCTCGACGGCGGCCGGGTCGCCGACGTCTCGTACGACGGGCAGGGCTGCTCGATCAGCCAGGCCTCGGCGAGCATCCTGCACGAACTGTGCGCCGGCCGGGCGGTGCCCGAGGCGTTCGCCGTCCACGAGGCGTTCGTGGCGCTGATGTCCGGCCGCGGGCGGGTGGAGCCGGACGAGGACGTCCTCGGCGACGCCGTGGCGTTCGCGGGCGTGGCGCGGTACCCGGCGCGGGTCAAGTGCGCGCTGCTGTCCTGGATGGCCTTCAAGGACGCCGCGGTGCGCGCGGCCGCGGAGTCCACCCCGATGCTGACCGAGGAAGGGAAGGCGACCTGATGAGCGAGTCCCCGACGACCGCCGAGCGCACGGGCTCCGCGGCCTACCTGCGCCCCGCCGAGGCGCCGCCGGGCTCCTCCGCGGAGGCGGTACCGACCCCGGCCGCCACGCCGCCGGCGGCACCGCCCGCGGGCACCACGCCCCCCGACACCCCGGCCGGCGGCACCCTCCCCGCGTCCGACGCGGGGACTGCGGCGGCCGACATCGCACCCGCCGCCGACGTCGCACCAGCGGCCGATGCCGCCGCCGCACCCGCCGACGCCGCCGTCCGGCCCGACCGGGCGAAGGCCGAGCCGGCCGAGGTCGAGGAGGCGATGAAGGACGTCGTGGACCCCGAGCTGGGCATCAACGTCGTCGACCTCGGCCTGCTCTACGGCGTGCACGTCGACGACGACCACGTCGCCACGCTCGACATGACCCTGACCTCCGCCGCGTGCCCGCTCACCGACGTGATCGAGGACCAGACCCGCCAGGCCCTGACGGCCGGCCCCGGCGGGGGACTGGTGCAGGACGTGCGGATCAACTGGGTGTGGCTGCCGCCGTGGGGCCCCGACAAGATCACCGACGAGGGCCGCGACCAGCTACGGGCGCTCGGCTTCAACGTCTGAGTCACCGCGGCGCCGCCACACCGACACCGGCCGCGGACGACTCCGTCCGCGGCCGGTGTCGTGCGCGGGCGGAGCGGTTGGGGCGGCGTGGGCCCTGCCGCGGTGGGTGCGGCATTTCGTGGCGCCCTCGACCATTTCGGCGCCAGGACTTGCATTTGTGGCCGCGGTCACATCTACTAGTCTCGATTTATCGATACCCGCGTCGTCGCTGACGGCACTGTCGGCCGGTGCTGCCCACCAACGGCGGTGCTGCCGCTGCCGCCAGCACCGGAGCCGACAACCCCCCCGGCTTCCGGCCCAGTCCGACACGGGCCTCTCTTCGAGGAGATCACATGAGGCGATCCACCCTTTTCGCCGCCCTTGCCGTCGCCCTGACCGCGTCCGCCGTCCCGATGGTGGCCCACGCCGGCGAGGCGCCCGAGGCGACCCCGTCCGGCCAGACCCGCATCGTCGGCGGCAAGCCGGCGGCCGAGGGCCAGTTCCCGTGGGCCGTCAAGCTGAGTGTCGGCTGCGGCGGGACGATCGTCTCGCCCGACATCGTGATCAGCGCCCAGCACTGCTTCTCCAAGCCGGGCAAGGCCTTCACCGCCTACATGGGCAAGATCGACTGGGCCCAGGGCGAGAAGCGCGCCGGCAGCAAGTACAAGGTCGGCGGCGGCCCCGAGAAGGGCGACTGGGCCGTCCTGAAGCTCGACTCGGCCTACACCCCGGCCGCCTACCCGGTCTTCCCGTCCGACGATTCGTTCGACGCCGCCAAGATGTTCCGGGCGGCCGGCTGGGGCGCGATCCGCGAGGGCGGCCCGTCCTCGAAGACCCTGCTCTACGTGGACGTGCCGCTGGTGGCGGACACCGACAAGGCGTGCAGCAAGGCGCCCAAGGTCGAGATCTGTGCCGGTGACCTGGCCAAGGGTGGCATCGACACCTGCCAGGGCGACTCCGGCGGGCCGCTGGTGGCGTCGAAGACCGGCGACATGAACGCCAAGCCCGAGGAGTGGGTGCTGGTCGGCATGACGAGCTGGGGTCGGGGCTGCGCCCGTCCCAACGAGCCCGGCCACTACGCCCAGCTCACCGCACACCGCACCGAGATCCTGAACGCGATCAAGGAGCTCGGCGGCCAGGCCCCGGTCAACATGGGCTGACCGCCACACCGCGCGACCCGGTGCCCCGTACCTCCCGCGAGGTGCGGGGCACCGGTGCGTCCGGGTACCGGCCCCGCCCGGGGCGCCGGCCGGAAATCCGTGTCGCCCCGCGTACCGCGCCGGCACACTGGGCCGGGTGTGGAGCGGGTTCTGGGCGGGCGTCGTCGCCGGCTACGGCGTCGCGGTGCCCGTCGGGGCCATCGCGGTACTCGTCATCGGGCTGAGCGCGCGCGTCTCGCTGCGGGTCGGCGTCGGCGCGGCGCTGGGCGCCGCCACCGCGGACGCCGGGTACGCGGCGGCGGCGGTGCTCGGCGGCGCCGCCCTGGCGGCGTGGGTCGCCCCGGCGGCCGGGACCACCCGGGTCCTCGCCGCCGCGGTCCTGCTGGCCCTCGCCGCCCGGACCGCCCACGCGGCGTGGCGGGACCACCGCGCGCACGCCGCCGCCCCGTCGGCGCCGGACACCCGCGCCGGGCTCGACACGCCGCTGCGCGCCTACCTGGCGGTCCTGGCGCTGACGGCACTCAACCCGGCCACCGTCGTGTACTTCGCCGCCCTGGTCCTCGGGCGGGACGCGGCGGCGACCGGCGGCGCGGCAGGGGGCGCGTTCGTCGCCGGGGCGGCGCTGGCCTCGGCCAGTTGGCAGCTACTGCTGGCGGCCGGCGGCGCCCTCGTCGGGCGGGCGTTGGCGGGTCCGCGCGGCCGGCTCGCCTCCGGGCTGGTGTCGGCCGCGGTCGTCGCGGCACTCGGCCTGTGGATGCTCCGTTGACCGCCTGCTCCGGCGGCGGGCGGCAGTTCAGTCCGTCACCGGACCGTTACCAACTTCCCAGCGGACTCTCTGGCGCAGTGGCGTGGATCACCCTATTCTTCGATGGAAGTCGATGGATGGATGTGGCTGACGTCACCGTGGCGGTACGCCGGGGGGCGTGATGTCCCAGCACAGCGCCGTTGTCGACAGCTCGTACGGGCGGGTTGGGCGACCGGGGGATGGTCGCCCGGCCCGCCCGTACGACATCGCGCGGGGCCGGCCGCCCGCTGGCCGGTCCGGGTAGGACTTGATTTTGTGGCGCGGCTCACATCTACTGTTCTCCACGTATCGATGTCCCCGTGACGACATCGGTTCTTCTGCCTGCACTAGGAGTCCGCATGAACTGGCGAACCACCTCTCTCGCCGCCCTCGCCGCGACCCTCACCCTGGGCCTCGCGCCCCTGGCCGCCCAGGCCGCGCCCGCCGGTACCCCGCGCATCGTCGGCGGCAAGCCGGCCGCCGAGGGCCAGTTCCCGTGGGCCGTCAAGCTGAGCGTCGGCTGCGGCGGCACCCTCGTCTCCCCGGACATCGTGATCAGCGCCCAGCACTGCTTCGACCGTCCGGGCCGCCCCTTCACCGCGTACCTGGGCAAAACCAACTGGAGCCAGGGCGAGAAGCGCGCCGGCAAGAACTACAAGGTCGGTGGCGGCCCCGAGAAGGGTGACTGGGCGGTCCTGAAGCTGGACTCGCCGTACACCCCCGCGGCGTTCCCGGTGTTCCCGGCCGACGACAAGTTCGACACCGCGCCGACGTTCCGCGCCGCCGGCTGGGGCGCCACCAGCGAGGGCGGCGCCAGCTCCGCCAGGCTGCTCTACGTGGACGTGCCGCTGGTACCCGACACCGACAAGACGTGCAGCATGGCGCCGAGCGTCGAGATCTGTGCCGGTGACCTGGCCAAGGGTGGCATCGACACCTGCCAGGGCGACTCCGGCGGGCCGCTGGTGGCGTCGAAGACCGGCCGCATGAATGCCAAGCCGCAGGAGTGGGTGCTGGTCGGCATGACGAGCTGGGGCAACGGCTGCGCCCGCCCCAACGAGCCGGGCCACTACGCCCAGCTCAGCGCGCACCGCACCGAGATCCTCGCCGCCATCAGGGCGCTCGGCGGCCAGAACCCGGTGAACGTGGGCTGACGCCCGCCGTGGGTGTCCGGTGCCCGCTCTCCGCACGTGGGGGAGCGGGCACCGCCGCGTGCGACGGCGCCCGTCGCGGGGCGCCGGCCGCGGCCGGCGCCGGTAGGTTGGGGCGGTGCAGGGCAGACCCGCCGCCGGGGGCGGCCGCTGGATCGAGGTACCGCAGGCGCGGCTGGCGCGCTGGGTGGCGGGCTTCGACGCGCGCCACGGCGCGCCCACGGTGCACGCCGAGCCGTACGGCGCGCGCCTGGTGGCCCCCGACGGCGCCGAGGCCGAGATCCACCTGCCCCCGGGGGCCCCGGCGCCCGGCCCGCCCGGCGCCGCCGCGGGCTCGGTCGTGGACCGCGTCGCCGCGGCGGCGGCCGCGCCCCGGGCGCTCGGCCTCGTGCTCGCCCGCCGCGGCGCCGTGGCCGTGGCCGTGGCCGACGGCGACACGCTGACCCGCACGAAGGTCGACACCCGCTACGTGCAGGGCCGGACCGCCGCCGGGGGCTGGTCCCAGCAGCGCTTCGCCCGGCGCCGGGAGAACCAGGCCCGGGCCGCCGCCCAGGCCGGCGCCGACATCGTCGCCCGCCTGCTGCTGCCCGAGGTCGGCCGGCTGGCCGCCGTCGTGTGCGGCGGCGACCGCCAGTTCGTCGAGGCCGTCATGGCGGACCGCCGCCTGGCGCCGCTGGCGCCGCTGCGCGCGGCGCGGCTGTACGAGGTGCCGGAGCCGCGGCACGCGGTGCTGGAGTCCACGCTGGCGGCCGCCCGGGCGCTGCGTGTCCTCGTCCGCGAGCCCGGACCGCGCTGACCGCCGTCCTCTAGGCCGCGGCGAAGGTGTCGCAGCGGGTCGGGTCGCCGGTGTCGTAGCCGGTGCGGAACCAGCGCTGCCGGTCCGCCGAGGAGCCGTGGGTGAACGCCGACTCGTTGACCCGGCCGCCCATCTTCTGCTGGATGGCGTCGTCGCCGATGCGCGCCGCCGTGTCCAGGCCCTCCTGGATGTCCGCGTCGGTGATCTTCGAGAACAGCGGGACGCCCCGCTGGTCGTCCGTGCCGGTGGCGTGGTGCGCCCAGGCGCCCGCGTAGCAGTCCGCCTGGAGCTCCAGCTTGACCGAGTACCGGTTGGCGTTGCCCGGGTCGCGCTGCTGCGCCCGGCGCATCTGCGCCTCGGTCCCGAGCAGCGTCTGCACGTGGTGGCCGTACTCGTGGGCGATCACGTACGGCTGGGCGAACTCCCCGGGCGCCCCGAGCTGGTCGGCGAGCGTCCGGTAGAAGGTCAGGTCGATGTACACGTTGCGGTCGGCCGGGCAGTAGAACGGCCCCACGCCGGCATCCGCGTTGCCGCAGCCGGTGCGGACCGCGCCGGAGAAGAAGTTGGTCTTGGCGGGCTGGTACGGCTTGCCGAGGCGCTGCGGCAGCGCGTCGCGCCAGTAGTCCTGGACCGAGTTGACGTACAGCGTGTTGCGGCAGTCCAGTTTGCGCAGCTTGTCGGCCTGCGCGCAGCGCGCGGCGAGCGCCTGCTGGTCGGCGGGCGCCCCGTCCTCGGTCAGCGCCTGGTACCCGAAGGTGCCGCCGCCGATCACCGTGGCGAGCACCGCGACGATCAGGCCCAGCCAGCCGCCCCGCCCGGTGGGCAGCGGCAGGCCGCCGAGTCCGCCGCCGCCCAGGCCGCCCCCGCCGCCGGAGGAGCCCCGCAGGTCGTCCACCTGACTCGTGTCGATCTGTGCCTTGTCGTTCAACTCCATGACGAGCCCCTGTCCCTGCGCCGTTCCCGCGTCCCACCGGTACCCGCTTCGCCGGCCGCCAACCCATGGCCGCGCCGCCGGGCCGGTACGATCACCGTCGGGGACCCGACCGGCGTGACCGGTGTCGCCCCCAGCCTGCCAGCACCATCCGGGCTGCCCGCACCACCCCACCTGCTCGTACCGCCGACCAGCGCGCCGACCGATGCCGCGGCCCGGCCGCGCCGGCCGGCCCCGCCGAGAGTGAGCGCGACCACCATGATCACCGCAACGGGCCTTGAGCTGCGCGCGGGCGCCCGCATCCTGCTGTCCGAGACCACCCTGCGGGTGCAGCCCGGCGACCGGATCGGCCTGGTGGGGCGCAACGGCGCCGGGAAGACCACCACGATGAAGGCGCTCGCCGGCGAGACCCTGCCCTACGCCGGCCAGATCAACTGCCGCGGGTCGGTCGGCTACCTGCCGCAGGACCCGCGCACCGGGGACCTCGACGTCACCGCCCGGGACCGGGTGCTGTCCGCCCGCGGGCTGGACGCGCTGCTGGGCGAGATGACGGCCGTCGAGGCGCAGCTCGCCGAGGACCCGACCGACCAGCGGGTGCGCCGGTACGGTGCGCTGGAGGACCGGTTCGCGGCGCTCGGCGGGTACGGCGCCGAGGCCGAGGCCGCCCGCATCTGCGCGAACCTGGGCCTGCCCGACCGCGTCCTGGCGCAGGCGATCGGCACCCTGTCGGGCGGCCAGCGCCGCCGCGTCGAGCTGGCCCGGATCCTGTTCCGCGAGTCCGCCGACGACGGCGGCGGCACGCTGCTGCTCGACGAGCCCACCAACCACCTCGACGCCGACTCGATCACCTGGCTGCGCGGCTTCCTGGCCGGCCACAAGGGCGGCCTGATCGTCATCAGCCACGACGGCGGGCTGCTGGAGGCCGTGGTGAACAAGGTCTGGTACCTGGACGCCAACCGGTCCGTCGTCGACATGTACAGCCTCGGCTGGACCGCCTACCTGGCGCAGCGGGAGACCGACGAGCGTCGCCGCCGCCGGGAGCGCGCCAACGCCGAGAAGAAGGCCGGCGCGCTGATGGCGCAGGCGGACAAGATGCGGGCCAAGGCCACCAAGACGGTCGCCGCCCAGAACATGGCCAAGCGGGCGGAGAAGCTGCTGTCCGGCCTGGAGGCCGCCCACGTCGACGACCGGACGGCGAAGGTGCGCTTCCCCCAGCCCGCGCCGTGCGGCAAGACGCCGCTGACCGCGCACGCGCTGTCCAAGTCGTACGGCTCGCTGGAGGTCTTCACCGACGTGGACATGGCCGTGGACCGCGGCTCCCGGGTGGCCATCCTCGGCCTCAACGGCGCGGGCAAGACGACCCTGCTGCGGATCCTGTGCGGACTGCTGCCCTCGGACACCGGCGAGGTGCGGGCCGGGCACGGGCTGCGGATGGGGTACTTCGCCCAGGAGCACGACCAGCTCGACCTGGACCGCACGGTCCTGGAGAACATGCGCAGCGCGGCCAGCGACCAGGCCGACGCCGACCTGCGCACGATCCTCGGCGCGTTCCTGTTCTCGGGCGACGACGTGCACAAGCCGGCCGGCGTCCTCTCCGGCGGGGAGAAGACGCGACTGGCCCTGGCGACACTCGTCTGCTCGGGTGCGAACGTCATTCTCCTTGACGAGCCGACGAACAATCTCGACCCGGTCAGCCGGGAGCAGGTATTGGCGGCGATCTCTCGTTATCCGGGTGCGATCGTCCTCGTGAGTCACGACCCGGGCGCCGTCGCCGCGCTCCGCCCGGACCGCGCGATCCTGTTGCCCGACGGCGACGAGGACGCGTGGAGCGACGATCTGCTGGAGCTCGTCGAGTTGGCGTAGGAGTGCGCCTATATAACTTTGATTTTGCAAATTGGCCAGACAATCGTCGGGTAATTGACAGACCCGTGCGTGTCGGTTGGCGAACATTCCTTGGCTGGCGCATGATCGTCCAAGACGGTCTAATGGGTGGGTCATCACCATGCACCGCGCCTGACCGTGCACCCGCGCCCGCCCCTGCCCCCATGGGGACCGCTGCCGGCATCTCTCGCCACGCCGACGGGTCGCCGGGCGCCGCGCCACCGCAAGTCCAGGGCACAGCATCACACCCACAGTCTCGGACGTGAGGATTCCACATGGCAGCCACCGCCACAGCCAGCACCACGGAGAAGGGTCGTCGGATCATCGGGGCCGAGCGGCAGTCGCTCTCCAAGGACCTCGTCAAGCGGTACACCTCCGGTGAGAGCATCCGGGCGCTGGCCGCGTCGACCGGCCGGTCGTACGGCTTCGTCCACCGGGTGCTCAGCGAGTCCGGCGTGCAGCTACGCCAGCGTGGCGGTGCGCGGCGCCGCAAGAAAGCCTGAGCCGCCGGTACGCTGCACGGCATGACGCACGACGGCGTTGCGCTGCGGGTCGACGGTCCGGTCGCCACGGTCACCCTGGACCGGCCCGAGGTGCTCAACGCACAGACCACCGGGATGTGGGCGCGGCTGCGTGAGGTGGCCCGCGATCTCGCGGGGGACGTCCGGGTGGTGGTGGTGCGCGGGGCCGGCCGGGCCTTCAGCTCCGGTCTGGACCTGCGCCGACTCGACGGTCCGACGGGCCTGCTGGCGGAGCTGACCGCCGGCGGCCCGGCGGCCTGCGCGGAGCGGATCGCCGAGTTCCAGCAGGCCTTCTCCTGGCTCCGCCGGCCCGACCTCGTCAGCATCGCCGCCGTCCGCGGCCCCGCCGTGGGCGCCGGCTTCCAGCTCGCCCTCCAGTGCGACCTGCGGATCCTGGCCGCCGACGCCGTGCTGGCGATGAGCGAGGTCACCCACGGGCTCGTCCCCGACCTCGGCGGCATCCGGCCCCTCGTCGACCTCGTCGGCCACGGCCGGGCCGCCGAACTCTGCCTCACCGGCCGCCACGTCGACGCCGCGGAGGCGGCCCGGCTCGGCCTGGCCACCCTCGTCGTGCCACCGGATACGCTCGAAGCCGCGACCGATGATCTCGTCGCCGCCGTCCTGGCCGCCGACCGGGACGCCGCCGCCGAGATCAAGGCGCTCGTGGCCGGGGCCACCGTCCGGGACCCCGAGGCGCAGCTACGGGCCGAGCGCGAGGCGCAGACCCGGCGGCTGTTCCGGCTGGCCGGTCGCGGCGACTGAACGCCCGCCCCGCGGGCGGGCCGGTCGGTCCGCCGGGTGGGAGAGGGTGCGATGAGCGGCGCGATGGGCACGGGCGGCTGGGGGATGCTGCGCGCGCTGGGCCGGGAGGCCGAGCTGGGCGACCACCAGCTCAGCCGCGGTACCGGCCGGCGGATCCTGGCGTTCGCGCGGCCGTACCGCGGGGAGATCGCCGTCTTCCTCACCGCCGTCGTGATCTCCGCCGCGATCGGCGTCGCCACGCCGGTCCTGGCCGGCCGGGTCGTCAACGTCATCACCGCCGGCGGCGCGGACGCCGCCGGCACGATCGTGCGGATCGCGGTGGTCATCGCCGGCCTGGCCGTCGCCGACGCGGGGCTGTCGCTGGTGCAGCGGTGGTACTCGTCGCGGATCGGCGAGGGCATCATCCTGCACCTGCGCACGCAGGTCTACGACCACGTGCAGCGGCTGCCGCTGCAGTTCTTCGCCCGGACCCAGACCGGGGCGCTGGTCAGCCGGCTCAACGGCGACGTCCTCGGCGCGCAGCGGGCCTTCACCACCACGCTGTCCGGTGTGGTCAGCAACGTCATCCAGCTCGTGCTGACCGCCGCGGTGATGTTCACGCTCTCCTGGCAGATCACGGCGCTCTCGCTGGTCCTGCTGCCGGTGTTCATCCTGCCCGCGCGGCGGGTGGGCCGCCGGCTCGCCGAGATGACCCGGGAGTCCTTCGCCCTGGACGCGCAGATGAACGCGACGATGACCGAGCGGTTCGGGGTCAGCGGCGCCCTGCTGGTCAAGCTGTTCGGCCGGCCCGAGGTCGAGGCGCGGCGGTTCGCGGCGCGCGCCCGCCGGGTCCGCGACATCGGCATCCGGCAGGCCATGTACTCGCGGGTCTTCTTCGTCGCGATGATGCTCGTGGCGGCGCTGGCCCAGGCGCTCACCTACGGCGTGGGCGGCTGGCTGGCGGTGCAGGGCGCGGTCAGCGCCGGGACGGTGGTCACGCTCGCGCTGCTGCTGACCCGGCTGTACGGGCCGCTGACCGCGCTGTCCAACGTGCGCGTCGACGTGATGAGCGCCCTGGTGTCCTTCGACCGGGTCTTCGAGGTGCTCGACCTCGCCCCGGCCATCGTGGACCGGCCGGACGCGGTGCCGGTCCCGGCCGGCGCCGGCCGGGTCGAGTTCGCCGACGTGCACTTCACGTACCCCTCGGCGAAGGACGTCTCGCTGGCCTCCCTGGAGGGCGTCGCGGCGCTGGACCGGGGCGGGTCCGCGCCCGTCCTGCGGGGCGTCAGCTTCACCGTCGAGCCGGGGCGGCTCGTGGCCCTGGTGGGGCCGTCCGGGGCGGGCAAGTCCACCGCCTCCCTGCTGCTGAACCGGATCTACGACGTCACCGCGGGCGCGATCCGGGTCGGCGGGGTCGACGTCCGCGACGCCACCGCCGCCTCGCTGCGCGACACGATCGGCGTGGTCGCCCAGGAGGCGCACCTGTTCCACGAGTCGCTCGCCGACAACCTGCGCTACGCGCGCCCCGCCGCCACCGACGCGGAGCTGTGGGCGGCCCTGGCGGCGGCGCAGGTCGCCGACGTGGTGCGGGCGCTGCCCGACGGCCTGGACACCGTCGTCGGCGAGCGCGGGTACCGCTTCTCCGGCGGCGAGAAGCAGCGGATCGCCATCGCCCGCCTGCTGCTCAAGGCACCGTCGATCGTCGTCCTGGACGAGGCGACCGCGCACCTGGACTCCGAGTCCGAGGCCGCGGTCGCCGCCGCCCTCCAGACCGCCCTGGCCGGCCGGACCGCACTGGTGATCGCGCACCGGCTGTCCACGGTCCGCGACGCCGACGAGATCCTGGTCCTGGACGGGGGCCGGATCGTCCAGCGCGGCACCCACGCGGCACTGCTGGCCGCGGGCGGCCCGTACGCGAACCTGTACCGCACGCAGTTCGCCGACCCCGGTGCGGGCCCGGCGCCCGCCGGGTGAGGGGCGCCTCCGACCGGCGCGCCGACCCGGCGCCGCGCGCCGTTCACCAGGCGCGCGCGGCGCCCCCGTCGACCGGTACCGCCAGGCCGGTCAGGTAGCTCGCCGCGGG
Source organism: Pilimelia terevasa (assembly GCF_014647915.1). GTDB lineage: Bacteria > Actinomycetota > Actinomycetes > Mycobacteriales > Micromonosporaceae > Pilimelia > Pilimelia terevasa. The sequence continues at coordinate 203,315 of NZ_BMQC01000004.1, forward strand.
GGACAGCAGGAACGCGGCCACCCGGCCGAACTCCGCGGGCTCGCCCAGCCGGCCCAGCGGGATCGCCGCCTCCGCCTCGGCCTGCGCCCGCGCCGCGTCGCTGGTCGCCGCGAACAGCTCCCGGTTGCGGTCGGTGAGGATCCGGTGCGGGAGCAGGCTGAACACCCGCACGCCCCGCGGGCCGTACGTGTCGGCGAACTCCTTGGCGACGCCGGCCAGGCCGGGCCGCAGCCCGTTGGAGACGCCCAGGCCCGGCACCGGGCTGCGCGCCGCGCTGGACAGCACCAGGCCGACCGCGCCGCCGCGGTCCAGCCGCGCGGCGACGGTGCGGGCGCAGCGGACGGCGCCGAGGAAGACGGTGTCGAACGCCGCCCGCCAGGCCTGGTCGTCCACGGTGTCGGCGGCGCCGGGCGCCGGCCCGCCGACGGAGATCAGCGCGCCGTCCACCCGGCCGAAGGCGGTCACCGCGGCCTCCAGCAGCCGGTCCGGGGTGCGCGGGTCACCGAGGTCGGCGGCCAGGCCGCGGGCGTGCTCCGGGCCGCCCAGCGCGGCGGCGGCGCTGTCCGCGGCGGCGGCGTCGCGGCCGGCCACGACGACCCGGGCGCCGTCGGCCACCAGGCACTCCGCCGCCGCCCTGCCGAGGCCGCGGGTGGCGCCGGTGAGCAGGTACACGCGTCCGCCGAGTCCGAGATCCATGCCGCCATCATGCCCGGCGCCCCCCGCGGCTTCCGGTCCGACCCTGGGAGGCCGCAGCGGGCGCAGGGCCGGGGTGGGGGCCGGGTCGGGGTGGCGACCAGGGCAGGCCGACGGCGTGGCGGGCGACAGCCGCGCCGGGCTACGGGCGCCGGACGACCCACAGGCGGCGGCCCAGGCGCAGGGCGACCGCCCGGCCGGCGCGCCCGTACCCGCACGCTCCCCGCAGTCGGCGCCCGACCCGGCGCCACGTCCCCGCGAGGGGGTGCCCGGCGCGGTCGGGGGGTGCGGGCGGCCGGCGGCCGGGCCGCCCGAGCCGGGCGCCGGCCGCGGCCAGCTCGACCGCGGCGGCCGGACCGAGTGCCCCGGCGGCGAGCCGCTGCCGGGCGAACGCCCACCCGTCGGCGTACCCGCCGCCCGGTGGCCGCCCCGGGGCCCAGGCGGCGAACAGCTCCCGCCACCGCGGGCCGCAGTCGCGGGCCAGCTCCGGCCACACCCCGGCGACGACGTCGGCGCGCTTGGCCAGCAGCGCCGCCCGCGCCGCGGCGAACCGGGCGGCGTCGAAGCCGGCCGGCGCCGGCCCGGTACCGGTGAGCCCGGCGACCAGGGCGGCCTGCCGGGCGCCGAGCCCCGGCGCGGTACCGCTCACGTGACGGCCGGGTGTCCGCTGGCGGCGGCGATCGCGTCCAGCTCCGCCCGCAGGAGCGCCGCGGGCGGGTACCGGCCGTCGCGTTCGAGGAGGACCGTCGGCGGTTGCCGCCGCGCGGTCAGGGCGCGCAGCAGGTCCAGGACGTCGGCGGGGACGGCGTCGGTGTGCGTGTCGTGGTAGATGCCGCCGTGGCTGGACCCGCCCGCGACGTGCACGTACGCGACCCGCTCCGGCGGCAGCGCCGCGAGCAGCGCCAGCGGGTCGGTGCCGCGGTTGCGGCAGTTGGCGTAGACGTTGGCGACGTCCAGCAGCAGCAGCGCGCCCGTCGCGTCGAGGACCTCGGTGAGGAACGCCGCCTCGTCCAGTTCGTCCTCGGGCCAGTCCAGGAAGGCGGCGACGGGCTCCAGCGCCAGCGGTACGTCCAGCTCGGCCTGGAGCCGCGCGGTGTTCGCGGCCATGGCGGCCACCGCCTCGCGGGTGCGCGGCAGCGGCAGCAGGTGCCCGGCCTCGACCCCGCCCGCGCGGACGAAGGCGATGTGCTCGCTGACGTACGGCGCCCCCAGCGCCGCGGCGACCGCCGCCAGCCGGTCCACCCGGCGCGGGTCCACCGGCGCGGCGCCGCCCAGCGACAGCGCCACGCCGTGCGGCACGACGGCGACGCCGCGCTCCCGCAGCGCGCTCAGCGCGTCCGGGACGGCGCCGGGGTCGACGGACTCGGCCACGACCTCGACCATGCGCAGGCCCGGCAGCGCGGCCACGAACCCCGCGATCTCCGGCCGCCAGCCGATGCCGACGCCGTACCCCGGCACCGCCGTCACGACCCGCCTCCACCGCCGCAGCCGCCCCCGCCGCCGCAGCCGCTCCCGCCCCCGGAGTCGCCGCCACCCCCGCAGCCGCCGCCGGAGTCCCCACCGCCGCCGGAGTCCCCGCCGATGTCGCTGCCGGTGCCGCAGCCGGTGACGCCGCCCGCGCCGTAGTACGTCGTGTCGCCGGAGCGCCGCGTCGCGCTCGCGGCGAACGTCGGGTCGATCTCGCGCATACTGCCCAGGCCGAACAGGCCCACCGCGGTACCGGCGGCGACCCCGCCGTAGGTGGCGAACGCCGGCCGGTGCGCGGGCCGCAGGTGGTCGCTGTCGCGCCGCGCCCGCTTCAGCAGGTCCAGCCCGGCCGGGGTGACCCGCGGCGTCGTCACCAGCAGCACCAGCCCCAGCAGGCCGGCGGCCGCGCCGATGAGCACGGGACCGACGGTGAACACCCCCAGGATCGCGGACTCGACGCTGCCCACCAGGCCGGCGACCCCCGCCAGCAGGAGCAGCAGCGGGCCGATCCGCAGCCGGGTCCGGGTGGCGCCGTCGAGCAGCAGGCCCTGCCGGACGACCTCGGCGCGCAGCCGGGTCAGGGCGTCGACGACCGCGGGCTGCGCGCCGAGGGCGGACATCGGCGTACCGTCAGCGAGCGCCGCGTGCACGGCGCGCTCGACCGCGGACAGGCCGGCCGCCGCCGGTGCCCCGACCGGCACCCGGCCGTCGGGTCCGGCCGCTCCCACGAGGCCGTCCACCCGCAGCCGGGCCAGGCCCGCGGCGACCACCCGCTGCGGCCCGCCGCTGAGCAGCGCGAGCGTCGGGGCGCCCGGCAGCGCCGCCGGGGTGTCCACGCGGTGCAGGGTCCGGTGCCGGTGGACGAGCGTGACCACCGCGAGCGCCCCCACGACGACCAGCAGCGACAGCGTCCCCGCACCGCCGAGCAGGTCCACGGCGGCCGCCCCGCTGCTGACCGGTGAATCCGACATGTCAACCCCCTCTGTCGTGCCCTCGGCTCAGTGTGACCGAAACGGGCAACCGGGGTCACTCGGTGGGACGGCGGACGGCCTCCTCGATCAGGTCCAGTACCCGCCCGAGGTCCCCGGCGGGCCGCCCCACGGCCAACTGCCGGACCAGCCCGTCGTAGGCCAGCTCCAGGAACTGGGTGAGGACGGCCAGCGGGACGTCCTCCCGGAGTACGCCGGCCTCCCGCTGCCGGGTGAGCCGCTCCCGGGTCGCCGCGCCGACGGCCCCCGCGCGCTGCGCCCAGCGGGCGGCGAAGTCGGGGTCGGTGCGCAGCCGGCGGGACACCTCCAACTGGGTGCCGAGCCAGCCGGCGGTCTCCGAACCGGGCTCGCCCGCCCGGTCGAGCAGGTCCCGCATCACCTGGACCAGGCCGTTGGCCGCGACCGTCGTCACCATCGCGGCGGCGTCGTCCTCGGCGACGGCCAGGAACAGCGAGTCCTTGTCCCGGAAGTGGTGGAAGATCGCTCCGCGGGACAGGCCGGTGGCCTCCTCCAGCCGCCGCACCGTGGCGCCCTCGTACCCGTACCGGGCGAAACAGACGCGCGCCGCGCGCAGGATGTCGCGGCGGCGGGCGTCGAGCTGGTCCGGGCTTATCTTCGGCACACCGGTGATGGTCTCAGTTGTCCGTACCTGCGTGCAATCGGCGGGTCCCGCGACCGCCGCCCGGCAGGAGGCCGCCGGCCGGGCGGGCGGAGCGCGGCCGCGGGCGGCCAGAGCCGGCCGCCGACGCTTCCCGCGGGCCCCGCCGCCGCCCTACCGTGCCTGGTGTGGCCCTCCTCCTCTTCTCCCTGGACAACACCGTCCTCGACCGGACGGCAGCCCTGCGCGCCTGGGGCGGCTGGTTCCTGGACGACATCGGGGCGCCCGTCGCCGACCTCGACTGGCTGCTCAACATCGACGCCGACGGGCTGACGCCGCGCTGGGACGTCGCCTACGCGCTGAGCGACCGGTACCAGCTCGACACGTCCCCGTACGCGCTGGCCGAGGAGGTGCACGAGGGGGTGCTGCGGGAGCTGCGGCTGGAGCCGCTCGTGGCCACCGCCCTGCGGATCGCCCGCGACGCGGGCCACACGCCGGTGGTGGTCACCGACGGCACCGTCCGCGAGGTCGAGGACCGGATCCGCTGGACCGGGCTGGACGCCCTGCTGACCGACTGGGTCATCGCCGGGGACGTCGGCGTCAGCAAGCCCAACCCGCGGATCTTCACCACCGCCGCCCGGCGGCTGGGCATGAGCCTCGACGACGCCTGGATCATCGGCGACAGCCCCGAGTGCGACATCAGCGCCGCGGTGTCGCTCGGCGTCCGCAGCATCTGGGTGTCCCGCGGGCGGGAGTGGCCCGAGCCGCTGTACGCCCCGACCCGGACGGCCGACGGCGTCGTGGCCGCCATCGGCAGCATCCTCGGCGCGCAGGACCCGACCCGCCGGTCCGAGTTCGCCGCCGCGGCCCCGTCGCCGGCCTCCTGGCGCTGACACCAGCCTCGCCCGGCGGCGCGGCCGCGCCGCCGGGCGGAGAAGCCGGCCGCCGCGCGGCCGGTGCGGCCGGTGCGAGAAAGATCACCCGTAACCCCGCATCGCCCCTGCGTGCGGGGCTGATGTCCGATGCGGATGTTCCCGTCCCGGACACGGGTAGCTCACTTCCACCTTCTCAAGCGATCAATTGATCGCCTAGCTTCCTCTCCCGACAGGCCCCGCATCGACCGCGGTGTGCGGCCGTCGCGGCGCCCGGACGCGTGCCTCCGCTGTGGAGTACCGCCCGCGCCGTCCCGTTCCGACGGTGAGGAGCACGACATGAGACGACTGGTGTGGACGACGGCGGCGGCCGTCCTACTCGGAGCCGGCGTGACGCTCGCACCCGTCGCGGCGACCGCCGCGACCCGCCACGGCGCGGCCCTGCTCGCCCTCCGGTACCAGAGTCGGCCGTACGTGTGGGGGGCCGCCGGACCGGCGGCGTTCGACTGCTCGGGGCTGGTCCTGTTCAGCTACCGGCGGTACGGGCTGAGCCTGCCGCGGACCGCCGAGGCGATGTACCGCAGCGCGAAGCTGCGCCGGGTCACCCGGGCCCAGCTCCGCCGCGACGACCTGGTGTTCTGGTCCGCCGGCGGCTACGTGTACCACGTCGCGATCTACCTCGGCGGCGGCCGCGTCGTACACACCGGCGACTACCGCGGCGTGCGGGTGGCCCCGCTGTGGGGGAGCCCGCTGTTCAAGCGCCCCCGGACGCTGACGGCCGGCGGCACCCGGTGATCCGCGGCGTCGCCGCGGCGGCGGTGACCCTGGTGTTCGCGGGCGGCTGCGGCGCCGACACCCCGCCGGACGCCTACACCCCGGCGAGCGCCTACACCCCGACGAGCGCCACCACCCCGGCAGGCGGCGGCGTGCCCGCGCCCCGGAGCACCGCCGCGACCGCCGTCGATGCGGACCCGCCCCCCGGCGGTGCCGGGGACGGGTCGGGGGTCGGCGTGCTCGGGCCGTCCGACGGCCGCGCCGGACCGGCAGCGGCCGGGTCCGGGGGACGTGCGGGGGCCTGTCCGGCGGCGGCGGTGCTGCTCGCCGCGCTGCGCACCGACGCGCCCCTGTACGCGGCCGTCGGCCGGCCCGCCCGGCTGACCGCGGTCACCTGCGCCGACGCGTACGCGTTCGCCGATGTCACGCGCGACACCTTCGCCGTGTTCCACGCCGCGGACGCCACCTGGCGCCCCCTGAACGCGGGCACCGCCCGCGTCTGCGCCGACGTCGTCCCGCACCGGACCCGCACCCACGAACCCCGGTGCACCCGCCTGACCCGGTGCACCCGATGACCCCAGCCGGCTCCGCCCGCGGTCCGCGTCCCCATGCATGGGAAGGACGGGAACCCACGGGCGGAGCCGGCTGGGTCAGCGGTACTCAGGCGTCGAGCATCTTGCGCAGGACGTACTGGAGGATGCCGCCGTGCCGGTAGTAGTCGGCCTCGCCGGGGGTGTCGATGCGGACCACGGCGTCGAAGGAGACGTCCGTGTCCGTGGTCACCCGGACCGTGCGCGGGGTGTCGCCGTCGTTGAGGGCCGTGACGCCCGTGACCGAGAAGGTCTCCGCGCCGGTCAGGCCCAGTGACTCCGCGGTCTCGCCGGCGGGGTACTGCAGCGGCAGCACGCCCATCCCGATCAGGTTGGACCGGTGGATCCGCTCGTAGGACTCGGCGACGACGACCCGCACCCCGAGCAGCTTGGTGCCCTTGGCGGCCCAGTCCCGCGACGAGCCCGAGCCGTACTCCTTGCCGGCGAGGATCACCAGCGGGACCCCGTCGGCCTGGTACGCCATCGACGCGTCGTAGATCGTGGTCTGCTCGCCGGTCCGGTGGTCGACCGTGAAGCCGCCCTCGACGCCCGGCACGAGCTGGTTGCGCAGCCGGATGTTGGCGAACGTGCCGCGGATCATGATCTCGTGGTTGCCGCGGCGGGACCCGTACGAGTTGAAATCCCGGCGCTCCACCCCGTGCGCGGCCAGGTACCGGCCGGCCGGCGAGTCCGCCTTGATCGCCCCGGCGGGGGAGATGTGGTCGGTGGTCACCGAGTCGCCGAGCTTGGCCAGCACCCGGGCGCCGGTGACGTCCGCGACCGGGGCGGGCGTGCGGGCCATGCCCTCGAAGTACGGGGGCTTGCGCACGTACGTCGACTCCGCGGACCAGGCGAACGTGTTCCCGGTCGGCGTCGGGAGGTTGCGCCACTGCGCGTCGCCCGCGAAGACGTCGGCGTAGTCGGCGCTGAACATCTCCCGGGCGATCGAGGAGCCGATGACCTCGTCGATCTCCTTGGCCGAGGGCCAGATGTCGCGCAGATACACCGGCTGCCCGTCGCTGCCCACGCCCAGCGGCTCGCTGTCCAGGTCGATGTCCATCGTGCCGGCGATCGCGTACGCCACCACCAGCGGCGGCGAGGCCAGGTAGTTCATCTTCACGTCCGGGTTGATCCGGCCCTCGAAGTTGCGGTTGCCGGACAGGACGGAGACCGCCGTGAGGTCGTGCTCGTTGATCGCGGCGGAGATCTCGTCCTGGAGCGGGCCGGAGTTGCCGATGCACGTGGTGCAGCCGTAGCCGACGGTGTGGAAGCCCAGCTTCTCCAGGTACGGCATCAGGCCGGACCGCTGGTAGTAGCCGGTCACCACCTTCGACCCGGGGGCCAGCGTCGTCTTGACCCACGGCTTGCGGTGCAGCCCCCGCTCCACGGCGTTGCGGGCCAGCAGCGCCGCGCCGAGCATCACCTGCGGGTTGGAGGTGTTCGTACACGAGGTGATCGCCGCGATGACGACGGCGCCGTGGTCCAGTTCGAACTCCGTGCCCTCCAGGTCCACCCGGACCGGGCGGCTGGGCCGGCCGTCGGAGCCCGCGGCGGCCGAGACGAGGGCGTGCGGCTTGTCCGCGGGGTCGCCGCCGCCGCTCTCGCCGGTGGCCGGCGGGTCGCTGGCCGGGAACGACTCGGCGCTGGCCTCGTCGGCGTGCCCCTCGACGCCGTCGCTGGCGCCGACGCCCACGTAGTCGGCGAGCGCGGTGCGGAAGCAGTCCTTGGCCCGCCGCAGCGGCACCCGGTCCTGCGGGCGCTTCGGGCCGGCCAGCGACGGCTCCACCGTCGACAGGTCCAGCTCCAGCCGCTCGGAGAACTGCGGGTCGGCGTCCGGGTCGTGCCACAGGCCCTGCGTGCGGGCGTACGCCTCGACGAGCGCGATCTGCGCCTCGGGGCGGCCGGTCAGGCGCAGGTACCGGGTGGTCTCGGCGTCGATCGGGAACATCGCCGCGGTCGAGCCGTACTCCGGCGACATGTTGCCGATCGTCGCCCGGTTGGCCAGCGGCACCGCGCCGACGCCCGGCCCGTAGAACTCGACGATCTTGCCCACGACGCCGTGCTGCCGCAGCATCTCGGTGATCATCAGGACCAGGTCCGTGGCGGTGGCGCCCGCGGGCAGCTCCCCGTGCAGCTTGAAGCCGACCACGCGCGGGATCAGCATGGAGACCGGCTGGCCCAGCATCGCCGCCTCGGCCTCGATGCCGCCCACACCCCAGCCGAGCACGCCGAGGCCGTTGACCATCGTGGTGTGCGAGTCGGTGCCGACGACCGTGTCGGGGTACGCCTGGCCGTTGCGCTCCATGACGGTGCGGGCCAGGTACTCGATGTTGACCTGGTGCACGATGCCGGTGCCCGGCGGGACGACCTTGAACTCGTCGAACGCGGTCTGGCCCCAGCGCAGGAACTGGTAGCGCTCGCGGTTGCGCTGGTACTCCAGGTCGACGTTGCGGGCCAGCGCGTCGCTGCGGCCGAAGACGTCGGCGATGACCGAGTGGTCGATGACCAGCTCGGCGGGCGCCAGCGGGTTGACCTTGCTCTCGTCGCCGCCGAGGTCGCGCACGGCCTCGCGCATGGTGGCCAGGTCCACGACGCAGGGCACGCCGGTGAAGTCCTGCATCAGCACCCGGGCCGGCGTGAACTGGATCTCCACGCTCGGCTCGGCCGCCGGGTCCCAGGCGCCGAGGGCGCGGATGTGGTCGGCGGTGATGTTCGCGCCGTCCTCGGTGCGGAGCAGGTTCTCCAGCAGGATCTTCAGGCTGTACGGCAGCCGTTCGTGCCCCGGCACGCGGTCGATCCTGAAGATCTCGTAGCCGGCGTCGCCGACGCTGAGCTGACTCTTGGCACCGAAGGTGTCGAGGCTCGCCACGTCCCTCTCCCTACGTCTGGGTGACCCGGACCGGGCCCTGTGTGCAGTCTTGCGCAGGTGGTGGCGACCCGTTTCGATTAGGCCAGCCTTACCCGCAGCGCGCTGCCGGACACTACAAACCGTACGTCCGTCTTGTTAAGTTGGCAAGCCACGCCCCGACGGAAACCGGGCGGACCCCCGAGGGGACCGCCCGGTCGACCGCGCCGCGGGACCGCGGCCCGGCTCACTGCATGGACAGGTGGACGTGGTTGGTGTGGGTGCCCGAGGGCCCGCCGCCGCCGCTGTACGCGCGCCAGCCCGTGCTGGGCATCCAGATCTGGCGGTACCAGATGACGTACAGCACGCCGAGGCGGCCGGCGTTCTTGACGTAGTAGCCGGCCAGGCGGTCGCCGTACGCCCTGTCCCCGCCCGAGGCGTCGACGTTGGCGAAGCCGCCCTTGGCCGCGGCGAAGTCGCAGGCGCGGCCCTTCGGGTGCTCGCCGCCGCCCCCGCCGCGGTGGCACGAGACGAACCGGGTGAAGCCGGCCGACTTGGCCTGCTGCATGGCGTGCAGCGTGCGCGGCGTGATGCAGCCCCCGGTGGTCGGGTCGTCGACGTTGCACGACTCGTTCGGCCAGGAGCCGTCGGGGTTGCGCCGGGCCGGCTTCGCCAGCGGAGAGTTGCCCGGCAGGAAGCCCCCCGCCGCGCCGCCGCCGCCCGCGGCGATCAGCGCCTGCTCAGCCTCGGTGGTCCGGGCCTTCATCTGCGCGACCTGCTTGGTCTGCACCGTGATCTCGCCGTCGAGCTGGGCCTGCGCGCGGACGATCTCCCGCCGTGCGTCGACCAGGCCGGCGAGGCGGGCGGCGTCGAGCTGGAAGATCCGGTCCATCGCGGTGGCGCGGACCCAGAACGCGTCCGGGCTGTCGCTCTCCAGCATCATCGACACGCCGGTCAGCGGCCCCGAGCGGTACGACCGGGCGGCGACCTGCTTGACCGTCCCCGCGAGGCGCTCCTGGCGGCCGGCCAGGTCGCGCAGCTCCTGCTGGAGCTGCTTCTCCCGCCGCTGCGAGTTGGTGAGCTGCGTCTTCGCGGACACGAAGCCCCGGTTGGCCTCGTCGAGCACCTTGCGCAGCTTCGCCGTGCCACCCTCCGGGTCCGGCGCGGCGGCCGCGGCGGGGGAGCCCACGGCGGTCGCGGCCAGCAGGAGGGCCGCGGCGAGCGCGGCCCAGCGCCGGGGGGCGCCGGCCGCCCGGGCGGCCGGCCCGGCCCGGTGGGCGGGGGCGGACGCGGCGCGCGGCGCCGGTCTCGAAGGCGAAGCTGACACGAGCAGATCCTTCCGCCGGACCGCCGCGGGCGCCGGGAAGCGCCGCCGCACGGCGGGTGGACCGGGGAAGCCTACCCGAACGCGGTATCGACTGCCGTCCCCGCGTGGGCCGGTGACCGGCCCACGCGGGCGCGCCGGGCCGGGCGGGCTCACCCCAGGTCGGGCAGCCGGGGTCCGGCCTCGCGCTGCGCGGCCAGCCAGCTCTCCACGTCGTCGGCGGTCCGGGGCAGGCCGGCCGACAGGATCCGGGCGCCGTCGGTGGTCACCAGGACGTCGTCCTCGATCCGGACGCCGATGCCGCGCAGCTCGGCCGGCACCAGCTCGTCCTCCGGCTGGAAGTACAGGCCCGGCTCGACCGTGAGCACGTAGCCCTCCGCCAGCTCGCCCTCCCGGTAGCGCTCCTTGCGGGCCTGGGCGCAGTCGTGCACGTCGATGCCGAGCATGTGGCCGAAGCCGTGCAGGCTCCACCGGCGGTAGACCTGCGAGGTCGGGTCCATCGCCTCGTCCACGCTCACCGGCAGGACGCCCAGGTCCCGCAGGCCCTCGGCCAGCACCCGCATGCAGCTCTGGTGGACGTGGTCGAAGGCGACCCCGGGCCGGATCGCGGCGATCCCGGCCTCCTGCGAGCGCTGCACGATCTCGTACACCTGCCGCTGGAGCGGGCTGAACGTGCCGGACACCGGCAGGACCCGGGTGACGTCGGCGGTGTAGAGGTACTCGCCCTCCACGCCCATGTCCATCAGCAGCAGCCCGCCCGGCGCCGTGCGGCCGTCGTTGCGGATCCAGTGCAGGATCGTGGCGTGGGCGCCGGCGCCGACGATCGAGCTGTACCCGACGCCGTTGCCGTCGTGCCGGGCGCGCAGCCCGAACACGCCCTCCAGCAGCCGCTCGGACACGGGCCGGTCGGCCGGCAGGACCCGGGCCACGTCCTCGAACCCGCGCACGGTCGCGTCGACCGCGGCCTGGAGCTGGCCGATCTCCCACTCGTCCTTGACCAGCCGCAGCTCGGCCAGCACCCGGGCCAGCTCGCGGTCGCGCTCGGCGGCGGCGGGGCGCACCTGGCGGTCGACGGCGGCGTCGAGGTCGCGCAGCACCCGGGTCCGGCCCGGCGCGCAGTCGCCCAGCGCCGCCGGCAGGTCGGCCAGCGCGGCGGTGTCGACGCCCAGCTCGTCGGCCTTCTCGCGCAGGCTCGCTCGGGGGCCGACCCACAGCTCGCCCGCGCGGTGGCGGAAGAAGGCGTCGGAGTCGCGCGGCGTCGGCGGCAGGGCGTACAGCGTGGCGTCGTGCCCGGAGCCGCTGGGCCGCAGGATCAGCACGGCGTCGGGGGTGTGGTCGCCGGTGAGGTAGGCGAAGTCGCTGCCGGGGCGGAAGGGGAAGTCGGTGTCGTTGGCCCGGACCCGCTCGCCGCCGGTCGGGATGACCAGCGTCTCGCCGGGGAAGGCGGCGCTGAGCGCGGCCCGCCGCTTGGCGTAGTGCGGCGCCTGGGTCACCGGGGTGCGGGCGGTCTCGGCGTCCGCCCAGCCGGTGCGCATGAAGTCCAGGTAGGCCTGGGGGAAGGCCGGGTCGTGCGACTCGGTGCCGTCCGGTGCCCCGCGCTGCTCCCCGCCGCGCTGGCCCCCGCCGCCCTGCTCCGCCCCGTCGCGCTGCTCCGCCATGCCGCCTCCCAGGTCTCGGTGTCGCGATGACGGTACCGCGTCCGCCCGCCCCCACCCAGCGGCGGCGTCGCGCGGATCGGCCCCACCGCGCCGCGGGCCGCCCCGCCACGCCGCCGCCCCGCCGCGCCGCCGGGCCGCCCGCCCCGCCGCGGCGTGGGCCGGCCGGCGGCGGCGTGGAAGAATTTGTGGCCATGTGCGGACTCCTTGCCTACTTCAGCGTCGACGGCACGGCCGACCAGCGGGCCGGTGCCCTGGCCGAGGCCACCGAATGCATGCACCACCGCGGCCCCGACGACACCGGAGTCGAGGTGGTCCGCGGCGCCGACGGGGCGGCCGACGGGGTGTTCGCGCACAAGCGCCTGGCGATCATCGACGTGCCGCGCAGCCACGAGCCGCTGCCCTACGCCGACGGCCGCTACCTGCTGACGTTCAACGGCGAGATCTACAACTACAAGGAGCTGCGCGAGGAGCTGGCGGCGACGTGCGGGGCGACGTTCGCCACCGACGGCGACGGCGAGGCGATCGTCGCCGGGTACCACCACTGGGGCCCCGACGTGCTGCACCGGCTGCGCGGCATGTTCGCCTTCGTGATCTGGGACCGGCAGGCCCGCACGGCGTTCGGCGCCCGGGACAACTTCGGCATCAAGCCGCTGCACTGGCTGGAGACCGCCGACGGGGGGGTGTACCTGGCCTCGGAGAAGAAGGCGCTGCTGCCGTTCGCCGGCTCCGCGGCCGCGGGCGACGCCGGGGTCGACACGGCCAACCTGTCGCACTTCCTGACGATGCAGTACGTGCCGGAGCCGACGACCCTGCACCGCGGGATCTCCCGGATCGGGTCGGGGGAGTGCTTCACCTGGACGCCGGGCGCGGGGATGGCGATCCGCCGCTGGTACCGGCCGGTGTTCCGCCCGGCGCCGGTGGCCGACCCGGAGAAGCTGTTCGTCGAGATCCGCGAGACGCTGCGCGAGAGCGTGCGGATGCACATGCGCGCCGACGTGCCGGTGGGCTGCTTCCTGTCCAGCGGCATCGACTCCACCGCGATCGTGGCGCTCGCGCGCCAGTTCAACCCGGAGATCCTCACCTTCACGGTCGGCTACGACACGACGGGCTACTCGGAGATCGAGGTGGCCCAGGACTCGGCCCGGCACCTCGGCGTGACGACGATCCCCACCAAGATCGGCCCGCAGGACATGATGGCCGCCCTGCCGAAGATCATTTGGCACCTGGACGACCCGGTGGCCGACCCGTCGCTGGTGCCGCTGTACTTCGTGGCGAAGAAGGCCGCCGAGCACGTGACCGTGGTGCTGTCCGGGGAGGGCGCCGACGAGTTCTTCGGCGGCTACACGATCTACCGCGAGCCGCTGTCGCTGTCCGCCGTCAACGGCCTGCCCGACGGGCTCCAGCGCGGCCTGCGCGCGGTCTCCCGGGTCATCCCCGAGGGTGTCCGGGGCAAGAGCTTCCTGGAGCGCGGGACCACCCCGCTGGAGGAGCGGTACTTCGGCAACGCCCGGATCTTCACCGAGGCGGACAAGCGCGCGCTGCTGCGCCGCTACGACGAGTCGGTCCGGTACACCGACGTCACCGCGCCGGTCTTCGCCGAGTGCGCGGACCTGGACCCGGTCACCCGGATGCAGTACATCGACCTGTTCACCTGGCTGCGCGGCGACATCCTGGTCAAGGCCGACCGCATCTCGATGGCCCACTCGCTGGAGGTCCGGGTGCCGTTCCTGGACCGGGAGGTCTTCGAGGTCGCGGCGCGGATCCCGGTCGAGCTGCGCCTGCCGCCGCGCTCGGACACCACCAAGTACGCGCTGCGCCAGGCGCTGCGCGAGGTCGTCCCCCCGGCGATCGTCAACCGGCCCAAGCTGGGCTTCCCGACGCCGACGCGGGTCTGGCTGGCCGGCGAGATGTACGACTGGGCGCGCGAGCTGATCGCCGGCTCCGGCGCCGGTGAGCTGATCGACCTGGGCTACGCCCTGCGCCTGCTGGAGGCGCACCGCCGCGGCGAGGCCGACCACTCCCGCAAGGTCTGGACCGTCCTGGTGTTCTGCGTCTGGCACGCGATCTTCGTCGCCCGGACCCTGGACCCGGGCATCTCCCGCAACGCGAGCGCGCTGATCACCAAACCGGTGGTCGGCTCGATGGTCGCCTGAGGGCCGCCGGCCCGACCGGGCAGCCGAGGGTGGCCTGATGGCCGACCCGTTCCGGGTGAACGCGCCCCGCCCGCCGCACGTGGTCTCCAAGGTGCGGACGACTGTGCCGTCGTCCCTTCACGCAGCCAAGGAGCCTGAGTGCAGAAGAACGTCAGCCTTGCCGTGGGTGCCGTCGCGGTCGTCCTCCTGGCGACCGCCGTGGCGGTCCCGGTCAGCATCGCCGCGAGCGACTCCGTCGCCGAGAAGGCGGCGAACCAGGCCAGCGCCCGGGTGGCGACGGCCCGGTTCGCCGCCGGTTCGCTCACCGTCGAGGACCCGGCCCGCTTCCACCTGACCGCGGACGACCAGCTCGGCGAACCCAGCGTGGTGGTTCAGGACGACCTCCAGTACGTGGCGTACGGCCGCACGCACCGCGGCATCCCCGTCTGGGGCGGCGACTTCGTCGTCGTCACCGACAGCACCGGCGCCGTGCGCAGCACCAGCGTGGCCCAGTCCCGCCCGCTGGCCGTCGACGTCACCCCGACCGTCAGCCCCGAGCGCGCCGCGGCCGTGGCCCGCCGGAAGCTGGTGACGGTGGAGGAGGTCGGCACGCCGACGCTGACCGTCGTGGCGGCGGGGTCCGGCCGGCTGGCGTACGAGGTGGTCGTCACCGGTACGGCCCGCGGCGCGCACGGCCTGGCACCCAGCCGCACCCACGTCTTCGTCGACGCGCGCACCGGCGCGGTCGTCAAGGGCATGACCTACGACGAGGTCCGCGAGATCACCGGCAAGGGCTTCTACTACGGCGACGTCGAGCTGCCCGTGTCCGGGACGCTGACCGACACCGGCCGCAAGGGTCTCCAGTGCGGCGGCCAGGACGGTCAGCCGATGAAGGTCACCGGCCCCTCGATCGGCAACGGCAGCGGCACCGACCTCCAGACCGCGTGCGTGGACGCGATGCACGCCGCGGGCAAGGAGTGGGACATGCTCAAGGAGTGGCTCGGCCGCGACGGGATCGACGGCAAGGGCCGGGCGTTCCCGATCCGGGTCGGCCTGAGCGAGGTCAACGCGTTCTGGAACGGCCAGTTCACCAACTTCGGCCACTCCTCGGACAACAAGCGCCAGCTCACGGTGATCGACGTGGTGGGCCACGAGTTCGGCCACGGCATCTTCCAGAACACCCCGGGCGGCTCCGGCGGCGGCAACGAGGCCGGCGGGCTCAACGAGTCCACCGGCGACATCTTCGGCGCGCTCACCGAGTTCTTCGCCCAGGACCCCAAGGACAAGCCCGACTACGAGGTCGGCGAGCTGGCCGACCTGTCCGGCCGGGGGCCCATCCGGGTGATGAACGACCCGTCCAAGGTGGGCGACCCGAACTGCTTCTCCAGCAAGATCCCCAGTACCGAGGTGCACGCCGCGGCCGGCCCGCAGAACCACTGGTTCTACCTGCTCGCCGAGGGCAGCAGCCCGACCAGCGGGATGCCCAAGTCCCCGACGTGCGACAACAGCACGGTCACCGGCATCGGCATCCAGAAGGCCGGCAAGATCTTCATGGGCGCGCTGAACCGCAAGACCTCGGGCTGGACCCACGCCAAGGCGCGGGCGGCCTCGGTGGCCGCGGCTTCCGAGCTGTTCCCGGGCGGGGCGGAGTGCGAGACGGTGAAGAAGGCGTGGACCGCGGTCAGTGTCCCGGCGGCCGGCGGCGAGGCCGCCTGCGGCGGCGGGCAGCCGCCGACGCCGGCACCCACGACCGCGGCGCCGACGACGGCCGCGCCCACGACCGCGGCGCCCACCCCGGCGCCGACGGCCACGGCGGCGCCGACCGCCACCGCCACGCCGTCGGACACCCCGGCGCCCGGCGGTGAGCCGACCGGTTCGCCGACCCCGGACGCCACCGGCGGCGCGGAGCCGGCGCAGCCGTAGCGCGACCCCGCTGACGCGGCCCCGCCGCGGGGCCGCGTCAGCGGTCGGCGAAGGCGCCGGCCACGAACGACCGACGGTCGACCAGGACGCGCTCGATCCGGCCGCGGGCCACCACCGTGGCGCCGTCGGTCACCGACACGTCGAAGTACAGCCGGCGGCCGCGCACCCCGGTCAGGCTGGCGAGCGCCGACACGGTGCGGCCCACGGGCGTGGGCGCCAGGTGCTCGACGCTCACCACGGCCCCGACGGTCGTCATGCCCGAGGGGAGCCGGCGGGCGGTGGCCGCCACCGAGGCGGTCTCGGCGAGGGCGAGCAACTGCGGGGTACCGAGCACCGGCACGTCACCCGAGCCGACGGCCTGCGCGGTGTCCCGGTCGCTGACCGTGAGGCCCACCCGGGCGCGCAGCCCGACCTCGAAGTACCGCGCCGCGCCGCCGCCGGGGTAGACCCGCCCCCGCGGCGCCTCCGCGGCCGGGCGGTCGGCGTCGGCCGGCCCCGGACCGGTCGGGCCGGAGGAACCAGGAACTGGCTGCTCGTCCATTGCGGGATCCTACGTGCCGGCGCCGGGGCCGCCCGCCACCCGGGCGGTGGGCCGGTCGGCCAGCGTGGCGGCCAGCCGCCACGCCTGCGCCGTGTCCCGGTGTACGACGGCGACGCTGCCGGCGGCGGTGTCCACATGCACCGTGGCGAGGTCGAGCAGCCGCTGCAGCGGCCCGGTCGTGACCCGGACACTCTGGATCCGCGGCCGGCTCACCAGCGTCAACCGGCGGGTGAGCACCCCGGACCGGACGGCGACGACGTCCGCCGTCAGCGCGACGCCGAGGTGCCGCCGCGCCAGCGGCGCGAGCCAGGCGGCGCGCGGGGGCGGGGGCGCGGCGTCCGGGGCGAGCCCGCCCGCGCCCGGCAGCACCACCTCGACCAGGCGCGCGGCCTCGGCGGGGGTGCCGACGGGCAGCAGCGTGTCCACCGGCGGCGCCGACTCGCCCTCGCCGGCCCCCCGGGCGTAGCCGGCGATGTCCAGGTGCAGGCGCAGCCAGCCGCGGCGGCGCCACAGCAGCGGCCACACCGCCCGGACCGACTGCACCCGGTCCGCCGGCACGATCTGCTGCCGGTGCTCGACCAGCCCGTGGGCCACCACCAGGCCGTCCGGGCCGTCGCTGACCGCGAACCGCCAGTGCCGCAGCGTGCGGCGGATCGGCTGGGTGAACACGGCGAGCATGGCGGTCGCGGTACTGGCCAGGGCGAGCAGTCCCCAGTCGCCGGCGATCACCGCCTGGTAGCCCACGAGGGCCGCGGCGACCGGGACGGTCCACACCTCGGGGGTCAGGAACTGGGCCACCACCAGGTCCCGGTCCCGCACGGTGTGCAGCACGGCGGCCGCCGGGGCGGCGGCGTCGGCGGCCGGCGCGCGGCCGGCCGCGAGCAGTTCGTCGCGCAGCCGGACCGCGTCGGCCAGCCCCAGGTACGCCAGCGGCGCCTCGGTCCGCGCCCCGCCGGCCACCTCCAGCCGCAGTTCGGCCAGGCCCGCGAGCTGGGCCAGCGCGGGGCGCCGGACCTCGACGCTCTGGAGCCGCTCCAGCGGGATGGCGCGGGTGCGCCGCCACAGCAGACCGTCGTCGATGCGCAGCTCCCGGCCGGTCAGCCGGTACCCGGTGTTGTACCAGCTCACCACCGCCCAGGCGCCCGTCGCGGCGACGAGCGCGCCCACCAGCAGCAGCCAGCGCAGCGGGCCGAGCCACGCGTACCCCTGCCAGGACAGCGCCGCGACGCTCACGGCCAGGGCCTTCGCGCTGTGCAGCAGCGGACTCAGCGGGTGCAGCCGGTGCCGGGCCGGCCGGTCGGCGGTCACAGCCCGGCGGCGGGGTCGGCGCCCAGCGCGGCCAGGCGGTCCCGCAGCCGGCGGGCCTCGGTCGGGGCCAGGCCGGGCACGACGGCGTCGCTGGCGGCCGAGGCCGTGTGCAGGGTGACCGTGGCCAGCTTGAAGGCCCGCTCCAGCGGGCCGGCGCTGACGTCGACGAACTGCATCCGCGCGTACGGCACGAGGGTCAGCCGGCGGATCAGCAGGCCGTGCCGGACGAGCAGGTCGTGGTCCCGCTCGGCGTACCCCCAGGCGCGCACCGCCCGGACCGTCGACCACGACCGCACCGCCGCCGCGGCGAGCACCGCCCAGGTGCCCGCGTGGGCCAGCCCGGCGACGAGGCCGTCCGGCAGCGTCAGCCGGGCGGCGGTCAGCGCGGCGACGCCCAGCGCCGCCGCGGCCCAGAGCCGGATGAGCCGGACCCACACCAGCCGCGGGGACACCGGCCGCCAGGCTAGCGTCCGCGGCCACGGGGTGAAGGCATCGTCGTCGGTCACACGCCGAGCCTAGTCGCCGGTCGCCGGCCCGCTCGGGGCGTGCGGGACGCTGTCGACGTGCGGGGCCACCTCGCGCAGGAAGCCGCGGGCGGTCAGGAAGTCGCCGAGGGAGATGCGGTGCGGGTCGCAGGCGAGCCAGGTCTTGCGCCGGCCCGGGTCATGCAGCCTCGGGTTGTTCCAGCGCAGTTCCCAGCGCGCGAGGGCGCGGCAGCCCTTCGCCGAACAGATCGCTGGTTCCACATGCACGCGGCCGAGTCTATGACGATCATCGTCGGCGACCGCGGGGACGGCGTTCTGGCGCGTCGGCCGGCGTGGCGGACCGGTACCGCGACCGGCCGGCCGGGTGCGGGCGGGGTCGGCGACGCCGACGGCGCGACCGCCCGGCGTCGTGGTCGGAGGAGGTCGCCCGCAGCGCGGGCAGTGGGCGGGTCGCCGGGCGACCACGGGGGAAGCCGCCCGGCGACGGGTGAATCGTACCCAGCCCAGGGGTCCGGCTGTCCAGCCGGCGGGGTAGCCCGTTCGGATTGATCGCGCGGCCCGCCCCGACCCCGGGTGCGCCCGCCCGGCGCGCGGGCCCGGCCGGGTGCGCCGCACCGCCGCCACCCCGCGCCGCGGCGGCCTGGCCCGGCGCCTAGGCTGGCCGGGCCGGCCGGACCTGCCCGCGCCCGGTCGCAGAGGAGCGCGGCGGCGGCCGCGACGGAAGGTGGAGCGGCATGGCGCGCACGGTGCTGGTGACCGGCGGCAACCGGGGGATCGGCCTGGCCATCGCCCGGGCGTTCGCGGCGCAGGGCGACCGGGTCGCGGTGACCCACCGCTCCGGCGCCGCGCCGGAGGGCCTGTTCGGCGTCCGCTGCGACGTGACCGACAACGACTCGGTCGACGCGGCGTTCGGCGCCGTCGAGGCCGAGCTGGGGCCGGTGGAGATCCTCGTGGCCAACGCCGGGGTCACCGACGACACCCTGCTGATGCGGATGTCCGAGGAGCAGTTCAGCGGCGTCCTGGACACCAACCTGACCGGCGCCTGGCGGTGCGCCCGCCGGGCGAGCGCCAAGATGGTCCGCGGCCGCTGGGGGCGGATGATCTTCATCTCCTCCGTCATCGCGATGTACGGCCAGGCCGGGCAGGTCAACTACGCGGCCAGCAAGGCGGGCCTGGTCGGCATGGCGCGGTCGATCAGCCGGGAGCTGGGCGGCCGCAACATCACCGCCAACGTCGTCGCGCCGGGCTTCGTCGAGACCGACATGACCGCCGGTCTGGCGGAGGAGCGCAAGGCCGAGTATCGCAAGGTCATCCCGGCCGGCCGGTTCGCCGCGGCCGACGAGGTCGCCGGGGTCGTCGCGTGGCTGGGCAGCGACGCCGCCGCGTACGTCACCGGCGCGATCGTCCCCGTCGACGGCGGCCTCGGCATGGGACACTGACCGCCGCCCGTACCCCCGATGAGGAGTGACAGTGTCAGGACTGCTGGCCGGCAAGCGGCTGCTGATCACCGGTGTGCTCACCGACCA
Organism: Pilimelia terevasa; assembly: GCF_014647915.1. Classification (GTDB taxonomy): domain Bacteria; phylum Actinomycetota; class Actinomycetes; order Mycobacteriales; family Micromonosporaceae; genus Pilimelia; species Pilimelia terevasa. The sequence goes on from NZ_BMQC01000004.1 coordinate 223,040, forward strand.
GTCGATCGCGTTCGCGGTCGCCAGGCTCGCCCAGGAGCAGGGCGCCACGGTGATCCTCACCGGGTACGGCCGGCTGTCGCTCGTGGAGCGGATCGCCAGGCGGCTGCCCGCCCCGGCGCCGGTGATCGAGCTGGACGTGACCGACGCCGACCAGCTCGCCGGGCTGGCCGACCGGGTCCGGGAGCACGTCGACGGCCTGGACGGCGTGCTGCACTCGATCGGCTTCGCGCCGCAGACCTGCCTCGGCGGCGGCTTCCTGGACGCGCCGTGGGAGGACGTGGCCACCGCGCTGCACGTCTCCACGTACTCGTACAAGTCCCTGGTGATGGCGGCGATGCCGCTGCTGGCCGAGGGCGGCGCCGTGGTCGGCCTGACCTTCGACGCCTCGGTGGCCTGGCCCGTGTACGACTGGATGGGCGTGGCCAAGGCCGGCCTGGAGTCGACGTCCCGGTACCTGGCCATGCACCTGGGCGGCCGCGGCATCCGCAGCAACCTCGTCGCCGCCGGCCCGCTGCGGACCATGGCCGCCAAGTCGATCCCCGGCTTCGGCCAGTTCGAGGACACCTGGGTCCAGCGCGCGCCGCTGGGCTGGGACCTCAGCGCCATCGAGCCGGCCGCCCGGGCCTGCGTCGCCCTGCTCTCGGACTGGTTCCCGGCGACCACCGGCGAGATCGTGCATGTCGACGGCGGGTACCACGCCGTCGGGTCGTAGCCTGAACCGATGGCCTACGACGCGTTCCTGCTCATCTCGTTCGGCGGGCCGGAGCACCCGGACGACGTCATGCCGTTCCTGCGCAACGTCGTCCGGGGCCGCGGTGTCCCCGACGCCCGGCTGGCCGAGGTGGCCGCGCACTACCAGCACTTCGGCGGCGTCTCGCCGATCAACGCGCAGTGCCGGGACCTGCTGGCGGCCGTGGCCGAGGACTTCGCCGCCCACGGCGTGGACCTGTCCTGCCACTGGGGCAACCGCAACTGGCGGCCGATGCTGCGCGACACCGTCGCGCAGCTACGCGACGCCGGGGTGCGGCGGGCGGTGGCCTTCGTCACGAGCGCCTACGGCGGCTACTCCTCCTGCCGCCAGTACCGCGAGGACATCGCCGCGGCCCGGGCGGCGGTCGGGCCCGGCGCCCCCGTGATCGACAAGGTGCGCCACTACGCCGACCACCCCGGCTTCGTCGCGCCGCACGCCGACGCGCTGCGCGCGGCGCTGGCCACGCTGGACCCGGCCGCCCGCGACCGCACCCGCGTGGTCTTCACCGCGCACTCGGTGCCGCTGGCGGCCGCCGCCGCGGCCGGGCCGGACGGGCACCTGTACGAGACGCAGCTCCGCGAGACCGCCGCGCTGGTGGCGGCGGCCGCCGCGCCGGACCTGCCGTACGACCTGGTCTGGCAGTCGCGGTCCGGCCCGCCGCAGGTGCCGTGGCTGGAGCCCGACGTCAACGCGCACCTGGCGCGGCTGGCGGCGGCGGGGACGGCGCAGGTGGCCGTCAGCCCGATCGGCTTCGTCTCCGACCACCTGGAGGTCGTCTGGGACCTCGACACCGAGGCGGCGGCCACGGCCCGCGACCTCGGCCTCGGCTTCGCCCGCGCGGCCACCCCCGGCACCGACCCGCGGTTCGTGACGATGGTCCGGGAGCTGGTCACCGAGCGGCTGGCCGCGGCCGCGCCGCGCCGGCTCGGCACGCTGGCGCTGGCCGACCCCTGCCCGTCGACCTGCTGCCAGTCACCCCGCGCCCGGCCGCCCGCCCGGACGTCCCCGCGCGCCTGACCGCCGCGACCGCGCCGGTGCGCCGCCCGCCGCCGCGCGCTGAGCCGGACCGTGCCGGAGGGCCTCGGCGCGACCGCTAACGAAGTGGGCGCGGCCGCTCATGACGTGGACGCGGCCGGTCACGAGGCGAGCGGGGCGTTGCAGGCGGCGGTCAGCGCGTGCCGGCAGGCCGTGGTCAGCGGGCGCAGCGCGGCGTCGCGCTGGTTGGCCTCGTGGGCGTTGACGGCGCCGCCCGGGGCGTCCTCCGCCGCCAGCGCCAGCACCGAGTGCAGGACCCGGGCACGGGCGTACAGCCGGCGGGACCGCGGCGTGAAGCCCGGCGGCAGGTCGTGCCCGCTGCCCGGCCGCCGCAACTGCTCCAGCGCGCTGGCCAGGCCCGGCCGCCAGCGCGCCACGTCCAACCGGGTCAGCGCGGTCGTGGTCTCGGCCAGGGCGGCGGACAGGTCCGCCTCGGCGTCCGCCGCGGTCAGCGGCGGCGGCGCCGGGGCCGCCGGGAGCTGGTACACCCGCCAGACCACGGTGTGGAACTCGTCGCCGGAGCCCGAGGTGTGCGTCTGGACCGAGGGCACCAGCCCGTACCCGCCGGCCACCACCGCCTCGCGGGCGGCGACGGCGGCGTCGGTGAACCGCCCCGGCCCCGGCAGCCCGGTCGGGTCGCCCGGCACCGGCAGCACCAGGCGGATCTCGTCGCACGCCACTTTGGACAGGAAGGCCAGCGACTGGCGCAGCGGCAGGTCCCGCCACGTCCCGGGGGAGTCGGCCAGCAGGTGCTCCTCGCCGTCGGCGATCACGTCCGCGACGTCGTCGTACGCGGCCAGTCCGGCCCGCCAGGCCCGGGCCCAGGTGACGAAGCGGATCGCGCGCTCGCCGACGACCTCGGGGGGGTCCGCGGTTTCCGGCATGACCGCCAGCGTACGTCCCGCCGCTGCACTTGTCTGCCTTCGTCCGCGCCCGCGTGGCCCGCGCGTCCGGGGGCCGTCGGCGGGCCGGCGGCGCGGCGCGCGACGGTAGGGTGCGGGCATGACGACGGACCGGTACGCGCGGGATGTCCTGGCCGGCGACTGGCGTCGGCGGCGGGCGATCCGGGAGGTCGAGGCGACGCCCGGCCTGGTGGTGGAGGACGCCGGCTCCGGCTTCTGCGGCGCGGTCGTCGACCTGGCCGACGGCGCCGCGGTGCTGGAGGACCGGCACGGCCGGCGGCGGCACTTCCCGCTGCTGCCCGCCGCGTTCCGCCTGGAGGGTGAACTGGTCACGCTGCGGCGCCCCGCACCGCCGCCGGCTGCCGCCGCCCGGCGGACCGCGTCCGGCTCGGTCGCGGTGGCGGGGCAGCGGGCGCAGGTCGCCAGGGCGAGCCGGATCTGGGTGGAGGGCGTACACGACGCGGCGCTGGTCGAACGGATCTGGGGCGACGACCTGCGCGTCGAGGGCATCGTCGTCGAGCCGCTGCACGGGATCGACGCGCTGGCCGAGGCGGTGGCCGGGTTCGGGCCGGGGCCGGGGGCGCGGCTGGGGGTGCTGGTCGACCACCTGGTCGACGGGAGCAAGGAGAGCCGCATCGCGGCCGGGGCGTCCTCGCGGCACGTGATGGTCACCGGCCACCCGTACGTCGACATCTGGCAGGCGGTGAAGCCGCGGCGGCTGGGGATCGCCGCCTGGCCCGTCGTACCGCCGGGACAGCCCTGGAAGGAGGGGGTGTGCGCCGCGCTGGGGGTGGCCGAGCCGGCCGCGATGTGGCGGCACATCCTGTCCCGTGTGGACTCGTACCGCGACGTGGAGACACCGCTCCTCGGGGCCGTGGAGCGGTTGATCGACTTTGTCACCGTACCGTGATCCGCACCACTTTTCGAGGTACCGCTTAGCTTCCCGTCCCTTGACCGGCCGTGCCACGATCAGTGACATGGACGTTCTGATCTGGGTGGCGGCCGGCGTGGTGCTGGCGGTGGCCGAGGTACTGACGGTGACACTGGTACTGGCCATGTTCTCCGTGGGCGCCTTCGCCGCGGCCATCGCCGCCGGCCTGGGCGCGCCGCTGTGGGCGCAGATCACCCTCTGCGCGCTGGTGTCGGTTCTCTGCCTGGTCGCGGTCCGGCCGGTGCTGCGCCGGCACCGCCGCCGGGCGGTGCCCCACCGGGCGGCGGCCATCGGCATGGAGAGCCTGCTCGGCAGCCTGGCCACCGTGCTGACGCCGGTGGACGACGGCGCCGGCCAGGTGAAGTTCGACGGCGAGGTGTGGTCGGCGCGGGCCGCCGTCGACGGCCAGCGGTTCGAGCCCGGGACGCGCGTCCGGGTGGTCGGGGTCGACGGCGCCACCGTCCAGGTGGGCGCGACCAGCGAGGCAGGCGAGGGGGAGCGATGACTACTGGCATCGTGGTCGGGGCGATCGCGTTGATCGTGATCGTCGTACTGGCCCGGTCGGTGCGGATCGTGCCGCAGCAGCGGATGGACGTGGTGGAGCGGCTCGGCCGGTACCAGCGCACCCTGAGCCCGGGGCTGAACCTGCTGATGCCCTTCATCGAGGCCGTGCGGACCAAGGTGGACATGCGCGAGCAGGTCGTCAGCTTCGAGCCGCAGCCGGTGATCACCTCCGACAACCTCGTCGTCTCGATCGACACGGTGCTGTACTTCAAGGTGGTCGACCCGGTGCGGGCGACGTACGAGATCGCGCACTTCCTCCAGGCCATCGAGCAGCTCACCGTCACCACCCTGCGCAACGTCATCGGCTCGCTGGACCTGGAGCGGGCCCTGACCAGCCGCGACCAGATCAACCAGCACCTGTCCGGCGTCCTGGACGAGACGACGGGCCGGTGGGGCATCAAGGTCACCCGGGTGGAGCTGAAGGCGATCGAGCCGCCGCCGAGCATCCGCGACTCGATGGAGAAGCAGATGCGCGCCGAGCGCGACCGCCGCGCCGCGATCCTCAACGCCGAGGGCGTGAAGCAGTCGCAGATCCTCACGGCCGAGGGCGACAAGCAGGCCGCCGTCCTGCGCGCCGACGGCGACCGGCAGGCCCGGATCCTGCAGGCCGAGGGCCAGGCCAAGGCGATCCGCACGGTGTTCGACGCCATCCACACCGCGAACCCGAGCCAGAAGGTGCTGGCCTATCAGTACCTGCAGGCCCTGCCGCAGATCGCCAACGGCCAGGCCAACAAGGTGTGGATCGTGCCGGCGGAGCTGTCCAAGGCGCTGGAGGGCATCGGCGGCGCGCTGGGCGGCCTGGCCAACATGGTCGGCGACGCCCCGGTGGCGCCGCCGGCCCACGACGAGGTGAACGAGGAGGCCGCGGCCGCCGCCGAGGCCGCCGCGGCGGCGGCCCAGCAGGTGCACGCCGAGGTCCGCGCCGCCGAGGCGCAGGTCTCCGGTCCGCGCCCCCCGCACGCGGCGGGGTAGCGCCGGGGGCCGCGCACCCCGGGCGCACCCGGGGTGCGCGGGGCGGCACACTGGTGCGGTGCAGGACAGCGTGGCGCTCACCGTGACGGCCGACGACCCGCGGGTCGCCGACTACCGCGAACTGACCGACGTGGCGCTGCGGACCCGGTGGGAGCCGCCGCACGGGCTGTTCATCGCCGAGGGCGAGCTGGTGCTGCGGCGGGCGCTGCGCGCGGGTTACCGGCCGCGCTCCTTCCTGGTCGACGCCAAGCGGGTCGACCAGGTCGCCGACCTGGCGGGCACCGGCGCGCCGCTGTACGCGGCGCCGCCGCAGGTGCTCGCCGAGATCACCGGCTTCCACGTACACCGCGGCGTCCTCGCCTCGTTCCACCGCCGGCCGCTGCCCGCCCCGGCGGCGCTGATGGCCGGCGCCCGCCGCCTGGTGATCCTGGAGGACCTGAACAGCCACACCAACATCGGCGCCGTCCTGCGGGCCGCGGCCGGCCTCGGCGTCGACGGGGTGCTGCTGTCCCCGCGCTGCGCCGACCCGCTGTACCGGCGGTCGGTGCGGGTGAGCATGGGCGAGGTGTTCGCGGTGCCGTACGCCGTCCTGGATGCGTGGCCCGGCGACCTGGCCGCCGTGCGGGCGGCCGGCTTCACACTGCTGGCGATGACCCCGGCCCCCGACGCCGTACCGATCCAGCGGCTGGCCGCCGCCGACCGCGCGCGGACCGCGCTGCTGATCGGCGCCGAGGGCGCCGGCCTGAGCGCCGCGGCGATGGCGGCCGCGCACCGGCGGGTGGTGATCCCCATGCGTGGCGGGGTCGACTCGCTGAACGCGGCGGCGGCCGCCGCCGTGGCGTGCTGGGAACTCGGCCGGACGGACGCCTGAGAGCGCCACCGGCGCGTGGGGCGGCGCGGTCCGCGTGAGGTAACCGACGCGTGGCGGTTGTTGATCCACACCGGCCGGTCTGCCATCGTTCCTGCGCGCGGCGCGCGGGGCGCCGCCAGGTCGACAGTGGAGGCGCCGATGATGGGCCCGTCGCACGCGTTGTCGGGGGCGGCCGTCTGGCTCGTCGGCTCGTGGACCGCCGACCACGTCTACGGGTACGCGCAGACGCCGGCCGCCCTGGCGGTCGGCACGGCCGTCTGCGCGGGCGGCGCGCTGCTGCCCGACCTCGACATGTCGGGCAAGGTGACCGCCAACCGGGGCGGGGCGACGGTGGCCCGGACGTTCGGCATCTTCACGCTGCTGCTGGCCGAGATCGTGGAGAAGCTGAGCCTGTTCGTGTACCACGCGACCAAGCTGCGGCGGGACCCGTCGCGGCGCAACGGGCACCGGACCTTCACCCACACGCTGCCGTTCGTCGTCGGCGTCGGCTGGGGGACGACGTGGCTGTGCACCCGGTACGGCAAGTGGGCGGTGCTGGGCGTGCTGTTCGTCATGATCGGACTGGCGCTGCGGGGCCTGGCCGACCGGTGGGCCGACCGGGTCGGCTGGCTCGGCGTGACGCTGGCGGCCGCCGGTGCGGCGCTCGCCGCCTACGTGACCCTGCCCGGCGCCCGGGCGTACCCCGAACTTGGCTTCGCCGTCGGCGTCGGCTGCCTGGTGCACCTGCTGGGCGACCTCATCACCAGCGCCGGAATCCCGATTCTGTGGCCGCTGCCGCTGGCCGGGCGGACGTGGCGGATGATCGGGCTGCCCCGCTCGGTGGCGGTCCGGGCGGGCGGCCCGGGGGAGGTGGCGCTGCGCGGGCTGTTCGTCCTGGCGGCGCTGCTGGCCGGTACGGCCCTGGCGGCGCCCGCGGCCGTCGACCGGGTCCTGGTCGTCCTGTCCTGACCGCGGGCGGCCCCGCGCGCGGGCGCCGGGCGGGATCAGGTGGTGGGCAGGGCGTCGCCCGGGTGGGGCAGGCGGCGCACCGCCCCGTCGGGCGGAGCGTCGCCCGCGACCAGGCTGTCCGGGAGGCTGAGCGTGAGCGTGCTGCCCAGACCCACCGCCGACTGCAGGTGCAGGTCGCCGCCGTGGGCCTGCGCGAGCCGCCGGCCCAGGGCCAGGCCCAGGCCGGTACCGCCGCGCTTGTCCGCCGTCCGCACCTGCTGGAACGCCTCGAAGATCATCGGCTGGTCCTCGGCGGCGATGCCCACCCCGGTGTCGGCGACCGACACGGTGACATCCCTGCCCTCGACGCCCAGGCTGACCGTGATCCGGCCCTCCTCCGCGGTGAACTTGATGGCGTTGGACAGCAGGTTCTCGACGATCTGCCGGAAGCGCAGCGCGTCCACCGAGGCGGTGACCGGGGCCAGCAGGCTGACGAGTTGGAGGTTCTTGCGCGCGAGCATCGGGCGCAGCGTCGCCAGCAACTCGACGATCGCCGTGTCCAGCCGCAGCGGGGCGCGGCGCAGGTCGACCTGCCCGGACTCCACTTTCGCCAGGTCCAGCAGGCCGTTGATGAGCGTGAGCAGGTGGTACCCGCCCCGCTGGATGTGCCCGACCCACTCGGCGTGCACCGGGTCGCCGGCCAGGTCGTCGCCGAGCAGGTCGCTGAAGCCGATGATGGCGTGCAGGGGGGTACGCAGCTCGTGGCTCATCGCCGCCAGGAAGTCGGTCTTGGCGCGGCTGGCCTGGGTCAGCGCCGCCACGGAGGCGGCCAGCTCGTCGGTCAGGCGCTGCTGCCGCTGGACCACCGCCCCGCGCTCGGCCAGGACGGCGGCCTGCGCGGCGAGGTCGGCCAGCAGCCGCAGGTCGTCACCGGCGAACAGGCCGCGGCGCCGGTTCACGACGACGAGCGCGCCCTCGCGGACCCGGGGGGCGGCGATCGGCACCGCGGTCAGGAACGCCCCGTCCCAGGTGCCCGCGTAGAAGTCGGCCAGCGGGCCGCCGGCTCCTGCCTGCCGCGGCCCGGCGGCGGCCGGCCGCAGTGCGACGGCGTAGTCCACCCGCAGCAGCCGGGACAGGTCCGCCCGGACCAGGTCGGCGGGCAGCGTCGGGTGGTGCGGGTCGTCGCCGGGCCGGACGAGCCCGCCCTCCGGCCCGCACAGGACGACGTCGGCGGCGTCGGCGCCGGTCACGTCCCGCACGACGTCGGTGTACCGCCGCCACACCTCGGTCGGCGTCTCGGTGGGCGGGGCGTCCAGCAGGCGTCGACTCACTGTGCGTAGTGCCCGGGCCTCCCACACCTGGCGCAGCAGCCGCGGCGGGGCGAAGGCCAGCAGGTAGCCGACGGCCGACGCCGCGAGCAGGAAGTGCGACAGCAGCACCACCACCACGCCGCCGGGCCGCACGGCCACCACGTCGTTGGTGGGCGCGGAGGTCAGCCCGGCGATCCCGCCGAGCACGGCGAGCAGCAGGACGAGGATGAGCGCCCACGCCGCCAGGGACGCGCTGCGCAGCCGCACCGCGGAGGTGCCCCGGCGGCGGCGGGCCTCGGCGGCGAAGATCCGGGCGGCGGCGGTCTCCACGGTCACGAAGAAGACCACGTAGCCCAGGCCGACCGCGGGGATGCCCGGCTTGGGGTACGCCACCAGGGGAAACGTCAACAGAGTCGCCCCGGCGAAGGCGGCGGCGACCACCGCCCGCGGCACCCGGTGGACGAAGCTGGCCAGCAGCAGCGTCATGATCGGGTGGAACAGGTACACGGCGCCGGCCGTGGCGACCCCGTAGCCGCTGGGCCGCCCGGACAGGCGGACGTACGCCTCCACCGCGGAGACGGTCAGGCCGGTGGCGTAGAGCAGGACGAGCAGGCCGCGCAGCGCGTCGCGGTGCCGGACGTAGGCGCCGACCGCGTACGTCAGCATGCCGAGGTTGATCACCGCGGAACCCCAGCGGAAGATCTCGGCAGCAGCCATTCGTACCCACCATCAGTCGGCGGCGGTCCCCACGCCCGCGAGCCCCGGCTCGCACCGGTCCCGGCTACTCACCGTACTGGACACCGTCGGGTCGGTCGGGGGACAGCGGCGTACATCTCCCGGTACATCTCGGGTATTCCGGTAACGATAGGCCCGGTGTCGCGGGATGGGCCCCACGGCTCGTCCGGCCCGGCCGAACGGACGACGGCGGGCACCCTTCCCGTGCCGTCCCACCCGCGACGCACGTCCCGTGATCAGCGTCGTGGGCGACATGCGGATGCCCGGTATCGACGGCATCGAGCTGCCTGCGCAGATCCGCCTCCGACACCGGAGACGACCCTGGCGCGTCCGCGCGGTGCCGGCCGAACCGTGGCGCGCGCCGGGGGCGGTCAGTCGGCGGGGAGCAGTGCCGGTGACGCGGGCGGCCAGCTCTGCGGGGCCGAAGGGCTCCCGTACGCCCGAGGGTCGCGCGGGGGAGCAGTTGGGGAGCGGCGGCCCGCACCCGGCCCCGGGACTGCCAGGATGGGCGAGTGCTGTTCGTCGACCTCGCGGCCGCCTCCGCCGCCGTCGCCGCGGTCGGGGGCCGCCGAGACAAGGTCGCCCTGCTCGCCGACGCCCTGCGCCGCCTCGACCCCGACGAGGTGGCGGCCGGCGCCGGCTACCTGGCCGGCGAGCTGCGCCAGCGCCGGACCGGCGTCGGCGGCGCCGGCCTGCGCGACCTGCCCCCGCCCGCCCAGGTCGCCACGCTGACGGTCGCCGCCGTCGACGCCGCGGTCGACGCCGTCGCGGCAGTGGCCGGCGCCGGCTCCCAGCGCCTGCGGCGCGCCCGGCTGGCCGCCCTCTACGCCGCGGCCACCGCCCCGGAGCAGCGGCTGCTGACCGGCCTGTTCTTCGGCGAACTCCGCCAGGGCGCCCAGGCCGGCCTCCTCGCCGACGCGATCGCCCGGGCCGCCGCGGTGCCCGCCGCCGCCGTCCGGCGGGCGCTGCTGCTCACCGGGGACATCCGCGCGGTCGCGGTGGCCGCGCTGGCCGGCGGGGCGGCCGCGCTCGCGGCGGTCGCGCTGGAGGTGGGCCGCCCGCTGGCCCCCATGCTGGCCGGCAGCGCACCGGACATCGAGGCCGGCCTGGCGGCCACCGGCGTACCCGCGGTCGTCGACACCAAGCTCGACGGCGTCCGCGTCCAGGTCCACCGGCGGGGCCGGGAGGTCGCCGTGTTCAGCCGCAGCCTCGCCGACGTCACCGCCCGGCTGCCCGGCGTGGCCGCCGCCGTCCGGGACCTGCCCGGCGGCGACCTCGTGCTCGACGGGGAGGCGGTGCTGCGCGACGCCACCGGCCGCCCGCGGGCGTTCCAGGACACCGCCGGCCGCGCCGCGACCAGCGGCCCGGCCGACGCGGGCGACCCGCTCGTGCCGTACTTCTTCGACCTGCTGCACGCCGACGGCGCCGACCTGATCGACACGCCCGGCGCCGGCCGTTGGGCCGCCCTGGCCGACCTCGTCCCGGCCGCGCTGCGGGTGGGGCGCGACACCGTGACCGGCCCCGGGCAGGCGGCCGGGTTCTTCGCCGCGGCGCTGGCCGGCGGGCACGAGGGTGTGGTCCTGAAGTCGCCGCAGGCCCCCTACGAGGTGGGCCGCCGCGGCGGGGCCTGGGTGAAGGTCAAGCCGCGGCACACGCTGGACCTGGTGGTCCTGGCCGTCGAGCGGGGGCACGGCCGGCGGCAGGGCTGGCTGTCCAACCTGCACCTGGGCGCGCGGGAGCCGGCGACCGGCGGCTTCGTGATGCTGGGCAAGACCTTCAAGGGACTCAGCGACGCGACGCTGCGCTGGCAGACGGAGCGGTTCACGGCGCTCGCGGTGGGCGAGGAGCGGGGCGTGGTGCGGGTCCGGCCGGAGCAGGTGGTCGAGGTCGCCTTCGACGGGGTCCAGCGCAGCACTCGGTACCCCGGCGGTGTCGCGCTGCGGTTCGCGCGGGTGCTGCGGTACCGGGAGGACAAGACGGCGGCCGAGGCCGACACGATCGACGAGGTCCGGGCACTGCGCCCACCCGGGTCCGTCGCACCGACAGGGGTGGCAGTGGGCCGGGCGGGCGAGCGGGGGGCGTCATGAGCGGGTGCCGGGTGTTGGTGTCGGGGGCGAGTATCGCGGGGCCGGCGCTGGCGCACTAGCTGCGTCGGCCGGGTGCGGCGGTGACCGTGGTGGAGCGGGCGCCGGAGCTGCGTGCCGGTGGGCAGGCCGTGGATGCGCGGGGTGGGCCAGGGAGGTCATCGCGCGGATGGGTTGGACGCGGCCGTGCGCGCGGCCCGCACCGACACCGCTGGCGCGCACACCGTGGACGTGGACGGGAACGTGCGGGAGACCTACCGCGCGGACGACCACGGCGGCGACGGGTACATCGCGGAGATCGAGATCCTGCGGGGGGACCTGTCCCGGGTGCTGTACGAGGGCACCCGCGACGGTGTCGAGTACCTCTTCGGCGACCGGATCGCCGCGCTCACCCAGGACGCCGACGGGGTCGACGTGGCGCTCGTCGGCGGCGCTTCGACCTGGTGATCGGGGCCGACGGGCTGGACCGCTGGCTGGTCGACTACCAGGAGTCCGGGACCGGGCGCTCCGCCGGCCTGCGGCCCCTCCGGGACGTGAGGCGGGCGATGGTCATGTTCTCCCTCCCCGCCGCCGACCTCGATGTCGACCACCGCGATGTCGCCGCCCAGAAGCGGGTGCTGCGTGAGCAGATGAACGACATGGGCTGGTTGACCCCGCGCATCCTCGCGCACCTGGACGACACCCCGGACTTCTACCTGGACCAGGTCGCCCAGGTGGTGATGGAACGCTGGTCGGACGGACGGGTCGGGCTGCTCGGGGACGCGGCGTTCAGCTCGTCGCCGCTGTCCGGGCAGGGCACCGGACTGGCCCTGGTCGGTGCCCATCTGCTGGCCGCGGAGTTGGCCGCCGCCGACTGGGATCCGCAGGCGGGGTTCGGCGCCTACGAGCGGCGGATGCGCCCGTTCGTCGAGGCCAACCAGGAGATCGGCCGGCTGCACGCCCGCAGCCTCGACGTGTCCGCCGTGAGCGCTCGGTCAACTCCGCCCGCTCAGTAGGCGAACCGCCACCCCGCAGCGAGGGGCGCGGCAGCGGCTCGTTGTACCTTCCGGCTGCCCGTCGAACCTGAGGAGCTGGAGTGGAAGGGGAAAGTGGCGCAATGACAACCGAGCCCAGCGAGGGCGTGGAGGCACGTCGGGCCTTCGTCCTTCCTCCTGTACACAATGGCCTCGACTACCTCGTCACCGCCGTGGACTACCTCGGCGCCGCCGCCACCCCACCGGGCAGAGGAAGCCTCAAGTACGCGGTCCTCCACCTTCAGGCGGCGACGGAGGTACTCCTTAAAGCACGGCTTGTCGAGGAGCACTGGAGCCTGGTGTTCGCAAAGCCGGGAGAGGCTACGCGGGAGAAGTTCGACGAGGGTGACTTCAACAGTTGCACCCTGAGGGATGTCTTCACGAGACTTGAACAAATTGCCGGAGTGAGAAACCCGGAACTTCACGAGGCGATCCAGCGACTGACGACCACGCGAAACGCTCTCACTCATTTCGGTCACCTCAGGCGGGACGTCAGCGCCGCCACCGTGGAGAGAACGGCAGCGGAGGTCACGATGCGTCTTCTGCAGTTCATTCACCTGTACCTGCGACCCGCGCTGTGCGAGAAAAATTCAGACGCGATCCGTCACGTCGGGGAAACCATGGCCGCCCTACGGTCGAAGCTCGGGAGCATCACGTCGCTTGTGGAGCACGGTATGCGGGCACTGGGGGAGGAACTCGCTGTAGTCGCTGAACGGACGGTGGAATGCCCCGATTGCAGGCTGTGGGCCTTTGTGGTCGGCAAGCCGGACCGGTTCGACAAGAGTCCGCTGATGTGCCGCTTCTGCTTCACCGAATACGACCTTCCCGGCTTCGCGGAGTCCGACTATGTTTCGGACGTCCTCGGTGGCCGTTCCGGCCGTCCGTACGCACCATGTAGCGCCTGCGGGGAGTCCATGGTTATCGGTGCGCGTACGGTGAAGAGCCCGGAGGGTGTCGCGCTCTGCTTCAGTTGCGGCGCCGTCACCGACGTCCCGCGCTGAAATAGGCGCGACACCGTCGCCGGTCCGGGGGCGACGAGGCCGGTGGCCGGTCCAGCCCCGCGGCTCGTTATGGCTTGCGGGGGAGTACCACCTCGTCGGGAACGATGAGATGGTCGCCGATACCGACGGTGAAGACTCTGGCGTCGGTAGGTGTGCGCCGCCCCGGTACCCACTGGTGTGGTTTGGCCGTCGGACCCCCGCGCAGACGCACACTGATCTTGTACCGACCGGGCGCCACCGCTGCGAAGTCGAAGTTTCCGTCGTCGTCGGCGACACGGGCCTGGCGGGTGAGGGGGACGGCCGGGTCGGTGGAGCCGTCGGGGGCGACGCGGTGCAGCAGCGCGTGGGCGCCGTACGGGGGCACGCCTGCGGTCCTGGTCGTGAGTCTGCCCGAGATCCGGCCGACGGAGAGGTGCAGCGGGTCGAGGACGCGGTGTTCGCCCGCGTCGATGGTGAGCCACTCCGTCGGCCTGTGCAGGCCGCCGCCGGGCAGCCAGGCGGCGGCGTTGCCACTGCTGACGGAGAACTGGTACTCCCCTGGCGGAAGTGGGCTGAGTTCGAAGCTGCCGTCCGCGGCGACCGGCCCCCGCCACGCGTAGTGGTCCACTGGCCAGACGGCGAACTCGGTCGCCGACGCGCCCCCGGTGACCGTCAGCCGCCCCGACACCACCGCGGCCCTGGGAAGTGGGAGCTGCCGCTGGTCGACGACGGTGGTCTGGCCGGCCTCCACGGCGACGGTGTCGGCCCGGGCCCGTACCCACCGGCCGGGCAGCCACTGGGTGACCACCGTGTCCTCGTCGTCGCTGAAGCGCATCCCGGTGCCGACCTTGTAGCCGCCGCCGATCACGGTCGCGAACCGGTACCTGCCGTCGGATCCGGTGGACGCCCGCTCCAGGTCAGCCGGTCCCGAGCCGGGCCTTCCGTACGTGGCATCCAGGAACACCGGCGCACGTTTCACCGGTTCGCCGCCCTGGCTGGTGATACGGCCCTCGACCGCGCCGACCGGCACCGTCATCGTCGGCACGGCAACCGGCCCGTCATCGGCGACGGTGAATACCGTCGCCTGCGCCGGATCGTGGGTGCCGGGCCACCACAGTGTCCCGAACCCGCGGCCGCGCCACGTGTCCGCCTGGAGCCGGTAGCGACCGGGCGCCACACCGGCGACGGTGAAGCGGCCGTCGCCGGTCACCTGCCCCCGGGCCACGGCGTTGTCGCTGTCGACGGGGTAGGCGAGGACGTCGAAGCGATCGGGTGCCGCGTCGCCGACCACGGTGATGGCACCGCTGAGTTCCGCGGACATCCGTCCTGACGCATGAACCGGTAGGGGCGCGCAGGGCAGGATCGTCACCGAAATCGCCGCCGTCACCAACCCCCGGCGGGCCCGTTTCCGCGTCATCGCCGGTTCCTTTCGGTGGGCAGCAGAAGCTGTTCGTGCAGGGTCAGCGTCCTTCCCGCTTCCACCTGGTAGTGGGCGCCCGCCTCCGGGCTGCTCTTGCGCGGGAACCACTGGATGGGCGTGCCCAGCCGGGCGTAGGTACTGAACTGGTACTCGCCGGGCTTGACCGCGTCGAAGCTGAATCCGCCGTCGGCATCGGTCAGGCTGTAGGTGAGGCCGCGGCTCCCACGCTGGTGCATCGACACCTCCACGGACTGGGCGGGGCGGCCGTCCGGCCCGGTGACGCGTCCCGCGACGGTGCCCACCGCAACGACGAGGTCCGGCGCCACACCGGAGGCGCCGGCGTCGACCGACACCCGCTCACCGTCGTCCGGGTGGTCGGCTCCCGGCCCCCACCACCGGCCCCAGCCCATACCTCTGCGCACCGCGATCGAAATCCGGTCGTCGCCGGGCAGCGCACCCTCGATGCGGTAGCTGCCGTCGGCCCGCACCGGGGTGCGTCCGGCGTGCCAGGACACCTCAAGGAAGTTCGGCGGTACACCGCCTCGGACCTGAAGCCGTCCGCGCAGCGCCGCGGTCGCCGGCCGCGCCAACAACTGCTGGTCGACCGTGACCACCGTGTCGGCAGTGACCAGAACGGTGTCGGCCTGGGCCTGCAGCCACCGGCCCGGTGCCCACTGAATGGCCTCCTCACCCCGGAACTGCCGGCGCGCCCCCACCGCGTACGCGCCGGGCGCCAGGCCGGCATTCCGATATGCGCCGTCCCCGTCCGTACGGACACTCGCCAGTACGCGATGATCGCCGGCACGGTGCACGACGACGGGGATGTCCTCGGCCGGACTTCCGTTGCTCAACACCACCCGCCCCGAGATCACCCCGGTCCCCTCCGGGACGGCGGCAGAACCCGCGGTCGGCAGACACAGCGCCGCGGCCGCCACGACCGCGGCCAGTGTCACCACTCGTGTCATTCTCCTGTAGACACTCATGGGCATCAACGTACGCGGCTCCCGCCGGAACGTCGGCGGTGAACAGCCAATTTGCCGAGGGGCGCAATAGGGCTGCCGCTAGGCCGTCGTGGTGTCCGGCGACGGAACGGACGCGGCGGTGTTGTCGAAGACGGCGTACTGGTTCTTGCCGTTCTGCTTGGCCCGGTACATGGCCAGGTCCGCGGCCTTGAGCACCTCCGTGCTGTTGGCGCTGGTCGAGCCGGCCACCCCGATGCTGCAGCTCAGCGTGAGGTGGTGTTCGCCGTCGACCAGGACCGGGGTCTTCAGGGCGTCGAGGAAGCGCTGGGCGACCAGGGTGGCCTCACCGGCGGTGGTGTGCGGCAGCAGAGCCGCGAACTCGTCGCCGCCCAGTCGGGCGGCGAGATCGCTGCCGCGCAGGCAACGCGACAGCGTGTCCGCCAGGCCGATCAGGGCGTCGTCGCCGCCGTGGTGGCCGTGGACGTCGTTGATGGATTTGAAGTCGTCCAGGTCGATGGCCAGTACCGTGGCCCGGGCCGGGGCGCCGAGCCGGCCGGGTGGACCGGTGAGGACCTCGTCCAGTCGTTGCTGGAACAGGGCGCGGTTGGCGAGCTTGGTCAGCGGGTCGTGCGTCGCCTTGTGCTCCAGCAGTTCCTGCAGTTCGCGGGCGGCGGTCACCTCGCGGCAGTTGCTGATCAGGCTGCCGACGTGCGCCGAGTCCAGCAGGTTCGTGGTGATCACCTCCAGCCAGCGCCAGCTACCGTCGACGTGTCGGTACCGCGCCTGGTGTGTGGCGCTGCCACTACCCTCCGCCACCAGGTGACGCACCGCCGCGGCCGCCTGCGTCCGGTCCGCCGGATGGACCAGGGTCGCGGCGTTGCGGCCCTGCAGCCGCGCCGGCTCGTAACCCAGCAGGCGGGTGACGGCCGGGCTGACGTAGTCGCAGCGGAGCTGGGCGTCGGTGATGACGATGATGTCGGAGGAGTGCTGCAGCAGGACGCTCATCCGCTGCTCCTGCTGCTGGATGCGCGCCAGCAGCCGGTCGTTGTCGGTGAGCGAGACGAGCTGGCGGGCCACGACCAGGCCCACGCTCGCCAGCACCGCCACGAGGACACCGACGGTACGAGGTAGCACATTTCCGGACACGGCCACGGAGAGCAGCAGCAGCCCGAGCGTGACCGCGATGGCGGCGTACGGCAGCAGGCTGAACGAGCGGCGCCGGGGTCGGGCCGACTCGATCTGGTCGTGCGCGTTGCGGTACTGGGCCAGCGGACCCGCCGCGGCGAGGACGCTGGGCAGCAGCCAGAGCAGCATCTGCGCCGTGTACCCGTCCGCGTTGCCGCGCTCAGGCGCGGGCAGGCCCATGCCGTTGATCACGCTGATCAGCGCAGCGGAACCGATGAGCAGGACCGCTGTCGCCCGCGTCGTGGGCGCGTGGCCACTGACCGCCAGTCGGGCGCCGGCGAAGGTGGTGAGGACGAAGATCGCGGCGGCGCCCAGCGCGACGGCGGTCGTGGTGAGGTCACTGGTCTCCTCGCGGACGGTCAGGAACCAGTTGACCGCCGCGGCGGCCACGGCCACCGTGCCCGTGTCCAGCCAGAACGTCAGCCGTGCCCGGGCGCTGCGCCAGCGCACCGGGTACCGGAGCATCGTGATCAGGATCGTGAGGTAGCCGCCGACCAGGAGCGCCCCCTGTACGTCCTGAGCCCGGGCCGGCCCGCCGAGGGCGGCCAGCGCCGCCCCGCAGTCCCCGATCAGAAACGCCGCGGTCACGACCCCGTAGGCCCGCCAGAATGTCCGTTTCGGGCCGGCTGGCGTCCGGCGGGCCACGATGAGGGTGGCGACCAGCGCCACCGCGTCGAGCGCGAGGACGGCGACCCAGTAGGTCCACAGCCGGGCGAGGCCGCCGCTGGCGCCGCCGGTGACGAAGTACACCCCCAACACCACCGTGACCAGCGGCAGTACCCAGCCCACCGGCCGGCGGCCCGCGGCGGGTGCTGTCGCGGGCGCCCCGGGGGCGGTCGGGGCAGGCAATAATGCGGTCGGCACGCGCACGCGGCTCCTTTCCCACCTCGGCTGGTGCCGTGTTAATCGGCGCAGTGGTGGCCGACACCAGGAATTCGGGAAAGGGTCTGCCCCATCGGCAGCGGACAGTTGAAGTCGCAACTATTCGGCACAGCGACCGGGAGTCGGTCCCACTGCGCGGGTTCTCCCGCCGCCCGTCGTCGCAATCCACTCGATGGTGGCCGGTTGTCGGTTACCGAAACCTTCGGTCGGAAGTCTATTTTCTAGGCGTGGACAACGGCGGATCACAGCGTGGAGGACCTACCGTGCGCACCTTGGAACCGCAGGAGATGGAGCGGCTGCTCCGAATGAATCGACAACTGAAGATTTCGTTCCTGGTGACGGTGGCGGTCGTGGTGGCCCTGGTGGTCGTGCTCATCGCCGCTGATGTCGACTTCCCGATCGGACTGGGCGCGCCGCTGGGCATCGGCATCGGCCTGCTGCTGACGCTCCCCGGTCGCCGGCTCCTCGCCGAACTGGGCCTGACCGCCGCCGAGGCCCGCTCGGTCCTGCAGGGCGAACGGCAGCGGCGCAGCGGCGTCGCCGACCTCCCGCGGCAGGTCCGCTACCAGCGCGAGGTTCTGCGCGCGCGCATCTGGCTCGCCGTCGGCCTGGTGGCCGCCGCGGTGTTCGTGGTGGCGGCGCTCTACTTCTTCGGCGCGGCGGGGCAGACGCACGAGGAGGACGCACCCACCAACGTCTGGCTCGGCGTCAGCTTCTTCGCCGGTGCCATTGCGCTCATCCTGACGCCCAGCGCGCTCCTGCAGGCCAGAAGTCACCGGGAGACCGCCCGCTCCTTCGAGCAGTCGGCCGCGTCCGCACGTCGGAGTGAGCCCGTCCCGTCGGCTTGACGGCACGGGCTGCACCCGCACCCGCTAGGGAACCGGGGTGACCACGACGCGGTCCCCGCTCTCGCGGTCCAGCACTCGGGCGCCGCCGGCCACGGCGATCGAGTCGGCGTCCTCCCCGCCGTACACCTTGTCCCCGCCATAGACGGCCGCGACCACATCCTGGCCGGGACCGCCGTTGATCGAGTCGTTGTCCCCGGTCCCACTGCCGACCGGGCCACCGAACAGGAAGTCGTCCCCTTCCTCACCGTGGATGCCGTCGTGTCCCGCCTCGCCGAAGGCGACATCGGCACCCTCGCCGCTGAACAGGAAATCGTTGCCGGCGCCTCCGAAGATCAGGTCGTCGCCCGGGCCGCCAGCCAGCACGTCGTGCCCGTTCCCGCCGCACAGCACGTCCTCGTCGGGGCCGCCGGCAAGCGTGTTCGAGGCGTCGGAGCCGACCATGAAGTCGATGCCGAAGTCCCCGGCCATCTGCCTGAGCCCGGTACTGAACTTGACCGGTACCTGCGCGCTACGGCCGTCCCCGGTCGTCACCTCCAGCACGACCGTGACCGGGGTGCGCAGGTCGGCGGCGGCGGTCATCAGCAGCGTCCGGCCGGGTCCCTGCTCGTAGCCGGGGTAGGAGACCAGGCGGGCGCCGAGCTGGCCCGGGTTGTCGTTGGAGACCAGCCGCATCGCGGTGGCGTCGGCGGTGAACCGCATCGCCATCCAGTGGGAGCCGGCGGCCCCGCAGTTCGCGGCGACGACGTCGACGCCCGGCGGGGGCGGGTCCTCGACGGCGCTCGCGGCGGTGATTCCGGCGGTGAGCAGGCCACCGGTGGTCAGGACCGCGGTGGCGGTGCGGGCGGTGCGGCGGGACAGGTGCATGGCGTGCGGCTCCTGGCAGACGAGAGACGGGCAGAGGAGCCCACCCAACCAGCCCCGCCACAAAACGACCAAACACGGTCATACCCACGGGCTACTGCGCCTCCAGTCATGACCCGGCGATACCACGCCCCGGCGTACCGGAGGCGTGGCCAACCGACAGTCCGACTGAGTCAACGTTCCGCGGTGCCCGACCCGGCCTACGTCACAGGTACCCCGCCCGCGCGCGCCGCCGGATCCGGTTTCCGGCCGGGCCGGGCGGGCCACCAGAAGCGCTCGCCGAGCAGCAGCGCGAGCGCCGGGACGACGAGTGTGCGCACCAGCAGCGTGTCGAGCAGCACCCCGATGCCGACGATGACGCCGAGCTGGGTGAGCACGACGACCGGTAGTACCCCGAGGACGGTGAAGACCGCGGCCAGCAGGACCCCGGCTGAGGTGATCACCCCGCCGGTCGCGCCGAGCGCGCGGACCATCGCCCTGCGCGTGTCGCCGTGGGCGGCGGTCTCCTCGCGGGCCCGGGTCACCAGGAAGATGTTGTAGTCGACGCCGAGCGCGACCAGGAACAGGAAGCTCAGCAGCGGCACCCCGGCGTCCAGCGCGGGCAGGCCGAGCAGGTGGGTCAGCACCAGCGTGGCGGCGCCCAGGCTGGCCGCGTAGCTGGCGATCACCGTGAGCAGGAGCAGCACCGGGGCGAGCAGCGAGCGCAGCAGCACGATCAGCACCAGCAGGACGACGGCCAGCACCAGCGGGACGATGACCCGGTTGTCCCGCACGTTCGCGTCGCGCTGGTCCAGGTCGGCGGCCGGGGCGCCGCCGACCAGCGCGGCTGGGAGGGCGGAGCGCAGCCTTCGCACGGCCTCGTCGGCCCGCTCCGTGCCCGGCGCCGCAGTCAGCTGCACGGAGAGCTTGGTCAACCGGCCGTCGTCCGACAGCTCGGGCCGCCCCACGGCCGCCACTGCGGGCACGGCGCGGACCTGCGCCGACACGTCCCCGGCGGCGATCACGGTGACCGGCTGCGAGGAGCCGGACGGGAAGTGCCGGGCCAGCGCCCGCTCGGCGGTGACCGACTCGACCTCGGTGCGGAACTGCTCGGTCTGGGCGAGCCCGATCCTCGTGGTGAGCAGGCCGGCGGTGAGCCCGCCGAGCAGCAGTACGGCCACCGCGAGCACGGCGGCGGGGCGGCGGCCGACCCCGCGGGCGAGCCGTGCCCACCGGCCGGTGTCGCCGGGTTCGGCCGAGCCGGCCTCCGGTACGAACGGCCAGAACACGCCGCGCGGCAGACCGGCCAGCACGGCGGGGAGTACGACGAGTCCGAAGAACAGGGCGACCGCGACCCCGAGCGCGGCCGCGACGCCGAGCGTGCGGTTGCTGGTGAGCGTCGCGGCGAGCAGCGTGAGCAGGGCCAGGATGACGGTGGCGGCGCTGCCGACGACGGCCGGTGCCGCGGCGCGCAGGGCGTTGGCCATCGCCTCCCGGCGGTCCGGGGTGCGGCGCAGCTCCTCGCGGTACCGGGAGATCAGCAGCAGCGCGTAGTCGGTGCCGGCGCCGAAGACCAGGACCGACACGATGCCGGTGACCGAGGCGTCGGTACGTTCCCCGACCCACCGGGCGACCCACGGCAGCAGTTTGGCGACCAGTTGGTCACCGACGCCGATGAGCAGCAGCGGGGCGAGCCAGAGCAGCGGGCTGCGGTAGGTGATCAGCAGGAGCAGCGCGACGATGCAGGCGGTGGCGACCAGCAGGGTGACGTCGGCGCCCGCGAAGGCGGCCGCGGTGTCGCGTCCGAAGGCGGGTCCGCCGGTGACCTGCGCGGTCAGTCCGGCCGGCAGCGGAGCGCCGGGACCGGCGGAGACTGCGGCGCGGAGGTCGTCGACGGCCGTGGCCCGCGCGGCGGCGTCGAGGTCGTCGGCGAACGGGACGGTCACCAGCGCCGCCCGGCCGTCCGCGGCGAAGACCGGGGGCGGCGCGACCCCGCGCTGTGCCCGGGTGGCGACGATCGCGGCCCGGTCGGCGGCGGTCAGCGGGCCGTCACGGCGCTCGTAGACGACGACGGCGGCGTCGGTGCGCCCGCTGGGGAACCGGTCGGCCAGCGCGGTCACCCGGGTGGACTGCGTGCCGGCCGGCAGCCCGTCGGTCGGCTCGGCGGCCGGCTGCGGCGGGGACGTCAGCCAGACCAGCGTGGTCAGCGCGGCGGTCACCAGGACGACCAGCAGCGTGCCGGTCCGGCTGGTGACGGCGGTGGCCCAGCGAGCACCCATGGCGAATCCTTCGTTTGCTGAAATGTTCGGCTGCCGAAACGATAGGATGAGCCGCGTGCCGACGCAACCTGCCCGCGATGCCGAGCGCGCCGAGCTCGTCGAGGACCTCATCGATGCGCTGCGGCTGTTCACGGTCGAGAGCGACGTCTTCGTGGACGTGTTCGCGCGCGCGCACGGCCTGGGCCGCAACGACCTCAACGCGATCATGTGGATCGCCCAGGGCACCCGCACCGGCCACCCGATCACCTCGGGCGAGCTGGCGGCCCGGCTCGGCCTCGGCGCGCCGGCCACCACCGGGCTGGTGGACCGGCTGGAGAACGCCGGACACCTGCGGCGCGAGCGGGACCCGCACGACCGCCGCAAGGTGACCGTCGTGATGCAGCCGACGGCCCTCCAACTGGCAACCGACTTCTTCGTTCCGCTCGGCCGGCTCATGCACGAGACCGTCGCCGACGTCGGCGCCGACGACCTGCAGCGGGTGACCGCCGTGGTCCGCCAGATGATCACCGCGGTGACCGCCGCCCGGACCGCGGCCACGAACCCGATGCCGCCGGGCACCGCCGCCCCGGGCTCGCCGACCGCCCGCAAGGCCACCGCGGGCCGGCCGACCGCCCGTGACGTCACCGCCGGCCCGCCGGGTGCGCAGGCGCGCCCCTGACGGCCTCCTCAGGGACGCAGGCGGCCCTGCAGCATGCTGGTGCCGTGCTGCTGCTGGCCGAGCTGCTGCGCCGACACGTCGATGATGCTGAACCGGGTCAGGTCGCCGGCCGCGGCCGGCACGTTCAGCCGCGCCGACCCGGGCGCGCCGAGCGGGACCATCACCGAGCCGCCGTCGTAGAGCCAGACCAGGTAGTAGCCGCCGGGCGTCGGCATACCGGACATCTCCAGCCGCACCTCCAGGCCGTGTCCGGTGTCGACAACGGCGGCCCGGCCCTTCGCGGCCGCCGGCGCCGCGGGCTGCGCGATCAGATCGGCCTCGGCGACCACGCGCTCCACACCGCGGCGTCCGGTCCGGACAGCGCCGACGCCCACCGCGACGATCAGCACCAGCGCCGCGGTCGCCGCCACGGCGAGCCGCAACCGGCCCCGGGGCCCGCGCAGCGAGTCGAACCACCGCGTGCGGACCGCGGGGCGCGCAGCGGGCGGCGCGAGCGCGGGGGCGGCGAAGGCGGCACCGGCGATGCGCGCCCACAGCTCCGGCGGCGGCTCGGGCAGATCCCGGACATGACGGGAACCCCTGCCCACGGCGACGGTCGCCCGGGCGGCGTCCAGGTCGGCGGCGCAGGAGTCGCAGCCGTGCAGGTGCCCGGCTTCGGACGCGGACGGGTCCTGCTCGCCGAGAGCGACGAGCACCAGGCGATCAGGATCCAGATGCGGCACGGTCGACCTCCCATCGGCTGCGCAGTCGGGCCAGACCTCGGCGTAGATGACTTTTCACGGTACCGAGCGGCATTCCGGTCTGCGCGGCGATCTGGACCTGGGTCAGGTCGCCGTAGAAGCTCAGCTCCAGGACCCGGCGCTGGGCGGGCTCCAGGACGCTGAGCTCGTCGGCGACCACCAGCCGGTCCACCACCGTGTCGGCCGCGGCCTCCCGGTCCTCGCCGCCGGTCTCGACCTGCCGCAGCGTGTCGGCCACCCGGTCCTGCCGGGACCGCACGCGCACCAGGTCGACGGCCTTGCGCCGGGCGATGCCCAGCAGCCAGGACAGCAGGCTGCCGAGCTGCGGGTCGTACCGCTCGCGGCTCTGCCACGCCGCGACGAATGTCGCCTGCACGATGTCCTCGGCGTCGTGCCGGTTGCCGAGTGCGCTGTAGGCGAGGTGGAGCACCGCCGCACCGTAGCGCTCGTAGAGCAGCCGCAACGCATCCTCGTCGCCCGACCGGAAACGCTCGGATACTCCGTCGCCTCCGCCGGTGTCCGAGCGGTCGATCGTATTCACCGCGTTCGCTGCCATCCCCAATGCACGCCCGACCCTATCGCGGAACCTTCTCGCCCTTCCTTCGCCGTCGGCCGCGGCCGCGGATGCACCGGAACCCCGGAAATTCGTGGGGCTCCGGTGCATCCGATCCGCTCCGGGCGGACGAATACCCCTTGACGCCCGGCGGTCACCGACGGCCGCCGGCCCCACGGAAGGTCACGCATGAGACTCGGACGTACCTCCTCCCGCCTCATCGCCGGAATCGCCGCCACCCTCGCCACCCTCGCACCGAGCGCGGCCGCGCACGCCTCCGGCCCGACCGGAACCCGCTCGCTCGCCCAGGTGCTCGCCCGCGACGGGGGCGGCTTCGACCACAGGCCGAACGACTTCGACATCCTCACCGCCGCCGTCAACGCCGTGCTGAAGGCCAAGCCCGGCAGCCCGGTCGCCGTGCTCGCCGACGGCGGAACCGCGCTCACCGCGTTCCTGCCCACCGACCGCGCCTTCGAGAACCTGGCCCGGGAGATCTCCGGCAGCCACGACCTGCCCGGCGAGAAGCAGGCCTTCACCACGGTCGCCGCGCTCGGCATCGACACCGTCGAGGGCGTCCTGCTCTACCACGTGGTACCGGGCGTGACGATCACCCGCAAGGCCGCGGTCAAGGCGGACGGGGCGAAGCTGACCACCGCGGCGGGCAGCGCGATCACCGTGCAGGTGACCGGCCGCTGCTTCCCCCGGGTCAGCCTGCGTGACGCGGACACCGACGACCGCGACCCGCGCGTCGTGAAGTTCGACATCAACAAGGGCAACCGCCAGATCGCCCACGGCATCGACGCGGTCCTGCGCCCGGCCGACCTGCCGTAGTCGGAAGGCAGGTGCCGAGACGGTGGCGCCGCGAGCAGGCACGCGGCGTCACCGCTCAGCACACGACGCGAACCACCCCGAAGGTCGGTGTCGTCGGCCGTCCGCGCGACCCGACGGCGCGACAGCGCAATGCCCCGTTAGAGGCATTGGACGGCCGCCCCGGTTGTCTGAAGATAGAAAAATGAGTCGTAGTTGGTTGATTACCGGCTGTTCATCTGGCCTCGGTGCCGCACTCGCCGACGCCGTCGCCGCCGCGGGTGACCGGGTGCTGGCGACCGCCCGCCGGCCCGAGAGCCTCACCCCGCTGACCGACCGGCACCCGGACCTGGTCCGGACCGCAGCCTGCGACGTCCGGGACACCGCCGCCTGCGAGGCCGCCGTGGCCACCGCGATCGACGCGTTCGGTCGGATCGACGTCCTGGTCAACAATGCCGGCTACGGCGTGTTTGGCGCGGTCGAGGAGATCGACGACGACGCGCTCGCCGCGCAGTTGGACACCAACCTCGGCGGCCCCTGGCGGATCACCCGGGCGGCACTGCCGCACCTGCGCGCGGCCGGCTCCGGCCACATCCTGATGGTCTCCTCCACGGCCGCCGGTATCGCCTACCCGGGGCTGGGCGCCTACAACGCGTCGAAGGCCGCGCTGGAGGGGCTGGCCGAGACCCTGGCCGGGGAGGTCGCCGCCTTCGGTATCGGCGTGACCATCCTCGAACCCGGCGGCTACGCCACCGGCTACGGCGCCTCCCTGGACAGCCGCCGTACGCCGATCGAGGCCTACGCGCCGATCACGCAGGCCATGGAGGCCGGCATCGCGTCGTTGGCCGGCGGGGGCCCGGGGATCGGACAGCCGCAGGAGTTCGCCGCCGTGGTCCTGGAGCTGGTCGAGTCGGGGGCGCGGCCGATGCGGCTGCCGGTCGGCGCGGGCGTCGCCACCGAACTGCTGGAGGCGTGGGACCGCCGCCGCGAGGACATGCTCGACGCCGAGCGCCCCTGTACGGCCGCCCCGGCCGCGCCCCTCCCACTGCGCTGACGTCCTCACCCCGCGGAGGGTGGAAAGGGGTCAGCCGGCGAAGTGGCCCCAGCGGGGCGCCAGGTCCGTCCACGGGCCCTGGTCGGCGACCTCGCCGCCGACGAGGACCACCACGTGGTCGGCCTGCTGGAGCGCGGCGCGTTTCGACGTCGAGCCCACGACCGTGACGCCGTGCGCGCGCAGCGCCCGCCACAGCTCCAGCTCCGTCGTGACGTCGAGCGCGGAGGACACGTCGTCGGCGACCAGCAGCTCGGCGCGGGCCGCGAGCGCCCGCGCCAGCGCCACGCGCTGGAGCTGACCGCCCGACAGCCGGGTGCCCTTGTGGCCGATGACCAGCTCCAGCCCCTGGCCCGTACCCGCGAGGTCGTGCTCCAGTTGCGCCGCGGCCACCGCCGTGGCCGCGTCCACCTCGCGGCCGAGCGCGATGTTCTCCGCGAGGGTGCCGGACAGCACGCGCGGGACCTGGCCCACGTACGCGACCTGGTTCGGCCGCAGGAACAGCTCCGGCTCCGTCACCGGCCGGGAGTTCCAGCGCAGGGCGCCGGTGTGGTGCACGATGCCCGCCAGCGCGCGCAGCAGCGACGACTTGCCCGAGCCCACCGGGCCCAGCACCAGCACCAACTGGCCTCGCCGCACCGTCAGCTCGACGTCGCGCACGCCGAGCCTGCCGTCGTCGTGCACGGCGCTGAAGCCGACCAGTTCGAGCCGCTGCAGCGGCATCCGCTCCGGCACGGCCGGTGCCGCAGCGGTGCCCGCGGCGATGTCCACGCCCGGGACGTCCGCCGAGTAGTTGGCTTCGCCCACCATGTCGACGGTGCGCCGGGTCCACACCCGCGCCGACGGCAGCGCCGACACGACCGACGCCGTCGTCCACGCGAACCAGCCCGCCGAACCCAGCATCGCCACCGTGATCAGCACCGCCGCGGGCGACAGGCCACCGTGCAGGTACATCGCCCACGCGCCGATCGGCAGCAGGCTGCTCGCCAGGCCCGGCGTCGACCGTGCCCACACCTGCACCGCGACCTCCCGGCGCTGCCGGTCGCTGCGCGCGACCTCCAGCCGCGTCAGGTGCGCCAGCAGGGGCCGCGTCGCCCCGGCCAGCTTGACCGTGCGCGCCGCCGACAGCGTCGACACCAGGCCCGTGGCGAAAGCCGCGCGGGCCCCGACGGTGCGCTGCGCCGCGCGGGCCATCGCCCGCCCGAACAGCGTCGCCGCCAGGCCCGAGATCACCATCGCGCCGAGGAAGAACAGCGCCGGTACGGGGGTGCCGGCGACCCACACCACGACGACGAGTGCCAGCAGGCAGGTGACCTGGTCGATCAGGTTGTCGGCGAGCTGCACGACCCGCTCGGTGTCGCCGCCCTGCGCCACGACCTCGGCGGGCGTGTGCCTGCTGACCCGCCGCGGGCCGGTCTGCCCGTGTACCAGGCGCAGGCTGATTCGCAGCATCTGCCGGACCCACCACTCCGGGAACAGCCTCATCGCCCAGCGGCTCATCGGGATCGTGACCAGCATCGCCACGACGATCGCGGCCATCGGCGGCCACGGGCTGCCGCGCCCGTCAACCACGTCCGCCCACAGCCAGGGCAGCACCGAGCCCTCGAAGCCCAGCACCGTCAGGCCGAGGAAGAACAGCACGCCGGTCATGCCGAACCGCTTGTCGTTGAGGATCAGCCGGGCGAACTCCCGCAGCGCCCGCGCCGGTGGCGGCTCCGGCCGCGGCGGCGGCGCGACCGACGGCAGCGCCGCGGCGACCGCCAGCGGCTCCGGCTCCGCCGTGAGCACCGCGGTGGTCGCGGCACCGCCGCCCGCGGCCGCCGCGGCGAGCGCGCGGCCGTCGGCGGCGGGCACGGCGGCCGGGGCGGCCGCGTCGCCCGACTCGGCCAGCAGCGCGGCGAACCGCGTCGACGCGTGCATCGGGCCCGCCTCCACGACCGCGCCGTCCGCCAGCACCACGACGTCGTCGCAGCGCCGCACCGAGGACAGCCGGTGCGCGATGACGATGCCGATCCGGTCCCGCAGCAGCCGGTCCGTCGCCTGGTGCACCCAGGTCTCCGTCACCGGGTCGAGCCGCGCCGTCGCCTCGTCCAGCAGCACCACCTGCGGGTCCCGGACCATGATCCGCGCGAACGCCACCAACTGCGCCTGGCCGGCCGAGAGCACGTACCCGCCCTCGCCGAGCCGGGTCTGCGCGCCGTCGGGCAGGCCCGCCACCCACGGCGACAGGCCCAGCTCGTCCAACGCCCGTACTGCCGCGGTGCGCAGCTCCGGGTCGAACAGCGCGACGTTCTCGACCAGCGTGCCGGCCAGGATGTCCGTCTGCTGCGGCACCACGGCGATCCAGCGGCGCAGCGACTCGACGTCCAGGTCGAGGATGTCGTCGCCGCCCAGGAACACGGTGCCGCGTGGCACGGGGACCGCCCGCGTCAGGATTTTGGCCAGGGTGGACTTGCCCGAGCCGGTGCGCCCGACCAGGGCGTACGAGCGGCCGCGCGCGAACGTCAGGTGCACCTCGCGCAGCGCCGGGCCGCGGCCGTCGGCCGTCCCGTACGCGAAGGTCAGGCCCCGCACCGCGAGGTCGCCCGGACGCGGCGCGGCGCCCCCGGCCGGCTCCTGCGCGGCGTCCGCGAGGAGTTGCACGCGCCCCCAGGCGCCGAGGGCGTACTGCAGCTCGTCGGCCTGCCGGGTGACCATCTCGACGGTGCCGGCGAACCCGATGGCGAGCAGCCAGACCGCCGTCAGGCGGCTGCCGTCGATACCGCCCGCGACCATGGCCGCGCCACCGCCGACGATGACCGCCGCGATGCCCAGGCGCGTCACCGTCAGGGCGATGGTGATGACGTCGTTGGACAGCCGCCACACCCGGCGCGCGCGGGCCAGCACCTGGCTGGCGCGCTGCGCGTAGAGGCGCAGAACGTACGGCCGGGCCAGCGTCGTGCGCACGTCGTCCTGGCCGTGGATCGCCTCCTCCATCACGGCGGCGAGATCGGACCAGGCCTCCTCCTCGACCATCCGGGCGGGGGCGATCGCGCCCATCCGGCGGCGCAGGCCCCCGACCAGCAGGGCGGCCAGAACCGCCATCGCCAGGCCGGCCGGCCACCACACGAACGTCGCCGCCACGGTGGAGGTCACGCCGACCGCCAGCGAGCCCGCGATCCGGCGGCCGCTGCCGCGCAGCTCGGCCCCGACCTGCGAGACGTCCCCGTCGATCCGGTCCAGCAGCTCGCCGACCGGGGTGCCCTCCAGGACCGTCAGCGGCTGCCCGAGCGCCGCGCGGCAGAGGCGTCGGCGCACGTCCGCAGCCCACTCGGCCGTGAGCCGGGCGACGACGAGGCCGACCGCGACGTGGCTGACGGCGGCGACGGCCAGGCTGACGGCGATGGCGGCGAAGGCGAGCCAGGAGCGGTGTACGAGCACCTGGCCGGCGAGGGCGGCGGCCACGGCCACGCCGGCCGCGTCGAGCACGATCAGCGCCGCCAGCAGGGTCACCTGGCGAGGGGCGGTGGCCCACAGGTCGCGCAACAGGCGCACGCTGCCTCCTCGGGACGCGGACGGGGTGGGCGCTCCAGCGTCCGCCCCGGGACCGGCGGGGACAACCGATTTAGTGGTCAGAGCAAGGGGGCGGCGGACGCTGACCATGCCGGCGGGCGGCTTGACCCTGACGTAACGTCAGCGTCTCTAATAAGGGCCATGCGTATCGGGGAGCTGGCCGCGCTGGCCGGAGTGACCATTCGTACCGTGCGCCACTACCACCACCTCGGGCTGCTGCCCGAGCCGGCGCGGACCCCCGGCGGCTACCGCGACTACCGGCTGCGCGACGCGGTCCTGCTCGCCCGGGTCCGCCGCCTGGCCGAACTGGGTCTGTCCCTCGATGAGATCCGCGACGTGCTCGCCGACGACCAGGGCCGTGAGTTGCGCGAGGTGCTCACCGATCTGGATGCCGACCTGGCCCGCCAGCAGGACGCGATCGCCGGCCGGCGGGCCCGGCTGGCCGCGCTGCTGGCCGAGGCCGACCTCAACCTCGACAGCACGGTCGCCTCCGGCCTGGGGGACCTGCTGCACGACATCCACCCGGGCGGCTCCGCGTTCGCCGCGCTCGACCGCGACGTGCTGTCGCTGATCGACACCGGCGCCGACCCGGCCGCCCAGGAAGAAATCATGGCGATGTTCCAGCCGCTCACCGCCCCGGACGCGCGGGGCCGGGGCCACGCCCTCACCGCGCGGATGGACGCGATCGCCGCCGCGGACCCCGCCGATCCGCGGGTCGCCGCGCTCGCCGCCGAGTTCGCCGCCCACCTGCCCGCCGAGATGGCCGCGGCGATGGTGGCCAGCCTCGCACAGGCCGAGTCCAGCCACTGGTGGGAGCTGATGACCGCGGAACTCGCCCCGGCCCAGGTCGAGGTACTGCGCCTGATGGTGACGACCCTCACGGAGCGCGGACGATGCTGAAGATCGCCCGAGCGGCTCTGTTCGCGGTGCTGCCGGCGGAGGTGGCGCTCGCCGTCCTGCTGGTCTCCGGCGTCGCGCTGCCCCGCCCGGTCGTCACCACCGCCGAGCTGGCCGTGCTGGCGGTGCTGCTGCTGGAGGCGTCGGTGCTGTGGCGGGGTTACCGCGCCCTGCGTCGGGGCGGCGCCCGGCGCCCAACGGCCCTGCGCGGCGCCTACGCGCAGATCGTTCCCGAGCAGGTGCGGCGGATCATGGGCTTCGAAGCCGCGGGCATGGTCAGCCTGGCGCTCTGGGTCGGTCGTCGCCGACACGGGGTACCGCCGGGCGCTGTGACACTGCCCTATCACCGCGAGCTGACGGGGCTCATGTGCGGGTTCCTGTTCGCCTGCGTGGTCGAGCTCGCGGCCGTGGAGGTCCTGCTGCGCGCGCTGGACGCGCCGGCCGGGCTGCGCGGAGTGCTCCTCGCGCTCGACGCGTACGGCATCCTGGTCGCGCTGGCCGTCATCGCCGGCTACCTCACCCGCCCGCACGTCGTCACCGCAGACGAACTGCGCGTCCGCTACGGCGCGTTCTTCGATCTGCGCATCCCCCGTAGCCTCGTGGTCGAGGTGCGGCACAGGCGCAACTACAACGAGACCGGCATGATCACGATGGACGGTGACTGCATGGCCCTGGCCGCGAACAGCCAGACCAACGTGATCGTCGAGCTCGCCGAGACCGTGGTCGCCGTACGCCCGCTGGGGCGGCGCGAGCAGGTCCGCGTGCTGCGGTTCTTCGTCGACGACCCGTCGGCCGCCGTCGAGGCGCTACGGCCGTCGGGGGACTCGGCTGCTGTCGGACCAGCGGGTCGGGCAGCATAGGGGACCCGCGCCGCCGTCGTCCTGACAGTCTGCCTCGGTGTGCC
Source organism: Pilimelia terevasa (assembly GCF_014647915.1). GTDB lineage: Bacteria > Actinomycetota > Actinomycetes > Mycobacteriales > Micromonosporaceae > Pilimelia > Pilimelia terevasa. The sequence continues at coordinate 253,693 of NZ_BMQC01000004.1, forward strand.
GCGGGTTGGTCAGACGACGCAGGGGTACACCTGGAAGATGGCGTGTCGGAGCTCCGCGGAGTCCCGGACCACCGCGCGCCGGTCGCCGGGCAGGCACAGGTCCAGCGCGAGGTCGATGTGGCCGGCGTCCTCGGCGGCCTCCGCCAACGCCTCCACGGCATCGACGTCCAGGGCGGACACCCGGGCCAGGTCGACGACGAGCGGAGATGCGCCTTCGTCGAGCAGACTTTGCAGCGCGGCGTCCAGGCGCTGGCTGCGGGTGCCGCAGAGTCGGCCGTCGGCCCAGACCAGAGCCGCCTCATTGAGTCGAATCACGGTGACATCCACCACAAGGTACCTCCCGGCCGCATGCTGAGTCGCGTCCCCGGTCTGCCCGTTGGCTGCGATCAGCACCGCGCTGCGCCGCGATTGCGTCGCAGACACCGGCATCACGCTCCGGAGTCGACAGATGAGCGTAACGTTACGGTATCGGTCTCCGGTGAGGCAATGCGTCCGGCCGTTAGGTGCCGCTGCTCACAACGGCGGCGTGTCGGCGCCCGGGTCCGACGGCACGTTCGCCCGATGCCTCCACAATGGTAGCCCGTAGAGCCTGCCTCCGCAGGTCACACTCTTGAACATTGTGCACCTGAAGGGACCCCGGCCCCTGAACACGTCGGGTCCGGGGTGGGTCAGGCGGGGGGGTCCGGGACAGGTGCGGGTGGGCCGTCCCGGGGCAGCGTGAAGGTGAACACCGCGCCGCGCCCCACGTCGCTCGCGGCGCTGATCCGCCCGCCGTGGCGGTCCACGATTCGGTGCACGGTCGTCAGGCCGATGCCGGTACCGGGGAAGTCGGCGGTGCCGTGTACCCGCTGGAACGGCCGGAAGATCCGCTTGGCGTCCTCGGCCGGGAACCCGACGCCGTTGTCGCGGACGGCGAACGCCACCTCGTCGCCGGACGCGCTGCTCTCGACGTCGATGCGCGCCTTCTCGGTCCGGCCGGTGAACTTCCACGCGTTGCCCATGAGGTTCGCCAGGACCACCCGCAGCATCCCCGGGTCGCCCGGGGCCACCATGCCGTCCTGTACCGCCACGTCCACCGCGCGGTCGGGCTCGCGGTCGTGCAGCTCCTCGGCGATCTCCCGCGCCAGCGCCGACAGGTCGGTGGGCTGCCGGCCCAGCTCGGCACGGCTGGCCCGGGACAGCAGCAGCAGCGAGTCGACCAGTTCGGACATCCGGATCGCCGCGGCCAGGATCCGCTGGAGCCGGTGCTGGCCCTGGGGGGTGAGTGCCGTCAGCTCGTCCTCGACCAGCATCTCGGCGAGCCCCCGGATGATCTGCAACGGCGAGCGCAGGTCGTGGGTGACCGAGCCGGCGAACGCGTCCAGCTCCTCGTTGCGCCACTCCAGTTCGCGGACCAGCACCGCCCGGGCCTCGGCCAGCTCCTTGGCCGCCCGCGCCTCGGCGGCCTCGATCTCGCCGCGCAGCAGCTCCTCGCGGATCCGGCGCGCCTTCGCCTCGGACTGCTTGCGCCGGATCTGGCTGCGGACGTTGGCGCGCAGCAGGTTCAGCTCGTCGGAGCGGCGGATGTAGTGGTCGGCCCCGGCGGCCAGGCAGCTCACCAGGACCTCGGTGTCCGGGCGGTCCCCGACGGCCACGATCGGCAGGTCCCGGCGATCGGGCAGCGCCCGGGCCCGGGTGGGCAGGTCGCCGGAGGTCAGCGCGGGCAGGTCCAGGTCGACGACGACGCAGTCCACCGGCTGCGCCGCGAGCAGGGCCAGCGCGTCCTGCGCGCTGTCGGCCAGGATCGACTCGTGGCCGTCCACCCGCAGCGCGTCGCCGGTCGTCCGCAGCCGGGCGCGGTCGGCGTCCACGACGAGGATCTTGGTGGGGCCGTGCATGCTTCCGCCGGCCGGCAGGGGCAGCCAGTCCGGTCGCTGGCGCAGGGCGGTGGCCAGGCGGGCCAGGACGATCGACAGGTCCTCGTGCTTGTGGACCACCGCGTCGGCGCCGGCCTCCAGCGTCTGGAGTTCGGTCGCGTCGTCGTCGTCGGCGGTGAGCAGCAGGCACGGGGTGTCGCGCAGCGCCACGTCCAGCCGCACCTGCCGGATCACCGTCGCGCCGTCGATGCCGGGCATCATCCCGTCGACCACGATGGCGCTGGGGCGGTGGTCGGCCGCCAGCCGCAGGCCCTCCTCGCCGTTGGCGGCGGTGAGCACGGCGTACCGCTCCTTCTCCAGCGCCTGCCGCAGGTGCTCGCGGTAGGTGAGGCTGTCGTCGATGACCAGGACGGTGGCCCGCTCCTGGCTCGGCGCGTCCCGCAACCGCAGCAACTGCCGGGTGCGGGCCAGGACGTACCCGGCGTCGTACGGCTTGCCCACGTACTCCTGCGCACCCGTGCGCAGGCCGTGCACCCGGTCGGAGACCTCCGCCTCGGAGGAGAGCATCAGCACGATGGTGTCGGCGTGCTCCGGCGCCGCCCGGATCTCCCGCAGCAGGTCGACCCCGTCGGCGTCGGGCAGCATCACATCGAGGATCGCCACGTCGCGGGGGCTCTCGGTCAGCGCGGCGCGGGCCTCGGCGCCGGTGGCGCACGCGGTCGTGGCGAAGTCGTCGTCCCGGAAGGCCTCGACCAGGTCCATCCGTACGGTGAGGCTGTCGTCGACGATCAGTACGGTATAGGCCATCACCACCCCGCCGTCCCGGTGACGCCCGGCAGCAGGGCCAGCCGCCCGCTCATCTGCTGCGGCGGCAGGACGTACGCCGCAGCCCCCAGGACCACCGCCTCGCGGGGCATCCCGTACACGACGCACGACGCCTCGTCCTGCGCGTACGTGTGCCCGCCCGCGCGCCGCACGGCGAGCAGTCCGGTGGCGCCGTCGCGCCCCATCCCGCTGAGCAGGCAGGCGGCGGCCCGTCCCCCGAACTCCCGGGCGACGCTGTCGAACAGCGTGTCCACCGAGGGCCGGCAGGAGTGCCGGGGTGCGTCCGCGGTCACCTCCAGGACACCGCGGGAGACGACCAGGTGCCGGTCCGGCGGCGCCATGACCACCTGGCCCGCCAGCGACGCCACGGGCTCGCCGCCGCGGGCGTAGGACACGCGCCGGTCGGTCCGGCCGCCGAGCCAGTCGGTGAACGCCACGGCGAAGGGTTCGTGGGTCGAGATGTGCTGGACGAGCAGGATCGGCGCGGCGAACGAGCTGGGCAGCGCGCGCAGCAGGTCCACGACGGCGCCCGGCCCGCCGGTCGAGGCGCCCACGGCCACGACCTGCACCGGCAGCGGCGCCCGGCCGGGTGCGGGCCGGCTCCCGGCCGGCTCGGGCCGCGCGGCCGCGCCCGCAGCCGGGCCGGGCCGGTGGCGGGTCACCACGGGCACCCGGGACAGCAGCTTCACCGCCGCCCGCAGCCGCTGCCCCCAGCGGGCGTCCGAGGCGTCGCCCCAGGGCTTCTCCAGAACGTCGACCGCCCCGGCGGCCAGCGCGTCGTAGGTGGTGAACGCCTCGCTGCGCTCGGCGCCGGACACCACGAGGATCGGGGTGGGGGAGCGGGACATGATCTGCTCGGTGGCCACCAGCCCGCTCATCCCGGGCAGGACGACGTCCATGGTCACCACGTCGGGGCGTAGCCGGGCGCACATCGCCACGGCGTCGATCCCGTTGGCCGCCTCGCCCACCACGACGATGTCCGGGTCGGCCGACAGGGCCTCCTGCAGGACGTGCCGGACGGTGGGGGAGTCTTCCACCACCAGCACCCGCACGCCCGGTCCGCTCACGCGTCCACCAACTTCCGGATCCGCTCCAGCAGCTCGCCCTGGTTGAACTCGCTCTTGGCCATGTACCCGCTGGCGCCGGCCTCGGCGCCGCGCCGGCGGTCCTCGGCGGAGGTGCGGGAGCTGACCAGGATGACCGGGACGTGGCTGAGGTCGGGCTCGGCGCGGGTACGGGCGGTGAAGGTGAAGCCGTCGATGCCGGGCATGTCGATGTCCACCAGGAACAGGGAGTAGTCGCCGGCGGTCGCCTTGGCCAGGCCCTCCTCGCCGGAGGCCGCCACGTCCACCCGGTAGCCGGCGGACTCCAGGATGCTGCGTTCGAGCATCCGGGTGGTGAGCGAGTCGTCGATGACCAGGATCGTGGCGCGCTCGGCCGCGTCGCCGCCGTGCCCGGCGTCCGGTTCGGGGGTGTCGCGAGCGGCGCGGGCCACCAGGGCGTGCGGGTCGAGCACGATGCGCGGGATGCCCTCCACGTCCACGGTCACGCCGTCCACGACGGCGTCCGCGGGGGTCAGCTCCGGCAGCGGCCGGGCGACCAGGGCGGTGGTGCCGAGCAGTTCGTCCGCGCCGACGGCCACCGTCTCGGCGCCGGCCGCCAGGATGATCGCCACCGCGGTGCGCGCCGGCTCGGCCCGGTCGTCCCCGGGCAGCAGGTCCGCCAGCGGCAGGTACGGCAGGAGCCGCCCCTCGTACGGCAGGGCCCCGGCGCCCGCGGCCCGGGCGGTCTCCTCGCTGTCCAGCCGCAGGCAGCCGCGCACCGCGTCCAGCGGCACCGTGGCCAGGACACCGGCGGCGCGCACGTTGAGCCCGCGCAGCGACACCACCGTCAGCGGCACCCGCAGCTCCACCGTGGTGCCGCCGCCGGGCGCGGTCTGGATCGACACCTCGCCGCCGAGCTGGTGGCTGATGTCGCGCAGGACGTCCATCCCGATGCCGCGGCCGGACACGGCCGTGACCTGCGGCGCCGTGCTGATCCCCCCGCGCATCAGCAGCGGGACGAGCTCCTGCAGGTCCTGGTCGGCGTCGCCACTGGGGTGCCAGCCGGTCCGGGCGGCGGCCGCGCGCAGGGCGGTCAGGTCCAGTCCGCGCCCGTCGTCGCGGCAGATGAACGCGCCGTGCCGCCCCCGCCGTTCCGCGTGGACCTCGACGTGGCCCTCGGGGCGCTTGCCGGCGGCCGTCCGCGCGTCTGGCGGCTCGATGCCGTGCGAGACGGCGTTGCTGACCACGTGCAGCATCGCGCTGCCGACCAGGGTCAGCACCTGGGGGTCCAGGCGCAGGTCGCCGCCGCGGGCCTCGAACACGACCCGCTTGCCCTCGGCGTCCGCGACCCCCCGGGCGGCCCGCCGCAGGGAGGTGAACATGCCGCTGGCCGGTACCAGGCGCAGGTGCTCGGCGCGGCGGCGCACCTCGTCCAGTTCGCGCTCCAGGTACTCCACGGAGTCGGTCAGGTGGCGGGCGAGGGTGGCGAGTTCACCCGCGAGGCGGGCGGCCGTGGCGTGCCCGGACTGCGCGGTACGGGTTGGCGGCTCGTCGCCGGTCTGGCCGGCGCGGGCGCGCAGCCGGTCGGCGAGCAGCTTGGCGGAGCGGCGGGTGCGCTCGACCGCGTGGACCTGCCGCCGCAGGGGGGCGAACTGCGCGTGCGCCTCGCCGACGACGTCGAGCAGCTCGTCCACGTCCTGCGCGTCGGCCCGGACCGCGGCGAAGCCGGCGGCCTGTGCCGGCAGCGTCCCGGCGGGCGCGGCGGCGGGGGCGGGGTCGCGCGGCGGTCCGGCCGGGCCGGACGCGGGGTCGCCCGCCACCGGGCCGGCGGGCGGGCCGGCGGACGCGGGCTGCACCCGCACAGTGGTGGGCGCCGGGGTCCCGGCGGGCGGCCCGGCGACCGGTGCGGGCGGGTCCGCCGCGGGGGCCGGCGCCAGCGCGGCGACCGCGGCGGACATCTCGTCGGCGAGGGCGAGCAGCGGCGCGACCGTCTCCCGGGGTACCCGCTCGGTGCTCTGCCGGTACGGCATCAGCAGGTCCTCGACCGCGTGGGCCTGTTCGGCCAGCGCGTTCTGCCCGACGACCCGGGCGGCGCCCTTGAACGTGTGCGCCGCCCGCAGCAGCCGCCCGACGATGTCGGGGTCGGCCGCCTCCAGCTCCAGGTCGAGAATTCCCTGGCTGAGCTGTTCGACCAGCTCCCGCGCCTCGATCCGGAAGTACCGCAGCGGATCCTGCGGCACCCTAGCCACCGGCCTTCGTGGAGACCAGCCGCAGCAGCTCCCCGGCGAGGTTGGTGAGCTGCGCGGCGGTCTGCCGGGTCTGGGTGGAGCTGACCTCGGACTCCTGGGTGACCCGGGCGGTGTCGGCGACGGCGGCGTTGGTCTGCTCCACGGCCGTGCTCTGCTGCCGGGTGGACAGCTCGATCTCCCTGGCCGCGTCGCTGGTGGTCACGACGAGGTTGGAGATCCGGCCGAACGCCTCGGTCACCTCGTCGAAGCGCTGCGACCCCGAGTCCACGGCCTTCGCGCCGGTCTCGGTGGCCATGACCGTGGTGTTGACGGCGCCGCGGACGTCCTCGACGAGCGCCCGGATCTCCTTCGCCGAGCCGGCGGTCCGGTCGGCGAGCTTGCGGATCTCGTCGGCGACCACGGAGAACCGCCGGCCCCACTCGCCGGCTCCGCTGGCCTCGATCGTCGCGTTGATCGCCAGGATGTTGGTCTGCTCGGCCAGCTCGGAGACCAGGTCGACGATCACGCCGATCTGCTGGGACTTCTCGCCGAGTTCGAGCATGTGCTGGACGATCAGGTCCACCTGGCGGCGGATGGCGGCGATCGAGGTACGGGTCTGGTCGATGGTGGCGTCGCCGGTGCGCGCGGCGTCGGCGGTCTGCTCGGCGGTGCGCGACACCCGCTGCGCGGTCTCCACGATCTGCCGCGAGGTGATCGACAGTTCGTTGGTGGTCGTGGTGATCTCGTTCATGGCGGTGGACTGCTCGCGCGCGCCGGAGGCCTGCTGCCCGGCCACCGCCTCCAGCTCGGCCGAGGAGCTCTGGATGTGGCCGACCACGCCGCCGATCTGCCGGCCGAGCACCCGGGTCAGCGCCATCCCGAGCGCGATGCCGCACGCCGTGACCAGGAGGACGACCACGAAGACGCTGGTCGCGGCGGCGTTGGCCCGCGCTGTCGACTCTGCCCGGTCCGTGGCCAACTGTTGGCTGAGCTGGTCCCGCAGGGCGCTGATCTGGCCGTTGAGCGTCTCGCGGCGCGGCAGCGTGTCGGCCTCGAACGCCCGGCCGACACGCTCCACCGGCGTGCCCGCCCGGCGTAGCGCGATCATCCGGTCCAGCGATGTCTGGTAGTCGACGCGGGCCTTGTCGATGTTGTCCAACAGCGCCAGCTCGGCCGGACGGCTGCGGGCCTCGGCGCGCAGGGTGGACAGCTGCCCGGTGAGCGCGGTGGCGGCCTGGCGAACCTGGGTGAGCATCTGCTCGCTGCCCGTGAGGAGATAGCCGCGGCTGTTGACGGCCATCTCACTGGAGGAGACCCGGAGCTGCTCGACGGCGACGGCCCGGCGGACACCGTCGTCGATCACCTTGTCCTTGCTGGACCGGACGGTGTCCAGCGCGTAGATGGCGATGGCCCCTCCGATGAGGAAGAGCCCCACCATCGCGGCGAAGCCGGCGCCGATTTTGCGGCCGAAGGTCCATTGCCGGAAGTGCGTCATCGCCGTCGACTTCCTTCCAGGTGTGCGGTCATGGTGTGGATGCTGGCGCGGACGGCCGCCAGGTCGACGACGCCCAGGGTCCGCCCGGGCAGTCGCGCCATGCCGTTCATCCACTGGTGCGAGGACGTGTCCTCGCCGTACCGGACCACGGCCTCGGGCGGCAGCCGCAGGTGGCCGTCGAGCGCGTCGAACGCCAGGGCCAGCGCCGGTGTGCCGGCCACCAGGACCAGCCAGCGCGGCACCCCGCCGGTCGGGTGCCCGAGGACGGCGGCCAGTTCGTACACCGGGACGACGGCCCCGCGGAACGTGGCCACCCCCAGCAGCGCGGGCAGCGGACCGGGCAGCGCGGTGACCGGCCGGTCGGTGAACAGGCCGGCCGTGTCGGCCACCCACAGCGCGTACGGCCGGCCGCCGGAGCGGATGGCGAGCAGGTGCGCGCCGGAGTCGCCGGCCGGCCGCGGCGGCTCCATGAACGACAGGTCGAAGGAGGCGCGCAGCGGGGCGAGCCGGTCGGCCAGCCGCTCGGCGACGTCGGCGCCGCCCGGCCGGTCCGGGCTCACCGCGGGCTCCCGGCGGCGGCCAGTTCGCTGCGGCACAGGGCGAGCAGCGCGTGCCGGCCGAAGCTGCCGCCGAACAGCAGGATCCGCCGGTCGCGCTCGGCGGGCAGCAGCGCGATGGCGTGCTGGAAGTCGGCGGCCCCGCTCTGCGGGTCCCCGCGCCGCCGGGCCAGGATGCCCAGCCGCAGCCACGGCAGCGCGAAGTCGGGGTCGAGGCTGGCCGCGCGGCGGTAGTGCGCGCCGGCCGTGGCGGCGTCGTCGTCCTCGTGGCACATGCCGAGCAGGTGGTGGGCGTCGGCGTCCAGGCCGTCCGCCGCGAGCAGGTCGCGGCAGCCCGCCACGGCCCCGTCGTAGTCGCCGGTCTGCGCGAGCAGGACGGCGTGCAGCAGGGCCTCCTCCCGGTCCAGCGGCCGGGGGAGCGCCGCCACGACGGCGAGGGCGTCGCCGAACCGCTCCGCGGCGATCAGCCGGTCGCAGTCGCGCCACAGCGCGGTCCGGGTGGGCCGCGCTGGGGAGCCGGCCGGCTCCCCAGCCGGCGGCCGGCAGGCGGGCACGGACGGTGCGGCGGGGGCGACCGGCGGGTCGAGCTGTGCCAGGCCGGGCTGCGCCGGGCCGGGCGCCGGCCGGCGCGGGAGCGGGCCGGGCAGCCGCTCGTAGTAGAACGCGTCGTGCGAGTGCTGGACCCGGAGGCCGGCCGGGCTGCCGCCGAGGGTGTCGGTGTGGCCGAGGAACAGGTAGCCCCCCGGCACCAGCGCACCGGTCATCCGCACGAGGAGTGCGGCGGCGACGCGCGGGTGCAGGTACATGAGCAGGTTGCGGCAGAGCACCACGTCGTACTCGTCCGGGCGCCACAGCACCGGGTCGTCGTCGACGACGTTGCGGCGCAGGAAGCTCACCCGCCGCCGGACGGCCTCGACGACCTCGCTGTCGTCGCCGACCTGCTGGAACCACCGCCGCCGCACCGGCAGCGGCGTCTCCCGCATCGACCACTGCGGGTACCGGCCCGCGGTCGCCCTGCGCAGCATCGCCGAGTTCACGTCGATTCCCTGGACGCGGATGTCCCAGCCGGGGTCGGGGACGCTCTCCAGCGCGAGGATCGCCAGGGTGTACGCCTCCTCGCCGGAGGAGCAGCCCACGGACAGCAGCCGCAGGGTGCGCGCCTGGGCGCGGGCGCGCACGCGCGCGGGCAGCGCCGCGCCGGCGAGGGCGCGCATCTGCTCGGCGTGGCGGAAGAAGTACGTCTCCGTGATCGTCAGCTCCTCGGTGAGCACCGTGCGCTCGCGGGTCGACGGCGCGCGGCCGAGCCGGGCGAGGTAGGCGGCGACCGGCTCGCCGTGCGCCGCGGCGCGGCTGTCCAGCACCGCGCGCAGCCGGTCGCCGTCGCGGGCGTCGAAGCACAGTCCGAGCAGGTCGGCCAGCAGCGCCCGGAACCGGTCCAGCTCCACGGCTTCCACGTCGGTCACGGCGGGTCCCCGTGCCGGCTGAGGGCGTCCCAGACGTTGGCGGGCACGACCGTCGCCGCGCGCAGCCGCAGCAGCGGCTCGGTGCCCCGGACCGTGATCCCGGTGAGCGCGGGGTCGCCGACCCGCTCCCCGGCGTCGGCGTCGTCGGCCACCCCGAGGACCTCGCCGGTGGCCAGCGCCAGGCCGCCCCGGCTGCCGCGGACGGACACGAACCGCGTCGCCGCCGCCGGCTCGCCGCCGACCAGCGCGGCGGCGTCGACCACCGGTACGGGGACGCCCCGCAGCACGCTGACGCCGCGGACGTACGCCGGCACGTCGGCCAGCGGCCGCACGGGCAGGGGGCGCATCGTCTCCACGACATCCTCCAGCGGCAGCGCGCACAGCAGGGAGCCGGCACGGAACAGCAGCGAGGGGCCCGTCATGCCGCCCACCCGGCGGCAGAGCCGGACACCGGTCCCGAAAGGCCTGATCGATGGTTGAATCTCCGCATAGCCCTTTTGCTCCCGTTTAGGCCTGACTATTGCCGAGGCTAACGCCGCAGCGGGCCGGGCGTCGGCGAACACCTCATCCCGCGCGCGGGTACCGACCGTGCCCCGCCCGCACGGACCTGGACACCGCGGACCCGGACACCATCGGGTTGAGCTGACTGCGCAGCGTCGTCTATCGATGACATGCGGTGGTCATCCGCGTAACGTCCGGCCGAGGCGGCGCCACCGCCGCCGACAACGGGAATCGAGGCGCGTGATGCACACCAGGCGACAAATCCGGACCGCCCTGGCCGTCCTGCTGCTGCTGGCGGGCACGCCCGCGGCGGCGGCCGCCGCCCCGGCGGGCCCGCTGCGGGTCACCCGGTACCTGGGCGAGCAGCGGCTCGCGCACCGGATGCCCTTCGCCGACACGGTCGTCGGCGGGCTCTCCGGCATCGACCGGGACCCGCGCACCGGCACCTGGTACCTGATCTCCGACGACCGCTGGCGCTACAACCCCGCCCGCTTCTACACCGGCCAGCTCGCCATCGACCCGGTCACCGGTGCCTTCACCGGCGCCACGCTGACCGGGGTCAGCACGCTGCGCCGCCCCGACGGCACGCCGTACCCGGCGTTCGGCCAGCCGGGGTCGGCCGACCCGGAGTCCATCCGGGTGGACCCGCGCGGCCGCGGCCTGCTGTGGAGCAGCGAGGGCGACCGGCCGGACGCCGCCAACCCGACGATCCCCCTGGCGGCCGGCTTCCTGCGCTGGGTCGACCCGACGGGCCGGCACCTGGGCGCACTGCCGCTGCCGCGCAATCTGCGGCTCACCACCGCCGACTCCGGGCCCCGCCGCAACTACGGGATCGAGGCGCTGGCGGTGACCCGCGAGGTGGTCGCCGCGGCGGTGGAGGGGCCGCGGTACGAGGACGGTCCGCAGCCCACGATCCTGCAGGGCGCGACCGCCCGGATCACCGTGTGGCACCGGCGGAGCGGGACGGTGGCGCAGTACGCGTACCCGATCGACCCGCTGCCCGCCACCCCGGTCCCGGCCGGCGGCGCCACGGACTCCGGGGTCTCCGAGCTGCTGGCGGTGGACCGGTACCGGTACCTGGCGCTGGAGCGGTCCTGGATCGAGGGCGTCAACTACCGGGTGAAGCTGTACGAGGTCGACCTGGCCGGGGCGACCGACGTCGCCGGCCGCGCCGGCCTGGCCGGCGGGCGGTCGTTCCGGCCGGCGGCCAAGCGCCTGGTGCTGGACCTGGGCGCCCAGGCGCAGCCGGTGCAGAACCTGGAGAGCCTGGCCTGGGGGCCGCGGCTGCCCGGCGGCGAGTGCACGCTGGTGATCGGGTCCGACGACAACTTCGACAGTCGGGAGATCACCCAGTTCCAGGCGTTCGCGCTGCGCGGCTGCTGAGCGCCGATCCTTGACCGATCGTGCAGCCTTCCCGCGCCTCCACGCGTGTCGCGAGGGAAATATTTGACAGAGAGAAGTCAAGCCAACACGCGAAGTTACTATTCGCGCTGGATGGCTTTAGCCGACAGGCGAGTGCGGGCTGTCCGGGCAAGTGGAGCACTCATGACTCTCTCGGGGGGAATTCACGCATGCGAAAGCCCAGGATCCGACCAGCATTGCACCGGTTGTCCCGCCCCGGCCTCGCCATCGGCGCGGCCGCCCTGCTGGTCGTCGGCCTCAGCGCGCCCGCCATGGCGGCCAGCGTGCCGATGACGCTCAGCGCCCCGTCCGGGCCCAGCCAGGGCGGCAACACCCTGACCGGTACCACGACGACCGCGGTCTTCAACGCCAACAGCGCGGTCGAGTTCCAGTACGTCGGCACCGGCGCCGCCGCCGCGTGCTCGGCCGTCTACGCGGCGCCGGCCGCCGTCGTCGTGGCGGGCACCCCGCCGGTCCAGACCGCGGGCATCCTGGCCGTACCGGCCGCCAACGTGCGGCTGCTGTCGACCACCAAGCTCGGCATCACGGTACCCGCCACGGTCGCGCTCGCCGGCGGCCAGACGACGGCGAAGTACAACGTCTGCGTCTACTCCGGCACCGTCACCGGCGCCAGCGGCAGCCCGCTGATCGCCAACGCGGCGTACTCGATCGCCGCCAAGCCCGTGATCTCCGCGATCTCCCCGAGCACCGGTCCGGCGCTCGGCGGCAAGACCGTCACCATCACCGGCTCGAACTTCCCGACCACCGCGGGCGCGCTCACCGCCAGCATCGGCGGCACGGCGCTCACCGGCATCTCGGTGGCGGCCAACGGCAACAGCTTCACGGCCAACCTGCCGGCCAAGACCGCCGGCGGACCGTACACGCTGTCGGTGACCTCGGCCGGCGGCACGGTGACCAAGGCCAACGCCTTCACCTACACCAACGGCATCGTCGTGGTGCCGAACACGGCGCCCAACACCGGCGCGACGCTGCCCGACATCGACATCCAGGGCGTGGGCTTCACCAACCTGGACTTCAGCATGACCACCGGCGCCACGCCGAACGACGCCAAGTCGCACGTGTACCTGGTCGACGGCAAGTACGACCCGACCACCAACTCCGGCAACAAGACCATCGGTGAGGTCGCGGAGTGCATCAACGTCCTCGTCGTCAGTGACACCGAGGTCATCTGCAGCATGAACCTGCGCAGCCGGATCAGCACCACCGGCACCTACACGACCGTCGCCGCACGCACGGTCGCCGACGGTGCCACGACCAACGCGAGCACGACGCTCACGTCGGCCACGGCGGCCTTCACCTCGGCGGACGTCGGCATGTCGCTGTCGGTGGCCAGCAACACCCAGGTGCCCGCGGGTACCACGATCGTCTCGGTCACCAACCCGACGACCGTGGTCCTGTCGGCGGCGGCCACCGCCACCGCCACCGGTGTCAGCACGACGATCGGCCCGCGCACCGCGGCGAGCGTCACGACCGTCAACGCCAGCACCGGTGTGACCGCGGCGGCGCCGCAGTTCACCGTCGCCGACGTCGGCCGCTCGATCACCGGTACCGGCATTCCGGCCGGCACCGTGATCAGTGCCTACACCAGCGCCACGCAGGTCACCCTGTCGAACGCGGCCACCGCGGGCGGCACCGTCACCATGACGATCGCGAACCCGGTCCCGGTGCCCAACGGCACCTACACCGTCGCCGTGATCAGCAACGGTGCGGTGGACGTCCAGGCCGGCGGCGCCAGCGAGGACGCCAACTACACCGAGTCGATCATCTCCAGCGGGTCGACGTTCACGGTCGCGGACTACTGACCGGGAACCCTGCCTGACCGGCGACGGCGGCGGCCCGGACCACGTCCGGGCCGCCGCTGCGCCGGGGCGCCACCCGTCCCGTCCCATCCGGGCGCGCCGCCCGCGCGCGGCGACGCGCCACCCGGCCACTGAGGAGCTGGCATGAACCCCCTTCGGCACACCACGCCGTCCGCCGAGACGGTCGCGTGGCGCCGTCGGCGCCTGCGGTTCGCGATCGGCGGCGCCCTCGGCGGCGCGCTGATCGGCGGCGCGGCGCTCGTCCTGTACCCCTTCGACGACCGGGCCGCGGACAGCCCCGCCCCGCCGCCGGCCGCCGCACCCGCGCCCGACACCGCCGCCGGCGGAACCGGTACCGCCGCCGCATCCGACCCGACCGCCGCGACGCGCCCCCGGGCCGCCGCCGCGAGCCCGACGCGGCGGATGAGCACCCGGGAGCGGATCGCCGCGGCGAAGGCCGCCCCGCACGTGCCCGCGGCCGCGCCGCAGGCCCCGGTGCCCGACAACGACAGCGTGTCCGTGGTGAACACCGGGCAGCTCCGCAAGGACCGGCGCACCCTGCGGGTCGTCTCGGCGCGCGCCGACCTGACCGGGCAGCGCGAACTGGCCTGGATCGCCGACGAGGGCCGGCCGGTCGGCAACGCCCGGTGTACCCAGAAGTTCCAGTTCAGCTCCGGCCGCCCGGCCGCCGAGCGGCCGACGCTGCTGATGTGCTGGCGGACCAGCGCCGCCCGCAGCGCCTACACGATCCTGGTGGACCTCTCCGGCCGGCCCTCGGCCGCCGACAGCCTGCTCGCCCTGGACCGGGCCTGGTCCCGGCTGACCTGAGCCACCCGACCGACCCGGGCACCGGATGTCGGGTGCGGGCGGTCCCCTGCGGCCTAGCGTGGTGCCCCGGAGGGAAGGGGCGCGGATGCTGGACCGGCTCAACGACGCGATGGAGTACGTGGAGCGGCACCTGGACCGGCCGCTGGACGTGGCCGCGCTCGCCCGGATCGCCACGACATCGGAGTACCACTTCCGCCGGCTGTTCTCCGCCCTGGCGGGGATGCCGCTGTCGGAGTACGTGCGCCGGCGCCGCCTGACCGTTGCCGGCGCCGAGGTGCTCGACGGGCGGGAGACCCTGCTGGCTGTGGCGGTGCGCTACGGGTACGGCTCGGGGGAGGCGTTCGCCCGGGCGTTCCGCGCGGTGCACGGCGTGGGTCCGGCCGAGGTCCGCCGGGGCGGCGCGCCCCTGCGATCGCAGCCGCGGATGGCCTTCCGCCTCGTCGTCGAAGGGAGTAACACCATGCGGTACCGGGTCGTCGACAAGGACGCGTTCCGCGTCGTGGGGTGGCGGGCGCGGGTCCCGCTGGTGCACGAGGGGATGAACCCCGCGTTGGTGGCGTTCATCCGCGGGATCGACAAGGCGGAGCTGGCGGCCGTGGCCGCGCTCGCCGACCAGGAGCCGGCCGGGGTGCTCGGCGCCAGCGTCAACCTGGCCGAGGACCGGGCCGAGGGTACCGAGCTGGACTACTACCACGGCGTGGTCACCGGCGCCCCGGCCCCCGCCGGCCGGGACAGCCTCGCGGTCCCGGCCGGCCGGTGGGCGGTGTTCGACAGCGAGGGCGCGTTCCCGCAGGCGCTCCAGTACCTGTGGCGCGACGTGTTCACCCAGTGGTTCCCGGCCAACCCGTACCGCAGCCGCCCCGGCCCCGAGATCCTGCAGACGCGCCTGTCCGCGGACGGGGCGCACGCCGCGGCCCAGCTCTGGATCCCGGTGGAGCGGGAGCCGCGGACCGGGTGACCCCCGTCGGTGCGCCACCGCCTCCCAACAATCCCCCCAAAGCGGACATATACTTTGTCCGTTTTTGGGAGGTTTCCGATGGTGAAGGTGCTGTATATCGCGGGCTGGGGCCGCAGCGGTACGACGATCCTCGACAACATCCTCAACGCCTACCCGAGCGTCTTCTCGGCGGGGGAGCTGTTCTACCTCTGGCGCCGGGGGCTGGTCCAGGGCCGGCGGTGCGGCTGCGGCGTCCGCCTCCCCGACTGCCCCTGCTGGTCGGCGATCCGGCGGCAGGCGTTCGGCACGGCCGAGCCGGACCCGCGCGAGATGATGGCGCTGCAGGCCGAGGCCGCCCGCGCCCGGCACGCCCTGCGGCTGTACCACCGGCCGCACGAGCCGGCGGTGCGCCGGTACCGGGAGATCATGGGCCAGGTGTACCGGGCGGTCGGCGAGGTCACCGGCGCGGAGCTGGTGGTGGACTCGTCCAAGACGCCGGCCGGCGCGGCGGTCCTGGCGCGGCTGGCGGGCGTGGAGGGGTACCTGGTCCACATGGTCCGCGACCCGCGCGCCGTGGCGTACTCCTGGATGCGCGCCAAGCCGCAGGTCGACCGGCCCAGACCCGCCATGATGGACCGGCACGGCCCGTGGGAGAGCACCGGCCAGTGGCTGGCCTGCAACGCCGTCATCGCCCACCTCGCCCCCGCCTACGGCCCGCGGCAGGCCCGGCTGCGGTACGAGGACTTCCTGACCGACCCGCGCGCCCGCGTGGAGAACCTCCTGCGGCTGGCCGGCGTGTCGACGGCCGACGGCCCGTTCCGCGGCCCGCGCGAGGTCGCGCTGGTGCCCAACCACACCGTGTCGGGCAACCCGAGCCGGTTCACCACGGGGACGGTCACCCTGCGCCTGGACGACGCCTGGCGCGGCGGTCAGCGGCCGCGCGACCGCGTGGTCGCCAGCGCGGTCGCGCTCCCGCTGCTGCGCCGCTACGGCTACCCGCTCCAGCCGCGGCGCCCCCCGGCCGCCGGCCCGCGACCGCGCTGACCGGGGGAGCGGCCGCTACGCTGCCGGCATGTTCGTCGTGACGCTGGAGTACCGGGTGCCGCTGCCCGAGGTCGACGCCCTGCTGCCGGCGCACCGGGAGTGGCTGGACCGGCTGCTGGCCGACGGCCACCTGGTCGCCTGCGGCCCCCGGGTACCCCGCACCGGCGGCGTCATCGTCGCCCGGGCGGCCAGCCGCGGGCAGCTCAACGCCCTGCTGGCCACCGACCCGCTGCACCAGGCCCGCGCCGCGGCCTACACGGTCGTCGAGTTCACCGCGGTCCGCGGCCTGCCAGACCTGCTGGACTGAGCCGCCGCCGCCGCCGCCGCCGCCGGCCGCCGCAGCAGCAGCAGCAGCAGCAGCCGCCGGCCGCCGCAGCAGCCGCAGCCGGCGCCGCGCCACAGCCGCGGGCGGACGACCGCGGTCCACACCCGACGACCGCGGTATTGACGCCGACGCCCGCGAGGTGACACCGTGAACACGCGTCGCTACCACGTGTCGCCGATCGTGCGTCGCCGCCCCGCCCTGCGGAGACCGGCGCCGCTGCGCCGCGTGGACCTCTGTCCGCCCGAGCCTGTGGGGTGCGAGTGGTGTCCGACCAGAAGCTGGTGCACGTCCTGACCCTGTGCGGCAACTGCGGCTGCGGCTGCCCCGAGCTGTACGTCGACCCGGAGGCCGAGCCGGCCCGGCAGGTCGTCGTCACCGACGACTTCGGCAGCGCCATCCGGATGAGCGCGCCGCAGTGGCGCGACATCGTCGCGCTGGCCAAGTCCGGCGCGCTGGACGCCGGCCCCTGACCCGCGGGCGGATGCCCGGGCGGCTCACCCCGGCGGACGGGCACCCTCGTCGGCGGCGTGCCGGCGCAGCTCGTTGACCTGCGTCACCGTTGTCGTCACCTGGCCGACCACGGCCGAGATGGTGCTGTTCTGCTGCGCGGCGACGTCCCGGACCTCCTCGATGGCGCGCCGGACCTGGCCCAGCGCCGCGCCCAGGCCCGTCATCACCTCCGACACCTGCGCCGCGCGGCGGTCGATGTCGCCGGCCGCCGTGGAGATCCGCGCGGCGGAGTCGGCGGTGCTGAGCGCGAGTTCCTTGACCTCCTCGGCGACCACGGCGAAGCCGGCGCCCTCCTGCCCGGCGCGGACCGCCTCGACGGTCGCGTTGAGCGCGAGCAGCCGGGTCTCGCGGGCGACCCGGCTGATCACCGCGGCCATGTCGGCCACCACCGGCAGGGTGCCGGCGAGGTCGGCGAGCGCCCGGTCGGCGGCGGCGGAGCGCGCGAGGATCGTGTCGGTGGCATCCGTCGCCTGGCCGATGCCACCGTCGATGCGCGCCACGCACGCCTGGACGGCGTCCATCTGGCCGGTCACCCCGTCGAGCCGGTCCACGATCGCGTCGACGACCTCGCCGGCCTCCGCGCGGGCGCGCCGCATCGAGTCCTCGCGGGCGGCCTCCCGCGCGGCGTACGAGGCGGCCAGGCCGTCGCGCTCCCGCTGGTCCGCCTCGCGCAGCAGGCCGCCCTGGGAGTGCAGGCGTTCCAACATGCCGTCGATCGCCCGGCCGAGTCCCGCGATGTCGTCCGTACCGGTGGGGCTCACCCGCAGGGCGGTGTCCCCGGAGGCGATCACCTCCTCGGTGACCCGGCGCAGCGGGGCGACCGCCCGCCGGATGGCCTGGCGCGACACGACCCACCGCGCCACGACCGCCGCCAGCGCCAGCAGGAGCAGCAGCGTGGTCAGGTTGCGGACGACGGCGGCGCCGAGGTCGGCGATGGGGCGGCCGCTGGTACCGCGCAGGACGAACGGCCGGTCCTGCCCCGCGACCGGCAGGGTGAAGGTCACCACCGTGGACCGGGGGGCGGTCTCCGCCGCGGTGCCGACCGGCCCGAGGCGCGACTCGATGGTCCGCTCGGCGGGGGGCGTGGCCCCGGCGCCGTCGCCGCGCAGGTCGACCCCGGTGCTGGTGCCCCACTCGCGCAGCAGCGCGTCGTCGACCTGGCGCAGCAGGATCAGGCTGCCGACCGCCGGGCCGGTGCTGTCGGTGCGGAACAGCCGGAAGCCGCAGCCCAGGTAGTGGGCGCCCGCCGCACCGGCGACGACCCGGCAGGCCGCCTCGCCGGGCCCGGCGGTGGGCACGACCAGTTCCCGGACCGCGTCGGCGGTGGCCAGGCCGGCGGGCGGTGCCCCGTACGCCGCGTTCCCGACGGTCCCGCCGACCCGGAACCGGCCGGCGGTGTCGACCCCGATGACCGCGCTGAGCTGGTAGATCTTGCCCATGTCGCCGGCCGGGAGGATCGCGTCGAACAGCCGGCGGTCGCCGTCGCGCACGGCCCGGTAGCTGTCGTCCCACAGGGCGTTGGTGGCGCCGACGTCGATCAGCCGCTGGACGCTGTTGTCCAGGGAGCCGACCACGGCGCGGGCGCGGTTCAGCTCCTCCCGCTCCTCCAGCCGGATGAAGCCGGGCGCGGTGACGGCGCCGGCCAGCGCGACGACCAGACCGGCCACGAGCACGGCGAGGCCGCCCACGGCCACGGCGCGGTGTCGCTTCGGCACTGCCACCCCCGCTCCGGCCGCACGGCGTGCGCGGGCGGCCCCTCGGTGCGCGCGTACCGCGGCCGCGCGGCACTGGGCGTCCGGCGGGCGGCAACGGCCAGGCTACTGGCTATGACAGGCCGTGTCCCGAAAACAAGATCATCGGGTGCGGGTCGCGGCGCGCCGCCCGGACCGGGGCCGGCCCGGCGGCGTCAGGCCGGCTCGTAGGCGAGGTTGGGCCGCAGCCAGCGCTCCACCTCGGCCACGGTCGTGCCGCGCCGCGCCGCGTAGTCCTCGATCTGGTCGCGCCCGAGCCGGCCGACCGTGAAGTACCGGGCGTCCGGGTGGGCGAAGATCAGCCCGCTGACGCTCGCGGCCGGCGTGACCGCGAACGACTCGGTCAGGCCCATCCCCAGGCCGGCGGCGTCGAGCAGGTCGAACAGCTCCCGCTTCTCGCTGTGGTCGGGGCACGCCGGGTAGCCCAGCGCCGGCCGGATGCCGCGGAACCGCTCCGCGTGCAGGTCCGCGACCGCCGGGGCCGCGTCCGGCTCGAACCACTCGCGCCTGGCCTGCAGGTGCAGGTACTCGGCGAACGCCTCGGCGAGCCGGTCCGCCAGCGCCTTCACCATGATCGCCCGGTAGTCGTCGCGCGCCGCCTCGTACCGCCCGGCGAGCCGCTCGGCGCCGTGGACCGCGACGGCGAAGCCGCCGAGGTGGTCGCCGTCCGGGGCGACGTAGTCGGCCAGGCAGCGGTTGGCCCGCCCCGTCGGCTTGACCGTCTGCTGGCGCAGCATCGGCAGCCGCACGACGGGATCGGTGAGCACGATGTCGTCGCCCTCGGCGTGCGCCGGCCAGAACCCGTAACCGCCGACGGCCTCGAACGACCCGTCGGCGATGATCTGGTCGAGCAGCGTGTTGGCGTCGTCGAACAGCTCCCGCGCGACCGGCTGCTCCAGGATCGCCGGGTACTTGCCCTTGAGCTCCCAGGCCAGGAACAGGAACTGCCAGTCCACCAACCCCCGCAGCGCCTCCAGCGACGGCCGGACCACCCGCACCCCCGTGAACGGCGGCACCGGCAGCCCGTCGAACGGCACCGCCTCCCGGTTGGCCCGCGCCTGCGCCACCGTCAGCAGGGCGGTCGACTGGCGGGCGGCGTGCTGCGCGCGCAGCCGCTCCTGCTCGGCGAGGTTGCTCTCCCGCAGCGCCCCGGCCCGCTCGGCGTCCAGCAGGTCGGCGACGACGCCGACGACCCGGGAGGCGTCCAGCACGTGCACGGTCGTGCCGTCGTACGCGGGCGCGATCCGCACCGCCGTGTGCTGCTTGGACGTCGTCGCCCCGCCGATCAGCAGCGGCAGCTTCAGGCCGCGCCGCTGCATCTCCGCGGCGACGGTCACCATCTCGTCCAGCGACGGCGTGATCAGGCCGGACAGCCCCACCGCGTCGGCGTTCTCGGCGACGGCGGTGTCCAGGATCCGCGCGGCCGGGACCATCACCCCGAGGTCGACCACCTCGTAGTTGTTGCAGCCCAGGACGACGCCGACGATGTTCTTGCCGATGTCGTGCACGTCGCCCTTGACCGTCGCCAGCACGATCCGGCCCTGGCCCTGGACGCTCTCGGCCCGGCCGGCGAGGCGGGCCTGCTCCTTCTCGGCCTCCATGAACGGCTCCAGGTAGGCCACCGACCGCTTCATCACCCGGGCGCTCTTGACCACCTGCGGCAGGAACATCTTGCCGGAGCCGAACAGGTCCCCGACGATGCGCATGCCGTCCATCAGCGGGCCCTCGATGACCTCCAGCGCGCGCGGCAGGACCTGCCGGGCCTCCTCGGTGTCCTCCTCGATGAAGTCCACGATCCCGTGCACCAGCGCGTGGGACAGCCGCTCGCGGACCGGCTGCGCGCGCCACGACAGGTCCGCGGTGCGCCTCGTCCCGGAGCCGGTGACGGTCGAGGCGAAGGTGACCAGCCGGTCGGTGGCGTCCGCCCGGCGGTCGAACAGCACGTCCTCGACCAGCTCCAGCAGGTCGGCGGGGATGTCCTGGTACACGGCGAGCTGGCTGGCGTTGACGATGCCCATGTCCAGCCCGGCCCGCACGGCGTGGAACAGGAACGCCGAGTGCATCGCCTCGCGGACGACGTTGTTGCCGCGGAAGGAGAAGGAGAGGTTGGAGATGCCGCCGCTGGTGCGCGCGCCGGGGCAGCGGCGCTTGATCAGCGGCAGGGCGTCGATGAACTCCTTGGCGTACCCGTTGTGCTCGGCGATGCCCGTACCGACGGCGAGCACGTTGGGGTCGAAGATGATGTCCTCGGCGGGGAACCCGGCCCGCTGGGTGAGCAGGTCGTACGCGCGGGCGCAGATCTCCACCTTGCGGGCGGCGGTGTCCGCCTGACCCCGCTCGTCGAAGGCCATGACGACGACCCCGGCGCCGTAGTCGCGGATGCGCCGGGCCTGGTCGAGAAAGACCTCCTCGCCCTCCTTGAGGCTGATCGAGTTGACCACGCCCTTGCCCTGGACGCACTTGAGGCCGGCCTCCAGCACGCTCCACCGCGAGCTGTCCACCATGATCGGGATGCGGGCGACCTCGGGCTCGGTGGCGATGAGGTTGAGGAACGTGGTCATCGCGCGCTCGCTGTCGAGCAGGTCGGCGTCCATGTTGACGTCGAGCAGGTTGGCCCCGCCGCGCACCTGGTCCAGGGCGACGTCGACCGCCTGCTGGTGGTCGTCGCCCTCGATCAGCCGCCGGAACCGCGCCGAGCCGGTGACGTTGGTGCGCTCGCCGATCATCACGAAGCCGGTGTCCGGCCCGATCGTGAACGGCTCCAGCCCGCTGAACCGGGTCGCCGCCGGGGGCGCCGGAACGGCCCGCGCGGGCACGTCGCGCACGGCCGCGGCGATCGCGGCGACGTGGGCGGGCGTCGTACCGCAGCAGCCGCCGACCACGTTGACCATCGTGGACCGCGCGAACTCGCCGAGCAGCGCCGCGGTCTCCCGCGGGGTCTCGTCGTACCCGCCGAAGGCGTTGGGCAGCCCGGCGTTCGGGTGGCACGCGACGTAGGTGTCGGCGAGCCGGGACAGCTCGGCCACGTACTGGCGCATCTCGGCGGCGCCCAGCGAGCAGTTCACGCCGACCATCAGCGGGGCGGCGTGGGCGACCGCGTCCCAGAACGCCTCGACCGTCTGCCCCGACAGCGTCCGCCCGCTCAGGTCGACGATCGTGACCGAGATCCACAGCGGCAGGTGCGGGGCGACCTCCCGGGCCGCGGCGACGGCGGCCTTGGCGTTCAGCGTGTCGAAGATGGTCTCGATCAGCAGGATGTCGACGCCGCCCTCGGCCAGCGCGGCGATCTGCTCGGCGTACGCGGCCCGGACCTGGTCGAAGGTCACCGCGCGGTACGCCGGGTCCTCGACCCGCGGCGACATCGACAGGGTCACGTTGAGCGGGCCGATCGAGCCGGCGACGAACCGGCCGCCGGCCTCGTCGGCGGCCTGCCGGGCGAGCCGGGCGCCCGCCAGGTTCATCTCGCGGACGTGGGCCTGCATGCCGTAGTCGGCCTGCCCAATGCTCGTGGCGGTGAAGGTGTTGGTGGAGGTGATGTCGGCACCGGCGGCCAGGTACTGCCGGTGCACGTCGAGGATGACGTCCGGGCGGGTGATGTTGAGCAGGTCGGGGTCGCCGGTGACGTCGTCGGGGTGGTCGGCGAAGCGGCTGCCGCGGTAGTCGGCCGGGGTGAGCTGCGCGCCCTGGAGCATCGTCCCCCAGGCGCCGTCGAGGACGACGATCCGCCGGTCCAGGAGCTCCCGGAGGCGACCTGTCGCCTCCGACGCCGCGAACGAACCCACCAAGCACCTCCGACATGGGAGGCGCCCTTGATGCGTGACCAGCGTCGAGCGTGGCGGGACCCGGCCCGTTGCAGCGCCTCTCGACTCCGATGCAGGAGTGTACCGGACCCCGACCTGCGGCCCGCCCGCGTCGTTGCCCGCCGCCGGGCGCCCGCGGCCGACGACGGCGGTCGATGCGTTGGGGCCGGCTCAGGTCAGCAGCAGGCCCGCCGCGGCCGCGAACGAGGACACCGTCGCGTCGGCGGCCGGCGTGTCCGGCGCGTCGGCGTACTCGCCGGTGCGGACCCGGACGGCGCGGGCGCCCGCGGCGCGGGCCACCGCCACGTCCTTGCCCGGCCGGTCGCCGACGACGACCACCGCCGCGGGCGGCACGCCCAGCGCCGCCGCCGCGGCGGCCAGGCCGGCCGGGTGCGGCTTGCGCGCCGCCCGGCCCCCCAGCTCGTCGGAGACCACCACGGCGTCGAAGGCCGCGGCCAGGCCGGTCGCGGCCAGCTTCGCCCGCTGGATCGGCGGGGCGCCGTCGGTCAGGCAGGCCACCGGGTACCGTTCGCGGAGCCGGGCCAGGGCGGCGGCGGCGCCCGGGTAGCACGGCAGCGCGCGCGGCCGGTGCGCGGTGAAGGCGGCCACCAGCGCCGCCACCAGCTCGTCGGCGGCCGCGACGCCGCACGCGGCGAGAGCCCGGTCGATCGTGGCGCCGCGGTCGGAGCCGGCGGCCAGCTCGCGGGCCAGCGCCGCGGCCACGGCCGGGCCGTCCAGGCCGGCGCGGACCGCCGCCCGGCCGACGGCGCGCGCGGCGCCGTCCAGGTAGCTGGCCTGCGGGTACAGGGTGTCGTCCAGGTCCACCACCACGGCCGCGGGCGGGCCGCCGGGCAGCCGGACCGGGCCGGTCACGCCGGCAGCCGACCGGGCAGGACCCCGTCGGTGAAGTCGGGCTCGACGAGGTCGAGCAGCCGGTCCAGTTCCGGGCGGCCGAGGATCTCGGCGACCTGCGCGCCGGTGGTGCCGTCGCCGTACGGGCACTCCCGCGCGGCCAGCCGGGCCAGCGACCCCGGGGTCTGCAGGGCGCGGGCCGCCGCGAGCGCCCGGTCCGCCTCGTCGTCGGTGGTCAGGCCCGACAGGACGGCGCTGCCCGCGGTCACGCCCTCCCAGCGCGGCGTCGACCGGCGCAGCACGACGACCGGTACGCCCAGGTAGGCCGCCTCCTCCTGGACGCCGCCGGAGTCGGTGACCACGACCCGCGCCGCGGCGAGGGCGGCCAGCATCCCGTCGTAGGCCAGCGGGGCGGCGAGGGTGACGTCGGGCGCGGCGGCCAGCCGGGCCTCCAGCCCCGCGGCCCGCAGCCGGTCGGCGGTCCGCGGGTGGACCGGGAAGGTGACCGGGCCGACCTGCGCCGCCAGCGCCTCCACCAGCCGCGCCAGCCGGGCCAGCCGGACCGGGTCGTCCACGTTGGTCGGCCGGTGCGCGGTCACCAGCACCCCGGTGCGCCGCGCCGGGGGAACCGGCGCCGCGCCCCGCTCGCGCAGCGCGTCGATCACGGGGTTGCCGACGACGAACACCCGCTCGTCCTCCACCCCCTCAGCCGCCAGGAACGCCGCCGCCTGGCGGGTCGGCGCGAAGTGCACCTGCGCCGTGGCGGCCGCCACCCGGCGGTTGACCTCCTCGACGCTGCGCTGGTTGAAGCTGCGCAGCCCCGCCTCCAGGTGCCCGAACGGCACGCCGAGCCCGCGGGCGGCCAGCGCGTACGCCGGCACCGTGGCCGTGTCGCCCAGCGCCAGGACCAGGTCCGGCCGCACCCGCGCGACCGTGGCGACCGCGCCGGCCGTCAGGGCGCCGAGCCGGGCGGCCTGGTCGTGGGCCGGCAGGGTCAGCGCGATGTCGACCGGCAGGCCCAGCTCGGCGTACCGGGCGGCGCCCAGCTCCGCGCTCGCGTGCTGGCCGGTGTCCACGGTGGTCACCGCGTGGCCGGCGGCCCGCAGCGCCCGGACCACCGGTGCCAGCTTGATGATCTCCGGCCGCGTGCCGCACGGCACGAGGACCCGCCGCCGCGCGCTCACGCCGTGCCCGCCAGGCGCAGCGGGTCGGCCACGGCGCCGCCGTCGGCGCCGACGTACACCTCGCTGAAGTGCCGCGCCATCCGCACGCCCGCGTCGAAGCTGAGCCGCGGCAGGTCGGCCGCGGGGTCCAGGATGCCGGCCAGGTAGGTGCCGACGACGTCCGCGCCGGCCGCCAGGGTCAGCGGCAGGCCGCCGGAGAACCGCGGGTTGACCTCGACGACCGTCACGGTCACCGCGGCGTCCGGGTTGACCGACAGCGGGGCGGCGTCGGCGACGAAGCCCTGCACGTTGGCCGGCCCGGTGAGGCCGACCGCCCGCACGGTCGCGGCCACGACGGAGGTCACCGCGGTCGAGTCGAACGTCGTCCCGCGCACCGAGATGCCGGCCTTGGTCTCGTCGCGCCAGCGCGGCACGCAGGTCAGCATCGCGCCGTCGCGGCCCACCAGCACGTCGGCGGTGAACTCGCGCCCGGCCAGCCGGGTCTGCGCGATGGCCCCGGGCACCCGGCCCATCGCCTCGGCGAGTGCCGCGGCCGTGTCCACGGCGACGACGTCGCGGCTGCCGCGGCCGTGCGCCGGCTTCACGATCCAGGGGCCGGGCAGCTCGGCGGCCCGCGCCGGGTCGGCGGTGGTCTGCGGGTGCGGCACACCGGCGGCGTGCAGGGCCGCGGCGAACGCCACCTTGTCCAGGCAGGCGGCCGACGCGGCCGGGTCCGGCAGCCAGGTCCGGCAGCCCAGTCCGGCCAGGGTGCCGGTGAGCGGCTCCAGCGCGGCGTACTCCTCGGCGACGGTGCAGACCAGGGCGTCCGGCCGGTGCGTGGTGACGATCTCCACCAGCCGCGCGCCGTACCCCGGCTCGTCGGCCCGGGGCAGTACCTCACCGGCGCTGGCCAGCCGCAGCCCGACCGCGTCGGGGCTGGCGTCCAGCGCCAGCACCCGGTGCCCGGCCGCGCGTAGCGCCCGGATCACGGCCACGCCGGCGGGTCCGCCGGCACCGGTGACGGCGACGGTGTGCCCGTCGGCGCGGTCGCCGGTCGACCCCTCGGGCGCGCGCATCAGCCACGCCCGCGCCCACAGCCGCAGCGCGGTGACCTGCGGGCGGGTGACCGGCTCCCACTGCCGGGCGGCGACGGCCGCGGCGAGGGCGTCGAGGACCACCGGGTCGGTCTCGTGGGTGGCCACCGCCAGCAGCGTGGCGGTGTGCACGCCCAGGCCCTTGGCGGCGAGCGCCGCGATCTGGTTGGCCCGCGCCTGCGGGCCGAGGTGGCCCAGCCGGTAGTCGACCCGGTTGCGCTCGCGGCGGGCGCCCAGCCGGCGGGAGATCGGCGCCGGTACGAGGAAGCGGTGGACGAACGAGATGAGCCGGTACTTGCCCGGGCGGGCGGCGGCGGCCAGGCCGTCGTCGCGGTAGCCCAGGCCGGGGCGGGCCCACGCGTCGGGGCGGTTGGCGGTGTGCCGGCCGGCGCGGTCCTGTTCGGCGCGCTCGGCGCTGTGCATCGTGATGGTGATCAAGATGAGGAGTCCGATCAGCGTGTAGACGAAGTTGAACAGCGCACCGACCCAGTCGTGGAACAGGATCAGCGCCCCGTCGCCGTACCAGACGCCGGCGAGCAGGGAGGCGATGAGGCGGGCCTGGTTGGCGCCGACCACCCACAGCGCGGCCGCGCCGAGGCCGGGCAGCGCGTGCGGGCGGCGGCGCAGCAGGAACACCGCGAGCGCGCCGATGGCCAGCAGGCTGGCCAGGGCGGAGCAGGAGGGCGTGAGGACGGCGAGCATCGTGGCGCCGTCGGGCCCGAAGACCAGGAAGGTGTCGTCGAAGGGGGCCGCCACCCGCCGCTCGCCGCCGAGGGTCAGCAGCAGCATCACCAGCCGGACCTCGACGTGCCGGGCCGGGTCGACGAGCAGCAGGAAGCCGCCGTAGCACCACGTGACGGCACCGACGATCTCGTACAGCACGGTGCGGCGCCGGGCGATCGCGCCCGGCCGGCGGCGGTCGGCGCGGATCCGGCGGACGAGCCGCCCCTCGGCGACGGCGGCGCTCACGCCGCGACCTTCGGCGCCGGGCGGGTGGCCGCGGTCCGCCGGGCGAACGTCGCCGGCCGCTGCGGCGCCGCCTCGGCCGCCGTGCCGACCGAGCCGGACCGGGCGGTCTTGGCCCAGCTCAGCCGCTTGCCGATCATGCCGTCGAGGTAGGCATGGGTGGCGGTCAGGATGGACAGCCCGAACGCCGGCAGGAACGCCACGAGCTGCCAGGCCGCCCGCCGCTCCACCCGGCCGACGACGAGGCCGACGGCCAGCTCGGCGAACGGGCCGGCGAACAGCAGCGCCGACAGCGGGAGCAGCCCGACGACTGCCTGTCCGCCGACGCCGAAGGCGCGCAGCAGGGTCAACCCGAGGCCGAGCCCGCACAGGACCGGCACGTGGTACACCCACAGGAACATGACCGTCTCGATCTTGTCCACGAGGCCGAGGTGCCGGCTGCGCAGCACCGGGCGCCAGTAGTCGCGCAGGCACTTCTGGTGCCCCAGCGCCCAGCGGTGCCGCTGCTTCCAGAAGCGGCGCGTCGAGTGGACGGCCTCCTCGAAGTCCACCGCGGTCGGGTCGTAGCGCACCCGGCCGCCGGCCAGCAGGACCCGCAGCGTCAGGTCCGTGTCCTCGGTGACGGTGTCGGGGTTCCAGCCGCCCAGGGCGCGCAGGGTGCTCACCCGGACCGCGCAGTTGGCCCCGCCGTAGGCGGGCAGCTCGAACAGCGCCTGCCGCCCGTACTCGTTGACCAGGTACCCGGACAGGTAGTCGACGAAGATCGTCCCCGCCAGGGACGAGTCGGCGCCGTTGCGCACCACGCAGCGGCCCATCACCGCGCCGACGAACGGGTCCCGGAAGTGCCGGACCAGCCGGCGCAGGACGTTGCGCGCCGGCTCGTGGTCGGCGTCGAAGACGACGACGATCTCGGCGTCCACGCCGGCCAGGGCGTCGTTGAGGGCGCCGGACTTGCCGCCGCCGGCCCCCGGCGCCCGGTGCAGGACCCGCAGCCGGGGGTCGGAGGCGGCCCAGGCGTCCAGCCGCGCGGCGGTGCCGTCCTCGGAGGCGTCGTCGACGACGACGATGGTGAGCCGGTCGCCGGGGTAGTCGAGGCCGAGCAGCGCCGACACCATGCCGTCGACCACCAGCTCCTCGTTCTTGCAGGCCACCAGGACGGCGACCGGCGGCGCGTAGGACTCCAGCCCGACCCCGGCGGCCTCCAGGTCGGCCTCGGCCCAGCGGGCCGCCGAGACGGCGAAGGCCAGGTGCCGGAAGAAGAACGCCAGGAACACCACGTTGAGGACGCCGGCCGCGATGCCCAGCGTCAGGTCGAACCCGATCAGCGCGAACGCCGCGAGCAGGACGAGGGCGTACACCGCGAGCGCGACCCAGTGCCGCTCGACGCGGCCCTGCGCGGCCGCGCCCCCGGCGCTCACCACGGCGGGGCGGCCGACTGGCCGGGGGCCACCGCGACGCGCCCCGGCGCGGCGGCCGGGATCCGGCCCAGGTCCCAGACGAACCGGGCCGGGGTGAACGCCTCGGCGTACCGGATCCGGGCCTGCGCCCCGAAGTAGCGGGCCGCCGCGGCGACCACCTCGGGGTCCACCATCGCCGAGCCGTGGACCTGGCTGCGGTGGCAGGCGAGCGCGGCGAGCTTGCGGTCGAGGTGGGCGGCGACGTCGACGTAGACCGACGGCCGGAACGCCAGCGTCGACGGGCTCTGGTAGTGCAGCACCCGGGGTCCGCGGCGCGCGGCCGACACGGTGGCGGCCGCCACGGCGCGGTGGTCCTGGTGCGAGTCCTCGGGCGCGTGCACGTACACGACGTCGGCGGCGACCGCCTCGATGACCTGCTCGACGGACGAGACGGTGCCGGCGTCCGCGGTGATGGCGCAGTCGACCGCGTGGCCCCACAGCAGGACGGCGCCGAGCTGCGCGGCGGCCTCCTCCTGCTCCTGGGCGCGCTCGGCCACCGAGCCGGGGCCGTTCTGCCCGCCGGTGAGTACGAGCATCGTCACGGCGTCGCCGGCCGCGCGGTGGGCGGCCAGGGCGCCGCCGCAGCCCAGTTCGATGTCGTCGGGGTGCGCGCCGACGGCCAGCACGCTGTACATCAGGCCCGCCGGCGGCGCAGGGCGCGCACGAGCAGCGCGGCACCGGCGATCACGGCGCTGGCGCCGAGGGCCAGGACCGGGCCGGTGCCGTTGCCGTCGGCGGGCAGGCTGACCTGGGGGCCGCAGCTACGCGAGCTGGACCGGGCGGTGGCGGTGTTGCCGTGCACCTTCCAGACCACGACGGTGTTGACCGGCACGGCGGCGGTGGTGAACGCGGCGCGGCGCGGGCCGGGGGAGAAGCGGGTCGGCTGGCTGCCGTTGAGGCCGCCGGGACTGACGATGTTGTTGGTGCCGACGGCGACAGTGACCGCGCTCGAGGAGTAGCTCGTGTAGTTGAAGACCGCGCGGTAGGTCCCGTTGACGGGCACGGTCACGCAGTCCACGGCGGGGACGACCTGGCCGAAGTGGGCCGAGGCCGGGGTGGCCGGCAGGACGAGCGCGGCGAGTACCGCGAGCGCGGCGGCGGCGTACGCCGCGCGGCGCGGCGTGGTCGAGATCGGCACGGCTGGCCCTCCGAAGCATCGGTCGGTCAGGCAGCACCGCGGTCACCGGTGGCCCACCCGCAGTTTCGGCGCGGGACGCCGGCGGCTGAGAAATATCGCGGTCGCGGGCGGGGGCGGCCGGCGCCCCGGCCGCGGAATCGGCGCGCGGCCGAAATTCTTTCTGGGGCCGATTAAGGACGCCCGCGCCGTTTCGGAATTGTGGGCGCGCGGGGCCGGAAAGGGAATCGGTGAATACCGCCCGGGACGGCGCACCACACGGCGTACCAGGGTCTATACATTTCTACATATAGTATTGACGAACCGCGATGCGAATGTACTGTGGGGCACCCGACCTCCCCGGCCGGGCGACGCGCCGCCCGGCCAGTCCCCCCTACGCGCACCGGCCCGCGACCCACCGCCTCCGCACCTGCCTCCCGTTTCGCCTCCGAGGAGAAGGACCGCCATGTCGAGGATCCGCCGCCGTGCCGCGCGCACGGCAGTCCCGCCGGTCGCCCGTCGCCGGGCCCTCGCCGCGGCGGTGGTCTGACGTGGTGGCCCTCTCGCTGCTGCTCGCCGCCGCCGCCGCGGTCACCTCGTTCGCCTCGGCCGCCCACGCCCGGCTCGCCGACCCGTCGCACGGCATCGTCGGCGGCGCCGAGGTGAGCGCCCCGACGCCGTGGGCCGCGGCGGTGGGCTGGTCCCGGCCCGGGATGTGCAGCGGCTCGGTGGTGGCCCGGCAGTGGGTGCTGACCGCGGCGCACTGCCTCCTGCCCGGCGACCACACGATGACCGTCGCGGTCGGCAGCGCCGACATGGCCCAGGGCGAGGTGATCACGGTCGCCGAGAAGCACACCCGGCACGACCTGCTGCTGCTGAAGCTCGTCAGCCCGGCCACCCAGGCCGTGCCGGTGAAGCTGGCCGACGCCGACCCGCCCGTGGGCGCCGAGAACGAGATCTTCGGCTGGGGCCGGACCAGCGCCCGGGCACCGGCCGCCGGCCGGCTGAAGGTCGCCACCGTCAAGGTGACCAGGCTCGACGCCCGGGACAACAAGGGCGGCCCCGCCATCGAGAGCGTCAAGGGCAGCGGCCACGCCCACAAGGGCGACTCCGGTGGGCCGCAGTTCTACCAGGGTGCCCAGGTCGGCGTCTGCTCGCAGGGCTACGTCGAGCGCGGCATCCAGATGTACGCCAGCGTCGCCCGCAGCCGCGAGTGGATCCGCGCGACCGCGGGCGTCTGAGCGGGCACCAGGGCCGGGTGCCGGACGCGCCACCTCGGCACGGTGGTGCGGCCGTCTGTTGCGGAGACGGCCGCGACGCCGGGAGTGCCCGACACCGGTCGGCGCTCCCGGCGTCTCGCGTCGGCGGGCGACCCGGGCGGTCCGCCGGCCGGGGCGGTCCGGGCGCCGGGTCAGACGCGCAGGACGCTGCGCCGACGCGCGGGCATCCGCGGGTTGACCATCTGGCGGCGGCTGTTGCGGCCCGGGTTCCCGTACTCCTCGAAGTCCTCCGGGTAGCCCAGGCCCCGGCGCGCGGCGGCCGTCATCCGGTCCCGGGCGGGGTAGGGGATCTCGACCTTGGCCCGGCGGCGGCGGCGGAACATCCGCACCAGCAGGCCGGTGCTGAAGGACATGATCAGTCCACCCACGACGAACCAGACGAAGGGGAGCTGCCCGGGCAGCACCGCGGAGGCCGACCGGACCGGCGGCGCGGCGGCCGCGCCGGCGGAGTCCGCCGGTACCTGCCCGCCGTCGTCCGCCGGTACCTGTCCGGTCTCGTCCGCCGGCTGCGACCCGGCCGGCGTGACGACACCGCCGGTGATGCTGATGCTGGTGGTGTTGGCGCCGAGCCGCTGGCCCTGCTCGTCGAGGGCCTCGACCGTCAGGGTGACCAGGCCGCGCACGCTGGCGTCGGGGACGGTGACCGCGTACCCGGCGGTGACGCTGCGCCCGCGGCAGAGCTGCCCGTCGTCGACGCGCTGGTCGGTCAGGCGCAGCGCGTCGTCGACCCGGGCCTGGTCCAGCGGCACGACGGTGCCGTTCTCGTTGCGGGTGACCTGGATGTCGGCGGGATCCAGCCCGGACGGCGTCCTGACCGCCATCGACCAGCGGATCCGCTGGCAGTCGGTCGGGCCGCCGGACTGCTGCCGGACGGTCGCGTTCATCCGTGCGGTGTCGCCGCCGGCGCGCAGGTTCGCCGGGGCCTTGCCGATGTCGACGCGCGCCAGCGGCGGCGGGGCCGCCTCGGCGGCGAGCTGGGGGGCGAGACCGGCCGCGGCCGCCGCGACCGCGCCGACGCAGAGGGAGAGGCCAACGCTACGCAGAAAGGCCATTCGCCGCTCCTTTCGCTGGCGGGATTCGTTGCGGAGTCCACGATAGGCGGACGGGCCGCGCCGCAGTACGGGAAAGCGGGCGGCATCTTCGATCCGGGGCGGCACCACAATTGTCCGTCCGCGTTGAACCGATGCCGGCTTGCGCCCGGTTTGCCGAGGCCGTCCGACGGTCCGCGCGGCGCGCTGAGCGCGCCGCCGACGGCGCGGTCCCGGGGTCCGGTTTCGCACCGCGGGACCCGGGGTAGGTCAGGCCCACACGCGCCCTGCCCCGGCCGCGCGGCCGGGTGCCGCCAGCCGGCCGCGCCGACCCGATCAGGAGCCCCGCCGATGCACCTGCCCACGCCGCGGGGCCCCGTCTCGGCCCGGCTCGTCGAGGACCTGCGCCGCGCCCCGCACGCACTGGCGGCGGTCGCGCCCGACTTCACCGGCCCGCCCCTGACGGACGAGGACCTGCACCTGACCCTGCACGTCTGCTACGAGCTGCACTACCGCGGCTGGGACGGCGTGGCCGCCGACTGGGAGTGGGAGCCGTCGCTGCTGCGGCTGCGGGCGGTCGCCGAACGCCGGTTCGAGGGGGCGCTGCGCGCTGCCGTCGCGGTACCCCGCGGCCCGGCGGCCACGGCACCGGCCATGGCGGCGGCGTTGGCGGCGCTGGTGCGGGCCGACGACGCGCCGCCGCTGAGCCGGTACCTGGAGCGGCGGGCGACCGCCGCCGAGTTCCGTGAGTTCGTCACCCACCGGTCGGTGTACCACCAGCGCGAGGCCGACCCCCACACCTGGGCCATCCCGCGCCTCGGCGGCGCCGCCAAGGCCGCCCTGGTCGAGATCCAGCGCGACGAGTACGGCGACGGGCGGCTCGACCGGATGCACAGCACCCTGTTCGACCGCGTGCTGGCGTTCTTCGACCTCGACACCCGGTACGGCGCGCATGTGGACGCGGTACCGGCGGTCACCCTGGCCAACAACAACCTGATGTCCCTGTTCGGCCTCCACCGCCGCCTGCGCGGGGCGCTGCTGGGCCACCTCGCCGCCTACGAGATGACCTCGTCGGTGCCGAACCGGCGGTACGGCGGCGGCCTGCGCCGGCTCGGCGGCGGGCCGGCCGACACCGTCTTCTACGACGAGCACGTCGAGGCCGACGCCGTACACGAGCAGATCGCCGCCCACGACATGTGCGGCGGCTTCGCGGAGACCCACCCGGCGGAGGTCGCCGAGGTGCTGTTCGGCGCGGCGTGCGCGCTGCGGCTCGACGGCCTGGCGGCCGCCCACCTGCTGGACCGCTGGAAGGCGGGCGCCAGCTCGCTGTACCGGCCGGCCGCGCTCCCGGCCGCCGCCTGAGACCGGACGGGTACCCCGGAGTTCTCAGCCTGGGCCCGCGGGTTCTCCGCCTTCGCGGGTACCGGGGGCCGTGAAGCCGACCAGCTTGTGCGTCCCGTCGCAGAACGGGCGCCGCGCCGACCGCCCGCACCGGCACAGCGCCACGGTGGACCGGCCGGCGTCCACGGGCGTGCCGTCCTGGGCGACGATGGTGAAGTCGCCGCGCAGCAGCAGCGGCCCGTCGGCGCACACCGTCACCTCGGCGGCCCGCCGCGGCACCTCGCGCCGCCCGCCGCCCTGCTCCGTCCCGCCAGCCACGGCCGCCCCCTCCCGCCGGCACCCGCGGCGCGGGCACGGTCCGCACGGACGTGCCCGCGCCGCGGGTGCGGCAAACGCCCTCGCGGGGCGGGTTTGCCCGCGGCCGCGGCTGGGCACGAGTCGGGCATGACCACTGCCCAGCCGGCCGACGCGGGCCTGTTCGGACCCGGGTCGGTGACGTGGCGGGTGCACGACGAGCCGGTCCTGCTGCTGGGCGGGCTGCGTTCGCTGTTCCTCCAGGCGCTGCACCCGCGGGCGATCGCGGCGGTCGCCCAGAACTCCCGCTACCGCGAGGACCCCTGGGGCCGCCTCCAGCGCACGTCGACCTACCTGGTGACCGCCATCTACGGCACGTCCGCTGAGGCCGCGGCCGCCGGTGCCCGGATCCGCCGGCTGCACGCCCGGATGTCGGCCACCGACCCGCGCACCGGCGAGCGGTTCGCCGTCGACGACCCGCACCTGCTGCGCTGGGTCCACGTCGCGGAGGTCGAGTCGTTCCTCACCACGGCCCGGCGGGCCGGCCTGCGGCTGACCGACGCCGAAGCCGACCGGTACTACGACGAGCAGCGCCGCGGCGCCGCCCTGGTCGGGCTGGACCCGGCGACGGTACCGGGCAGCGCGGCGCAGGTGCGCGACTACTACCGCGCGATGCGCCCGGAGCTGGCGCTGACCCGCGACGCCGCCGAGGCCCTGTGCTACCTGTTCGCGCCGCCGATGCCCTGGTGGCTCACCCTGTCACCGGCCCGGCCGGCGTACGCGGGGGTGGCCGCCGCCGCCTTCGCCTCGATGCCCGGGTGGGCGCGCCGCCGGTACGGCGCCCTGGGCCTGCCCGTGGCCGACGCCGCGGCCACCGCCACGGCGCAGGCGCTGCGCACGCTGCTGCGGACCCTGCCGCGGCGGTGGTGGGAGAGCCCGGTGCACCGCGCGGCCCGGGAGCGCCTGGCCACCCCCGCCTGACAGCCGCCTGGCCACCCCTGCCGGCACCCCCGCCCGACAGCACGTGGTCACCGTGTCAACACACTCCGGTGGGACGCGCGCGGCGTCCGCGCCGCGGCAGGCTGGAAGGCAGCCGTCGCGGGGGAGGCAGCATGATGGGCCGTTCGCACGCCCTGTCCGGGGTCGTGGTCTGGCTGGCCGGCTGCGCCGTCGTCGAGCGGGTCGGCCCCGACCTCGGCTGGCGGTCCCTCGCCGTCGGCGCGCTCGTCGCGGGCGGCGCCGCCCTGGCCCCGGACCTCGACCACCCCGGGTCGACCGCGGCCCGCGTCCTCGGCCCGGTGACGCGGTGGGCCGCGCGCGGCGTGGACGCGGTCGCCGTCCGGGTGCGCGACCGGACCTGCGCCTGCTGCGCCCGCCGCGGCGGCGGCCACCGGACGCTCACCCACACCGCCCTGTTCGCCGTCGCGCTCGGCGCCCTGGCGGCGCTCGCCGGGTGGGCCGGCCCGTTCGGCGCCGCGGCGGTGGTCTACCTCAGCGCCGCGCTGGCCATGCACGGCCTGCTGCGGCGCCGCACGCGCGGGCCGTTCGGCGGGCACGCCGTCGGCCTGCTCGCCGCGGCCGCCACCGTCGGCGCCGCGCCGGGCGGTTCGTGGTGGTGGCTGGGGCTGCCGGTGTTCGTCGGCTGCCTCACCCACACCCTCGGCGACTCCCTGACGGTGTACGGCACGCCGCTGCTGTGGCCGCTGCGGGTGCGCGGCTGCCGGTGGGCGCTGCTCGGTACGCCGAGGCGCCTGCGGTTCCGCACCGGCGGTACCGGCGAGCGGGTCGCCGTGGCGGTCATCGGCGCCGCCGGCGTCCTGGCCGCCTGGGCCCTTGCGGCCTGATCGGTCGCCCGGCCGGGAGCGGCCCGGTGCCGTCCCGGGCGTGGCCGGAGCCGCGGGGTCGGCGCGCTCCTGCGCGCGGGTCGAGGGGGCGCTGGCGGGCGGGTCCGCCGCGACGCGACTGTGGCGGCGCCCGCATCGGGGCGCCGCCACAGTGGCCGTTCACGTCACGTCATGGTGCGTGCCGCCCCGGGTCAGCAGCCCGTCTCCCGACGCCGGCCGAGGACCAGGAACAGCGCACCCAGGAAGGTGAGCGTGGCGCCGGCCGCGACGAACGGGGTCAGCCCCGCGCCGGTGACCGGCAGGGTCGGCTGCGGCGCGGTGCCGCCGCTGCCGTCGCCGGAGCCGTCCGTGCTGGGCACCGGGCTCGCCGTGCCGCCGGGCGTGGGCGTGTCAGTCGGCTCGGGGGAGTGGGTCGGCTCAGGCGAGTCCGTGGGCTCGGGGGAGTCGGTCGGCTCGGGGGAGTCGGTCGGCTCCGGGCAGTCCGTGGGGGTCGGGGTAGGGGTGGGCTCGACGGGCTTGCCGCAGCCGGCCGGGCGGGCGTAGGTGAGCGTGACCGCGGTCGGGCCGGCGGTGACGTCGACGGTCATGCCCGGCTCGGCGTCGACCGTCGCGCTCCCGGCGGTGCCGGGGGCCACCCGCAGGGTGCGGCTGTCGCCGCCGCGGGGGCGGACCGTGGCCGTGACAGGCGTGTTGCCGGCCGGGTTGGCCACCGTGACGGTCATCGAGGTGCAGTCGGCGGTGCTGGTCACGACCGGCGGCGGGCAGCCCGCCGGGCGGGTCCAGGTGCCGCGGGCCACGGTGTCGCCGTCGGCCCGGACGGTGAGGGTGCCGGCGTCCGCGGCGACCGCCACGTCGACCGTGGCGCCGGGGCGCACGGTGACGGTCCGGCTGAAGCCGCTGGCGGCGGTCACGGTGAACTCGGTGGGCAGGGTCGCGGCCGCGCCGTTGCTCAGGTGTACGGTCCGGCTGCCGTCGCAGGCGTCGGTGACCGCGGCGGCGGGGGTGGCGCAGCCGCCGCTGCCGCCCTCGTGGGCGCCGACCGGGCCGGTCGAGCGGTCGCCGGGGCTCCGGGCGCCGCCCAGGCGGGTGGCGGCGTACGGGGTGCCGCCGCCGAGCGGGGTGACCACGCCGGTACCCCAGACCAGGTACACGGTGCGGTAGCAGGCGGGCAGGTCGACGTCCAGGGTGACCTCGCGGTGGCTGCCGTCCAGGACGCCGGTGGCGGAGTCGAACAACTGCTGGGCGCCGGCGGACCCGGCGGCCGTGGCCGTGTACGACACGAGGGTGAAGTCCTGGCTCTGGCCGGCGCACAGCGGCAGGTTCCGGGTGCGGACCGTCGCGTTGCCGGCGGCGCCGTCGAACGTGTGGCCGTACGCGGCGGTGTCGGCGGGCGTGCAGACCGGGGCCGGGGGCCGGCAGGTGCCGTTGAGGCTCACGGTCCTGCTGGCCGACGCGGTGTAGCCGTCGGTCCACCGCGAGGACAGGCGCAGCGCCGCGCTGGTCGCCGTACCGGGCACCCGCTGCACGCCGCTGACCGTGCCGTTGCGGCCGTTGTACCGGGCGGGCACGACCGTGCCGACGGCGATGTCGGCGATCTGCGTGGGGGTGGCGGAGACGCTGGACAGGGTGGCCTTGCCGGCCCAGTCGTTGGCCACCGTCCAGGTGACGCGGTACTCGCCGCTGTCGGTGTCGCAGGCCACGGACGCGGTGATCGCGTTGGCGTGGGCGCTGGCGGGCGCGGCGAACGTCATCACGCCGGTGGCGCCGGCCAGGACACTGACCAGCACGGCCATCCGGCGCGCGGTGCGGCCGGCGGCGCGGTGCAGCCCCTCGACCCGACGGTGCAGTCCAACTTTTCGGCGATGTGCAGCGCTCACGGTGCGGCCCCCCAAGGCGTCGAGACGTCGGGGGCGGTCTCACCACTGACTCCCCGTGCCGCAAGGTGACCGGTTACGCGGCGCGGATCTCTGTCTCCCCTTACATCGTCACTTTCTGTGGCGACTTCTCCAGAATAGGGGCGCCTGAAGCAAGGTAAATAGGGTGATTAAGTGGGATTCAGAGCGTACGAAAATGACTACCGAAAGTGACGACGATTCGCCACAATAGTGGTGACAAATGACTTGTCGTCCGAATAGCTATGACGTAGGTCACATATGAGATGTGCGGTCCGTGAGGTTCCCTGCCGGGGGCGATTCAGTGTCACCGGGTGCACTCTCCGTGACAGAGCCAGTGCGTCCGCGACC
This sequence comes from Pilimelia terevasa, assembly GCF_014647915.1. GTDB lineage: Bacteria > Actinomycetota > Actinomycetes > Mycobacteriales > Micromonosporaceae > Pilimelia > Pilimelia terevasa. Next base: position 290,753 of record NZ_BMQC01000004.1, read on the forward strand.
CGGCCGACGGGTACGGCGTCGCGGTCACGCTCCGGTCGGCCCCAGGTGGGTGCGCTCGCCGTCGTGGTCCAGGACGCACAGCATCTCGGCCGGCCCCCCGTGCGCGCCGAAGGCGTGCGGCACCATCGTGGAGAACTCGGCCGCCTCGCCGGCCTCGACCAGGATCGTCCGCCCGCCGAGCCGCAGCGCCACGGTGCCCGACAGCACGGTGAACCAGTCCCGGCCCGGGTGCACCCGCAGCGTCTCCGGTACCGGCCGGGTGAGCCGCAGCTTGGCGACGGTGACCCCGTGCGGCGCCCCCTCCCGGGAGAGCAGCCACGTGGTGATCCCCCGCGCCTCGTCGCGGTGCGGGCGGATCACCACGTCGTCGTTGGCGTCGGACTCGACGAGCTGGTCGAGGGTCGTCCCCAGCGCGCGGGCGATCGGGGCGAGCTGGTCCAGGGCGATCCGCCGGTGGCCGGTCTCCAGCCGGCTGAGCGTGGACGGGCTCAGGTGGCAGCGGGCGGCCAGGTCGTCCAGCGACCAGCCCCGGGCCGTCCGCAGTCCCCGGATCCGCTGCCGGACCACGGCGTCGAGCTCCCCGTCCTGCCTCCCGCCCTGCGCGGGCGGACGCGCGTCGTCTTGCTTCATGCGCAAGATGCTATGCCATCAGCGCAAGGGTGCGCTACCGTGGTCCCATGACGCACCCCTCCTCGCTTGCCGAGACCCTCGACCTCGACGTCGAGGTCCTGCACGAGTACCACCGCGACCTCATCGACTGGGTGGCGTCGGCCACCGTGGACCGCCCGCGGGTCGTCGACCTGGGCGCGGGCACGGGCACCGGGGCCGTCGCGCTGGCCCGCCGGCTGCCCCGCGCCGAGGTGTACGCCGTCGACGTCTCCGACGAGATGCTGGCGCACCTGCGCCGCCGCGCCGACGAGGCGGGCGTCGGGGACCGCGTGCACACCGTCCGCGCCGACCTCGACCAGCCCTGGCCGGACCTCGGGCCGGCCGACCTGATGTGGGCCGCCGCCTCGCTGCACCACGTCGGCGACCCCGGCCGCGTCCTGGGGCAGGCGCACGCCCTTCTCCGCCCCGGCGGCGTCCTCGCGGTCGCCGAGCTGGACTCGTTCCCCCGCTTCCTCGCCGACCCGGCCGGCGCGGCCCTGGAGGAGCGCTGCCACGCCGCGCTGGCGCGGATGCGGCGCGAGCGCGGGATGCACCTGGACGCCGACTGGGGCGCCCTGCTGGCCGGGGCCGGGTTCGCGGTGGAGGCGACCCGGCGCACCGACCTCGCCCTGGACCCGCCGCTGCCGGCGGCCACCGGCCGGTACGCGCTGGTGTCGCTGCAGCGGATGCGGCACGGGCTCGACGGCAGGGTGGGCGCCGCGGACCTGGCGGCCCTGGACGCGTACGCCGCCGACCTCGACCGGGCCGACCTCAGGGTGCGGGCCACGCGGACGGTCTGGCTCGCCCGGCGGCCCTGACCACCGGCGCGCTTCAGTCCTCCAGCCAGTCCCGCGCGGCCGCGGCGCCGGCCCGCTCCCGGGCCCGGGGCAGCAGGCGCAGCGCGGCGGCGGCGGCCAGCCGCTGCTCGGCCACCAGCACCCCGCACGTGAAGCTGCTGGCGCCGTCCTGGGTCGCCCGCAGCGCCAGCCGCCCGAGCAACTGCCCCGTGACCACGGCGTCCTGGTGCGCGCCGAGCACGTCCTGGAGGGCGGTCAGCCGGCGGATCAGCTTCCGCGCCGCCCCGGGCGCCTGCGGCGCCGCGACCTCGGCGGCGTACCGCGCCTTCTTGTACAGCCGCCGGGCGTGGTGCAGGTGGGCGTCGCGCACGGGCGCGGGCGCCGGCAGCGCCGTCGACGAGGTTGGCACGTCGCTGTCCGTCGCGGACTCCAGCTCCTTGTCGGCCCTGCGCAGCGCGCCGGCCACCAGCCGGCGTACCCGCTTGCGGCCGGCCCGCACCGGCGCGTCGGCCAGGGCGTCGAGCGCGTCCAGCGCCGCGTACAGGCGGGGCGAGGCGAGCGCCCGCCCCAACTCGGCGCGGGCCGGCGCGGCCTCCTCCGCCAGGTACCCGGTGAGCTGGTCGGCGACCGGTCCGACGACCAGGTCCTCCGGGAGGGCCGCGACCGCCTCGGCCAGCCGGGCGGCCTGCACGTCGGCGTCGCGCACCTCGCCGAGCAGGTCGGCCAGCCACTTCAGCTCGGCCCGCAGGGGCTCGCCCGCGGCGGCGTCCAGCAGCGGGCGGAACGTCTGGAGCGTGCTGCGCAGGCGCCGGACCGCCACGCGCATGTCGTGGACGGCGTCGGGGTCGCCGGCGCGGACGCCGGGTTCGTGCCGCAGCAGCGTGTCGCGCTGCGCCCGCAGGTAGCCACTGATCTCCGCGCCCGCCCCGTGTCCGGGCGGCGGCGGTGCCGGCAGGCGGTCGCCGAGGGCGTGGGCGAGCTTGCTGGCGAGGCGGGCGGGGCGGGCGCCCGCGGCCTCCAGGGCCTGCGCGACGGCGTCCAGCACCTCCTCGTCGCCGTCGACCAGCTCGACCTCGATCTCCCGCCAGTGGCTGGTCACCACCGCCGCGCCGAGCACCTCGCCGGTGACCCGGTCGTCGGCGACCAGCGCGAGCACGGTGCCGTCGGCGGCGCGCAGGGGGTACTCGGTGCGCGCGGTGCTGATCTGGACGACCGGCTCCAGCGGCGCGTCCCGCACCAGGACCGCGACCTGCTGGCGCAGCGCCGCGGGCACGGTCCGCGCGGCCCGGCCGGCGGGGGCGTGGATCTCCTCGCGGCCCCGCCCGGCCGGGCGCTTGAGGTGCCAGCCGGCGTCCGTGCCGCCGGTGCGGCGGCGCAGGGTGACGGCGTGGGCGAGCAGCCGCAGCCGCGGGGTGTCGAAGTACAGCGCGCGGAGCTGGTGCCGGGCGGGGCGGTCCAGGCTGGCGCCGTCGACCGCGGCGGCCAGGTCGGGCAGCGGGGCGTCGTCGGGCAGGTCGAACGTGGACTCGATCTCCAGATGAGAGGTCATGTCACCGGTTACCCGCCCGGCGGAGGTCCGCAACGTCATGGCGCCCAGGCTGCCGTATCCGTGCATCGGTAGGAACCCCGGGCCGCCGCCGGCCGTTCTCGACATCCACAACTATCTACAATTTCGTTCTCCGGGCCGCCGCCGACCCGTGCCGCGGCACCCGATCCCGACCGAACGGACTCGCCCATGAAGCGGATTCTCAGGACGGTGGTCGCGCTGGCCGCGACCGGCGCCGCGACCCTGGCCCCCGGCGGCGCCGCGGCGGCCGACCCGGGCCGGGGGGCGCGGATCATCGGCGGTACCGAGGTGGCCGACGAGAGCCTGTACCCGTGGATGACCAAGGTGCAGCTCACCGTGCCCAAGGGAGTCGCCGTGTGCGGCGGGTCGCAGGTCTCGCGGGACATCGTGCTCACCGCCGCGCACTGCTTCCTGGAGACCTCCCCGGACGGCAGGCCGTCCAAGGTCACCCTCGACATCGGCAAGGTCGACGCGTCCGCCGCGGAGGCCGCCGGCCAGCGCCGCACCGGCGCGGCGTACCGGTACGGCAAGGGCGCCCGCCGCTCCGACTGGGCGGTCATCAGGCTGGACCAGCCGTACGAACCGGCGGTCTACCCGGCCCTGCCGGCCGACGCCTCCCTCGACACCTCGCCCACCTTCCGGGCCACCGGCTGGGGCATGGTCTCCTTCGGGGGCCAGCTCTCCCGACTGCTCCGGCATGTGGACGCCCCGCTGGTGCCCGACAGCAGCAGGCTGTGCTCCGACGACCCGGACTTCGAGAAGCCCGAGATCCACATCTGTGCCGGCGACGACCGCAGGGGCACCTGCATGGGAGACTCCGGCGGCCCCCTGCTCGCGCCCCGGGCCGGCACCCGCCCCCGCGACGCCCGGCCCGGGGACTGGACCGTCGTCGGCATCACGAGCTGGGGCTACGGCTGCGGCTCCCGCGGCACCCCCGGCTTCTACGCCCAGGTCAGCGTGTACGTCGCCGAGATCCGCGCCGCGATCGCCGCGCTCGGGGGCCAGCAGCCCCGCTGAGCGGCGCCCACATGGGAGGATGGGCGCGCACGACCCGCCGCGAACCCGCAGGAGCTGGCCCGATGACGTACTCCGCCCTCAGCCACCTGGAGTGCTCCCGCGCGGGCACCCGGTACGACGCCGACGCCGTCCAGGGCGTCAGCGATCTCGGGGCGCCGCTGCTGGCGCGGTACGACCTGGAGCGCGCCGGCCGGACGCTCACCCGGGAGGCGCTCGCCGGGCGGCCGGCCGACCTGTGGCGATACCACGAGGTGCTGCCGGTGCGCGACCCCGACCGCGTCGTCACCCTCGGCGAGGGCATGACGCCGCTGCTGCCGCTGCGCCGGTACGGGGCGGCCATCGGGGTGCCGGGCCTGCTGATGAAAGATGAGGGCCTGATCCCCACGGGCTCGTTCAAGGCCCGCGGCGCCGCGGTCGGCGTCTCCCGGGCGGCCGAGCTGGGCGTCACCGGCGTCGCCATGCCGACCAACGGCAACGCCGGTGCGGCCTGGGCCGCCTACGCCGCCCGCGCGGGGATGGCCGCGCTGATCGCGATGCCGGTCGACGCCCCGCCGATCACCCGGGCCGAGTGCCTGGCCACCGGCGCCGAGCTGTACCTCGTGGACGGCCTGATCGGCGACGCCGGCAAGCTGATCCACGCCGCGGTGCCCGAGCGCCCCGGCTACCAGGAGGTCTCGACGCTGCGCGAGCCCTACCGGCTGGAGGGCAAGAAGACCATGGGCTACGAGCTGGTGGAGCAGCTCGGCTGGGCGGTGCCCGACGTGATCCTGTACCCGACCGGCGGCGGCGTCGGCCTCATCGGCATCTACAAGGCGCTGCGGGAGATGCAGGAGCTGGGCTGGATCGGCGAGCGCCTGCCCCGCCTCGTCGCGGTGCAGGCGCAGGGGTGCGCGCCGATCGTGGCGGCCTTCGAGGCGGGGGAGTCGGTGTCCGTACCCTGGCCGCACGCCGCGACCGTGGCCTTCGGCATCACCGTGCCCAAGGCGCTGGGCGACTTCCTGGTGCTGGAGGCGGTGCGCGCGACCGGCGGCACGGCGGTGGCGGTCAGCGACGACGCCCTGCTGGCAGAGCAGCGGCGGCTGGCCGCCCACGAGGGTACGTTCGTCTGCCCGGAGACCGCGGCGTGCGCGGCCGCCGCGCGGCAGTTGCGGGCCGGCGGCGGCATCGCCGCCGGTGAGCGGGTGGTCCTGCTGAACACCGGGGCCGGCCTGAAGTACCCCGAGACCGTCGACGTGCGGGTGCCGACCCTGGCCGTCGACGGCCGCATCCCGTAGCGCCCGCCGCGCGGCCCGCGCTAGGACCGCGCGATGTGGTGGGCCAGGACCTCGTTGTCGGTGAGCTGGCGCGGGTACACGGCGACCTCGTCCACGGTCCCCGTCAGGTAGTGGCTGGTGGGAGCGGCGGTGTACCCGGTGAGGTTCTGCCCGCCGACGCGCCAGTAGCCGGCGTAGTTCTTCGCCGTCGTGGCGGCGTCGGTGCCGACGAGCACCCCGTCCAGGTACAGCCGCAGCCCCGCTGGTCCCAGGCTCCCGACGACGTGGTGCCAGGCGCCGTCGTTGACCGCCCCCGCCGACACGATCCGCTTCTCCACCCCGCCGGGCTGGGCGACGAAGGCCAGCTTTCCGGCGCTGTCGACGTAGAGGACGCGGTCGGAGTTGCTGTCGGCGGCACCGGTGGTGCTCGCGGCGAACCCCAGGACGGCGCCGCCGCTGCCGCCGGTGACCCGGACCAGGCACTCGGCGGTGAACGGGCCGGGGTTGGTGTACTGCGTCGGGTTGTAGGCGCCGGCGCTGCCGCTCAGCGCCACCGCCGTCGAGCTGGACTGGCTGGACCCGGTCAGCGCGCCGGCCTGCCCGGCGGCCATCTCGTAGGGCGGTCCGGTGAACGCGCTCGGGTCCACCATGAGCTGGGCGATCTCGCTGCTGTCCAGGACCCGCTGGTACAGGTAGGTCTGGTCGACCGGGCCGGTGAAGAAGTCGCCCCAGGTGTCCCCGCAGAAGGTGCGGTAGCCGGTGCGGCCCACGGAGGTGTACGCGGTCTCGATCGGCACGACGATGCAGCTGAAGACGCTGTGGTTGCGGCTGTCCCAGGCGGTGAACGCCTCGGTGAGCGAGTTGGCCAGCACCCCGTTGACGTACAGCCGCAGCGTGTCGGTGGTCGCGTCGAAGGTACCCAGCAGGTGGGTCCAGGTGTTGAGCTGGGCGGAGTTGGTGCCGGTGTTGACCACCTTGCGGGCCGCGCCCGTGCTCGCCGACACGGCCATCTGGAAGGACCAGCCGGTGGTGCCGCCCACCCGGCTGCTGCTGGCCGGGTAGCTGCCGTTGCCCTCGTACCCGAGCTGGAAGTTGACCCCGTTGGCGTTGGACTGGGAGACCGCGGCGCGGTCGCTGGCGCCCAGCGCGGTCGGGTATACCCAGGCCGCGACGCTGAAGCTGGCACTGGTGTCGATCACGCCGCCCTCGTAGTACGCGGCGTTGTTGCCCGGGGCGCTGTAGGCGTGCGTGCCCAGGTGCCGGGTGGTGGTGTAACCGCCGCCGCCGTTGGTGCACGCGCGGCCGTTTCCGCTGGAGTCCGTGCAGTTGTTGTCGAACTCCCAGCGCGCCAGCGGGGACGACGGCGGGGGGAAGGTGGGGGCGAACGTGGCGGCCTCCGCCGCGCCCAGCGCCCGGGAGAAGGCGCGCACCTCGTCGATCCGGCCGACCCACTGGTCGGCGACGGCGCTGTTCCAGCGGGAGGCCCCGGCCAGGAGGTTGGTGCCCGCCTGCCAGTCGGCGGTCGCCGTGACCGGGGTGCCCTGCGCGTTGCCGTTGACGTAGAGGTACAGCTTGTCGGCCGGGTCGTCGTAGACGGCGAGCACGTGCGTCCAGGTGTTCACCGGGGCGCTGGAGTTGTCCGAGAAGATCGCCACGGTGGCCGGGGCGGCCGTGTCGGCCGCGGTGGTGAGGAACTGCCAGCGGTCGTTGGCGGCCTCGCGCTTGATCATGAAGGCGCTGCTGGCGCTGCCGGTCTGCGCCACGGCGGCGCCGCTGTGGTCCGTCGTCGGGTACAGCCACGCGCCGATGCTGAAGCTGTTGTCGGTGCGGATCCGGGTGTCGGCGGCGACGTAGCCCGCCCCGCTGGTGACCGCGAACGCGCTGCCGTACTTGCCGCTGGCGTTCCAGCCGGCGTTGGCGCCGGTGAGCGTGCCCGGGGCGGCGGCACCGGAGGAGTCCGCGGTGACCGTACCGGCACCGCCCGCGCCCTCGTCGAGCTTCCACCAGGTGGACGGCCCGTCGGTACGGCCGCCGTAGGTGCCGGTGCGGGCGTTGCCCGAGGAGTCCGCGGCCGAGGAGGTGCCGGCGGCGGACTGGGCGTCGTCGGCCCGGTGGTAGAACGAGGGTCCGTAGCTGACCCCGGCGGGTGCGTAGTCGAAGGAGGAGGCGGCGGCGAGGGTGCTGCCGTCGGCGCGGGTGTTGCTGCTCAGCGCGCTGGAGGCGGTGCCGGTCACCAGCAACCCCAGCCCCAGCAGTCCCAGCAGCAGGGTCGGCAGCCACGGCACGCGAGGCGTGCGGGTGAGTACCCGGCGCCGGCTGTGCCCGGCGTCGCGCCGCTTCCGGTGCATCCCAGACCCTCCGACTTCAGGCTAACCTGCTGTTCGGCCGGGAATGGGAGAGCGCCAGCAATGCGAAAGACAATTCTTAGTTTTCGCACGTCTATTTATGGTAATTGTTTCGGTGAGTAAAAGTGCGGGCTCAACTATTGTCGAATGCTAACGGTGTGGCGGCGCCTCGAATAGCGCGCTCAGGGGCGCTGTCCCGGGGCGTAGGAGCGCGTGACGTGGCCGGCGAGATCCTCCGGGTGGAAGTAGACCGGCCGCAGGTCGCCGCTCGCGTAGCGGCCGACCTGGTCGGTGAAGTGCGGCGAGTCCGGGTGTCCGCTGGCGCCGCCCGCCGTGACGGCCCGGGCGCGCACCTTCGGACCGAACTCCACCACCGCCACGAAGCTGTTGCCGCTGGTGCCGTAGTAGCGCGTGGTGCCGGGGTACCGGCGCGCGCCGAATGAGGCCAGCGAACCCCACTGCGCCGAGGTGAAGGGCACGCCGGTGCTCGGCCTGGCGTCGTCGAATTTCTGGACGATCGCGCCGTCGTTGCGCTGGAAGCGGTTGATCTGGCCCCAGGGCACGCGCCAGGTGCCGAAGTCCTCGGTCAGCCGCTGCGCCGCCGTCGCCAGCGCGGCGATCCGCTGGGCGTCGGTGGCGCGCTCGGCGATGTAGTCCCAGGCCGACATGCCGGCCTCCTTGGCCTGCGGGGCCACCAGCGCCCAGACCGCCTCGCCCCAGAACACGGCGAGCGAGGTCGCGGCCGACTCCGCCGACCAGCGGTGGTCCCAGTCGCGCAGCAGGGCGTGGGGGCCGGCGAGCGCGCTCTTGCGCGGGTCGTCCGCGGGCAGCGCCGCCCAGGCCGCGGCGATGCCCGGCCCGAACCGGGCGAACGCGGTGAGGTACGGGTCGAAGGCGGCCTCGGTCAGCTTCCGCGGCGTGAAGTCGGCGGCCGCGCGCAGCACCCGGACGGCCTGCGGGCCGCGCGGGTTCTCGCCGCTCTGGTCGAGGTACCGCGGGTAGTCGGCCGCCCGGGGGCTGTCCGCGCCCGCCGCCGTCCACGGCCAGTTATTGGTGTTGTACACCCAGTTGTTGCGCGGGTTGACCACCTGCGGAAGCTCCGCCAGCCGGTGCAGGCCGCGCCAGCGGGTCGCCGGGTCGCTGCCGTCGACCGGCCGGCGGTAGTCGAAGCGGTCCTCGCGCACCGGCATGAACTGCGGCATCAGGAAGGCGATCTCGCCCTTGGAGTCGGCGAACACCGTGTTGTTCGAGCTGTTGGCCCGGAGCCGGGCCACGGCGAGGAACTGCGCGTAGTCCTGCGCCTTGGTGCGCAGGAAGCTCTGCTGGAGCGCCGCGACCGGCCGGTTCATCAGCGCGGCCGCGATCCACCGGCCGTCGGCCTCCCGCACGATCGGGCCGTGGTGGGTGGCGAAGGTGCGGAAGCTGCGCTTCGCCCGGCCGCCGTCGGCGGTGCGGTGGGACAGCGTGACCGTCCTCGTGGTCACCGGCCGCAGCGCGTCGCCGTAGCGGTAGGAGAGGGAGCCGTCGGCGCCGGTCACGACCGTCTCGGCGAACTCGTCGACGTTGTCGGCGCCGCTGGAGGTGTGCATCCACCCGGCGTGCGCGTTGAAGCCCTGGTAGACGAAGAACTGCCCCCACGTCGCGGCGCCGTAGGCGTTGAGCCCCTCCCCGCTGGTCACGTGCTGCTCGGAGCGGAAGAAGAAGCTGGTGTGCGGATTGATCAGCAGCAGCGCCCGGCCGTCGCGGGTGTGGGCCGGTGCGAGGGCCATGCCGTTGGAGCCGCGGGGTTCGCTGAACAGCAGCCCGCGCTCCTCGTCGGTCATCGGCACCGGGCGCCGGCCGTAGAACGCCTCCACCTGGCTCAGCGGCACCCGCTCGACGTCGCCGCCGATGCTGCCCTCGGAGAAGCTCAGCGCCATCCACGGCGCGAACCGGTCGAGGACCCGCGGCCGCACCTGCGGGTGGGTGGCGAGGAAGTGGTTGAGCCCGTCCGCCCACGCCTGCGTCAGCTTCTTCAGCCACGGCGGGCAGGTGCGGTGGAGCGCCTCCAGGCGCGCCGGGTCGACGAACAGGCGCTGGCGCAGGTCCTGCCAGATCGCGCCCTCGCCCTCGGCCTCGGCGAGGCGGCCGAGGCTGACCAGGTAGTTGTTCTCGATCCGCGGGAAGTCGTCCTCGGCCTGGGCGTACATCATCCCGAAGACCGCGTCGGCGTCGGTCGCGCCGGACACGTGCGCGACGCCCCAGTCGTCGCGGGTGATCGTGACGCGGGCGGCGTGCGCGCGCCAGCGGGCCTGTTCGGCGGTGCCCGCCGTGGCGGCGGCGCCCGGGGGTACGGCCACGGCGGCCGCGACGGCGAGCGCGAGCGCCGCGCCGGCCAGCCGGCGCCGGTGCCCCCCGGCCCGCGGCGCCGCGGCGGGGCGACTCCTCAGATCGGCGGTGTTCATGCGCCGGCCACCTTCCTCGGATCGACGGGCCGGGGCTCCTGCCCAGGGACGGCCCGGCACACCTCGTACCCGCCGTCTCTCGACGGCCCGTCCGTCACCTTAGGACACATCGGTGATCGGTAGGGGCCGCGGCACCGAAGCGCGGGGGACCGGGCGCGACCGCGGTGTGCGGGGCCGGGCGGGCGGCCCGACCCCGCACCCCGGTCAGCGGCGGGCCGGCACCTTCAGGTGCGTCAGCGCGCGGCCGATGAACGTGTCCCGCTCCTTGGTGCCCAGGCCCTCCAGCCCGAAGCCGGCGTAGACGGTGTCCGGGGTCGTCACGACCGCGGACTCGGTGAACATCGCCTTGGTGCGCGCCCACGTGGCCGGGTTCTTCGGCGAGCCGGCCGGGGCCGGCGGCGTCGCCCAGCCGCCGAAGTCCGCCTCGAACGAGGTGTCCGCCACGACCTGGCCGCCCACACTGACCCGCGCCTGGTCGACGAAGACCCCGATGCCCTCGGTGCCGCCGTCGGTCATCGCCGTGACCGACACCTCGACCCGCTTGCCCGCGTACCGGCTCAGGTCGAACGCCATGGGCTGCCACCCGCCCGAGCCGCCGCTGACCGCGTGCCACTCGCCCGTGGTGCCCTTGGGCGTACAGCCGGTCAGGTAGTGCAGGACGTGCGGGTGCAGCCGCTGGATGTTGCCGTCGCAGCCCAGGCCGGCGTCGGTGCTGGTCCGGCCGGTGCGCTCGGGCAGCGTGGTCCAGTTGTCGGTGCCGACCTCGTGCGCCTCCACGAACACGTAGTCGTACCGCGGCTCGGTGTCGTGGGAGAGCTGGAAGGCCAGCTCGCCGGTGCTCGCCTGGGACAGGTCGACCGTGCGGGTCAGCCGCTGGTACGCCTGGGCCGCCCCGAGGACGCTGGCGTGGTACTCCCCGTCGCGCGGCGTGAAGGGACCGCCGCCGGGCCGCTGCCACGTCATCCCGGCCGCCGCGTCGAACTGCGGGAACCGCTGCGGCGGCAGGAAGCTGGGCGTCTGGAGGAAGCCGGCCGTGTGCTTCTGGTTGCCCGCCGAGTCCGGCCCGTTGAACCCGCCGCTGAGCCCGCCGAACGGCCCGCCGGCCACCCCGGCGACCGGGTAGACCGCGCCGTCGGGGGCGCGCCCCGCGTTGTCCAGGTACTGGTAGGCGCCGAGGTAGTACTGGAGGAAGTCGTTGGACAGCTCCAGGCACGGCGCCGCCTGCGGGGTCCGGCAGTCGGCGGTCCCGCCGGGGTCGTAGCTGGCGTCGGTGCCGGTGCCCTGGGCGCGCAGCGCGTGCTGGCCGCCCAGGATCAGCTTGCCGCCCTCGTTGAGGTAGTCGCGCACGGCCATCTCGGTGTCCAGCGCCGCCTTGGCGGCGGTGCCGGCCGGCTGGCCGGGGTTGCGGATCACCTCGTCGTCGCCGGTCTCCCAGACGACCGCCCGGTAGTGGGACAGCACACCCAGCGGGTGCGGCGCGCGGCGGCCCTGGGCGTCGAAGTCGTACACGTCCGGCCGGTGGCCCGCCCGCTTCAGCGCGTCGACGTGGACGCCCGCGTACTTGGCGGTGGTGCCGGTCTGCCGCGGCGCCTCGCCCGTGACGTCCTCGGCGGCCAGCACCAGCACGTCACCGCCCACCGCGTCGTGGACCCGGTAGGTGAAGCGGTCGCTGGTGACCTTGCGGTCGGCGCCGCCGACCTGCTTGGTCGCCGTGAACCACGCCTGGACCCGGTCGCCGGGCCGGGCGCCGGTGACCACGCCCCGCCGCTCGGCGAACCACTGGGTGCCCTCGTGCCCGTAGCGCTCGCCGCCGGTCCACGGCGCCGCCTTGGTGAGCTGCGTCGGGCCGCCGTTGATCCGGTACGCCAGCTTGACGCCCCGCAGCGACCTGCGGACCACGGCCGCCACCGGCTGGCTGGTGCCGTAGGAGACCGGGAACGGGTCGACGACCAGGTCGGGGGTGTGCCGGCCGATCGAGGAGACCGGGTCGGCGGGGTCCTTGGCCGACAGCGCCATGGACAGCGCGAACGGCACGTTCTTGCGGAACTCCATCGAGATCAGGCGCTCGTCGTCGGGGAAGTTGAAGCCGCTGGGGCAGTCCTCCGGGCGCCACTCGTCGTCGTCCAGCCAGCCCGAGACCGTGGCGCAGGTGGACATCTCCGGGGTGAAGCCGTACACGCCGTACTTCTGGCCCATGTACGAGTCGGTGTCGCCGTTGGTGGTGTACAGCTCCGCGCCCAGGTCGGGGTCGTAGCCGGGGACCGCCGGGAAGGCGTCGTCGCCGGCCAGCGCCTCGCCGATCACGTCGTCGGGGCTCGGCGTGGTGACCTGCCAGCCGGTGCCGTACAGCAGCAGCTCGGCCGCCGAGTGGTAGTTGACGAAGAAGCGGAAGTCGACCCGGCGGGCCAGCGCGTCCAGCGCCTGGGACTCCGGCTCGGAGTTGGGGCCGGCGCCCCGGTACGTCTCGCTGTTCGGGTTGGGTGAGGACCCCTCGTTGTCGTAGCCCCAGCGGTACTGGTAGTTGCGGTTGGGGTCCACGCCGTCACCGGTGGTGATCTGGCCGTCGAAGTTGGTGTCCCGCAGGTTCTTGCGCCAGAGGCGGTGGCCCTCGGTGAAGGTGTAGTCGTAGCCGTCGGGGTTGAGGACCGGCACGAACCACAGCTCCGTGGTGTCGATCACCTTGGTGAGCTGGTCGTTCGTACCGTAGCCGGTCAGCATGTGGTGGATCAGCCGGCGGTTCATCTCCGGGGTGATCCACTCGCGGGCGTGCTGCCCCCCGGCGTAGAGGACGGCCGGCCGGCTGTTCTCGGCGACCTGGCCGGCGTCCTTGGTGACGCGCAGCGCGAGGATCGGCTTGCCGTTGACCGAGTGCCCGATGGTCTGGAGGCTGGTCAGGCCCGGGTACCGGGCGGCGATGGTGACCAGCTCCTCGCGGAGCCCGCCGGGGCCGCTGTACGGGCGGAAGACCCTGGTCCCCGCCGCGCGCTGCCGCTCCATGGCCGCGGCCGCGCTGCCCCCGCGGACCTGCTTGGGGCTCAGCGGCACGCCGGCCCGGCGCAGCGCGTCGACCTGCGGCCCGGTGAGGATGGCCTCGACCCGGGTCCGCCCGTCGGCCTGGGGCGCGGCCTGCAACTCCTCCCGGTCCACGCCGGTGGCGTGGACGGCGGCGAGCTGGGCGGGGGAGAGGGTGCCGGTGTAGACCTGGAACCGGTCGGCGGGCGTCGACCGCGGCGCGGCGGCGGCCGGCACGGCGGCGCTGGACAGGCACAGGCCCAGCACCGCGAACGCCGGCAGTAGTTTCCGTCTCATGTGTCTCCTCGACGATGGGTGGTGTCCGCTGAAGCCTCATCGTCGGCGCGATGCCTGTCAATCGCCGGCCGCCGATCGGGCGAGGGTCTGCGGCTGCCGCCGCCCGCCAGGTGGCCGGGGCGAGGTCCGCACGACGGCATCATCGCCGCTTCGGCGCCCCCGCCGCGGGCACTGGCGCGGGGATCATCCGGTGGGGGTGGCCCGCCCGGGGCGCCCCGGGCGGGCGGCGGTGCGGCCGGGGCGTCAGCCGCAGAAGGCCCACGACAGGTCCAGGCGCTGCTTGAAGCCGCCCACCTGCGTGTTGACCATCGAGACGTTGGCGCTGCCCGACCCGCCGGGCGGTACCGCGCCCTGGAGCTGGGACTCGATCAGCGGAACTCCGAGCTGCCCGCAGCCACTGCCCGACTGGCTGCCGCTGCTGGTACTGCCCACCGCCTCGCCGAACGGACCGGTGCGCTGCTCCACCTTGCTCGTCCTGGCGCCGCCGACCACGCCGTAGTCGACCTGGAGGCGCCCCTGGTTGCCGGAGGCCAGCGTCATCTGCGCCTGGGTCGCCTGCCTGGCGGGGCTGAACCGGAAGAGGTTCTTGTTGTAGGAAAGGTGGACCTCCAGGTGGCAGAGCTTCTTGGTGACCCCGGCGCCGGACTGCTTGACCTCGAAGGACGGGTACTCGAAGAAGATCGCCCTGCGGTCGGGCGTCAGCGTCGCCTTCGGGGCCGCCCCGCACTGGCCGCTGATCCCCAGCGAGGTGATCGTGAGATCGGCCGGCGGATCGGTCGGAACGGGCCGGGGCGCGGCCGCGGCGGCGGGGGCGGCCGCGGCGAGGCCGGCCCCGAGGAGGGCTGCGGCGACCAGGGTGCGAATGGGGTGCATGGGTTCCTCCGTCGACAGTGCTCGGGCGCCACGCCCGACCGGGCCGGCGCCCCTTCACCCTGTCGCGGGGTGCCGCGGGCGAGCATCGGGGAAAGCCCCACCCCCGGGTTGCCCCGATGGCCGGCCGCGGGCGCGGGCCGGCTCACCGCGGTCCGGCCTCCAGGACCAGGCAGGTGAACGTGAACCCGATGCCCACGCCGATCAGGGCCACCCGGTCGCCCGGCGCGACCAGCCGGTGGCGGAGCAGGTGGTCGAGAGCGACTAGCTGGTCCACCGCGCCCAGGTGCCCGACCCGCCGCCCGAGCTGGTGCAGCGTGCGGTTCGGGTCCAGGCCCAGCGGCCCGGCGTACCCGGCCTGGAACAGCGCCCGCCCGACGAACGGCAGGCACACCCACCGCAGCCGGTCCAGCGGCGTGTCCGCCTCCGCGAGCGCCTGCGTCGTCACCCGCTGCACGCCGGCCACGGACCGCGCCAGCACCGACGCGGGCGTGTGCCGCCCGGCGGCGAAGAACTGGCGCGCCCGGTCCCGCAGCACCAGCGGGCGCAGCACCGCCGTGGAGGCGCCGGTGAGCGGCTCGTCGCCGCGCTGCAGCCCGACCAGGCCGGCGTCGGTGTAGGACGAGGAGGACAGCAGCCGCAGCCGGCCGGCGCCGCGGCCCAGCACGGCGGCGCCGGCCCCGTCGCCGAACACGAGGCCGGAGTCCACGTTCCACCGGTCGAACTGCGGGGCGGCGAACCGGTCGGCCGCGGTGACCAGCGCCGCGGACAGCTCCGGCTGGCCGGCGAGCTGCCCGGCGGCCAGCTCCAGGCCCGCCAGCGCGCTGTTGGACAGGCCGCCCAGGTGCAGGGACAGGCCGGACCACCGCTCGCCGATCACCTCGGCGGCCACGGCGCAGGCCGACGACCAGAGGTCCAGCCCCTGGAAGTACACCGAGCCGTGCAGGTGCAGGCCCGGGGCGACCGCCCCCCCGGCGTGGGCCAGGGCGGCCCGGCCGGCGCGCACCGCCATGGCCGGCGGGTCCTCGTCGCACTCGGAGACCGACACCAGGCCGGCCTCGGCCGCGTCCGCGGCGCCGTACCGGCCGTCGGCCACCGCCTCGGCGACCGGGGTGAGGTCGCCGAGGACGCTGCCGGTTCCGGTGATCCACACGTCGTCGTAGCGCACTCAGCCCAACTCCGCCAGGGCGGCGGAGACCAGCGGGGCCAGCTCCGGTGCGTGGATGACCGAGTAGTGGTGGCCGGGCACCCGGTGGACGCGCAGCCGCGGGCAGTAGGGACCCCAGCCGAGGTCGGGCTCGTCGTAGGCGTCGTCGACGCCCATGCCGATCCGGGCGTTGCGCGGGGACGGGTCGTCGGCGCGCAGGAGGACGACGGGGACGCTGTCGTCCAGCGCGGCGGCGTGGTGGTCGGCCAGGTCGCGCAGGTGCCGGCTGAACGCCGCCTGCCGCTGCCGCCGGCCGTCGTTGGGGTGCAGCAGGCCGGCCTCGGTCAGTGCCCGGGTGAGGCCGTCGGCGTCCAGGTCGTCGGGCAGGCCCAGCTCCAGGAAGGCCTCGACGGAGCGCAGGTACCGCAGGTGCAGCTCCGCCTCGGTCCGCGGCCGGTCCAGGCCCTCCAGCGCCACGATCCGCTCCGGGCTGTTGGCGTCGACCATGACGACCAGGTCGACCGGGGCGCCGTCGCGGCGCAGCGCGCCGGCCAGGTGGTGGGCGACGGTGCCGCCCATCGACCAGCCGCCGATCAGGTACGGCCCGGCACCGGCGTGCCGGCGCAGCGCGTGGCCGTACAGCTCCGTCAGCGCGTCGATGCCCTCGGGCGCGCGGTGGCCGGCCAGCTCCGGGTCCGTCAGCGCCAGGACCGGCCGATCGGTCTCCAGCGACCGGGCCAGCTCGGCGTAGCAGAGCACGTCCCCGCCGGAGGGGTGGAGCAGGACCAGCGGCACGCCCGTGCCCTCGCGCAGCGGCACGACGATGTCGTCCAGGATCCGCGGGTCCGCCGGCAGGTGCGCCGCGGGTGCGCCGGTGCGCGGCCGCGGCGCGGCCCGGGTGTCGCCCTCCGCCCCGGCGGCGGGCGCCGCTGCGGCGGCCGCCAGCCCGGCGATGGTCGGGTCGGCCAGGAACCGGGCCGGCGGTACGGCCACCTCCCGCGCCGCGGCCAGCTTGCGGAGCATCCGCAGCGCGCTCAGCGAGTCCCCGCCCAGGGCGAAGAAGTCCGCCGCCCGGTCGGTCGGGAGCGTGCCGAGCAGCGGGTGCCACAGGGCGGCGATCTCCTCCTCCAGGCCCGGCCGCGGCGGACCCGCCTCGTGGGCGCCCCCGCCGCTCTCGGCGGGCGGCGCGGGCGGGTTGTCGGCCGGCGGCAGCTCCAGGGCCGCCGACCAGGCGGCCGGCGCGGCCAGCGCCCCGGCCTGCGCGACCAGGCCGGCGAACAGCCGGTCGAGGTCCCCGGCGGCGAACACCTCGTCCACACTGGCCAGGGAGAGCACCAGCTCCTCGCCGATCTCGTACAGCCGCAGCTCCAGCAGTACCTGGGGGGTGCGGATGCGCTGGGTGTGGTCGCGCTCGTCCACCCGGCCCAGGGGGCCGGCGGCGCTGTCCAGCGCGCCGCCGAGGGCGGCGTTGAGGCCCAGGGTGCTCTGGAACACCACGGGCGCGACGGGCCGGCGGCTGCCGCGCAGCCGGGCCAGCTCCCGCGACACCTCGACGCCGGTGGTCAACTGGTGGGCCAGGGACTCGGTGATCTGCTCCTGCATCGCCCGCGCCGCGGCGGCGAAGTCCCAGCCCGGCTGCAGCGCCACCGGCACCAGGGCGGTCGCGGAGAAGGCGCCGATCATCCGGTCCACGTCGGGGTGCAGCGGGTGCCGGCTGAACTGGAGCGAGTTCATCAGGAAGCGGCGGTGCCCGGCCAGGCGGGCCACCGCGACGGCGTAGCCGGCGGCCAGCGCCGCCGACGGCGTGACGCCGTGCGCGGCGCACTGCGCGCGCAGTCGCGCCCAGTCCGCCGCGGGCAGGCGCGCCTCCCGGCCGCCCATGCCGTCGACGGTCACCGCGCCCGGCTCCGCGGCCAGCGGCAGGGCCGGCGCGGCGGGCAGGTCGGCGAGCCGGTCCGTCCACCACTGGCGGTCGGCGCGCCACTCCGGCCGGTCCGCCGCGCCCGCGACCGCGGTGACGTAGTCGCCGAAGTCGATCAGGAGCGGGGCGTGCACCGCGTTCGGGTCCGCCAGGTACGCCAGCAGCTCCCGGGCGAAGATCTGCGCGGACCAGCCGTCCGCGGTGAGCAGGCTGAAGGCGACGTGCAGCCGGCCGGCCCCGCCGGGCAGCAGGGTGAGCCCGACCGCGAACCCGGGGCCCTGCTGCGGGTCCGGGCCGGTGGCGCCCATCCGCTCCCGGACCGCGGCCAGCCCGGTCCGTACGGCGGCCTCGTCGCCGTCGCGCAGGTCGACCACGCCCACCGGGGCGGCCGTGGCGGCGGGGTCGTCCAGCGGCAGGATCCGCTGCGAGCCGTCGGGCAGCACCCGGGCCCGCAGCATCGGCTGGTGGGCCATCATCCGCTCGACGGCGTCGGCCAGGGCGCCCGGCGCCCGGTCGCCGTCGACGCCGGAGAGGGCCACGTCGGTGTAGTAGTGGGCGGAGTCGTACGAGAACTCCCAGCCGCCCTGCTGCCCGACGAAGTACGCCTGCTGCAGCGGCAGCAGCGGGAACGGTGCCTCCGGGTCGGGCCGGCGGCGCAGCCGCAGCCCGGCGGCGGCCGGTCCGGTACCGTCGGTCCGGCCGTCCAGCAGCGCGGCCAGCTCGGCGAGGGTGGACTCGGAGCGGATCTCGGGCAGGGACAGCTCGACGCCGAGGCGCTGGCGCACGAGAGCCGTGAGCCGGACCGCGAGCAGCGAGTCCCCGCCGAGGCTGACGAACGTGGCGTCGTCGGCGATGTCGTCGCGGACGAGCAGCTCCGCCCAGATGCGGCGCAGGGCGTCGCGGGTCGCGGTGCCCGCCGGTTCCGGTTCCGGTTCCGGCGCGGGCGCGGGCGCGGGCGGCGGCGGGGCGACCGGGCCGTCCCACTCCCGATCCGGGGCGGCGAGGGTGCCGAGCAGGTCGACGTACCCGGCGAAGGCGGCCGCGGCGTCGGCGGGGTCGAGGGCCGCCGTGTTGACGTCCCACTGCAGCACCAGCGCCCCCCGGCGGGTGAACACCTGGTGGTCCAGCCACACCTGCGGGGTCTGGCTGACGCCGTCGACCACCGGGCCCAGCCACTCGTGGTCGTGCTCGCCGCCGTCGGCGGCGCGGGCGATCCCGAGCATCCCGGTGAACACCACCGGGACGTTGCCCTGCTGCCCGCGGCGGGCCCGCTCCCCCAGCAGCTCCAGGCCGCCGTACTCGCGGTGGTCCAGGTCGTCGAACAGCAGGCCCTGGGCGTGCCGGACCCGGTCGGCGAAGCTCGCCGGCCGCCGGTGGTCGACCTCGTGCAGCAGCAGGGAGGAGAACTCGCCGACGACGTTGTCCACGTCCGGGTGGACGGCGGGGCGGTCGAAGACGGTCAGCGTCACACTGAAGTGCGCGCTCCCGGACCACCG
The DNA here is from genome assembly GCF_014647915.1 of Pilimelia terevasa. GTDB lineage: Bacteria > Actinomycetota > Actinomycetes > Mycobacteriales > Micromonosporaceae > Pilimelia > Pilimelia terevasa. The sequence goes on from NZ_BMQC01000004.1 coordinate 309,567, forward strand.
GGCCAGCGCGGTCGCGTACGCCGCCAGCAGCGCCGCGGTCGGCGTGGCGCCCACGGCGGCGGCCCGCTGGCACAGGCGCTGCCAGGCCTCGGGGGGCAGCTCACCGGCGAGGCGCCGGAAGCGCGGCGGCCCGTCGCCGGTGTCCCGGACGGGCAGCGGCGGGGCCGGCGGCAGCTCCCGCGCGGTCCAGTACCGCCGCGCCCGCGCGTAGCCCTCGGTACCGCGGCGCCGCTCCAGCGCGGCGACGCAGCCGGCGAAGTCGACGCCGAGCGGCGGCAGGGCCGCGTCCGGGTCGCGGTACAGCGCGCACAGCTCGCGGTCCAGGATCAGGTAGCTGGCCGAGTCGCACACCAGCACGTCCACCGACAGCAGCAGCCGGGAGGCACCCCCGGGCAGGTGGACGACCTCGCTGACGATCAGCGGCCAGCGGGTCGGGTCGGCGACCCGGTGCGAGAGCCGGTCCCGGCAGGCGGCCAGGGCCGCCTGCGCGCTGGCGGGCTCGTGCCCGCGCAGGTCGGTGACGGGGACCCGGTAGCGGGGCACGGTCGGCAGGACCAGGTTCTCCCCGTCGGCGGTGACCACCGCGCGCAGCATCGGGTGCCGGGCGATGACGGCGTTCCAGGCCCGCTCGTAGCGCGCCACGTCCAGGTCGGCGCACTCGTGCTCCAGGTAGAAGTGGCAGCCGACGGAGCCCAGGGCGTACTCCTCGGAGCGCCCCACCCGGTACGCGTGCTGGACCCGGGTCAGGGGGAACGGCGCCGTCCCGGCCGGCCGCGCGCCGGGATCGGCGGCCTCCGCCGCGGCCGCCGCCTCCGGCGGGGCCGCGGCGACCGGCCGCGGCGCCCCCTCGGGCTGCGGCGGGAGCAGGGCGGCCAGCGCCGCCACGGTGGGGCAGGCGAGCAGGTCGCGCAGCCGCAGCGCGACGCCGTGGGCGTCGCGCAGCGTCGCCAGCACGCGGGTGGCCAGCAGGGAGTGGCCGCCGAGGGCGAAGAAGTCGTCGTCGGCGGAGTCCACCGGCCGGCCCAGCGCCTCGGACCACACCTGCGCGATCAGGCGCTGGGCGTCCGTGGCCAGCGCCGCGCCGCCCGCGGTCGGGCCGCTGGCCGTGCGGGCGGGCAGCGCGGTGGCGCGCGCGTTCAACGGGGCCGGCGAGGCCGCCACCTGGTCGGGCGCCCGCCCGGCGCAGGCCAGCGCGGCGACGGCGGTCAGGGCCCGGAGGGCGTCGGCGGCGTCCAGCGCGTGCCGCATGGTGATGGCGGCGGCGGCCTCGGCCTCGGCGGCGGTGCCGAAGCGCCACCGGTCGAAGTCGACCGCGGACCAGCCGGGCTCGGCGGCGGCCACGGCGTCGAGGAAGCGGCTGGCCGCCACGTAGGCGCCCAGGCCGAAGCCGCCGATCGTCCCGGCGGCCGAAGAGGCCAGCAGCACGGCCGGGCGCTGCCCGGTCCGGCGCAGCGCCGTCCGCAGCGCCAGGACGCCCTCGACCTTCGGCGCCAGGACCGCCTCGGTGGTGGCGCCGTCGCGCTCGGCCAGGCCGGCCAGCGCCACCACCACCGGCGCGTGGAGCACGATGTCGAGCCGGCCGTGGGCGGCGACGATCCCGGCGACCGCGGCGGTCAGCGCCGCCGCGTCCGTCACGTCGCAGGCGAGCGTCTCCACCCGGGCGCCGTCGGCGCGCAGCCGGGCGACCGCCTCCTGTCGCGGCGCCGCCGCCGCGGCCAGGTCGGTGCGGCCCAGCAGGACGACGGTCGCGTCGTGCGCCGCCGACCAGGCCGCGGCCACGGCAAGTCCGACGCTGCCCAGGCCGCCGGTGACGAGTACCACCGGCGCGGCGGGCAGCTCCGGTACCGCGTCCGGCTCCCACGCCTGCCACTCGCGCAGCCAGCGGCGCCCGGCCCGGCCGGCGACCTCCCAGCAACTGCGCCGGGGGGCGGCGGCCAGGTCGGCGGCCTCGGCGAGGACGGCGGCGGCGTCCACGGTGCGCAGGTCCAGGCAGCGCCAGCGCAGCCGCGGCAGCTCCTGGCCGAGTACCCGAGGCAGGCCGCGGACCGCGGCGGCGGCCGGGTCCACCTGCTCCGTGCCGTCGACGGGTTCGGCGTCCACGGTGACCTGTACCAGGGCCAGCGGCGTCTCCGCCGCGTCGGCACCGGCGCCGGCCTGGGCCAGGTCCCCGTACGCGGTCACCGCGCGGTGGATCCGGTCGCCGGCCTGGCCGCCGTCGAGCCCGACGAGGCTGAGCACGCCGGTGGTGTCGGCGTCCAGGCGGTCGACCGGCTCGGCGCCGGCCGCGCGCAGCGCGGCGTCGAGCTGCGCGGCGTACGGCTGCGGTCCGACGACCAGCCACCGCTGCCCCGCCAGCCGGGCCGGCGGCAGCGGCGGAAGCTGCCGCCAGGTGGGCAGTTGCAGCGGCGCGGCCGCGGAGGGTTCGCCGACGGCCTCGCCGGGCGCGCGGTGGCCGTCGACCCGCGGCTGCGGGTCGACCCAGAAGCGGCGGCGGTCGAACGCGTACCCCGGCAGCGGCACCCGGCGGCGCGGGGCGCCGAGGGTCGCGGCGTGGTCGATCGGCACCCCGTGCTGCCACAGCCGGCCCAGCACGCCCAGCAGCTCGGCCCGCCCCGCCGGCTCGTCGTCGGCGCGGCCCAGCGTGGTCAGCGCCGCCGGCACGGCCGGCCGGCCGCGCCGGGCCGCCAGCGAGGCGACCAGCGCGCCGGGGCCGACCTGGACCACCAGCGCGGGGCCCTCGCCCACGGCCGTGTCCAGCGCGGCGCCGAAGCGCACCGGGGCGCGCAGGTGGCGCACCCACCGCTGCGGGTCGGCCAGGTCCGCCGGGTCGGCGAGCCGGCCGGTGATGGTGGTGACCAGCGGCGTCTCCGCCGGCTTGGGGGCCAGCCCCGCGGCGGCGCGGGCCAGCGCCGGCATCGCGGGCTCCACCAGCCGCGAGTGGGCGGCGACGTCCACCCCGACCAGGCGGGCGTCGAGCCCGCGGCCGGTCAGCTCGTCGCGGAGCGCGCGCACGGCGTCGACCGGACCGGCGACGGCGCAGGCGTCGACCGCGTTGACCGCGGCGATGTCCAGCGCGGGGTGCCGGCCGAGCAGGTCGGCGACCTGCGCCTCCGGCAGCGGTACCGCGAGCATCGCGCCGGCCGGCAGGCCGGACATCAGTACTGACCGCTCGGCCACCAGGTCGGCGGCGTCGCCGAGGTCCAGCGCACCGGCGGCGACGGCGGCGGCGTACTCGCCGACGCTGTGCCCGAGGACCACGTCGGGCCGCAGCCCCCAGTGCCGCAGCAGCGCCCAGGTGGCCACGCTGACGGTGAACAGCAGCGGCAGCCCGGTCCGCGGGTCGCGGGCCCGCGCCACCGCCGCCGGGTCACCGGCGGTCTGGACGTCGACCCGCAGGTCCACCCCGATGCGGGCGGCGAACGCGTCGGCCAGCTCGTCGACCGCGGCCGCGAACACCGGCTCCTGCGCGTACAGCAGGCGCCCGGCCCCGGCGAACTGCGCCCCGCCGCCGGGGAACGCGCAGACCACCCGGGCCGGCGCGGTCAGCGCGGTCGGCGCCGCGGCGGTCAGCGCGGCCCCCGCGGCGGCCGGCGCCGCGGCGACGGCGATCCGGTGCGGCAGCGGCACCCGGCCGACCGCCAGGGTGTGCGCCGCGTCGGCGAGCCGGCCCGGCTCGCCGACCCGGTCGGCGAGGGCGGCGGCCGTCGCCTGCCCGGCGGCCGGCGTGGCCGCGGAGACCAGCAGGAGCTGCGGCCGGTCGTCCGGCCGGGCCGGCGCCGCGGCCGGCGCGGCGGCCAGCACCACGTGGCAGTCGACGCCCCCGATGCCGAACGCGCTGACGCCGGCCCGCCGGTCGGGGCCGGTCCAGGGGCGCGCCTCGGTGACCAGGTCGAACGCCGAGCCGCGCAACTCCAGGGCGGGGTTGGGGTCCTCGGCGTACAGGGTGGCCGGCAGCAGGCCCTCGCGGAGGGCGAGCACCGCCTTGATCAGCCCGGCCACGCCGGCCGCGGAGTCGGCGTGGCCGATGTTGCCCTTCACCGAGCCCAGCCCGCACCACGGCGCGCCCGCCGGGCCGAACACCTCGCGCAGCGCCCGCACCTCGATCGGGTCGCCCAGCACCGTCCCGGTGCCGTGGCCCTCCACGTAGGAGATCTGGCCGGGGGCGGTGTCGGCGACGGCGAGCGCCTCGGCGATGACCCGGGCCTGGCCGGCGGCGGACGGGGCGGTGAAGCCCGCGCGCGCCGCCCCGTCGTTGCCGACCGCGGATCCGAGGATGACCGCGTGGACGTGGTCGCCGTCGGCCACCGCGTCGGCGAGCCGGCGCAGCACCACGACCCCGGCGCCCTGGGTGAACACGGTGCCGGCCGCGCCCGCGGCGTACGGGCGGGTGTGCCCGTCGGCGGAGAACGGCCCGTCCGGGACCGCCAGGTAGCCGCGGCCCTGCGGCACCCGCAGCGACACCCCGCCCGCCAGCGCGGTGTCGCACTCCCCGCTGGCCAGCGCCTGGACCGCCAGGTGGACCGCGACCAGAGACGTGCTGCAGGTCGCGCCGACGGCCACGGCCGGACCGGTCAGGCCCAGCCGGTAGGCGACGTGCAGGGGGAGGTAGTCGGCGACGTTGCCGGTGTGCAGGGCCAGGCTGCCCGCCGGGTCGGCACCGCCGAGCGGGTCGAACCGGTGCGCGAGGTTCGTGGCCAGGTAGCCAGAGAGGGCGGCGCCCGCGTACACGCCGACGCTGCCGGCGGTCTCCCCGCCCGCGTGCCCGGCGTGCTCCAGCGCGTGCCAGGCGCACTCCAGGAACACCCGGACCTGCGGGTCCAGCAGCGGCGCCTCCGCCTCGCTGATGCCGAAGGGGTCCGGGTCGAACTCCTCCTGGCCGGCGATCAGCCCGCCGACGGGCACGTACGACGGGTTGCGCCGCAGCGTCGCCGGTACGCCGCGGTCGGCGAGCTCGGCGTCGGTGAACCGGGTCAGCCCCTCACCGCCGTCGCGCAGGAGCCGCCAGTAGGCGTCCGCGTCGGGAGCACCCGGGTAGCGGCAGGCGAGGCCCACCACGGCGATGGCGGTCATCGGACCGTCCTTTCGTTGAGTAAGCGGCGGCGCTCGCCCCGGCTGCGGGCAGCGCGCAGCGGGTCGGCGGCAGGAGGTGCGGGCGGGTCGTCGGGGTCCGGCGGCGTACTGCGGCCGTCGGGCGTGGGCGGTGCGGCGGGGTCGCCGGCCGCGGGGTCGTCGGCGGCCAGGTGGGCCGCGGCGGCCCGGATACTCGGGTGCGCGAACAGGTCCAGCACCGACAGCCGGGGGGCGTCGGCCCGCAGCCGCTGGTGCAGGGTGACGAGGGTGAGGGAGGTGGCGCCGCACTCGAAGAAGGAGCGGGTCGGGTCCAGGCGCGGCGCCGGTACGGCCAGCAGCGCGGCCAGTGCGGCGGTGATCCGCTCCTCCCACGCGGCCCGCGCCGCGGCCGGGGGCGCGCCCCGCGGCGGCGACCCGGCGGCCGGGATCGCGACCGGCCCGTCCGGGAGCCCGTCGGTCGGCCCGCCGTCCGCCGCGGCGGCAGCCAGGTCCCGGGCAGCCAGGTCCCGGCCGGCCAGCCCCGCCGGGTCGGCGTGCGGCCAGGACGCGGGGTCGGTGAGGGCGAGGAGCAGCGCGCGGTAGGCGGTGAACAGGCCGTCGAGGTAGCCGGCCGGGAAGGCCGCCTCCACCGCGTCCCAGTTGACCCGCAGCTCGCCGGACGCCTCGAACACCTGGCAGTCGAGTACCACGTGCGGCGTCTGGCTGATCGCGTACACCGTCTCCCCGAACCCGCCCAGCAACTGCGAGGCGTCGACCGCCGCGCCGCCGCCGTCCACGGTGCTCCCCAGGCCGCTGGAGAACACCACCGGCAGCAGGACCTGCCGCCCCCGGCGCGCGGTCAGCAGCCGCAGTACCTCGTTGCCGTGGACGCCGTGCGGGCCGGTGGTGTGCTCCAGGTCCCGCAGGAGCCGGTGGCCCAGCGCCCGCGCCCGGTCGGCGAGAAGCGGCTCGTCGCCGCCGACGTCCACGAGCGCGGTGGAGGTGTAGTCGCCGACGACCCCGGTGTGGCCCGGCGGGCGGTCGAACGTGGTCACCACCAGCGTGCCCGCGGGCTGGCCGGTGCCGGCGCGCAGGACGTCGGCGAACGCGGCCAGCAGCGCCGCGGCGGGCGTCGCCCCGTGCGCGGCGGAGTGGCGGCGCAGCGCCGCCCACTGCCCGGGGGCCAGGACGGTGCGGCGCCGGGTGAACCGGACCCGCCCGGCCCCGGGGAGCCGGATCGGCAGCCGGGGGCCGTCGGGCAGCCGGGCGGCGCGCGCGTGCCAGTGGGCCTCGGCCGCCCGGCGGCGCGGGCCGGCGGCCGCCGCCGCCAGCGCGGCGGTCCAGTCGGCGAAGGTGGCGGCGGGGGCGGGCGGCAGGGCCGCGGGGTCGTCGTACGCGCGGATCAGCTCGTCGGCGACGGTGGCGGCGCTGCGGGCGTCGCAGAAGATCAGGTCCAGTCCGAGGTGGAGGCGCCACCGCCCGGACCCGAGCCGGGTGGCGCCCACGTGCAGCGTCGCCTCGCGGGTGGGGTCGACGATCCGGTGCGAGTGCGTGCGGCGGATCCGCGCCAACCGCGCCGACCGCTCCTGTGCGCCGCACCCGGACAGGTCGACGACGGTCAGCTCGGCGGCCGGCGCGGCCGCGCGGACCTGCTGGCGGGTGTCGGCGGTCACGACGGCGCGCAGCATCGGGTGCCGGGCGACCACCGTGGCCAGGGCACGGCGCAGCCGGTCGACGTCGAGGTCGTCGCGCTCCACTTCGGTGTAGTAGTGGGGGGCGACCGGGTCGCCGAGCCAGCGGTCGGCCCGTCCCACGAGGTACGCCAGCTGCATCTCGGTCAGCGGGAAGGGCGCCTCCTCTCCGCCCGGCGGAGTGGGTCCGCGCGTCTCGCTCCGCAGGGCGGGCGCATGGGTCTCGCTCTGCGGGGCGGGCTGGGCCTCGGCCTGCGGGGTAGGCGTGTGTGCCTCGGCCCGGGGGGTGGGTGCGGGTGTCCCGGCCTCCGGGCGGGGCGCGGCCGGGGTGACCGAGCGGGTGGGCCGACCGTCGAGCCGCATCTCGGCGAGGCCGGTGCCGTCGGCGACGCGGACCTGCGGTGCCGGCAGCCCGGCGCGTCTGGCCTGCGCCGCGGCGGCGTCGAGCCAGTCCCCGGCGGCCCGCAGCGCGTCGGGCAGCGGCCGGTCCGGGTCCGCGTCCAGGCGCAGCGTCAGGCGCAGGCCCGCGGGTGGCAGCGGCAGCCCGACCTCGGCCGCGGCGGGCGCGGCGGGAACGGCCGGCCGGGACGCGTCGGCTGCGCGGGCGCGGCCCGGCGGGGCGAGGCTGTCGAGCAGGGCGGTGACGCTCGGCGGGGAGACGAGGTCGGCGAAGGCGGGCCGCTGTCCGGTGAGGTCCTCGACCAGGTTGGCCAGCCGGACGACCTCCAGGGAGGTGGCGCCGGCCGGGATCAGCCCGAGGTCGAAGTCGGCCGGGCCGAGCATGTCGCGCAGCGCCGTCTCCAGCGCTCCGCGCAGGTCGCTGGCGGGCACGGACGCCGCCGCGCGGCCGGACAGCGAGGTACCGGCCGCCGGACCGTACGGCGCCGGGCCGACCCCAGCCGGGCCGGACACGGCCGGGCCGGACACGGCCGGCCGCGACTCCGCTGCACCGGCCGCCGGTGCGCGGGAGGTCGAGGAGTCAGGGGCCGACGCGTCAGAGGCCGACGGATCGGGGGCGGTCTCGGCGGGGGCGGCGACGGCCGGCGCGGACCTGTTGGCGGCTGGCGCGCCGAAGGGGTCGGGCAGGGCGCGGTGGTCGATCTTGCCGTTGTCCGTCACGGGCAGCGCCGCCAGCACCACGAACCGGCTCGGCACCAGGTAGTCGGGCAGTTGCTGGGCCAGGTCCCGGGCGAGGACCCGCTCGGTGTCGGGCAGCGCGTCGTGCAGCGAGACGTGGGCCACCAGCCGGGGCCGCCCGTCGGGGCCGGGCAGCGCGGAGGCGACCGCCTGCCGGACGGCCGGGTGCCGGACCAGCGCGGCCTCCACGTCGCCCAGCTCGATCCGGTGCCCGCGGACCTTCACCTGCCGGTCGGTCCGGCCCAGGAACTCGATGTTGCCGTCCGTCCGCCACCGGCCCAGGTCGCCGGTGCGGTACAGCCGTTCGCCGAGGACCGGGTGCACGGCGAACCGGGCGGCGGTCTGCTCGGCGTCGCCCAGGTACCCGTCGGCGAGCCCGGCACCGGCGATGAACAGCTCGCCGGTCCGACCGACCGGACACGGCGCGCCGGCCGGGTCCAGGACGTAGAAGAACTGCCCGCGCAGCGGCCGGCCGTACGGGATGCTCGGCCAGGCCGGGTCGACGTCGCCGATCGGGTACGTGATCGACCAGATCGCGGCCTCGGTGGCCCCGCCGAGGCTGATCACCTCGGCGTGCGGCGCCAGCGCGCGGATTCGGTCGGGCAGCGCGACGGGGATCCAGTCGCCGGAGAGCAGCACCAGGCGCAGGCCGCGCAGCGCCGCGGCGGCGGCCGGGTCGCCCTCGGCGTACTCGACCAGCATCTCCAGCAGCGCCGGGGCGGTGTTCCAGACGGTGACCCCGTGCTCGGCGACGAGCTGGCACCAGTGCTGGGGGTCGCGCTGCCGCGCCGGCTCCGGCAGAACCAGCGCGCCGCCGGCACCGAGCACGCCGAAGATGTCGTACACCGACAGGTCGAAGCTGAGCGCCGACAGGCCCAGCACCCGGTCGCCCGGCCCGACCCGGTGCCGCCCGGTGATGTCGTCGATGGTGGTCCGGGCCGCGCCGTGGCTGACGGCCACGCCCTTGGGTACGCCGGTCGAGCCGGAGGTGAAGATCGCATAGGCGCGCTGGTCGACCGGGTGGTCGGCGGCCGGCGGCGGCGCGGCGGTACCCGCGCCCGCGGTGACGGTGGTCAGGCCCGCGGGCAGCGCGGCCGGCGCCTCCGGGGCGACCACGGCGCGCCGGATCGCCGCCCGGCGGCAGACCGCCTCGATCCGCGCCGCCGGCCAGGCCGGGTCGACCGGCACGTACGCCGCTCCGGCACCCAGCACGCCGAGCACCGCCGCGATCTGGTGGGGGCCCTTGGGCAGGGCGACGAGCACCGGCTCGGCGGCCCGCACCCCCGCGGCGCGCAGCGCCGCGGCGACGGCGCCGGCCCGGCCGGCGAGGTCGGCGTGGCTCCACGGCCGGTCGCCGCCGAGGACCGCCGGTGCGTCCGGGTACCGGGTCGCCGCCTCGGCCACCGGGTCGTGCAGCAGCGGCCCGGCGTGCGGGTAGGCAGTGGGCGCGGGCGCCTGCCGGGACTCGAACGTGGGGTCCCAGCCCAGGTCCGGCGTCTGCCACGGGGCGTCGGCCGCGGCGAGCGCGGTGAGCAGCCGGTGGTGGGCGTCGGCCAGCCCGTCGACGTACCCGCCGGGGAAGGCGCGCACCGCGGCATCCCAGCAGACGCGGAGCTGGCCGTCCTCCTCCCAGACGAGGTGGTCCAGGGCCACCTGCGGCGTCTGCGAGACGCCGTACACCTCCTCGCCCAGCCAGGCCGCCCCGTCGGTGGGCAGCCCCACGCCGGAGGTGAACACGACGGGGAAGCCCGGCCGGGCGGCGGCGGGCAGCTCGCGCAGCACCTCGACGCCGGTCACCGCGGTGTGGTCCAGGGCCGCCCAGAAGCGGGCGTTGACGTCGGCGGCGTAGTCGGCGAAGGAGGCGCCCGGCTCCACCGCGGGCAGCCCCACCAGGGCGGTGCCGGTGAAGTCGCCGACGATGCCGTCGGCCCCGGGCAGGTCGGGGCGGTCGTAGACGGTGGTGTTGAGGGTGAACCCGCCCCCGGCGCCCCACCGGGCCAGCGCCAGCCCCAGGGCCGCGAGCAGGGTCGCGGTCGTCGAGACGCCGTGCCGGGCCGCCGCGGCCCGCAGCCCCGTCCACGCCGCGGCGTCGAGCCGGCGGCCGTGTCGGGCGAAGCGGGCGCCGGTGAGCGTCTCGGGCAGTGCCGCGTACGGCAGGTCCGGCGGGGGCGGCAGCAGCGGCCCCTGCGCGTGCCACCACGCCCGGTCCCGGTCGCGGCGCGCGCGCTCGGCCGGATCGGCGGCGCGCTGGCGGACCACGTCCAGGAAGGTCAGCGGCGCCGCGGGCAGGTCGGCCCCGGGCGCGGCGACGAGCCGGCCCCACTGCCGCAGCAGCAGCCGCCAGCTCGCGAAGTCGAGAATCAGCACGTCGAAGCCGACGAACAGCCGGGTCCGGCCGTCGGGACACAGCGCGGCATACAGGTCGAACAGCGGCCACCGGTCGGTCGGCAGGAGCTGGTGCGAGCGCTGTTCGCGCAGGGCGGCCAGGGTCGCGGCCGCCTCCTGCGGCGAGGCGCGGCGCAGGTCGGTGCGGCCGATGCGGTACCGCGGCACGTGCGCGGCGACCCGCTGGCGGCCGTCGCGGCCGACGGTGGCGCGCAGCATCGGGTGGTGCCGGACGAGCCGGTCCCACGCCTCCTCCAGCGCCGCGAGGTCGGCCTCCGGGTCGGCGGGGCGCCGGTCGTACTCGTGGTACCAGAACGTCGCCACGCCGCCCAGCGGCAGGCCCGGCTCGCGGCCGGCCCAGTAGGCGGCCTGGACCGGCGTCAGCGGCGCGTCGTCGGGCCCGGCCGCCTCCGCGCCGGGGTCCGCCGGCGGGACGGCCGCGGCGGGGGAGGCGTCCTCGGCGGCGGACCCGGCGAGCGCGGCCACGACGTCGCCGACGGTGCGGTGCCCGAGCAGTGCGGTGAGCGGCAGCGTGACGCCGGTGCGTGCGGCGAGTTCGCGGCGCAGCCGGACCGCGGTGAGGGACTCCATCCCGAGCGCTGCCAGGGAGGTGTCCAGGGTGATGCCCGCGGTCGGGCTGGAGAGGTGACGGGTGATGACGTCGCGCACCACCACGTCGGAATTTCCACGGTACGGCATGGATCCTCCGCCGGAAGGGGGGAGAGCTCGATGTATAGAAGTTTGCCTATATGTGCAAACGAAAGTCAATGGCGCGCGGCGTCCGCGATCCACATAGCACCGGAACATCGACAGTAGACAGCCGCGTCAAGTGGCCGTCTCGTGAGGCGGCGCGCGCCGGTGACGCGACCGCAGGCGCAGGTGGCACGGACGACCGTCGGCGGCCCGCCCACCGACGTGACCCCGGCGCCCGCCGGGGTGAAGACCGTGGTCGACCACGCGGGTGCGGCGCGAGGCCGGCAGTGCCGTAGCCGCCGCGTGCCGGTTACCGCGTGCCGCTACCCGGCTGTCGTCAGCGCGGAGCCGGCAGCGTCGGCGCCACGGCGACCTGCGGCGGGTCGGGCAGCCGGCCGGCGAGGTAGCGGCGCAGGCCGGCGGGGTCGGGGCGCAGCCGGGTGCGGGCGGCGTGCACGTACTGGCCGAGCCCGGCGACGGGGTGGCCGGGCTCGGGCAGGGACCACAGCGGATCGAACCCCGCCCCCTCGGCCGCCGCGCGCCACTGCGCCACCGTGGGGAAGATCTGGTCGCGTTCGGCGCGCCCGTCGGTGAACCGGGCGTCCGGGTCCGCGGCCGGGGGCGACATGAGGAACTCGGTCGAGGTCATGATCTGCGGGTGCTCCCGGCTGGTGTCGATGAACACCAGCCAGCCGCCGGGCGCCAGGAGCCGGTACAGCGCCGCCATGAGCTGCCCGGTGTCCACCGCGTTGTGCAGCACGTTGGCCGCCAGCACGACGTCGACGCTGCCGGGGGCGTGGCCCTGCGCCGACAGGTCGCTGTTGATGTCGCACCTGCCGTACCGGACCCACGGCCGGTCCCCGAACATCTCGCGCCCGACGTGCAGGAAGAACGGCGACACGTCGGTGAACTGGTAGTCGACCGGGTCCGTCGACTCGGCCAGGGCCGGGATCACCACCGCGCTGGTACCGCCCACGCCGGCCCCGATCTCCAGGACCCGCAGCGGCGTGTCGGGGGCGTGCCAGGCGGCCACGTGGCGCAGCGTCGCCGCGGCGACGCCGTTGACGTAGCGGCTGGCCAGGTTGTCCCGGTACGTGCTGTCGGCGGTGTCCGTGCGGCCGTCGGGGAACATCAGTTGCTGGACGGTCACCTCGTCGCGCAGCAGCCGCGGCAGGCTGCGGGCGCAGCGGGCGAGGAACTCGCCCATCTGCTCCCCGTGCCCCAGCCCGGCCGCCGCGGCGTCGAGCCGGGCGAGGCGGACATCGAGGTCCGCGGCGGTGCAGGGACGCTCGGCCCGGTAGCTGTCCGGGCCGGCGGCGGACAGGACGCCCTCCCTGGTCAGCTCCCGCAGCCAGCGCCGCACCACCCGCCGGTGCCGGGGCGCCACCGCGAGGGCGGTCAACACCTCCGCGACCGGGTGTACCGCGCCGGCCGCGGTGAACAGGCCCGCCTCCGCCAGGGTCGCGCCCATCGCGGCGTGCGCGGCCGCGTCCAGGACGGCCACCCGGTCGGCGACGGCGGCCCAGTCCACGGACCCCAGCGCGGCCAGCCCGGCGGTGTGCGCCGCCTCCCGCACCGCGCGGTCGGCCGGCAGTGTCGCCGCCGCCGGCTGGGCGAGCAGGTGGCCGTCGACGGGGCAGGCGCACGCGACGGCCGGGTGGCGGCACAGCAGTCCGGCGGCGGTCTTCAGGGGCGCGGCGGCGGTCGGGGAGGCGGCTGCGGTCGACGGGGAGGCGGTGGCGGTGTCAGACACGGCGAGCGCTCCGATCAGTGGTCGCGGGCGGGGTGACGGTGGGACCGGCCGGGCACGCGACGGTGGCGGGAGCGCGGGTGACCCCGGCGGCTCCGGTACGGGGACCTTCCGGCGCAAGCGGACCACTGTGGTCTCACCGTACGGCCGCCATCCGTAAATGGCAACTATGTTCATTAAGGCGGGGGAAGGGCCGGACCGGGTCAGCTCGGCGGGTCGCCGTCGCGCGCTCCCCCCACCGGGTGTCGGGGCGGTGCCGCGGCCGCCGGGAGGAACGCCGCGCCGAGCAGGATCGCGCAGGCGGCGACTGGCGCGGCGGCGGGCTGCCACTGGTACAGGGCGGTGCCGGCGATCGGGCCGACGATGAACGCCGCCGCGTTGGCCGCCCCGACCAGCCCGGCCACGGCACCCTGCTGGGCCGGCGCGTACCCGAGCGTCGCCCCGGTCGTGTAGCCCGGCACCGCGAGGCCCAGGCCCACGCCCACCGCGGCCATCCCGGCGAGGACGGCGGGCATCCCGGAGGCTCCGGCGACCAGGGCGGCGCCCCCCGCGGCCAGCAGGGCGCCGACCGTGACCAGCCGCCGGGGCGACCACTTCAGCAGCCGGACCAGGCCCGCCTGGGCGGCCAGGTACCCCACGCCGGAGCTGACGAGCGCGAGGCCGGTGAGCCGGGCGGTCTCCGCGTGCGTCGCGTGCAGGCGGTCCTGGATGAGGAAGCCGATGGTCACCTGCACCATGCCCAGCGCCACGAGGACGCCGACCCCGCAGCACAGGTACGGCCACAGGCGGCGTTCGCGCCAGCTCACCCGCGCGCTCACCCGGCGCGCCGCCGGCACCCCACCTGCGGGCAGGCGCAGCGCGACCACCGCGGCGGTGGCCAGGACCAGCACCGGCGTCGCGTACAGCGGGGCGAACAGGGACAGGCCGCCGAGCGCCCCGCCGATGAGCGGCCCGACGATCAGCGCCAGCCCCTGCGCCGCGCCGACCATGCCCAGCGCGCGCGTCCGCGCCGCCGGCTCCTCGATGGAGGCCGCGACGTACGACTGCGCGGCGACCGGCAGGCCGGCGATGCCGGCGCCGAAGACCAGGGCGCGCCCGGCGATGAGCGCCGCCCACAGCACCGCGCCGGTCACCACGCCGGCCAGCCCGAGGCGGACCGCCACCGCGAACGCGGCGGCGCCCACCGCCGCGAGACCGAGCGCGCTCAGCATGGTCGCGCGGTACCCGCTGCGCCCCACCTGTCGCCCCCAGACCGGGCTCGCCGCCATGACCACGGCCGCGGCTCCGGCGATCAGCAGGCCGAGCCCGGCCTCGCCGAGGCCGAGCTGGCGGGCGAGCGGAGGCAGTACCGGCGTGAGGGTCTGCTGGGCGGCGAAGGCCCCGAACACCGCGACCTGCACGACGACGGGGCGCACGGGCGGCCCGCCGTCGCGGTGCCCGCGTGTGTCGTCCGGCGGGGGAGCCGCCACCGCCTCCCGTGAGTCGCGCATCCACAGAGGTTAGACGGTGATCTTCGACGAGGCCAGGTATGCCGGCGGGCGGCCTGTCGCCGCGCCGGGTGTAGGGCAGGATGCAGAGTTTCCGGGCCGGGAGGAGCGCCGTCGTGCCCCAGGTGGATCTCACGTCAGGAGTCGTCGCGTACGCCGATACCGGCGGCGCCGGCCGGCCGGTGCTGGTCCTGCTGGGCGGGTTGTTCGTCGGCGGGTCGATGTGGCGCCACGTCGTCGCGGAGTGGGGTGGTGAGTTCCGGTGCGTGGTGCCGCAGCTTCCGCTGGGCGCGCACCGCACCCCGATGCGCTCCGGCGCCGATCTCAGCGGCCGGGGCATCGCACGGCTGGTGGGCGAGTTCCTGGAGCGGCTCGACCTGCGGGACGTCACGCTGGTGGGCAGCGACTGGGGCGGCGCGCAGCTGGTGGTCGCGGAGAAGGTCGACGGCCGGGTGGCGCGGCTGGTCCTGCTGCCGCAGGAGGCGCTGGACAACTACCCCCCGGGGCTCAGCGGCAGGTCGGTGTGCCGGGCGGCGAGGACTCCCGGCGGCCTGACACTGACGCTGCAGCAGATGAGGTTCCGCGCGCTGCGCCGGTCGCCGTTGGCGTTCGGGCGGATGTCCAAGCGCGGCGTCCCGGACCAGGTGCTGGACGCCTGGCTCGACCCGGCGCTGCGCCGGTCCGAAATCCGCAGGGACGTGGCGAGGTACCTGCGGTCCACCGTCACCGGCGACTACCTCCGGGCCGCCGCGGCGCTGGCGATCCCCGAGGACCAGCCCGCGGCGTGCGCGGCCGCGATCCGCCGGTTCGTCCGGGAGACGCCGGATGCGCGGGCGCCCCGCCCGTGACGCGGTGCCGACCGCCGGAGAGGAGCCAGCTCCGACCCGGCCGGCTCTAGGCCGCGTGGTGGAACGCGATCGCCGTGGTCGCTGCCGCGGTGGCATCGGAGCGGTCCACGGCCACCACCGCGCAGGCTCCCGCGCGGCAGTCCAGGAGGGCCGCGGACGGGACCCCCTCCGTGGCCACGGCCACGAAGGTCCTCTGTACCCGGAACGTCGCGGTCGCCGTACCGAAGATGTCGGTCCGCACGCGCACGAGCCCGTTGAACTCCCGGGCGCAGGCCGAGGTCGCGGCGCCGCACTGCATGACGTCGACGGCCGCGCGCGGCGCGAATCCGCGGATCTGCACGGTGATGGCGGCCCCGTCCCGCAGGTCGTCTGCCGGGGTGGCCGACAGTCCCGGCGTCGTCGTCCGGGTGGCGGCGGACAGGGTCCCCACCACCAGCAGCGCCACGGCGCTCGCGGCCACCGCTGCTGAGAAGTTCAGCTTCATCACGTCTCCCGTCGACTGTCCCGGCGTGCCGGCCGCCGTGGCGCCGACGCGCCCGGCTCGGAACGACCTTCGCCGCGGCCGGGCGCGGGGGACAAGCCGGCGGGACGGTTCCGGGACGGGCGGGACGCGCGCCCCAGCCACGAGCTGCGGGCGGGGCGCCGGCGGAACGCGGCGCCGGGACGCCGGTGCCCGGGCAGCCGGACGCCGTCCTGAGGCGCGGGCCGCTGGTCGCCGGGGCTGCGAACGGGAGCGGGCGGACCGCGGGCCGCCCCGGCCTCTAGGGTGTCCGGGTGCGGGTGCTGTTGATTGAGGACGATGACGAGTTGGGGCCTGCCGTCGCCACGGGTCTGCGGGGTGCGGGCTTCGCGGTCGACCTGGCCGCCGACCTCGCCGTCGGCGACTTCAAGGTCGCGGTCAGCGGCTACGACTGCCTGGTCGTGGACCGGAACCTGCCCGACGGCGACGGCGCGCGATTCGTCGGGCGGCAGCGCGCCGGCGGCAGCCGGACGCCGGTGCTGATCCTGACCGCCCGGGACGGCCTGCGCGACCGGGTGGAGGGTTTCGCGCTGGGCGCGGACGACTATCTGGTCAAGCCCTTCGACCTGGCGGAGCTGGTCGCCCGGGTCCGCGCGCTGTGCCGCCGCGGCGACGTGCTCCGCCCGACCCGGCTGGCCGTCGGCGACATCCTCGTCGACCTGGCCGCGCGGAAGGTCACCCGGGCGGGGATCGTGCTGACCCTGTCGCCGAAGGAGTTCGGTGTGCTGGAGCTGCTCGCCGTCCGCGTCGGCCAGGTGGTGAGCCGCACCGAGATCATCGAGTGCTGCTGGGACGAGATGGGCGAGCCGGAGTCCAACGTGGTTGACGCGGTGATGGCGCGCCTGCGGCGGCGGCTCGGCCTGCCCGCGGTGATCTCGACGGTACGCGGAGTGGGCTTCCGGCTCGACGCGGTCGAGGGCTGAGCGGGCGTGCGCGGCGGGGTCCGGGTGGAGCGGCAGCTCCGGCGGCTGCGCTGGAAGCTGACCGCGATGTTCACGGCGGTGACCGTCGGCTGCCTGCTGACCCTGGCGGCGGTGACCGCGACCCTGGACCGGCGGGCGGAGGAGCGCGCACTGGACGCCGACCTCAGCACGCGCACGGCCGCGGTGGCCCTGACCGCATGTTTCGACCCGGCCGTGGGGCGGATCACCGTGGACGACGACAGCGCCGACAGCCTGGTTCTCGGTCGCCCCTACCTGGTGGTGGTCGTCGACTGGTCCCGGGATCCGGCCGGGGCGGTGGTCTACCCGGCGCGGGCGCCGCTGGGCCCGCCCGACCTCGGCGCCCTGCGGGGGCTGCGCCCGCGGGTGGGTCCGGGAGACCGGCCGGTGCTGACGGACCTCGCCGGCCCCTCCGGTGGGTGGCGGGCCGCCGTGGTGGCCGTACCTGGGGAGGGTCCGGTCAACGCCGGCATGGTCGTCCTCGTCGGGGATCCGGCCCCGGTCCGGGAGGCCAACGCGGAGCTGACCCGACGGCTGCTGACCGGCTGCGTGGTGCTGGCGCAGTTGGCGGCCGTCGGCGGGTACTGGCTCGCCCGGTTCAGCATGCGGCCGGTGGTGCAGGCGCTGACCCGGCAGGAGCAGTTCCTGGCCGAGGCCGCGCACGAGCTGCGGACGCCGCTGGCCGCGCTCCTGCTGGTCGCCCGGGGCGGCCTCGCCCACCCCGCCCGCCGGGTCGACGCGATGCGGGACACCGTCCGGCTGGCGGACCGCCTCGGGCACCTCGTCACCAGCCTGCTCACCCGGGCCCGACTCCAGGCCGGCACGCAGCGGGTCGACCTGGTGTCGATGCGCCTGGATCAGCTCGTCGAGCAGGTGGTCGAGGACCTGCCGGGCGCCGACGCGGTGGCGGTCCGCGCCGCACCGACCGTCGTGGCCGGCGATCCGGATCTGCTCGCCCAGGCGGTGCGCAACCTGACCGAGAACGCCCTGCGGCACGGGCGCCCGGCGGCGGGCGCCGCCCCGGTCGAGGTGACGGTCCGCGACGGGCTCGTCGAGGTGCGCGACCACGGGCCCGGTCCGCACCGGGTCGGCCACGGGAGCGCGGGCACCGGCATCGGGCTGTCCATCGTCCGGTGGGTCGCCGAACTCCACGGCGGCGAGTTCATGCTGGTCGAGGCGCCTGACGGCGGGGCGCTGGCCACCCTGCGGCTGCCCGGCGCCGCAGCGCGCCCCACCCGGGCCTGACGGGACGGCCGGAGAATTTCCGGCGCCGGGCGACGCCGGCCCGGACCGCTGTCACGACGTTGTCATGGGCGGGACGGCACCGTGTCCACGGCAGAGAGCCGCCGCCGGTCAGGGGTGGGCGGCGAGGAGGAGGAACGCGCCGAGCAGGATGAGGTGGACCAGCCCCTGCAGCCGGGTGGCCCGGCCCGGGACGACGGTCAGCGTGGCGACGACCACGGTGATGGCGAGCAGGACGATCTGGGTGGCGCCCAGGCCCAGTGACAGGGGACCGGGCAGCCAGATCGTCGCGATGGCGATCGCGGGAATGGTCAGGCCGATGCTGGCCATCGCGGAGCCCAGCGCGAGGTTGAGGCTCACCTGGATGCGGTTGCTGCGGGCGGCGTTGGCCGCGGCGAGGGTCTCGGGCAGCAGTACGAGCAGGGCGATGACCACGCCGACGAACGAGTGCGGCAGGCTGACGCGGGCGACGGTGTCCTCGATGGCCGGGGACAGGACCTTGGCCAGGCCGACGACCGCGACGAGCGCGACCAGCAGCAGGACGAGGCTGGTGCCGGCGGCGCGGTTCGTGGGCGGGTCGGCGTGGTCGTCGCCGTCCGCGTCGTTGACCACCACGCCCTGGCTGGTGACCGGCAGGAAGAAGTCGCGGTGGCGGACGGTCTGGGTGCTGACGAACGCCGCGTAGAGGCTGACGGACGCCACGGCGGCGAAGGATAGCTGCGTCGGCGAGAACTCCGGCCCGGAGCGGGCGGTCGTGAAGGTCGGCAGGACCAGGCAGACGACGGCCAGGGTCGCCACGGTGGCCAGGGCCGCGCCGGTCCCCTCGGCGTTGAACACGGCGAGCCGGTAGCGGACGGCGCCGACGAACAGCGACAGGCCGAGGATCCCGTTGCAGGTGATCATGACGGCGGCGAAGACCGTGTCGCGGGCCAGCGACGCGGTGCCCGGACCACCGGCGATCATGAGCGTCACGATCAGCCCGACCTCGATGACCGTGACGGCGACCGCCAGCAGCAGCGACCCCAGCGGTTCGCCGACGCGGTGGGCGACGACCTCGGCGTGGTGCACCGCGGCCAGGACCGCGACGCCCAGCACCACGGCGACCAGGGCGAGGGGCAGCACGGGCAGGTCGCGGCCCCAGGACGCGGCCAGCACGACGACGGCGACCGGCGGGGCGAGGAACCGCCAGTCCGCGTACCGGCGGGCGGGTCGCGCGCGCCCGGCCTCCGCCTGCGCGGTCGGCCCGGCGGCGGGCCGGGCCGGCTCGGGCGCGCTCATGCCGGGGCGCCGCAGCCGGGCCGTACCGGCGCGCCTGTCCGCCGGTACGGGCCCCGCTCCGCCGCCGACACCGGCGCGCATCCGACGATCATGCGTCGACAGTACCGAACAGCACCGTTGTCCGACGTGGAGGCCGGCGCGCCAGGGGCGCCGCACGCGGCCCCCGGCCGCCGACGACCACCGGAGCCGGCCGCGGGCCGACCGGGAGCCGTTCAGGTTTGGGCCGGTACGGCCGATAGGGCGGGTATGACGATTCCGCGCGGCGAGCCGGTCGGCGAGGCGCCGTGCGCCGCGGACAGCCGAGCGGAGCTGGCGCGCGCGGTGGACGCCCTGGAGCTGGTGCCGTACCACGCCCCGCAGGAGGCGGCCGAGCCCGCGCGGGAGCTGGAGCGGCGGGCGCGGGAACTCGGCGAGGAGTCGCTGGTCGTCCGGGCGCGGCTGATCGGCGCCGACGTCCGGGCGCGGGCCGGGGACAACGCCGCCCTCGGCCGGGTCGCCCACCAGGCGCTGACGTGGGCCGGGGAGCGCGGCGACCGGGAGGTGCAGTGCCGCTGCGAGCGGCTGCTGTCGTCCTTCTACGGGCGCCTGGGCGACACCGCGACGTCGCTGGAGCACGCGGTCCGCGCTGTCGAGCTGCTGTCGCCGGCCGCACCGCCGGCGCTGCGGATCCGGCACTTCATGGCGCTGGCCGTCGCCCTGATGCTGGCCCAGTCGTTCGACGCGGCCCGGGACCGGTTCGGGTCGACGCTGGCGATGCTCGACGAGTGCGACGACCCCGATGTGCGGGTCGCGGTGTGGAACAACGTGGCGTACCTCGAACTCATGGCCGGCGACACCGGCGCCGCGCTCGCGGCGGCCGACGAGATGCGGGCGGTCGGCGCACGGCACGGCATCGCGATGGACGCGGTGTACCTGGACACCATCGCCCGGGCGCAGATCGGCGCCGGTCACTTCGACGCCGTCGAGGCGACGCTGGCGCCGATCCTGTACGCCGCGGGCGGGCGCACCGAGCCGCACGACCTGGCCGAGGCCCTCCTCACCCTGGCGGAGAGCCAGCGGCTGGCCGGCGCGCTCGACCGGGCGCTGGACAGCGTGCACCGGGCACTGGACGAGAGCCGGCGCCGCGGCATCGAGGCGTTCGTGGTGCGGGGCATCCGGGAGCACGCCGCCGTCCTGGCGGCGACGGGCGCGCACGCGCGGGCGTACGAGCGGCTGCTGGAGTTCCACGCCGCGCACGAGGCGGTGCAGTCCGCGCAGCGGCAGGCCCGGGCGCGGACGATCCACGCCGCGTTCGCCACCCAGGAGGCGGTGCGGGAGAGCCGCCGGTTCCGGGAGATGTCGCTGCGCGACCCCCTCACCAACCTGTACAACCGCCGCTACCTCGACGACCGCCTGCCCGCCCTGCTGGACACCACCCGGCAGCGCTTCGGCCACCTGGCCGTGGCCATCGTCGACCTGGACCACTTCAAGCGGGTGAACGACGAGGTCTCCCACGACGCCGGTGACAAGGTGCTGGTCCGCGTGGCCTACCTGCTCGACGCGGCGGTCGGCGGCGGGGGCGGGTTCGCGGCGCGGCTGGGCGGCGAGGAGTTCCTCCTCGTCCTCCGCGACGACGCCGCGGCCGCCGCCCGGACCTGCGAGCGGCTCCGCGACACCATCGGCGCCCACGACTGGAGCGACCTCGTCGGCGACCTGCCGGTCACCGCCAGCATCGGCGTCGCGGCCACGTTCGCGGGCGGCGCCACCGCGACCGACCTGCTCGGCGCGGCGGACCGGAACCTCTACCGCGCCAAGGCGGCCGGCCGCAACCGCGTCGCCACCTGACCGGCCTCCCGGGCGCCCGCGGTCAGGACGCCTGGCGGACCGGCGGTGCGGCCAGCCAGACGCCGGCCAGGTCCCCGAGGGGGACGTCGAGGGCGCGGCTGAGGCAGACCACGGTGCCGAACGCCGGGGCGGGCAGCCGGCCTGCCTCGATCTTGCGCAGGGTCTCGGGGGAGATGCCGGCCGCCAGGGCCACCTCGGCGAGGCTGCGGCGGGCCCGCGCGGCCCGGAGGGCGGCGCCGAGGCGCTGGCCTGCCGCGATCTGCGCGGCGGTGAGGGGTTGGCGGACCATGCCGGCAGGATAGCCCTGCCGGGCGCCGCCGTCCCGGCGTGGTATAAAAATACCGCATCCGGCCGGAGGGGGAGCTGCCGTGATCGAACTCAAGTCCGCCGAGGAGGTCGACCGGATGGCGGTGGCCGGCCGGTTCGTCGGCGAGCTGCTCGCCGAGCTGGCCGGCGTCGCCGCGGTCGGCGTCAACCTGATGGACCTCGAACACCACGCCCGCCGCCGGATCGCGCAGCGCGGCGCCGAGTCCTGCTACTGGGACTACGCTCCGTCGTTCGGCCGCGGCCCGTTCCGCCACGTGCTGTGCCTGTCGGTCAACGACGCGGTCCTGCACGGCCTGCCGCACGACTACGTCCTGCGCGACGGCGACCTGCTCAGCATCGACATGGCGGTCGGCGTCGGCGGCTGGGTCGCCGACGCCGCCCTCTCCCTCGTCGTCGGCACCCCCGACCCGGCCGACCTGAAGCTGATCGAGGCCACCGAGGTCGCGCTCGAAGCCGGCATCGCCGCCGCCCGGCCCGGCGGCCGCCTCGGCGACGTCTCCGCCGCGGTCGGCGAGGTCGCCCGCGCCTACGGGTACGGCGTCAACGCCGAGTTCGGCGGCCACGGCATCGGCCGCACCATGCACGAGGCCCCGCACGTGGCCAACAGCGGCCGCCCCCACCGCGGCCTGCGGCTCGAACCCGGCCTGGCCATCGCCATCGAGCCCTGGTTCTGCCGCTCGACCGACCGGATCAGGTTCGACGACGACGGCTGGACGATCCGCTCGGCCGACGGCTCCCGCACCGCCCACTCCGAACACACCGTCGCGGTCACCGACGCCGGCCCCCGGGTCCTGACCCGCCGCCCCGCGGCGTCCCTGCCGGCGCCGTCGCCCGGGGGACTGGCCGCGCCGGCGTAGGATGGTGCGTCGCCGCCGTACCGCCCCGCGGACCCCGCCGCCCGGCGCCGGCCGCGTGCCGGACCCGCAAAATCGCTCGCTCCGCCCGGCAGGCCGTGGTTGCCTCGACGCGCCCGGCGCCCGCGGGCGACCCGACCGACTCCGAACGGGGGCAGCTCTGTGCTGATCCGGCTCCTGCGCACCTACCTGCGGCCGTACCGCGGGCTGCTCGGCGCCGTCGTCGCGCTGCAGCTCGCCGCTACGATCGCCAACCTGTACCTGCCCAGCCTGAACGCGGACATCATCGACCGCGGCATCGCCCGGGCCGACACCGGCTACATCGCGCGCACCGGCGGCTGGATGCTGCTGGTCACGGCGCTGCAGGTCGCCTGCGCCATCGCCGCGGTCTACGTCGGCGCCAAGGCCGCGATGAGCTTCGGCCGCGACCTGCGGGCGGCGGTCTTCACCCGGGTCGGCGGCTTCTCCAGCCGCGAGGTCAACCGGTTCGGCGCGCCGTCGCTGATCACCCGGACCACCAACGACGTCCAGCAGGTGCAGGTCCTCGTGGTGGTGACCTGCACGATGCTGGTGGCCGCGCCGATCATGTGCGTCGGCGGCGTCGTCATGGCGCTGCGCGAGGACGTGGGCCTGTCCTGGCTCATGCTGGTGTCGGTACCGGTGATGGTGCTCGCCATCGGCCTGATCATCTGGCGGATGGTGCCGCTGTTCCGCACGATGCAGAAGCGCATCGACGTGGTCAACCGGGTGCTCCGCGAGCAGCTCACCGGCGTGCGGGTGGTGCGCGCGTTCGTCCGGGAGCCGTACGAGTCGGCCCGGTTCGCCGACGCCAACCGGGCACTCACCGACGTGGCGCTGAAGCTGGGCCGGACCCAGGCCCTAATCTTTCCGATCGTCACCCTGGTGTTCAGCGCCTCCAGCGTCGCCGTGCTGTGGTTCGGCGCCGACCGGGTGGAGGCGGGTCAGATAGAGATCGGTGCGCTGGGCGCGTTCCTCCAGTACCTCGCGCAGATCCTCATGTCGGTGATGATGGCGACCTTCATGGTCATCATGGTGCCGCGGGCGGCCGTCTGCGCCGAGCGGATCGTCGAGGTGCTGGACACCGACTCCTCGGTGGCGGCGCCCGCGCACCCGGTGACCGAACCCCCGGAGCGGGGCACCGTCGAGCTGCGCGCCGTGCGGTTCCAGTACCCCGGCGCCGAGGTGCCCGTCCTGCGCGAGGTGTCGCTGCGCGCCGAGGCCGGGCGGACCACCGCGATCATCGGCAGTACGGGTGCCGGCAAGACGACGCTGCTGTCCCTGGTCCCGCGCCTGCACGACGCCACCGGCGGCGCGGTTCTGGTCGACGGGGTGGACGTCCGGCAGCTCGACCTGGACACGCTGTGGTCGCGGGTCGCGATCGTGCCGCAGCGGCCGTACCTGTTCTCCGGGACCGTGGCCAGCAACCTGCGCTACGGCGACCCCGACGCCACCGACGAGGAGCTGTGGCGCTGCCTGGAGATCGCCCAGGCGCGCGACTTCGTGGCGGCCATGCCGGCCGGGCTGGACTCGCCGATCGCCCAGGGCGGCACCAACGTCTCCGGCGGCCAGCGCCAGCGGCTGGCGATCGCCCGGGCGCTGGTGCGCCGGCCGCAGGTCTACCTGTTCGACGACTCGTTCTCCGCGCTGGACCTGGCCACCGACGCCCGGCTGCGGGCCGCGCTGCGACCGGTCACGGCGGACGCGGCGGTGATCGTGGTGGCGCAGCGGGTGTCGACCATCGTGGACGCCGACCGGATCGTCGTGCTGGAGGACGGCGCCGTGGTCGGCGCCGGCCCGCACGCCGAGCTGGTCGAGACCTGTCAGACGTACCGGGAGATCGTGGACTCCCAGCAGAGCGCGGGGGCGACGGCATGAGTGGCACGGAACGCACCGACAGCCCCGGCGCGGCGGGCGCCGGACCGGCGGTGCCGGCACGGCTGCCGGCTGCCGGGCGCCGCGGCCCCGGCGGCGGGCCGCCCTGGATGGGCGCCGGGATGCCGGCCGAGAAGTCCATGACGTTCTGGCCCTCGGCGAAGCGGCTGATCCGCCGGCTGCGCCCGTACCGGGTGACGCTGCTGCTGGTCGTCGCGCTCGGCGCCGCCAGCGTGGCGCTGTCGGTGTACGTGCCCCGGCTGCTCGGGCGCGCGACGGACGTCATCTTCAGCGGCGTGATCGGCCGGCGGCTGCCGGCCGGCGCGACCAGGCAGGAGGTGGTCGCCGGGCTGCGGGCGCGCGGCGAGGACGACTTCGCGGCGATGGTGGACCGGATGTCCGTGCTCCCCGGCGCGGGCGTCGACTTCGCCGCCCTGAACCGGATCGCCGCGTTCGCGGTGGTGCTGTTCGTGCTCTCCAGCGTCCTCCAGTGGTGGCAGGGGTACCTGCTGGCCGGGGTGGTCCAGCGCGCGGTCTACGCCCTGCGCCGCGACGTGGAGGAGAAGCTGCACCGGCTCCCGCTGCCCTACTTCGACCGGCAGCCGCGCGGCGAGCTGCTCAGCCGGGTCACCAACGACATCGACAACATCGCGCAGACCCTCCAGCAGACGCTGAGCCAGCTCCTGACCTCGCTGCTGACGGTGGTCGGCGTCCTGGTGATGATGGTGGTGATCTCGCCGCTGCTGGCGCTCATCGCGCTGGTCGCGGTACCGCTGTCGGTGCTGGTCACCCAGCAGGTCGCCCGGCGGTCGCAGAAGCAGTTCATCGCCCAGTGGACGCACACCGGCACGCTCAACGCGCACATCGAGGAGGCGTTCACCGGCCACGAGCTGGTCAAGGTGTTCGGGCGGCGGCGCGAGGCGGAGGCGACCTTCGCCCGGCGCAACGACGACCTGTTCGCGGCCTCGTTCCACGCGCAGTTCGTCTCCGGGATCATCATGCCGGCGATGATGTTCATCGGGAACCTGAGCTACGTGGCGATCGCGGTCGTCGGCGGGCTGCGGGTGGCCTCGGGCGCGACGAGCCTCGGCGACGTGCAGGCGTTCATCCAGTACTCGCGCCAGTTCACCCAGCCGCTGACCCAGGTCGCCTCGATGGCCAACGTGCTCCAGTCCGGCGTCGCCTCGGCCGAGCGGGTCTTCGACCTGCTCGACGCCGACGAGCAGAGCCCGGAGCCCGCGGCCGGCCCCGTCCCGCCGCGGACCCGCGGCCGGGTCGCGTTCGACCACGTCTCGTTCCGGTACGAGCCCGACCGGCCGCTCATCGACGACCTCTCGCTGGTCGCCGAGCCGGGCCAGACCGTGGCGATCGTCGGCCCGACCGGCGCCGGCAAGACCACCCTGGTCAACCTGATCATGCGGTTCTACGAGCTGGACGGCGGCGAGATCACCCTCGACGGCGTCGAGACCACCGCGATGCGCCGCGACGAGCTGCGGTCCGCGGTCGGCATGGTGCTCCAGGACACCTGGCTGTTCCACGGCACGATCCGGGACAACATCGCCTACGGCCGCCCCGGCGCCACCGACGCGGAGATCCGCGCGGCGGCCGCGGCCACCTACGTCGACCGGTTCGTGCACAGCCTCCCCGGCGGGTACGACACCGTCATCGACGAGGAGGGCAGCAACGTCAGCGCCGGGGAGAAGCAGCTCATCACCATCGCCCGGGCCTTCCTGGCCGACCCGGCGCTGCTGATCCTGGACGAGGCGACCAGTTCCGTCGACACCCGCACCGAGGTACTGGTGCAGCACGCGATGGCGGCGCTGCGCTCCAGCCGGACCAGCTTCGTCATCGCCCACCGGCTGTCCACCGTCCGCGACGCGGACCTGATCCTGGTCATGGAGCGGGGGTCGATCGTGGAGCAGGGGACGCACGAACGGCTGCTGGCCGCGCGCGGGGCGTACCACCGCCTGTACCAGGCGCAGTTCGAACAGGCCATGGTGGACGCCGGGGAAGCGGCGTCGTAGTCCGCGGCCGGTAGTTGGCGTGAAACGGCCTCATGGCGGCGCATCCGGGGTGTGGCGCCGGACAGCGCGCATCATCGGGTCGGCGGTAGCGTGCGAAGCCAGTGGGAAGGAGCCGGGACGACGGTGCCGGCACGGCACGACCGCGACCGGCGGTGGCCGGCGGTCGCCCGGTGATCCTCGCTGTCGCCTACGTCCTGGCCGTGGTACCGGTGCTGGCGGTGGCCACGGCTGCGGTCTGGCCGCCGCCCTCGACCTCGCGCTACCGGCGTTCTCGCACTCGGGGCCGTGGTGCGGGTGCTGGTCCCGCGTCGCCGCCGGTCCGTCGATGCGCAACCCCCGTGACGGCTCGGTGCTAACCCCGTCCGCCGGCCTGCCGGGCCGCGCGGAACCGCGCCGCCAGTTCGAGCGATCCGCGTGCCCGGGCCTGCGCCGCCAACACGGCCTGCGTGTTGCCGTCAGCACCGGCGTCCGCGGCCTGCTTCTTGGCGTCCCCCTCAGCCTCGATGCCCGCATCGATGACCTGCAGGATCTCCGCGTTGCTGAGCCCGCCGAGCGAGTTCTGCACGAGTTGGGCGGCCTTCCGACCGGCCGCATCGGCCTGCTCGTCACTGAACTCGACCTGGTTGCCGGACTCGACCTTCTTGCCGGCATTGGCGCCGCCGCCGCGGACGGACACCTCGGCCGCCGAGGACACGTTGGTCAGCGTGAGCATTCCGCCGACCAGCGCGACCGCCCCGGCGAGAGCTACCACCCGCCTGCGCCGGCGTGCCCGTCCGGCCACCTGTGCTCGCCTGGCGAAGTAACCACCCATGGCATTCCTCCATACCGCAACCCACCCCCACCCGGACCCACACCGGTAGGCAGGTATGCCTCTCGTAACGGGAGGTACGCGCGCCCGGCCGCAGCGGATTACCGCCATCGGCTACTGTCGATCGCCAGGCGACCGGGCCGGGCCGACCGTCCAGACCGATTCCGGCATGTCGGCCCTAGCGGACATCGGAGTGGGGACACGCCGGATTTCCGTGCCGGCGGTGGCGCGGCAGCCGGCTCGCCGGTCGACGCACACGCAGCGTCGACTCCGGACCGCCGCGACGGTCCGGACCGGGTGCGCACGGAGGCGCGCTGAGCCGGCTGACGGTGCCGGGGCGCGGCGGCCCTGGAGTCCGTCTCGCTCACAACTTGTCGGCACAGCCGGATCGGCAGGCAGCATGGCACGGCCCGCCGTCGGGATACTTGTCGTCGCAGCACTGCCGGCACGACTCCTCGTCGTCAGAGTCGACGAGGCAATCACTGCCCGCGTCCGCATCACCGCACCCGGGCGCCTCGGCGGGCTCGTCCGGCGCCGGCCCGGAACGCGCCAACACCTGAATCTCGTGCCCGGACGGGTGGACCCACAGCGCGACCCCGCCGGGATTCCCGGCTGGGCGGTACCCCTGCGTCGTGAGCGCCTTCGACGTGAGGTTCGGCGAGTTGCTCACCGTCGTCGACAGGTTCGGCCTCTTGTTCCCGCTGGCGTACGCCAGGAAGTCCTGGGTGAAGTCGGGGCCGTATGCCGCGACCATCTTCCATCCCACGAGACCGCGTTGATCTGCGGTCAGGCGGCCCCACCGGGGCAGTGCCAGGCTCGGGCGCCGCGCCAGCTGCTCCGACTGTGCTTCGGTGAGGGCGGCGCCGCTCGCGTCGCGCTGCGCGACCGGCGTCGCGCCTTGCTCGCACCCCTCGGGCGGGCACGCATGTCCGCCGCAGCGCTGTACAGGTGCCGCGCTGTCTCCGGTGCGCTGTGCCAGTACACCGGAGACAGCGCGGTTCCCCGCAGCACGCTGGAGTGACAGCACGGCGCTGTCGGCCGGTGCCTCCCACGGCCGGACCGGCGGGTGGATGTCGCCGAGCAGAGATTCGCGCGCGGCTCCGGCGGGGCCCGGCCGGGCCCGAGAGGTGTCTCCGACCAGTCGCAGGTCTGCTGTCACGTCGACCCCCTTCGGAGTGCGCTTCTCAGCCTCCCAGACCGGAGGCCCCGCGGGTGTGGATCCGCGGAATGCGCGCGGCCGGTCCGAGCCCCTCCACCGAAGTCAGCATTCGCGGGCATCTTCATGGCTGGATGAGATGCCTTCTCCTCTGGGTCCAGTTCTACACTCGTCCCAGCTTTCGACTCCGCCTCGGACGTGGTGTCTCTCCTGGGTCGAGCGGCACGCGCGTGAACAAAGTTGCCAAACGCGTGCCACAGTGCTCTCCCTCAGTTTTTGATCTCTGTAGCTGAGGGAGGTTAATACGTAAGACGTAGAAGACCGGGCAGACTCGCCCTGTTCTTAACTTAACTTTGGCCGTGGTGTCTCCCCAGGAGAGAGCGGCACGCTTGTGGCGGTTCCGGAGGGTTCATCAGTGTTGTCAACCGGGATCAGGAAGAAAAACACAGCAGCGATTCCCACGACGACAATCCCACCAACAACACCCGCGACGACGGCAAGTTTACGTTTCATGTGATCCTCCTAGGCCAAAGAACAAATTTCATCCCACCGGGGTTCAAACACACTTGTCATGTAGATCCGAAGACACGGCTGCTGTCGGGAAGAAACTTCGCTTCAAACCAATGCTGTGCCCAACCACGGGAAGTACCCACGACACCGGCATCAAACGCGGGTGTGCCTTTATAGCGCCAGCCAGGGGTTTTGGTTTCCCCGCCAGTGCCATCATCCGTAATATATGTGTTGTGCCAGCCCTTCTTCTTGTCATGACACCAATTTATCTCGGTCCAGAATGTACCAAGAGTGTTTCCCGCGTTCCCCTTCAGTGCCCGCTTGTGCCGAGCCTTGTCACATCCGAAGACGGTAGAACGCGGCTCAACGTCCACGTCCTCGATCCGCACCGGAACATACGCGGCGTTGAACGCCTCCAGCTCGGCCGGGGTCAGTGCGACGTAGGCGGCATCGGGGTCGAGCGACGAGAAGAGGCGGTTGACCACGCTGAGCGGGTCCTGGTGGCCGACGCTAGGTGTAGCTAGAGCTGGGGCCGAGGGTACGGCCACCAGGGCTAAGGTTAACAAGATAGTACGAACGAACACGGTCATCCTCCCCAAGGATGGGACTCTACATTGATGCGGCAGCACGGCTACGGGCGTGTGGGACCGAGGCTGACTTGATCTCGATGAACCGGACCTCGGCGCGTCCATCAGGAGTCATGTGGTTGCACTTGACGGGGAGCCAGTAACCGTCCTCGTCGGCTCGAAGATCACCCACGGCGAGGATCTCGACCATGATCGAACCTTGAACATCCCGATACTGCCGAGCGTCCAACATCAACACATCACCAAACGTCAGCATGGTCACGCTCCGGGCGTAGGTACAGCGTCGAGCCTCCGCACGCTGGACACCACCGGTTCCTGATCTTGGTGAAGAGGAAGCCCAGCAAGAAGCCGACCCCGATCCCAATCATCACTAGCCACCACATGGGATGACCGTAGAGGTGCCCCGACCAGGGGCTCTACGAAGTTGATAAAACTTGAGGTTGCCGTCTCAGGGTCGACAAGGGAGACTGTTCACGCTCCCAACTTTCATCAACTTCCGCGACAAAGGTTGAGTCATGCAGTTTGAATTCCTGGGAAAAGGCCCAGGCTCGGGGCAAGATGGATGCCCTTCTCTCTTCAAAACTGACCGCGACACCTATTTGGTTCAAGGTTGGAAAGTAAAAGACGCTGAAGGTCTCGACATCCCCGAGGGCGAAGCTGTCGTAGAAATTCCCGCACGAATGTTGACGTTGTTTCAGGGACGAAGCTGATGTTCCAAGAAATATCCCAGGACGAATTTACAGCTAGGCTCCGTGGGATCGAACGTTCTCGGTGGCGCATGGAATTCCAACGGGCTTACACGGTTGATATGGAAATGCCTCGTTACAAGCACTGGCAGGAAACGGGTGACATTGATTGGGAATATCACCTGTGGTGGATTGAATACATGCAGCGCCTACGAGATGAAGGCAAATCCGTTCGTAGGATCAAAGTCGTAGATGAGCCGCTGAATGACTATTGGAAGTTTACATACGCCCAAACAGGCAGATTGAACGCAGCAGGAGACGCAACTCGTTGGTGCAATCGCCAGGAGATGTCTCATATCCTCGTACCGCCAACTGACTTCTACGTGCTGGATGGTCGGGAAGTCATGTTTCTTCATTTCGGCGGAGATCTTCAACCTTCGGGCTACACCGTTTCTGAGAATCCTGAACTGGTAGCCGCAGCAACTTCCGCATTCAATACAGCATGGGACTTTTCTACTCCACACGATGACTATAAACCCCGCAACGACCGCTGAAGAAGGTCGTAAAGCAATTGGTGCCCGGCTTCGCCAGATCCGCAAACATTCGGGTTTGACGGGCCGGGTACTTTCTGCTGCTACCAAAATCCATGTAACAGCGATTTCCAAGGTTGAGAACGGCCATGTCTCTCCTACCGTGACCCAGGTACGGGCATGGTGCAATGCCTGTGGGGTTGACGACCAGGCTGAAGACCTGGTGGCGGAGCTGCTGACGCTAGAGGAGGCGTACGCGCTCTGGAAGGCCAAAGTTCGTAACGGGATGAAGTACGCCGGGGGCCGTGACCCTTTGGCAATTTATGAACAAACCACGGTCTTTCGGAACTTCGAGTTGAGCGTCCTACCCGGCATCTTTCAAGTTCCTAGCTACACCGCCGCAGTGGTCGGGTATTGGCGTAGATTCTATGGGGCACCCGATGATACCCACGAGGTGATTAAACTCCGTCAGCGTCGCGCTCAGGCTGCTTTACGGGGGACTAACAGGATCCTCGTGGTGTTGACCGAAGCCGTACTACTTACCAGGTACACAGATGTAGTGCGCCACGAACTTCAACTTTTGGAATTACTCAAGTTCATGAAGCGACCAAACGTAAGCCTTGGAATCATTCCGTTTGGTAGAGAGATTACACCGAATAGCAACTGTGGCTTCTGGATCTTTGATGAGGATGTTGTAAAGGTGGAGCTACCTTCGGCACAGTTGAAGATCACTAGACCTTCAGAAGTCGAACAATACTTGAGAATTTTTACCGATCTTCAGGGCCAGGCCGCGTACGGCTCCGAAGCTAAGACTGTCGTGCTCAGAGCTATCGCGAGCCTAAGCTAAAGCCTAGCGAACGCGCCTGATCCGCGATGACGGAGACCGAGCCGCTTTACGTGTTAAGAGATTGCTGCGTCGGGCTTTCTTTCTAGCTTCGTATTGTCTCCGTCTCCTCCATGTAGCCCAACCCGTAACAACGATAACGGGTAGAAGGGCTATTGCGTAACCCGTAAGTGAGGGAATGACGAAGTTAATTATAATTCCGCCACCCATATATATCTTAAAGTCGGAAGAATAAGAAACCAGACAATCAAACCATTGAGAAGCGCCATCAAGTTTGGCATGGCTCTTATCACATTAACCAGGATGTCCATCTTTTTATACAACGTTGGCGTAACGACGATACATAACATTAGCCAAATCGTATTAGCTAAAATTATCACTGCACCTTTAAAAGTTAGACTTTGGCAACAATCCCAAAGAAACCGCGCCAAGGTAGATGATGAGCGCTGCCACAAGGTTCCTTGAAGAAGAACCGCGCCGCAGCGATGGCGTTCTGTTGAGCACCTACCGCCCCACGGGCGTTGCGACGAACAACAACAGATTTCTTGATTTTGCGTACCCAGTCGCCAAGGTCACTCGTACGAACCTCTGAGACCTTCTTGTCTCCCAAAGCTTCAACGAGCTTGATCCAGTACGAATCGTAGGTGCGGAAGATGGTCTGAGGAGCAACCTAGCGTACGGTCCCCACGAACTCGGCCACGGTCACGTTCGACAGCTTCGCGTCGGTCTCGCTAGGTGCCTTAACCAGATCCTCAGCCGTGACGCCGAGAGTCTGCATGAGCTGTCGGATGGGTCTGCTGCACCAACTGGTGACACCTGAGCTGGCTTGCCGTTGAGGCGGGCTGGAAGGATGCCACCGTGCCCAAGCCCTACCCCCGAGAGTTCCGTGACGACGTCGTGCGGGTCGCCCGCGGCC
>NZ_BMQC01000005.1 GCF_014647915.1 Pilimelia terevasa
AAACTCTCCAACAAAACTTGGAAAATCATCCCGACAACATGATGTTGCCAAAGGAATCACACCATCAAAACACCCACACACAGTGAATGCCGACGGGGTAAAAAATAACTTGGCACTGGCATTACTTAAAGCACCCTGTTGAGTTCTCAAAGAACAAGCAGTCTCCGTGCGCCGCACCGGTATCTCGGTGCTTTACTCGGGGCTGTCCCGTTTCTAGCTTATCTTACCGCTTCTCCGTTGTCAACCGGTGCGTCCCGGCTTGACAAGTTTGTTGCGGTTCGACCAGGCTTACGTTAGCGCATCCCCGGTCGGGCCTTACTCGCGGGGTCGCCCGGTTCCGGTCGACTTGGCCGCGTCGGCACGGTCTCGAGTGGGCTTCTTGGGCCTACCCGCTCTCGCGCCGGTCGCAAACCTTACTCGGTCGGTTTCGCTGCGCCAAATCGGCCTCCTGTGCAAGGTGGCCGGGCGGCTCCGCCCGATCCGCGATACTGCCAAAGACCTGATGGTTTCCGGTAGCTACCACTGTGGGTAGGTCGTACCGGTCACCACCGCTTTGTCTGGATCCTCGCGGGGCACGGAGAAAATTACGCGCCCGGTCCACCCAACGTCAAATCGGGGTCGAGGGTGACGGGCTAGGAGCGGACCTCCACGCCGGCCACCGTGCGCTTGCCGCGACGCAGCACCAGGTAGCGGCCGTGCAGCAGGTCCGCGGCCGCCGGGACCGCCTCGGGGTCGGTCAGCCGCGTGTTGTTGAGGTAGGCGCCGCCGTCGGCGATGGCGCGCCGCGCCTCGTTCATGCTCCCGACCACGCCCGCCTGCCTGAGCAGCGCCGCGACCGGCGGCGGCGGTCCGTCCACGCCGGTCAGGCCGGCCTCCCCCAGGGCCGCCCGGAGGGTGTCCTCGTCCAGGTCCGCCAGCGCGCCCCGACCGAACAGCGCCTGACTCGCCGCCACCGCCTGGGCGCAGTCGCGGGCCGAGTGCACCAGCGTCGTCAGCTCCTGCGCGAGCGCCCGCTGCGCCGCGCGGGCGGCCGGCTGCTCCCGCACCCCGCGGGCCAGTTCGTCGATGTCGGCGGCGCTGCGGAAGCTGAAGTACCGCAGGTAGTCGACCACGTCCCGGTCGTCCGCCTGGATCCAGAACTGGTAGAAGGCGTACGGGCTGGTCATGGTCCGGTCGAGCCAGACCGCGCCGCCTTCGGACTTGCCGAACTTCGTCCCGTCGGACCTGGTCACCAGCGGCGTCGTGAACGCGTGCACCGGGCCGCCGCCGCGGCGGCGCACGTAGTCCACCCCGGCGGTGATGTTGCCCCACTGGTCGGATCCGCCGAACTGGAGGGTGCAGCCGCGCGCCCGGTGCAGGGCGAAGTAGTCGTGGGCCTGCAGGAGCTGGTAGCTGAACTCGGTGAAGCTGATGCCGCTCTCCAGCCGGGCCTTGACGACCTCGCGGGCCAGCATCCGGTTGACCGGGAAGTGCTTGCCGACGTCGCGGAGGAAGTCGACCGCCGTGAGGCGGGCCATCCAGTCGAGGTTGTTGACGACCGTGGCGCCCGCGGGGCCGTCGTAGCTGACGAACGGGCTGAGCTGCTGGCGGATCCGGTCCACCCAGTCGGCGACGGTGTCCCGTGACTGCAGGGACCGCTCGCCGGCCTCCTTGGGGTCGCCGATCTGGCCGGTTGCCCCGCCGACGAGCAGCAGCGGCCGGTGACCCGCCAGTTGGAGGCGGCGGGCCATCAGTACCTGCATGAGGTTGCCCACGTGCAGGCTCGGGGCGGTCGGGTCGAAGCCGACGTAGAAGGTCACCGGGCCGGCCGCGAGGTGGGCGCGCAGCGCGTCGGGGTCGGTCGAGTCCTGGAGCAGGCCGCGCCAGGTGAGGTCATCGAGGAGATCGGTCACGGGTCGATTCTCCACCAGGTCGGGGAGCCGGCGGGCGGCGCGGCGGCGGCACCGCGCCGGGATCGCGGAGCCCGCACGCGGCGCAGCGCGCGCGGGCTCACCGGGTGCGGGGGCGGCCGCC
Source organism: Pilimelia terevasa (assembly GCF_014647915.1). Lineage (GTDB taxonomy): Bacteria > Actinomycetota > Actinomycetes > Mycobacteriales > Micromonosporaceae > Pilimelia > Pilimelia terevasa. The sequence continues at coordinate 2,014 of NZ_BMQC01000005.1, forward strand.
GCGGCGGTACGCGCTGACGGTCGGGGCGTCCGCGACCCAGAACCGCCACGGCACGTCCGCGCCGCTGCTCACCCCCACCCGCGGCCCGGTACGCACCTCCCCCGCAGGCGCGGGCGCGGGCGCCAGCCGGATCGGCGCGGCGGGGTCCAGCAGGTCGACGCCGTTGCCGGTGCCGTCCACCCCCAGGGCCGCGCACAGCCGGGCAGGACCGCGGGCGAGATCCCGGTCGGCGCGGGCCGCCGGGCGGCGGGCGCGGGCCAGCTCGACCCCGCCGACCACCTCGCCGGCGCGCAGCAGGACGGCGGCCGCCGTGCCGGTCGGGCCGGTGACTACGTTGAGGCACCAGTGCACTCCGTAGGTGAAGTACACGTAGGCGCGCCCGGCCCGCCCGAACATCACCGCGTTGCGGGCGGTGGGGCCGCGGTGGGCGTGCGAGGGCGGGTCGGTGCCCTCGCCGCCGTACGCCTCCACCTCGGTCAGCGCGACGGTGACGCCGTGCGCGGCGAGGCGCGCGCCGAGCAGGCCGCGGGCCGCCACCTCGGGCGGCCCGGCCAGCAGCGCGGCCAGGGCGGCGCTCAGCGGGGCACCACCGGCAGCGCCGCCCAGTCCCGCCAGTCGGTGAGCTTGTCGGCGACATCGCCCCACTGGTCGGCGACCGCCTTCGGGCCGGTCGAGCCCGGGGTGGTGCGGGCGGCGAGCGCCGAGCGCACCGACAGCACCTCGCGGACCTCGGGCTCCAGGTGGGGGCTGATGGCGCGCAGGTCGTCGTCGGAGACCTCGGACAGCCGGCAGTCACGGCTGGCGCAGAGCGCGACGAGCTGGCCGGTGGCGTCGTGGGCCTCGCGGAAGGGGACGCCGCGGCGGACGAGCCAGTCGGCGACCTCGGTGGCGAGGGTGTAGCCGACCGGGGCGGCGGCGGCGAGCCGGTCCACCCGGACCGTCATGGTGGAGATCATGCCGGCGAGGGCGGGCAGCACGACGTCGAGGGTGTCGACGGCATCGAAGGCCGGCTCCTTGTCCTCCTGCATGTCCCGGTCGTAGGCCAGCGGGAGCCCCTTGAGCATCGTCAGGACGGTGACCAGCGCGCCGATCAGCCGGCCGCTCTTGCCGCGGGCCAGTTCGGCGATGTCGGCGTTCTTCTTCTGCGGCATGATCGAGGACCCGGTGGCGAAGGAGTCGTCCAGCTCCACCCAGCCGAACTCCTGCGAGGTCCACAGCACCACCTCCTCGCCGAGGCGGGACAGGTGCACGCCGGTCATCGCGGCCGCGAACAGGAACTCGGCCACGAAGTCCCGGTCGCTGACGGCGTCGATCGAGTTGGGGGCGGCGGAGGCGAAGCCCAGCTCCCTGGCGACCCGGACCGGGTCCAGCGGCAGGGACGAGCCGGCCAGCGCGCCGGAGCCCAGCGGGCAGACGGCGGCGCGGGCGTCCCAGTCGCGCAGCCGGTCGAGGTCGCGCAGCAGCGGGTGGACGTGGGCGAGGAGCTGGTGGCCGAAGGTGACCGGCTGGGCGTGCTGGAGGTGGGTCATGCCGGGGGCCGGGGTGTCGAGGTGGCGTTCGGCCTGCTCGACGAGGGCGTCGGCCAGCTCGACGAGGCGGGCGGCGATGCCGCGGGCCCGGTCGCGCAGGTACAGCCGCAGGTCGGTGGCGACCTGGTCGTTGCGGGACCGGCCGGCGCGCAGTTTGCCGCCGAGCGCGCCGAGCCGCTCCAGCAGGCCGCGCTCCAGCGCCGTGTGCACGTCCTCGTCCTCGACGGTGGGCCGGAACAGCCCGGCCGCGCAGGCCGCCTCCAGGTCGTCGAGCGCGGCCAGGGTGCGGCCGAGCTCGTCGTTGGTGAACAGGCCGGCGCGGGCCAGGACGCGCGCGTGGGCGCGGGAGGCGGCCAGGTCGTAGGGCGCGAGCCGCCAGTCGAACTGGACGCTGACGGAGAGCCGGGCGAGCGCCTCGGCGGGGCCGCCGGCGAACCGGCCGCCCCACAGTCGCGCGCCGCCGGCGGACAAGGATTGAGGATCCACGGAGTCCATTCTGCTCATGCGGGGGCGGCGGCGCAGGCTTGGCCGCCGGCGTGCCGCGGGTCGGTACCGGCGAGCCGGGCGTCGCGGGCGGCGGCGAGGCTGGCCGGCAGCCCCCAGAGGCTGACGAAGCCGCGGGCCAGGCTCTGGTCGAAGGTGTCGCCGGAGTCGTAGGTGGCGAGCCCGAAGTCGTACAGGCTGGCGGCGGAGCGGCGGCCGGTGACCACGGCGGCGCCCGCGTGCAGCCGCAGCCGGACCTCCCCGCTGACGCAGGTCTGGGTGTCGGCGAGGAACGCGTCCAGGGCGCGGCGCAGCGGGGAGTGCCAGAGGCCGTCGTAGACCAGCTCGGCCCAGCGCTGCTCGACGCCGCGCTTGTACCGGGCCAGGTCCCGTTCGAGGGTGACGCTCTCCAGCTCCTGGTGGGCGGCGATGAGGGCGAGCGCGGCGGGCGCCTCGTACACCTCGCGGCTCTTGATGCCGACGAGCCGGTCCTCGACCATGTCGAGGCGGCCGACGCCCTGCGCGCCGGCCCGGGCGTTGAGCTGCCGGATCGCCTCGTACGGGGTGACCGCGGCGCCGTCGATCGCGACGGGGACGCCGGCCTCGAAGGCGAGGACGAGCTCGTCGGCGGGCCGCGGCGCGGCCGGGTCGGCGGTGTAGGCGTAGATGTCCTCGACGGGGGCGTTCCAGATGTCCTCCAGGACGCCGGTCTCGACGGCGCGGCCCCACAGGTTCTGGTCGATCGAGTAGGGCGAGCGGCGGGTGACGTCGACCGGGAGTGCGTTGGCCTCGGCGTAGGCGATGGCGGCGTCCCGGGTCCAGGCGAAGTCCCGCGCCGGGGCGATGATCTTCAGGTCGGGCGCGAGGGCCGCGAGGCTCACCTCGAACCGGACCTGGTCGTTGCCCTTGCCGGTGCAGCCGTGCGCGACCGCGGTACCGCCGTGGCGGCGCGCCGCGGCGACCAGGTGCTCGGCGATCAGCGGCCGGGACAGGGCGGAGACGAGCGGGTACCGGTCCATGTACCGGGCGTTGGCGCGCAGCGCCGGCAGGCAGTAGTCGGCGGCGAACTCGGCGCGGGCATCGACGACCTCGGCGGCGACCGCGCCGCAGTCCAGCGCGCGCTGGCGGATGGCGCCCAGGTCCTCGCCGTCCTGCCCGACGTCGATCGCCACGGCGACGACGTCGGCGCCGAGCTTGTCGGCGAGGTACGGGATGGCGACGGAGGTGTCCAGGCCGCCGGAGTAGGCGAGCACGACGCGCTCGCGGCTGTGGTCGGTGGGCACGGTGGTACTCCCTTCACCGGCCGGCGGGAGCCGGCGCGCGTGGACCGGCAGGCGGGTCCGCCGGCCGGGTGGTACAGGGGGTGGGGGAAGGGTCAGCCGTCGGCGGGTCGCCGCAGCAGCGCGACGACGCCCGCGCCGCCGACGTCGTCGCGGGCGACCACGAGGATGGTGTCGTCGCCGGCGATGGTGCCGAGGATCTCGGCGAGGCCGGCGCGGTCGATGGCGCTGGCCAGGAACTGGGCGGCGCCGGGCGGGGTGCGCAGGACCGCGATGGTGCCGCTGGCGTCGGCGCCGGTGAGCAGGTCGCGCAGCAGCCGGTGCAGGCGGGCGGGGGCGCTCTCGGCGGGGACGAGCGGGTCGCTGTTGTCCTCGGGGATGACGTAGGCGCCCGCGCCGCCGCCGCGCGCCTTGACGGCGCCCAGCTCCTCCAGGTCGCGGGACAGGGTCGCCTGGGTGACCTGGATGCCCTCGCCGTCGAGGAGCGCCGCCAGCTCCGCCTGGGACCGGACCGGCCGCTGCCGGACCAACGTCGTGATGCGCGCGTGCCGCGCCGCCTTGCCCAACTGCATAGTCACACGGTACCCCGCATAATCATGCGGCGCACCGGAAATGCGCGGGTGCCCCCGAACGGGCGACCGCGCCGGTCCCGACGGGCTGACCCGGGGACCGGCGCGGTCGTCGTCGACGCGCTCAGGCGCCGCGCAGGGTCGCCCCCGTCCGGGCCGCGGCCTCGGCGACGGCCGCGTCCCGCGCGGCGACCGCCTCCTCGGCGGTCAGCGTGCGGTCGGCGGCGCGGAACGTGAGCTTGTACGCCAGCGACTTGCGGCCGGCGCCGAGCTGGGCGTCGCCGCGGTACACGTCGAACAGCCGGATCGACTCCAGCAGCTTCCCCGCGCCAGCGGTCAGCGCCGCGTGCACCGCGCCCGCGGGGGTCTCCTCCGCCACGACGAGGGCGACGTCGATCAGCGCGGGCGGGAAGCCCGACAGCCGCGGCGCCAAGACGACCCCGGGCAGGGGCAGGCGGTCGAGGTTCAGCTCCGCCGCGCACGTGCGGGCCGGTACCTCCAGCGCCGCGCAGGCCGCCGGGTGCAGCTCCCCGGCGTGCCCGACCACCTCGCCGTCGACCAGCACCTCGGCGCACCGGCCGGGGTGCCACGGCGCGAACTCCGCCTGCCGCAGCGCGGTCCGCGCCGCCGGTACCCCCGCGGCGGCCAGCACCGTGCGGGCGGCGGCGGCGGCGTCCGCCCAGGACGCCGGCCGCCCGGCGCCCCACCAGCCGGCCGGCGCCACGTCCCCGGCGAGCACGACGGCGACGTGCTGCGGCTGCGCCGGCAGGAACCGGTCGGCGGCGGCCAGGTCCGCCGCCGCCGGCCGGTCGTCCACCCGCAGCGGCGGCGGCACCCCGGCGGCCGGCGGCGGGCCGAAGACCAGGCCCAGCTCGTACAGCGCCACATCGCGGTGCCCCCGGCCGACGTTGCGCCGCACCGCCGCCAGCAGGCCCGGCAGCAGCCGGGTCCGCAGCGCGGGCGCGACGTCCGACATCGGGTTGGCCAGCCGGAGCATCGCCCGCCGCGGGTCGTCGGCGGGCACGCCCAGGGCGTCCCACACCCCCGGGTCGAGGAACGGGAACGACAGGGTCTCACTCGCGCCGCCCTCGGCCAACGCGCGCGCCACGTCCCGGCGCCGCCGCTGCGCGTCGGTGAGGCCGCGGCCCGGCGGCGCGATCGGCAGCACGCTCGGGATGCGGTCGTACCCGTCCAGCCGCGCCACCTCCTCGACCAGGTCGGCCGGGTCCCGCAGGTCGGGGCGCCAGGCCGGCGGCAGGACCTCCCACCGGGCGTCCGGCCCGGATTCCGGCCCGGCGGCCGGGGCGACCGCGCAGCCGACCAGGGTCAGCAGCGCACGCACCCGGTCGGCGGGGTAGGGCACGCCCGTCGTCCGCGCCGGCAGGTCGACCGGCAGGAGCACCGGCTCCCGCGGCGGCACCGTGTCGATGTCCAGGACGTCGGCGCCGACCGCGCCGCCGCCGTGGGCGGCCAGCAGCTCGCCCGCCCGGCGCAGCGCCACGCCCGGCAGCGTCGGGTCCACCCCGCGCTCGTACCGGCGGCTCGCCTCGCTCGGCAGCTTGTGCCGCCGGGCGGTGCGGGCGACCGTCACCGGGTCCCAGTGGGCCGCCTCCAGCAGCAGGTCGGTCGTGGTGCCGGAGACCTCGGTACTCGCGCCGCCCATCACCGCCGCCAGCGAGACGACACCCGAGTCGTCGGCGATGACGACGTCCTCGGGGTGCAGCCCGCGCACGGCGCCGTCCAGGGTGGTCAGCTTCTCCCCCGGGTCGGCCCGCCGGATCACCAGCCCGCCGCGCAGCGCCGCCAGGTCGAACGCGTGCATCGGCTGGCCCAGCTCCAGCATCACGTAGTTGGTCACGTCGACGGGCAGACAGATGGGGCGCATCCCGGCCTGGGTCAGCCGCCGGGCCAGCCACGCCGGGCTCGGCGCCGCCGGGTCCAGCCCGCGGACGGCGACCGCCGCGAACCGGTCGCAGGCGCTCGGGTCCGCCACCCGCGCCGGGTACGCCGGGGTGGGCGTACCCGTCAGCGCGGCGGCTGCCGCCGGGTCGCGGAACGGCAGCCCGAGCGACGCGGCCAGCTCCCGGGCGATGCCGCGCACCGAGAAGCAGTACCCCCGGTCCGGCGTGACGTTGACCTCGACGACCACCTCGTCCAGCCCGACCAGGCCGCGCGCGTCGGCGCCCGGCTCCCCCGCCCCCGGCGGCAGCACCATGATGCCGTCGTGGTCGTCGCTGATCCCCAGCTCCCGGCCGGAGCAGATCATGCCGCGCGACATCCGCCCGTACGTGCGGCGCTCGCCGATACCGAACCCGCCGGGCAGCTCGCCGCCGGGCAGGATCACCACGACGAGGTCGCCCTCGCCGAAGTTGCGCGCCCCGCAGACGATCTCCTGCGGCGCGCCCGTGCCGTTGGCCCGGCCGACGTCGACCAGGCAGTACCGGATCGGCTTCTTGAACCCGGTCAGCTCCTCGACGGCGCTGACCCGGCCGACCACGAGCGACCCGGTGACCGCCGACCCCAGGTCGACGATCTCCTCGACCTCCAGGCCGACGCGCACCAGGGCGCGCTCCAGCTCGGCGGGGTCGGTCGGCGCGTCGACGTACTCGCGCAGCCACGAAACCGGCAGCCGCATCTCAGACTCCCATCCCGAAGGCGCCGCTGAACCGCACGTCGCCCTCCACCAGGTCCCGCAGGTCGGTCACCCCGTGCCGGAACATCAGCGCCCGGTCGATGCCCATGCCGAAGGCGAAGCCGGAGTACTCGTCGGGGTCCACGCCGCAGGCGCGCAGCACCCGCGGGTTGACCATCCCGCAGCCGCCCCACTCCACCCAGCGGGGGCCGTCGCGGTGCTCGGGGAACCACAGGTCCAGCTCCGCCGACGGCTCCGTGAACGGGAAGTACGACGGGCGCAGCCGCGTCTTCGCCGCCGGTCCGAACATGCTGGTGACGAAGTGGTCCAGCGTGCCCTTGAGGTGGGCCATGGTGATGCCGCGGTCCACGACCAGGCCCTCGATCTGGTGGAACACCGGCAGGTGCGTGGCGTCCAGCTCGTCGGTCCGGTAGACCCGGCCGGTGCACACCACGTGCACGGGCAGCTTCCGGGAGAGCAGCGCCCGCACCTGGACCGGGGACGTGTGGGTGCGCAGGACGAGCCCCGACGCGCCGGTGCCGGCGTGGTCGCCGGCCGTGCGCCCGGCAGCCGCATCGGCCGCCGCGAGGTAGAAGGTGTCCATCATGGTGCGGGCCGGGTGGTCGGGCACGAAGTTGAGGGCGTCGAAGTTGTACCACTCCAACTCCGCCTCGGGACCCTCGGCGACCTCGTAGCCCATCGCCACGAACAGGTCGGCCGCCCGCTCCATCAGCGCGCTGACCGGGTGCCGGGCGCCGCGCGGGCGCCGGTCGGTCGGCAGGGTGACGTCGACGCGCTCCTCGGCGAGCATCCGCGCGGCGGCCTCGGCCTCCAGGACCGCCGCCCGCGCCGCGTACGCGGCGTCGACGGCCTGGCGGGCCACGTTCACCCGCTTGCCGGCGTCGGACTTCGCCGCCGGCGGCAGCGCCCCGATCTCCCGCCGGGCCAGCGACACCGGAGCGCGGTCACCCAGGTGGGCCGGCTTCAGCGCCGTCAACTCCCGCAGGTCGGCCGCCGCGGCGAAGGCGCGGACCGCCGCGGCGACCGCCTCCTCCAGCGCGGCCGGGTCGAGCAGCGCGACCTGCTTGGGATCGTACGGATCGTTTCTGTAGGACATGGTCCCCCTCACACCGGACAGCCACGGGGCAGTTTACGGGCGCGCGTCCCGGCCGCGGCCCGCCGGTGCGGGGAGGCGGCCGGTCAGCAGCCGCCGCAGTTGAAGTACGTGACGTCCCAGTGGTCGCGCTCGCGGTAGTAGACGTTGCCCGACGCCGACCGCCACTGCATCCCGCCGACGTAGGCGTAGGAGCGCTGGACGTAGCGGTTCAGGCAGGTCGAGGGGTCGTAGTCGAGCTTGTAGCCGTTCCAGTGGGTGTACCGGTACGGGTAGGGCAGTTCGTGGCCGACCTCGGTACCGCCGGTGACGGTCAGCGGACAGCCGGAGGCGCGGCGCAGCATCCGGGCGCCGAGGACGGTGACCCGGTTGACCTGGGCCAGCGACGTGCACGTCGGCCGGTTGCGGCGGGCGCAGCCGCCGGTGGAGACGACGCGGATGCCGGCGGCGCGCAGCAGCACGTACGCCTGGTAGTGGGTCAGCTTGGCCGGGGCGGCCAGCGGCGTGCCGGCCGCCGGCCGGAACACCGGTTCGGCCCGCGGCGCCGCCGCCGCGGTGCCGGCCGTCGCGGCCAGCAGTATCGCCACGCCCGCCAGGGCCGCCCACCAGGATCTGATGCGACACGTCATCGGTCGTCCTCCCCGCCCGCGAGGATCGCGGCCGGGCCAGGCCCCGACGCTTCTGAACAATCTTCGCGATTTGCCCGAAGCTAACAAGCACCCGCGCGGCGGTCCGAGGTATGACGAATTTACCGGGGAACAGGCGCGTGCCGGGCCGCCGCCGAGGCGTACAGGCACACCGCCGCCGCGGCCGCCAGGTTCAGGCTCTCCGCCGCCCCGTACAGCGGGACCCGCACCCGCTCGTCGGCGGCCGCCAGCAGGTCCGCGGGCAGGCCGTGGGCCTCACTGCCGAAGACCCACGCCGTGGGCCGGGCCAGGGCGCCGCCCAGCCGGTGCAGGTCGGTGTCGCCGCGGCCGGTCGCCGCGCGGATCACCAGGCCGGCCGCCCGCAGGTCGGCGACGGCCGCCGCCGGGTCGGCGGCCCGCGCGAGGGCGCCGTGGAACAGGCTGCCCGCGCTCGCCCGGACGCACTTGCCGTTGTAGGGGTCGACGGCCGCGCCCGCGAACACGACCGCGTCGGCCCCGGCCGCGTCGGCGGTGCGCAGGATGGTGCCCGCGTTGCCGGGGTCGCGGACGTCCACCAGGACCGCCACGAGCGCCGGCCGGGCGGCGAGCACGTCGGCCAGCGGCGCGTCCACCCGGGCGCAGACCGCGACGACGCCCTGCGGCCGGACCGTCTCCGCCAGTCCGGCCAGCGCCTCGTCGGTGACCGGGGACACCGGCACCGCCGCCGCCGCGGCCGCGGCGGCCAGGTCGGCGTGCCGCCGCAGCCCGTCCGCGGTACCGAACAGTTCGAGGACCGTGCCGGGGCGGCGCAGCGCCTCGCGGACCGCCTGCGGGCCCTCCGCCAGGAACTGGCCGGACCGGTCCCGGTCCCGGCGGCGGTGCAGCTTGCCGGCGGCGACGACCCGCGGCGTGCGCGGGGTGAACAGCGACGTCATCGACGCCCTCCAGGCGACGGCGCCGGACCGGCGCGGCGGACGGCGGGTGGACCCACGCCGGGGCGGCGCGGCGCGCCCACGCCCGGGAGCGCGGGCCACCTACGCCGGAGGCGGCGCGGGGACCTACGCCGGGGCGGGGCATCCGCGCCGGAAACGGCCTGCGCCCCGCCCGCGGGAGCGGGCGGGGCGCAGGGCGGGGTGCGAAGCGGTCAGGCGGCCTTGGGAACGCCGCCGATGCCCTCGGCCTCCACGGCCTTGCGGGCCAGCTCGACCAGCGTGCCGAACGCCGCCGCGTCGACGACCGCGAGGTCCGCGAGGATCTTGCGGTCGACCTCGATGCCGGCCAGGCGCAGGCCCTGGATGAACCGGTTGTAGGTCATTCCGTTGGCCCGGGCGCCCGCGTTGATCCGGGTGATCCAGAGCTGCCGGAAGTCGCCCTTGCGGTCGCGGCGGTCCCGGTAGGCGTACTGCATCGAGTGCAGCACCTGCTCCTTGGCCTTGCGGTACAGCCGGGAGCGCTGACCCCGGTAGCCGCTGGCGGTCTCCAGGATCTCGCGGCGCTTCTTCTGCGCGTTCACTGCGCGCTTGACGCGTGCCATGTCAGTAACCCCTTACGTCAGTGAGATGGCGCGCGTCAGCGGCCGAGCATTTTGTTGATGCGCTTGGTGTCGGCCTTGGCGACCTCGACCGTGCCGGTCAGCCGGCGGGTCCGGGTGGAGGACTTGCCCTCCAGCAGGTGGCGCTTGCCGGCCTGCTCGGTGCGCAGCTTGCCGCGCCCGGTGACCCGCACCCGCTTGCCCATACCCGTGTGGCTCTTCATCTTCGGCATGTGAACGCTCTCCCCTGTTACTCGCCCGCGGCGGCGGTCGGCTCGGGCTCGGCCGGCACGTCCGCCGGTGCGCCCTCGCCGTGGGCGCCCTTGGCGCCCGCGGCCACTGCGGTGGCCTTGACGGCGCGGTGCGGCGCCAAAACCATGATCATGTTACGGCCGTCCTGCTTCGGTGCCGCCTCGACGTAGCCCAGCTCGGCGATCTCCTCCTCAAGCCGGCGCAGCAGCCGGTACCCGAGTTCGGGGCGGCTCTGCTCACGACCGCGGAACATGATCGTGACCTTGACCTTGTCGCCGCCCTTGAGGAACCGCATGACGTGACCCTTCTTGGTCGCGTAGTCATGCGGGTCGATCTTCGGTCGGAGCTTCATCTCCTTGATGACCGTCTGCTGCTGGTTACGCCGGGCCTCGCGGGCCTTCAGTGCGCTCTCGTACTTGAACTTGCCGAAGTCCATGAGCTTGCACACCGGCGGCCGCGCCATGGGCGCAACCTCGACCAGGTCGAGGTCGACGTCGGCGGCCAACTGTAGGGCCCGCTCCACGGGAACGATCCCTACCTGCTCACCTTCCGGGCCGACCAGCCGGACCTCGCGGGCCCGGATCTGATCGTTGACGCGTGGTTCGACGCTGATGAGGCCTCCTCGGGTGGTATCCGTCCGCCGTCGATCTCCGGGACCACCCACCGGAGGTGGGCCGGAGAAGCAGAAAGCCCCGGCACATGCCGGGGCCCACTCGACCGGTCAGACGCACGCGAGGTGCGAGCCCAGCCACGACACCGCCGCGACGGGGACCGGAACCTGGCCGCCGGACGGGCGACGCAGGTGGGAGCGGGCGCTCCGCTTCGAGACCGCGCGCAGGCGCAGTCTGGTCGACCTCGGCAGCTTAGCAGAGTGGTCGCGCCCGGCACGTCGCGCCCCACCCGGCGCAGGAACCGCCTTGAGCGGACCTTTCGACGGTGGCGGCCGAACGCGAAGCCGGGGCGGGAGAAGGCCGCGGGTCAGCGGGCGGTCGTGGCGGTCTCGTGCAGGGTCCGCAGGCGGCGCAGCCCGTCGACCGCGTACTGCTTGTCCACCGCCTGGATCGCCATCATCGGCACCAGGTCGTCGTCGTGCAGCTCCAGGCTGGCCCACGGCGCCCCGGCCCGGAACCGGACCGCGCGGACCACCGACCACGACAGGGTGTACCCGCCCACGAGATTGCGCACCCGGATGCCCGCGCCGTCGGCGACGACACGCGGCCGGGTCAGGCCGAGAATCGCCGCGGCACCGAGTGCCCCCAGCAGCACCATCGCCACCTGGTCGGCCACGCCGAACGTGGCCGGGCCCTCGTTGACCGGGGTACGCAGGACCGTGGCCACCCCCGCGAACACCGCGAAGACGGCGGCGGCGAGCAGCCGGCACACCAGGCGGGCGCGCTGGGGTCGCAGCCGCACCTGCTCCGGCGGCGCCGTCACAGCCGGCACGCGTGGATGTCGGTGACGAGGATGGCCCGGGCGCCCAGGTCGTACAGCTCGTCCATCACCCGGTGCATGGCCGCGCGCTGCACCATCGACTGGACCGCCACCCAGCCCTCGCGGTGCAACTGGGAGACCGTCGGCGACTCGATGCCGGGGGTGAGCGCGCTGGCCCGGTCGAGCAGTTCGACGGGCACGTCGTAGACGACCATGACGTAGCGGCGGGCCACCAGCACCCCCTGCAACCGGTGCAGGAGCTGGGCCGCGGCCGGCTCCGCCGCGGGGTCGCCGCGGCCGATCAGCACCGCCGTCGACCGCAGGATCGGCTCGCCGACGGTCACCAGGCCGGCCTGCCGCAGCGTCGTGCCGGTCTGCACGACGTCGGCGATCACGTCGGCGACGCCGAGGCGCACGGCGTTCTCCACCGCGCCGTCAAGGCGGACCACCTCGGCGGTCAGCCCGCGCTCGGCCAGGTAGGCGCCCACGACACCGGCGTACGAGGTGGCGATGCGCCGGCCGGCGACGTCGCGCTCGTCGACCAACACGCCCGGCCGGGCGGCGAACCGGAAGGTCGCCGGGGCGAAGCCCAGGTCCAGCACCTCGGTGGCCGGGCTGCCCGAGTCGACCAGCAGGTCGCGGCCGGTGACGCCGAGGTCCAGGTCGCCGGAGCCGACGTAGGTGGCGATGTCGCGGGGGCGCAGGTAGAAGAAGTCGACGCTGTTGGCCTGGTCGTGGCAGACCAGGTCCTTGGGGTCGGCGCGCTGGCGGTAGCCGGCCTCGGTGAGCATCTGGGCGGCGGCGGCGGCCAGGCTGCCCTTGTTCGGTACGGCGATGCGGAGTTTCGCGGGTTCCATGACGGGCGTGATCCTGTCGCTAGGCGGGCGGGCGGGGTCACGTCACAGATGTCGGTAGACGTCCTTCAGCTCCAGGCCGCTGGCGATCATGAGGACCTGCGCCTGGTACAGCAGTTGGGCGATCTCCTCGGCGGTGCGCTGCGGCCCCTCGTGCTCGGCGGCCATCCACGACTCGGCGGCCTCCTCGACCACCTTCTTGCCGATGAAGTGGACGCCGCGCTCCAGGGCGGCGACCGTACCCGAGCCGGGTGTCCGCGCCGCGGCCTTGGCCGTCAGTTCGGCGAACAGCTCCTCGAACGTCTTCACGGCGATGATTGTGCCAGCGCCCGGCCCGCCGCGTACACCTGCCCCTGTCGGGGCAGGTTCGGGCGCCCGGCCGGCGGCCGCGGCGGGTCAGCCGGCCAGCGCGCGCAGGGTGACGGCGGCGTCCAGGGCGGCCACGGTGGCGGCGAAGCCCTTGTCCTCGACGGACTCGGGCCCGCCGGCCCGGTCCCGGGCCTGGCCCAGCGACTCGACGGTCAGGATGCCGTTGCCGACCGGCCGGCCGGCGTCCAGGGCGATCCGGGTGACCCCGGCGGTCACGGCGTCGCACACGTGGTCGAAGTGCGTCGTCTCGCCGCGGATGACCACGCCGAGCACGACGACGGCGTCGTAGGTGCGCAGCAGGGCCTGGGCGACGACGGGCAGCTCCAGCGACCCGGCGACGCGGTGGACGGCGACATCCTGCACGTGGCACTCCTTGGCCGCCACGAGCGCCCGGGAGATCATCGCCTCGACCAGGTGGTTGTGCCAGCGCGAGCCGACCACGGCCAGGCGCAGGCCGCTGGCGTTGACGGCTGTCAGGTGCGGATCTCCGAAACCGGCCATCAGGCGAGCCCTTCCACTACCTCGTCCAGTTCTTCGAGAAGATGTCCCATACGATCCCGTTTGGTGCGCAGATAGCGCACATTCTCTGGATGGGGCCTAATCGGCAGTGGCTCGCGTCCGACCACGGTCAGACCATACCCCTCCAGACCCGCGCGCTTGGCCGGGTTGTTGGTCAGCAGCCGCATGGAGCGGACGCCGAGGTCGTAGAGGATCTGCGCGCCGGTGCCGTAGTCGCGGGCGTCGGCGGGCAGGCCCAGTTCGAGGTTGGCCTCGACGGTGTCCCGGCCGAGGTCCTGGAGCTGGTACGCCTGGAGCTTGTGCAGCAGGCCGATCCCGCGCCCCTCGTGCCCGCGGACGTACAGCACGACCCCGCGGCCGGCCCGGGCGACGGCGGCCAGGGCGGCGTCGAGCTGGGGGCCGCAGTCGCAGCGCAGCGAGGCGAAGACGTCGCCGGTGAGGCACTCGGAGTGGACCCGGACCAGGACGTCGGCGCCGTCGCCCAGGTCGCCGTGGACGAGGGCGATGTGCTCGGCGCTGTCGTAGGTGGCGCGGTAGCCGACGGCGCGGAACTCGCCGTGCGCGGTCGGGATCCGGGCGTCGGCCACCCGCTGCACGTGCTTCTCGGTGCGCCGCCGGTACGCGACGAGGTCGGCGATGGAGATCAGCGCGAGGTCGTGCGCGGCGGCGAACCGGCGCAGGTCGGGCAGCCGCTGCATGGTGCCGTCGTCGTTGACCAGTTCGCACAGCGCGCCGGCCGGGTGCAGGCCGGCGAGGACCGCCAGGTCGACAGCCGCCTCGGTGTGGCCGGGCCGGCGCAGGACCCCGCCGGGCTTGGCCCGCAGGGGCAGGACGTGGCCGGGGCGGGTGAACTCCGTCGGGGCGGTGTCCGGGTCGCCGAGCAGGCGGATGGTGCGGGCCCGGTCGGCGGCGGAGATGCCGGTGCTGACGCCCTCGCGCGCGTCGACGGTGACGGTGTAGGCGGTACCGGTCCAGTCCTGGTTCTGCTGGACCATCTGCGGCAGGTGCAGCCGGTCGCAGTCCGCCTCGGTCAGCGGCGCGCAGATGTAGCCCGAGGTGTAGCGGATCATGAACGCCAGCAGCTCCGGCGTCGCCTTCTCCGCCGCGAAGATCAGGTCGCCCTCGTTCTCGCGGTCGGCGTCGTCGACCACGACGACCGCCCGGCCGGCGGCGATGTCGGCCACCGCCCGGTCGATCGTGGCGAATTGTCCGGTATCACTCATGCCCGCTCCCCCACCAGCTTCTCGACGTACTTGGCGATGATGTCCACCTCGATGTTGACCGCGTCCCCAGCCTGGCGGGCGCCCAGCGTGGTCAGCGCGAGCGTGGTCGGGATGAGGCTCACGGTGCAGACGTCGCCGGCCACCGCCGCGACCGTCAGCGACACCCCGTCGACCGTCAGCGAGCCCTTCTCGACCAGGTACCGGCCCAGGCCCAGCGGCACGGCAACGTCGATCTCGGTCCAGTGCGCCGCCGGGCGGCGCGCGGCGACCGTGCCGACGGCGTCCACGTGGCCCTGCACCAGGTGGCCGCCCAGGCGGGTGCCGAGCGTGGCGGCGCGCTCCAGGTTGACCGGGGCGCCGGGCGCCAGGGCGCCCAGCGTCGACCGGCGCAGCGTCTCGGCCATCACGTCGGCGGTGAAGACGTCGCCCTCGACGGCGACGACCGTGAGGCAGACCCCGTTGACGGCGACGGAGTCGCCGTGCCGGGCGTCGGCGGTGACGACCGCGCCGCGCAGCGACAGCACGGTGGAGTCGGACTGCGGACGCACGGCGACGACCTCGCCGCGCTCCTCCACGATTCCGGTGAACACGCCAGTCCTCTCGCTCGGCACGCCGGCAGGGCGGTCGAGGGGACGGCGGCGCCGACCCGGTGCGGCGCCGCCCGCGGGCGCCCGACGGCGCTCCCGGGACGCCGGCAGGGCCGTGCGTCCGACCGTCGCGCCGACTCCCATCCGGACTGTCTGGCGTCGCGTCGCCGCGTCGCCAACCGTCGGCCCCGGACTCGCACCAGGTCCACCGGCCGGGGCCGGGTCACGGGCTTACCGGGAAAGATCGCCCGGATCACCGTCGGTTCGGAGTTACACCGAGTCCCGCCAGCGCGTGGTGGGTACCGGTGCAGTCTTGCACGTCGCGGGCGTCGGCGACCAACCGGCGACGCAGGTCACCGGCCGGGCGCCCGGGCTCAGTCGGCGCTCCGGCGCCGGTCGATGGCGATGTACGAGCCGGGCTGGCCCTTGGCCACGCTCTTCATCTCCGAGGCCACGGCGATGACCTGGCGGGCGTCCTGGTACCGCCCCGGGGCGGAGACCGCCACGCCGATGGAGAGCGTGGCCAGCGCCGCCCGGTGCCGCTGCCCCCGCCGGTCAGTCAGCTCCACGAACCCGCGGCGGGAGTCCCGCTCGTCGTAGAGGGCGTCCGCGGCGGCCTCGAAGTCGATGACGGCCTGGCGGAGCAGGGGCAGCACCTGGCCGGGGGTACAGATGATGACGAAGTCGTCGCCGCCGATGTGGCCGAGGAACGGCATCGGCGGCGCCGCCGCGGTCGCCGCCTCGTACACGGTGCGGGCGAGCGCCGAGATGAACTCGTCGCCGCGGACGAACCCGTAGCTGTCGTTGACGCTCTTGAACCGGTCGATGTCGATGTACCCGACGGCGAAGTCGTCCCCGGCCCGGAAGCGGTCGGCGACCTCCCGCTGGATCCGGTTGTTGCCGGGCAGCCCGGTGAGCGGCGAGACCTCGCGGAACTCCTGGTTGCGCCGCAGCGTGGAGCGCACGCGGGCGATGAGTTCGGAGGTGTCGAAGGGCTTGACCAGGTAGTCGTCGGCGCCGGCGGTGAGCCCGACGACCTTGTCGACCGTCATGCCCTTGGCGGTCAGCATGATGATCGGCAGCGCGGTGGTCAGCGGGTTGGCCCGCAGCCGGCGGGTCAGCTCCAGGCCGTCGAGGCGGGGCATCATGACGTCGACCAGCGCGAGGTCGGGGCGGTGCGCCTCGATCAGTTCGAGCGCCTCCTCGCCGTCGCGGGCCAGCAGCGCGGCGAAGCCGTGCAGGCGGAGGTTCACCTCGACGAACCGGGCGATGTCCACGTCGTCGTCCACGACGAGGATCAGCTCCGGCCGCGGGGCCGCCCCGGCGCTCACGCCCGGTGTCCCCTCACCCCGGCGTCATCGCCGGGCCAGGGCGCGCAGCCGGTCGACCGCCGCGGCCGGGTCGGCGGCGCCGTAGACCGCGGTGCCGGCGACGAACGCGTCCGCGCCGGCCTCCGCGGCCTGGGCGATGGTGTCCGCGGCGATGCCGCCGTCGACCTCGATGCGGATGCTCAGGGCCTGGGCGTCGGCCCGGGCCCGCGCGGCGCGCACCTTGGCCAGCAGCTCCGGCATGAACGCCTGGCCGCCGAAGCCGGCCTTGATGGTCATGACCAGCAGGGTGTCCAGGTGCGGCAGGAGATCCAGGTACGGCTCGATCGGCGTGTCCCGGTCGATCGCCAGGCCGGCGCGGCTGCCGGCGGCGCGCAGGTCCTTGGCCAGGGCCACCGGGTCCGCGCAGGCCTCGGCGTGGAAGGTGACGTTGTACACGCCCAGCTCGGCGTAGGCCGGCGCCCAGCGGGCCGGGTCCTCGATCATCAGGTGCACGTCGAACGGGATCGGGGTCGCCCGGGCGAGGCTGGCCACCACGGGCAGGCCGATGGTCAGGTTGGGCACGAAGTGGTTGTCCATGACGTCCACGTGCAGCCAGTCCGCGCTGCCCTCGACGGCGCGGGCGGCGTCGGCGAGGTGGGCGAAGTCCGCCGCCAGGATGCTCGGCGCGATCGCCGTCGGCGGCGGGGCGGGTGCGGCGGTACCGCGGTCGTCAGTCACGCCGCCAGTGTACGAAGCCGGCCGGTCAGCCGGCGCCGGGGAGGTCGAGGGCGTACGCCCCGTCCTGGCGGGTGAAGCCGAGGCCGGCGTAGTAGGGCGCGACCATGCCGGGCGGGGTCACCACGCGGCGGAAGCCCCGGTCGGTGAGCGCGCCGCTGCGCCGGAACACGAAGTAGCCGGGGGTGAAGTCGCGGTACCGCGGGGTCACGTAGTCGAGTTCGACCTGCGCGACCCGGTCGGGCAGCGCCCGGACGAGCACGATGCCGACGACCTCGTCGGCGCGCAGCACGAGGAAGGCGGTCCGGTCGGCGGCGTCGTACGGCCAGCGGAACCCGGGGTTGAACCGCGCGACGTCCGCCCCGTGCACGGTGAGCAGGTGCCGCAGGAACGGGTCGGCCACCGGCAGCTCCACCACGGCGTAGGCGCTCGTGTCGCGCCGGGTCCGCAGCAGGCGCCCGAGGTGGGCGACGTTGATCACGGTGAGGACGACGTTCAGCCCGACCATCGGCCAGACGCCCACGGCGGCGTTGTAGGCCACCAGGAGCACGCTGCCCAGCAGGTTCCAGCCCCGCAGCCGCAGGATCCGGGTCTGGAGCAGGGACCAGACGAGGACCGCGGAGCCGGTCCAACCGAGCATTTCCAGCCAGTTCACCCCGCGAGCGTAGGCCGTGCCGGGTTCCGCTGGCGGCACCGTCGTCCGGTCGGCGGGCGGGAGCGCCGGACGGCCCGCCAGGTCCGCCAAAAAAGATGAATCTGTCTCTGTTTCAGAGCCGTACGCGCCGCCCTACCGTGGTTACGAACGTTGACCGCCGACACAGTGGGGAGCACGCGTGGGGGTAGGCAGGACCTGGCCGGTCGTCGTGGCGGCCGCTCTCCTGGCGGCGGCGGCACCCGCGCCGGCCGAGGCCGCCGCTCTCCGGGCCGGCGACCGGGTGCGCGTCACCGGCGCGCCCGGGACGCTGCGGGCCGGCGACGACGCGCGACTGACCAGCACCGTCCGGCAGCCCGGCGGGCTCAGCCTGGGGCGGCTGTTCTGCCAGCGGGTCCGGTGGGCGGTCCAGGCGACCGCCACCGGCGGGCTCGCCATCGACGACCTGCGCCTGACCCGGGACGAGAACGGCCGGGCGGTACCCGTGGACGAGACCCGCGACGGCAGGACGCTGAGCGTGGTCGACCGCCGCGACGACGAGGGGCGGCTGTGCCGCGGCGACCGCGTCACCACCCGGTACCGCCTGGCCGCGGACCGGGGCGCCGGCAGCGGCCGGGTGGCCCTCACCGTCACCGCGCTGGACGGCGGCGGGCGGCGCCTCGGCGACGCCAGCGTGACCGTGCGGGTCGCGGGCGCCGCGGCGCCGACACCCGCCCCGGACCCCGGCGACTCCGCACCACCCGACGCGGACGACACCGGCGGGGACGACTCCGGAACGGGCGACACCGGCGCGGACGACGGCGGCGCGGACGACACCGGCGCCGCGGATCCCGGCGCGGACGGCTCCGGCGCGGACGACGGCGCCACGATCACCCTGCCCTCCGGCCAGACCGTACCGGCCAGCAGCAACACCGACCTGCCCGTCAGCGGGTTCGCGTTCGGCACGTTGATGCTGCTGGGCGGCGGCGGGTTCCTGCTCAACATGTACTACCGCCGGCAGTACGGACCCGAGGGCGTCCGCGGGCGGCACGGGCGGCTGCCCCCACTGGTCGGTGCGGCGGCCCGGCTGCCCGCGCTGGCCCTCGCCGCCGGGCGGGACCGGCGCGCGCTGGCCGCGGAGCTGCGGTCGCGCTGGGTCGACCTGCGCGCCGAGGCGGCGTGGCGGTGGGCCGGCCTGCGCGCACGGCTGCGCCGCGCCTCCGTGCGCCGCGGGCGCCGGTAGTCCGACGGCCGCCGCCGCCCGCGCCGGCGCGCGCGGCGCCCGGCGTCAGTCGTTGCGGCGTTCGCGCGGCGCCCGGCGTCAGTCGTTGCGGCGCAGGACCGCCAGGTACATGGCGTCGGTCCCGTGCCGGTGCGGCCACAGCTGCACGCCCGGGCCGGTGCCCAGCCCGGGCATCCCCGGCGGCAGCAGCGGCCGGGCGTCCACCAGCTCGACCGGCACCTTCGCCCGCCGGGCGCTCTCGCTGACCGTCACCTGGGTCTCGACCACGTGCGGCGAGCAGGTCACGTAGGCCACCACGCCGCCCGGGCGGACCGCCCGCAGCCCGGCGTCCAGGAGCTGCCGCTGCAACTTCGTCAACGCGGGCAGGTCCGAGGGCTGCCGCCGCCAGCGCGACTCCGGCCGGCGGCGCAGCGCGCCCAGGCCCGAGCACGGCGCGTCGACCAGCACCCGGTCGAACCAGCCCTCGCGCAGGTCGCTGCCCGCCCCCACGTCCCGGCCGTCGGCCTGGCGCACCTCGACCGGCAGGCCGCGGACCGCGTACTCCACCAGCTCCGCCCGGTGCGGTGTCGGCTCGACGGCCGTGACGTGCGCGCCCCGCAGCGCCGCCAGCGCCCCCAGCAGGCTCGCCTTGCCGCCGGGGCCCGCGCACAGGTCCAGCCAGCGGGCGTCGGTACCGTCGACCGGGGCGTCGGCGAGCGCCGCCGCGACGAGCTGCGAGCCCTCGTCCTGCACGTGCGCCCGGCGGTCGTGGACCGCCCGCAGCGCGCCGGGGTCGCCGCCGGTCAGGTAGACCGCGTACGGCGAGAACGCGCCGGGCGACCCGCCCACCTCGTCGGCCAGCTCCGCGGCGTCGGCCAGGCCCGGCCGGGCGCACAGGTGGACCGGCGGCCGCTCGTTGTCCTCGGCCAGCAGCCGCTCGGTCTCGTCCAGGTCGCCGCCGAGCGCGTCGGCGAACGCGCGGACCACCCACTCCGGGTGGCTGCGGGCCACCGCGAGGTGGCCGACCCGGTCGGCCTCGGCGGCGGGCGCGACGAGCGCCAGCCACGTGTCGAGGTCCTTCTCGGACACCTGGCGCATCACGGCGTTGGCGAAGCCGGTGGCGCCGGGCGCGACGTCGCGGACCAGGTCCACGGTCGCGGAGACGGCGGCGTGCGCGGGCACCCGGGTGTAGAGGACCTGGTAGGCGCCGATCCGCAGGGCGTCGCGGGCCTGCGGGTCGAACTGCGCCAGGGTCCGCTGGGAGGCCGAGGCCAGCACGGCGTCGACGGCGCCGCGCGCGCGCAGCGTGCCGTAGGTCAGCTCGGTGGCGAAGGCGGCGTCGCGGCCGTGCAGGTCGAAGTCGCGCTGGATCCGGGGCAGGACCAGGTTGGCGTACGCGTCGTCGCGGTGTACCGCGGCCACCGCCTCGTACGCCACGCGGCGGGCCAGGTCGACGGGCGGCCGGCGGTAGGTGTTCATGACAGGTGCTCTCCCAGCTTGATCCGGCTGCCCCGGGCCCACTCCACGGCGGGCATGGCCCGCTTTCCGGCGGCCCGGACCTCGCCGAGCGCCACCGGCGCGGTGCCGGTGCCGACCAGCACCCGGGACTTCTCGGCGACCAGGTCGCCCGGCCGCAGCCGCGGACCGTCCGGCACGACGGCCACCGGTCCGAGCTTGACCCGATCCTCCCGGAAGCTCGCCCAGGCCCCGGGGGCGGGGGTGCAGGCGCGGATCCGCCGGTCGACGGCGAAGGCCGGTTCCGCCCAGCGCACCCGGGCGTCCTCGACGGTCACCTTCGGGGCGTGGCTGACCCCGTCGGCCGGCTGCGGTACCGCCCGGGCGGTGCCGTCGGCTAGCGCGTCCAGCACGGCCACCAGCAGCCCGGCGCCGCTGCCGGCGAGGCGTTCCAGCAGGTCGCCGGCGGTGTCGGCCGGCCCGATCGCGTCGGTCAGGGTGCCGTAGACCGGGCCGGTGTCCAGGCCGGCCTCCAGCGCGAAGACACTCGCGCCGGTGACCTCGTCGCCGTGCAGCACGGCGTACTGCACGGGGGCGGCGCCGCGCCAGGCCGGCAGGAGGGAGAAGTGCAGGTTCAGCCAGCCGAGCCGCGGGATCGCCAGCGCGGCCGGCGGTACCAGCGCCCCGTACGCCACCACCGGTACGCAGTCCGGCGCCAGCGTGGCCAGCCGGGCCTGGAACTGCGGCTCGGCCGGGCGGCGGGGGGTGAGGACCTCGATGCCGCGCGCGTCGGCCCAGGCGGCCGCGGGTGACCGGACCAGGCGCCGGCCCCGGCCGGCGGGCGCGTCGGGCCGGGTGACGACGGCGACGATCTCGTGCGCCGACGCGGCGATCGCGTCCAGGGCCGGCAGGGCGACGGCGGGGGTACCGGCGAAGGCCAGCCGCAGCCCGGTCACCGGCCCAGGCCGAACGGGTCCGCGGCGAGGAAGCCGCCCGCGGCGTGCGGGCTGACCTTCACCGTCGGCGGGGCGGCCGGGTCGTACCACGGGGCCTGCCGGATCGCCTTCATCGCCTCCCGCCGGGCGGCCGGGTCGAGCCGGTCGACGAACAGCACGCCGTCGAGGTGGTCGGTCTCGTGCTGGAGGCAGCGGGCCATCAGGCCGGCGCCGACCACCTGCACCGGGTCGCCGTACCCGTTGAAGCCGCGGGCCACCACGTTCATCCGGCGCCGGGTGTCGAAGTACAGGCCCGGCATCGACAGGCAGCCCTCCGGACCCTCCTGCTCCTGCGCGTCGCCGAAGTCCAGCACCGGGTTGACGATGTGGCCGTCGACCCCATCGACGTCGAAGGCGAAGACCCGCAGGCCCACCCCGAGCTGCGGGGCCGCGAGGCCGGCGCCGCCGGCCTCGCGCATGGTGTCGGTGAGGTTGGCGACGAGCGCGCGCAGCTCCCGGTCGTAGGTGACGACGGGGTCGGCGGCGGTCCGCAGCACGGGGTCGCCGAACAGGCGGATGGACTGGACGGACACGCGCGCTCCCGGGCCGGGCGAGGAGGACAGGGTGGACGCACCAGTCTACGACCGGTGCCGGCGCGCCGGCCGGGTACCGCCGCCGGCCCGGCTCACAGCAGCTCCAGCGCGTCGACCTGGACGCGGACCGGGTGTGGCGCCTTGTGCGCGCTGCGCACCCCGGCGGCGGCGTGCAGGGCGGCCGCCAGCGCCGGGCCCTCCGCGCGCCGGACCCGCACCAGCATCCGCTCGGCGGCACCGGCCGGCACCGGCCCGAGCAGCTCGGCGCTGCCGGGCAGCCGCGCCTGCGCCAGGAACTCCGCCAGCCCGGCCGGCGTGCCGGTGAGGCTGACCATCCGGGCGGCCGGGGGGAAGCCCAGCTCGCGGCGGTCGGCCAGCTCCCGGGCCGCGTAGCCGCCGGGGTCCCACCGGACGAGCGCCTGGACCGGGGGGACCTGCGCGTCGGCCACGACCACCACCTGGCCGCCGTCGCGCGCCGGCCGCGCCAGCGCGGCGGCGGCCATCCAGCGCCGGACGGCCTCCTCCGCGGCGCGCAGGTCGGCCCGGGTCAGCATCGCCCAGGTGTCCAGCAGCAGCACGGCGCCGTACCCGCCGGGCGCGGCCGGCTCCGCGCCCGGGGTCGCCACCACCAGCGCCGCCCCCGGGTCGACCGCGCCCAGGATCTCGTCGCGGCCGGAGGTCCGGACCGGGACGTCGGGGAACGCCCGGCCCAGCTCCTCGGCCGTCCGCCGCGCGCCGACGACGGCCGCGCGCAGCCGGCGGCTGCCGCAGGCGGGGCAGGCGTAGCCGGCCGCGACGCGGGCGCACCACCGGCACGCGGTGTGCCCGCCGGCCGCGGGCAGGCCCAGCGGCCCCTGGCAGTGCGGGCACCGGGCGGGGGTCCGGCAGTCCTGGCAGGACACCGAGGGCAGGTACCCGCGCCGCGGCACCTGGACCAGCACCGGCGCGTCGGCGCGCAGGGCCGCCCGGGCGGCGTCCCAGGCGAGGCTGGGCAGCCGGGCCGTCGCCGCGGCGGGGTCGCGGGCCAGTTGCGGGTCGGCGCCGATCGCCTCGACGCGGGGCGCCCGCCGGCGCAGCGTCGCCCGGTCGGCTACCAGTTCGCGGGCCCAGCCGGTCTCGACCAGTAGCTGCGCCTCGGCACTGCGGGCGTACCCGCCGACCAGGGCGGCGCAGTCGGCGAGCTGGGCGCGGGTGAGCAGGACCTCGCGGGCGTGCGGGTACGGCGCCCGCTGCTCGGCGTGCAGGTCGTCGCCGTCGTCCCAGACGGCCACGAGACCCGGGTCGGCGACCGGCGCGAAGGCGGCCGCACGGGTGCCGATCGCCACCCGCACCGCGCCGCGGCGCAGGGCGAGGAACCGGCGGTACCGCTCGGCGGGTCCCAGAGCGGCGGTCAGGGCGACGTGGCGGCCGGGGCCCAGGGCGGCGGCGCAGGCGGCGTCCAGCAGGTCCAGGTCCCGGGCGTCGGGGACCACGAGGACGACGCCGCGGCCCGCGTCGGCGGTCGCGGCCGCGGCCTCGGCCAGGCGGTCCGGCCAGGACTCGCCGGGCAGCGCGGACCACACCGCCCGCGGCGCCCGGCCGTCGGCCAGCGCGCGCAGCAGCGCCGGCCCGGCCGGGTACGCCGACCAGCCCCCGTCCGGATCGGTGGGCCGCGGACCGCCGCGCGCGGCGGCGGCCGGCGCCGACCCGGGCTCCGGCGCGGCGCCGGCACCGCCCGGGGTCGCGGGGGCGGCACCGCCCGGGGTCGCGGCGGCCTCCTTCTCCACCCGCGCGTGGCGGGGCGGGACCGCCAGCCGGAGCACGTCGGCGAGGGTGCCGGCGTACCGGTCGGCGACCGCCCGGGCCAGCGCCCGCACCGCCGGGTCCAGGACCGGCTCGGGCGAGACGAGCCGGTCCAGGTACGCCAGTCGGCCCGGGTGGGCGGAGGAGGCGACCCGGTCGAGCAGCCAACCGTCCACGAGCTGGCCGGCGAAGCGCACCTTCACCCGCGTCCCGGGCACGGCCGTGTCGGCCCAGGCGGCCGGCACCAGGTAGTCGAACGGGCGGTCCAGGTGGGCCAGCGGCAGGTCGACGCAGACCCGCGCGACGGGCAGCACGTCCGCCGGCTGCCGGCGCGCGGGTTCAGCGGTGCGGGCCACCCACTAGGCGGCGGCGGACTTCAGGTCCGCGACGCGGTCCGTGCGCTCCCAGGTCAGCTCGGGCAGCTCGCGGCCGAAGTGCCCGTACGCGGCGGTCTGCCGGTAGATCGGGCGCAGCAGGTCCAGGTCGCGGATGATCGCGGCCGGGCGCAAATCGAACACGTCGCCGACGGCCCGCTCGATCCGCTCCGGGGCGACGGTGGCGGTACCGAACGTCTCGACGAACAGGCTCACCGGGGCGGCCCGGCCGATGGCGTACGCCACCTGCACCTCGCACCGCTCGGCGAGGCCCGCCGCCACGACGTTCTTGGCGACCCAGCGCGTCGCGTACGCGGCGGAGCGGTCGACCTTGGACGGGTCCTTGCCCGAGAAGGCGCCGCCGCCGTGCCGGGCGTACCCGCCGTACGTGTCGACGATGATCTTGCGTCCGGTGAGGCCGGCGTCGCCCATCGGGCCGCCGATCTCGAACCGGCCGGTGGGGTTGACCAGCAGCCGGTAGCCGGCCGTGTCCAGTCCCAGGCCGTCGAGTTCGGGCAGGAGCACGTGCTCGCGCACGTCCGGCGTCAGCAGCGTCTCCAGCGAGATGTCGGCGGCGTGCTGGCTGGAGACCACGACGGTGTCGAGCCGCACCGGGCGTAGGCCGTCGTACTCGATCGTGACCTGGGTCTTGCCGTCCGGGCGCAGGTACGGCACGGTGCCGTCCTTGCGGACCGCGGCCAGCCGGCGGGCCAGCCGGTGCGCCAGCGCGATCGGCAGCGGCATCAGCTCGGGGGTCTCGGTGCAGGCGAAGCCGAACATCATGCCCTGGTCGCCGGCGCCCTGGTTGTCGAGCGTGTCGTCGGCGGCGCCGCTGCGGTACTCGATGGCGGCGTCGACGCCCTGGGCGATGTCGGGCGACTGGTTGCCGATGGAGACGCTGACGCCGCACGAGGCGCCGTCGAAGCCCTTCTTGGACGAGTCGTACCCGATCCCGAGGATCGTCTCCCGGACGATGGTGGGGATGTCGGCGTAGGCCTGGGTGGTGACCTCGCCGGCCACGTGCACCTGGCCGGTGGTGATCATCGTCTCCACGGCGACCCGGCTGCGGGGATCGGCACCCAGCAGGGCGTCGAGGATCCCGTCGCTGATCTGGTCAGCGATCTTGTCCGGGTGACCTTCCGTCACCGACTCCGAGGTAAAGACGCGGCGTGCCACGAGTGCTCCCTAGACAGGTCCGGGTCCGCCGGCCCGGCGGCGATCGGCCGTGTTCGGCGGCGCCGCGCCCGGACAGGTGGGCCACCGTGCGGCCCGTGTCCGAATACGCGGCATTGTTCCGCGGAGTCTACGGCCCGCGGTCGATCGGACCGAGCGTACGCGGCCGGCAGGTCATCCGGTAAGGCCCGTGCCGGGTAGCCTTGCGCGGATCACATCCCACACGGCGTCGGCCATGGCGCGCTTGGGCTGCTCCGGCAGGTCGCGCACCACGCCGTCGGCGTCCAGCACGGCGGCGGCGTTGACGTCGGCCCCGAAGCCCCGGTCGACGCCGACCTCGTTGACCACCACCAGGTCGGCGCCCTTGGCCCTGAGCTTGCGGCGGGCGTGGGCATGGGCGTCGCGGGTCTCGGCCGCGAAGACGACGAGGAGCTGGCCGGGGCGCTTGCCGGCGCCCAGCTCGGCGGCGATGTCGGGGTTGGCGACCAGCGCGATCGTCGGCGTGTCCCCGACATCCGCTTTCTTGATCTTGTCGGTGGCCACCTCGGCGGGCCGGAAGTCGGCCGGGGCGGCCGCCATCACCACCACGTCGGCCTCGGCCGCGGCGGCCAGGGTCGCCGCGCGCAGCTCCGCGGTGGTGGAGACCGGCAGGACGCGGACGCCGGCCGGCGGCGGCAGCGCGACGTTCGCGGCCACGACGGTGACCGACGCGCCCCGGTCGACGGCGGCCGCGGCGAAGGCATAGCCCTGCTTGCCGGAGCTGCGGTTGCCCAGGTACCGGACCGGGTCCAGCGGTTCGCGGGTGCCGCCGGCCGTCACCAGGACCCGGCGCCCGGCGAGGTCGCGCGGGCGTTCCGCCGCCGCGTCCGCGCCGTCGGTGGCGGCGAGCAGGGCGAGCGCGCGGGCGTGGATCGCGGCCGGGTCGGGCAGCCGGCCCTTGCCGGTGTCGGCACCGGTCAGCCGGCCGGTGGCCGGTTCGAGGACGTGGACGCCGCGGGCGCGCAGCGTGGCGACGTTGTGCCGGGTCGCGGGGTGCTCCCACATCTCGGTGTGCATCGCGGGGGCGAGCAGGACCGGGCAGCGCGCGGTCAGCAGGGTACTGGTCAGCAGGTCGTCGGCCAGGCCGTGCGCCGCGCGGGCGAGCAGGTCGGCGGTCGCCGGGGCGACGACCACGAGGTCGGCGGACTGCCCGAGCCGCACGTGCGGGACCTCGTGGACGTCGTCCCAGACGTCCGGGCTGACCGGGTGGCCCGACAGCGCCGCCCAGGTGGGGGCGCCGACGAACCGCAGGGCCGCGGCGGTCGGGACGACGCGGACGTCGTACCCGCCCTCGGTGAACAGCCGCAGCAGCTCACACGCCTTGTAGGCGGCGATGCCGCCGCCTACGCCGAGGATCACCCGGTCGGCCATCGGTACGGCGCGGCGTCGCTCAGGCGCCCTCGGGCGTGGGCTCGGAGGTCAGCAGGCCGCCGTTGATCTCGCGGAGCGCGATGGAGAGCGGCTTCTCCTGGGGGGTGGTCTCGACCAGCGGGCCGACGTACTCCAGCAGGCCCTCGCCGAGCTGGCTGTAGTAGGCGTTGACCTGGCGCGCGCGCTTGGCGGCGAAGATGACCAGCGCGTACTTGGAGGTGGTCTTCTCCAGCAGTTCGTCGATCGGCGGGAAGGTGATGCCTTCGGGGTTGGCGACAGTGGCCACGAGGCGGTCCTCAGCTCTGAAGTCGTACGGACGAAGTACGCAGGCCCGCCCGTCAGGACGCCGGCCGGTGGACAGCAGCCCCACCGGTGTGCGCCGCCCCGGCTTGCCGATCGACGGCCCCGGGCCGCCTGTCCTCGACCCTGTGGTCGTCAACCGTGGCGGCCGGCGGGTCGACCGCGGGCGAACCAAGCAATCCTAGCAGTTCGTCCGCGGCCCGCTCGACGTAGTCGTTGACGACGGTCTGGTCGAACTCCTTCTCGGCGGCCAGTTCGTCGTCGGCGTGGGCCAGGCGCCGGGCGATGGTCTCGGCGTCGTCGGTGCCGCGGCCGACCAGCCGGCGCTTGAGCTCCTCGACGCTGGGCGGGGCCAGGAAGACGAGCCGCGCCTGCGGCATCGAGGCCCGGACCTGGCGGGCGCCCTGGAGGTCGATCTTCAGCAGGGTGGGGATGCCGGCGGCCAGGTTCCCCTCGACCTGCGCGCGGGGGGTGCCGTAGAGGTTGCCGGCGAACTCGGCCCACTCCAGGAGCTGGTCGCCGGAGACCAGCCGGGCGAACTCGGCGCGGTCGACGAAGTGGTAGTGCACGCCGTCGACCTCGTAGTCGCGCATCCGGCGGGTGGTGACCGAGACCGACAGGGCCACCCACGGCGCACGCGCCCGGATCAGCTCGATCACGCTGTCCTTGCCGACCCCCGAGGGGCCGGAGAGAACGGTGAGTCGGGCTGCCGGGCGCGCGTCGCGATGCATGGAACGTTTATACGTGACCCGCCGCGGTCAGTTCGCAGCGAACTCCCCCAGCAGCGCGCGGCGCTGCTGGTCGCCCAGACCCCGCAGCCGGCGGCTGTCAGCGATCTTGAGCTTCTCCATGATCTGGGTGGCACGGATCTTGCCGATGCCCGGCAGTGCCTGCAGCACGGCCGAGACCTTCAACTTGCCGACCACGTCGTCGGCCTCGGCCCGGGAGAGCACGTCGGCCAGGGTGGTCTTGCCCTGCTTGAGCTGTTCCTTCAGCTCGGCACGGGCCTTGCGGATCTCCGCGGCCTTCTCCAGCGCGGCAGCGCGCTGCTCGGGGCTCAGTGACGGGAGCGGCACCAGTTCTCCTCAGGTCCCTAGCGCTCCGGCACGAGCCGGAACGAGGTCGGTTCGAAGGGTTGCGCGGGAACGCGTGGTGCTGGTGGTTCCCGGCGGGACGGAAAACTAGCGGTCAGCGGCGTTTTCGGCAACGTCGCGACGTCAAGATCACAGCCACATGGACGCAGCTCAACCCCTCGTCAGCCCCGCAGGACCGCAGCGCAGTCGTCCCGGACGGACTCCGCGGCGGCGCGCAGCGCCGCCACCGAGGGGCCCGCGCCGAGCACCTGGCGGGAGTACGAAGGGAGCACCGCGGGCAGTGCGTCGCCGAACACCGCGCGCAGCCCGGCGGCCGTCCCGCCCTGCGCGCCCATCCCGGGCGCCAGGAGCGGGCCATTGACATTAGTCAATGTATGACCGGTGTCCCCAATGGTGGCGCCGATCACCAGGCCGACGTCCCCCAAAGGCGTGGCCCCGGCATTGCGGCGGGCGGCGTCGTCGATCACGGCCTGGGCGACGGTACGGCCGTCGGCGGTCCGGGCGTGCTGCACCGAGGCACCCTCCGGGTTGGACGTCAGGGCCAGGACGAACACGCCCGCACTGTGGGCGTGAGCTGCGGCGAAGACCGGTTCGAGGGCGCCGGTGCCGAGGTACGGGGCGACCGTCAGCGCGTCGGCGGCCAGCGGCCGGGCCGGGTCCAGGTAGGCCGCCGCGTACGCCCGCACGGTCGAGCCGATATCACCCCGCTTGACATCGAGTAACACCAATGATCCGGCGGCCCGGCACTGCGCGACCGTCGACTCCAGGATTGCAATTCCCCGCGACCCGTACTGCTCGTAGAACGCCGACTGCGGCTTGACCACCGCGACCCGGCCGGCCAGCGCGGCCACCACCGTCTCGCTGAACGAGGCCAGGCCCTCGACGCTGTCGGGCAGCCCCCAGGCGGCCAGCAGCCCGGGGTGCGGGTCGACGCCCACACACAGCGGACCGAGGCGGTCTGTGGCGGCGCGCAGCCGAGTGCCGAATGACTCCACTGTGTTCCTCCTCACTGGTAAACCGACGCCTCCACCGCGGCGCCGACGCCGCGGCAGAGACGCGCGATGTCCGAATCATCGGTGATGTACGGCGGCATGACATAGATCAGATCGCGGAACGGACGCAGCCAGACACCCTCCGCAATGGCCGCCGCGGCGGCGCGGTCGACCGGCACCGGCCCGGCCGTCTGGACCACGCCGATCGCGCCGAGGACCCGGACGTCGGCGACGCCCGGGACCGCGCGCAGGGGCGCCAGGCCGGCCGCCAGGCCGGCGGAGATCCGGGCGACGTCGGCCCGCCAGGCGCCCGTGTCGAGCAGGTCCAGCGACGCGTTGGCCACGGCGCAGGCGAGCGGATTGCCCATGAAGGTCGGTCCGTGCGCGAGGACCGGCACAGCCCCCCGGGAGATGCCGCGGGCCACCCGCGGAGTGCACAGGGCGGCGGCCAGGGACAGGTACCCGCCGGTGAGCGCCTTGCCCACGCAGAGCACGTCCGGGGCGACCCCGGCGTGCGCCGCGGCGAAGAATTCACCCGTACGGCCGAAGCCCGTGGCGATCTCGTCGAAGATCAGCAGGATGTCGTGGGCGTCGCAGAGCTCGCGCAGGGCGCGCAGGTACCCGGGGTGGTGGAACCGCATCCCGCCCGCCCCCTGGACCACCGGCTCCACGATCACGGCCGCCAGCTCGGGGGCGTGGGCGGCGAGCGTGGTCTCCAGCGCGGCGACGTAGCCGGGGTCGACGGGGGCGTCCGCCCCGCCCGGCGGCGGCGGGGCGAAGACCTGCGCCGGCAGGACGCCGCGCCAGAGCTGGTGCATCCCGCCCTCGGGGTCGCAGACGCTCATCGGGTGGAAGGTGTCGCCGTGGTACCCGCCCCGCCAGGTCGCCAGGCGGCGCTTGGCGGACCGGCCGGCGGAGCGCCAGTACTGGAGGGCCATCTTGACGGCCACCTCGACGGCCACCGAGCCGGAGTCGCAGAGGAACACGTGCGCCAGCTCCCCCGGCGCCGCCTCGACGAGCCGCCGGGCCAGCGTGACGGCCGGGGCGTGGGTCAGCCCGCCGAACATGACGTGGCTCATCCGGCCGAGCTGGTCGGTGACGGCCGCGTCCAGGACCGGGTGCCGGTAGCCGTGGACCGCCGCCCACCAGGACGCCATCCCGTCGACCAGCTCCCGCCCGTCGGCCAGCCGCAGGCGCACGCCGGCCGCGGACTCCACGACGTAGGGGTCGGCGGTGCCGGGCATCGGGCCGTACGGGTGCCACACGTGCGCCCGGTCGAGCCGGAGCAGCTCCTGCGCGTTCACCGCCGGTCCCGGGCCGCCCGCGCGACCGCGCGCACCAGCGGCGGGCCGTGGAAGATGAACCCGGAGTAGAGCTGGACCAGGGACGCGCCCGCGTCGAACAGCCGGGCGGCGTCGTCGGCCCCAGTGATGCCGCCGACCCCGACCACGGGCAGGCCGCCCCCGGTCTCGCGGTGGATGAACGCGACGACCGCCCGGGTCCGGTCGGCCAGCGGGCGCCCGGACAGCCCGCCGGCCTCGGCGGCGCGGGCCTGGTCGGCGGGGGCCAGGTGGGCGCGGCCGAGGGTGGTGTTGGTGGCGATGACGCCCGCGGCCCCGCCGCGGACGCACACGTCGAGGGCCTCGGCGACCGCGCTGTCGGCGAGGTCCGGAGCGATCTTCACCAGGACCGGCGGGGGCGGCCCGGACCGGCCGGGCGCTGGCCGGCCGGCCAGCGCCGCCACCAGCTCCTCCAGGCTCGCCCGGTCCTGCAGCGCCCGCAGCCCGGGGGTGTTCGGCGAGGAGACGTTGACCGCCACGTAGTCGGCGTACCGGGCCAGCGCGTCGTAGGAGTACAGGTAGTCCCCGACTGCCTCGGCCAGCGGGGTGGTCTTGGACTTGCCCAGCGAGATGCCCAGCGGCACCCCCAGCGGGCGGGGCCGGGCGGCGAGCCGGGCGGCGAGCGCGTCGGCCCCGGCGTTGTTGAAGCCCATCCGGTTGATCACGCCCTCGCTGGCGGGCAGGCGGAACAGGCGCGGGCGGGGGTTGCCGGGCTGGGCGTGCCGGGTGACGGTACCGACCTCGACGAAGCCGAAGCCCAGCGCCGGCCAGGCCGGCAGGGCGGCGCCGTCCTTGTCCATCCCGGCGGCCAGGCCCACCGGGTTCGGGAAGTCGATGCCGCACACCGTCCGCGGCGCGCGCACGGCGTACCGCGCGGCGAGCGCCCGCAGCAGCGCCGGTCGGCCGGCCAGGCCGGCCAGCCGGGCCAGCGTCCACTCGTGGGCGCGCTCGGCGTCCCCGCCGCCGATGCGGAACAGCACCGGCCGCACGACCCGCTCGAACACCGCGCCCCGCCCCGGAGCCGGACCGCGGCCGCCCGCCGTCACCGGGTCGCCCGCCCGGCCGTAACCCGGCCGCCCGTCCGGGCCGTCACGGGGTCGCCCGCAGGCTGGCGTGCAGGTCCTGGAGCGGGCGGACGGTCAGGTCGCCGCGGATCAGCGCCTCAATGCCCATGACCGCCGCCGCCACGCCGGGCACCGTGGTGATGCACGGGATGTCCGCGGTCACGGCCGCACTGCGGATCTCGTTGCCGTCGCTGCGCGCCGCCGCCCCGGAGCCCTGCGGCGTGTTGATCACCAGGCAGACCGCGCCCGAGCCGATCAGCGTCACCGCGTCCAGGCCGGAGCCGCCCTCGTAGTGCTTGCGGACGACCTCGCAGTCAATGCCGTGCCGGCGCAGGACCTCGCCGGTGCCGGAGGTGGCCACGATCTCGAAGCCGAGGTCCGCGAGCCGCTTGATCGGGAACAGCATCCCGCGCTTGTCCCGGTTGGCGATCGACACGAAGATCTTGCCGGCGGTGGCCATCGAGCCGTACGCCGCGGACTGGCTCTTGGCGAACGCGTGCCCGAACTCGGTGTCGATGCCCATCACCTCGCCCGTGGACTTCATCTCCGGCCCGAGCAGCGAGTCCACGCCCTTGCCGGCGCGGGTGCGGAACCGCTTGAACGGCAGCACCGCCTGCTTGACCGCGACCGGCGCCGACTCCGGCAGGTCGCCGCCGTCGGGTCCGCTGCGCTCGCCGTACGCGGGCGCGGCGGGCAGCAGCATCTCCTCGGCGCGGAGCTGGGCGATGGTCGCCCCGAGCATGATCCGGGCGGCGGCCTTGGCCAGCGGCACCGCCGTGGCCTTGGAGACGAACGGGACGGTGCGGGAAGCCCGCGGGTTGGCCTCCAGGACGTAGAGCTGGTCGTCCTTGAGGGCGTACTGGACGTTGAGCAGGCCGCGCACGCCGATGCCGCGGGCGATCTCCTCGGTGTACAGGCGCACCTGCTTGAGGTGGCTGGCGCCCAGCGTGATCGGCGGCAGCGCGCAGGAGGAGTCGCCGGAGTGCACGCCGGCCTCCTCGATGTGCTCCATCACCCCGCCCAGGTACACCTCGCCGGTGGCGTCGCACAGCGCGTCGACGTCGATCTCGATCGCGTCGTCGAGGAACCGGTCCACCAGCACCGGGTGCTCGCCGGAGACCTCGGTGGCCCGACGGATGTAGTCGGCGAGGGTGCGCTCGTCGTACACGATCTCCATGCCGCGCCCGCCGAGCACGTAGGAGGGCCGGACCAGCACCGGGTAGCCGATCTCGTCGGCGATGGCCTTGGCCTGGTCGAAGCTGGTCGCGGTCCCGTGCGCCGGGGCGCGCAGGCCGGCGCGGGCCAGCAGGGCGCCGAACGCGCCGCGCTCCTCGGCGAGGTGGATCGACTCCGGCGAGGTGCCGACGATCGGCACCCCGGCGTCCTTGAGCCGCTGCGCCAGGCCCAGCGGCGTCTGCCCGCCGAGCTGCACGATCACCCCGACGACGCCGGGGCCGCCCGCGGCGCGCCCGGAGGAGTCCTCGGCGTGCCACACCTCCAGGACGTCCTCGAAGGTCAGCGGCTCGAAGTACAGCCGGTCGGCGGTGTCGTAGTCGGTCGAGACGGTCTCCGGGTTGCAGTTGACCATGACCGTCTCGTACCCGCCGCCGGGCCGCAGCCCGGCCGCCTCGCGCAGCGCCATCACGGCGTGCACGCACGAGTAGTCGAACTCGATGCCCTGCCCGATCCGGTTCGGCCCCGACCCGAGGATCAGCACCTTCGGCCGGGCCGAGGGCGCCACCTCCGTCTCGGCGTCGTACGAGGAGTAGTGGTACGGGGTGTCCGCGGCGAACTCGGCGGCGCAGGTGTCGACGGTCTTGTACACCGGCCGCAGGCCCAGCCGCAGCCGCAGCCGGCGCACGCCGTCCTCCCCGGCGAACTCCGGCCGCAGCGCCGCTACCTGCCGGTCGGACAGGCCGGAGCGCTTGGACCGGCGCAGCAGCGGCAGGTCCAGCACCGGCGCCGCGACGATCTCCTCGCGCAGCGCGATGAGCCCGGCGATCTGGTCGAGGAACCACGGGTCGATCCCGCCGCTGGCCTCGGCCACCTGGTCGACGGTCGCGCCCAGGCGCAGCGCGCGCTCCACCGTGTACAGCCGCCCGTCGTGCGGCACCCGCAGCGCGTCGAGGGTGTTGCCGACGGTGGCGTCGGCCGGGTCCGGGACCGTCCAGAAGCCGGCCGCCTTCGTCTCCATCGAGCGCATGGCCTTGTTGAGCGCCTCGGCGAAGTTGCGGCCCAGGCTCATCGCCTCGCCGACGGACTTCATCGTCGTGGTCAGCTCGGCGTCGGCGTTCGGGAACTTCTCGAAGGCGAACCGCGGGATCTTCACCACGACGTAGTCCAGCGCCGGCTCGAACGCCGCCGGGGTCCTGCGGGTGATGTCGTTGGGGATCTCGTCGAGGGTGTACCCGATGGCCAGCTTCGCCGCGATCTTGGCGATGGGGAAGCCGGTGGCCTTCGAGGCCAGCGCCGAGGAGCGGGAGACCCGCGGGTTCATCTCGATGACGACCAGCCGGCCGTCGCGCGGGTGCACCGCGAACTGGATGTTGCAGCCGCCGGTGTCCACGCCGACCTCGCGGAGCACGGCGATGCCCAGGTCGCGCAGCGACTGGTACTCCCGGTCGGTCAGCGTCATCGCCGGGGCGACCGTCACCGAGTCGCCGGTGTGCACGCCCATCGGGTCGACGTTCTCGATCGCGCAGACGACGACGACGTTGTCGCGCCGGTCGCGCATCAGCTCCAGCTCGTACTCCTTCCAGCCGAGCACGCTCTCCTCGATGAGCACCTCGTGCACCGGGGAGGCGGCCAGGCCGGAGCCGGCGATCCGGTCCAGCTCCTCGGCCGTGTGCGCCATCCCGGAGCCCAGCCCGCCCATCGTGAACGAGGGCCGGACCACCACCGGCAGGCCCAGCTCGGCGACGGTCGACCGGACCTCGTCCATCGAGTGGCAGACCCGGCTGCGCGGCACCAGTGCCCCGGTCAGTCCGACCCGCTCCCCGGCGGCCCGGACGACGTCCTTGAACAACTGCCGGTCCTCGCCGCGGCGGATCGCGTCGATGTTGGCGCCGATCAGCTCGACGCCGTACTTGTCCAGGACGCCGGCCTCGTGCAGCGCGACCGCGGTGTTCAGGGCGGTCTGGCCGCCGAGCGTGGCCAGGATCGCGTCCGGCCGCTCGCGGGCGATGACCTTCTCCACGAACTCCGGGGTGATCGGCTCGACGTAGGTGGCGTCGGCGAACTCCGGGTCCGTCATGATCGTGGCCGGGTTCGAGTTGACCAGCGACACGCGCAGGCCCTCGGCCCGCAGCACCCGGCACGCCTGGGTGCCGGAGTAGTCGAACTCGCAGGCCTGTCCGATCACGATCGGGCCGGAGCCGATCACCAGGATGTGGTGCAGGTCGGCGCGCTTAGGCATTCCCGGCCCCCTTCGTACCCGCGCCCTCGATGAGGTCGCGGAAGCGGTCGAACAGGTAGTCGGCGTCGCGCGGACCAGCCGCGGCCTCCGGGTGGTACTGGACGGTGAAGGCCGGGGCGTCCAGCGCCCGCAGGCCCTCCACCACGCCGTCGTTGAGGCAGACGTGGCTCACCTCGACCCGGCCGAACGCGGTGTCGGCGGCGGCGTCGGTCGGCGCGTCGACGGCGAAGCCGTGGTTGTGCGAGGTGACCTCCACCTTGCCGGTGGTGCGGTCCAGCACCGGCTGGTTGACGCCGCGGTGGCCGTACCCCAGCTTGTAGGTGCCGAACCCCAGCGCGCGGCCCAGGATCTGGCTGCCGAAGCAGATGCCGAACAGCGGGATCCCCCGCCGCAGCACCTCGGTGGCGAGCGCGACCGGGCCGTCGGCGGTCGCCGGGTCGCCCGGGCCGGGCGAGAGGAACACGGCGTCCGCGCCGACGGCCAGCAGGCCGTCCAGCGTGGACGAGGCCGGCAGCACGTGGGTGGTGACGCCGCGGGCGGCCAGCCGCCGGGTCACGTTGCGCTTGATCCCCAGGTCCAGGGCCGCGACCGTGTACCGGTGGGTGCCCTGCGCGGCGACCGTGTAGGCCGCGGCGGTGCTCACCTCGGCCGACAGGTCCGCGCCGGCCATCGGCGCCGCGGCCAGCACCCGCTCGCGCAGCGACGCGGCGTCGGTGCCGTTGCTGGCCACCCCGGCCCGCATCGCGCC
This sequence comes from Pilimelia terevasa, assembly GCF_014647915.1. Taxonomy (GTDB): domain Bacteria; phylum Actinomycetota; class Actinomycetes; order Mycobacteriales; family Micromonosporaceae; genus Pilimelia; species Pilimelia terevasa. The sequence goes on from NZ_BMQC01000005.1 coordinate 37,586, forward strand.
GCGCTCGCGCAGGTGCCGGGTGAGCGCCCGGGTGTCGATGCCGGAGATCCCGACCACGCCCTCGGCGGCCAGCCGGTCGCCCAGCTCGCCGGTGGACCGCCAGTTGGCGGCCCGCGGGCTGGGGTCGCGCACGACGTACCCGGCCACCCAGAACTGGTCGGACTCGTCGTCCTCGCCGTTGACCCCGGTGTTGCCCACGTGCGGCGCGGTCTGGACCACCACCTGGCGGTGGTACGAGGGGTCGGTCAGGGTCTCCTGGTAGCCGGTCATCGCCGTGGTGAAGACCGCCTCGCCGACGGTCTCCCCCACCGCGCCGTACGCCTCGCCGACGAAGGTGCGTCCGTCCTCCAGGACCAGGATCGCTTCGTGGGTCACTGACATGCCTTTCCGTCGAGGACCGTCGCGGTGCCGTGCAGGAACGTCGCGACCACCCGGCCGGGCAGCTCCAGTCCGGCGTAGGGGGTGTTGCGGCTGCGGCTGGCCAGCCCGCCCGCGTCGACCGTGCGGGTCGCGGCCGGGTCCACCAGCGTCAGGTTGGCCGGGCTGCCCGGCGCCGGGTCGTGGCCGTGGGCGTCGAGCCCGGCGATCCGGGCCGGCGTGCGCGACATCCGCCGGGCCACCAGCTCCCACACCGTCGCCTCGGGCAGGTCGGCCTCGCGCAGCACCTTGACCACGATGGACAGGGCCGTCTCCAGGCCGAGCATCCCCGGCCGGGCGTACGCCCACTCGCACTCCTTGTCGTGCCCGGCGTGCGGCGCGTGGTCGGTGGCGACCACGTCCACGACGCCCTCGACCAGCGCGGCCCGCAGGGCGGCGACGTCCTCGGCCGTCCGCAGCGGCGGGTTGACCTTGTAGACCGGGTCGTACCCGGCCGCCAGCTCGTGGGTGAGCAGCAGGTGGTGCGGGCACACCTCCGCCGTCAGCCGGGGCACCGGGCCGCGGTCGACCCACGGCCGCCGCTTGGCGTGCCGCAGGATCTCCACCGAACCGGCCGTCGAGACGTGGCAGACGTGCAGCCGCGAGTCGACGTGCTCGGCGAGCAGGACGTCCCGCGCGATGATCGCCTCCTCGGCGACCGCCGGCCAGCCGGCCAGGCCGATCCGGGCGGCGACCTCGCCCTCGTGCATCTGGGCGCCCTCGGTCAGCCGCGGCTCCTCGGCGTGCTGGGCGACGACCCCGTCGAACGCCTTCACGTACTCCAGCGCCCGCCGCATCAACCGCGGGTCGTGCACGCAGATCCCGTCGTCGGAGAAGATCCGCACCCGGGCCGCCGAGTCGGCCATGTCGCCGAGGGCGGCCAGGCGCTCGCCGGCCAGCCCGACGGTGACCGCCCCGACGGGCTGGACGTCCACCAGCCCGACCGCGCGGCCCCGGCGCCACACCTGCTCCACCAGGGCGGGGGTGTCGGCGACCGGGTCGGTGTTGGCCATCGCGCAGACGGCCGTGTACCCGCCGAGCGCCGCGGCCCGGGAGCCGGACTCGATGGTCTCGGCGTCCTCCCGGCCCGGCTCGCGCAGGTGGGTGTGCAGGTCCACCAGGCCGGGCAGGGCGACGAGGCCCTCGGCGTCGACGACCGCGGCGTCGGGCGCGGACAGGCCGGTGCCGACCTGCGCCACCGCGCCGTCGCGCAGCAGCAGGTCCGCGCACTCGCCGCCGACCAGCCGGGCTCCCCTGATCAGGTACTTCACTGACTCCGCCTCTCCGCACGGGTGCCGTTCTCCGCAAGGGTGCCGTCCAGCAGCAGGTGCAGGACGGCCATCCGGGTCCAGACGCCGTTGCTGACCTGGTCGACGATGGTGGACCGGGCCGAGTCGGCGACGCCGCCGTCGATCTCGACGCCGCGGTTCATCGGCCCGGGGTGCATCACGATCGCGTGCGGGGCCAGCCGCCCGGCCCGGTCGTCGTGCAGGCCGTACCGCCGCGCGTACTCCCGGATCGACGGGAAGAACGAGGACGTCATCCGCTCGTGCTGGACCCGCAGCATCATCACCACGTCGACCTCGGGCAGGACCGCGTCCAGGTCGTAGCCGACCTCGACGCCGGCGCCGTAGACGTGGCCGGAGCGGGGTACCAGGGTCGGCGGGCCGACCAGGGTCACCTTGGCCCCGAGCGTGGTGAGCAGGATCGCGTTGGACCGGGCCACCCGCGAGTGCCGGACGTCGCCGACGATGGCCACCCGCAGGCCGGCGACGCGGCCGGTCCGCTGGCGGATCGTGTACGCGTCCAGCAGCGCCTGCGTCGGGTGCTCGTGGGTGCCGTCACCGGCGTTGACCACCGGCACGTCGACCCAGCCGGCCAGGCGGTGCGGCGCGCCGGAGGCCGGGTGCCGGATCACGACCGCGTCGGCGCCCATCGCCCGCAGGGTCAGCGCGGTGTCCTTGAGCGACTCGCCCTTGGCGACGCTGGAGCCCTTGACGGCGAAGGCGACCACGCCGGCCCCCAGGCGCCGGGCGGCGGAGTCGAAGGAGAACCGGGTGCGGGTGGAGTCCTCGTAGAACAGGTTCACCACCGTCCGGCCGGCCAGCGGGCGGTCCGGCCCGGTGCCGGCGGCGAACGCGGCGGCGCGGTCCAGCAGCGCGGTCGCCGCGGCGGCGTCCAGGTCGGCGGCGGACAGCAGATGGGTGGTCACTGTTCTCCTCCCTGCGGGGTATCCCCGTGCAGGCGGACCTCGTCGCGCGGGTCCACCTCCACCAGCGACACGCGCACGGTCTCGCGCAGCGCGGTCGGGATGTTCTTGCCGACGTAGTCGGCGCGGATGGGCAGCTCGCGGTGGCCGCGGTCGACCAGGACGGCCAACTGCACCGAGGCGGGGCGGCCGAGCTGGGCGAGCGCGTCGAGCGCGGCGCGGGCGGTCCGGCCGGAGCAGAGCACGTCGTCGACGAGGATCAGCCGCCGGCCGTCGACCCCGCCCGGGGGCAGGTCCGTCGGCAGCGCGCTGGTGGCCGCCCGCAGGCCGCGGTCGTCGCGGCAGGCGGTGACGTCGAGGACCCCGACCGGCACCCGCACGCCCTCGAAGGCGTGGATGCGGCCGGCGAGCCGGCGGGCCAGCGGCACCCCGCGGGTGGGGATGCCGAGCAGGACGGTGTCGCGGGCCCCGGCCGTCTTCTCCAGGATCTGGTGGGCGAGCCGGTCGACCACGCGCTGGATCTCCGGGGCGGCGAGGATGACCTTGCCGGCGCCGCGGGCGGCGGGGTCGCGGGCGAGTTCGGGGTACGCCAAGGCGGACCTCCTTCCCCGCCTCACGGGACGGGTCGTTAAAGGATGTCGGTATGTCACCCCCGCGTACGCCCCGGGCGCGGTGCCCGGGTGTACGCGCGGTGACGCGGCGGCCGGCCCGGCGCCGGCCCGCCGACCGGGCACCTCCCCCGGGGGCGCCGGTGGCGGGTCGCGGTCGAAGCCGGGCACACGGTAGCAGCAGGCGATCATGGTCCCCGAACGGGCCTCCCCATGCCGGCCGGACGGCGGAGGCGGGGACGCGCGTCACGCGATATTGCATTGATCTGGCTCGCGCACTTGACCTCCTGTGCTCCGGCCCGTACCGTCACGCTCCGTAGTGATTAGCCGGGGTCCCACCCCGGGCAGCACTGGGAGTGACTCGATGCCCTCTGAGTACGCCAAGTCCCTCGGCGCCCGACTGCGCTCGATCCGCCAGCAGCAGGGGTTGTCCCTGCAAGGCGTCGAGGAGAAGTCGAACGGGCGCTGGAAGGCCGTCGTCGTCGGCTCGTACGAGCGTGGCGACCGTGCGGTCACCGTCTCCCGCCTGGCCGAACTGGCCGACTTCTACCGGGTTCCGGTGGCGGAGCTGCTGCCCGACGGCAGCGGCGTCCGGCAGGAGGCCACCAACAAGATCGTGCTCGACCTGGAGAAGCTGTACGACCAGGCCTCCGACGACCTCGGCTACGTCGCGCGGTACGCCCGCGCGATCCAGCAGCAGCGGGGCGACTACAACGGCCGGGTCCTGTCGATCCGCGCCGACGACCTGCGCGCGCTGGCGATCGTGTACGACATCTCGCCGTCGGGTCTGATCGAGCGGCTGAGCGAGCAGGGCGTGCTGGTCGCCGATCCGCGGGCGTTCTTCGGTTCCTGACGCCGCCCGGCATCGCCAGAACGGCCCGCACCGGCAAGCCGGTGCGGGCCGTTCTGCTGTGCCGCCCTCGGGCCGTCAGCGGGTGGCGTACTCGGCGATCCGGCCGAGGACGCCGTTGAGGAAGCGCGGCGAGTCGTCGGTGGACATCTGCCGGGCCAGCTCGACGGCCTCGGTGATCGCCACGGCGTCGTCGATCTCGTCGACGTAGAGCAGCTCGTAGGTGGCGATCCGGGCCAGGTTGCGGTCGACCACCGGCATCCGCTCCAGCGTCCACCCCTCGGCGTAGGTGGAGATCACCTCGTCGATCCGGTCGATCCGCTCCGCCACGCCCTCGACCAGCGCGGTCGCGTAGCCCAGGTGCTCCGGCAGCGGGCGCTCCAGCCGGGCGACGTAGTCGCCGAGGACGTCGGGGACCGGCTGGTCGCGCAGGTCCGCCTGGTAGAGCACGTCGAGCGCCCGCTTGCGCGCCTTGCGGCGGGCGGGCATCTGGACCCGGGGACCCTCGGCCATCAGGAGCGGCCGAGGTAACGGCCGTCGCGGGTGTCCACCTTGACCTTCTCGCCGGTGGTGATGAACAGCGGCACCTGGATCTCGGCGCCGGTCTCCACCGTGGCCGGCTTGGTGCCGCCCGTCGAGCGGTCGCCCTGCAGGCCCGGCTCGGTGTAGGTGACCTCCAGCATGACGGAGGTGGGCAGCTCGACGTACAGCACGACGCCCTCGTGGGTGGCCACCGTGGCGTTGGCCTCCGGGAGCAGGTAGTTGCGCGCGTCGGCGACCGTGGCGCCCGGGATGTGGATCTGGTCGAAGGTGTCCAGGTCCATGAACACGAAGTCGTCGCCGTCGGCGTACAGGTACTGCATGGTCCGCTTGTCGACCGTCGCGGTCTCGACCTTGGTGCCGGCGTTGAACGTCTTGTCGACGACCTTGCCGCTCAGCACGTGCTTGAGCGTGGTGCGCACGAACGCGGGGCCCTTGCCCGGCTTGACGTGCTGGAACTCGACGACGGACCACAGCTCCTTGTCGAGGTTGAGCACCATGCCGTTCTTGAGGTCGTTGGTCGAAGCCATGTCTGTGTGGGCCGTCCTGCTCGTGTGGGATGGGACCGGAGTCGTCGCTGGCCACGGTCTGACGCTGCCCGTGAACGGCCCAAATTCTAGCCCCGCGGCGGCCGTCGCGCCGCACCGGCCTTCAGGCGTCGGCGAGCCGGTTGGCCAGGTGGGTGAGGGCCAGGACGTACCCGTCGGTGCCCAGCCCGCAGATGACCCCGGCGGCGACGGCCGAAACCACCGAGTGGTGCCGGAACGCCTCACGCGCATGGATGTTGGACAGGTGTACCTCGACCAGCGGCGCGGTCAGCATCGCGCAGGCGTCCCGGACGGCGACCGAGTAGTGCGACCAGGCGGCCGGGTTGAGCACCACCGGGACGGCGGCGTCGGCGGCCTCGTGCAGCCAGCCGACCAGCTCGTGCTCGGCGTCGGTCTGCCGCACCCGGACGGCCAGGCCGCGCGCGCGGCCGGCGGCCTCGCACAGCGCCGCCAGTTCGGCGTACGAGGTGAGGCCGTAGATGTCGGTCTGCCGCGTCCCCAGCCGCCCGAGGTTGACCCCGTTGAGTACCCACACCTCGCGCACCGCGTCCACCCTTCGCCAGCCGGTCGCACCAGTACACCACCGCCGCACCCGCGCCCGCCCGCCCCGGCGCGCGGCGGGTCGCGGCGGGCGCCGGCCGAGCGGTCGCCGGCTCAGCCGGCGACAGCGGCGTAGGCCGCCGCCAGCGTCGACTCGGGCGGGGCGGTGAGGATCGTCGGCGCCGCCAGCGCGTCGAGGACGACGAAGCGCAGCGCCCCGGCGCGGGCCTTCTTGTCGACCGCCATGACCTGCCGCAGCCGCGGCCAGGCGTCGGCGGCGTACGTCGTCGGCAGGTCCAGCAGGCGCAGGGTCCGGGCGTGCCGCGCGGCTGTTTCGGCGTCGAGCCTGCCGGCCAGGTGGCCGAGGGCGGCGGCGAAGACCAGGCCGACGGCGACGGCGTCGCCGTGCCGCCAGCGGTACCCCTGCACCTGCTCGATCGCGTGCGCGAGCGTGTGCCCGTAGTTGAGGATCTCCCGCCGCCCGGACTCGCGCAGGTCGCCGGCCACCACCTCGGCCTTGACCCGGACCGCCCGGACCACCAGCTCGTGCAGCGCCGCCGAGCGCGGGTCGACGGCGGCGGCCGGGTCGGCCTCCACCAGGTCCAGGATGGCCGGGTCGGCGATGAAGCCGCACTTGACGACCTCGGCCAGGCCGGCGCGCAGGTCCGCGGGCGGCAGCGTGTCCAGCAGGTCCACGTCGGCCAGGACCCCGGCCGGCGGGTGGAACGCGCCGACGAGGTTCTTGCCGGCGGCGGTGTTCACGCCCGTCTTGCCGCCGACCGCGGCGTCCACCATGCCCAGCAGGCTGGCCGACACCGGCACCCACCGCACGCCGCGCAGCCAGCTCGCCGCCGCGTACCCCGCCAGGTCCGTCACCGCGCCCCCGCCGACGCCGACGACGACGTCGGTCCGGGTGAAGGCGGCCGCGCCGAGGGCGTCCCACACGTCGGCCGCCACCGCGACCGTCTTGCCCGCCTCGGCGTCGGGCACCTCGACCGGCAGCGGGCGCACGCCCGCCGCCCGCAGCCCGTCGGCCACCTCGGCCGCGCGCGCGGCCAGCGGCGCGGCGTACACCACCGCGGCCTGCGCCGCCCCCGGCACCAGCCCCGCGACGTCGGCCAGCAGGCCCCGGCCGACCACCACGTCGTACGGGCGCTCGCCGCCCACCTCGATCACGCTTCGCACCGGTCCAGCCAACCATGCGGCCGGTCGGGCGATGCGGGCCGGGGCGACCGGTTTCGCCGGCCGGGACGGGGATATGCCGTGGAGATGAGACCACTACGGGGGCGGGCGCCGGCCGGCGCCGCGCTGGCGGGGGCGGTTCTGGCGGGGACGGTCCTGGCGGGCGTGGCCGGCGGCGGTCCCGCGGCGGCGGCCGGGGCGCTGCGGGCGAGCTGGTCGTTCGACACGCCGGTGGGCGGCGGGTACCGCGACTCCTCCGGGGGCGGCCACGGCCTGCGCGCGGTCGCCCGGTACGGCGGCCGGGTCGCGGCGGTGAGCCGCCCGCCGGGTCGCGCCGTGGCGTTCCCCGCGCGCTGCCCCGGCGCCTGCGCCCGGGCGATTCTGCAGACCCCGCACGCGGCGTCCCTCAACCCCGGCACCGCGCGGATCCGCTGGGGCGGCCTCGTGCGGCTGGCCCGCGGCCAGGCCGGCGGGGGGCAGAACCTCGTCCAGAAGGGGTACGCCGACCGCGGCGGCCAGTACAAGCTCCAGGTCGACGGCGCCGCGGGCCGGCCGAGCTGCGCGGTCGTCGGCACCGGGGCGGGCCGGACCCACCTGGCGCTGGCGGCGGTGTCGGTGGCCGACGGCGCGTGGCACGGGGTGCAGTGCGGCCGCTCGGGGACGGCGCTGGTGATCTGGGTCGACGGCGTGCCGCGGGGCCGGGCGCGGGTGCCGGCGGGGCTGGCCATCCGCCCCACCGCCCCCGTGCGCCTCGGCGGCAAGGGCGTGTCGCTCGGCAACGACCAGTTCCACGGCGCGCTCGACCACGTCTGGATCCGCATCGGCTGACGGGCGCGCACAATGTGCCTATGCGTACATTCCAGACAGGCAAGGTGCTGACCCCGGGCGCTGCTTCGTCCCGCCGCGGTCGCGGCGCGGCCGCCGCCCTGCTGGCGTCCGCTCTCGCGGCCGTCGGCGTGCTGCCGGCCGGGCCCGCCCAGGCGGCGCCGCGCCAGGTGGCCCGCTGGTCGTTCGACTCCGCGGCCGCCCCGATGACCTACCGCGACTCCACGGGCAACGGCCACACCCTGCGCCCGCTGACCCGCCACGGCGGCCGCGCCGTGCCGGTGCTGCACGCGCCGGGCCGGGCGCTGCTCTTCCCGTGGCCGTGCGCCGGGGCCGGCGTCGAGTGCCCGAAGGCGGCGCTGACCACCGCCGGGACCGCGGACCTCAACCCGGGGACGGCCGCGATCCGGTACAGCGCGCTGGTCAAGCTGCCGCTGTACCGGCGCGGTACGCCGCAGGTGGTGCTCACCAAGGGCTACGGCAACGCCGGCGGCTCGTACAAGATGCAGCTCGACCCCCGGGGGATCCCGGGCTGCATCCTGTTCCGCACCGGGACCGGCGAGGTCTACGGCGCGGGCGCCGGCCCGACCGTCGCCGACTCCGTCTGGCACCGGATCGAGTGCCTGCGGGACCGCACGGCGCTGGTGCTGCTCGTCGACGGGGTGCAGCGGCAGCGGTCGCCGATCCCGCGGGCGCTGTCGGTCGCCAACGCGGCGCCGCTGGTCGTCGGGGCGCGCAACACCCACGACCGCAACGACCAGTTCAACGGCTACCTGGACGACGTGCGGATCACGATCGGCTGACCGTCGGCGCCCAGGCGGCGGCTCACGGGGCGGCGGACCCCTGGGCGGCGGATTCCGCGGCGGGGGGTACCGCGGGGACGGACCCCGGGCCGGCGGCGCCCCGGGCGGCGATGAACGCGGCCATCCCGTCCAGCACGACCGCCAGGCCCTCGGTGAAGGTGTCGCGGGCCTGCTGTTCGAGGTACGGGGCGTCGGGGTCGGGGACGTCGTGGGCGGTCGGCTCGAAGCTGGTGATGGTCGGGTACCGGGCCCGGTACTCGGGGCTGGTGACCATGGACTCCAGGTAGCCGGCGCGGGTCGTCCACCAGTCGGTCTCGCTGATCCCGGTGACCCGCTCGGCGGCCCGCGCCTCGGCCATCGACGCGGCGGCGCCGCGGACGAACGTGTGCAGGGTGCCCACCAGCCGGGTGATGTCCAGGCCCGACAGGCCCAGCCCGGCGAAGACCCGCGACTGGGCCTCGTACGAGTCCAGCTCGTGCGGCCCGAGCACCGACCGGGTGGCCGAGATCTGGAGCAGCCACGGGTGCCGGACGTGGAACTCCCACGAGGCGTGCGCGCCGGCCGTCGCGGCGGCCCGCCAGCCCTGCGCGTAGGGCAGGTCGCGGTCGGCGTCGGCGAGCACCCGGTCGACCATGAGGTCCAGCAGCTCCTCCTTGCCGGGGACGTACGTGTAGAGGGCCATCGCCGTGCGGCCGAACCGGGCGGCGACGGCCCGCATCGACACCTCGGCCAGCCCCTCGGCGTCGGCGATGTCGATGGCCGCCCGGACGATCTCCTCCAGCGACAGCCCGGGCCGGGGGCCGCGGCGCGGCGGGGCCGGCGCGCTCCCCCACAGCAGCGCCATCGTCCGGGCCGGATCGCCCTGGCCGACGTAGGTGACCATGCGGACCTCCCCTCTCCCGGCGGCCCACCGCGACCGCCCGCGCCCGGCCGCGTGCCGGGTGACCCGAGCTTTCCACACCGCGGGCACCGGCCGCGCCAGAGAACTCTTTACAGCGTAAAGTAACGTGCTAACATATTACAGCGTAAACAGTTTCCGGCGGAAGGTGCCCCGTGTCCACAGCGTCCCCGTACGGTCACATCGAGGTCCGCGGCGCCCGCGAGAACAACCTGCGCGGCGTCGACGTCGACATCCCCAAGCGCGCCCTCACCGTCTTCACCGGCGTGTCGGGCTCCGGCAAGTCCAGCCTCGTCTTCGGCACCATCGCCGCCGAGTCCCAGCGCCTGATCAACGAGACGTACACCGCGTTCATCCAGTCCTTCATGCCCCGGCAGGCCCGGCCCGAGGTCGACTCGCTGCGCCACCTGGGCGCCGCCATCGTCGTGGACCAGGAGCGGATGGGCGCCAACTCCCGCAGTACCGTCGGCACCGCCACCGACGCCTACGCGCTGCTCCGGCTCGTGTTCAGCCGGGCCGGCGAGCCGCACCTGGGCGGCGCGCACCTGTTCTCGTTCAACGACCCGCAGGGCATGTGCCCGCGCTGCGCGGGCGGCGGGCAGGTGTCCGACGTCGACGTCGACGCGCTGGTCGACCGGCGGCTGTCGCTGAACGAGGGCGCCATCACCTACCCGGGCTTCGGCGTCGACTCGTGGTACTGGAAAATCTTCGCCGAGTCCGGCTACTTCGACCCCGACACCAGGCTGGACGACTACACCGGGGACCAGTGGGAGCGGCTGCTGCGCGGCCCGGAGACCAAGCTCAGGATCGGCACGATGAACCTCACCTACGAGGGCCTCATCCCGAAGATCAGCCGGCTGCACCTGGGCAGGGACGTCGAGACCCTCCAGCCGCACATCCGCGCCGCCGTCGCGCGGGCGGCCACGTTCGCCGCCTGCCCGGACTGCGCCGGCACCCGCCTGCACGCCGCCGCCCGGTCCTGCCGGATCGCCGGCCGCTCCATCGCCGACTGCGCCGCGATGCAGGTCAGCGACCTGGCGCAGTGGCTCGGCACGCTCTCCGACGCGCGGGTCGCGCCGCTGGTCGCCGCCCTGCGGGCCAGCCTGGACAACCTGACGGAGATCGGCCTGGGCTACCTGTCCCTGGACCGGCCCGCCGGCACGCTGTCCGGCGGCGAGGCGCAGCGGGTCAAGATGGTCCGCCACCTCGGCTCGCCCCTGACCGACGTCACGTACGTCTTCGACGAGCCGACCGTCGGCCTGCACCCGCACGACATCGACCGGATGAACGGCCTGCTGCGCCAGCTCCGGGACAAGGGCAACACGGTGCTCGTGGTCGAGCACAAGCCCGAGGTGATCGCCATCGCCGACCACATCGTGGACCTCGGCCCCGGCGCGGGCGCCGCGGGCGGGCGCGTCGTCTACGCGGGAGACGCCGCGGGGCTGCGCGCGGCCGGCACCCGCACCGGCGACCACCTCGAACGGCACACCGAGGTGAAGGCGGCCGTCCGCCGGCCCACCGGCGCGGTCACCATCACCGGCGCGCGCCGGCACAACCTGCGCGACGTCACCGTGGACGTGCCCACCGGCGTCCTGACCGCCGTCACCGGCGTCGCCGGGTCCGGCAAGAGCACCCTCGTCCACACCTACCTGCCCCGGGCCGCCGACGTCACCGTCGTGGACCAGTCGGCGATCCGCGGCTCCCGCCGGTCCAACCCGGCCACGTACACCGGACTGCTCGACGGCGTGCGCAAGGCGTTCGCCAAGGCCAACGGCGTACCGGCGGCCCTGTTCAGCGCCAACTCCGCCGGCGCCTGCCCCGAGTGCAAGGGCCTCGGGGTGATCTACACCGACCTGGCGTTCATGACCGGCGTGGCCAGCGTGTGCGAGGGGTGCGAGGGCCGGCGGTTCACCGCCGAGGTACTCGGCTACCCGCTGCGCGGGGCGACGATCACCGACGTCCTGGCCATGCCCGTGGCCGCCGCCCGGGACTTCTTCACCGAGCGGCCGGTCCGGGCGGCGCTGGACCGGCTCGTCGACGCCGGCCTGCCCTACCTGACCCTCGGACAGCCGCTGCACACGCTGTCCGGCGGCGAGCGCCAGCGGCTCAAGCTCGCGGTCCACCTGGCCGGCACCGCCGACACGTTCGTCCTGGACGAGCCCACCTCCGGCCTGCACATGGCCGACGTGGCCCAGCTCGTCGCGCTGCTGGACCGGATCGTCGACGGCGGCCGGACCGTGGTGGTCATCGAGCACCACCTCGACGTCGTCGCGCGCGCGGACTGGGTGATCGACCTCGGCCCCGGCGCCGGGCACGACGGCGGGTCGGTGGTGTTCGCCGGTACGCCCGCCGACCTCGCCGACGCCGACACCCCGACCGGCCGGCACCTGCGCAAGCGGCTCGGGGCGCGGGCATGACCGTCCTGGTGACCGGCGCCACCGGCAGCGTCGGCCGGCTGGTGGTGGACGCCCTGCGCGCCCTCGGCGCCCCGGTGCGGGCGCTGACCCGGGACCCGGCCGCGGCGGCCCTGCCGCCGGAGGTCGAGGTGCTCCGCGGCCGGGTGACCGAGCCGGCGACACTGGGCCGGGCGCTGTCCGGCGTGGACGCGATGTACCTGGCGCCGCAGTCCGCCACGGCCGCGGCCACGGTGGCGGCGGCGCGCGCGGCCGGTGTCCGGCACGTGGTGGACCTGTCCGGCGAGCCCGGCAGCGAGTGGCACCCGGTGGCGCGGGCGGTCGAGGCCGGCGGCGGGTCCTGGACGCACCTGTGGCCGGGCGAGTTCATCGAGAACGTGGCGATGTGGGCGCCGCAGCTCCGCGGCGGGGACACGGTCCGCGACGCGCACCCCGAGGCCGTCAACTCCCCGGTCGCCATGGCCGACATTGCGGCGGTGGCCGCGCGGGTGCTCACCGAGCCGGGCCACGCCGGCCGGTCCCTGCTGCTGACCGGGCCGGCCGCGCTCAGCCGCCGGGACCGCCTGCGGGAGCTGGCCGGGGCGCTGGGCCGCCCGCTGGAGTACCGCGAGGTCGCCCCCGCCGAGGCGGCCGAGGTCCTGCGTCCGGTCATGGGACCCTACGCCGGCTGGTACGTGGCGACCGTGGGCAGCCTGGTCGCGCATCCGCAGCCGGTGTCGCCGGTACTGGGCACGCTGGTGCCCGCGCCGACGACCCTGGCGGACTGGGCGCGGGCCCACGCGGCGGTCTTCGCCCGCGCGCCGGCCTCGGCGCGCTGACCGCCGCCGCGCACGCCGCCGGCCACGGGGCGGCGGTCTGCGCGGCGGCGGCACGCACCTGCTTTCTCCGGCCGCTGGCGGGCTCAGCGGCCGAGGTGGGCGCGGACCTCCGCCACGATCTGCTCGGGCGTGCGGCCGTCGGTGCGGACCGTGTGCGCGGCCACCTCGGCGTACAGCGGCCGGCGCAGCTCCAGCAGGTGCCGCAGCGTGGCGCGCGGGTTGACGGCGAGCAGCGGGCGGCCCGACCCGAGGCCGATGCGGGACATCGCGTCGGGCAGGTCCACCGACAGGTACACGACCGGGTGGCCGGCCAGCGCGGCCCGGGTCCGCGCGTCCAGCACCGCGCCGCCGCCCAGCGACAGGACTCCCGCGTGCCCGGCCAGCGCCGCGGCCACCGCCGCCCGCTCCCGCTCCCGGAAGTACGCCTCGCCGTCGTCGACGAAGACCTCCGGGATCGGGCGGCCCTCGGCGGCCTCGACGTCGGCGTCGGTGTCCCGGTAGGGCAGTCCCAGCGCCGCGGCCAGCGCCGCCCCGACCGTCGACTTCCCGGCGCCGGGCGGCCCGACGAGCACGCAGACCGGGCCGCTCACGCGATGACCAGGTTCGCCCGGTACGCCGCCAGGTTGCGGCTGATCTCGGCCACCGAGTCGCCGCCGAACTTCTCCGTCGCCGCCTCCGCCAGGACCAGCGCCACCATCGACTCGGCGACCACCGCCGCGGCCGGTACCGCGCACACGTCCGAGCGCTGGTGGATGGCCGCGGCCGGCGCGCCCGTGGCGATGTCCACGGTGGCCAGAGCCCGGCTCAGCGAGGAGATCGGCTTCATCGCCGCCCGGACCCGCAGCCGCTGGCCCGTCGTCATCCCGCCCTCCAGCCCCCCGGCGCGGTCGGTGCGCCGCCGGACGCCCGCGGGCGAGGGCTCCATCTCGTCGTGCGCGGCCGACCCCCGGGACCGGGCCTGGGTGAACGCGTCGCCGATCTCCACGCCCTTGATCGCCTGGATGGACATCAGCGCCATCGCCAGCCGCGCGTCCAGCTTGCGGTCCCACTGGACGTGGCTGCCCAGACCCGGCGGCACCCCGTACGCCAGGACCTCCACGACGCCGCCGAGGGTGTCGGCGTCCTCCTTGGCGGCGTCGACCTCGGCGACCATGGCGGCGCTGGCCGCCGGGTCGGCGCAGCGCAGCGGGTCGGCGTCGACGCGCGCCCGGTCGCCGGGGCCGGGGGCCGCGCCGTCGGGGACGGCGACCGCGCCGAGCGCCACCACGTGCGACACGATCTCGACGCCGAGCGCCTGGCGGAGCAGCGCCTTGGCGACGGTGCCGACGGCGACGCGCGCGGCGGTCTCGCGGGCGCTCGCCCGCTCCAGGATCGGCCGGGCGTCCGCGTGGCCGTACTTCTGCATCCCCGCCAGGTCGGCGTGGCCGGGGCGGGGGCGGGTCAGGGGCGCGTTGCGGGCGAGGCCGGCGAGGATCTCCGGGTCGACGGGGTCGGCCGCCATGACCGTCTCCCACTTCGGCCACTCGGAGTTGGCCACCCGGACGGCGACGGGGCTGCCCATGGTGCGCCCGTGCCGGACGCCGCCGACCATCTCGACGACGTCGCGCTCGAAGCTCATCCGCGAACCCCGGCCGTACCCGAGCCGGCGCCGGGCCAGCTCGTCGGCGATCTCGGTGCTGGTGATCTGCACCCCGGCCGGTACGGCGTCCAGGATCGCCACCAGCGCCGGTCCGTGCGACTCACCCGCGGTCATCCAACGCATGTCCCACCCCTTTCCCCCCAAGTCTCCCAGGCCACCCCGCGCCCGTGAGCCACCCCCCACCGCCTCCGCGCGGCAGCCGCCGCGGGCGCGCCGGCCCGGCGGCGTTCGAGGTCAGGAAGTGGCGGGCCAGGCGGGGCGGGCGGCGTGCAGGGCCGCGCGCATCGCGGCGGCCGGGGCCGGCAGGCCGGTGAAGTGGGCGAACTGGTCGAGAGCCTGGGCGTAGAGCAGGTCCAGGCCGGAGAGCACCGCCAGCCCGGCGGCCGCCGCCGCGGCGGCCAGCGGCGTCGGCCACGGCGCGTACAGCGCGTCGAGGTACGCCGCGCCCGGCCGCCACCGGGCGGCCGCGGCCAGCCCGTCGGCGGTACCGGCGGGGACCGTCGACACGACGACGTCGGCGCCGAGGTGGTCCGCGCCCTCGCCCCAGGCCACCGCCCGCAGCCGTACGCCCACGGCCTCGGCGACCGGCACCAGCGCCCGCACCGCCGCGGCGCGGCGGGCCACCACGGCGACCTCGCCGACCCCCGCCCGGCCCAGCGCCACCAGCGCCGCCCGCGCCGTACCCCCCGCGCCCAGCACGGTGCCCGTCACCACCCCGGACCCGGCCACCGCCGGCCGCCCCCGCGGGGTCGACGCCGGGGCACCGGCGCCCAGCAGCGCCGTCATCCCCGTCACGTCGGTGTTGTCGGCGTACCAGCCCGCCCCCCGCCGGACCAGCGTGTTGGCCACCCCGGCCAGCCGGGCCGTCGCGCTGGCGCCGTCGGCGCAGGCCAGCGCCTCCTCCTTCAGCGGCATCGTCACCGAGAAGCCGGCCCACTCGCCGCCGCAGCGCCCGAGCAGGGCGGCCAGGCCGCCGGCGGGGCAGTCGACGGCGTCGTACGTCCAGCCGTCGAGCCCCGCCGCGGCGAACCCGGCACGGTGCAGCACCGGCGACAGCGAGTGGCCGACCGGATGGCCGAGCACCGCCGCGCGGCGCGCGGTCACAGGACGCCGTTGGCGCGCGCCGTCGCCTGGTTCTTCTCGTGCTCGGCCAGGGTCGTGGCGAACGCCGAGTTGCCCTTCTTGTCGATGGCGACGAAGTACAGCCAGTCGCCCACGGGCGGGGACATCGCCGCCTGCAGCGCCGCGGCCCCCGGGTTGTCGATCGGGCTCGGCGGCAGGCCGCGCAGCTTCCGGTTGTACGGGTTGCGCGGGTCGTCGAGTTCGGCGACGGTCATGTCCTTGGACGCCTTGGTCGGCTTGCCGTTGAGTTCGAGCCAGTAGTTGACCGTGACGTCCATCTCCAGGCAGCCGCACGGGAACGACCCGCCGTACGCCCGGTTGTAGGCGACCCGGGCGACCTTGCCCAGGTCTCCAGGCACGCCGGCCTCGACCTGGGCGAGCGAGGCGACGACCAGCGCCTCGTACGGGCTGATGCCCCCGCGCTCCTTCTCCACCGTCGTGACGAAGTCGATCGCCTCGGCCTCCTGGAGGAACTGGGCCACCATCGCCCGCAGGATGCTCTCGGCGGTGGCGTTGGGCGGGAACTCGTAGGTCTTCGGGAACAGGAAGCCCTCCAGCGAGGGCCGGGCCTTGGTCTTGTCTGTCCGGGTGAACCAGAAGTCCGGGACGCCGAGCTTCTTCGGGTCCTTGCCGGCGGCCTGGAACTTGGCCACCGGGATGCCGGTCGCCTTCGACAGCACCTGGTAGGTCTGCACGACCGACAGGCCCTCCCGGACCGCGACGCCCTTGACCACGCGGTTGTCCAGGTTGACGAGCAGGGCCACGGCGTCCTTGGCGCGCATCTGGCGGCGCAGCGTGTAGAAGCCGGGCTGGATGTTCTCGCTGCGGGCGTTGTCCTCGGCCGCCTCGACGAACGCCTCGTCGCTCTTGACCACGTCGGCCTTGACCAGGGTGACGCCGATCTGCCGTAGGGTGTCGCCGTCCCGGACCTCGACGACCACCTCGTCGGCGCCTCCGCCGGCGTAGTCGGGCGCGGAGAAGAAGCCGAGGGCGCGGTCCAGCCCCCAGTACGCCGCGCCGCCCAGGCCGGCCAGCAGCAGGACCGCCACGACCGCGGCGATCACCGTGCGCCCCCGGCGGCGCGGCGACTCCGCCGAGCGCCGGTGCCGGCCCCGGTCGCCGTCCTCGTACGCCAGTCCGAGTTCGTCGATCATCGTGTCCGCCTCCGCTGGTTGTCGAGCCAGCCTTGCAGAATCTCCACCGCCGCGGCCTGGTCGACCACCGCGCGCTGCCGCCTGCCCCGCACGCCCCGCTCGGCCAGCCTACGAGTAGCGACGACGGTTGACATCCTCTCGTCGGACATGCGGACCTCCACGGGAGAGATCACCTCAGCCAACCGGTGGGCGTACGCGGTGACCTCGTTCGCCGCCTGCCCGGGCCGCCCCGACAGGGCCACGGGCAGCCCGACGATCACGGCGACGGCCTCGTACTCCGCGACCAGGCACCCGATTTCCACCATATCGGCAGGCACTTTGTCCGGTGGCGGGGCGGTCTCCCGGGCGACCGTGCGCACGGGCGTGGCCAGGATGCCGTCCGGGTCGCACGCGGCGACCCCGATCCGCACCCGGCCGACGTCCACGCCCAACCGGACTCCGCGCGATAAGCCAGACATCGAGGAATCAGGCCCCGGCGAGTGCCTTCTCGACCGCGGACACCAGCGCGGTGGCCTCGGCCGCGGGCACCCCGCCGCCCTGGGCGAGGTCGGCGCTGCCGCCGCCGCGGCCCGACAGCACGGCCTTCACCAGGTCCGCCGCCGAGACGCCGCGGGACCGGGCGGCGGCGTTGACCGCCACGACCAGGGACGCCTTCTCGCCCGCGCGGGCGACCACGGCGACCGTCGCGGGGCGCGACGCGTCGATCCGGCCGCGGATCTCCTGGGCCAGGGTCCGCACCTCGTTGGCCGCGGTGCCCTCGGGCGCCTCGGTGCCGACGAACGCCACCCCGTTGACGTCGCGGGCACCGGCGGCCACCGACGCCGCCGCGCCCAGCAGCTCCCGCGCGCGCAGCTCGGCCAGTTCCTTCTCGACCTGCTTCATCCGGGCCACCATGGCGGCGATCCGGTCCGGCAGCTCCTCGCGGGGGGCCCGGAGCTGCTCGGCGATCCGCGCGACCAGGTCCCGCTCGCGGGCCAGGTACCGGTACGCCTCGATCCCGACGACCGCCTCGACCCGGCGCTGGCCGGCGCCGACCGACGCCTCGCCGGTGACCGCCAGCGGGCCGATCTGGGCGGCGTGCTGCACGTGGGTGCCGCCGCACAGCTCCCGCGACCACTCGCCGCCGATCTCCACCACGCGCACGGTCTCGTCGTACGTCTCGCCGAACAGCGCCAGCGCACCCAGTTCACGGGCCTCCGGCAGCGTCATGTACTTCACGGCCACCGGCAGGTCCCGCCGCACCGCGGCGTTGGCCGCCTCCTCCACCTCGGAGCGGGTCGCCTCCGACAGCGCGCCGCGCCAGGAGAAGTCCAGGCGCAGGTAGCCGGGCCGGTTGTACGAGCCGGACTGCAGCGCCGCGGGGCCCAGCACGTGGCGCAGCGCCGCGTGCACGACGTGGGTGCCCGAGTGGGCCTGCCGCGCGCCGAGCCGCCACTCCGGGTCGACGCGCGCGTGCACCCGGTCGTCCAGCGCCAGCGTGCCGTCGAGGACCCGCACCTGGTGCACCACCAGGCCCTTGATGGGGCGCTGCACGTCGAGCACCTCGGCGCGCACGCCCGGGCCGGTCAGCTCCCCGGCGTCGGACTCCTGGCCGCCGGACTCGGCGTAGAACGGGCTGCGGTCCAGCGCCACCGACACGAGGTCGCCGGCCCGGGCAGCCGCCGCCGGCTGGCCGTCGGCCCACAGCGCGAGGATCCGCGACTCGGTCTCCAGGTCGGTGTAGGCCACCCAGTCGGTGGGGCCGTGCGCGTCCAGCGCCGCGCGGAACACCGACAGGTCGGCGTGCCCGGTCTTGCGCGCCTTCGCGTCCGCCTTCGCCCGCGCCCGCTGGTCGGCCATGAGCGCCCGGAAGCCCTCCTGGTCGACGCTCAGGCCCTGCTCGGCCGCGATCTCCAGGGTCAGGTCGATCGGGAAGCCGTAGGTGTCGTGTAGCTGGAACGCCTTCTGGCCCGGCAGCGCCGTACCGCCCGCGGCCCTGGTCTCGCCCAGCGCGACGTCCAGGATCGTGGTGCCGGCGCGCAGCGTGGACAGGAACGCATCCTCCTCGGCGTACGCGTAGCTGCTGATCCGGTCGAAGTCGCTGCGCAGCTCCGGGTAGGACGGCGCCATGCAGTCGCGGGCCAGCGGCAGCAGCTCCGGCAGCGCGCGGTCCTGCCAGCCCAGCAGCCGCATCGACCGGATCGCCCGGCGCATGATCCGGCGCAGGACGTAGCCGCGGCCCTCGTTGCCGGGGGTCACGCCGTCGCCGATCAGCATCAGCGCGGTCCGCACGTGGTCGGCGATCACCCGCAGCCGCACGTCGTCGGGGTGGGACTCGTGCGCCGCCTGCCCCGAGCGGGTGCCGTAGCTGCGGCCGGTCAGCTCCGCGGCGCGGGCCAGGACCGGCCTGACCTCGTCGATCTCGTACATGTTGTCGACCCCCTGCAGGATCGACGCCATGCGCTCCAGGCCCATGCCGGTGTCGATGTTCTTCGCCGGCAGGTCGCCGAGGATGTCGAACGTCTCCTTGCTGGCGACGTTGGCGATCTCGACCTGCATGAAGACCAGGTTCCAGAACTCCAGGAACCGGTCCTCGTCGACCTCCGGGCCGCCGTCGGGGCCGTAGGCGGGGCCGCGGTCGTAGTACAGCTCCGAGCACGGGCCGGCCGGGCCGGGGATGCCCATGTGCCAGTAGTTGTCCTTCTTGCCCCGGCGCACGATCCGCTCCCGCGGCAGGCCGGTGGCGAGCCAGATGTCGACGGCCTCGTCGTCGTCGAGGTACACCGTCGCCCAGATCCGCTCCGGGTCCAGGCCGAAGCCGCCGTCGGCGACGGCGTTGGTCGACAGCTCCCAGGCCAGCGGGATCGCCCGCTCCTTGAAGTAGTCGCCGAACGAGAAGTTGCCGTTCATCTGGAAGAACGTGCCGTGCCGCGACGTCTTGCCGACCTCGTCGATGTCCGGCGTGCGGATGCACTTCTGGACGCTGGCCGCCCGCTGCCACGGCGGGGCCTGCTGGCCGAGGAAGTACGGTACGAACTGGACCATGCCGGCGTTGATGAACAGCAGGTTCGGGTCCTCGATGGCCGGCAGCGGGGCACTGGGCACGGCAGTGTGCCCGTTGGCCTCGAAGTGCGCCAGGAACCGGCGCTTGATCTCCGCTGTCTTCATCGCTGCCCTTCCTCCGACCACGCCGGATCCGCGTCCGGCACGACGGTGCCCTCGGCGAACGCGGAGTGGATCTCCGCCTCCCGCTCCGCCATCGCGGCGCGGACATCGTCCACGAAGCTACGCACCGCGCCGACCGCGTTCTCCGCCGACCCCGCCACCGCGCCGGCGATCCCCTGCGGGGTGAAGGCCTGCGCCCTGCGGGTGACCTTGCGTACCACCAGCGCGCCGACCGCCAGGCCGATCCCCAGCCACAGCATCCGCTTCACGGGTCACTCCTCGATCTGTTCGGGTCGCCGACGCCGGGCGCCGGGCGGGAGGCGGCGGTCAGACCTGGTGCCGGCCGCCGCGGCGGCGGTCCTTCATCGTCGCCCGCACCTCGCGCTCGGTGTCGGCGTGCCGGCGGGCCGACGCGGCCTTGCGCAGGCCGTAGCCGAACGACGCGACCTTCACCAGCGGGTTCGACGCCGCCGCGGCCACCACGGTAGCGAGGTTGGCGACGTTCCCGCTGACCTGCTGGGCGTGCGCGGTGATCGTGTCGATCCGGGCGAGCTGCGCATTGACCCCGTCGAGGGACACCTGCACCTGGCCCAGCGCGACGTTCACACCCTCCACCGTGGCCGTGACGTTGCCGATCAGCGGCTCGGTGCGCGCGTTCAGGTCGGTGATCGCCTGGGTGGCCGCGTCGATCGTCCGGCGCAGCCGCAGGATCGGTACGGCCAGCACCAGTACCAGCATCAGGAAGGCACCGGCTGCCACCAGCCCCGCCACGTCCCCAGCAGCCCCCAACGCGTTGCCTCCTCACTAGCGCGCGGGTGCGGTGACACCCACGCTCGTCCGCTCGACCCGGCTGACCTTACCGGCCGGGTCGAGCGGGCGGGCATCACGACGGCGCGGATGTCGGCGGCGGCGCGTCCGTGAAGACCGGGTCGGGATCCTCGCCGGTCTCGTTCGGGTCCGTGCCGGGCGGGTCGGGGTCCAGCCGCTCGTCGGCCACCGCCTGGCGCACCTTCAGCGTGACGGCGGCGCCGGTGCACCCCGGGGCCTGCGGATTCTCGCACGCGGGCTTGCGCACCCACAGGTCCAGCGTGAACTCGTCGCGGCGCCAGCAGCTGTAGAACTCCTCCGGGCGCAGCGGCTGGCCCGGGCAGAGCTGCACCTGCCACGGGCGCCAGCCGTCGGCCGCGAGCCCGGCGGTGTACGCCCGGTTCGTCTCCTCCGGGGAGCGGTCGGCGGTCGCCCGGCGCTCCCGGAACCGGCACTCCTCCAGGCACCAACTGCTGCCGCCGCTCTCGTCGCGCGGCTGGCCGGCGGCCCACGCCGGTACCGCCAGGGCGTCCAGCGCACCGAAGACGGGGTCCTGGACGCTCGCCCGGATGCCGAAGAACAGCGGCACCGCGCCGAGGATCACGACGCAGCCGACGACCAGCGTCGCCAGCCGGAGGCGCTTGCGCTCCCGGAGCTGGCGGCGGATCTCGGCGGGGGTCAGGCGCAGCGGCGCCGCGCGTCCGTTCCCGGGTGGTGGCCCGTCGGCCCCGGCCGCGTGCGTCCGGTCGGCGTCGCCCCCGCGCGCCGGGGGGGCCGCGTCGTCGGCGTACGGCCGGCGCGGCGCGGCGTCCCGGCCGGCGAACGGCGGGACCGCGTCGTCGGACGGGGCGCCGAACGGAGCCGCGGCGCGGCCGCCGTACGGCGCGTCCCGATGCGGGTCGTCCCCCTGCGGGGCCGGCGCGGCCGGCAGGGGCGCGGTCCCCCGCGGGTGCGCCCGCGGTACGGAGGGCGGCACCTGGCGGGCCGGCAGCGCGGGCGGGATCGGGGACGTGTGCGGCGCCGCGGGCGGGTGCAGCGCCGCGGGCGGGTGCGGCAACGCAGGTGTGGGCGGCAACGCGGGCGTGTGCCGGGTCGCGGGCGGGGTCGGCGGTGCCGGGGGGCCGGCGAGGCTCGGCGGCGAGTCCGCGGCGCGGCCGGGCGCGCGGGGCGCCGCGGCCGGCGGTCGGACGGGCGGAGCGGTCGCCTCACCGGAGCGGGCCAGACTCGGCGGCGAGTCCGCCGGCCGGCCGGGGCGCCGGACGGACGCCGGAGCGCCGCGGTCGGCGGCCGGGGGCGGGGTCGCGCGGCCGGCGGTCGGCGGCGCACCGCGCCCGGCGGCGGCCGGCGGCGGTCCGTCGTCGCGGGTGGGTCCGGCGGGCAGCGCGCGGCCGGATCCGCGGGCGTCCACGACGTACCCGGTCGACGGGGCCGCGGGCGGTCGGGGCGCGGCCGGGCCGCCGCCGCGGGCGCCGCGCGGCGGGTTGGCGGGGCTGGTCCGGCCCGGGCTGACCGGCGGCGGGGCGGCGTGGGTGTCCGGGCGGCGCGGCTCCCGGGTGCGCCCGCCGGGCGGCGCGGCGCCGGGCGGGCCGGCCGGCGGCAGTCCGGTCGGGGGCAGGCCCGGCGACGCCGCGGCGGGCGGGGGCCGGTCGGCCGGCGGCGGTCCGGCCGCGCGGCGCGGGGCGCTCGTCGGCGGCAGCGGCGGGAAGTTCCGCGGATCACCGGTCGGGCGGGCGCCGGTCGGCGGCGCCGCGGCGCCGCGGCGCCGCGGCGGCTCGACCGCGGGCCGGCGCGGGTCGGCCCCGCCCCCGGGACCCGCCGTGTCCCGCCGGGACGCGCCAGGCTCGGCAGGACGCGGCTCGGACTGACGCAGCTCGGACTGACGCGACTCGGGCTGACGCAGCTCGGGCTGACGCGACTCGGACTGACGCAGCTCGGACTGACGCGACTCGGGCTGGTGCCTGCCTGGCTGGCGCGGCTCGCCGCGACGCAAGTCGGTGCGGTGCACCTCGGGTACCTCGGGCCGACGCGACCCGGGGTGACCGCTGTCGGCGGGGCTGGCCTCCGGGTGGCGCGCCCGGGCGGCGCGGGTGTCGGCGGGCTCCGGGCGGCGCGGCAGCGGCTCCGGGGCAGGCTGGCGCGCCTCCGGACCTTGCGCGGCGCGGGGCCGCGTCGGATCCGGGTCGGCCGGCCCCCGGTCCCGGCGGGGCGCGTCAGGATCGCGCCGGGGCAGGTCGGGGAGCCGCGGCGCGGCGGTGCCGTCCCGGTGCGGGGGGACGCCGGCGCGGGGCGGCTGGCCCGGATCGCGGCGCGGCTGCGGCCGCTGCGCCCGCTGGTCGACCGGCGGTACGGCCCGCGGGTCGACCGCCGGTACCGCGCCGGAGTGGGGCGGGGCGGCGGCGCGCGGCGGCGGTTCGGCGGCCGGCGCGCGGCGCGGCGGCTCCGTCGCCGGTCGGCGCGGCGGGGCGGTCGCGGGTCGGCGCTGCGGCTCCCCGCCCTGCTCCTGCGTACCCCGGCCCTGCTGGCCCCCTGTGCCCTGCTGGACACCCGGACCAGGCGGGGCAGCGGCCGGACGCTGCAGCGCACTCGGACGTTGCGGAGCACCCGGACGCTGCGGCGTACCGGGGCGCGGCTGGGTACCCGAGCGCGGCTCGGTGCCGGGGCGCTGCTCGGTGCCGGGGGCCAGGCTCGCCTTGGCCTCTTTGGCGTCCCGGAGGTCGGCGATCCAGCCCAGCTCCTCGCGGGGGACCTCCTCCTCGACCGGGACCTCGGTGGGCTTGCCCCGCCCCCAGCGACGGTTCCTGCCCCGGCCCTGCCGGCCCTCGTCGTCGCTGTCCTCGGGGCGATCGCCGCCGCGCGCTCTCACGTCGTCCTCTTTCCGTCGGTGGGTGCGCCGTCGGCGCCCCGGCGGGAACCCCCGGCGCGGACGATGCGGCGCAGCGCGGGCATCCGCGCGGCGACCGCCTCCTCCGCCCCGTGCCGGGTCGGCTGGTAGTAGTCCACACCGACCAGGGGGTCCGGTGCGTACTGCTGCGCGACGATCCCGCGGGAGTCGTCGTGCGGGTAGCGGTACCCCACCCCGTGGCCGAGGCCCCGGGCGCCGCCGTAGTGCCCGTCGCGCAGATGCGGCGGTACCGCGCCGCCCCGGCCCGCCCGGACGTCGGCGAGTGCCGCCGCCAGGGCCGCGGTCACGGCGTTGGACTTGGGCGCGGTCGCCAGATGGATAACGGCGTGGGCGAGGTTGAGCTGCGCCTCGGGCAGGCCGACCCGGTCGACGGCGGCCGCGGCGGCGGTCGCCACGCCGAGCGCGGCGGGGTCGGCGAGGCCCACGTCCTCGCTCGCGAAGATGACCAGCCGGCGGGCGACGAACCGGGCGTCCTCGCCGGCCGCGAGCATCCGGGCGAGCCAGTGCAGCGCGGCGTCGGGGTCGGAGCCGCGCATACTCTTGATCAGCGCGCTGGTGATGTCGTAGTGGGCGTCGCCGTCGCGGTCGTACCGGACGGCGGCGGTGTCGATGGCGCGCTCGGCGGTGCTCAGGTCCACCGTGTCCAGGCCGGCCGCGAGGGCGGTGGCCGCGGCGGCCTCCAGCGCGGTGAGGGCCTTGCGGACGTCGCCGTCGCAGAGCCGCACCAGGTGGGCGCACGCGTCGTCGGTCAGCGTCACGGCGCCGCCGAGGCCGCGGGGGTCGACCAGGGCGCGCGCCAGCAGGGTCTGCACCGCGTCGGGCGTGAGCGGACGCAGTGTGAGCAGGACGCAGCGCGACAGCAGTGGGGCGATGACCGCGAAGTGCGGGTTCTCGGTGGTGGCCGCGAGCAGCGTGACGGTGCGGTCCTCGACGGCGGCCAGCAGCGAGTCCTGCTGGGTCTTGCTGAACCGGTGCACCTCGTCGATGAACAGCACGGTCGCCGGCCCGCCGACCCCGCGCTGCCGGCGGGCCTCGTCGATAACGGCGCGCACGTCCCGGACCCCGGCGTTGAGCGCCGAGAGGGCGACGAACCGCCGGTCGGCGGCCCCGGCCACCAACCGTGCGACCGTCGTCTTTCCGCAGCCCGGCGGCCCCCAGAGGATGACCGACAGGAGCGCGCCGCCGGTGACGAGCTGGCGCAGCGGCGCCCCGGGGGCCAGCAGGTGGTCCTGGCCGACGAGATCGTCCAGGCGGGTCGGCCGCATCCGGGCGGGCAGGGGCGCGTCGGCGCGCTCACCGGCGGCGCCCGGGCCGCGGGACGGGACGCCGGCCGCGCCGCCGGTCGACGCGGGCGGCGTCACCGGGAACAGTGCGTCGGACTCCATCAGCACCGAGAGTACCGGCCGCCGGTGATGGGCCGAAAATCACCGTTCAGCGGCCCATCACTCTCGGTAGCTGATCGAGATCGTTGTGCTAGGTCCACCTGCCAGGGCGGAGGCGGCGCGGTCGAAGCGGCCCGGGCGGAATCTGCGCGCGCCGGGTCGGCCCCGCCCCGGTCGGGGCGGGGCTCGCCGTCAGGCCGGTCCGGGCGCCGACGCCGCGGCCGACGGGGCTTGGGCCGCCTGCTTGGGCTTCCCGTCGATGCCCGCCTCGGCGCGCTGCTGGCCGGTGATCGGGGTGGGCGCTCCGGTCAGCGGGTCGTACCCGCCGCCGGTCTTCGGGAAGGCGATGACCTCGCGGATCGAGTCCGCGCCGGTGAGCAGCATGCACACCCGGTCCCAGCCGAAGGCGATGCCGCCGTGCGGCGGCGGGCCGAACGTGAACGCCTCCAGCAGGAAGCCGAACTTGTCGGCCGCCTCCTGCGGGCTGATGCCGAGCAGGTCGAAGACGCGCTTCTGGACGTCCCCGCGGTGGATACGGATCGAGCCGCCGCCGATCTCGTTGCCGTTGCAGACGATGTCGTACGCGTAGGCCAGCGCCTGGTCCGGCGCCGTCTCGAAGCGGTCCGCCCACTCGGCGGTCGGCGAGGTGAACGGGTGGTGCACCGCCGTCCAGCCGT
The DNA here is from genome assembly GCF_014647915.1 of Pilimelia terevasa. Lineage (GTDB taxonomy): Bacteria > Actinomycetota > Actinomycetes > Mycobacteriales > Micromonosporaceae > Pilimelia > Pilimelia terevasa. Next base: position 63,065 of record NZ_BMQC01000005.1, read on the forward strand.
CGCCCTGGGCGCCCACGCCCTCGACCTTCTCGAACATCGGCGCGTCGGTCACCCAGCAGAACATCCACGCGTCGGGGTCGATCAGCTTCGTCCGCCGCCCGATCTCCAGCCGGGCCGCGCCGAGCAGCTCCTGCGCCGTCCGCCGCTCCTCGTCGGCCGCGAAGAAGATCGCGTCGCCCGGCTTGGCGCCGGCCGCGTCGGCCAGGCCGGCCAGGTGCTCCGCGGACAGGTTCTTCGCCACCGGGCCGCGCGCCTCGCCGGTCTCGGCGTCGAGGACCACGTAGGCCAGGCCGCGGGCGCCGCGGGCCTTGGCCCAGTCCTGCCAGCCGTCCAGCTCCTTGCGGCTCTGGGCCGCGCCGCCGGGCATGACCACGGCGCCGACGTACCCGCCGGACTCGATCGCCCCGGCGAACACCCGAAACGTGGTGCCGCGCAGGTAGTCGGTGAGGTCGACCAGTTCGCAGCCGAAGCGCAGGTCGGGCTTGTCGGAGCCGTACCGCTCCAGCGCCTCGTGCCAGGTGATCCGCGGCAGCGGCGACGGAATCTCGTGCCCGGCCAGGTCGCGCCACAGCGCGCCGACGATCTCCTCGCCGAGGGCCATCACGTCGTCCTCGCCGACGAACGACATCTCGACGTCGAGCTGGGTGAACTCGGGCTGCCGGTCGGCGCGGGAGTCCTCGTCGCGGTAGCAGCGGGCGAGCTGGTAGTACCGCTCCATCCCGCCGACCATCAGGAGCTGCTTGAAAAGCTGCGGCGACTGCGGCAGCGCGTACCAGGTGCCGGGCTGCAGCCGGACGGGGACCAGGAAGTCCCGCGCGCCCTCGGGCGTCGAGCGGGTCAGCGTCGGGGTCTCGATCTCCACGAAGTCGTGCGCGTGCAGGACCCGGCGGGCGATCTGGTTGGCCTGCGAGCGCAGGCGCAGCGCCGCCGCGGGGCCGGCGCGCCGCAGGTCCAGGTAGCGGTAGCGGAGCCGGATGTCGTCGCCGGCCTCGACGTGGTCGTCGACCGGCAGCGGCAGCGGCGCGGACTCCGACAGGACGGTCAGCGAGGCGGCGATCACCTCGATCTGGCCGGTCGGCAGCTCCGGGTTGTCGTTGCCCTCGGGGCGGCGCCGGACCTCGCCGGTCACGGCGACGCAGAACTCGTTGCGCAGCGCGTGCGCGGCCGGGACCTCCTCCCGGAACACCACCTGGGCGACGCCGGAGCCGTCCCGGAGATCGACGAAGATCACGCCGCCGTGGTCGCGGCGGCGGGCGACCCAGCCGGCGAGGGTGACGGTGGCGCCCGCGTCGGCGGCCCGCAGGCTCCCGGCGTCACGGCTTCTGATCACGGCGTTCTCCTTCGGTCGGTCTGCCGCCATTGTGTCAGTGCCGCCGAACGATTTTCGCCCGGCTCCGGGATCCGGCGGGGACGGCCGAGGGCCCCGGTCCGACCGCGGTAGCGGCCGGGCCCGGGGCCCTCGTGGAGCGCGACGTGCGGGTCAGGAGCCGACGTACATCAGCTTGTTGACCGTGTTGTTCGGGTTGCTGATCACGTTCGGCGTCGACTTGGCGATCATCGCCTCGGCGATCTGGGCCGGCGTGGCGGTGGGGTTGGCCTCCAGGAACAGGGCCGCGGCACCCGCGACGTGCGGCGAGGCCATCGACGTACCGCTGATGGTCTTGGTGGCGGTGTCGCTGTCCTTCCACGCGCTCGGGATGTCGACGCCCGGTCCCCAGATGTCGACGCACTTGCCCCAGTTGGTGAACGAGGCGCGCGCGTCGGTCTTCTGGCTGGCCGCGACCGTGATCGCCTCCGGGGTGCGGGCCGGCGAGGTGTTGCAGGCGTCCTTGTTGTCGTTGCCGGCGGCCAGGACGAAGACGACGCCCGCGGCGATACCGCGCCGCACCGCGTCGTCGGTGGCCTGGTTGGCGCCGCCGCCGAGGCTCATGTTGGCCACGGCGGGCTTGACGGCGTTCTTGGCCACCCAGTCGATGCCGGCGACGACGCCGCTGTTGGAGCCGCTGCCGTTGCAGTCCAGCACCCGCACGGCGAAGACCTTCGCCTTGGGGGCGATGCCGTAGGTGGTACCGGCGGTCGAGCCGCCGACGTGGGTGCCGTGGCCGTGGCAGTCGTCGGCCTTGCCGCCGCTGGTCACCGCGTCGAAGCCGGGGACCGCGCGGCCGCCGAAGTCCTTGTGGGACTGGCGGACGCCGGTGTCGACGATGTAGGCGTTGACGCCCTCGCCCTGGCCCATCGGCGAGTAGTTGCCGTCGAGCGGCAGCTTGCGCTGGTCGCTGCGGTCCAGGCCCCAGGCGGTGGCGAGCCGGCCCGGCTTGTAGTCGAGGCGGACCGTCTGGTCCTGCTCGACGTAGGCGACGGCCGGGTCGGCGGCGAGCCGGGCGGCCTCGGCGGCGTCGCCGACGAACTGGAAGCCGGACACCGCGGTGTAGGTGCGGACGACCTGGCCGTCGTGCGCGCCGGCGAGCCGGTGGGCGGTCGCGTCGACCGCGCCGCGGGTGACGGCGTCGTCCTTGAACTTCACGATGTAGCTGCCGGGGATCGCGGTGGGGCTGTCGGCGGCCAGTACGCGGCCGACGGCCTCCTCACCGGCGGACGCGGTGCCGGCGCCGGCGAGGGTGGCCGCGGCGACGGCAGCGGCGGCCACGACGGATCCGGCGATCCGGCGGGTGGTGGAACGGGTGGTGTGCCCCATGGGTAATGCCTCCTGACGGGCGGTGGGTGAGCCCGGTATCGCGGGCACGGCGTGCCCCCATGCACGGCCGCAGGGAAATACGGCAGCGATGTCGATCGATACCCGAGAACTTATGTGCAGGAGGTCATCTCATGACAGCCTTGAACTTTCACACTGTGAATGCTATCGCTTGCCGTCAATGTGTGAAGTTCAGGACGTGAAGTCGCCCGCGTTCACGGCGCGAGGACCTCGGGCCGCAGGTCGGCGGCCGGCGGCTGCCAGGTGGCGGCGTCGGCGGCGTCCTGCGCACCGGAGCGGATGTCCTTGACGGTGTCCGGCTCCCCGTCGGCGCCCGGGAACCACACGAACGGGATGCCGCGCCGCTGCGCGAACCGGATCTGCCGGCCGAACTTCGCCGCCGACGGGGCGACCTCCGTGGCGATCCCCCGCCCCCGCAGCGCCGCCGCGGTCCGCTGGCAGGCCCCCCGCGCGCCCTCGTCCGCCAGCGCCACGAGCACCGCCGTCGGCACCTCCCGGCTGGCCGTCAGCGCGCCCGCGCCGAACAGCAGCCCGAGCATCCGGGTGACCCCGATCGACAGCCCCACCCCCGGGTACCGGTCCGCGCCGGCCGAGGCCAGGTTGTCGTACCGCCCCCCCGAACAGATCGAGCCGAACCGCTCGTACCCCCGCAACTGCGTCTCGTACACCGTGCCCGTGTAGTAGTCGAGCCCTCGGGCGATCTTCAGCTCCGCCCGGCACAGGCCCGGCGCGTGCGCCGCGGCGGCCTCCATGACCTGCGCCAGCTCGGCCAGCCCCTCGTCCAGCAGCGGGTCGACGACGCGCAGCGCCCGGACCCGGTCCACGAAGGACCCGTCCGCGGACGAGATCTCCGCGAGCGCCAGGCAGGCGCGCGCCTGCGCGTCGGTGGCCCCGGCGGTCGCGGTCAGCAGCCCGGCCACCTTCGCCGGCCCGATCTTGTCGAGCTTGTCCACGGCGCGCAGCGCCGCCTCGGTGTCGGTCAGCCCGAGGCCCCGGTAGAACCCCTCGCAGACCTTGCGGTTGTTCACCTGGATGACCACCGGCAGCGTGCCGGCCTCCTGACCCAGCGGCAGGCCGCCCAGGGCGTCGCCGATCACCAGCGGCAGCTCCACCTCGTAGTGGAACGGCAGCGCGTCGCGGTCGACCACGTCGATGTCGGCCTGGAGGAACTCCCGGTACCGGCCCTCCTGCGGCCGCTCGCCCCGCCACACCTTCTGGATCTGGTACCGGCGGAAGGGGAAGTGCAGCCGGCCGGCGTTCTCCAGCACGAACCGCGCGAAGGGCACCGTCAGGTCGAAGTGCAGCCCCAGCCCGGCGTCGGCCCCCTGCGCCACCTCCTGGAGGCGGCGCAGCACGTACACCTCCTTGGAGGTCTCGCCCTTGCGCAGGAGCTGGTCCATCGGCTCGACCGCCCGCGTCTCCAGCGACGCGAAGCCGTACAGCTCGAAGGTCCGGCGCAGCCGGTCCAGCACGTGCAGCTCGACGGCGCGCTGCCGGGGCAGCCACTCGGGGAAACCGGACAGCGGTGTGGGCCTGCTCATGTCACCAGCCTCGCTCGGGGGCCGCCAGGCCGGCCGCGTCGGCGGCGACCTCGCGCAGGTACGGGTTGGCGCGGCGCTCGCGCCCGATCGTCGTGGACGGCCCGTGGCCGGGCAGCACCACCGTGTCGTCGGCCATCGGCAGGACCTTGTCCCGCAGGCTGGCCAGCATCCGGGGCATACTGCCGCCGGGCAGGTCGGTGCGGCCGATCGAGCCGGCGAACAGCACGTCACCGCTCAGGCACACCTGGTCGGCGTCGAACGCGCCGCCGGCCGGCAGCCGGAACAGCACCGACCCGCCGGTGTGCCCCGGCGCGTGGTCGATGGTGATCTCCAGTCCGGCGATGGTCAGGGTGACTCCGTCGGTCAGCTCGCGCACGTCGTCGGGCTCGGTGTAGGGCAGGCGGCCGCCGAACAGCGCCGTCAGGTCGGCAGACAGCCCCTTGGCCGGGTCGGCCAGCAACTCGCGGTCCGCGGGGTGGGCGTACGCCGGGATGCCGCGGGCGCCGCACACAGGCGCGACGGAGAAGGTGTGGTCCAGGTGGCCGTGGGTCAGCAGGACCGCCGCCGGGTGCAGCCGGTGCCGCGCGAGCGCCTCGTCCAGCCGGTCCAGCACCCCGATCCCGGGGTCGACGATCACGCACTGCTCCCCCGGGGCCGGGGCCACCACGTAGCAGTTGGTGCCGAACGCCTCGGCCGGGAAGCCGTCGACCAACACTGATTTCCTCCAAGGGCCGGGGCGCGCGCGGGAGCCGGCTGCCGGAGCGCGCCGCAGCGACCGATCATACGGGGCACACCGGGCGCCGGTGCCCTCCACGCACCGGCGCACGCCGCCGGCGACCGCCGCAAACCCGGCGCCTCGGTACCACCGCGGCCAGGTCGAACCCGTACACTCTGGCGAACGTGTGGCGCGGCCCACGTCACCGGCCGTGACGGTCGGTGGAGGCGGGGCACCACCCGGGCGCCGCGGGCGGGCCGGGGCGGACGGAGGAGGGAGCGCACATGGCTTCCCGCAACGAGCGGCAGCGGGCACTCGACCGCGCCAAGTACGACCGGCAGCTCGCCCGGCGGGCGGCCCGGGCGCGGCGGCGCCGGCAGTGGATCGCCGGCGCGGGCACCGCCCTCGCGGTCCTGCTGATCGTCGCGGGCACCGTCTACTTCTTCCGCGGCGACGACGACGGGCGGCCCACCGGGGCCGGCGCGTGCGGCTGGAGCCGGCTCGACCCGGCCGCCAACCCCCGCCTCAAGGACGTGGGCACCCCGCCGCGCGAGGGCAACCCGACGGCCGGCACCACCCCGATGAGCATCAACACCAACGTCGGCCAGATCGGCGTCACCCTGGAGCAGGGCACCGCCCCCTGCGGCATCGCCAGCCTGCGCCACCTGTCCGCCAAGGGCTTCTACGCGGGCACCGCCTGCCACGAGCTGACCGGCGACTACCTGCGCTGCGGCGACCCGTCGGGCACCGGCGAGGGCGGCCCGACCTACGGCCTCCTCGGCGAGAATCTGCCGGCCGCCGCCAGCGGCACCCCCGGCCCCGGTACCCCGGCGCAGTACCTGCGCGGTACCGTCGCCCTGTTCCGCACCGGCCCCGGCACCTACGGCAGCCAGTTCGTGATCGTCCACAAGGACATCCGGACCAGCGACCCGACCCTGTCGCCGGTCGGCTACGTCAGCACCAACATGGGCCTGGTCGACAAGATCGTCCGAGCGGGGACGGTGGCCGACGCCGCAGGCGCCAAGACCAAGCCGGCCTCGCCGGTGACCATCGACACGCTGAAGGTCGACGACCGGGTGATCCTGCCGGGGGACGGGGCGCCGGCAACCGGGGCACCCGCCCCGTCGGCCGCCGGCCGGTGAGCGGCCGGGCGGGCAGCAGCAGCACACGCCGTAAGGAGCGAGGGTGAACGCGACGAACCAGCCGGAGCGGGCCGCGGCGCGGGCGCGCCTGGAGAAGGACATGGCGGACCGCCGCGCGGCCGCCCGCAGGCGCCGCAGGACCCAGTCCTGGGTGGCCGGCGGCGCGGCGATCGCCGCCGTCGTCGGTGGCACGGCCTGGGTGATCTACAAGGTCACCTACGTCCCGCCGCCGCCGACGTCGAAGGCGTGCACCTGGCTGGACGCCGAGCCCGGCGCGCCCGGCACGGTCAAGGACGTGGGCAAGCCCCCGGCGACCGTGTCGATGGTGGGGTCGAAGACCGTCACGTTCAGCACGAACTTCGGCGACATCAGGGCCGTGATGGACCTGACCAAGTCGCCCTGCACCGCGGCCAGCCTGGCCTACCTGGCGGAGAAGGGCTTCTTCACCGGCACCAAGTGCCACCGGATGATCCCGGCCGTCCTCCAGTGCGGCGACCCGGGCGCCAAGGGCAAGGGGTACCGGCAGACCGACGGCCAGGGCGGGCCGAGCTACCGGTTCGACACCGAGTACCTGCCGACGAGCGCGGCGGAGCCGTACCCGGCCGGCACGCTGGCGATGGCCCGGCGCTCGGACTCCACCCAGACCAACGGCAGCCAGTTCTTCTTCACGTACGAGAACTTCAAGCTCCCGCCGGAGTACACGGTGTTCGGCCAGCTCGACCCGGCCAGCATCGAGGTCGTGAAGAAGGCGACCAAGGCCGGCGACGACAAAGCCTATGAAAAAATTGGCCAGTCTGGCGGTCATCCAAAAGCTGAAATTGTCTTCCAAAGTGTGATAGTGAAGTGATCTCAATACGGATTCGGTAGGTACCGGTATTCGAAGTGTGTGAGGTGGAGGGCGGGGCGGGCGATGTCGCCGAGGTTTCGTGGGATGCTGGTGGTGTGTTTGAGGGTGCGTCAGCGGCCGGTGAGGGTGGCGAATCCGCGTTCGCCTTGGGCGCGTAACGTTCGTAGACAGCGGTTGTAGGCGCGGTTGTCGGGGGCGAGTTTCTTGCCGTCGGTGGGCTGCTTGTGTGGGGTGTGTATGCCCTGGCCAGCGCCTTGGTAGCCGATGTCGGCCAGCGTCGGAAGGTCCAGTTGGGAGGCGGCCCAGTAGAGGGCGCCGGTGACGTCTAGCTGGTGGGCGCAGGTGATGTCGTGTAGGTGGCCGGGCATGACGTCGGAGGTCCAGATCGGTAGTCCGTCGGGGCGCATGACGGCTTGGAGGTTCCCGCCGAAGTGGCGGTGCTTGCCCGAGTACCAGGCGTCGCTCCTTGCCTCTGACGCTGACGGTGGTCTCGCTGAGCCGGTCTGTGTCGAAGACCTTCCCGTCCAGGATCACGTGTGACCAGCCGTCGGCGGCTACCCGCGCCAGGGCATCGCATAAGTTGGGAGCCTGGGCGGCCAAGACCTCGACCGCTTCGGCCACGTACCGGTAGGCGGTGGCCCGCGACACCCCGAACCCTGTCCCGAGGGTGCTCTTGTCTTCGCCCTTACGGAACCACACCGGCACGAGAAGCGCCTGGTAGAAGCAGGTCAGCTTCCGTGTCCCCCGCCGGGTACCGACCGTGCGACGGCAGGAGCGTAGGAGCCACGCCACATGCCGCACGAGTTCCCTGGGCACGTCCAGCATGGCACGATAGGCAATCACGTGGGACCCTTCCGATGACCGGTTTCTGTCCCAAGAACCTGTCTATCGAGGGCCCCACGCCCTCCACCAGCACCGTCCGGTATAGACGTGATGCCCGTGTCGTTCCCAGCTACGATGCGCCCCTTGTTGAGATCACCTCAGTGAGCTAACGGAAACGTAGTCCTGTGGGGACGTCGTGCAGATATTTGAACGGCGTCCCCACAACAAGCTCGCCTAGATTCTTACCGCGTTTTTTGCTATTAAGGGTTCAGCTTGATGGCAGTCTAGCCATTCAAGCAAATTTGCCCATACTACGAAAATAAAGGAATGATCTGGCCCTAACTCCGAACTATCGGGCAAATTATCCAACAGGTCACTCACATCGAGCGTCCACAGCCAACGCTCTAATTGAGGCTCTTCCAAGAACTCTAAGACTATTCGAATTAGACAGTGGTCCACTCCGACCTCTGCGGTAAGGTCGACAATTCGAACCCTTCTTTTACCCACAGCAACTCGTGAATTAAAATCTTGGAGTTGCAAATCGAGTTCTCTTCGAAGGGGCTTGACTAAGAAATCAGACACCTTTCTGCTCCCGAATTAAATTTGCCAGTTACATGATAGGCTGTAATAACACCCTGAGGCTTGATGCCGTTACCATTATGGGCACCATAGTTAAAGATTACTTTGAAAATGTCTTTAGGCGGACAAGTTCCGTCTTTCAGAATGAACCCGTGGCCTGCACGCCACTCTCCGCTTGCCGTGGTCTGCACCATCATTCTCTCAAAGTCGCTGTTCCAGCGCCCTTTCTTAACAATGTGCCGGAAACCCCAACTGTCACTACCACAGCGCATTGGCAAATCTTCGACTCCCCGCTTGAAAAGCCGGATTACATGTTCGGCACCTTTCCCGTTGCAACTTAGCAACAGTTCATCTAGCGATTTTGCCTCGAAACTAGGCCGAATCGATGCCGATAACGCAAAGGTACGATCAAATTGATTTTGATTGTTGTTTGTTTTTGCAGCAGCAGGCTCACTGATCAAAAGGATGCTCAGAAGAGCAACTGGGATACTTCTCTTGATTGACTTGTGCATAAATATCCTCCGCGACGAGTGCACGAATTCGAACAACTCGCCACAGGTTAAGCGCGCCCACTTAACGATGGCAACCATGTTGTCAGGTTCTCGACACTTCTAAATACGATTTCGGCAGGTGCACGGACCGCAAGCTGAAGTCAGTGTCCAACTTTCGACGATGGATAGTCAGGCGCCGGAGGTCACCCGGTAGGCGTCGAAGACGCCGTCGACCTTGCGGACCGCGGCCAGCAGGTGGCCCAGGTGCTTAGGGTCGGCCATCTCGAAGCTGAACCGGCTCACCGCCACCCGGTCACGCGTCGTCGTCACCGTCGCGGACAGGATGTTGACCCGCTCCTCGCTCATCACGTTGGTGACGTCGGCTAGCAGCTTGTGCCGGTCCAGCGCCTCGACCTGTATCGCGACGAGGAACGTCGAGGCCGACGTCGGTTTCCACTCCACCTGGACCAGACGCTCGCTCTGTTCGCGCAGGTCCCCGGCGTTGGCGCAGCCCTCGCGGTGGACGCTGACGCCGCCGGAGCGGGTGACGAAGCCGAAGATCTGGTCGCCCGGCACGGGCGTGCAGCAGCGGGCGAGCTTGACCCACACGTCGCTGACGTCCTTCACCACCACGCCCGGGTCCTGGCCGGCGCCGCGGTGCCGCGGCGGGCGGGTCGGCATCGCCGTCTCGGCGATGTCCTCGACCGCCCCCTCCTCGCCGCCGTACCCGGCGACCAGGCGGGTCACCACCGCCTGCGCGGACACCTGGCTCTCCCCCACCGCGGCGTACAGCGACGCCACGTCGGACAGGTGCAGGTCGCGGGCGATGGCCATCAGCGAGTCGGGCGTCAGGAGCCGCTGCAGCGGCAGCCCCTGCTTGCGCATCGCCTTCGTGATCGACTCCTTGCCGATCTCGATGGCCTCCTCGCGCCGCTCCTTGTTGAAGTACTGGCGGATCTTGGTACGGGCGCGCGGGCTCTTGACGAAGCCGAGCCAGTCCTGCGACGGGCCGGCGGTCTCGGACTTGGACGTGAAGATCTCGATCACGTCGCCGTTGGACAGCGCCGACTCCAGCGGCACCAGCTTGCCGTTGACCCGGGCGCCGATGCACTTGTGCCCGACCTCGGTGTGCACCGCGTACGCGAAGTCCACCGGCGTCGAGCCGGTCGGCAGGGGGATGACGTCGCCCTTGGGCGTGAAGACGTAGACCTCCTGGCTGGACAGGTCGAAGCGCAGCGCGTCCAGGAACTCGCTGGGGTCGCTGGCCTCCCGCTGCCAGTCCAGGAGCTGGCGGAGCCAGGTCATCTCGTCGATGTGCGCGGGCGGGCCGACGACCGCCGCGTTCTTGATCTCCTTGTACTTCCAGTGCGCCGCGATGCCGTACTCGGCGGTGCGGTGCATGGCGTACGTGCGGATCTGCATCTCCACCGGCTTGCCGGTCGGGCCGATCACGGTGGTGTGCAGCGACTGGTACATGTTGAACTTCGGCATGGCGATGTAGTCCTTGAACCGGCCCGGGACGGGCTGCCAGTTCGCGTGGATCACGCCCAGGGCCGCGTAGCAGTCGCGGACGGTGTCGACCAGGATGCGGACGCCGACCAGGTCGTAGATGTCGGAGAACTCGCGGCCGCGGACGATCATCTTCTGGTAGATCGAGTACAGGTGCTTCGGCCGGCCGTTCACCTCGGCCTTGATCTTGGCACTGCGCAGGTCGAGGCCGACCTTCTTGGTCACCTGGCGCAGCAGGGCCTCGCGCTGCGGCTGATGCTCGCCGATCAGCCGGTTGATCTCCTCGTACCGCTTCGGGAACAGCGTGCCGAAGGACAGGTCCTCCAGCTCCCACTTGATCGTGTTCATGCCCAGCCGGTGGGCGAGCGGGGCGAGGATCTCCAGGGTCTCCTTGGCCTTCTGCTCCTGCTTGGGGCGGGGCAGGAAGGTCAGCGTCCGCATGTTGTGCAGCCGGTCGGCGAGCTTGATCACCAGGACGCGCGGGTCCTTGGCCATCGCCACGACCATCTTGCGGATGGTCTCGGCCTTCGCGGCGTCGCCGAGCTTGACCCGGTCCAGCTTCGTCACGCCGTCGACCAGGAGCGTGACCTCCTCGCCGAAGTCCTTGCGCATGTCGTCGAGCTTGTACGGGGTGTCCTCGATGGTGTCGTGCAGCAGCGCGGCGACCAGCGTGGTCGTGTCCATGCCCAGGTTGGCCAGAATCGTCGCCACGGCCAGCGGGTGGGTGATGTACGGGTCGCCGGACTTGCGGAACTGCCCGTCGTGCCAGCGCGCGGCGGCGTCGAAGGCGCGCTGCAGCAGCCGGGCGTCGGCCTTGGGGTGGGCGTTGCGGTGGACGGCGATCAGCGGTTCGAGGACCTCGCTGACCTGGGGCGACTGCCAGGGCGCGTTGAACCGCGCCAGCCTGGCGCGGACCCGCCGGCCGGTGGGCGCGCCGGAGAGCCCGAACGCGCCGGGCCCCTCGGCGGCGCCGTCGGCCGTGCCGGAGCCCGGGTCGGAGATGTCGGCGGCGGTCCCGGCGACGCCCGCGGCGCGCTGCTCCTCGCCCTGCGCCGGGTCGGCGCCCGGGGCGGGGAGGGTCGTCGCCGTCCCGGCGGGACCCGCCTCGTCGCCCGCCGGCTCGGCGGCGCCCCCGCCGCTCGTCCGCCCGCCAGCGGGGGTGACGGCCGGTGCCCCGGCGCCGGACGCGGACCGTCCCTCAGCGCCGGAGGCGGGCCGTCCCTCAAGGCCGGAGGCGGCCCGGCCGGCCGCGCCGTTCAGGGACGCGCCCCCGGGCGTACGCGGTCCGTCCGCGGGACCGGTGACCGTCGCGCCGTCCGCGGGACCGGTGACCGTGGCCCCGTCGACGGGACCGGTGACTGTGGCGCCGTCGGTCGCGGATCCGGTGACGGTGGCCCCGTCGGTCGCCGACGTGGTGACGGTGGCGCCGTCCGGGGGCGGAGCGGCGCCGGACGGACGCGACGGGGCGCCGTCGGCGTGCGCCGACCCGCGGGACGGGGGCGCGACGTCGCTGGACACCGGGGCTGCTCCTCACCACGCCTGCCCGCCGACGGCCGCCGACGCGCTGTGATCCCGACACCGAGGGCCAGAGCGTGCGGTACCGCCTGCGACGGCGCCGGCAGCCCGGGAAAACCCCGGAGCGGGCAGGAAGGCCATCCTACCCGGCGTTTCACCCCCGCGCGTCGCCCGCACGGCCGGTCTCCCGCGCCGCCAAACGATCAAGGGATTTCCCGCGGAATCCGTGTGGTCCCTGCGGGAAATCCCTTGCCGACGCCGGGGGCGTGCCGCGTCAGCGGCGCTTGCCGCCGCCCGGGCGCCGGTTCTTCGAGGCCGGGCGGGTACCCGGCTTCGGCGGGGCGGCCGGCGGCCCGGCCGGCGCCTCGGTGGCCGCCGACGCGGCGGTCTTCGCGGGGGTCCTGGCCCGGCGGGAGCCGGGGACCTCCTCGCCGCGGGCGATGGCCGCGCGGCGGCTCAGCACCCGCTGGGCGTGAGCCTTGATCCGCGGCTCCTGGGCCTTCAGCGCCACCAGGATCGGCGTGGCGAAGAAGATCGAGGAGATGACGGCGAACGCCATGCCGACGAACAGCACGAGGCTGAGGTCCTTCAGCGTGCCGGCCTTCATCAGCCCCGCGCCGATGAACAGCAGGCCGCCCACGGGCAGCAGCGCCACCAGGCCGGTGTTGATCGACCGCATCAGCGTCTGGTTGACCGCCAGGTTCGCCGCCTCGGCGTACGTCTGGGTGCCGCTGGCGGTGATCCCCCGGGTGTTCTCCTGGATCTTGTCGAACACCACGACGACGTCGTACAGCGCGAAGCCGAGGATCGTCAGGAAGCCAATGACGGTCGAGGGCGTCACCTCGAAGCCGGTCATCGAGTACACGCCCGCGGTGAGGATCAGGTCGAGGACGAGCGAGGCGATGGCCGCCACCGCCATCCGCCACTCGAACCGCAGCACCAGGTACACCGCGACGACCGCGATGAAGATGACCAGGCCGAGGACGGCGCTCTCGGTGACCTGCTCGCCCCAGGCGGGACTGACCGCGCTGGTGCTGACCTCGTCCGACGCCAGGCCGAACTTCGCCTCGATCTGCCTCTGGAGCTGGTTGGCCTCGTCCACCGAGAGCGCGGCGGTCTTCACCTGGTAGACGTCGCCGCCGACCTTCTGCGGCGTGGTGGTCACCGCGCCGTTGTCCTTGAACGCCTGCTCGACCTGCTCGATCGAGCCGGCCCGGGCGGGCACCGTGAACTGGTTGCCGCCCGCGAACTCGATGCCCAGGTGGAACCCCGAGAGCACGAAGCTGAGGATCGCCACGAGGATGGCGCCGCCGGCGATGCCGAACCACAGGTTGCGGCGGCCGACGATGTTCAGGCCGGCGTCGCCCTTGTAGAGGCGGGTTGCGATGCCGCTCATGTCAGGCCTCCTTCACCGCGTCGTCGCGCTGCAGGACGCGGCCCAGGCCGCTGACCCGCGGCGAGAGGAACGCCTTGGTACGCGCGAACATCGTCATGATTGGATGCCGGAACAGGAACACCACCACGAGGTCCAGGACGGTGGCCAGGCCCAGCGCGAACGCGAAGCCCTTCACCGTGCCGACGGACACGAGGTAGAGGACGACCGCCGCCATGATGGTGATGGCGTTGGCGGAGATGATCGTCCGGCGGGCGCGGGCCCAGGCGCGCGGCACGGCGCTGCGCGGCGAGCGGCCGTCCCGGATCTCGTCCTTCAACCGTTCGAAGTAGATGACGAACGAGTCCGCCGCGACGCCCAGCGACACGATGAACCCGGCGATGCCGGCCAGCGTCAGCGTGAACTGGATCTCCCGGCCGAGGACCACGAGCGCACCGAAGATGAGCAGCCCCGACAGCACGAGGCTGAGGAAGATCACGCCGCCGAGAAGGCGGTAGTAGAAGAACGAGTAGATGATGACCAGCAGCATTCCGATGCCCGCGGCCAGCAGGCCGGCCTTGAGGTGCTCGCTGCCCAGGGAGGCGGAGATGGTCTGCGCGTCCGGGACCTCGAAGGTGACCGGTAGCGCCCCGTAGCGGAGCTGACTCGCCAGCTCCCCCGCGCTCTCCGCGGTGAAGTTGCCGTCGATCTGGGACTGCTCCCCGAGCACGCCCTGAATCTCCGGCGCCGAAATGATCTTGTTATCGAGGACGACGGCGACCAGGCAGTGTCCGTCGTTGCCCAGGACCTGCTGCGGACACTTGGTCTCCTCGGGGCCGGAGTTGTTGTACGCCTCCGAGGTCAGCTTGCTCCACTTGTCGGCGCCCTCGTCGGTGAACTCGAGGCTGACGACCCGCTGGCCGGTCTGCGCAACCTGCGGACTGGCGGTCGCGACATCGCCGCCCAGGACCTTGGCGATGTCCAGCAGGTACTTCTGACTACCCTCACAGGCCACCGCCCGCACGTTCTCCCCGGAGATCGACCCCTGGCGGCGCTTGTCCAGCTTCTCGCAGGTCACCTGCGGCACGTTGAACTGAATCATGAACGGAAGGGCGCTGACCTCCTCCTCCGTCAGGCTGGCGAAGGGCTTGAGCGCCGCGTTCTTGCCGGTGTCGGGCGTCTTCAGCGCCTCGGCCGCGGCCCAGGCGGCCGGGCCGACCTTGCGCTTGGCGTCGGCGAGCAGCTCCGGCATCGGCTTCTGTCCCGGCCGGGCCGCCGCGGCCGACGGCGCAGCGGGCGCGGGGGACGCGGTACCGGGCGCGGCCGGGGCCGGGGCCGCGGCGCCGGGAGAGCTCGTGGCCTGGGGCCGCGCGGGCGGCGTCGTCGCCGGCTTCGGGGTGGCGCTCGCGCTGGCCGAGGGCGTCGGCACCGGGGTCGCCGAGGTGTCGTTGCCGTCGGTGACGTTGAGTACCTTGCGGAAGCGGAGTTGGGCCGCCTCGCCGATGTCGGCTCCGAGGTTCTGGCCCTTGCCCGCGCGGGAGATCACGATGTTGCGGTCGCCCTCGACGACGATCTCGGCCTCGGCGACGCCTCGGGCGTCGACACGCTGATGGATGATGTCGCGCGCCTCGGCCATCTGCTTCGCGTTCGGCGGCTGGCCGTTGGGCAGCGGCTGGGCCTCCAGGGTCAGGCGCTGGCCGCCGACCAGGTCGAGACCCAACCGCGGCGCGAACCTCTCCGCCCAGCCCATCCCGCTCGTGCCGACGAACATGACCATCACGTAGAGGAGGACGAGGAGCCCGCTGAGGACGGCCAACTGCCGCCCCGGGCGCATCTGCCCGTCTGAAGGTGGTGCCACGGCTAGCTATCTCCCATTGTCGTGGTCACGCGGGCGGATCACGAACACTCCCCCGGCGGACCTGCGGTGCGGCCGACGCGGGCGTCGGCGCGGTGGTGCCGGTGCCGCGCCGACCGCCCCGGCCGGGAGCGGCGCGGCACCGGGATCAGTCTGCCTGCTCCACGGCGGCGGCGGACGCGGTCTCGTCGGTCACCTTCGGCAGCACCTGCGCGATGGCAGGGCGCGCGAAGGTCACCCGGACGCCGGGCGCGATCTCGATGTCCACCGTGTCGCCCTCGATCGCGGCGACGGTCGCGTGCATCCCGCCGATGGTGACGACCCGGTCGCCGGCCGCCAGCTCGCTCTGCATCCGCTCGGCCTCGCGGCGGCGCCGCTGCTGCGGGCGGATCATCATGAAGTACATGGCGGCGAAGAGCAGGACGAGCAGGAGCAGGGGCAGGTAGCTGCCGCCGCCGCCGCTCTCGGGCGCTGCTGAGAGCACGATCATCGACCTTCCGGTGGGCCGCCGGGCGTGGGAGCACCGGCGGTCGCGCTGAACATGTCCAGGACGGACGGCGCGAAGTCTAGTCCGTGCGCCTGTGAAGACACGGACCCGCGCAGATCACGGTACGGTTACGGGCGGTCGCCCGGCTTGTCCGGCTCCGCGAAGAGCGCGTCCTGCGCCGGGCCGGGCGGGGTCCGGCCGAGATGGCGCCAGCCGGCCGCGGTCGCCACGCGGCCCCGGGGGGTGCGGGCGAGCAGGCCGGCCCGGACGAGGAACGGCTCGCACACCTCCTCGACCGTGTCCGGCTGCTCCCCCACGGCCACGGCCAGGGTCGACAGCCCGACCGGGCCGCCGCCGAAGGTGTCGACCAGGGCGCGCAGCACGGCGGTGTCCAGCCGGTCCAGGCCGGAGGTGTCGACGTCGTACACCCGCAGGGCCGCCTGCGCCGCCGCCCGGTGCACCACGCCGTCGCCGCGGACCTCGGCGAAGTCCCGGACCCGGCGCAGCAGCCGGTTGGCGATCCGCGGAGTGCCCCGGGAGCGGCCGGCGATCTCCGCCGCCCCGTCCTCGGTGGTCTCCACGCCGAGGATGCCCGCCGCCCGGCGGATCACCTGCTCCAGTTCGGGCGGGTCGTAGAAGTCGAGGTGGGCGACGAAGCCGAACCGGTCCCGCATCGGCCCGGTCAGCAGCCCGGCCCGGGTGGTGGCGCCGACCAGGGTGAAGGGCTCCAGGTCCAGCGGGATCGCGGTGGCGCCCGGGCCCTTGCCGACGATGACGTCGACCCGGAAGTCCTCCATGGCGCTGTAGAGCAGCTCCTCGGCCGGCTTGGCGATCCGGTGGATCTCGTCGATGAACAGCACGTCGCCGCGGTCGAGGCTGGTCAGTACGGCGGCCAGGTCGCCCGACCGCTCGATCGCCGGCCCGCTGGTGATCCGCAGCCCCCCGCCCAGCTCGGCGGCGACGATCATGGCCAGCGTGGTCTTGCCCAGACCGGGCGACCCGGACAGCAGGATGTGGTCCGGCGCCGTACCGCGCCGCAGCGCGCTGTGCAGCAGCAGCTCCAACTGTTCGCGCACCCGGTGCTGGCCCACGAACTCGGCCAGCCGCTGGGGACGGACACTGGCCTCGGCGTCGCGCTCCGCGTCGTCGTCGGCGTACGCCGACACCACGCCGTCGGCCGCCATCAGCGGGCCTTGCCGAGGAGGCGGATCGCGTGCCGCAGCAGCACCGGCACCGGCGGCGGCGTGCCGTCGACCGTCTCGGCGACCGCGGAGACCGCCGCGTCCGCCTGGGCGGCCGACCAGCCGAGCCCGACCAGCCCCTGGCGCACCTGGTCCTGCCACACCGCCGGCACGGCGGCGCCCGCGCCGTCGCCGCCCGCGGCGAGCCGCCCGACCTTGTCGCGCAGCTCCAGGATCAGCCGCTCCGCGCCCTTCTTGCCGATGCCCGGAACACGGGTCAGGGTGCCGACGTCGCCGTTGGCGAGCGCCGCCCGCACCGCCTCCGGGCTGTGGACCGCCAGTACGGCCTGGGCCAGCCGCGGGCCGACCCCGCTGGCGGTCTGGAGCAGCTCGAACAGCGCCTTGGCCGGCTCGTCGGCGAAGCCGAACAGGGTCAGCGAGTCCTCGCGCACCACGAGGCTGGTGGCCAGCGCCGCCTCGTCGCCCGGCCGCAGCCCGGCCAGCGTCGCCGGAGCACACTGGACGGCGAAGCCGATCCCCCCGACCTCGACCACGGCGTGGTCGGCACCGACGGCGGCCACCCGGCCGCGCACACTGGCGATCATCATCGTCCTCCGGGATGGCGGGCCGCGGCGGCGGCGACCTTGGCGCGGGTACCGCCGCGCCAGACGTGGCAGATGGCCAGGGCCAGGGCGTCGGCGGCGTCCGCCGGACGGGGCGGGGCGTCCAGCCGGAGCAGGCGGGTGACCATGGCGGTCACCTGCGCCTTGTCGGCCCGGCCGGAGCCGGTGACGGCGGCCTTGACCTCGCTGGGGGTGTAGGTCTCCACGGGCAGGCCGAGCCGGGCGCCGCTGAGTACGGCCACGGCGCTGGCCTGCGCGGTCCCCATGACGGTGCGGACGTTGTGCTGGCTGAACACCCGCTCGACCGCCACGGCGTCGGGGCGGTGGTCGGCGACGAGGCGCTCCAGCGCACGGTCCAGGTGGAGCAGCCGCAGCGGAAGCGGGTCGCCGGGGTCACTGTGCACGATGTAGTAGCCGACCAACTGGCACGGCCGGCCGGGAACGCCCTCGACGACCCCGACGCCGCACCGGGTCAGGCCGGGATCGATGCCCAGTACCCGCACCGCCGTCCACCTCCCCGCCCTCGCCGCACGTACACGTGTTCGACACCCTACCGGCTGCCCCGGCCGCCGCCGCGCACCTCACCCGCCGCGCCCGGCCCGCGGAAAAGGGGGCGCCGACCGGCCCGGCGGAGCCATAGGATCGCGGCCGTGGCGACTGACTTCACCGTCCGAACGCTGACAGCGGCGGACCTGCCCGCGGCGTGGCGGCTGGGCCGGGACGCGTTCGGCGGGCCCGCCGAGCCGCCGGCCCGCGCGCTGACCGTGCGCCCGGCGACGACCCAGTACGGGGCCTTCGACGGCGGCGGCGGGCTCGTGGGCCGGGCGATCGACCTGCACGACGGGCAGTGGTGGTCCGGCCGGCCGGTGCCCGCCGCCGACGTGGCCGGGGTCGCCGTGGCGCCGGCCTGGCGCGGCCGCGGGGTGGGCCGGGCGCTGCTGGCGGCGCTGCTCGCCGGGGCGCGCGGGCGCGGCGCCGCGGTGAGCGCGCTGTTCCCGACGGTGGCCGCGCCGTACCGGGCCGCCGGCTGGGAGGTGTGCGGGACTCGCCGCGAGTACCGGGTCGCCGCCAGCGCCCTGCCGTGGCACCGGCCCGGGGACGGGTTGACCGTCCACGACGGCGGCCCGGCCGACGAGGCGGAGGTACACGCGCTGTACACGCGGGTGGCGCGGCACCGGGCCGGGCCGCTGACCCGCGTCGGCGGGCGGTTCGCGCCGGCCGACGCGGCGGGCCCGGCCGACGTCGGCGGGCTGACGGTCGTGCGGCGGAGCGACGTGGTGGTGGCGTACGCGCGGTGGGAGCGCGGCAGCGGCTACGGCACCGACGGCGTGCTGGCGGTGGAGGACCTGGCCGCGGCCGAACCGGCGGCGGCGCGGGCCCTGGTCGGCGTGCTGGCCGGCTGGCAGAGCGTCACGCCCGTGCTGCGGCTGGCGCCGCTGGCGTACGACGCGCTGTCCCCGGTGCTGCCGTGGGAGGTGATGGCCGAGCACGAGGCGCAGCCGTGGATGCACCGGCCGGTGGACGTGGTCCGCGCGGTCGCGGCGCGTGGCTGGCCGGGGTACGCGCGCGGCGAGGCGACCTTCACCCTGGCCGACCCGGTCTGCCCGTGGAACACCGGTACGTGGCGGCTCCGCGTCGAGGGCGGCGACGGCGCGCTGACCCCGGCCTCACCGACGGAGGCGACGCCGGAGCTGACCGTGGGCGGCTTCGCCCAGCTCTACTGCGGGGTCGCCACCGGAGCGGGTCTGGTCGAGGCGGGGATGGCCGAAGCCGGCCCCGCCGAAGCAGAGCCGGTCGCAGCAGGGCCGGCCGAAACGGGTTCGGCGGGGGCGGGCATCGCGGGGTCTGGGGTCGCGGCGCTGGACCTGCTCGCGTGCGGCGGACCGGCCCAGCTCCCCGACTACTTCTGAGCCGTCACTCGTCGAGGGCGGCCATGATCTCGTCGCTGACGTCGAAGTTGGCGTACACGTTCTGCACGTCGTCGCAGTCGTCCAGGACGTCGATCAGCTTGAAGATCCTGCGGGCGCCGTCCTCGTCGAGCGGGATGGTGACGCTGGGCACCAGCGGCGACTCGGCGGAGTCGTACTCGATCTTTGCCTTCCGCAGCGCCTCGCGGACGCCGAGCAGGGCGCCCGGTTCGGAGACGACCTCGAAGACCTCGCCGAGGTCGTTGCACTCCTCGGCACCGGCGTCCAGGACCGCCAGCAGGACGTCGTCCTCGGTCAGGCCCTCCTTCGGCACGATCACGACGCCCTTGCGGGCGAACATGTAGGACACCGAGCCGGCGTCGGCGAACGAGCCGCCGTTGCGGGTCAGGGCGGTGCGGACCTCGGTCGCCGCGCGGTTGCGGTTGTCGGTCAGGCACTCGATCAGCAGCGCGACGCCGTTCGGGCCGTAGCCCTCATACATGATCGTCTGCCAGTCGGCGCCGCCGGCCTCCAGGCCCGAACCGCGCTTGACGGCGCGGTCGATGTTGTCGTTGGGGACCGAGGACTTCTTGGCCTTGGCGATCGCGTCGAACAGCGTCGGGTTGCCGGCCGGGTCGCCGCCGCCGGTGCGGGCCGCGACCTCGATGTTCTTGATCAGCCGGGCGAAGAGCTTGCCACGCTTGGCGTCGATCGCCGCCTTCTTGTGCTTCGTGGTCGCCCACTTTGAGTGCCCGGACATCCAGCCTCCGTCGTCTTAGGCCGCCGCCCGCACCATCTCCACGAACATCCGGTGGACGCGCAGGTCGCCCGTCAGCTCCGGGTGGAACGAGGTGGCGAGCAGTCGCTGCTGCCGAATCGCGACAATCCTACCGCTGGCGGCGGCGCCGTCGGCGGCGGCCGCATCGACGCCGCCCGTGGCCGTGCCGGGGGCGACCCGGCCGAGGACCTCGACGCCGGCGCCGACGGACTCGACCCACGGGGCGCGGATGAACACCGCGCGCACCGGCCCGCCCTCGACGCCGGCCAGGTCGACGGGCGCCTCGAACGAGTCGACCTGGCGGCCGAACGCGTTGCGGCGCACGACCATGTCGATGCCGTCGAAGCCGCGCTGGTCGGGCCGCCCGTCCAGGACGGTGCGGGCCAACATGATCATCCCGGCGCAGGAGCCGTAGGCGGGCAGGCCGTCGGCGATCCGGGCGGCGATGAGGTCGCGGACGCCGAACGTGTCCACCAGCTTGCTCATCGTCGTGGACTCGCCGCCGGGCAGGACCAGGCCGTCGACCGAGGCGATCTCCTCCCGGCGGCGGACCGGCCGGGCGATCACGTCGCACTCGGCCAGCGCCGCCAGGTGTTCCCGGACGTCGCCCTGCAGCGCGAGCACCCCGACGGTCGGATCAGCGTTCATGCCCCGCAGCCTAGGGGGCGCCCGCGCCGGTGCGGCTACCGGACCGCGGGGACGACGAAGTCGGCGAGGAACTGGCGGATGTCGAGTTCCCGGTTCTCCGCCCGGTCGCCGTCGCCCTGGGTGTTCTGCGTGGTGGTCACGACCAGGTCGAGGTCCCGGACGACGGCGACGTACTGGCCGCCGAAGCCCCACGCGAGCTGGACCGGGTGCCCGGCGACCTCGGTGGCCCACCAGCCCGACGCGTACTGGAAGCCGGGCTGCCGGACCCGGGTGGCCGTGACGGTGCGGGACTGGGCGACGGTGTCCTTCGGGACCACCTGGTTGCCGCCCCACACCCCGTCGGCCAGGTAGAGCTGGCCGAACCTGGCCAGCTCCCGGGCGGTCAGGTACATGTTGTAGCCGCCGGCGTAGACGCCCTGCGGGTCCTGGATCCAGCGCTCCGGCGCGATGCCCAGCGGGGTGAACAGCACCTGGTCGGCGTACGCGCAGGTGCTCATGCCCGTGGCCGCGGCGAGTACCGCCGAGAGCACATGGGTGTTGCCGGTGCTGTACGTGAATCCGGCGTCGGCGGTGCGCGGCAGGGCGAGGATGGCGCCCACCCAGTCGTCGGCGGCCTCGATCTGCTCCTCGGTCTCGTCCTCGCGCCAGCGCAGGCCCGAGGACATGCTCAGGAGCTGGCCGACCGTGATGGCGCCCGCGGCGGACCCGGCCGGCGCGTACTGCGGCAGGTACGCCGACAGGGGGGCGTCGAGGCTCTTGATTTTGCCCTGTGCCACGGCGATGCCGGTCACCGCCTGCAGGATGCTCTTGGAGGCGGAGTGCACGTTGTTGCTCTGCTCGCGCGCGCCGTCGCGGAAGTACCGCTCGTAGGCGAGCTTGCCGTGGCGCACGAGCACCATGCTGCGCAGCCCGCGCTGCTCGGCCAGCCAGTCGCCGGCCGCCTCGACGCCCCCGGCGTCCAGGCCGACGTCGCCCGGTGCGGCGGCGGCCCAGTCCGCGGAGTCCTCGCGCGGGTCCTCCAGCGGGCGGCCGCGGTCGTAGAACGACCGGCCCTGCCGCTCGCCCACGGCGGCGCAGTCCAGCGCGGCCGAGTGCGGGGAGCGGAGGCTGACGGCATCGCACGCGGTGGCGGTGGCGGCGAGGAGCCCGACGCACAGGAGGGCCGCCGACGGCCGGCCTGCACGCCCGGGCCGCCCGCGGCGGGAGGGGAGAGACATGCCGGCCATCGTGGCGCGAAAAGCTATGAGGGAGCTGTGCGCGTAGCTGGGAGGACGCTGTGGGTCACCAGCCACGCTCGGCGAGCCGGTGCGGCACCGGGATCTCGTCCACGTTGAGGCCGACCATGGCCTCGCCCAGGCCGCGCGAGACCTTGGCCAGGACGTCGGGGTCGTCGTAGAAGGTGGTGGCCTTGACGATCGCCTCCGCGCGCTGGGCGGGGTTGCCGGACTTGAAGATGCCGGAGCCGACGAACACGCCCTCGGCGCCGAGCTGCATCATCATCGCCGCGTCGGCCGGGGTGGCGATGCCACCGGCGGTGAACAGGACGACCGGCAGCCTGCCGGTCTCCGCGACCTCCCGGACCAGCTCGTAGGGCGCCTGGAGCTCCTTGGCCGCGACGTACAGCTCGTCGGCCGGCAGCGAGGCCAGCCGGCGCAGCTCGCCGCGGATCTGGCGCATGTGCGTGGTCGCGTTGGAGACGTCGCCGGTGCCGGCCTCGCCCTTGGACCGGATCATCGCCGCGCCCTCGGTGATCCGGCGCAGCGCCTCCCCGAGGTTGGTGGCGCCGCAGACGAAGGGCACCGTGTACGCCCACTTGTCGATGTGGTTGGCGTAGTCGGCCGGGGTCAGCACCTCGGACTCGTCGACGTAGTCGACGCCGAGGGCCTGGAGGATCTGCGCCTCGGCGAAGTGCCCGATCCGGGCCTTGGCCATGACGGGGATCGACACGGTGTCGATGATGCCGGCGATCATGTCCGGGTCGCTCATCCGGGAGACGCCGCCCTGGGCGCGGATGTCGGCGGGCACCCGCTCCAGCGCCATCACGGCGACGGCGCCGGCGTCCTCGGCGATCTTGGCTTGCGCGGGCGTGACGACATCCATGATCACACCGCCCTTGAGCATCTCGGCCATGCCGCGCTTGACGCGGGCGGTGCCGGTGGCGGTGGTCTGGTCGTTCTCGGCGTTCGCGGACACGGCGGTTCAGCTCCTCGGGCAGGGGTGATTCGCGGCTCATGCTACGCCGCGGCGCGCGCCCGCCCCGACGGCCAATCAGTCCCCGGTGGCCTGCGCTGTGGCCGTTCTCACTCCTGCCGCACCGGCGCCGACGGGCACGGGGGCCGGCGCCCCGGCCAGGGCCGGGTCGTCGATGTCGAAGTACGCCGGCAGGGCGTGCTGCTGGGCCAGGCGCAGCAGCCGCACCGGCCGCAGGCGCCGCACCGCCAACGCGTCCCGGACCAGGTCGGTGTGCACCTGCCGGGCCACCGCAACCCGGCGGCTGGCCGCCCGGACCGGCTCGCCCACGTCGCAGCGCGCCGCCACCGCCCGGAGCTGGCGGGTGAGGGCGTTCTCGGCGGCCTCCCGGTCGCCGGGAGCGCCGTCGAGGGCCCCGCGGGCGGCCGCGTAGAGCAGCGGCGCGGGGAGCCGCTCGGCGAGGACGGCGGCCGCGGCGGCCCGCCGGACCAGGTGGGCGTCCAGTGCCCGGGCCGCGGCGCCCGCGCGCGCGTGCAGCCGGTTGACCCGGGCCGTCGTCGCCGCGAGGTAGAGGGCGAGGACCAGGACCGCGAGCAGCACCGCCGTGTAGAGCATGTCCGGCATCGTAGGCGGCCCCCGGCGGCGCCGCGAGGCCCGCGACCCCCCGGTGGGCGTGGCCGTCGTTACACCACGTCGAGGTCGAGCGGCAGCGCGGTGTCCACGACCCGGCCGCTGACCGCCTCGATCGCGGTCGCGTACACCTCCAGGACCCGGCCGGCGACCAGCGGCCAGTCGTAGGCGGCCACGGCCCGGCCGGCGCGCGCGGCCAGCTCCGCGCGGCCGGCCGGGTCGTCCAGCAGGGCGCCCAGGGCCGCGTCGAGGGCCGCGGCGTCGCCCGTGGGGAAGAGCACCCCGGCCGCCCCGCCGTCGAGCACCCGGCGGAAGGCGTCCAGGTCGCTGGCGACCACCGGCGCCCCGGCGGCCATCGCCTCGGTGAGGATCATGCCGAAGGACTCGCCGCCGGTGTTGGGGGCGACGTAGACGTCGACGCTGCGCAGCATCCGGGCCTTCGCCTCGTCGGAGACCATGCCGAGGAAGGTCACCTGGTCGTGCCGCGCGGCCGGGAGCTGGGCCAGGGCCGACTGCCGGTCCCCGCGGCCGGCCACCAGCAGCCGTACCCCCGGCCGCCGGGCGGCCAGCCGGTCGAACGCCTCCAGCAGCACCGGGAAGCCCTTGCGCGGCTCGGTGTACCGGCCCAGGAAGCCGACCGTGCCGCCGTGGCCGGGGCCGCACGGGCCGGGCAGGTCCGGCAGCGCTACGGCGTCGCGGAAGGCCGCCACGGCCACGCCGTTGGGGATCTCCACCGCGCCGCCGTCGAGGTGCTCGACCTGGACCCGGCGGGCCAGCGCGCTGACGGCGATCCGGGCGGTGATCCGCTCCAGCACCAGTTGCAGCACGTTCTGCGCCGCGGCCATCGCCCGCGAGCGGGTCATCGCCGTGTGGAAGGTCGCCACCACGGGGCCCCGGGCGCAGAGCACGGCCAGCAGGCTGAGGCTGGGCGAGAGGGGCTCGTGCACGTGCAGGACGTCGAAGTCGCCGGCCGCCAGCCAGCGCCGCACCCGCGCCGCCGACAGCGGGCCGAACGCCAGTCGCGCCACCGAGCCGTTGTACGGCACCGGCACGGCCCGCCCGGCGCTGACCACGTACGCCGGCAGGGCGTCCTCGTCGTGGGCCGGGGCCAGCACGCTCACCCGGTGCCCCAGGCCGGCCAGCGTCTCGGCCAGGTCGCGGATGTGGCCCTGGACCCCGCCGGGGACGTCGAAGGAGTAGGGGCACACGATGCCGACGCGCATCAGGCCGCACCCGCCGACGCGTCGTCCCACAGGGGCTGGAGCATGTGCCAGTCGGCGGGGTGCGCGGCGATGCCGGCGGCGAACCGGTCGGCGATCTCCTGGGTGAGCCGGCCGACCCGCTGCGCCCGCGGCCCGTCGGCGGGCAGCGGCAGCGGCCCCTCCAGGGCGCCGGCCGGCCCCTCGGCGTCGTACCACATCCGCACCGTGTAGAGCGGGGCACCGGTGAGCAGGGCCAGCATCGCCGGGCCGCCGGGCATCCGCGCCCGGCCGCCGAAGAACCTGACGGGCACGCCGCTGCCGCCCAGGTCCCGGTCGGCGAGCAGCGGGACCACGTACCCGGCGCGCAGCTTCTCGACCAGGACCCGCAGCGGCGGCCGGTCGCCGCCGGTCAGCGGGAGGATCTCCAAGCCGAGGCCCCGCCGGAAGTCCAGGAACCGCGCGTACAGCGCCGCCGGCTCCAGCCGCTCCACGACCGTCACGACCGGCCAGCCCTGCGCGGCGACCCACGCCCCGGCCGCGTCCCAGTTGCCGGCGTGCGGCAGGGCCAGCACGGCGCCGCGGCCGGCCGCGACGTCGGCGGCGAGCCGCACGGCGCCGGCCAGCCGGAAACACTCCCGGCGCTGGTCCGGGCGCAGCGCGGGCAGCCGGAACGCCTCCAGGTAGTACCGGGCGTACGAGCGCATCGCGCACCGGAGCAGGTGCTCCAGCGCGGGGCCGGGGACCTGCGCGCCGACGACCCGGCGCAGGTTGTCCCGCAGCGTCTCGACCGGCCTCCCGCCGCGCCGGGTGGCCAGGTCCGCCACCGCGCGGGAGGCCGCCGCCGCGACCGGCTCCGGCAGCGCCCGCGCCAGTCGCCAGCTTGCCGCGTAGCCCCAGGCGGTCAGCCGGTCGCTCACGGGGGCGGCGCCTCGGCACGGGCGGCGAGGATCCGCTGCCCGATGGTCACGACGGTGAGGACCCCCAGCAGACACAGCGCGGCCGCCATCCCCCAGGGCAGGCCGACGCCGTCGGTGAGCACGGCGCCGATGCCGACGAGGACCAGCCGCTCGAAGCGCTCGGCGATGCCCACGTCGCAGCGCAGGCCCAACCCCTCGGCGCGGGCCTTGACGTAGGACACCACCTGCCCCCCGGCGAGGCAGACCAGGGCCGCCACCAGGGCGAGGTCGTCGCCCTGGCCGGCCGCCCAGAAGGCGACGGCGCCGAAGACCGCGCCGTCGGCGACCCGGTCCAGGCTGGAGTCCAGCAGGGCGCCGAAGCGGGTGGACCCGCCGCGCAGCCGGGCCATCGTCCCGTCCACCACGTCGGTGAGGGCGAACAGGGTGACGACGGCGGCGGCCGCGAGCAGCCAGCCCCGCGCGCCGAGCAGGGCGCCGCCCAGGACCCCGACCGTGCCGAGGACCGTGACGGCGTTGGGGGTGAAGCCGGTGCGCAGCAGCCCGCGGGCGACCGGCTCGACGACGCGGCCGACACCCACGCGCGCGGACACACTGAAGATCTTCGCCATGGCCGCTCCACCCTATCCGCGGCGGTCGCCGGGCCCGGCGACCGGAGTCCCCCCGGCGGGGTGGTGGCGGCCGGTTTCACCGTCGGGCTGACGCACACCTGCCCGAAAAGCCCAGTTCGTGCGGCAGACTCATCGCCAGGGGGCGCGAGCGCCCACCCGAGTACCGAGGAGGTACGCCGATGGCGCAGAAGGGTTCCGACCGCGTCGCCGCCGGGCCGGCACCGACCGCCGACGGGCCGGCCGCCATCCGCAACGTCGCCGTGGTGGGCCACAGCGGCGCCGGCAAGACGACCCTCGTGGAGGCGCTGCTCGTCGCGGCCGGCGCGATCGCCCGGGCCGGGGACGTCGCCGTCGGCGGCACCGTGTGCGGCAGCGACCCGGCCTCGGTCGCGCAGGGCCGGTCGACCACCCTGTGCTGCGCCCCGCTCCGGCACGGCGACGTGAAGATCAACCTGCTGGACACCCCCGGGTACGCCGACTTCGTGGGCGAGCTGCGGGCGGGCCTGCGGGCGGCGGACGCGGCGCTGTTCGTCGTGTCGGCGGCCGAGGGCGTCGACATCGCCACCGCGACCCTGTGGCAGGAGTGCGCCGCGGTCGGGATGCCGCGCGCCATCGCCGTGACCCGGCTCGACCACCCCCGCGCCGACTACGACGACACCGTGGCCCTCTGCCAGCGCATCCTCGGCGGCGAGGACGCCGCCGACGCCGTGCTGCCGCTGTCGCTACTCCTGCCCGGCGACGACGTGCTGCACCTGCTCGCCGGGCGGGTGCGCGCCCCGGGTACCGGTGGCGGCCCCCGGGAGCGCGCCGCCACCGACGCGGAGCTGTCCGCCGCCGCGGAGGCCCGCGGACAGCTCCTGGAGGCGATCATCGCCGAGAGCGAGGACGAGGGCCTGATGGACCGGTACCTGGCCGGGGAGGCCATGGACCCCGCGGTGGTCCTCGCCGACCTGGAGCGCGCCGTCGCCCGCGGCCACTTCTACCCGGTGGTGCCGGTGTGCGCCGGTACCGGCCTCGGCCTCGGCGCCCTGCTCGACCTGCTGGCCACCGGGTTTCCCAGTCCCCTGGAGCACGGCTCCCCCGCCGTCACCACGCCCGCCGGGGCGCCGTGCCCCGCGCTGGCCTGCGACCCGGCCGGGCCGCTGGCCGCCGAGGTCGTCAAGAGCACCGTCGACCCGTACCTGGGCCGGGTGTCGCTGGTCCGGGTGTTCTCCGGCACGCTGCGGCCGGAGGCCACGGTGCACGTGGCCGGGCACGCGCTCGCCGCGCGCGGGCCGGCCACCCACGACGCCGACGAGCGGGTCGCCCACGTGTACGCCCCCCTCGGCGCCCAGCTCCGCGAGGTCCCCGCCGGCATCGCGGGCGACCTGTGCGCGATCGCCAAGTCCGGCACCGCCCAGACCGGCGACACGCTCTCCGACCCGGCCGACCCACGGCTGATCGCGCCGTGGGACCCGCCCGAGCCGCTGCTGCCGGTGGCCGTGCGGGCCGGCACCCGGGCCGACGAGGACGCGCTGGCCCGCAACCTGGGCCGCCTCGTCGTCGGCGACCCGGCCATGCGGCTGGAGCGCAGCGCGGACACCGGCCAGCTCGTGCTGTGGTGCATGGGCGAGGCGCACGCGGAGGTCGCGCTGCACCACCTGCGCACCGGCGGCGTCGAGGTGGCCACCGAGCCGGTGCGGGTGGCGCTGCGGGAGACCTTCGCCGGGACCGCGCGCGGGCACGGCCGGCACGTCAAGCAGTCCGGCGGGCACGGCCAGTACGCGATCGTGGACCTGCTGGTCGAGCCGCTGCCGCGGGGTACCGGCATCGTGTTCGTCGACAAGATCGTCGGCGGGTCGGTGCCGCACCAGTACGTGCCGTCGGTGGAGAAGGGCGCGCGGGCGCAGCTCGCCAGGGGCCTGCTGGCCGGCCACCCGGTGGTGGACGTACAGGTGACGCTCGTCGACGGCCGGGCGCACAGCGTCGACTCCTCGGACGCCGCCTTCCAGGCGGCCGCCGGCCTGGCGCTGCGGGACGCCGCCGCGGCGGCGGTGATCCTGCTGGAGCCGGTGGACGAGGTGCGCGTCCGGGTGCCCGAGGCGCTCGTCGGCGCGGTGATGAGCGACCTGCCGGCCCGGCGCGCCCACGTCCTGGGCACCGAGGCCGACGCGGCCCGGCCGGATCTGGCGCTGGTCCGCGCCGAGGTGCCCGCGGCGGAGCTGGTGCGCTACGCCGTCGAGCTGCGCGCCCTCACCTCCGGCGCCGGCACCTTCACCCGGGCCTTCGCCCACTACGCGCCCGCGCCGCCGACGCGCTGAGCCCCCGGGCGCGCCGCCCCGGCCGCCCACTGGTGCCGTTCTCCCGCATCCCGCCTCGTGCGTGGTCGCCGCGGCGGCCACGCACGTCGACAGCTCTGGTCGCCGGCAGCGCGTCACACCCCGTAACGCATCCTAGGAAGACAGGTTGGAGCTGTCGTCGCGGACGCACCGAGGATGCCGGGCCGGGCGGCGGTTTCCGCCCGCCGGGTGCCCGTCAGGCGGGCCAGGCGGCGGCGAACAGGTCGCGGGTGTCGGTGAGGAGCTGCGGCAGCACCTTGGTCCGGGCCACCACCGGCATGAAGTTGGCGTCGCCGCCCCAGCGCGGCACGACGTGCTGGTGCAGGTGCGCGGCGATGCCCGCCCCCGCGACGCCGCCCTGGTTCATCCCGAGGTTGAAGCCGTGGGCGCCGCTGACCTGCCGGACCACCCGCATCGCCGTCTGGGTGAGGTGCGCGACCTCGGCCGTCTCCGGCACCGTCAGGTCGGTGTAGTCGGGGACGTGCCGGTACGGGCACACGAGCAGGTGGCCGGGGTTGTACGGGTACAGGTTCAGGACCACGAACGCGTGGGTGCCGCGCGCGACGATCAGCGACTCCTCCCTCGGCCCGTCCGGCGCCTGGCAGAACGGGCAGCCCGCGCGCTCCGCCCCGCCGTCGGCCGGCCGGACGTCGCCCTTGACGTACGCCATCCGGTGCGGCGTCCACAGCCGCTCCAGCCCGTCGGGCTCCCCCGGCCTCATGCGGCGCCGTCGGCGGCGGCGGACGGCCCGGCGTTGACCCGCGAGCGGACGACCTCGACGACGTGGGCGACCGCGTCGGCCAGCGGCACGCCGTTGCGCTGCGAGCCGTCGCGGTACCGGAACGAGACCGTCCCCTGCGCCACGTCCTCGTCGCCGGCCAGCGCCATGAACGGGATCTTCTGCTGCTGCGCGTTGCGGATCTTCTTCTGCATCCGGTCGTCCCCGGCGTCGACCTCGGCCCGGATGCCGTGCTCGCGCAGCCGCGCGACGAACCCGTCCAGGTAGCCGGCGTGGTCGTCGCGGATGGGGATGCCGACGACCTGGACCGGCGCCAGCCAGGCCGGGTACGCCCCCGCGTAGTGCTCGGTGAGGATGCCGAAGAACCGCTCGATCGAGCCGAACAGCGCCCGGTGGATCATCACCGGCCGCTGCCGGGTGCCGTCGGCGGCCTGGTACTCCAGCCCGAACAGCTCCGGCAGGTTGAAGTCGAGCTGCACGGTCGACATCTGCCAGGTCCGGCCGATGGCGTCGCGCGCCTGGACCGAGATCTTGGGACCGTAGAAGGCGGCGCCGCCCGGGTCCGGGACCAGTTCCAGGCCGGAGGACTCGGCGACCTCGCGCAGGGTGTCGGTGGCGACCTCCCACTGGGCGTCGTCGCCGACGGACTTGTGCGGGTCCCGGGTGGACAGTTCGAGGTAGAAGTCCTCCAGCCCGTACGCCGCCAGCAGGTCCAGCACGAACCGCAGCGTGCGCGCCAGCTCCTCGCGGAGCTGGTCGGCGGCGCAGTAGATGTGCGCGTCGTCCATGGTCAGGCCGCGCACCCGGGTCAGGCCGTGCACGACCCCGGACTTCTCGTACCGGTAGACCGTGCCGAACTCGAACAGCCGCAGCGGCAGCTCCCGGTACGACCGCCCGCGCGCCCGGAAGATCAGGTTGTGGAACGGGCAGTTCATCGGCTTGAGGTAGTAGTCCGCGCCGTCGACCTCCATCGGCGGGAACATGCCGTCGGCGTACCAGTCGAGGTGCCCGGAGGTCTGGAACAGGTGGCCCTTGGTGATGTGCGGGGTGTTGACGAACGAGTAGCCGGCGCGCTCGTGCGCCTCGCGCGAGTAGTTCTCCAGCTCGCGCCGGATGATCCCGCCCTTGGGGTGGAACACCGGCAGGCCGGAGCCGACCTCGTCGGGGAAGGAGAACAGGTCCAGGTCGCTGCCGAGCTTGCGGTGGTCGCGGCGGGCGGCCTCCTCCAGCAGGGTCCGGTGCGCCTTCAGCGCGTCCCGGGTCGGCCAGGCGGTGCCGTAGACCCGCTGGAGCTGGGGGTTCTTCTCGCTCCCCCGCCAGTACGCGGCGGCGCTGCGGGTGAGCGCGAACGCGCCGATCAGCTTCGTGGAGGCCAGGTGCGGGCCGCGGCACAGGTCGCCCCAGCAGCGCCGGCCGGTCTTCGGGTCGACGTTGTCGTAGATCGTCAGCTCGCCGCCGCCGACCTCCATCACCTCGGCGTCGTCGACGTCACCCTTGAGGTCGACCAGCTCCAGCTTGTACGGCTCGGCCGCCAGCTCGGCCCGGGCCTCCTCCAGGGAGTCGAAGCGGCGCCGCTGGAAGGTCTGCCCCGCCTTGACGATCTCCTGCATCCGCTTTTCGAGCTTCTTCAGGTCGTCCGGGGTGAACGGTGTGGCGACGTCGAAGTCGTAGTAGAAGCCGTCCCGGATCGGCGGGCCGATGCCCAGCCTGGCCTCACCGAACAGATCCTGCACCGCCTGGGCCAGCACGTGCGCGGCGGAGTGGCGCAGGACGTCCAGGCCGTCCGGCGAGTCGACGCGGACGGGGGTGACGGTCGCCTCGGCGTCCGGCGCCCAGGCCAGGTCCCGCAGCCGGCCCTCGGCGTCGCGCACGACGACCACCGCGCGGGCGCCGTCGGCGGGCAGCCCGGCCGCGGACACCGCGGCCGCGCACGTCGTGCCGGCCGGTACGACGAGGGGGGCGTCGGTGTCGGCGGTCGGGGCGGACTGTGCGGCAGGCGACACGGGAACTCCTCGGGCAGCGGATCGGCGGACCGGACGGCGCGGGACCCCGGCGGCGGTGCCGGCCACCCGGGGGACCGCCGCCGGGGACGGCCTCCGGGACAGCCGCCCGGAGACGGCCGTCGTGCGGCGAACCGCCCTGATGCTATCCGCCTGCACCGCCGCGGTCGCCGCAGCACCGGTCCCGAATCGCCCGCGCCCGCCGCCCCGGGCCGCCGGTGCCCGCCCACGCGCCGGGCCGGGCCGGCAGGCCCCGACCGGCCGGATCGAGGCATTTACCGGTGTTCGCCACCTCGGGCGGACAGTCCTGGCTCATCGGAGGGTCATCAGCCGCCGGATACGGACTACGGTGCACGCATGGCGTCGCTTCTACTCGTCGAGGACGATCACGTCGTGCGCGGCGCCATGCAGCGGTCGCTGACCGACCGCGGGCACGCCGTGCACGCCGTCGGCACGGCGCTGGAGGCGCTGCGCCGGGTCGCCGACGGGGCGCCCGACCTGGTCGTCCTCGACCTCGGGCTGCCGGACCTGGACGGGTCCGACGCCCTGCGGATGCTGCGCGGCCTGACCGACGTCCCCATCATCATCGCGACGGCGCGCGACGACGAGCAGGCCATCGTCCGGCTGCTGCGGGCCGGCGCCGACGACTACATGGTCAAGCCGTTCACGGCCGCGCACCTGGAGGCGCGGATCACCTCGGTGCTGCGCCGGGCCGGCCGGCCGGCCCGGCAGTCGCCGACCTCGCACCAGATCGGCGGGCTGCACGTCGACGTCGGCCAGCGGCTCGCCACGCTCGACGGGTCGGCACTGCACCTGACCCGCAAGGAGTTCGACCTGCTCGCCTACCTGGCCGCCCGGCCGGGCCAGGTGGTGTCGCGGCGGGAGTTGCTGGAGGAAGTATGGCGGCAGCCGGCGCTCGGCGAGGACCAGACGATCGACGTGCACCTGTACTGGCTCCGGCGGAAACTGGGCGAGTCCGCGGCCAAGCCGCGGTTCCTGCACACCGTGCGGGGGGTGGGCTTTCGGTTGGTGGCACCGGCCTGAGGATGTCGGTCGGCGCCGCCATGCTGGCGCTGGGCACCCTCACCGCCCTCGCCACGATCGTGCCGGCGCTGGTCCTGCTCGACCGGGCCGCCCGCGCCGAGGCGCTGGGCGAGGCGCACACCCGGGCCGCCGCCGTCGCCGAGGTGCTGGCGCTGACCGGTCGGGAGGCCGCCGTCGCCGACGCGCTGGCCCGGGCCGGGGAGACCGTCCGGGTGCACGGGCTGCCCGGCCGCCCGGACGTCGAATCCTGGGTCGGCGAGGCGCACGTCGAGCGCGCCGCCGACGCCGCCGCGGCCGCCGAGCACGCCGTCGCCGGCGGGGCCGTCCACCTGCTGCCGGTACAGATCGGCGAGCGCACGGCCGTGGTCGAGGCGTTCGTGCCCGCGGACCGGCTGCGCGGCGGCGGCGCCGGGCGGGGCTGGTTCGGCTGGGGCGGCGCGGGCGTCATCGTCGCCGGGTACGTGCTGCTCGGCGATGTCCTGGCCCGCCGGATCACCCGGCCGGCCCGCAACCTGCGGGCGGCGGCGCTGGCCCTCGGCGACGGCAACCTCGCCGCCCGGGTCGCGCCCGCGGGTCCGCGGGAGCTGGCCGACGCGTGCGCGGCGTTCAACCGGATGGCGGACCGGCTCGCCCAGTCCCGGACCAACGAGCGCGAGCTGGTCGCCGACCTGTCGCACCGGCTGCGCACCCCGCTGACCGTGCTGCGGCTGGACGCCGACACGCTGGTCGGGGCCCCCGAGCCCGACGGGAACGCGCTGGACACCGGCGAGCTGTTCCTCGGTACCGAGGAGGAGGCCGACCGGCGGCGCACCCTGCGCCGGATCCGGCAGGCGGTGGCGAGCCTGGAGCACGAGATCGACGTCCTGATCCGCGCGACGCGGGAGGTCGTGGCCGCCGAGCCCAGCGGCGACCAGTTCTGCGACGCCACCGAGGTCGTCCGCGACCGGATGCACTTCTGGTCGGCGGTGGCCGGCGACCAGGAGCGGCCGTGCGCCGTGCTCGGCACGGGGCGGCCGGCGCCGGTGCGGGTGTCCCGGACCGAGCTGGTGGCGGCGCTGGACGCGGTGCTGGGCAACGTGTTCCGGTACACGCCGCAGGGCACGCCGTTCGAGGTGGCGGTGTCGCGGCGCGACGGGTACGTGGCGGTCCGCGTCGACGACGGCGGGCCGGGCATCAGCGACCCCGACCGGGCGCTGCGCCGGGGGGCCAGCGACACCGGCTCGACCGGGCTGGGGCTGGACATCGCCCGCCGGGCCACGCTGTCGGCGGCCGGCTCGGTGAGCGTGGACCGCGCCCGCCTCGGCGGCGCCAGCGTGGTCATGCTGTTCCGCGACGCCGAGGCCGCGATGCCCGTGCCGAACCGGTTCGGCCTGGTCGGCCGGCTGGCCGGCGAGCCCGGCGGCCCGCTGTGGCCCCGGCAGCGCCGCAGCGGGCGGTGAGCGGCGTCGCACCCGGTGTGCGCCGCGGCGCAAGTCTTCCTTAGGGATCGGTTAAGTGAGTTCCCCCGCGCCGCCGTCGCTGGCTAGCCTTCAGGTCAATCCCATCCGGTTCCTTCCGGACGTCGGCCGCAGTGCATCCCCCAGATCGCCGGTCCGGAAGAGCCCCACGCGCGGTGGGGCGTGGCAGCCCCCACAGCACCCGCCCCACCGCGCGTCCCTCTACAGCGGCAGGAGACAGTGGTGCCAGCGCGGCGGAAGACAGCGCGGCCCGTCCCGGTCCGCCCGCGCCGTCGGCGTGGCCCGCGACTCAGCCGGGGGCGGGTCGCCGTCACCGCCGCCATCGCCGCGGTCGGGCTGGGCCTGGGGGTCGCACCGGACCTGGTCGACGTGCGCCTGGGCGCCCCGCGCCCGGTGGGCGCCGCGCCGCCGGACAACCCCCGGCTGGGCCTGGTGTACCAGGAGCTGACACCGGCCGACGACGACGCGCCGTGCGTGGGCGGGTACGAGGTCACCGACCGCCGGACCTGCACCCTCGGCCCCGACCCGGCGCCGGCCGGCGTCGACCTCGGCGCGACCGTGCCGCCCGCGGGCGCCGTCGCTCCGGCGCCCGCCCTGCCCACGCGCGACGACGGCCCGCCGCCGCGCGCCCGGGACCTGCTGCGCGAGGCGGGCGCGGTCGCGGTCGACGACACCCTGCCCGGCCTGGCGCCGGCCCACCGGTTCCACCTGCGCGAGGGCGTCGTCTGCCAGGCCGACGGGCGCAGCGACCCACGGGTGCAGTTGCTGTACCTGTACCCCGAGGGCGCCAGCAGCCAGGCCGCCCGGTACCGCGACTCGATCCGCGGCTGGGCCGTCGCCGCGCAGGAGCGCACCCGCGGCGCGGACGCGCCGGTGCGGTACGCCACCACCGGGGACTGCCGGCCCGACGTCCGCGAGGTCGGGCTGCCGGCCGCCGCGCTGGGCACCTTCACCGGCACGGTGGCGGCGCTGCGCGAGCGCGGGTTCGCCCGCGGCGACCGCGCCTATCTGGCCTTCGCCGACGCGCACGTCTACTGCGGCATCTCCACCCACGGCCCGGACCCGCGCCGGCCGTCGCCGACCTTCGCGCGGGTGGACGCCGGCTGCTGGGGGGAGGACACGACCGCGCGCCAGCTCGACCGGCTGCTCGGCGACCCGCGGGAGCCGACCGGGGGCGCGTCGGCGGGCAGCCCGTTCCTGGTCCGCGGCAACGCGGAGGCGGCCGCGGACGTCACGCCGGTCCTGCCGGCCGCCGCGCCGCCGGCCGCCGCGCCCACGCCGCAGCCGTCGGCCAGCCTGCCCTCCCCGCCCCCCGGCCCGGCGCCGACGCGCACGGCCACCCCGACGCCGACGCCGACGCCGGCCGCGCCCACCGCCCCGGCCGCCGGGACCGGCCGGCCGCTGCGGGCGGCGGCGGAGTCGGCGAGCGCCGTCACGCTCACCTGGCCGGCCGCCGGGCGCGCGGCCAACTACACCGTCGTCGTGGACGACCGGCCGGTGGGCACCCTCGGCGCGCCGGCCGCGCGCCTGGTGGGCCTGCGCCCGGCGCGCGCCTACGACGTGCGGGTGTGGATCGCCGGCGCCGGCGGCGCCCTGCGGCCGCACACCGACGCGCAGCGGGTCCGCACCGGGGTGCCGGCGGACGCCGCGGGCGCGGTCACCCTCCGCGACGCGCTGACCGGCGGCGCGGTCGAGCTGGCCGCCGGGCGCGGCGGCGCCCCGGCGGTGCTCGGCCCGCCGGACACCACCGCCGGCCAGAGCTGGCAGACCCGGCCGGCCGGCGGCGACGAGGTCCAGTTCGTCGCCGCGGACGGGCGCTGCCTGGCCCCGCGCGGCGGGGTCGCCGCCGGGGCGGTGCTGGCCTCGACCGCCTGCGACGGCTCGCGCGCGCAGCGCTGGCGGCTGCGCCGCACGCCGGCCGGGCTGGCCGTGACGTCGGCCGCGGCCGGCGACCTCGTGGTGGGGGTGGCCCGGCCGCGGTTCGGCGAGGCGCACCTGCTCACCCTCCAGCGCGACCGCGAGTTCCGCAGCCAGCGCTGGCACGCCCTGCCCGCCGCGGACTGACCCGCGCCGCCGGGTGCACCCCGCCGCCGGGCGACTCAGCGGTCCAGGTACTCCCGCTGGGCGGCCAGCAGCCTGCGCTTGTCGGGATCGGGCAGGAAGGAGGCCCGGACGGCCTGCTGCGCCAGCCGGGTGACGCCGGCCGCGTCCAGGCCCAGCAGCGAGGCCGCGACGGCGTACTCCCGGTTCAGGGTCGTGCCGAACATGGGCGGGTCGTCGGAGTTGACGGTGACGAACAGGCCGGCGTCCACCATCTGCTTGAGCGGGTGCTCCTCCAGGCTGGACACGGCGCGGGTGCACACGTTGGAGGTCGGGCACACCTCCAGCGGCACCTGCCGCTCGCGCAGGTGCGCCACCAGCGCCTCGTCCCGGACGCAGTCGATGCCGTGGCCGATGCGCTGCGCGCCGAGGTGGCGCAGGGCGTCCCACACGGACTGCGGCCCGCTGGTCTCGCCCGCGTGCGGGACGGAGTGCAGGCCGGCCGCGCGGGCCTGGGCGAAGTACGGGGCGAACGGCGCCCGGGGCACCTCGGGTCCGCCGAGGCCGAAGCTGACCAGGCCGTCGGGGCGTTCCCGCAGGGCGATGTCGAGGGTCACCTGCGCGGCGTCGGGCTCCAGCCCGCCGGGGATGTCGAAGCACCAGCGCAGGGCGATCCCGAAGTCGGCCTCCGCGGCGCGGCGGGCGTCCTCCACGGCGGCGCAGTACTCGGGCGCGGGGATGCCGCGCCGCACGTGGGAGAAGGGGGTCAGGGTCAGCTCGGCGTACCGGACCTGCTGGGCGGCCAGGTCGCGGGCCACCTCGTAGGTCAGCAGCCGGACGTCCGCCGCGTCCCGGACCAGGTCGACGACGCTGAGGTAGACCTCGATGAAGTGGGCGAAGTCGCGGAAGGCGTAGTAGTCGGCGAGCTTCGCCGGGTCGGCGGGCACGGCGGTGCTGCCCTCGTGGCGGGCGGCCAGGTCGGCGACGATCCGCGGCGACGCCGAGCCCACGTGGTGGACGTGCAGCTCCACCTTGGGCAGGCCGGCGATGAAGTCGGCGAGGTCGGTCACGCGGCAGCCTCCACGGCGTGGGCGGCGCGCACCTGCGCCGCGACGAAGATCCGGCGGAACGGGTAGTAGACCACGCCGTCGCGCACCGGGTACGCGCGCGCCAGGCGCTCCTGCACGGCCTCGCGGTACCGCTGCCAGTCCGCGTCCCCGGGCAGCGCGGCGCGGACCGGCCGCAGCCCGGTGCCCTCCAGCCAGCGCAGCACCGGGTGGGCCTCGCCGGCCGGCGCCGGCAGCAGGTGCACGTAGGTGGTCTCCCAGACGTCGGCGGCGGCGCCCGTGCCGTGCAGGAGCGCGGCGTAGTCGACCGGGTCGGGCACCGGCCGGGGTACCGCGACCGCGGCGAGCCGGCTGCGCCAGGGCGGCGAGCCGGCGACCTCGCGGACGATCCGGTGCGCGGCGGTGTCGTTGTTGCCCGGCACCTGGACGGCAACCCACGAGCGCGCGGGCAGCTCGCCGGCCCAGCGGGCGAGCAGCGCCGGATGGCCGGGCACCCACTGGAGCACGGCGTGGCAGACCAGCAGGTCGAGGTCGGCCGGCGGGGTCCACTCCCGGGCGTCGCCCGCGGTGAACCGCAGGCGGGGGTGGTCGGCGGTGGCCCGCGCGACCATGGCCGGGTCGGCGTCGACGCCGCTGACGTCGGCACGCGGCCACCGGGCGGCGAGCTGGGCGGTCAGGTGGCCGGGCCCGCAGCCGAGGTCGACGATGCGGCGGGGGTCGTCGAGCAGGACGCGGGCCAGCAGTTCGGCGAAGGGGCGTGAGCGATGGTCGGCGAAGCGCAGGTACGCGGTCGGGTCCCACATGGGCCACTCCTCAGAAAACCGTACGTACGTCTTGGCACGTGCATACACTACTGACGGTTGTAGTCGCGTTGCAACCAGCTACGAGTAAGCTGCGGACCGTGGACAGTCGACCGATTCCGCGCCTGGGTACCGAGGTCAGCGTGATCGGCCTCGGCAGCGCCCGGTACGGCGGCGGCCGGGGTGCGGTGGACGAGGACCTGGCCCTGGCCACGGTCGCCGCGGCGGTGGACGCCGGGGTGACCCTGATCGACACCGCGGACGACTCCGGCGACGGAGTCGGCGAGCGGATCGTCGGCCGGTATCTGGCGGCCCACCCGCTGACCCGCGTCGTCGTCGCCACCAGGATGGGCCAGCGCGCGGCGCCCGGGGCCTACGACCTCGACCACTTCCGGACCTGGACCGACCGCTCCCGCGCCAACCTCGGCGTGGACGTGCTGGACCTGGTCCACCTGCACTGCCCGCCCCGCGAGGTGTGCCGCCGCGACGCCGTGTTCGACGCCCTCGACGTGCTCGTCGACGAGAAGCGGACCACCGGCTACGGCGTCAGCGCCCGCACCTGCGAGGACGCCCTGGCCGCCATCGCCCGGCCGCACGTGGCCACGGTGGAGGTGGTCCTCAACCCGCTGCGCCCCAAGGCCATCGAGGAGGTGCTGCCGGCCGCGGCAGCGGCCGGCGTCGCCGTGCTCGCCCGGGTGCCGCTGGCCAGCGGCCTGCTGTGCGGCGAGTACCACGAGGGCACCGCCTTCGCCGACGGCGACCCCCGGTGCGCGGCGCGCCGGGAGGACGACGACGGCGAGACCTTCGCGGGCGTCGACTTCGCCACCGGGCTCGCGGCGGTCCGGGCGCTGGAGCAGGCCGTCCCGCCGGGTGTGCCGATGGCGCAGTTCGCGCTGCGCTGGATCATCGACCAGCCCGGGGTGACCAGCGCGCTGCCCGGCGCGCGGACGCCGGCCCAGGCGCGGGCCAACGCCACCGCGGCGGACCTGCGCCCGCTGCACGTCGACGCGCAGGCCCGGATCGTCGACGTGTACGACGAACTGGTCCGGCCGCAGGTGCACCACCGCTGGTGAGCGGCGTCAGGGACGGGCGATCCGCACGACGACGCGGTCGGCGTCCGCGCTCTGCAGCGTCGCCTGGAAGCCGCCGACGTCGACCGCCTGCTGCCCGACGTTGAGCGTCGCCTGCTGGCCGGCGACCTGGAGCGTGACCTGCTCGCCCTGGACGCCGAGCACCTTGGCCTCGACGCCGAGGATGCTCGCGCTGGCGTCCACCCCGTTGAACGTCACCGTGCAGGAGTTCAGGTCGCAGCGGGTGTCGGAGTTGTTGCCGCCGCAGCCCGCGAGCAGGCCCGCGGCCAGGACGGCCGCCGCCGCGAGGGACGCGGCCCGACGCGCGCCGCAGGTACCGGGGACGGGGTGCCGAGAAGTCATGGCGTCAGAGTAACGTGGTCGCGCATGGACATTACGGTCACAGAGCAGCCGGACCAGCACCGCTTCGTCGCCCGCGCCGGTGCCGACGAGGTCGGCGTGCTGGACTACCAGCTCCGCGGCGAGGTGCTGGCCCTCACCCACACCGGCGTCGATCCCGCCCGCCGCGGCGACGGCATCGCCACGACGCTGGTCACCCGGGCGCTCGACGAGATCCGGGCCAGCGGACGCCGCGTCGTCCCGGTCTGCCCCTTCGTCGGCCACGTCCTGGCCCGCCACCCGGAGTACGCCGACCTCGCCGTCGGCGACGCCGGGTAGGGGCGGCGGCGTGCGGGCCGGCCGCCACCCGACCGGCGGACGCCGACGCGCGGGCGGCGGCGCGGCGTGCGACGCTGGTGCGCATGACAGATCACGGTGTACGCGACCAGTGGGGCTTCTCCGACGGGGAGTGGAGCCTGCTCGTCGGCCTGCCCGAGGCCGTCGTGACGGCCGCCAGCGCGGTCGAGAACGACGGCAGCCGCCGGACCCAGGCCGAGAGCGCGGCCGGCCACGAGGTGATCTCGGCGGGCCGCGAGTCGGCCAGCCCGCTGGTCAACGCGGTGGCGGTGGCCCTGCTGCACCGCGTCGGCGACCCGGAGGCCGGCGAGGTTCCCCCCACCATCACGCCGGCCGACCCGCAGGTCGCCGCCAAGGACGCGGTGGAGCGGGCGCGGATCGCCCGGGCGCTGCTGGGCGACCGGGTGGACGAGGGCGAGCGCGGCGCCTACCTGCACTGGCTGGTGTCCGTCGC
Source organism: Pilimelia terevasa (assembly GCF_014647915.1). GTDB lineage: Bacteria > Actinomycetota > Actinomycetes > Mycobacteriales > Micromonosporaceae > Pilimelia > Pilimelia terevasa. The sequence continues at coordinate 103,022 of NZ_BMQC01000005.1, forward strand.
CGACGCGGTGATCGGCGCGACCCGCACCGGCGGGGTGCTGGGGCTGGGCGGGGAGCAGGTGACCGACGCCGAGCGCCGGTTCCGCGACACGCTGGCCGCCGCCTGCGCCGACTAGCACCCCCGCCGACCTCCTGCGCGTCGACTCCTACGCGTCGACGGTGCTGCGGCGCCCGGCCGCCTGGGCGTAGACCCCGGCGAGCTGGGTGGCGCAGCGGCTCCAGGAGTAGCAGTGCCGGGCGCGGTCGAGCCCGGCCGTCGCGTACGCCATCCGGCGCACGTCGTCGCGCAGCAGCCGCCGCGCGGCGGCGCCGAGCGCGCGCGGGGCGCCGGCCGGGACGAGGTCGCCGGTGAGCCCGTCGACCACGGCGTCGGCGAGGCCGCCCACCGCGGTGGCCACCACCGGTACCCCGGAGGCCATCGCCTCCAGGGCCGGGGCGTGCCGGCCCATCGTCCGGGACGGGCAGAGCACGAGGTCGGCGGAGCGGTACCAGGCCGGCAGGTCCCCCGGGGGCACCGCCGGCAGCGCGACGAAGCGGTCCTCCACCCCGGCCGCCCGGGCGACCGTCTCCAGCCACCGGGCGTCCTCCCCCTCGGCGCCGACCGCGACGCACTCCGCGGCGGGGATCCAGCGCAGCGCCGCCGCCAGGTCGGCGTGCCCGTGGTCGGCACCGGGCCGCCCGACGACCAGCAGCCGCGGGGTGTCGACGCCGCGCGGGGCCACGGGGCCGGCGGGGTGGAAGCGCACGGGGTCGACGCCGGGCGGCACCACGCTGACGTGTCCGCGCGGCACGCCCCAGCCGACCAGCGTCTCGCACTCGGCCTGGCTGCTGACGACCACCCGGTCGGCGAGCCGGCCGACCGTGCGGCTGACCCGACCGCGGGCGGCGCCGTCCGGGGTGGCCAGCCCGTACACCGACTGGACGACGGTCGCGCCGCAGTCGTGGGCGGGGCCGACCGCGGCCCGGCCGGCCGGGCCGCCCAGGGCGTGCACCACGTCGGGCACCCAGGCGCCGGCCGACCAGTGCGCGGCCAGCCAGCCGGCGACGACGGCCTCGACCTGGCCGGCGGGCGGCGTGGGTACGGCGACCAGCGTGACGCCGTCGGCCAGCGCCGTCGCGGGGCCGGCCGGGCCGCGCGCGTACAGCCGCACCTCGTGGTCCACCGCCGCCAGCGCGGCGGCCAGCTCGGCCAGGCGGGCCGCGTCGGCGGCGCCCCGGCCGGGCCGCGGCGCGGTGAGGTCGACGGCGGTGAGGTTGCTGGAGATGATCGCTACCCGTGACACTCCGCGCGACTGCCCCAGTCGGCGGCAAATAAACCTGAACCATGACATCTCGCCTTAGGTACCCCACGGCGGACACGGGTGTCGGCCAGTCGGCGGCGGCCCGGGCCCGGCCGCCGGGGCAGGCGGCACCGCATAGATGTGTTGGAATGCATCCAGGTCAATTAGAGTGCCGTCGTGGCACAGCAGCGACCCCCCGGGACCACCGGCAAGATCCCCCAGCAGCGCACGGCGGCGTCCGCCCGGCCGGGCGGCGGCGACGCGGCGCCGGCCGACACCGGGCGGGGCGGCCCGCTCCTGCGCAGGGTCCGCGCCGTGCCGCCGCGGACCCTGCTGGGCGCGGGCGGGGTCGCCGCCGCGGTCGTCGCGGCCGTCGTCCTGCTCGCCCAGCCCGCCGCTCCCCCGGCCGCGCCGCCCGCGCCCGGCGACGGCTCCGTCCCGATCGCCCAGGCCTGGCCCGCCGTCCGCGTCTCAGCCGCCCACGCGGGGAACCTGGCCGACAACACGACGTTCACCCCGCGCCTGTTCGTCACCCCGGACCTGGCCGTCGGCATGGCCCGCACCCCCGACGGCGCCCACCTGCGCGTCGTCCTGCGCGGGGTCGACGGCACCACCACCGAGGTCAACCGCAGCCCGTCCGCCGACGACCCGATCTTCAACGGCTTCACCGTCGCCGATCCGCGCACGGTTGTCTACGCGGAGTCGCACAGCGTCAAGGGCGAGTTCGCCACCACGATCTGGCGGGTGGACGTGCCGACCGGCAAGGCCAGCGTCGTCACCACCGACACGGGCAACGCGACCTTCCGCAAGAGCGCGTTCGACCTCGTGGTCGCCGAGGGCAAGGTCCACTGGCTCACCGGCGGCAACATCAAGTACATCCCCGCGGAGCTGCGCTCGGTGCCCGTCGGCGGCGGCCCGGTCACCCGGCAGAGCGTGCCCACCCTGCTCTCGCTGTCGACGTGGCCGTACCTGACGAGCGCCGAGTCGGCCCTGTCGGTGGCGGCCAAGGTGTACCACCTGAAGACCCGCAGGGAGGTGACCGTCCCGACGACGCCCACCGAGTCGGTCAAGTGCAGCGCGACGTGGTGCCGGATCGGGGTCAGCGGACCGAACGGCCTGAGCCGCATCGACGTCATGCACCCCGACGGCAGCGGCCGCACGCGGATGGCCGGCCCCGTCGGCTCGGTGATGAACGACGTGGCCGTGGCGGGGCGGTTCGAGCCGTTCAGCCTGCCCGAGGACCCGATGACCGGGACCATCACGCTGCGCCTGTACGACCTGGCCACCGGCCAGGTGGTCGAAATCGCCAGGGGGGCGGCAGTCGTCGAGGCCCAGGGCACGATGCTGTGGTGGTCGATCGGCGAGCCCGGCAAGTCCTACACCTGGCACGCCGCCGACCTGGCGGCCGTCCCGGCGGCGCCGGCCCCCACCGCGTCGGCCCCGACGGCGTCGGCCACGCCCGCCGCGGGCGGCGGCACCCCGACCGGCCCCGCCCCGACCGACCCCGCGTCCGCGAGCCCCGCCGCGACCGCCGGTACGCCGGAGCCGGCGCCCTCGTCCTGAGGCCGTGCCCGGCGGCGGCGTCCGCCGGGGTCGCGGCGCCCGGCCGGCGGCGGATCATGCTACCGATCCGCACCTGTTTGGCTGGCGCCCCGCACCACCGTGCCCGGGCACACTGTCGGACATGCCCTTCGACGAGCGTTTCCTCAGCACCCGCCAGCGCCGCTGGGCGTGGGTCGGCTTCGCCCTGCTCGCCCTCAACGCACCGGTGGTGGCCCGGCTCCTGCCGGACGCCTCCTGGCTGCTGAACATCTGCGTGGCCGCTGTCGTGGCCGTCGTGCTGATCGCCGACGACAGCGCCGGCCGCCGCGCCGCGCAGGAGCCGGCCGCCGAGGAGAGCTGGCGGTGACGGCCGCCCTGCGCCGCGTCCTGGGCGACCGGACGACCGTCCGCGAGGTCCGGGCCACCCTCGCGGCGCTCGGCCGCGACCTCGGCGACGCGGGCCTGGCCGTGGCGGAGGTGCTGCCCGGCCTGCGGGCCGCGCTGGACCAGCACGCGGCCGCCGTCCGGGACAGCCTGGGCGGGGACACCGCCGCGCTGACCGCGGGCGCCCTGGCCGGGTACGCCGCAGGCCTGTGCGAGGCGGCGGGGACGCGCGGCTGGCGGATGCCCGCCGAGCCCGTCGACTGGTCGGCCGCCGACTGGGTGGCGACCCGCCTGCTGGCGGTGTGCGCGCTGGCCGCCCCGCTGTCGGCCCGCGCCTGAATCGCACCTGCTTCCACGTTCACGAGGCGTCCGGGACCGACTGGTCCCGGACGCCTCGTTCGTGTGGTGCGGCGGCCTGCGTGCCGCGCCGCCCGTTTCGGTGGCGCGCGCCGTCAGCGGCGGGCGCCGTCAGTGGCGGGCCGCGCCGGAGTCCGCGCCGGTGGCGGTGGCCGTCGGCGCCGTGGCGGTCGCCGTCGGCGCGGCCGCGGCGCCGGTCCGGTCGGCGAGCTGGCGGTCCAGGTCCGCCTGACCCGCCTGGTACCCCTGGCTGCGCGCCATCATGGTCTGCGACTCGGACTCGGCCCGCTGGAGCCAGCCCTCCCACCGCTGCGCCATCGGCTTGATCAGGCCGCCGCCGATGCCGACGACGGCGATCCCGGCGACCGTGGCCAGCGCGGCGATCATGACGGAGTTCGTCACGGTGACGGCGATGCCCACCTGGTTGAGGGCGGCGATGACACCCATCCCCAGGATGAACACCTGAGCGACGTTGCCGAGGATCCGGCCCGAGGACAGCCCGCCGAGCGAACCGGTGACCAGGTCCTTGGCCGCGCTGGCGATCGCGCCGGCCACCAGGACGATGACGATGGCGACGAAGGCGTTGGGCAGCCACGCCACGACGTCGTTGATCAGGGTGCTGACCGGGTTCGCGCCGAAGACCCCGAACGCGATCTGGAGCGTCACCAGCAGCAGGGTGTAGTACGCGAGCCGGGCGAGGATCCCGCTGGCGTCGTACCGGCCGCGCTGCATCGCCTGCCCGACGGCGCCGCGCCGCATGAGGCGGTCGAAGCCGACCCGCTCCAGGACGGCGCCGATCACCCGCCGGACCACGCGGGCCACGATCCACCCGACGGCCAGGATCACGAGGAACGCGACGGCCTTCGGGGCGAAGTTCGCCACCGACCGCCACATATCGGTCAGTGCCGCGCTGATGTCACCCATGTGCGCCTCCCGTAGCTTCCGCTTCTGTGGGGCGTATTCCCGCGGGTGAGGCGTTCACACATGACGGTGGCGCCGGGGTTCGCCGACGCGAACGCCGACGCGCGCGGCCGCCGGGGGGCGGTCGCGCGCGTCGGTTCCGGGGGCGGGTCGCGTCAGCTCCGGCCGAAGACCTGGGTCCAGTAGGGGGTGCCGTTGCTGGCGTACGCCATGCCGACGCCGACCGAGCGGGCGGCGCAGTTGAGCATGTTGGCGCGGTGGCCGGCGCTGTTGGCCCAGCCGACGAACACGCTGCGGCCGTTGCCGTAGCCGAAGGCGATGTTCTCGCTCATGGCGTACTGGTAGCCGGCCCGGCGGGCGCGCTGGACGAACGTGCCGGTGCGGGGGCTGACGTGGTTGAAGTAGCGGTACGCGGCCATGTCGGCGGAGTGGCGGCGGGCGGCGATGTTCAGGCTGGCCAGCGGGCGGACGGCGCGGCAGCCGCTGCGGACCCGGTAGGCGTTGGTGTAGCGCATGGCCTCCGCCGAGTAGGTGGCGGCGCGGGCGGCCCGGGCGGCGGCCACGGAGGTGGTGGCGGCGGCGGGGGCGGCGGGCGTGGCGGGAACGGCGAGGAATCCGACACCGGCGGCGGCGACGAGGAGGGGCGCGAGACGGCGGAGGATAGACACTCGGTGGTTCCCCTTTGCGAATGGCGGTCCGCCACGGGCTTCGACCCGCAGCGGCGGTGGCGCCATTCCCATCGGTCCCCGGCGAAGGGGAACGAGTGCGCGCAAGGTGACCCTCAGTAGCAGACAAGTTACTGAGGGTCGTCACGTTCCGTGACTACTGGCTGTACTGGGCCAGCAGCGCCGTCATGGTCGACAGCGCCGGCTCCAGCGCCTCCGGGATGCTGCCGTCGGTGACCCGCAGCGTCCGCCCGGCCGCGCGCAGCTCGTAGTGGAAGCCGTCGCTCACCCCGCCGGTGGCGCCGGGCTGGCGCACCGACGCGATCCGGGCGGCGGTCAGCACCCGCCGCAGCTCGGCCAGTTCCTCCGGCTGCAACTCCCCCGTGCGCGGGCGGGCGCCGCGGACCGCCAGCGCGTAGCGGCCGTCCTCGCCGACCGTCAGCCTGTCCTCCACCCCCGCCAGCCCGCCCGTGCGCCGGTAGTCGACCAGCTCGGCGCCGGTGGGCGTGGGAGCGGGAGTCGTCGTCGGCGGCGCGCTCGGCGACGGCGTGGCCGCCGGCCCGCCCTTCGGGGTGCACCCGCCCAGGAGCACCACCGAGATCACCGCCACCACCGTCGCGAACCGCACGCGCATCGTCCCGCCTTCCGCTCGTCCGCCCGGACTGTGCCCAGGCCGATCCGTGGCCTCAACATAGCCACCCAGGTGAATCGACGCACGGCGATGCTCCGCGGTTCGTCCGGGGGCCACGCAATTCTGCCGGCGGAGCCGCCCGCGCCACTCCCGGCAACACGGCTGCGGGAGCGTCACACAGGCCCCGACCCCGTCAATCGTGGCGACCGTCACATCAGCACCCCATGCGGGCAGCATTGGTCTGTCCGGCGGAAACCCGGCGGTGTAACGTACGCACGCCGCGACCGACACACCGCGCGCCGACCGCCGAGCCGGGGCGGTCCATGCGGGCGTCTCCGCCCCGGAGTACGGCCGGCGGTGGTTACGGTGAGCAGGCGGGCAGACCAGGAACGGCCAGACGACAGGAACGGACGGCGGGGAGCGTAATGACGAGTTACACGCTTGAGCACCCGGGCGGAAAGCTGCCGCTTGAGGTCCGAGACGCGGTCGAGGGTCCGCCCGGTCTGGAGATCGGCAAGCTCCTCTCGGCGACCGGGCACGTCACCCTGGACCAGGGCTTCGTGAACACGGCCTCGTGTACGTCGGCGATCACCTACATCGACGGCGATGCGGGCATCCTGCGCTACCGCGGGTACCCGATCGACCAGCTCGCCGGTGAGGCCAGCTTCATGGAGGTCTCCTACCTGCTGGTGTACGGCGAGCTGCCGACCCAGGCCCAGCTCGACGAGTTCACCAACCGGATCCGCATCCACACCCTCCTGCACGAGGAGATGCGCCGGTTCTTCGACGGCTTCCCCCGCGACGCGCACCCGATGGCGGTGCTGTCCTCGGCGGTGAGCGCGCTGTCGACCTTCTACCAGGACAGCCTCGACCCGTTCGACCCCGCGCAGGTGGAGATGTCGACGGTCCGGCTGCTGGCCAAGGTGCCGACGATCGCCGCGTACGCGCACAAGCAGTCCATCGGCCAGCCCCTGCTGTACCCGGACAACCGGCTCGGTTACGTCGAGAACTTCCTGAGGATGACGTTCGGGGTGCCGGCGGCCGAGTACGAGATCGACCCGGTCTTCGCCAAGGCGCTGGACATGCTGCTGATCCTGCACGCCGACCACGAGCAGAACTGCTCGACGTCGACGGTGCGGCTGGTCGGCTCGTCGCAGGCCAACATGTTCGCCTCGGTCTCCGCCGGGGTGAACGCGCTGTTCGGGCCGCTGCACGGCGGCGCCAACCAGTCGGTGCTGGAGATGCTCCAGCAGATCCACGACAGCGGCGACGACGTCGACGCCTTCGTCACCCGGGTCAAGAACAAGGAGTCGGGCATCCGCCTGATGGGCTTCGGCCACCGGGTCTACAAGAACTACGACCCGCGCGCCACCATCATCAAGCAGGCGGCGCAGGAGGTCCTGGGGCGGACCACCGGCAACGACCCGCTGCTGGACATCGCGATGCGGCTGGAGGAGGTCGCCCTCGGCGACGACTTCTTCGTCTCGCGCAAGCTGTACCCGAACGTCGACTTCTACACCGGCCTGATCTACAAGGCCATGGGCTTCCCGCCGAAGATGTTCACGGTGCTGTTCGCGCTGGGCCGGCTGCCGGGCTGGATCGCCCAGTGGCGCGAGATGATCAGCGACCCGGCCACCAAGATCGGCCGTCCGCGGCAGATCTACACGGGTGCCCCGGAGCGGGATTTCCTCCCGCTCGAAAAGCGCTGACCCACCAGCACGACGACGGCGCGGCCCCGGCGGGGTCGCGCCGTCGGTGTTTCCACCCGCCCCGGCGCCCTCCGTGGCGCGTCCGCGGCGGGTCAGGCGGCCGGGTGGGCCGGGCGCGCGGGCGGGAGGTTGGCGATGGCGCGGGCGTAGGCCTCCAACTGCCGGACGGAGATCGTCACGCCCAGGCCGCGCAGCTTGGCCTGCATGTCGGCGGCGATCTCCTCGGGCGGGCGGCCCGCGTGGGTCGGGGCCAGCAGACCCACCACGCGCTCGATGCGGACGCTGAGATGGCGCTCCAGGGCGCCGCCCGCGCCGCTCTCGGGGCGGGCGACCGCGGCGATCCGTGCCGTTTGGTCAGTCATTCCCCAACTGTAAGAAAACTCACGTCTCCGGTAAACCCCTGGCCGCGCCTGGGGCTCCAACTGCCCGAATGGCCGACAGCGGCCGCTGAACGCGGCCCGGAGCAGGCCGCCACTGGTGACGGCGTGACCCGGCCCGGCCACCGGGTCGCGGTGGCCGGGCCGGGTCACGCCGTGTGCTTCCCCGCCCGCGCCCCGGCGGGGCGGCGGCGGGCGGCCGGGTCAGCGGCCGGCGATGCGGCGGGCGACCGCCGAGATCAGCCGGTCCAGCTCCGAGCCGAACGGGTTGTCGTGCACCAGGTAGGTCCACGTCGCGCTCGGGCGCACCAGCTCCGCCTTGTCCGGCTGCCAGCCGTCGCTGAAGTCGGTGTCGGCGAACGTCGCCGTCGTCCGCTCCTCCACCTCCGGCACGAGCTTGGTGAAGGCCGGTACCGCCGAGCGGTGGAACTCGTCCAGGGGGTCCAGCCGGCCCAGCGCGCGCAGGTGCACGCCCTCGCGGATCTCGGTCAGCTCGGCCAGGTGGGCCGTCCAGAGCCGGTCCAGGTGGAACAGGGCGATCGCCCGGGCCGCCGTGGACAGCACCTCGGGGTCGATCTCGGCCGTCTTCTCCGGGAACTTCTCGGTCAGCATGACCGCCGCGATCTCGCTGTTCAGCAGGCGCTCCCGGCGCTCGGCCAGCGCCTGCCGCTGCTGCTCGACGACGACGCTGTACCGCCAGGTGTTGCGGTGGATCTCGAAGTTGACGCCCTCGGCGACCCGCTGGGCGTGCTCGACGGCGTAGATGGCCCGCTCGTCGGTGACCAGGCCGTCGGACTGCATCTCCGGCGAGGGCGGGATGACGTCGGCCGCGTGCTTGACGATCAGCTCGTCCTCCAGGCTGACGAAGAACACAGAGCCGCCCGGGTCGCCCTGGCGGCCGGCGCGGCCGCGGAGCTGGTCGTCGATGCGGCGGCTGTCGTTGCGGCCGCTGCCGATGACGAACAGCCCGCCCAGTTCGGCGACCCGGTCCGCCTCGGCGGCGTCGCTGCCGCCGAGGCGGATGTCCACGCCCCGGCCGGCCATCTGGGTGGAGACGGTGACCGCGTTGTACGCGCCGGCCTCGGCGATGATCGCCGCTTCCTCGGCGTCGTTCTTGGCGTTGAGCACCACGCACTCGATGCCCGCGTCGGCGAGCGACTTGGCGAGCCGCTCGGACTCCTTCACGTCGAGCGTGCCGACGAGCACGGGGCGCCCGGTGGCGTGCTGGGCGGTGATCTCGGCGACCAGGTACTCGTCCTTCTCCGCCCGGGTGGCGTACAGGCGGTCGGGCTGGTCCTCGCGGATGTTGGGGGTGTTCGGCTCGACGACCGCCACCTCCAGCTTGAAGAACTCGCGGAGCTGGTCGCCGACGAGGACCGCGGTGGCGGTCATGCCGCACAGGTGGGCGTACAGCGCGACGAACGCCTGGACGGTGATCGTGCCGAGCACCTCGCCCTCGGCGGTGGCCTCCAGGCCCTCCTTGGCCTCCACGGCGGCCTGGAGCCCGTCGGGCCAGCGGCGGCGCTGGGCGACCCGGCCCCGGAACTCGTCGATCAGCTCGACCTTGCCGTCGCGGACGAGGTAGTCGACGTCGCGCTTGAGCAGGGCGCGGGCGTGCAGCGCCAGGTTGAGCGCGGTGAGTTCGGCGACGTGCTCCTCGTCGTAGAGGTCCGCACCGCCGAGCTGCTGCTCCAGCTCCGCCAGGCCCTTGCTGGTGAAGGCGACGCTGCGGCCGTCGTCGGCGACCGTGAAGTGCAGGCCGCGGCGCAGGCCGCGGACCAGCTCGGCGGCCGAGTGGACCGGGTCCTGGTCGTGGGTGACGGCACCGGCGAGGATCAGCGGGACGCGGGCCTCGTCGATGAGGATCGAGTCGGCCTCGTCGACGATGGCCGTGCGGCGCTCCGGCTGGACCCGGTCGGCGAGGTCGGTGACGAGCTGGTCGCGCAGGAAGTCGAAGCCGGCCTCGGAGACGGAGACGTAGGTGACGTCGGCGTCGTAGGCGGCCCGCCGCTCCTCGGGGGTGCTCGCCTCGGTGACCCAGCCGACGGTCATCCCGAGCAGCTCGTAGATCGGCTTCATCCACTGCGCGTCGCGGCGGGCGAGGTAGTCGTTGACGGTCAGCAGGTGGACCGGGCCGTTGCCCTTGCGCACGTGGCCGAACGCCGCGATGGCGGCGGTCAGCGTCTTGCCCTCGCCGGTGGCCATCTCGGCGACGCGGCCGCCGAGCAGCGCCATGGCGCCGAGGAGCTGCACGTCGTACGGCCGCTCGTCGATCGCGCGGCGGGCGGCCTCGCGGCCGAGCGCGCAGATCTCGACGAGGCTCGCCGCGACGCTGGCGCGCGCGGTCAGCGCCTCGTCGTCCAGGTTCTCCAGCTCGGCCTCAAGGGCCTCGATCGCGGCCAGGTGCTCGCGCATCGGCGTGAGCTCCACCGTGGTGCCGGGGCGCTGGAGCATCCGCCGGACTCTGCTTCGGATCAGTTGCGACACACCCATGAGCGGCAACGGTACGCGACGCCGGTCGCGCCGCGCGCCCCTGGATCGCACTGGCGCGCCGAGTTCCGCGCAGAGGTCGGACAGAGGCCGGGTGTCACCCGCACAAAAGAATCCCAAAAAGATACACAGCACCCAAATTGCTTGAATCCGTAAAAACGTACTATCAGGGGATGAGAATCGCTTCTGCACTGCTCGCCGCCGGTCTCACGGTCGCCGCCGGCCCACCGGCGTCCGCGGCACCCGCGCCGCGCGAAGCGACGCAGACCATCGCCGCCTTCTACTCGTTCGACACCGCCGTCCCCGGCGCCACCGGCACCGTGGCCGACGTGTCGAACCACGGCCGCACCATGCGGATCCGCGCCGCCGACGGCGGTGCCGTCCGGTTCTTCGAACGGGCACCGAAGCTCGCCCTGCTGTTCCCCGCCCGCTGCGTGCCCCGGGCGGCCACGTGCGCCCGGGCGATGCTGGAGACCCCGCACCACGAGAGCCTCAACCCGGGCACCCGGCGCCTGTTCTTCGGCGCCCGGCTCATCGGGACCGCGGGCGCCGTCGGCACGGGCGCCAACATCCTGCAGAAGGGCGTGAACCCGGGCGGCAGCCAGTACAAGCTCCAGATCGGCGCCCGGGGCAAGCCCAACTGCGTGGTCGCCGGCCAGGCGGCCGGGGAGGTGTTCCTCGCCCGCTCCTCGGCGCCGGTCACCGACGGCGCCTGGCACCAGGTCGCCTGCCTGCGGACCGGCACGACGCTGTACGTGTACGTCGACGGCGTGGCCCGCGGCTCGACGGCGGTCCCCGCTACGGTGACCGTGACCAACACGCTTCCGCTGCGGCTGGGTGCCCGCAACCTCGCCGACCGGACCGACCGCTTCGGCGGCGGGGTCGACGACGTCTTCGTCACCATCGGCGGCTGACGCCGCCTCCGGCGGGTCCGGCCCGCGGGGGCGCCGGACCCGCCGCCCGTCCGCCCCCGACCTGGCCCGACCGATGCGGAGTACACACGCCATGGCGCTCATCACCGTCGCCGAGGACGACGACGACCTGAGACCGGTGATCGTCCGGGTCCTGGAGCGGGCCGGACACGAGGTGGTGGCCGTCGGCGACGGCGGCGCCGGCCTGGCCGAGCTCCGCCGCCGCCGGCCGGACGTCCTGGTGACCGACCTGGACATGCCGGTGCTCACCGGTACCCAGATGTGCCGGCGGGCCGCCGCCGAGGGGCTGCTGGACGGGGTACTGATCATGGTGGTCAGCGGCGCGCTCCCGCGCGGCGCCGACCCGCACGACGCCCTGCCCACGAACACGGTGCTGCGCAAGCCGTTCACCGGCACCGATCTGCTCCGCTGCCTGCGCGCCCTCATGGACCCCTCCGCCCCGACTCCCTGACCTCCGCCGCCCTCGCCCCTGCCGGGGGCGCCGCGGGTCCCGCCGCGCCGCCGGTCTGCCCGGGGGCGGCGGTGCTACGCGGGGGCGTGGGGGGTGGCCCGGGCCGCGGCGCGGACCAGGGCCGCGGCCAGCTCCGGGCGGCCCGCCCAGTGCAGGTGCAGGTACGAGGCGTGGACGCGGCCGAGGACGAAACCCTCGCGCCGGGCCCTCCCCTCGCCGTCGCGCCAGGCCCACGCCGGGGCGGCGCCCGCGGGCGGGCCCACCGCGGTCCGGTGGAACTCGTGCCCGGTCACCCGGGTGCCGGCCGGCGCGAGCGGGCTGTCGGTGACGGCGACGGCGTCGCGGTACCCGAGCACCAGGGTCGGGGTCATCGCCGCGTCCGCGGGCAGCACCCCGCACATCGGCGCGCCGTCCAGCGTGCGGCACAGCCAGAGCAGGCCGGCGCACTCGGCGACCACCGGCGCGCCGGCCGCCGCCAGGTCGGCCACCGCGGCCCGCAGCGGCGCGTTGGCCGAGAGCTGGGCCGCGTACACCTCCGGGAACCCGCCGCCGACGACGAGCGCGGCGGTGCCCGCGGGCAGCCGCTCGTCGCGCAGCGGGTCCAGGGTCGCCACGCGGGCCCCCGCCGCGGCCAGCAGCTCGGTCGTCTCGGCGTACCCGAAGGAGAACGCCGGACCCCCGGCGACCGCGACGACCGGGCGGGCGGCGGTGACCGCCCCGCCGGGGGTCCAGGGGGCGGCCGCCAGCGGCGGCGCCGTGGCGGCGAGCGCCGCGACGGCGTCCAGGTCCACGCCCGCGGTGACCAGGGCCGCCAGCGCGGCCACCGAGGCCAGCGCCTCGCCGCGCCGCTCGACGGCCGGCACCAGGCCGAGGTGCCGGGACGGGGCGGCCACGTCCGGGTGCCGGCGCAGCGCTCCCAGCACCGGCGCGCCCACCTCCGCGCACGCGTCCCGCAGCAGCCGCTCGTGCCGGTCGGAGCCGACCCGGTTGAGGATGACGCCGCCGAAGCGGACCCGCCCGTAGGCGCGGAACCCGTGGATCAGCGCCGCGACCGAGCGGCCCTGCGCCGAGACGTCCACGACCAGCACCACCGGCGCCTCCAGCAGCGCCGCCACCTGCGCGGTCGAGCCGAGGTCGCCGGCCCCGACCCGCCCGTCGTACAGGCCCATCACGCCCTCCACGACCGCGAGTTCGGCACCGGCCGCGCCGTGGGCGAACAGCGGGGCGATGCGGTCCTCGCCGACCAGGACCGGGTCGAGGTTGCGGCCGGGGCGGCCCGCGGCGAGCGCGTGGTACCCGGGGTCGATGTAGTCGGGGCCGACCTTGAACGGGGCCACCCTGGTCCCGCGCGCCGCGAAGGCCGCGAGCAGGCCGGTGGCCACCGTCGTCTTGCCGTGCCCGGAGCCGGGGGCCGCGAGCACCAGCCGGGGCACGGTCACCACTCGATGCCGGCCTGTCCCTTGCGGCCGGCGTCCATCGGGTGCTTGACCTTCGTCATCTCGGTGACCAGGTCCGCGGCCGCGAGCAGGTCGGGGTGGGCGTCGCGGCCGGTGACGACGACGTGCTGGCTGCCCGGCCGGGCGGCCAGGGTCGCCACGACGTCGGCGACGTCCACCCAGCCCCACTTCATCGGGTAGGTGAACTCGTCCAGCACGTAGAAGCGGTACGACTGCGCGGCGAGGTCCCGCTTGATCTGCGCCCAGCCCTCGGCGGCCTCCACGGCGTGGTCGCGCTCGGCGCCGGGCCGCTGGATCCAGGACCAGCCCTCGCCCATCTTGTGCCAGGTCACCGGGCCGCCGTCGGGGCCGGCGCCCAGCGCGCGCAGCGCGCTCTCCTCGCCGACCCGCCAGCGCGGGCTCTTGACGAACTGGAACACGGCCACCGGCCAGCCCTGCGACCAGGCGCGCAGCGCCATGCCGAACGCGGCGGTCGACTTGCCCTTGCCGGCACCGGTGTGGACCGCCAGCACCGGCTGCCGGCGGCGCTGGCGGGTGGTGAGGCCGTCGTCGGGTACGTGCTCCGGCCTGCCCTGCGGCATCAGGCGGCCCCCCGCACGGCGCCCAGTGCGTCCAGCGGTACGCAGTCGGCGGAGAGGGCCGCGGCGAGGCGGCGCGCCGTGCCGAGCCGGACCGGGCCGGACTCGCAGTCGACGACGACGGTGCTCACGCCGGCCAGCGCGGGCGTGACGGTGGCGGGGTCCGGGCCGCTGGTGCTGCGGCCGTCGGTGACGACGACCAGCAGCGGGCGGCGGCGCGGGTCGCGGCGGCGCTCCAGCTCCAGCGTCCGGACGGCCGCGGACAGGCCGGCGGCGAGCGGGGTCCGGCCGCCGGTGCGCAGGGCGGCCAGCCGCAGGACGCCGACCTCGTGGCTGGTCGTCGGCGGCAGCACCTCCTCGGCGGCGGTACCGCGGAACGTGATCATGCCGATCCGGTCGCGGCGCTGGTAGGCGTCGCGCAGCAGCGACAGGACGGCGGTCTTCACCACCGTCATCCGCCGCCGCGCGGCCATCGAGCCGGAGGCGTCGACCACGAACAGGACCAGGTTGGACTCCCGGCCGACGTGGACCGCCTCGCGGAGGTCGGCGCCGGTGACGGGCGCGCCGCCGCGCAGCGCCGCGGCGCGCAGGCTCGCCGGCAGGTGCACCCGGGTGATCCGGCCGGTGGGCCGGCGGGCGCCGACCACCCGGCCGCGGTGGGCGTAGGCCGGCGAGCGCCGACCGGTGTGGCCGGCCTGGCCGCGCCGGGCCGCCCGCAGCTCCCGCGGCCGGAACGCCGCGCCGGCCGCGACCGGCGGCGCGGCGTCGGCCCGGGCGCGGTCGGTGCCCGCCACGGGGGGCGTCCCCGCGGCGGCCGGCGGCGGGCCGCCGTCGGCGTGCGGGGCCGCAGCGCCGGGCCGGGGGTGCTGCTCCCGGCCGCCCGCGTCGTACGGGGGGTCGCCGGCCGGGCCGCCGGAGCCGCCGCCGTCCGGCCCACCGCGGGGGCCGCCGCCGTCCGGGCCGCCGCCGGGGCCGGCGGGGCCGCCGCCGGGATCGTCGGGGTCCGGCGCGTCGCCGTCGGGGCCGGGGGGCTGCGGCGCGTGCCGGTCGAGTACTTCGTCCAGCCGCGCCTGGTCGGTGCCGGGCGGGTCCAGCGGGTCGCGGCGGCGGCGGTGCGGCAGGGCGAGGCGGGCGGCGTCGCGCACGTCGTCAACCCGGACCTCCGGGTGCCCGTGCCAGGCGGCCAGGGCGACGGCGCAGCGGGCCACCACGATGTCGGCGCGCAAGCCGTCCACGCCGTAGTCCAGGCAGATGGCGGCGATCCGGTCCAGCTCCCGGTCGGGCAGCCGGACGGCGCCCAGCCGCTCCCGGGCCGCCGCGATCCGGCCGGCGAGCGCGGCGTCCTCCGGCGACCAGCGCGCGGCGAACGCGGTGGGGTCCGCCTCGTAGGCCAGCCGGCGCCGTACCACCTCGGCGCGCTCGGGCGCCCGGCCCGGGGCGGCGACCGAGACGACGAGCCCGAACCGGTCGACGAGCTGCGGGCGGGGCTCGCCCTCCTCGGGGTTCATCGTGCCCACGAGCAGGAAGCGGGCGGCGTGCTTGACCGAGACGCCGTCGCGCTCGACGTGGGCGCGGCCCATGGCGGCGGCGTCCAGCAGCAGGTCGACGAGGTGGTCCGGGAGCAGGTTCACCTCGTCGACGTACAGCACGCCCCGGTGCGCCGCGGCCAGCAGGCCGGGCTCGTACGCCTTCACGCCGTCGCTGAGGACGCGCTGGAGGTCGAGGGTGCCGGTGACCCGGTCCTCGGTGGCGCCGACCGGCAGCTCGACCAGCGCCGCCGGGCGGCGCTGGGCCGGGGCGGCGGGGTCGTGCGGGCCGTCCGGGCAGGCGGCGTCGGGGGTGGCGGGGTGGCAGGCGAAGCGGCAGCCGGGTACGACGTCGACGTCGGGCAGCAGCGCGGCGACCGCCCGGACGATGGTCGACTTGGCCGTGCCCTTCTCACCGCGGACCAGCACGCCGCCGACGGCCGGCGACACCGCCGTCAGCAGCAGGGCCAGCCGCAGGTCGGCCAGGCCGACGACGGCGGAGAACGGGTAGGGCGGGGTCACGGGCAACTCAGGCGCGGAGCCATGCGCGTCAGTCCCTTCCGCGGGTGTCCACGCCCGCGCGTCGGTGGGGTTCGGGTCCGCGCGACGGAGTTCCTGACTCCCCGCCGGGCACGCGGCCGGGCGGGTCACAGTGGCGGGACCGCCCCGGACTCGCACCGGGTTCCTCCACGCGCGCTCGGGCGCCATGCTCCCCCACCCCCGGTACCCCGTCAAACCTCGGCCGCGGCGGCGGCGCCCCGCCGCGGCCTCCGGCGGGCGCGGGCGGACCCGGGCCGCACCGCGGGGAGGCTGTCCGCGGAATCGCGGCGAAGTACGGGGATTTGGGCGGTTAAACATCGTCTCTTTCGCTAGATTTGGCTCTCCTGCGCAGGAGTACGCGCTGGTGCGGTGGAACCGCCGATGCCAGGGGCGAGGGAGGCTCTCCGGCAGCCCCACACCCGGGAGAGAGCCAGTGTCGAATATCTGCCGCCGTACCGTCCTGCTCGCCGCGCTGGTCGCGGCGACCGGCGCGGTCGCGCCCGCGGGCGGGTCCGCGCCGACGCCCGCCGCCGACCGGGCCTCCTCCTCTCCCGCCGCGACCGGCCCCGGCGCTGCCGGCGGCGACGCCGCCGCGACCGACTTCGACACCACGACCGACTTCGACGCCACGGCCGACCTCGACGCCACGGCCGGCCCGGGGCCGGCGGGCGGCGCGGCGCCGAGCGGGGCGGGCGCGGCTGGGCCGCGCGGCGCCCGGCGCGGCGCGGCGCGGGTGGCGGCCGCGGACTCGGTGCTCGTCCGGTTCCGGTCCGACCTGGCCCCCGCCGCCCGGCGGGCCGCCGTCGGCCGCCTCGGCGCCTCCGGCGCCACCGGCGTCGGCGCCTCCGGCCTCACCCGCGTGGCGGTCACCGGCGACGCCACGGCCGCCGCCGCGCGGCTGCGCCGCGACCCCGCCGTCGCCGAGGTGGCCGTCAACCACCGGCGCCGCCTGACCTTCGTGCCCGACGACACCCGGTACGCCGCCGAGCAGGCCGGCAACCTCGGCGTGCTGCGCCTGCCCGCCGCGTGGGACGTCGAGCGCGACGCCGCCGACCAGATCGTCGCGGTCGTCGACACCGGCGTCGACGGCACCCACCCCGACCTGGCCGGGCGCCTGGTCGCCGGCTGCAACACCGTCGGCACGGCCGGCGGCTGCCAGGGCAGCACCGGCGACGCGAACACCGCCAAGTACGAGGGCGCCGGCCACGGGACCATGGTCGCCGGCATCATCGGCGCCGCCACGAACAACGCGACCGGCGTGGCCGGCGTCACCAGCGCCGCGAAGATCATGCCGATCAAGGTGTTCGGGCCGGACGCCGCCGCCCCCGGCGAGCTGACCGCCACCGACGACGACGTCATCGAGGGCGTGCGCTGGGCGGCCGACCACGGCGCCACCGTGATCAACCTGTCGCTGGGCGGGAGCGAGCCCGGCGCGCTCGGCCCGGCGATGACCTACGCCCGGTCCAAGGGCGCCGTCGTGGTGGCCGCGGCCGGCAACTCCGGCGCGGAGTCCCCGGAGTACCCGGCGGCGTTCAGCAGCGTCCTAGCCGTCGCCGCGACCGACAGCGCGGCCCGGCTGACCGAGTTCTCCACCCGGGGCGACTGGGTCGACATCGCCGCGCCCGGGTTCGACGTCGCCTCGACGTTCCCCGGGGACAAGTACGAGGCGTGGAGCGGCACCTCCTTCTCCGCGCCGCTGGTGGCCGGCGTCGCCGCGCTGGCCCGCTCCGCCGACGGGCTGGACGACGCGGCGACGTTCAGCCGGATCGTCGGCACGGCCCGCGACGCCGGGCCGCGCGGCACCGACCCGTTCTACGGCCACGGCCTCGTGGACGCCGCGGCGGCCGTCGGCGCCCCGGCGCTGCCGCCGGGTCCCGGCGTGGCCGAGGTGCCCCAGCCGGACATGACCGACGACGCCAACGGGTTCCCGGCCCGCGCCACCGCCTTCACCGGGTCCAGCACCGCCGGCACCATCGGCATCGAGGGCGACGTCGACTGGTACCGCCGCCCGGCCTCCCCCGGCCGGCGGGTCAGCGTCCGGGTCACGCCGCCGTCGTACGTGACGACGAAGGCCGCCAACATGGACCCGGTCCTGCTCGTCTACGACCAGGACCTGCGCCTGCTCGACGTCGCCGACGACCCGTTCGACGCCACGGCCACCGAGACCAGCACGCTGACCACCCCCGCCGGCACGACGGCCCTGTACCTGGCGGTGCACAGCTACCACGGCGCCCGGGACAGCCGCAGCTACACCCTGTCGGCGGGTACCCCCGCCGCGGCGCCGCGGCGCGCCCGCGGCACGGCCGCCTGGATCCGCGACATCAGCCCGGCGCCCTACGCCGTGGCGCAGTCGGCCGCCGCCGCCCCGCGGGTGGTCTTCCACCGGGCGATGAAGGCGTCGTCGGTGACCGCCGCGACCGTCAGGCTGCGCGACGGCCGGACCGGCGCCTTCGTCCCGGCGACCGTCACCTACCGGTCGGCCACCAGGACGGCGACCCTGGACCCGGTGACCGCGCTGACCGCGACCGGGCCCTACCGGGTGGAGGTCGGGTCGGTCCGGGACGCCCAGGGCACCGTGTACACCGGCCGGGCGCGCAGCGCGTTCCGGGTCGGCGTCGCCCCCGTCACCGGGCTCGCCGTCACCGCGACGCCGGACAACGGCGCCCAGGACATCGACCTGGACTGGACGAACCCCGCGATCGGCACCCTCGACAAGGTGGTGGTCCGGTACGTCGCGGGCGCCGCGGTCCCCGGGCGGCCGAGTCTCGGCGCGGCGGTGTACGACAGCGACGACGCGGCCCAGCCCAGCGACGTGCACGCCACCGTCCAGGACCTGGCGGGGCCGACGCACACCTTCGCGGTGTTCACCGTGGACGAGACCGGCCTGTACTCCGCGCCGGTGGTCGGCCGGGTGAGCGCCGCGGCCGTGGCGCTGCGGGCGTCGGCGACGCCGGTCACCTACGGCGCCGCCGTCACCCTCACCGGCACCGTGCGGCACGCCGGCACGCTGGCCCTGTCCGGCGCCGCCGTCAAGCTGGAGTTCGTCCCCGCCGGGGTCGGGGTCGCCGCGCACGTCAGCAACCTGACCACCGACGCGACCGGCGCGGTGGTGTACCGGCTGCGGCCCGCCGCCAGCGGCACCTACCGCCTGCGCTACCTCGGCGCGGCCGGCGCCGCGCTGGTGGCCCCGGCGACCGGGTACCGCCCGGTGGCGGTCCGGGTGGCGGTGACCGGCGCGCTGGCGCGGGCCGCGGCCGCCCGCGGCGCGACGGTCGCGTTCACCGGCGCCGTGGCCCCGGACCACGCGGGCGGGCCGGTACGGCTCCAGGAGCGGTCCGGCGGCACCTGGCACGACGTGGCGACGGCGACGCTGGACGCCGACAGCCGCTACCACTTCGCCGTCCGCGCGGCGGTGCGCGGCGTGCACACCCTGCGCGCGTACTGCCCCGGCGACGGCGACCACGCCGGTGGCGCCAGCCCGTCCCGGCAGCTCACCGTCACCTGATCAAAAAAGGTTGCCAGTTGATCTGTCGGATACCTGACAGCGCGGGAGTCGCGCGAGGGGCAGTCTAGGGAGACGACCGACGGCAGGGCCTCGTCAGACGGGGGTGTGCCGGATCGTCCCCGCACCCACACGGCGGACGCATCCGATCAGCGGCGGGGCTCTCGCGGTCGACCGGCCAGGTGCGGATCCGCGCCTTCCCCGCCGGTGGGCGTGGTGTCCGACGCCGGGCGACCGGAGAGTCGGAGAGCGCGCCCACCTCGGCCGCCGGTCCGCGGGCCGGCGCGCTTGCGCGCCGCTGCCTCTACGCGTCGCACGCGCCGCCCCGTCGCTTCCCCGGGCGCGGCCCGGCCGCCTTGTCAGGTGCGCCGGGGCCGTAGGCCAGGATGGGGGCCGCGCAGCCGCGCCGCGGCCCTCCACTGTGGTCGCGTGGTCGGAGAGGAACAACGCACATGCCCCCACCCCCGCGCCCCGGTCGACGCGCGCTCCTGGCCGCCGGAGCCGTCCTCGCCCTGCTGGCGACCGCGAGCCCGACCGCGGCGGCGGTACCGCCGCCCGCGGCCGACCGGCCGGTCGCCGCGCCGCCCTTCGGACCCTCGGCGCCACCGAACCCCGCCACCGCCGCCAACGGCGGGGCGTCGATCCACGGCGACAGCGCGTCGGCCAAGGCGTTCCCCACGCCCGGGCCCGGCACCGGCGTGGCCCGGGTCGGGCGGTCGGTGCTCGGCGCCGCCTGCCCGACCCTGCTGCACGGCCGCGACGCCCTGCCGATCGCCCTGTGCACCGACATGCTCACCCGGGTGCCCGCGCTGCACCTGCTCGACCCGCGCACCGGCCGCAGCCTGGCCACCCACGAACTGGCCGCCGGGGACCTGCTCGGCGGCGTCTACGCCTACCTCGACCGGGACGACCGGGTCGTCCTGGTCGACGGCACCCGACACCTGCTGCGGATCGCCCACGAACGCGACGGCGGCGGGCGGTGGCGGTTCCGGGTCACCGACCGGACCCCGATCGGGGCGGCCGTGCCGCCCGGCGACGGGGTGGTCGCGGTGCTGCCCTCCCACGACGGGCGGATCTGGTTCGCCACCACCGGCGGCGTCGTCGGCGTGGTGGACCGCGCGGGCGCCGTGGCCACCCGCCGGCTGCCCGGTGAGCGCGTCGCCAACAGCATCTCGACGGTCCCGGGGCAGGTAGCCGTGGTCACCGACCACGCGCTGTACGCCTTCGACGCCGACGCCCCGGGCCCGCCGCGGGTGCGCTGGCGGCACGCCTACGACCGGGGTCCGCACCGCAAGCCCGGCGTGCTGAGCTGGGGCAGCGGTACCACCCCGGTCTACTTCGGCCCGCGCGAGGGCACGGAGTACGTGACGATCACCGACAACGCCCACCCGCACATGCGCCTGACGGTGCGCCGGGCGGCCGACGGCGCCGAGGTGTGCACGCTGCCGCTGTTCGCCGCGCACGCCGCCAGCGGCACCGACGACGCACCGGTGGCCTCGGGGCGCAGCGTGTTCGTCACCAACGCCTACGGCTACACCTACCCGCCGGGCACCGACGACGGGACCCCGAGCGTGCCGGCGACCGCGCCGTTCGTCGGAGGGCTCACCCGGGTGGACGTCGAGGCCGGCGGCACCGGCTGCCGCACCGTGTGGACCGACCGCGTGCGCACCTCGTCGCTGCCGCGGCTGTCCATGCCGGACCGCGTGCTGTACGTGATGGAGCAGCTCGGGCCGCTGGCCAACGACCTGGGGCCGTACGCGCTGGCTCCGGTCGACGCGGACACCGGCGCCGTCGGCACCCGCACGCCGGTGGGCTTCAGCCTGGTCAACCCGCTGCGGCTGGGGGCGACCGTCACCCCGGACCGGGTGCTGTACCAGGGCACCGTCACCGGCGTGCTGCGGTTGGCGCCGACCGGCTGGTAGCCGCCGGCCTCAGAAGACGGTGCGCAGGTACGGGACGCGGGCGGCGCTGAGCGAGACGGCGAAGGACGCGGCGAGGACCAGGGCGTACGCGCCGAGCATCACCGGCAGCGAGCGGCCGGCGCCCGCCGCCGGCACCGCGGCCTTGACGGCCTCGTACACCAGCAGGTGGACGAGGAAGACCCCGAAGGTCGCGTCGGCGACCCGGACCAGCCGCCGGCCGGCGGTCGGCCCGGGTCGCCACCGGTCGCCGAGGTTGACGCCGAGCAGGAACACGCCCAGCGCCGCCACGGCGACCGTCGGCCCGAGGTAGTTGACCGGCAGGAGCACCTGCAGGGTCGGGTACGCCGGCCGCACTCCCCACTGCCAGACCAGCGCCGCCAGCAGCAGGGCGGTGCCGGCGGCGACGGCGAGCAGCGCGCGGCGGCCCAGGTGCGCGCGGCGCAGCGCCCAGCCGGCGAGGAAGTAGCCGACGTACGGCCACCACATCGTCCACGCGCCGAGGTGCTGCGGGCGGGGGGTGCCCAGCACCTGGTGGGCGCCGACGACGACGGTGGCGCCGAGCGTCCAGACCAGGGCGACGGCGGCGGTCCGCGCGGCGCGGCGCTGGCCGCCCTCGCGCAGGAAGGCGGCGAGGACCGGGGCGACCAGGTACAGCCCGGCGATCAGCCAGAGGAAGTACAGGGCGGTGAACACCTTGGCGTCGAGCACCAGTCGCACGATCCGGTCGAGGTCTAGCCGCTCGCCGCGCCACAGCATCCGCACGCCGACCAGGTACACCGCGTGCCACACCACGAGGGCGGGCAGGATGCGCAGGAACCGGCGGCGGTAGAAGCGGGCCGGCCCGCCGGCGTGGCCGCGCGGGTCCAGCAGCAGGGCGCCGCTGATCATCACGAAGACCGGGACGGCCCAGACGAAGCCGATGTCGACGGCCGCCGCCGCCCACCAGGTGGCCGTCCCCCGCAGGTCGTCCTCGTTGAGGATCATCCCGACCACGTGGATCGCCACGACGCCGCAGATCGCCACGACCCGCAGCAGGTCCAGGCCGTACCGGCGCGGCGGCGGGGCGGGCCGCGCGCCCGCGGGGTGGGGGATGCGGACGGCGGTGTCGCCGCTGCGCGACTCCACAGATACGGACATAACGTCTATAACGCCCTATTTACACTATTAGTCGCGGTGCGTCCATCCGTCGGACCGGTACCCGGCTCGCCCGCGGGGACGCGCCGGGCACCTCGCTAGAGTGCACGCGGTGCGGCGAGAGGTGGCGAGGGTGCGGGAGCAGGTCGGGGCGCGGGCGGTCGGCGGGGCGGTCCCGGGGCAGGTGGCGCGGCCCGCCCGGGTGCGGACGTTCACCATGCGCGGGCGACTCAGCGGCACCAACGCCGCCGCGGTCGTCGACCACTGGGCCGCCTACGGCGTCGACGTCGCCGACCGGCCGGCCGCGCCGCTGGACTTCGCCGCGCTGTTCGGGCGCACCGCGCCGGTCGTCCTGGAGATCGGCTTCGGCATGGGCACCGCCACCGCCGCGATGGCCGCCGCGGACCCCGGCCGCGACTACCTGGCCACCGAGGTGCACGTCCCGGGCCTGGGCAACCTGCTGCGGCTGGCCGTCGACGCCCGCCTGAGCAACCTGCGCGTCGCCCGCGGCGACGCCCTGGACCTGCTGCGGCACCAGATCCCGCCGGGCTCCCTCGACGCCGTGCACCTGTTCTTCCCCGACCCGTGGCCGAAGGTCCGGCACCACAAGCGGCGGCTGGTGCAGCCCGCGCACGTCGCGCTCCTGCGCTCGCGGCTGCGCCCCGGCGGCACGCTGTGGATGGCCACCGACTGGGCCGAGTACGCCGCGTCGGCCCTGGCGGCCCTGCGCGCCGACCCGGAACTGGTCAACCTGCACGCCGACTACGCCCCCCGGCCGCCGCAGCGGCCGGTGACCAAGTTCGAGCGGCGGGGCCTGCGCGCCGGACGGGCCGTGCGGGACCTGGCCTTCCGGCGGGCTGCCGAGGCGGTCGCGGCGCGCGGGGGCGACCAGGCAGGATAGGGGCCATCATGACGCTCTTCGACCTCCTGCCCCCGGACGGACCGGACGGCTCGCCGCCGGACGCCGACGCCGTGTACGACGCCTTCGCCACCTGGGCCGCGGGGCGGGACCTGACCCTGTACCCGCACCAGGACGAGGCCCTGATGGAGGTCGTCTCCGGGTCGCACGTGATCCTGTCGACGCCCACCGGCTCGGGCAAGAGCCTGGTGGCCACCGGCGCCCACTTCCACGCGCTGGCGCGGCGGGTCCGCACCTTCTACACCGCACCGATCAAGGCGCTGGTCAGCGAGAAGTTCTTCGCCCTGTGCGACGTCTTCGGCGCCGCGCACGTCGGGATGCTCACCGGCGACGCGAGCGTCAACCCCGACGCCGACATCATCTGCTGCACCGCCGAGATCCTGGCCAACATCGCCCTGCGCGACGGCGACCGGGCCGACTGCGGGCAGGTGGTGATGGACGAGTTCCACTTCTACGCCGAGCCCGACCGCGGCTGGGCCTGGCAGGTGCCACTGCTGGAGCTGACGCGGGCGCAGTTCGTCCTCATGTCGGCGACCCTCGGCGACGTGACCCGGTTCGAGAAGGACCTGACCCGGCGCACCGGCCGGGCCACCGCCGTCGTCCGCTCCGTCCAGCGCCCGGTGCCGCTGATCTTCTCGTACGCCACCACCGCGCTGCACGAGACGCTGGAGGAGCTGCTGCGCACGAAGCAGTCGCCGGTGTACGTCGTGCACTTCACCCAGGTGGCCGCGCTGGAGCGGGCCCAGGCCCTGCTGTCGGCGAACGTGAGCACCCGGGCGGAGAAGGACCTCATCGCCGAGGCGATCGGCAACTTCCGGTTCTCCTCCGGCTTCGGCAAGACGCTGTCCAAGCTGGTCCGCAGCGGCATCGGGGTGCACCACGCCGGGATGCTGCCCAAGTACCGCCGGCTCGTGGAGACCCTCGCCCAGGCCGGCCTACTCAAGGTCATCTGCGGTACCGACACCCTCGGCGTCGGCATCAACATCCCGATCCGCACGGTGCTGTTCACCGGGCTGTCCAAGTACGACGGCGTGCGGACCCGGCTGCTGTACGCCCGCGAGTTCCACCAGATCGCCGGCCGGGCCGGGCGGGCCGGCTTCGACACCATCGGCACCGTCGTCGTGCAGGCGCCCGAGCACGTCATCGACAACGAGCGCGCCCTGGCCAAGGCCGGCGACGACCCGAAGAAGCGGCGCAAGGTGGTCAAGAAGAAGCCGCCCGAGGGCAGCGTCGGCTGGGGCCAGCCCACCTACGACCGGCTCGTCGCCGCCGACCCGGAGCCGCTGACGTCCCGCTTCCGGGTCTCCCACGCGATGCTGCTCAACGTCATCGGCCGCCCGGGCGACCCGTTCGCCGCGATGCGCAGGCTGCTCACCGACAACCACGAGGAGCCGGCGGCGCAGCGGCGGCACATCCGCCGGGCGGTCGAGGCGTACCGGGCGCTGCTGGCCGGCGGCGTGGTCGAGCAGCTCGCCGTGCCCGAGCCGGACGGGCGGCGGGTGCGGCTGACGGCCGACCTGCCGTACGACTTCGCGCTCAACCAGCCGCTGGCGCCGCTGGCGCTGGCCGCCCTGGAGCTGCTGGACCGCGAGTCCCCCACGTACGCCCTCGACGTGGTCTCGGTGGTCGAGTCCATCCTGGACAACCCGCGGCAGGTCCTGTCGGCGCAGCAGCACAAGGCCCGCAGCGAGGCGATCGGCGCGATGAAGGCCGAGGGGATCGAGTACGACCAGCGCATGGAGCTGCTGGAGGAGGTCACCCACCCGCGGCCGCTGGCCGAGCTGCTGGAGGCCGCCTACGAGATGTACCGCCGCGGCCACCCCTGGGTCGCCGACCACGAACTGGCGCCCAAGTCGGTCGTCCGGGACCTGTACGAGCGGGCGATGACCTTCACCGAGTACGTCAGCCTGTACGGGCTGGCGCGCTCGGAGGGGCTGGTGCTGCGGTACCTGGCCGACGCGTACCGCACCCTGCGCCAGACGGTCCCGGAGGAGGCCCGGACCGAGGAGCTGACCGACCTCGTGGAGTGGCTCGGCGAGCTGGTCCGCCAGGTGGACTCCAGCCTGATCGACGAGTGGGAGCGGCTGCGCTCGCCGTCCGACGACCCGGCCGCGCCGGTCGCGCCGCCGGAGCCGGCGGGGGTCACCCGCAACGGGCGGGCGTTCACGGTGCTGGTGCGCAACGCCCTGTTCCGCCGGGTGGAGCTGGCCGCCCGCCGGCGCTGGGACGCCCTGGGCGAGCTGGACGGCGAGGCGGGCTGGGACGCCGCCGCCTGGTCGGCGGCGATGGCGCCGTACTTCGCCGAGTACGCCGACCTCGGCACCGGGCCGGCGGCGCGCGGCCCCGCGTACCTGCTGCTGGACAGGGGCGCGCGGGTGTGGACCGCCCGGCAGGTCTTCGACGACCCCGCGGGCGACCACGACTGGGGCTTCACCGCCGAGGTGGACCTGGCCGCCTCCGACGAGGCCGGCACGGCCGTGCTGCGGATCACCGGGGTAGGACCCCGCTGAGGGGAGCCGCCGCGCGGCTATCGAAACACATCACCGTTTCGTACAGTGTGGAGGCGCCTTCCCCACTCACCCGGAGGCCCCTGTGCACGTTTTCCGCATCCTCGCCGCCGCCCTCCTGCCCGCCGTCGCCGCCGGCACCCCCGCCGCGGCCGCCCCGCCCACCGCCGGGCGCGCCGCCGCCTCCGCCGCGGTCGCCGACAGCTACCTGGTCGCCCTGCGGCCCGCCCGGTCGTCCGTGCAGAGCCGGGCCGCGGGGCTGACCGCCCGGCACGGCGGCCGGGTCGACCGGCTGTACCGGCACGTCCTCGACGGCTACGCCCTGACCGCGAGCGCCGCCCAGGCCCGCCGCCTGGCCGCCGACCCGGCGGTCGCCTCGGTCGAGCAGGACCGGTGGTACCGCGCCAGCGCCGTCGCCTCGTGGGGGCTGGACCGCCTCGACCAGCGCAGGCTCCCCCTGGACGACACCTACCGGGTGCCCGACGGCGGCGGCGCGGGGGTGCACGCGTACGTGATCGACACCGGCGTGCGGACCACCCACGGCGACTTCGGCGGGCGGGCGGTCAGCGGCACCGACACCTACGACAACGACGACGACGCCACCGACTGCAACGGCCACGGCACCCACGTGGCGGGGACGCTCGGCGGCACCGCCCACGGCGTGGCGCCGCAGGTGCGGGTGGTCGCCGTCCGCGCCCTGGGCTGCGAGGGCTCCGGCAAGACCTCGCAGGTGGTGGCCGCGCTCGACTGGGTGGCGGCGCACGCGCAGAAGCCGGCGGTCGCGAACATGAGCCTCGGCGGCCCGGCCTCCGCGACCCTCGACGACGCCGTGCGCCGGCTGGTCGCCGCGGGCGTGCCGACGGCCGTGGCGGCGGGCAGCGACGGCAACGGCGGCATGGACGTCGACTGCCGGTCCTCGCCCGCCCGCGTCGCCGAGGCGGTCACCGTCGGGGCCACCGACCGCCAGGACCGGCTGGCCGGCTTCTCCAACTTCGGCAGGTGCGTGGACATCCTGGCGCCGGGCGTCGACATCGTGTCGACGACGATCGCCGACGACGCCGCCACCACGAAGCTGACCGGCACGTCGATGGCGGCCCCGCACGCGGCCGGCGCGGTGGCCCTCCTGCTGTCGCGACAGCCGGCGGCCACGCCCGCGCAGGTCGAGTCGGCGCTGGTCGCCGCCGGGACGCCGGGGATCATCACCAACGCCGCCGGGCCGGTGCCCCACCGCCTGCTCCATGTCCAGTAGCTAGCCGCGGGCGCGGCGCGGCCGGCCCCGGCGGCTCACCCGCGGATTTCGGCCGGTGGTCCCCGGCCGCGGCGCCGAACGGCCGGTGCCCGTGCCGACCGGCGCCGGGCCCCGCGCGACCGCGCGCCCGGATCCGTCCCGGCGGGTGAGCCGCCGACCGCCGCCACCGGCGCAGAATCAGCGGCTCCGGCGGCGCCCGGCCCGCGTCGCGGGGCGGCGCCCGCGACGCTTCCGGGTCTGGGCTGGTGGAGATTTGCGGTTCGGCGTACGGAGAATCCTGGCCGCGGCCGTCGTCGGCGCCCTCGGTGCCGGCACGATGGCGGCGCCGGCCGCCGCGGCGACGCGGGTGACGTACGTCAACGTGTCCGCGGGCGTGAAGGCCCGGTGGGGAGTCGGCGCCGCGGTGCGCGCGCTGGACCGGTACGCCGGGAGCACGGCGCGGTTCGGCCCGTGCCGCAGCGGCGCCAAGTGCATCGTGATCCGCGAGGCCCGCCGCACGCCCTGCGACCGATACACCCGGGCCGGCTGGGCGGCCGGCTGCGCCGACCTGGCGCACCGCACGTGGCTGGCCCGGCGGTACACGATCACCCTGAACCCGCGGCTGCGCGACCCGGGCGACCGGTCCCGGGCCGCCCGGCACGAGCTGGGCCACGTCTACGGCCTGGCGTGGCACCACGCCGGCGACTGCCGGCTGATGATGTACCCGACCACCCGCTGCCCCGACGGCCGCCCGACCCTGGGCCGGCTGACGAGCGCCGACCTGCGCCGGGTCCGGGCCAACTGACGCGGGCCGGCCCGGCTCAGCTCAGGAAGTCGGTGAGGATGCGCGCCGTCATGGCGCCGTCGTGGAAGGTGCGGGCGTAGGCGGCGGAGGCCGCCCCGAGCGCCGCGGCGCGGTCCCGGTCGGAGACGAGCTGCTCGATCGCCCCGCCGAGGTCGGCGACGCCGACGTTGACGATCGGCAGGTCCGCGCCCACCACGGCGGCGACCTCCTCGGTGATGTGGCCGAGGACCGGCCGGCCGGCGGCCATCGCCTCGACGGCGAAGGTGCCGAAACTGCCGGTGGTGAACTGGTCGAGGACGATGTCGCAGCGCTGCACGAGGTCCCGGACCTGCGCCCAGGGCACGTTCTCGGCCAGCACCAGCTCGATCATGCCCTTGCGCTCCAGCTCCTCGACGACGGGCAGGATGTGGTCGGTGCCCTTGGTCCAGCGCTTGGACGGCGCGTGCAGCACCATCGGGCGCGGGCGGCGCATGACCGGCTCGTCGGAGGCCCAGGCGGCGACGTCCACCACCAGCGGCACCCACGTCGCCGTGGGCACGTCGGCCAGCAGGTCGGGCGTGGTGACGTAGACGGGCAGCTTGCCGGCGGCGACGATCTTCAGGTTCTGCTCGACGCGGCCGGTCAGGTTCTCCACCATCCACGCCGGGGCGTCGCGGAACATCGACCACTTGTGCCGGTCCATGTGGTGCAGGGGGTGGCGGATCTCGCTGCCGTGGGCCAGGATCGCGGTCTTGATCCCGGCGCGGCGCAGGATCGGCAGCTCCTTGTCGATGGCGCTGCCGTACAGGTGGCCGAACACCGGCAGGAACGCGTCGGCCAGCACGTGGGTGTACCGCTCCAGGATGCTCTTCATCCGCTGTGCCTGGACGTCGGCGTCGGGCAGGCAGTCCACGTCGAGGTACTCGTCGGCGGGGTAGTCGAAGGACTCCGGCTGGCGCCACATGACGACCTCGGCGCCGACGTCGGGGCGGCGGCGGCAGATCGCGCTGGCGAACGCCGCGCCCTGCCCGGCGTAGTTGGCCGGCCCGAGCCCGAGCCGGATCCGCGACTCGGGCGTGATCTTGCGCCAGTGCGCGGTGACCGCGGGCGCCTCGACCGGCGGCTCCTCGTCCTCGGCGTCCTCCTCGCCCGTGCCGTCGCCGGTGCGGACCCGGCTGACCCGCGCGCCCTCCTCCAGGCCCCAGGGCAGGTCCGGGCGCGGCGCGGGCGCCGGCAGCGGGGACAGCGCCTGGTACACCTCCAGCAGCACCTCGGTCTGCTTCTCCCAGGACAGCTCGTCGAGCAGGCTGTCGGTGATTTGCGCCCGCCGGCCGTCCCGGTCGGCCATCACCGCGCGGATGGCCGTGACCAGGCTCGCCGGGTCCCCGGCGGTGAAGACCTCGCCGACCCCGCGGTCGTGGACGAAGGCGCTGGCGGCCTTCACGTCGCTGACGATCACGGGCAGGCCGGCGTGCAGGTACTCGGCCATCTTGGTGGGCAGCGACAGCTCGTAGTTGAGGGTGCGCTTGGAGCAGATCAGTCCGATGTCGGCGCTGGAGAGGTAGTCGGCGACGGTGTGCTGGGCAACGTAGGGCACGACGTGCACCCGGTCGGCGACCCCGGCGTCCTCGGCCTGGACCAGCAGCCCGTCCAGCTCCGGGTGCGAGCGGCCGGCGACGATGGCCAGGTGGAAGTCGGGCAGCAGCGCGAGCGCCCCGACGGCCGAGCCGAGCCCGCGCTCGGCGGAGATCCAGCCGGAGTAGACCAGCAGCGGGGTGTCGGGGTCCAGCCCGCAGACCTCCCGGACCGTCGCCTGCTCGGGGGCCCGGCCGACGCAGGCGCGGACGGGGGTGTTGCGCACGACGCGGGGCGTCTGCCGCAGCGCGTACACCTGGCGGATCCGGTCGGCGATCTCCGGGGAGACGGTGACGACGGTGTCGGCCCGGCGGATGAAGGACTCCTCCAGGTCCAGGTAGGCGGCGCGCTGGTGCGGCGAGGGCCAGTCGACGCCGGGGACGAACTCGTGCGCGTCGTACAGCCACCGCACCGTCTCACCCCGGGCCCGCATCCGCGAGACGGCCTGGGCGACGACGCCGATGGTGGTGATGTCGTTGGCGTGGATCACGTCGGGGCGGATCCGCTCGATGGCGGGGCCGAGCGAGTTGTCCAGGTCGACGAGCTGCGGCCAGTCCTTGTACCAGGTGCCGGCGGGCGCCCGCTTCTGCCGCTGCTCCCACAGGAAGGCCCGGCGCCGGAGCTGGTGGACGGCGCGGCGGACCTTGAGGCCGCCGGTGAGGGCCAGGCGGGCGGGGACGGCGGCGGCGGCGCCCGGCCCGCCGTTGCGCGCGGCGGCGCGCAGGTCGCCGATGCGCGCCGTGGTCCGCCGCTCGGCGGCGCGGTAGTTGGCGTCGAAGTACGGCAGGACGGTCCGGTGCCCGATGCCGAACTGGGTGAGCGCGCTGCGCCACGGGTGGGCGTTGGCGCTCGTGCGCACGTACGCGGGGACGACGACCCGGGAGACCCGGATCGGGCCCATCATCGACCGGCTGACCAGGCCGTCGGCGGCGACGCCGAGCAGGGCGACGTCCCAGCCGGCCCGGGCCGCGGCGATCGCCGACTTCTGCACCCGGGAGTCGCCGGTGATCCCGTTCGCCACGACTACGGCCAGGCGGGGACGGCGAGGCTGGGACATGTAGAGACCTCCATCGGGGGTGTGCCACCGGACAGATCAACGACGGGGAGCCGGTCCGGCGGCGCGGGCCCGGGTGAACGCCGATCAGACAGCGCCGGAACACCTCAGGCCGAATTACCGGGGCGAATCCTATACGTCTGCCAGACACCATTCGCCGGGCTCGTCTGGTTTAGCGCCCCTTTCACCCGACAGAGTAGGCGCGCAAAACCGACATATCTGGGTAAACGCCCTAGGCTGCGCTGGATGATCGCCCACGACTCCGCGCCGCCCTCCCGGACGCAGGACCGGCCGGCGGCCGACGGCCGGCCGCCCGGCCGTGTCGTCATGCTCGTCGACAACGACGTGGCCCGGGACTCCCGCGTGCAGAAGGCGGCCCGCAGCACCGCCGCGCTCGGCTGGGACGTGACCCTGCTCGGCGTCACCAGCGACGCCACGGCGCGCTGGGCGGTCGGCGACGCGGTGGCCCAGACGTACCCGGTGGCCCCGCTGCCGCGCCCGCGGCGCCGGGACTTCCGCCGCTCGCTGCGCCACCCGCTGGCCTACCCCACCCCCCAGCACGCCGACCACTTCGGCAAGCTGGCCCAGCTCCGCCGCACCGACCGGGTGTTCCTGGCCGGCGCCCGCCCCGTCGCGCCCCGGACGCCCCGGTGGGCCGCCCGCAAGGTCACCGGCCTGCTGCGGCGGGTCCAGGACCGGTGGGTGGCCGCCCGGGTCGCGCAGACCGCCGCCAAGGAGGCCGGGCACCTGCGCATCACCCGCCGCGACGCGCTCGGGTACCGGCTGGCGGGCGCCGTGCGCGGCCACCGCGCCTGGCGGTCGCTGGAGCCGTACCTGTGGCGCTACGAGGTGGCCCTGGGCGCGGCCGTCGACGCCCTGGCGCCCGACATCATCCACGCCAACGACGTGCGGATGCTCGGGGTGGGCGCCCGCGCCGTCCGCCGGGCCCGGCTCGCCGGCCGGGAGGTCGCCCTCGTCTGGGACGCCCACGAGTACCTGCGCGGCCTGCGCCAGCCCGGCGCGCAGCGGCGGTGGCTGCCGGCGCACCTGGGCTACCTGGAGGAGTACCTGCCGTTGGCCGACGCCGTGGTGACGGTCTCCGAGCCCATCGCCGACCTGCTCCAGCGCGACCACCAGCTCGCCGCGCGGCCGCTCGTGGTCCAGAACGTGCCCTCCGTCGACCGGCCGGTCACCGACGAGGACCGGCGGCGGTACGGCGACATCCGCGCCGCCTGCGGCCTCGGCCCCGACACCCCGCTGCTGGTGTACAGCGGGGCCGCCGCCGCCCAGCGGGGCATCGGCAACGCGGTCACCGCGCTGCGGCTGCTGCCCGGCGCGCACCTGGCGCTCGTGGTCGGCCAGTCCGGCCCCCGCTACGTCGCCCGGGTCCTGGAGCAGGCGGTGCGCCAGGGCGTCCGGCAGCGGGTGCACCTGGCCTCGTACGTGCCGCACTGGTACGTGCCGGAGTTCCTGTCCACCGCCGACGTCGGGCTGATCCCGCTGCACCACTGGCCCAACCACGAGCTGTCGCTGATCACCAAGTTCTTCGAGTACTCCCACGCCCGCCTGCCCCTGGTCACCAGCGACGTCGCCACGATGGCCGCCATGGTGCAGCGCACGGGGCAGGGCGAGGTGTTCGCGGCCGAGGACTGCGAGGACCTCGCCCGCGCGGTGCGCGCCGTGCTCGCCGACCCCGCCCGGTACCGCGCCGCCTACGACAACCCCGCGCTGCTGTCGCGGTGGACGTGGGAGGAGGAGGTCCAGGTGCTGCACCAGCTCTACGCGCGCCTGCGCGGCGTCGGGGCGGCGGCCGAGGCCGGCGTCCCCGTCCCGGGCGGCCGCACCCCCGACCGCGCGCGGGCGCGGGTCGGCGCCGCGGCCGAGCCGGCAGAGTGACGGCCCGTGCCCTGGAGCGTTGACCCGAACGATCCGGCCATGCCGCGGGCGGCCGGGAACCCGCCTGGAAGGAACCGATGAACCCGACCGAGGAGACCCCGACCCACCGGGGCCGGATCGTCATGCTCGTCCACCGCGAGATCCACAACGACTCGCGGGTCCAGAAGATCGCCGTCTCCGCCGCCGAGGCGGGGTGGGAGGTCTTCCTGCTCGGGCGGGCGCCCCGCTCGTCCACCCGGCAGCTCGGCGGCGCGACCGTACACATGCTGCGGCCGGCCACGGGCGTCGCGCTGCCGCGGCACGGCCTGCACCGGTCGTGGCTGCGCCACCCGCTGGCGTACCCGCCCAACGGCATCGCCGGGTACCGCCGCGAGTGGATCTCCTCCTGGGAGGCCAGCATCAACGAGCGGCGCGACGTCAGCCGGTACGCCGGGGGGCGGCCGCCGGCCTGGCTGCGCGCCGAGTCGCTGGTGCACAAGGTGGGCCGGCGCTGGGTGCGGCTGCGCACCAACCAGCTCACGGCCGCCCGCCAGCCGCGCCGGCACCACGGGCCGATCGACCGCGGGTACGCGGCGCTGTGGCGCGCGCTGGCCGGCAGCCGGAGCTGGCGGCGGCTGGACCCGACGCTGTGGGAGTACGAGCTGACGTTCGGGCCGACCATCGACCGGCTCAAGCCCGACCTCATCCACGCCCACGACTTCCGGATGCTCGGCGTCGGCGCCCGCGCGGCGATGCGCGGCCGGCTCAAGGGCCGGCAGGTCAAGCTCGTCTGGGACGCCCACGAGTACCTGCCGGGCATCCGCTCCTGGGTGGACAACGTGCGCTGGAAGCAGGCGAACATGGACCACGAGCGGGAGTACGCCCGGTACGCCGACGCCGTGGTGACCGTCTCCGACACCCTCGCCGAGATGCTCCGCGAGCGCCACCGCCTGCCGCGCACCCCGCACGTGATCCTCAACGCCCCGTCCACCGCCGAGATCACCGCGGACGGCACCGCGCCCAGCCTGCGGGCGCAGTGCGGCCTGGCCGCCGACACCCCGCTGGTGGTCTACAGCGGCGGGGCGGCCGAGCAGCGCGGCCTGCGCACCATGGTCGAGGCCATGCCCCTGCTGGACGACGTGCACGTGGCGTTCGTGGTCAACGCGCCGGACAGCCCGTTCGTCACCGCGCTGCGGGAGCAGGCCGCGGCCCTGGGGGTGGCCGGCCGGCTGCACGTGCACCCGTTCGTGCCGCACGACCAGGTGGTGCCGTTCCTGTCCAGCGCCGACATCGGCGTGATCCCCATCCACCACTACCCGAACCACGAGATCGCGCTGATCACCAAGTTCTTCGAGTACTCGCAGGCCCGGCTCCCGATCGTGGTCAGCGACGTGAAGACGATGGCGGCCACCGTCCGGGAGTCGGGGCAGGGCGAGGTGTTCCGGGCCGAGGACGCGGCCGACTACGCCCGCGCCGTGCGGGCCGTGCTCGCCGACCCGGCCCGGTACCGCGCGGTGTACGAGACCGACCTGCTGGACTCGTGGACGTGGGAGGCGCAGGCGAAGGTCCTGGACAGCCTGTACTCGCAGCTCCTCGAACCGGCCTCCTAGCCGGCGGCCGTGACCCGGCGGCGGGGCGTCGTAGGATGTCCGCGTCGCCCGGCGCCGGTCAGGACCGCACCGCCGGACGCGGCGGCGGAGGCCGGTTGGGGTGGTCGGATGAGTGCGCGGCTGGCGCTGCTGCCGCTGCCCACCGTGCTCTTCCCGGGGCTGGTCCTGCCGCTGCGGGTGGTCGAGGAGCGGTACCGCGCGCTCGTCCGCCGGCTCGTCGCGCTGCCGGCGCGGGTGCCGCGCGAGTTCGGCGTGGTCGCCATCCACCGCGGCAACGCGCTGCTCGACCGGCCGGTCGACGCCACCGGGCGCGCGGTCACCCTGCACGCGGTCGGCTGCGCCGCGGTCGTCCGCACGATCACCGCCCACGCCGACGGCCGGTACGACGTCGTGGTGGTGGGCCGCCGCCGGTTCGAGGTCGAGGGGCTGGACACCGTGGCCGCGCCGTACCTGACCGCCGAGGTCCGGTGGCTGCCCGAGCCGGCCGGCGCCGGGGCGGCGGCGCTGGTCCCGCAGGTGTGCGCCGCGCTGCGCCGGTACCTGGCCGCGCTCGACGGCGACACCGCCGCCACCGAGCAGTTGCCGACCGACCCCCGGGTGGTGTCCTACCTGGTCGGCGCGGTCGCCTCGCTGAGCGTGGACGACCGCCAGCTCCTGCTCGCCGCGCCGGACACGGCCGCGCGGCTGCGCACGGGCCAGCGGCTGCTCAGCCGGGAGGCGGCGCTGCTGGGCCGGATCCGGGCGGTGCCGCAGCCCCTGGCCCGGTGGACCACCCATCCCCTGCCGAACTGACCGGACCCGCACCGGCGCCGGGTCCGCCGCCGCCGGCAGCCTGCGCCCCGCCGTCCGCCTGCACTCCGCCCTCGGCCTGCGCCCCGCCGTCCGCGCCGGGGACGCCCGCAAGGACCGGCCAGGCCGGTCGGGCCCAGGCCAGGGCGTCCTCCTCGTGCCGGCGCAGGGTGGTGAACCGGGACCAGCCGGCCA
Source organism: Pilimelia terevasa (assembly GCF_014647915.1). Classification (GTDB taxonomy): domain Bacteria; phylum Actinomycetota; class Actinomycetes; order Mycobacteriales; family Micromonosporaceae; genus Pilimelia; species Pilimelia terevasa. The sequence goes on from NZ_BMQC01000005.1 coordinate 138,015, forward strand.
GCAGGGTGTACGCCGTCGCCGCGCACAGGGCCGGCGCGAGCACGTCGCCGCGGACCAGCGGCAGGACCCCGCCGAGCCGGTACACCTGCGTCGCCCGCAGGTCCGCGGGCTTGGCCAGCCTGGTCCCCGCCGCGGAGTCCAGCAGCGCCCGGTAGTCGGCGAGGCCGATCTGCCGGCCGACCCACCACGCCACGACGCCCGCGGCGACCGCGCCCAGGACCAGCGCGCCGAGCTGCCCGACGCCCCGGTACCGGCGCAGGAGCACCCAGGCCGCCACCGCGGCCGCGCCGCCGAGACCCGCGCCCAGCATCGTGAACCACGCGTCGGCGGCGGCGAACTGCTCCGGCTGCGGACTGGTCAGCGCCGGGCCGGCGGCCGTCATCCGCAGCGGCACGTCGGGGGCCAGCGCCTGCCACAGCAGCCCGAGCGGCACGCCGGCCACCGCCAGCGCGCCCACGAGCGCAGCGTGCCGGACCCAGCCGCCGCGCCGCGCGGGCCGCGGCGCGGCGAGGGCGGCCGCCTCCGCCGCCCCCACGCCCACCGGCGCCGGCCAGGCCGGCCCGTCGGTGCTCACCCGGTCACCGCACTCGGGCCGAGCAGGGCCTTGAGGTCGGCCTTCAGCGCCGTGGTCGGCGCCACCCGGTGCGGGTTCAGGCGCAGCAGCCGGACCCGGCTGCCCTGGGTCAGCCGGACGTGCACCTCGGCGTTGCCCGGGTGGCTGACCAGCACCTCCCGCAGCCGGTCGACCGTCGGCGGGGTGCACCGCGGCGTGGGCAGGTTCAGCACCAGCGGCCGCACCTCGTCGACGGCCGTGATCTCCGGGACGGACAGGTCCATCGCCATCAGCCGGGGCTGGTCGTCGCGCCGGTCGACCCGGCCCTTGACCACCACGATCGCGTCCTCGGCGATGTACTGGCCGACCAGCTCGTAGGTGTTGGGGAAGAACAGCACCTCGACCGCCCCGCCCAGGTCCTCCAGCGTGGCCGAGGCCCACGCCCGGCCCTGCTTGGTGATCCGGCGCTGCACCCCGGACAGGATCCCGGCCAGCGCCAGCACCTGGCCGTCGCCGACCCCGCCCTCCTCGCCGAGCGCGGCGATGGGCATGTCCGCCGCGGCCGAGAGCACGTGCTCGACGCCGAGCAGCGGGTGGTCGGAGACGTACAGCCCGAGCATCTCGCGCTCGAAGGCCAGCAGGTCGGCCTTGTCCCACTCCGAGGCGGGGATGCTGGGCGTGACGGTCATGGGGGTGCCGGTGTCGCCGCCGGCCCCGAACGCGTCGCCGAACAGGTCGTACTGGCCGACCGCCTCGTTCTTCTTCAGGTCCATGAACGACTCGACCGCGTCGGCGTGCACGGTCAGCAGCCCGCGCCGCGGGTGGGTCATCGAGTCGAACGCGCCCGCCTTGATCAGCGACTCGATCGACTTCTTGTTGCAGGCCACCGCGTCGATCTTGCGCAGGTAGTCGTAGAAGTCGGTGTAGGCGCCCTTCTCCCGGCGGCAGCGCACGATCGACTCGACCACGTTGGTGCCGACGTTGCGGACCGCGGCCAGGCCGAACCGGATGTCGGTGCCGACGGCGGCGAACCGGGCGCGGGACTCGTTGACGTCCGGCGGCAGCACCTTGATGCCCATCCGCCGGCACTCGGCCAGGTAGATCGCCGACTTGTCCTTGTCGTCGCCGACGCTGGTCAGCAGCGCGGCCATGTACTCGGCCGGGTGGTTGGCCTTGAGGTAGGCCGTCCAGTAGGAGACCAGGCCGTACGCGGCGGAGTGGGCCTTGTTGAAGGCGTAGTCGGAGAACGGGACCAGGATGTCCCACAGGGTCTTGATCGCCGCTTCGGAGAAGCCCTTGGCCTTCATCCCGTCGGAGAACGGGACGTACTCCTTGTCCAGGATCTCCTTCTTCTTCTTGCCCATGGCCCGGCGCAGCAGGTCGGCGGCGCCGAGGGTGTACCCGGCGAGCTTCTGCGCGATCGCCATGACCTGCTCCTGGTACACGATCAGCCCGTAGGTGTCGCCCAGGATGTCCTCCAGCGCGTCGGCCAGCTCCGGGTGGATCGGGACCACCGGCTTGCGCTTGTTCTTGCGGTCGGCGTAGTCGTTGTGGGCGTTGGCGCCCATCGGGCCGGGGCGGTAGAGGGCGCCGACGGCGGAGATGTCCTCGAAGTTGTCCGGCGCCATCGAGCGCAGCAGCGCGCGCATCGGCCCGCCGTCGAACTGGAACACGCCGAGGGTGTCGCCGCGGCCGAGCAGCTCGTAGGTGGCCCGGTCGTCCAGCGGCAGCGTCTCCAGGACCAGGTCGACGCCCTTGTTGTCGCGGATGCCGTCGAGGCAGTCGTCCATGATGGTCAGGTTGCGCAGGCCCAGGAAGTCCATCTTGAGCAGGCCGATGTTCTCGCACGCGCCCATGTCCCACTGGGTGATGATCGCGCCGTCCTGCTCGCGCTTCTGGATCGGCAGGACGTCCACCAGCGGGTCGCGGGACAGGATCACGCCCGCGGCGTGCACGCCCCACTGGCGCTTGAGGCCCTCCAGGCCCTTCGCCGTGTCGACGATCTTGGCGACCTCGGCGTCGGACTCGTAGAGCTGGCGGAACTCCACCGCCTCCGGGTACCGCTTGTGCGAGGGGTCGAAGATGCCGGTCAGCGGGATGTCCTTGCCCATCACCGCGGGCGGCATCGCCTTGGTGATCCGGTCGCCCATGGCGAACGGGTAGCCCAGGACCCGGGAGGCGTCCTTGATCGCGGCCTTCGCCTTGATCGTGCCGTAGGTGATGATCTGCGCCACCCGGGCGTCGCCGTACTTCTCCGTGGCGTAGCGGATCATGTCGCCGCGGCGGCGCTCGTCGAAGTCCATGTCGATGTCGGGCATCGAGATGCGGTCGGGGTTGAGGAAGCGCTCGAACAGCAGGCCGTGCTGCATCGGGTCCAGCTCGGTGATGCCCAGCGCGTAGGCGATCAGGGCGCCGGCCGCGGAGCCGCGCCCCGGGCCGACCCGGATGCCCTCCCGCTTGGCGTAGGCGACCAGGTCGGCGGTGACCAGGAAGTAGCCGGGGAAGCCCATCGTGAGGATGACGTCCAGCTCGTACTCGGCCTGCTTCAGCCGGTCCTCCGGCACCCCGCCCGGGAAGCGGCGGCGGAGGCCGGCGAACACGTCGCGGCGCAGGACCGACTCCTCGGTCTCCCCCGGCGGCACCGGGAACTGCGGCATCAGGTTGCGGGCGGCGAACACCGAGGAGTAGTCGCCGATCTTCTCCGCCACCTCCAGCGTGTTGTCGCAGGCGCCGGGCACCTCCGCGTCCCACAGCGCGCGCATCTCCGCGGCGGACTTGAGGTAGAAGTCGCGGGCGTCGAAGCGGAACCGCTTCGGGTCGGCCATGGTGGAGCCGGACTGCACGCACAGCAGCACCTCGTGCGCGTCGGCGTCCCGGGCGTACGTGTAGTGCAGGTCGTTGGTGGCCAGCGGCTTGAGCTGGAGCCGGCGGCCCAGCCGGATCAGGTCGGCGCGGACCCGGTTCTCGATGTCCAGGCCGTGGTCCATCAGCTCCAGGTAGAAGTTGTCGCGGCCGAAGATGTCGGCGAACTCGCCGGCCGACTCGCACGCCTTCTCGAAGTTGCCGATCCGCAGCCAGGTCTGGATCTCGCCGGACGGGCACCCGGTGGTGGCGATGACGCCCCTGCCGTACGCGTGCAGCAGCTCCCGGTCGGCCCGCGGCTTGAAGTAGTAGCCCTCGATGCTGGCCCGCGACTGCATCCGGAACAGGTTGTGCAGGCCCTCGGCGTCGGCGGCCAGCATCGTCATGTGGGTGTAGGCGCCGCCGCCGGAGACGTCGTTCTCCCCGCCCTCGGCCCAGCGGACCCGGGTGCGCTCCTGGCGGGGGGTGTTCGGCGTGACGTAGCTCTCCACCCCGATGATCGGCTTGACGCCCGCCCGGGTGGCCTGCTGGTAGAAGTCGTACGCGCCGAACATGTTGCCGTGGTCGCTCATCGCCAGGGCCGGCATCTGGAGCCGGTTCGCCTCGGCGAACAGGTCGCCGAGCCGGGCCGCCCCGTCCAGCATCGAGTACTCGGTGTGGACGTGCAGGTGCACGAACGGGTCCGTCATGCGGCTCCTTCACGGGACGGCTGATCCACGGGGCGGCCGCCGGCAGGCGCGGACCGGCAGGCGCGCCGGCCGGTACCGGGGCGGAATCTCGACCTCCGACACCCTATCGCTGCGCGGGGACATCCCCGGCCGGGTACCGCCGCGGTCAGCCGGTGAACGGCTCCATGATCGCTCCGGCGGCGCGCAGCCAGGCCGCCCGGGTCTCCGGGCGCAGCTCGTGGTGGTCGATGGAGGAGCCGGCCTCCAAGGCCGGGTCGTAGGGCACGCTGACCACGGCACGGGTCCGGGTGGCGAAGTGCCGCTCCAGGTCTTCGGCGAGCGCCGAGCGTGCCGGCGTCGTACTCGACACCAGGGTCACCGACCGGTCGGCGAGCGCGCCCAGGCCGACCTCGTGCAGCAGGTCCAGCATCCAGTCGGCGGCGAAGGCGGCGTCCTCGCGCGGGACCGTGGTCACCACGAGCTGGTCGCAGCCGCGCAGGACGGTCTGCCAGTTGGCGCTCTGCACGTTGTTGCCGGTGTCGACGCACACGACGTCGTGGGTCCGCCGCAGCAGGTCCAGGACCCGCTGGACGGTGACGGCGTCGAGCTGCTGGGCGAACCGGGGGTTCTCCTCGCCCGCGAGGATGTCGTAGGAGCCGTCGGGGGCGTGCCGCAGGTAGTCGTCGAGCTCGGAGCGCAGCGCGGCCGGCGGCGCCTGTTCGATGCGCTCCAGGTCGCCGACCAGGTGCCGGATGGTGCGCGCGTGCCGCGCGCTGCCCGCGCGCAGGCCCAGGGTGCCGCGCAGCTCGTTGTCGTCCCAGGCCACCACGCCCCGCCCGCGGACGGCGCCGATGGTCGCGGCGGCCAGGACCGTGGCGGTGGTCTTGTGGACGCCGCCCTTGGGGTTGGCGAACGCGATCACCCGGGGGCCGCCGAAGCCGCGCCGCAGCCGCACGGCCGGGTCGTCGCCGTCGCGGGGGGCGGCGGCGTGGAACGACAGCTCGCCGCCGAAGTCGGCCAGCAGGGCGGCGCCGTACCCGGGCAGGGCGCCGGGGTCGACGTCCAGGCGGGGGTAGCCGGCGGCCGGCGGCTGGCGGGTCCAGTCGGGCGCGCGTGCCGCGGGGTCGTGCGGGGTCAGCGGGTCATCGGCGCCCGCGGGCCGGCGGACTCCGTGGTCGGCGGCGTCAGCGGGCCGGCGGACAGCGGCGGCGCTGTCGGTGTCGGTGTCGGCGGTGTCGATGTCGGTGTCGGTGGCAGGAGGGGTGGCGGCGTGGTACCCGGGCGGACCGGTCCACGCCGCGTCCGGCACCAGGTCGCGCTCGTCGCGGTCGTCGTCGCGGTCGCGGCGGTGGTCGTGGCGGTCGTGCGGATGATGGCGGGCGTGGGGGTGATGGCGTGCGTGCGGGTCTCGGGGCCGCGCGGGCGGGTCGCCGGTGGGGTGCTCGTCGTCCCCGTCCGGGTCGCCGGGCGCCGCCCACTCCCCCGGCCCGGCGCCGGAGTCCCGGTCCGGGTGGCCGGCGGGGCGCCAGGGGGCGGCGGTCTCGGCGGACCAGCGCGCGTCCGGCGGCGCGACGTCCGCGGTCGGGTCCGCGCCGTCCCAGCGGTCGTCCTCCGGCGCGGGCGCCCACTCCTCGGCCGGCGGCGCGGCGAGCCGCTGCTGGGGCGGCTCCCAGATCGGCTCCGACAGGCGGGCCAGCGGGTGGCGGGCGGCGGCGCTGACGTAGGTGGCGCCGCCGCGCTCCGGCCAGCCGGCGGCCGGGTCGAGCCAGGACAGGTCGTCCTCCGCCGCGGCCGGGGCGTCCTCGGGCCGGGTGCCGCGCGCCCGGTCCAGCAGCGCGCGCCATCGCGGTGCGGGGTGTCCCCCACGCTCCCGATCGACTTCGGCGCCCTCCACGCTTGCCTCCCAGCACCGTCCGCTCGCCGTCGCCGGCCGCGAACCTCTCCGACCTCGGCCCGTGGACCGGCCACGCGGGGGCGGCGGTCCACCGGGCGGGCATCCGCCCATCGGGAGTTTCAACGCGGCACAAGAAGGGCGGATGCGACTTAGCGCGTATTCGGCACTTTCGGGACACATCCGCTGGACGTTCCGCCCCCGCACTCCTGGTCCGGCAGCGGCGGGAGGAACACGGTCCGGTCCAGCCGCCGGACCTCCGGCGCCGGGTCGACGATCCGCACCTCCGGCTGGGTCGCCACCCGCGCCAGGACCGCGTGCGGCGCCCGCACCACCAGGGCGTACACGCAGGAGCAGGCGGCCCGCATGGCGGCGGCCTCGGTGCCGACCACCCGGCGCTGCGCCTCGTACGACGCGCGCAGCCGGCGGGCCTTCTCGTCGGTGCCGGCCGCGCGCGCGAGCAGCTCCTGGTAGTCGAGCACCTCGCCGTCGAAGCGCAGCGCGACCTGGCCCATGCCGGCCACCACGTCCTCGGGCACCCGGAACGCATCGATCTTGACCACCCGGGTGTCCACGCCGGGCAGCGGGACCTTGGCGAAGACCGCCGAGACCGACAGTCCGCCGACCAGCGGCGGGAGCCGGTCCGGCGCCAGGTAGGCGGTGAGGGTGACCAGGGCGTACGCCTCCTCGGCCGGCGCCGCCGCGGCCAGCGCCCGGAGCTGGGCGCGGCTGGCCTTCAGGTACCCGGTCACGCTCTCGCCCGGCCCGGCACCCACCCGGGCCGAGGGCTCGGCGGCCGCCCGGCTGCCCGGCCGGCCGCCCTGCCACACGGCGAAGCTCAGCAGCAGCACCAGCCCCAGGCCGCCGGCCGACAGGGGCACCCGCGCGCGGCGGCACCGGCGCATCAGCCCGCGCAGGCCCGCCGCCAGCCGGGGCAGCGCCCACGCGTCCAGCCGACGCAGCGCGGCGGCCAGACGCACCTCAGCCCGCCTGCCGCAACTGCGCCAGCGCCGCGGCCAGGTCCGGCGGGTAGTCGCTGACGAACTCCACCGGCGACTGCGTGCCGGGGTGGACGAAGCGCAGCCGGTGGGCGTGCAGCCACTGGCGGTCCAGGGCCAGCGCCCTGGCCAGGGTGGGGTCGGCGCCGTACGTAAGGTCCCCGACGCAGGGGTGGCGCAGGGCGGCGAAGTGCACCCGGATCTGGTGCGTGCGCCCGGTCTCCAGGCGGACGTCCACCAGGCTGGCCGCCGCGAACGCCTCCAGCGTGTCGTAGTGGGTGACGCTCGGCTTGCCGCCGGACATCACCGCGAACTTGTAGTCGTGGCGGGGGTGCCGGTCGATCGGGGCGTCGATGGTGCCGCGCAGCGGATCCGGGTGGCCCTGAACCAGCGCGTGGTACCGCTTGCCCACCTCCCGCTCCTTGAACGCCCGCTTCAGCTCCCGGTACGCCCGCTCGCTCTTGGCGACGACCATCAGGCCGGTCGTGCCGACGTCCAGCCGGTGTACCACGCCCTGGCGCTCGGCCGCCCCCGACGTCGCGACCTGGTAACCCAGCGCGGCCAGGCCGGCCGTGACCGTGGGGCCGGTCCAGCCGGGGCTCGCGTGGGCCGCCACGCCGACGGGCTTGTCCACCACCACGATGTCCTCGTCGTCGTGCACGATGCGCAGGCCGTCCACCGGCACCGGGTCGGCCACCGGCGCCGTGCGCGGCGCGGGCAGCGTCACCTCCAGCCACGCCCCGGCCTGCACCCGGTCGGACTTGCCGCGGACCGTGCCGTCCAGCAGCACGTCGCCCGCGGCGACCACGGCCGCGGCCGCCGTGCGGCTCAGCCCGAACAGCCGGGAGACCGCCTGGTCCACCCGCATCCCGTCCAGCCCGTCCGGGACCGGCAACGTCCGGGCCTGCCCGCTCACGCCTGTACCTCCGTCGTGTCGCCGCGCCGCGATCCGTCGCGGGGCCGGCCGGTGAACTCCAGGAACACGGCCAGGACGACGCCGCAGACCAGGGCGCTGTCGGCGAGGTTGAACACCGGCCAGATCCGGCCGTAGGGGTCGAACAGCGAGACCATGTCGACCACGTGCCCCCGGAACACCCCGGGCGCCCGGAAGACCCGGTCGGTCAGGTTGCCGAGGACGCCGCCCAGGATCAGCCCGAGCGACACCGCCCAGGGAAGCGACCGCACGCCGCGGGCGAGCCAGACCAGGAACCCGATCATGATGACCGCGAAGATCGGGAAGATCCACGTGTAGTCGCCGCCGAGGCTGAACGCGGCGCCGCTGTTGCGGGTGAGCGACAGGTAGAGCACGCCGCCCCACAGCCGGACCGGCACCTCGTCGGCGAGCTGCGCCAACGCCACCTGCTTGGTGACCACGTCGCCGGCCAGGATCGCCGCGGCCAGGCCGCCCAGCAGCCACACCGCCCGCCCCGGACCCGACGGCGCGCCCGCCGACCCGCGCTCTGGACCCACGCCCCACCTCCCACGCCCGGTCGCCCGGGGCATCCACCTTTGTCGGAGCAATCTACTAGGCGCGGCCGCGACGACGCGGACGCGCCGAGCCAACTACGCACAGTAGCGGGAAAGGAGAGGTCGTGGACGGGTCAGCGGCGCTCGGCGAGCTGCTTGCACGGGATACACAGCGTGGCGATCGGGAAGGCGGCCAGCCGCTCCACCGGAATCGCGTTGCCGCACCGCTCGCACCAGCCGTAGCCGCCCTCGTCGAGCCGCTCCAGGGCGCGCTCCACCTGGCTCACCCGGTCGGCGAGGTTGTTGACGAGGGTGATCTCCTGCTCGCGCTCGCCGGTCTTGGTACCGGTGTCGGCCTGGTCGTCGCCCGCGGAGTCGGACAGCCGGCCGCGCTGCAGCGCGGTGATCTCGACCATGGTCTGGTCGTACTCCTCGGTCAGCTCCGCGAGGCTGGCGGTCAGCGCGGCGCGGATCTCGGCCTCCTCCCCGGCGCTGCGGCTGCGGCGGGGCGGGGTACCGGCCCCGGCCTTCGACAGCCTCGCCGCGCCCTCGGCCGGCTCGGCCACCCGGCGGCGGCGGGACGGGGCAGCCGGGCGGGGCGCCGCCGGAGCGCCGGTGCCCTCGTCCGGCGCACCGGACGGCCCCCCGTCGGCGCGGTCGGGGAGGTCGCCGCCGGGCACCGCCGCTGCGGTGGCGGCCTTCCGGGCGGTCGTCGTGCCGGCGCCCTTCTTGACTGCCGTGCTCTTGGCCACCGTGCTCTTGGCTGCCGTGCTCTTGGCGCCGGGTGCAGGGGCGGTCGAGGTCTTGGCCGCCGGAGTCCTGGCCGTCGGAGCGACGGCAGCGGACTTCCTGGTGGCCGCTTGCTTGGCGGCGGGCGTCTTCGGTGCTGGAGTCGTCTTCGATGCCGGGGGCTTCGGTGTGGCGGTCTCAGATGCCGGGGCGGGGGTCGACGCCTTCGGGGCCGCGGGCTTGGTCGAGCGGGTCGCCTTGGCGGGGGACTTCGCGCCCGACGCCGCGGTCCGGGCGGCCCCCCGGGCCGGCCGCCCGGTCGCGGGCGGGCCGTCGGCGGGCCGGTCGCCGCCGGCCGTCCGCGTCGTCGCTGCCCCGCGCTTCACCGCACGCTCGGCCATGGCGTCCCCCGTCCACCCGGTGCGCGACCGGCCGTCGCGCACACCGCCCCCGACGCCGGCGCGGGCCGGCAGGCCCCGCCGTGCCGCCGCGCGGGACCTGTTGGTCACCGCTCGCCCACCCCGCCGGGCGCGGGCGCGTCGGACCAGCATAAAAGGTCACCAAACACCGGGCGCACGCGAAGCGCGGAGATCACTCCGACGCATGGCCCTCCTCGCCGAGCCACCGGGCCACCCGGCCGCGGCGGCTCACCGCCCGCAGCCGGCGCTCCGCGGTGTCCCGGACCTGGCCGGTGGCGACGATCAGCAGGCTGTCCCCGGTCCGTAGGCGGGTCGAGGCCGCCGGGACGAACGCCTCCGCGTCCCGGACGACGAGGGTCACCGCGGCGCCGGGCGGCAGCCGCAGCTCGTCGAGGTAGACGCCGCACAGCCGCGAGCCCTCGGGCACGTCGAGCTGGAGCAGGTCGGCGCCCATCCGGTCCAGCGGCGCGGTCTCGACGCTCAGCTCCGTGGCCTCGTCCCCCGCCGCGGTCACCCCGAGCCGCCGGGCGAGCGAACCGATGCCGCTGACCTGCGCGAAGGTGAACACCACGACCAGGACGAACACGGCGTTGAACAGCTCCCCGGCGCCCGGGTAGCCGGCCGACAGCGGAATGGTCGCCAGGACGATGGGCACCGCGCCGCGCAGGCCCGCCCAGGACAGGAACGCCTGCTCGCGCAGCGGTATCCGAAACGGCCACGCGCTGACCCACACCGACAGCGGCCGGGCGAAGACCAGCAGCGCCACCCCGACCACCAGCGCCGGCAGCACGGCGGAGGGTAGCTGCGCCGGGGAGACCAGCAGGCCGAGCATGACGAACAGGCCGATCTGGGCCAGCCAGGCCACCCCGTCGGCGAAACCGAGGATCGCCTGCCGGTGCGGCAGCCGCGCGTTGCCCAGCACCACCCCGGCCACGTACACCGCGAGGAAGCCGGAGGCGTGCGCGGCGGCGCCGACGGCGTACGCGAGGACCGTCAGCGCGACCGCCGCGATCGGGTACAGGCCGGCCGAGGGGAGCGCCGCCCGGCGCAGGGCGGCCCGGCCGGCGAAGCCGACCGCCAGCCCGATCGCCGCGCCGGCCGCCAGCTCGTACGCGACCAGCAGCAGCTCCTGCCACCACGGCCGGCTGCCGAACTCCCCCGTCGCCAGCAGGATCACGAGGAGGGCGACCGGGGCGTCGTTCATGCCGGACTCGGCCTCCAGCACCGTGACCAGCCGGCGCCGCAGCTTGAGCCGGCGCAGCGTCGAGAACACCGCCGCGGCGTCGGTCGAGGAGAGCACCGCGCCGTACAGCAGGGCCAGCCGCCAGTCGAGCCCGAGCGCGTAATGGGCGACCAGGCCGACGGCGGCGATGCTGACCAGGACGCCGAGCGTGGACAGCGTCGAGGCCAGGCCGAGGACCGGGCGCAGGGCGGTCCACCGGGCGGTCAGCCCGCCCTCGGCGATGATCAGGATGAGCGCGACGAAGCCGAGCACCCGGGCGAGTTCGGCGTCGTCGAACTCGATGCCCAGGCCGCTCTCGCCGAGGGCCACGCCGAGCAGCAGGTACACCAGCAGGCTGGGCAGGCCGGCGCGCGCGGACAGCCGGACGGCCGCCACCGACACGAGCAGGACCGCCGCGCCGATCAGCAGGACGACGTCGAGCCCGGTGGTCACGAGGCGGGGCCGCGCGGGGGACGCCCGCCGGCCGCGGGGCGGTCCGGGCGCGCCGCTGCTGTCGTCACGACCGGCGGGCCGCGGGGCGCAGCAGCGCCTCGGCGGGCTGGCACCACCGGCAGGACGCCAGCCCGGCCGACACCGCCGCGCCGACCGGGACCTGCCGGCCGCCGTCGGCGGCCAGGTCGCCGCAGCCGTCGAGGTGGAACGACGCGCCGCCCTCGGTCACCCGCACGGCCGCGGTCATCGCCGCCAGCCGGGCCAGGTTGCCCGGCGTGACCTGCCGCGGCGTGCGGGTGGGGCGCGGGATCCGGGGCCCGCCCGCGGGTGCGGCTGCCGGCGGCGTCGCCTGCCGGACGCCGACCAGCAGCGCGGCGCCGGCCAGGAGGCTGACGAGGATCGATCCGCCGAACAGCGGGCCGGAGCCGGCGGCGGCGCCGATGCCGAACAGCGCGACCGCGGCGAGGATGAGCAGCAGGCTACCGACCACCATCACTCATCCCCACCGCGTCGCGTCACGTCCGACGGGGCTCAGCGGCCGCCGGCGTCGATGCCGGTGCGGCCGTACGGCCCGGACAGGCCGGCGGTGGCGAGGCCGCCCCCGGCGGCGGCAGCGGCTCCGCGGGCGGCGTCCGCGCGGCTCATCTCGGCCTCCAGGCCCTGGCCCCGCCCGTCGAGGTCCCGGAGCTGGCTCTCCAGGTACGCCTTGAGGCGGGTGCGGTACTCCCGCTCGAACTGCTTGAGCTCCTCGATGTGCTTCTGCAGCGCCGACCGCTTGGCCTCCAGGCCGCCCATGGCCTCCTGGTGCCGCTGGCGGGCGTCGCGCTCCAGGGCGTCGGCCTTGGCGCGGGCCTCGCGGGTGACCTCCTCGGCCTTGGACCGGGCGTCCGAGAGGAGCTTGTCGGCCTCGCGGCGGGCGTCGTTGACGTGGTCGTCGGCGGTGCGCTGGGCCATCATGAGGACCCGCAGTGCCTGCTGCTCGCCGTCAGCGGTGGTCTGCGGCGCGGCGGCCGGCGCCGGCGCCGGGCCCTGGGCACGCATCTGCTCCAGCTCGCCCTGCATGGCGCGGGCGGCCTGCTCGGCGGCGGCCTTGTCCCGCTGCACCCGGTCGAGCTGCGCCTTCAGGTCGTTCATCTCGGCGGCCATGCGCGGGTCGCCCCCCGCCGCCGCCGGGGCACCCCGGCCACCGCCGCGCTCCACCTGGGCGCGCAGCTCGTTGTTCTCCTCGATCAGACGGGCGAGTTCGCGCTCGACCTCGTCCAGGAAGGCGTCGACCTCCTCCTCGTCGTAGCCCCGTTTGCCAATCGGGGGCTTCTTGAAGGCGACGTTGTGCACGTCGGCCGGGGTCAGCGGCATCGAAACTCCTCGGGTCAGTTGCGGCCGCGAGGCGTACTGGTCGCGTGGGCGGTCAGGCCCCGGCGATCAGCCGCCCTAGCAAACTCATCAGCACGAACAGGATAACCAGCAGCACAAGGGAGGCCAGGTCGAAGCTCACGGTACCAACCCGCAACGGGGGGATCACACGCCTCAACGCCCGCAGTGGCGGATCCGTAACGCTCCACACCGTCTCCATCGTCGCGGCCGCGCCGCGCCCCGGTTGCCAGCGGCGGCCGTACTGGAGGACAGCTTCCAGGACGAACCTGGTCAGCAGAACCAGGAGGAAGACGTAAACCAGCAGGTACGCGACCTGGCTGACGATCGACAGCACAGTGGCGGCACTCCATTCGGTCAGCGCTGGTGCAGAGGCGACGACCGGCGGAGCCTAACGCAGCGTGCATCCCCGCGCCGCGTCGGCGGGTCCTCAGCTCTGGTTGAAGAACCCGCCCTCCGCGATCTTGGCCTTGTCCTCGGCGGTTACCTGCACGTTGGCTGGTGAGAGCAGGAACACCCGATTCGTGACGCGTTCGATCGTACCGCGCAGACCGAACGCCAGGCCGGCGGCGAAGTCGACGAGCCGCTTCGCGTCCGACTCGTCCATCTCCGTCAGGTTCATGATCACCGGGACGTCGTCGCGGAAGTGCTCGCCGATCGTGCGCGCCTCGTTGTATGTGGTGGGGTGCAGCGTGGTGATCTGGTACCGGCGCTCGGGCTCCTCGACCGCGACGGGCCGCTCGCGCGGCGTGGGCGGGGCCGTCTGCGTGGCCAGGGCGAGGTTGTCCTGGGTAGCGAAGCCGCCCCCGCCAGTGGTCGGGCCGGTCCGGGTGATCGAGCGCACCCGGGCGCCCGCGGCGGCGCGCTCCGCGCGCTCGGCCCGCTCCGCGCGCATCTCGGCGACCCGCTCCCGCGCCCGGGGCACCGGCGGCTCGTCGTCGTCCTCGTCCTCGTCGTCGTAGCTGTCGGCCACGGGGCGCGACCGGTAGCCCGACTCCCGGTAGCCCGGCTCGTCGTACTCCCGGTCGTACGCGCGGTCGTCATCCTCCTCGATGAGTCCGAGCCACACTCCGGCCTTGCGCATTGCGCTCACGCGCCCACCTCGCTCCGCTGGCGTCTTTCCGCCACTCACCCACACACCGACCCCGATGATCTTTCGGCATCATGCCCGGCTGGTAACGGTCTAAACAACACCGTTGTCATTAGGTGCGAACGGCGCCAGGTTACCCCGGCGTCGCACGCTTTCCGAGGACGGCGCTGCCGACCCGCACATGTGTCGCACCGCACGCCACCGCCTCCTCCAGATCTCCACTCATGCCCGCCGACAGCAGCGCCGCCTGCGGGTACGCCGCGCGCACGCGCGCGGCGAGATGCTGCAACCGGTCGAACGCCGCCGCCGGCCGCTCCCCCAGTGGCGCGACGGCCATCAGCCCCCGCAGCCGCAGCGCCCCGGCGCCGGCCACCGCCGCCAGCACCCGGTCCAGCCCCGTGTCGGGGTCGTCGCCGGACACCGCCCCGCCGCGCGCGGCCGCGTCGGGCCCGGCGTCCAGCGACACCTGCACCAGCACGTCCAGCGGCGCCGGCCGCAGCCGGGCCGCGGCGCCGGCCAGCGCCCCGGCCAGCCGGACGCTGTCCACCGAGTGGACGGCGTCGGCGTAGGTGACCACCGAGGCGGCCTTGTTGCGCTGGAGCTGGCCGATGAAGTGCCAGCGCGGCGCGGGGCCGGCCGCCGCGACGGCGGCCGCCTTCGGTGCGGCCTCCTGGTCGCGGTTCTCGCCGACCTCGGTGACGCCGAGGGCGACCAGGTGGCCGACGTCCGCCGCCGGGTAGGTCTTGGTGACCACGACCAGGGTCACCGCGTCGGCCGCCCGACCGGCGGCGGCCGCGGCCGCGGCGACGCGCGCGCGGACCGCGGCCAGCCCGGCGGCGATCTCCGCCCGACGCGCCGCTGACCGGTCGGGGTCGGCCCGCCGCGGCGCGGCGGGGTCGGGGCCGGCCGGCACCGGCCGCCGTACTGTCCCGGGACCGTCCGGCGAGGGGGAGCCGGACACGGGTTCAGGAGCCGTTCTTGAGGAAGTCCGGCACGTCCACGTCGTCGAACAGCACCCGCCGCGCGGGCTGGGCCGGCGGCGGCGCGGCCGGCGCGGGGGCCGGGGCGGGCGGAGCCGCGGCCGGTACCGGGTGGGCGGGCAGGGGCTGCGGCACGATCCGCGCGGTCTCCGCCGGCCGGTAGGCCGGGGTGCCGCCGTCGAAGCCGGCTGCTATGACCGTCACCCGGACCTCGTCGCCGAGCGCGTCGTCGATGACCGCGCCGAAGATGATGTTGGCATCGGGGTGGGCGGCGTCGGTGACGAGCTGCGCCGCGTCGTTGATCTCGAACAGGCCCAGGTCGGAACCGCCCGCGATCGACAGCAGCACCCCCCGGGCGCCGTCCATGCTCTGCTCCAGCAGCGGGCTGGAGATGGCCGACTCGGCGGCGTCGACGGCCCGCTTCTCGCCGCGGGCGCTGCCGATGCCCATGAGCGCGCTGCCGGCGCCGCTCATGACGCTCTTGACGTCGGCGAAGTCCAGGTTGATCAGGCCGGGCGTGGTGATCAGGTCGGTGATCCCCTGCACCCCGGAGAGCAGGACCTGGTCGGCCTGGCGGAACGCGTCCATCATGCTCATGCCGCGGTCGCCCAGGGCGAGCAGCCGGTCGTTGGGGATGACGATGAGCGTGTCGCACTGGTTGCGCAGCTCCTCGATCCCGGCCTCCGCCTGGACCTGGCGGCGCTTGCCTTCGAAGGAGAACGGCCGGGTGACGACGCCGATGGTCAGCGCGCCGAGCTTGCGGGCGATCTGCGCCACGACAGGCGCGCCGCCGGTACCGGTGCCGCCGCCCTCGCCGCACGTGACGAAGACCATGTCGGCGCCCTTGAGCACCTCCTCGATCTCGTCGCGGTGGTCCTCCGCGGCGTTCTTGCCGACATCGGGCTGCGCCCCGGCGCCGAGCCCGCGGGTCAGCTCCCGGCCGACGTCGAGCTTGACGTCGGCGTCACTCATGAGCAACGCCTGGGCATCGGTGTTGATCGCGATGAACTCGACGCCCTTGAGGCCGACCTCGATCATCCGGTTGACGGCGTTGACGCCGCCACCACCGATGCCCACGACCTTGATGACCGCGAGGTAGTTGTGCGGAGGTGTCATCGGAGCGAAGTTCCCTTCGGGATTGGTCGATGCGGTTCGCGCGGCCCGCCAGACGCGCGATCGGTCACCGCGGTGTACGCGAAGGCGGGGGAAACCCTCACCCTCTACAAGAGCCTTAGACTTCTGTCAACTACTGACCTGCAATTCGCAACGTAAGCGCCCCATGCTCGTGATCCAAGGACCGCGTCGGCGTGTCGCCACGCCATGAGAGCCGTACCACGTCATGGGCCTGATCGTTAACACGCCCCGCCGTCGGATGTCGACGCTCCGTGGTCAGCCACCCGCACGGGGACCCGTCGACCCGCGCCGCAGCGACACCACGTCCACGGAGCTGACGTCGATGGTGCGCTCGGCGTTCTCCAGCAGCCCCAACGCCAGGCGCGCCTTGGTCTCGCTGTCGGCCGAGTCGCCCCACACCACGGTACGGCCGTCGCGCATCGCCAGCGTGATCCGCGCGGAGGACGCCACCACCAGTTCGCGGACGCGGTCGGCCAGCGCGGCGGGCATCGCGGCCAGGACCCGCAGCGCCCCGCGGGTCGCCGGGTCCTCGGGGCCCGGCGCCGCCAGCTTGACCAGCGGCACCCCGGGCGGCTGGCCGTCGGAGTGGAACGCCACACCGGCGGCGTCCAGCCACAGGTACTGCTGGCCGCGCGGGACCGCCGCCACCGGCGTGCGCTCGTGCACCCGGACCCGCACCGTACGCGGCCAGTCCCGCTCCACCTCGACGGACCCGACCACGGGCAGCGCGGCCACCCGGCGCCGGACGCCGACGGTGTCCACCCGCGCCAGCGGCGTGCCCAGGTCGACCTCCGCGGCGGCGGTGACCTCGAACGGCGTCAGCAGCGAGGTGCCGCTGACCTGCACCGCGCGGACGGCGAACAGGCCCGTGTCGCGCACGACCCACCAGCCGGCCCCCGCCAGCCCCAGGACCGCCAGACCGGCCGCCCAGGGTGCGGCGGCGCGCAGCCGGCGGCGCCGGGCGCGCTCGGAGAAGCGCCGCACCGACGGCGGGACCGGCCCGGTGCGCGTGCGGGCCAGCCGCCACCGACGCCCGGCCGCCGGGCTCATCGGGCCTCCGCCCCCGCCCGCGCCAGCGCGTCCAGCAGCACGTCGCCCAGCAGCGAGATCGGCGGCGCGCCCATCGTCACCACGACATCGCCGGGCCGCGCGCGGCGGACCACCTCGGCGGGCACGTCGGCCTCCGAGGCCACGAACAGCCGGCGGTCCCCGGGCAGCGCGACGGCCGCGGCCAGCGCGGCGCCGCCGTCGCCGGGCGCGCGCTGCTCGCCCGGCCCGAAGACCTCCAGCACCAGCGCCTCGTCGGCCAGCGCCAGCGCGGCGGCCAGGTCGTCGCGCAGCTCGCGGGTGCGGTACACGCGGTAGGGCTGGAACACCACCAGCAGGCGGCCGTCCCCGGCCACCGTGCGCAGCGTCCGCAGCGCCAGCGTCATCGACGTGGGGTGGTAGGCGTACTCGTCGTACACCCGCACGCCCCCCGCGGTGCCCTTGAACTCGAACCGCCGCCGCACGCCCGGGAACGCCGCCAGCGCCTGCGCGACCGCCGCGGCCGGCACCCCCAGGCGGCGGGCCACCAGCAGGGCCGCGGCGCTGTTGAGTCCCATGTGCCGGCCGGGCAGGGCGAGCGTGAACTCCCCCAGCGGCGCGCCGTCGAGGTGGGCCAGGTACCGCACGCCCTCGGCGGTCGAGGTCAGCTCGCTGACCCGCAGGTCGGCGTCGGCGGCCTCGCCGTAGGTGTACACCGTCCGGCCGGCCGCGCGCAGCCGGGCGGTCAGGCGCGCGGCGCCGGGGTCGTCCGCGCACGCGACGACGAAGCCGTCGGGGTCCACCAGGTCGGCGAACTGCGCGAAGCCGGCCTCCAGGCCGGCCAGGTCGCCGTAGGTGTTCAGGTGGTCGGGCTCGATGTTGGTGACGACGGCGACGTGGGGCCGGTACAGCAGGAAGGAGCGGTCGCTCTCGTCGGCCTCGGCCACGAACAGGTCGCCGGTGCCGTGGTGGGCGTTGGAGGCCGCCGCCGAGATCTCCCCGCCGATGACGAACGACGGGTCGGCCCCGGCGTGCTGGAGGATCAGCGTCATGATCGACGTGGTCGTGGTCTTGCCGTGCGTACCGGCGACCGCGACCGTGCGCCGCCCGGTCATCGCGGCGGCGAGCGCCTCGGACCGGTGCAGCACCCGCAGCCCGCGCCGCCGCGCCTCGGCCAGCTCGACGTGGTCGGCGGGGATGGCGGTGGAGTAGACGACGGTGTCGACCCCGTCGAGGTTCGCGGCGGTGTGCTCCCGGTGGACGACGCCGCCGAGCGCGCGCAGCCCGGCCAGGGACGGCCAGTCCTTCAGTTCGCTGCCGGTGGTCGGCACGCCGCGGGTCAGCAGGAGGCGGGCCAGGCCGCTCATGCCGACGCCGCCCACCCCGATCAGGTGCACGGTCCCCAGGTCCTCGGCGGTGAGGACGCCGGCCGGGGTGAGGTTGCGGATGTCCACGGCCCCTCCTACCAGCGCACGGATTCGAGGAGGAACGCGCGCAGGGCCTCGTCGCCGTCGCGGCGGCCGTAGGCGCCGGCCGCGGAGCCCATGGTCGCCAGCCGCGCCGGCGCGGTGATCAGCGGGATCAGCTCGGCCTCGATCCACGCGGGGGTCAGCTCGGCGTCGTCCACGAGCAGGCCGCCGCCGGCCTCGACGACGGGGCGGGCGTTGCGGTACTGCTCGCGGTTGTGGTGCGGGTAGGGCACGTACACGGCCGGCATCCCCACCGCGGCCAGCTCGGCGCAGGTCAGCGCGCCGCCGCGGGCGAGCATCAGGTCGCCGGCGGCGTAGCCCAGCTCCATCTCGGCCAGGTACGGCACGGTCACGTACGGGGTGCTCAGGTCGGCGGGCGGCTCGACCGGCTCGTTGCGGGCGCCGATGACGTGCAGCACCTGGACGCCGGCGCGGGAGAGCTGCTTGGCGGCGCCGGTGACGGCGAGGTTGATGGACCGCGCGCCCTGCGAGCCGCCAGAGACGAACAGCGTCGGGCGGTCGGGGTCGAGGCCGAAGTGGGCGCGCGCCTCGGCGCGGGACGCCGCGCGGTCGAGGCCGGAGATCTGCCGGCGCAGCGGCACGCCGACCAGGCGGGCGCCGGCCAGCAGCTCGGACTGCGCGAGCTGGTGCGGGAAGCCGACCGCGACGTTCTTGGTGATCTTCATCGCGAGCCGGTTGGCGACGCCGGGCGGCACGTTGACCTCGTGGACGACGATCGGCAGCTCGCGCTTCCAGGCCGCCAGGTACGCCGGCACCGCCACGTAGCCGCCGAAGCCCACGACGGCCTGCGCGCCCACCTCGTCCAGGACCGCGCCGGCCGCGCGGGCGGCCCGCCACATCCGGGCGGGGGTCTTGGCCAGGTCCAGGTTGACGGCGCGGGGGAGCTGGTGGGCGGGGATCCGCCGCAGCGGGTAGCCGGCGGGCGGGATCAGCTCGTTCTCCAGCCCCTTCGCCGTACCGAGGCAGGTGATGGTCACCGTCGGGTCGTGTCGTCGCAGGCAGTCCGCGAAGGCGAGCAGCGGGTAGACGTGTCCACCCGTGCCGCCGCCGGCCAGGACCACCGAGCGCAGCGCGCTCATCGTCGGTCTCTCCTCTCGCCCCCGGGGCCGCTGCGGCCCCGGCCGGTCCGCGCCCCGGCGCGCTCGCGCCGCGGGGACCCGCTGCCGGCCCGGGCCGCGGGCGGCCGCCGGGCGGCGCCGCCCGGCCGCGGGGCCGGACCCGTGTCGTCGCCGATCGGCGGCAACGGCGCCCAGAGTAGCCGGGCCCAGCGGGCCGGCGGCCGGGCGTGCAGGGCGCGGGCGGCATCGGGCTCGGTGCGGGCGAACGAGGCGAGCATCCCCACGGCGACGAGCGTCACGACCAGCGCGCTGCCGCCGTCGGAGATGAACGGCAGCGGCACGCCGGTGATCGGCAGCAGGCCCACCACGCCGCCGAGGTTGATCACGGCCTGGACGATGAGCCAGCTCATCGCCCCCGCGGCGGCCAGCCGGCGGAACGGGTCGGCCACCCGGCGGGCGATCCGCAGCCCGGTGTAGGCGAACACGCCGAGCAGCACCAGCACGACCGTGCAGCCGACGACGCCCAGCTCCTCGCCGATGATGGCGAAGATGAAGTCGTTCTCGCCGGCCGGCAGCCAGCCCCACTTCAGGGACGCGTCGCCGAGGCCGACGCCGAACCAGCCGCCGTCGGCGAGGGCGTACCGGGCCTGGTTGGCCTGGTAGCAGTCGTTGGGGTCGCAGGCGCCGCCGACGCTGAGGTAGGAGGTCAGGCGCTCCAGCCGGTACCCGCTCTTGCCCGGCAGGGCCAGCAGCGCGGCCAGGCCGAGGCCGGCCAGGACCGCCATCCCGCCGAACACCCGGCCCCGCACGCCCGCGGCCCAGAGCATCCCGACGAACAGGCCCAGCAGGACCACGAGGCTGCCGAAGTCGTTGTACCCGATCAGGACGAACAGCGCCGCCACGGCCAGGAACAGCGGCCGGGTCAGCGCCCGCCAGTGGACCACCGCGGCGCCCTTGCGGGCCAGCACGTCGGCCGCCCACAGCACCAGCGACAGCTTGGCGAACTCGGCCGGCTGCACCTGGACCGGGCCGATGTGCAGCCACAGCGCGTCGGCGAACACCGGCCCGAGGCGGGGGGCCGCCAGCAGGTGGAACGCCTTCAGGGCCAGCAGGGTGTCCAGCAGCGCGAGCGCGGCGAAGGACAGGACCATGAAGGGGAAGCCCAGGACGCGGAACGTGCGGCCCGGCAGGCGCTGGGCGATCCAGAAGCCGAGCAGGCCGACGAGGGCGTACAGGGCCTGGCGGCCGATCAGGGCGAACGGGTTGCCGTCGGTGGCGTACGCCTTGACGCTGGTGGCCGAGAACACCATCGTCAGGCCGATCACCAGCAGCAGGCCGGCGCTGGAGACGAGCAGGTAGTACGAGGCCAGCGGGCGGGCGAGCAGGCCGCGCAGGGCGGCCAGGCCGATCCCGCGGCGGGCCGCGGGCGCGGTACTCACGGCCGGCCCGCCAGCCGGTCGACGGCGGCGGCGAACGCCCGGCCGCGCGCCGGGTAGCCGCTGTACATGTCCTTCGACGCGGCGGCCGGGGCCAGCAGCACGGTGTCCCCCGGTGCGGCGAGCGCGGCGGCGGCGCGTACGACCTCGTCCATGGCCCCATCATCGACGCTGGCCACCTCCACGACCGGCAGGCCGGGGGCGTGTCGCCGCAGTGCCGCGGCCACGGCGGCCCGGTCGACGCCGAGCAGCACCGCCCCGGCGAGCCGGCCGGCGACCGCCGCGACCAGCGGGTCGACGTCCACGCCCTTGAGCTGGCCGCCGGCCACCCAGACCACCCGCGGGTAGGAGGTGAGCGAGGCGTGCGCGGCGTGGGGGTTGGTGGCCTTGCTGTCGTCGACGTACCGGACCCCGGCCACGGTGGCGACCGCGGCGTTGCGGTGCGGCTCGGGGGTGTAGCCGCGCAGCCCGGCGGCCACGGCCGCGGCCGGCACGCCGGCCGCGCGGGCCAGCGCGGCGGCGTGCAGGGCGTTGGCGACGTTGTGCGCCCCGGCCGGCCGGACCGCCGCGGCCTCGACCAGCGGCGTCGGCGCCGCGCACGGCGCGGACTCGACCAGCGTCCCGTCCAGCACCCCGAGCACGTGCCCGTCGCCGACCTGCGGCGGGCGCAGGGTCACGCCGATCCGGTCCCCGGCCACGGCGCGCAGCAGGGCGGCGACCCGCGGGTCGTCCAGGTTGCCCACGGCGGTGCCGTCGGCGGCCGCGGACCGCCAGATCGCCGTCTTGGCCTCCTGGTACGCGGCGAAGGAGCCGTGCCAGTCGAGGTGGTCGTCGGCGAGGTTCAGCAGCGCGCCGGCCTGCGGCGCCAGCAGCCGGGACCAGTGGAGCTGGAAGCTGGACAGCTCCACGGCCAGCACGTCGTACGCCGGGTCCGCCGCGGCCTCGACCAGCGGCGTGCCGATGTTGCCCAGCGCGGCGGTGCGGCGGCCGGCGGCCGCGAGGATCGCCGCGAGCATCGTGACGGTGGTGGTCTTGCCGTTGGTGCCGGTGACCGCCAGCCACCCGGGCGCGCCCGGGCCGCGCAGCCGCCAGGCCAGCTCCGGTTCGCTGTACACCTCGATGCCGGCGGCGGCCGCGGCGGTGACCAGCGGGTGCGTCGGCGGGAAGCCCGGCGAGACGACGACGTCGGTGACGCCGGCCAGCAGCTCCGGCGACGGGGTGTCGGCCACGACGAACGCGGCGCCCGCCGCGGCCAGCTCCTCCCCCGCCGCGGTCGCGCTCCGGTCCACGACCGTGACCGCGGCGCCCCGGCGCAGCAGGGCGGTGGCGGCCGCGCGGCCGGCGACGCCGGTCCCCCCGACGACGGCCACCCGGCGCGACCAGTCGAACCGCACGGCTCAGCCCATCTTGGCGAGGAAGTCGCCGTAGAAGATACCGAGGCCGACCGCCACGCCGAGGCCGGCGACGATCCAGAACCGGACGACGATGTTGACCTCGCTCCAGCCGGACAGCTCGAAGTGGTGCTGGAGCGGCGACATCTTGAACACCCGCTTGCCGGTGGTACGGAACGAGATGATCTGGATCACGACCGACATCGTGATGATCACGAACAGCGCGCCGAGGATCGGCAGCAGCATGATCGTCCGGGTGGACATCGCCAGGCCGCCGATCAGGCCGCCCAGGCCCAGGGCGCCGGTGTCGCCCATGAAGATCCGGGCCGGCGACGTGTTCCACCACAGGAACCCGACGCAGGCCCCCGCCGCCGCCCCCGCGATGAGGGCGATCTCCAGCGGGTCGCGCACCCGGTAGCAGTACTCGGCCACCGCACCGTAGTTGGCGTCGGCGCACCAGTGCCGGTACTGCCAGAACGCGATCAGCGCGTACGCCCCCAGCACCATCACCGAGGTCCCGGTGGCCAGGCCGTCCAGGCCGTCGGTGAGGTTCACGCCGTTGGTGCTGGCCAGCACGACGAAGATGAAGATGATCACGGCGCCGACCTTGCCGACGTCCAGCCAGGCGATGTCCCGGACGAAGGACAGGGTGGTGCTGCCGACCGACTCGAAGTTCGACGGCCGCCCCTCCAGGTCCAGCATGCTGCTCTGGAAGCCGAGCGCCACCATGCCGAACACGGCGCCCACCAGGAGCTGCCCGATCAGCTTGCCCCGCTTGTTCAGGCCCGCGCTGTTGCGCTTGCGCACCTTGAGGAAGTCGTCGACGAAGCCGACCGCGCCGCAGAACACGAACAGGCCCAGCAGCACCAGCCCGGTGACCGTCGGCTGGACCTGGAAGATCTGCTCCGCCGGCAGGGTGGTCAACGCCAGGTGCCCCGCGACGTACGCGACGAGGGTGGCGATGATGAACACCACGCCGCCCATCGTCGGCGTCCCCCGCTTGCCCTGGTGCATCTGCGGACCGTCGGCGCGAATCGGCTGCCCGGCCTTGAGCCGGGTGAAGACCTTGATCGCCACCGGGGTGCCGAGAAGCGAGACCAGGAACGCGACCGCGGCCGCGACGATCACCGCCCGCACTGTGTCATCCTTCCGATGCTGAGCCATTGGCCGACGCCGTCGGCGTGCCGCCATGGGCCGACGAGGCCGGCGCTTCATTGTGGATGACCTGTTCACCGACCCGGAAGCCGGCGTCGTCCCGGAGGGCGTCGGCCACGTCCCACGTCCGGTACCGCGAGCCCTTGACCAGGACGACGTCGCCCGGTGTCAGGACCCGGCGCAGGTGCGCGACGGCCGCCGCCTGGTCGTCGACGAGGGTCACCCGTCCGGCGTACCCCGGGACCGCCCGCGCCGCCGCGTGGGCGGGCGCCGCCTCCCGGCCCACGACGACCAGCTCCGCGACGGCCAGCTCCGCCGCCAGCCGGCCGACCTCCGCGTGCCCGTCGGCCTCGGCGTGGCCCAGCTCGGCCATGTAGCCCAGCACGGCCACGGTCCGGCGGCCGGCGCCGAGCGCCGCCAGCGCCCGCAGCGCCGCCGCGGTCGAGGCGGGGTTGGCGTTGTACGAGTCGTCGATGACCGTCACCCCGTCGGGGCGGTCGTAGACGTCCATCCGGCGCGCGGACACCGGGCGCAGCGCGCCCAGCGCGGGGCCGAGCCGCGCCAGCGGGAACCCCAGCCGCAGGGCGACCGCCGCGGCGGCGAGCACGTTGCCGACCTGGTGGGCGCCGGCCACGCCCAGCCGCACCGGTACCTCGCCCTCAGGCGCCACCAGCGTGAACGCCGCGCGGCCCCGGGCGTCGAGCGCGACGTCGCGGGCGCGGACCCGCGCGTCGGGGGCGGTACCCACCAGGACCACCTCGGCGGCGGTCCGCGCGGCCATCGCCCGGACCCGCGGGTCGTCGGCGTTGAGGACGGCCAGGCCGCCGGCCGGCAGCGCCTCGACCAGTTCGCCCTTGGCGGCCGCCGTCGCCTCCAGGGAGCCGAACTCGCCCACGTGCGCCGCGCCGACGTTGAGGACCACGCCGATCGCCGGGGGCGCCACCTGGCACAGGTGCGCGATGTGCCCGGCCCCGCGCGCCCCCAGCTCCAGGACGAGGAAGCGGGTGTCGGGGCCGGCCTGGCAGACGGTGTACGGGTGGCCCAGCTCGTTGTTGAACGACCCCGGCGGCGCGACCGTCGGGCCGATCTGGGCCAGCAACTGGGCCAGGTGGTCCTTGGTGGTGGTCTTGCCGGACGAGCCGGTCAGGCCGACGACGGTGAGCCGCGGCAGCCGGTCCACGACCGCGCGGGCGAGCGCGCCGAGCGCCGCCAGCGGATCGGCGACCACGACCGTCGGCAGCGCGGGCAGCGCCCGGGTGGCCAGGGCCCCGACGGCGCCGGCCGCCGCGGCGGCGGGCGCGAAGTCGTGCCCGTCCACCCGCTCCCCGGCGATGGCGACGAACAGCCCGCCGGGGCCGGCGCGCCGCGAGTCGAACTCCACGGCTCCGGTGACCAGGGCCGCCGCGCCGCCGCCGACGACGGTCCCGCCGACGGCGGCGGCGACCTCGGCCAGGCTCATCGCGATCACCGCCGACCCCTCCCCCGCGTGCGGCGCGGCGCCGGGCCGCGTCGGGCCGGCGTCACCGCGCCAGCCCCGGGGCGTGGGCGGCGAGGGCCGCGGACAGCTCCTCGCGGTCGTCGAAGGGCAGCACCTCGACGCCGACGACCTGGCCGCGCTCGTGCCCCTTGCCCAGGACCGCGACCACGTCGCCCGGCCGGGCGCGGGCCACCGCCGCGGCGATCGCCTCGCGCCGGCCCGGTACCTCCACGACCTGTGCGGGCCCGCCGGCCGCGCCGGCCAGCACGGCCGACCGGATCGCCGCCGGGTCCTCGGTGCGGGGGTTGTCGTCGGTGACGACGACGAGGTCGGCGCCCCGGGCGGCCGCGGCACCCATGAGCGGGCGCTTGCCGGTGTCCCGGTCGCCGCCGGCCCCGACGACGCAGATCACCCGGCCGCCGTCGGCGTCGGCCAGGTCGCGCAGCGCGCGCAGGACCGCCACCATCGCGTCGGGCTTGTGCGCGTAGTCGACCACGCCGCGCACACCCCCGGCCGCGGGCACCTCCTCCAGCCGGCCCGGGATCACGGTGACGCCGGCCACGGCGCGCGCGGCGACCTGCGGGTCGACGCCCACCGCGGTGAGGGCGGCGAGGGCCAGCAGGGCGTTGGCGACGTTGTGCCGCCCCGGGAAGGCCACCCCGGCGGACAGCACGAGCCCGCCGGGCCCGTGGGCGGTGAACCGCTGGGCGCCGGCCCCGGCGACGTCGGCGGCCCGCCAGGTCGCCCCCGCCCCAGCGGCCGAGTAGGTGACCGTACGCGGCCCGGCGAGCGCCGCCAGGGCGGGGTCGTCGGCGTTGAGGACCTCGACCGCGCTGCGGCCGTCGAACAGCCGCGCCTTCGCGGCGAAGTAGGCGGCCGAGTCGGCGTGGAAGTCGAGGTGGTCCTGGCCGAAGTTCGTCCAGCCGCCGACGGCGAACCGCACGCCGCCCACCCGGTCCAGGGCCAGGGCGTGGCTGGAGACCTCCATCACCACGTCGGTGACGCCGCGCTCCCGGGCGGCGGCGAGCGCCGCCTGGAGGTCGGGTGCCTCGGGCGTGGTCCGGCTGCTGGGCACCACGAGGTCGCCGAGCCGGGTCTCGACGGTACCGATCAGGCCGGTGGTCCGGCCGGCGGCCCGCAGGCCCGCCTCCACCAGGTACGCCGTGGTGGTCTTGCCGGCGGTGCCGGTCAGGCCGATGACCGACAGCGCCGCGGTCGGGTCGCCGAAGACCGCGGCGGCGACGGCGCCCAGGACGGCGCGCGGGTCGGGTACCACCAGCGCCGGCAGCCCGGCCGCCGCCGCGGCGGCGGCGCCGGCCGGGTCGGTGAGCACCGCCACCGCGCCGCGCCGGGCCGCCTCCGCGACGTGCGCGGCGCCGTGCTGGCGGGCGCCGGGCAGGGCGGCGAACAGGTCGCCGACGCCGATCTCCCCGCTCACGTGGCTCATGCCGGCGACCGGGAGCGCGGCGTGCGCGGCCGGGGTCGGGGCGGCGGCGCGGCGGGCGAGGTCGCCCAGCGGGACGGCGGGCGCGGCGCGGGGGCGCGGATAGCTCGGCACGCCGAAAGACCCTACCCTGAGCGCTCCGCCGGACCCCGGGGCGCCGCGGCCGGCGGCCCCGCGGGCGTCGGCGGTCAGGGGAAGAAGACGAACGTCGGCGGCCGGACGGTGGTCGGCGGCACCTTCGCCCGGGTCAGGGCGAAGGCCATGATGTCGCGGAAGGCGGGCGCGGCGACGGCGCCGCCCTCGCCGCCGGGCGTGTGGGCGAACACGGCCACCACGAACCGGGGCGCCTCCGCCGGCGCCATGCCCACGAACGAGGCCACCTCGCCGGGCGTGTACCGGCTGTCCACGACCTGCTTGCCGGTGCCCGTCTTGCCCGCCACCCGGTACCCGCGCACCGCCGCCCCGTTGCCGGTGGCGCCGCGCACGCTCACCACCGCCTCCATCGCGTGCCGCAGCGCCGCCGCGTTCGCGCTGTTGAGGACCGCCCGGCGGACCGGCGGAGGCCCGGGGCGGACCTTGCCGTCGGGGCCGATCACCTCCCGGACGAGGTGCGGCTGGATCCACGTGCCGTTGTTGGCGATCGCGGCGTAGGCGGCGGCGACCTGTACCGGCGTCGCGGCCACGCCGTGGCCGATGGGCACCGACCCGTACGACGACGGGCTCCACCGCTCGGGCGGCTGGACCAGGCCGGCGGCCTCGCCGGGCACGCCGACGCCGGTCGGCTTGCCCAGGCCGAAGCGGCGCTGGTACTCGTACAGCTTCGGCGCGCCGAGCCGGTCAGCGATCTTGATGGTGCCGACGTTCGACGAGTACGCCAGGATCCCGGCCAGCGACACGTCGCGCGGCCGGTAGTACGGGTGCGTGTCGGCAAACTGCGTGTCGCCCTTGGTGATCGTCGGCCCGATCTCGACCGCGGTGTCGGGGCGGATCGCGCCCTCCTGCAGCGCGGCGCCGAGCACGAGCGCCTTGTGGACCGAGCCGGGGTCCACGACCGCGCTGGTCGCCTGGTCCTCGCGGGCCTTGGCCGGCTGGCGCAGCGGGTCGGCGGCGTCGTACGTCGGGTAGCTGGCCTGCGCCACCACCTCGCCGGTGGCCGGGTCCAGCACGACGGCCGCCGCCCACGTGGCGCCGACCGAGTTCATGTGCTGGAACAGCGTGCGCTGGGCGTGGAACTGAAGGTCCCGGTCCAGGGTCAGCCGCAGCGAGCTGCCCGGCTGGGCGGGCGTCTCCTTCTGGTACCCGCCGGGGATCGCCATCGACTCGTAGGAGCCGCCGTCGGCGCCGCGCTCGAACACCCGCTCGCCGTCGCGGCCGCGCAGCAGCGAGTCGAATTTGGCCTCCATGCCCTCCAGGCCGTCGAGGTCGGCGCCGGTGAAGCCGATCAGGTTGGCGGCCAGGTCGTGGCCGGGTACCTCGCGCCGCTCGTCGTGGGCGGTGTGGACACCGACGAGCCGGAGGGCGGCGACCTGCGCGGCGGTCTCGGGGGTGACGCCGCGCTGGAGGTACTCGAACTCCGCGGGCCGGCCGTCGTCGCGGGCGTGCGGGGTCAGCTTGGGCAGCAGCGCCGAGCTGGCGACGCCGAGCAGGGGCGTGAGGAGCCGGGCCACGGCCGCCGGGTCCTCCACCTTGCTCGGGTCGGCGTAGATGTAGCGGGCCTCGACGCTGCGGGCCAGGACGGCGCCGGACCGGTCGAGGATCGCGCCGCGCTTGGCGGGCAGGGGCACGCTGTCCAGACGGCTGCGCAGGCCGTCGCGGGCGAACGCCGACGCGTCGGTGACCTGGAGGCCGACCAGGCGCACGCCGACGACGGCGAACATCGCCAGCGCCAGGAAGGTGGCCAGGCGCAGGCGGCGGGGGGGGTCGCCGAGCTTGGGGGGCGCGGGCCGGCGGGCCGCGGGACGGCGGCGCGGGGCGGCCGGGCGCGGCGCGGGCCGCGGCTGCGCGGCGCTCCCGGCAGCGGGCTCCCGGGTGCCGGCGCTGCGGACCGCGGCCTTCCGGCTCCCGGCGCCGCGGGTGCCGGTCCGGGTGCCGGTGCTCCGGGTGCCGGTGGATGCCGCGGTGCTCCGGCCCGCCGTGGGCTTCGCCGGGGCGGCACCCGCGGGCGGCGTGGCCGCGGGCCGCGGGCGGGGCGCCGCCGGGCCGCGGCGGACGCGGGCCGCGCGGGGCGCAGGTGCGTCGTCGTCGCCCTCGTCCGGGTCCTCGTCGGTGGGCGGGGCCGCGGGGCGCTGCCGCGCCGGGCGGCGCCGGGCCGGCGCGTCGGGACTCTCGCCGTCGACCACCCGCAGCGCCGGCCGGAACGGGTCGGCTGCCCGCGGCTGCTCGCGGACCGTCCGCCCGCGCGGCGTGTACCGCCGGGCGTCGCCGATCCTGCCGCGGCCGGCGCGGCGGGTGCCGGGGGCGTCGTCGTCGCCGGGCTCGGCGGGACCGGGCACGCGCTACCTCCCGGCCCGTCGCTCGTTGCTTCTGGTGATGTCCTGTTTATCGGAACGTGACCCCGTCCGGGCGGCCACCGGATCGGTGAGCGGACTGGGCAGCTCGACCTTGCGACCGTTCGGCAGCGTGATGACGGCCGGCTGGCCGTCGTAGGTCATCCCCAGCCGCTCCGCGGCCCGGTACAGGGAGTTCGGCGCCTCGGCGTCCTCGATCTTCTTGCGCAGCTCCGCCTCCTCCTGGTCCAGGGCGGCGTGCTGCTGCTGGAGGGTCTGGAGCTTGAAGGCGTTCTCCATCACGGTCGTGTTGACCACGAGGATGCCCAGCACCCCGCCGACGACCACGAGCAGCAGCAGCGCGACGAACGGCGCGCGCGGGACCGCCACCGGTGCCGGCGGCGCCACGGTCAGCCACGACGCGGCGCGCCGCCGCGGCGCGGCGGGCTGCGCGGCGAGCGCGGTGGCCCCGTCGACCGGCGGCGCCGGCCGCCCGGCCCGCGCCTGGTCGGTGTGGTGCGCCGCGGTCCGACCCCCGGACCGCGGTGCACCGGTGCGGCGCCGTGCGGCCCCGCCCCCCGGTACGGCGTTCATGTCGCCTCCCCTGTCTCGTCCCCTGTCCCCCACGCCCCCGGGGGCGGTGTCCGCCGCTGGCCGGACCGTTCGCGGACGGTCCCCCCGGTGCGGCGGTACGGACGCCTCGCGGCGCCCCGGTCGGCCGTGGCAGCGGCCTGTGTGTCGAACGCGGCGATCCGCTCCGCGGCGCGCAGCCGGACCGACTGCGCGCGCGGGTTCGCCGCCACCTCCTGCTCCGAGGCCAGCTCGGCCCCCCGGGTCAGCAGCCGGAACGTCGGCCCCATGCCCGGCAGCTCCACCGGCAGCTCCACCGGCGCGCTGCTGCGCACCCGCGGCGCCAGGACCTGTTTGGTGAGCCGGTCCTCCAGCGAGTGGTAGGACAGGACCACCAGGCGGCCGCCCGGCGCCAGCGCGTCCAGCGCCGCCGGCAGCGCCGCCTCCAGCGCCGCCAGCTCCTGGTTGACCTCCATGCGCAGGGCCTGGAAGGTCCGCTTGGCCGGGTGTCCCCCCGTCCGCCGGGCCGCCGCCGGGATCGCGTCCCGGACGAGGTCGGCCAGGCGGGCCGAGCTGACCAGCCGCCCGCGGGACCGTTCCCGGCCGATGGCCGAGACGATCCGCGGAGCGAACTTCTCCTCCCCGTACACCCGCAAAACCCGGATCAGGTCCTTTTCGGAGTATTCGTTGAGGATCTCCTCGGCGGTGACGCCCGTGGACTGGTCCATCCGCATGTCCAGCGGCGCGTCCTGGGCGTACGCGAAGCCCCGGTCGGCCGCGTCGAGCTGGAGCGAGGAGACGCCCAGGTCGAACAGCACGGAGTCGGCGTGCGGCAGGCCCAGCCCGGCCAGCGCCCCGGGAAGCCCGTCGTAGACGGTGTGCACGAGGCGCACGCGGTCACCGAAGGGCGCCAGGCGCGCCCGGGAGTGGGCCAGCGCCTCGGTGTCGCGGTCGAGGCCGACGACGACGACGTCCGGGTCCGCCCGCAGGACGGCCTCGGCGTGCCCGCCCAGGCCGACCGTGGCGTCCACGTGCACCGGCGTCCGCCCGGCGCCGGCCGCGGCCCGCAGCGCGGGGGTGAGCAGCGCCAGGCACCGCTCCAGGAGAACCGGCACGTGCGTGCCGCGCAGCTCCCCCATGTCGCCCCCTCACTGTGGTGCTGTCCGCCGGTCGTTCGCGCGACCGGCGCTGTCCGTACCGTCAAATCCCCATCCGCTCCCGCCCGTCCGAAACGGACCGGTGACTCGCGCCTGCCGCCGGGGAAGTGGCCTCAGGTGCCGAGCGGGTGGAGATTTGGCGGTACGGCGTGCCGCGGTACCAGGCTCGCCGCGCCCGGTGGCCGCCGCTACAGCCCGCCGGGCAGGACCCCCTCCCCGATCTCGGCGAAGTCGTCCTCGCTCGCGTCGAGGTAGGACTCCCACGCCGCCGCGTCCCAGATCTCGACCCGGCTGCTCGCCCCGATCACCGCGAGCTCCCGGGTCAGGCCCGCGTACTGGCGCAGGTGCGCCGGCAGCGTGACCCGCCCCTGCTTGTCGGGGGTCTCGTCGTGCGCGCTGGCGAAGAAGACCCGGCTGTACGCGCGGGCCGCCTTGTGGGTCATCGGCTGCGCCTGGAGCTGGGTGGCGATCCGCTGGAACTCGGCGACGGGGAACACGTAGAGACAGCGCTCCTGCCCTTTGGTGATCACGACGCCTCCCGCCAGCCCGTCCCGGAACTTCGCCGGCAGGATCAGCCGGCTCTTGTCGTCCAGGCGCGGGGTGTGCGTGCCGAGGAACATCGGCGGCACCCCCCTCGCTCCGGCGCCTGCCGCGCCGTGCCGGCCGGGACGGGCCACACAGCGCCGCACGCGCTGACGCAGTCCGGCTGCGGACCCCCACGGCCGGGTGCGCCCTACGAGCTCCCCCACGGTGGCCGACGGTCACCGACCCCCACCGCGTCTCGCGCGCCGCGGCCCGCGTCCCGCACCTGGGCTGCGCGCCCGTCCGGGACCCGGAGTCCTGCACCCGTCTGGGCCGGAGCCCCTACCCCGCAGGACCGCATCCTGCGCTCGGCAGGACCGGAATCGGTGGCTACCCCCAGCGCACCAACGCCCCCCACTCTACTCCACTTCACTCCACCCGCAATCGGAATCATGCGTCCGGCTGATCTGGTCGCTCCCGCAAAACCGCAGGTCAGGCGCGGTGGAGCGCAGTGGAGCGAGAAGTTGATCACTGCATGTCCACAATCCGACACCGGTGCCGAAACCGACGTCCGGTCACGGACGGGCACGGTCGGGCAGGAACCACGCGGCCCCGGCGCCGCCCGAACGCCCCGCGCCACGGCCGCCCGGGGCGCGCGCGGTGGGTCGGTCGGGCCGCGGTCCGGTACCCTCGCTCGCGTGTCGGATGCGAATATGCCGCTGCGGGCGCGCGTGGCCACCTCGGTCTCCCGGACCGCCGCGGCCCTGTCCCGGGCCGCGGGCCGCGGCGACGGCTCCGTGATCGGCGGATGGATCGGCCTGAAGATCGAACCGGAACTGCTGCGGCACCTGGCGGTGGGCCGGCGGATCGCCCTGGTCTCCGGCACCAACGGCAAGACCACCACCACCCGGCTCAGCGCCGCCGCCGTGGCGGTCGCCGGGCGGGTGGCCACCAACTCCTACGGCGCCAACATGCCCACCGGGCACACGTCCGCCCTGGCCAAGGCCGGCACCACCCCGTACGCGGTGCTGGAGGTCGACGAGCACTACCTGCCGCAGGTCATCGGCGCCACGGACGCCGAGGTCGTGGCGCTGCTGAACCTCTCCCGCGACCAGCTCGACCGGGCGAAGGAGGTGGCGATGATGGCCCAGCTCTGGCGCCAGTGCCTGGCCGCCCACCCGGCGGTGCGGGTCATCGCCAACGCCGACGACCCCATGGTCGTGTGGGCCGCGCACGCCGCTACGGCGGTCACCTGGTTCAGCGCCGGCCAGCGCTGGACCGACGACTCGTGGGTCTGCCCGGCCTGCGGGGCGCACATCGCCCGCGAGGAGGCCGACTCCGGCGGCCTGCCGCCGGCCGGCCCCGGCGACTGGCGGTGCACCGGGTGCGACCTGCGCCGGCCCACCCCGCAGTGGAGCGTCGAGGACGACGGGATCGTCGGTCCCGACGGCCGCTGGCACAAGGTCGCCCTCCAGCTACCCGGCCGGGTGAACCTGGGCAACGCCGCGACCGCGCTGGCCCTCGCCGACGCCTTCGACGTGCGCCCCGAGCGCGCCGTGCCGAAGCTGGCGGAGGTCACCTCGATCGCCGGCCGGTACGCGGTGGTGGAGCGCGACGGGCGGCGGATCCGGCTGCTGCTGGCCAAGAACCCGGCGAGCTGGCTGGAGGCGTTCGACATGGCGACACCGGCGCCGACCCTGCTGTCGATCAACGCGCGCGACCCCGACGGGCTCGACACCTCATGGCTGTTCGATGTGGACTTCGCGCCCCTGCGCGGCCGGGAGCTGCTGATCACCGGGGACCGGGCGTACGACCTCGCGGTGCGACTGACGGTGAACGATGTGCCGTTCCGCCACGTACCTACTTTCGCCGAAGCGGTCACCGGCGTGCCGGCCGGGCCGCTGGAGGTCATCGCCAACTACACCGCATTCCAGGACATCCGAGCGGAGCTGGACCGTGTCCTCTGACAGCACCC
This sequence comes from Pilimelia terevasa, assembly GCF_014647915.1. Classification (GTDB taxonomy): domain Bacteria; phylum Actinomycetota; class Actinomycetes; order Mycobacteriales; family Micromonosporaceae; genus Pilimelia; species Pilimelia terevasa. Next base: position 171,039 of record NZ_BMQC01000005.1, read on the forward strand.
TGCGGCTGGTCTGGGTGTACCCAGACCTGCTGTCCACCTACGGCGACCGGGGCAACCTGCTGATCCTCGCCCACCGCGCCGCCGCGCGCGGCTTCCCCGTCGAGGCCGTCCAGGTGCGCTCCGACCAGGCTCTGCCCGAGAGCGCCGACATCTACCTGCTCGGCGGCGGCGAGGACGGCCCGCAGTCGCTGGCCGCCGACCGGATGACCGCCGACGGCGGCCTGCACCGCGCCGTCGAGCGCGGCTCCGTGGTGTTCGCCGTCTGCGCCGGGTACCAGATCCTCGGCCACTCCTTCAGCGCCAGGGGGGCGAGCTGCCCCGGCCTGGGCCTGCTGGACCTGCGGTCGGACCGCGACCCGCAGCGCGCCGTCGGCGAGCTGGCCGGCACCGTCGACCGGCAGCTCGGCCTGCCGACGCTCACCGGCTTCGAGAACCACGGCGGCCGGACGGCACTGGGCCCCGGCTGCGCCCCGCTGGCCCACGTCACGGCGGGTGTCGGCAACGACGGCCGGACCGAGGGGGCCTGGCACGGCAAGGTCCTGGGCACGTACGCGCACGGCCCCGCCCTGGCCCGCAACCCGGCGCTGGCCGACCTGCTGCTGCGCTGGGCGACGGGGGCCGCGGCGCTGGACCCCGTCGACGACACCTGGCCGGAGCGGCTGCGCGGACAGCGCCTCGCCGCGGTCGGTGCCGCATGATCTCTCGGATCCGGCGGCTGGCCGCCGAAGCTGGGGGCGTGCCGGACCACGTGCGTCGCCGCGTCCTCTGCCGCCTGCTGCCGCTGCTGGCCGCCGTGGCGGCCCTCGGGGTGGCCGCCACCCAGCTCCCGCTCGGCGAGATCCGCACCGCCGTGTCCGGTCTCGGGCCCGGCGCGCCGATCGTCACGATCGTGCTCGGCGCGGCCCTGATCTCCGTCCTCGTGCCCCGCACCGCCGTCTCGATGGCCTGCGGCGCGCTGTTCGGCACGCTGGCCGGGTTCGGCTGCGCGATGGCCGCCGCGATGGCCGCAGCGGTCGGCACCTACCTGCTGGGCCGCTGGGCCGGCCGCGGCCTGCTCGGCGCGAAGCTGGGCGGCCGGATGCACCGGCTGGACGGCTGGCTGGCCCGGCAGGGCGTCCTGGCCGTCGTCGTGACCCGGCTGCTGCCGCTGTCGCCGTACGGGCTGGTCGGATACGCCTACGGCACCACCACCGTGCGCGTGCGGCACTACCTGCTGGGTACCCTCCTGGGCGCCGTGCCGTCGAGCATCTCCTACGCCACGCTCGGCGCCGCCGTGGTCTCGCCGGGCAGCCTGAGCCCCGTCGCCGCGGTACCGGCGGTGTGCGGCATGGCGATCAGCACCTTCGCGGCCTGGCACTGGCGACGCAAGGCCCGGGCGGCCCGCCTGGCCGCCGGCCGCGCGGGTGGGCCGCCGCGCCCGACCCCCGCCGGCCGGCCCGCCGCGGCCCCCCGGAGCGCACCGGCCGGCCGCACCGCGCCGGGTACCCGCGGCACGCCGGGCAACCGCCCCGCGCCGGTGCGCGGCACCGGCCCCCGGCAGCCGCTGCGCGGCAGGGCGGCCGGCACCGCCGTCGCGCCGGCCGCCGCCGCGGCCTGACCCGACCGGCCGTCCCGGACGAGACGCACCGCGGCGGCCAGCCGGGTTGACGCCCCGGGCGCTCAGCGGACGATCGAGACCATCCGCCCGGGTACCACGATGACCTTGCGCGGCGCGGCGCCGGCAAGCTGGTCGGCGACCGCCGCCAGCGCGGCCGCGCGCACGACCTCCTCCGCCGCGTCCGCCGGCACCTCGACCCGGCCGCGCACCTTGCCGTTGACCTGTACCGGGTAGGTGACGGCGTCGTCCACCAGCAGCGCCGGGTCGGCGGTCGGGAAGGGCGCGTACGCCAGCGAGTCGGCGTGGCCCAGCCGGTGCCACAGCTCCTCGGCCACGTGCGGGGCGAGCGGGGCGAGCATCAGGGCCAGCGGCTCGGCGACCTCCCGCGGGGTCGCGGCGAGCTGGGTCAGGCCGTTGGTCAGCTCGATCAGCTTGGCGACCGCCGTGTTGAAGCGCAGCGCGGCGTAGTCGGCGCGGACCCCGTCGACGGTGCGGTGCAGCAGCCGCCGCAGCTTCTCGTCGGCGGGCGCGTCGGTGACCCGCAGCGCGCCACTCTCCTCGTCCACGACGGCCCGCCAGGCCCGCTGCAGGAACCGGTAGGAACCGACGATGGCGCGCGTCTCCCACGGCCGGGAGGCATCCAGGGGGCCCATCGACATCTCGTAGACCCGGAACGTGTCGGCGCCGTACTCCGTGCAGAAGTCGTCCGGCGTGATGACGTTCTTCAGCGACTTGCCGATCTTGCCGAACTCGCGCCGGACCTCCTCGTCGCCGAGGTAGAACGCGCCGCCCCGCTCGACGACCCGGGCGGCCTCGACGTACTGGCCGCGCCCGTCGGTGTAGGCCGGCCCCTGGATCATCCCCTGGTTGACCAGCCGCCGGAACGGCTCCGGGTGCGAGACGTGGCCCAGGTCGAACAGGACCTTGTGCCAAAACCGGGCGTACAGCAGGTGCAGCACCGCGTGCTCGGCCCCGCCGACGTACAGGTCGACGCCCGGGTGCGCGCCGCCCATCCAGTACCGCTCGGCCTGCGGGTCGACGAAGGCGGTGTCGTTGGTCGGGTCCAGGTAGCGCATCTCGTACCAGCACGACCCCGCCCACTGGGGCATCACGTTGGTCTCGCGCCGGTACCGCCGGGGGCCCTCGCCCAGGTCCAGCTCGACCTCGGTCCACTCGCCGGCCCGGGACAGGGGCGTCTCGGGCGAGGAGGCGGCGTCGTCCGCGGCGAACGTGCGCGGGGCGAAGTCCTCGACCTCGGGCAGCACGACCGGCAGCATCGACTCGGGCAGCGCCACGGGCAGGCCAGTCTCGTCGTAGACGATCGGGAACGGCTCGCCCCAGTACCGCTGCCGGCTGAACAGCCAGTCCCGCAGCCGGTAGCTGACGGCCCCCACGCCGTGGCCGGTCTCCTCCAGCCAGGCGACCGCCGCGGCCTTGGCCTGCGCGACGCCCAGGCCGTCCAGCCGCAGGCCGGTGCGCTCGTCGCTGCTGTTGACCGCCGGCCCCTCGCCGGTGAACGCCTCGCCGTCGAAGCCCTCGGGCGGGGCCACGGTGCGGACGATCGGCAGGGCGTACGCCTGGGCGAACTCCCAGTCCCGCGCGTCCTGCGCCGGTACCGCCATGATCGCGCCGGTGCCGTAGCCGGCCAGGACGTAGTCGGCGATGAACACCGGGATGCGGGCGCCGTTGGCGGGGTTGACGGCGTACCCGCCGGTGAAGACGCCGGTCTTCTCCTTGGCGTCGGCCTGGCGCTCGACCTCGGACTTCGCGGCGGCGAACGCGCGGTAGGCGCTCACCGCTCCGGCGGGCGTGGCGTGCCCGTCGGTCCACACCGCCGGCACGCCCGCCGGCCAGGCGTCGGCCGTCAGCGCGTCGACCAGCGGGTGCTCGGGTGCCAGGACCAGGTACGTGGCGCCGAACAGCGTGTCCGGGCGGGTGGTGAACACCCGGACCGGGCCGGCGTCGGTGGCGAAGTCGACGTGCGCGCCGGTGGACCGGCCGATCCAGTGGCGCTGCATCGCCGTGATGGCCTCCGGCCACTCCAGCAGCGCCAGGTCCTCGACGAGGCGGTCGGCGTACGCGGTGATCCGCATCATCCACTGCCGCAGCTTGCGCGGGTACACCGGGAAGTTGCCGCGCTCGCTGCGCCCGTCGGCGGTGACCTCCTCGTTGGCCAGCACGGTGCCCAGGCCGGGGCACCAGTTGACCGGCGCCTCGCTGACGTAGGCGAGGCGGTGGTCGTCGACCAGCCGCCGCCGGTCGACCTCGGGCAGCTCCGCCCACGGGCGGCCGTCGGGGGTGGGGCGGGTGCCGGCGGCGAACTCGGCGACCAGGTCGGCGATCGGCCGGGCCCGGCGGGCCTGCGGGTCGTACCAGGACCCGAACACCTGGAGGAAGATCCACTGGGTCCAGCGGTAGTAGGCCGGGTCCATGGTCCGCACCGTGCGCCGGTCGTCGTGGGCCAGCCCCAGGCGGCGGAGCTGGGCGGCGTACCGGGCGATGTTGGCCTCGGTCGTCGCCCGCGGGTGGGTGCCGGTCTGGATCGCGTACTGCTCCGCCGGCAGGCCGAACGCGTCGTAGCCCATGGCGTGCAGCACGTTGTGCCCGGCCATCCGCTGGTACCGGGCGTAGACGTCGGTGCCGATGTAGCCCAGCGGGTGGCCGACGTGCAGGCCGGCGCCAGAGGGGTAGGGGAACATGTCCAGCACGTACATCTGCGGCGCCCCGGCGCGCGGGTGCCCGGGGTCAGCGAGCGGGCCGGTCGGGTTGGGCGCCCGGAAGGTGCCCTCGTCGGCCCAGCGGCGCTGCCAGCGCGCCTCGATCTCGTTGGCCACGGCCGCCGTGTACCGGTGCGGCGGGGTGTCCGCCGCGCTCGCCTCGCTCATGTCGCCACCTTCTCGCGTCGTGGGTGGGCCGTGGCCGCCGGGCACGAAAAAGCCCCTCGCTGGAGGAGGGGCCGCGGCAGCCGGGCGGGACGCGCCGTGCGCCCAGCATAGCGCGCGGGGCCGGCCCCGCCGCGCACCGCGGGCCGCCTGCCGCCCGCGGGACGACCGGTATGTCTGATAGGCCGGCACCCGCCGCATCACCGACTGATTTCCGACGCGCACACGGGGTCGATCATGCCGCCACGGACGGCTAGCCTCTGGAGGGAGTACCCGTCAGGAGGACCTGTTGACCGCCGCCCACACCTGGCCGGAGCCGCACGCCGTCGACCCGGCCACCGCCGGCGGTCCCGCCGCGGCCGGGTCGGCCGACGTCGCCGCGGTGAGCGCCGCGTCGTTCCAGGCGACCACCGCCCGGATCGTCGCCGGCATGGAGACGGTGATCTCCGGCAAGCGGGAGACGCTGCGGCTGGCCCTGGCGGTCCTGCTCGCCGAGGGCCACCTGCTGATCGAGGACGTGCCCGGCGTCGGCAAGACGACCCTGGCCAAGGCCCTGGCTCGGACAGTCGAGGCGTCGGTGCGCCGGATCCAGTTCACCCCCGACCTGCTGCCCAGCGACGTGACCGGCGTCAGCGTGTACGACCAGGAGCGGCGCGACTTCGAGTTCAAGCCCGGCGCCGTCTTCGCCAACATCGTCATCGGCGACGAGATCAACCGGGCCTCGCCCAAGACGCAGTCGGCGCTGCTGGAGTGCATGGAGGAGCGGCAGGTCACCGTCGACGGGGTCACCTACCACCTGGCGGCGCCGTTCATGGTGGTGGCCACCCAGAACCCCATCGAGATGGCCGGCACGTACCCGCTGCCCGAGGCGCAGCGCGACCGGTTCACCGCCCGCATCGCGATGGGGTACCCCGACGCCGCCGCGGAGCTGGCGATGGTCGAGGGCCACGGCGCGGCCGACCCGCTGGAGGACGTCCGGCCCGTCGTCGACGCCGCGGGCGTGCAGGCCCTGATCGGGTACACCCGGCGGATCCACCTCGCCGCGGCCGTCACGCAGTACGCCGTCGCGCTCGTCCAGGCCACCCGCCACTGCGCCGAGCTGCGCCTGGGCGCCTCCCCGCGGGCGACGCTGCACCTGCTGCGCACCGCCCGCGCGGTCGCCGCCCTCGCCGGGCGGGACTTCGTGGCCCCCGACGACGTGCAACTGCTCGCCGGGCCGGTCCTGGCCCACCGGGTGATCCCCACCGACGAGGCCGCGCTGCACCGGGGGGCCCACCAGATCGTGGCGGACCTGGTCGCGCGGGTGCCGGTGCCCGCGGCCCCCCGGCGGCAGGGGGCCTAGGGTGCGGGCGGCGCTGGGGGGACTGACGACCCGGGGCCGCTCCTTCCTGGCCGCGGGCGTCGCCGCCGTCCTCGCCGCCGTCGCGCTCGGCGAGCGCGACCTGCTGCGGGTGGCCGTCCTGCTGGCGCTGCTGCCGCTGCTCGGCGCGTGGTACGTCGGGCGCGGGCGGCACCACCTGCGCACCCGGCGCGAGCTGAGCCCCCCGCGGGTGGCCGCCGGCACGCCGGTGCGGGTCCGGCTGCACCTGCGCAACGCCGCCCGCCTGCCGGTCGGGACCCTGCTGCTCGCCGAGGGCCTGCCCGGCGCGCTCGGCGCCGCCCCGCGGCTGGTGCTGGAGCGGCTCGGCCCCCAGGCGTCCACGGACGTCGCGTACACGCTGGAGCCCGCCCGCCGCGGCCGGTACCCGATCGGCCCGCTGCGCGCCCGGGTGACCGACCCGTTCGGGCTGTGCAGGCTCGACCACACGTGCGCGGAGCGCGAGTCGCTCACGGTCGTCCCACGGACCGAGCCGCTGCCCGCCGGCCCGCTGCGCGGCGCGCACGCCGGTGCCGGGGAGGCCCGGGGGCGGGCCGTGTCGGTGCACGGCGAGGACGACACCGGCACCCGGGAGTACCGGCACGGCGACGACCTGCGGCGCGTCCACTGGCGGTCGACGGCCCGCGCGGGCGAGCTGATGGTGCGCCGCGAGGAGCAGCCGTGGGAGAACCGCGCGCTCGTCCTGCTGGACAACCGGGCGCCCGCCCACCACGACGCCGACGGGCCGGCCGACACGTTCGAGTGGGCGGTCGGCGCGGCCGCCAGCGTCGCCGCGCACCTGCGACGCGGCGGGCACCGGGTCCGGCTCGTCTGCGCCGCCGCCGACCGCGACGGGCTCCGCCACCCGGCGCTGGACCACCTCGTCCACGACGCCGCCAGCGAGCAGGCGGCGCTCGACCGCCTCGCCGACGTCGACCTGCGGCACGGCGAGGACCTCGCGCCGCTGGTCGCCCAGGCCCGCCGCGTCAGCGACCAGGGGCTCACCGTCGCGGTGCTGGGCGGCTGCGACACCGCCGCGGCCCGCCGGCTGGCCGCGCTCGGCGGCCCCCGCGGCCAGGCCGTCGCCCTGGTGGCCGACCCGCGGGACTGGGGTCCGGGCGCGGCGGCGGTCTGGGGCGCGGGGGCGGCGCTGCTGCGCGCCGCCGGCTGGCGGGTGGCGGCGTACCGGCCCGACCGGTCGGTCGCGCAGGTGTGGGCGGAGCTGGCTGCGGTACCGGGGCCGACCGCCGTCGGCGGTGCGCGGTGAGCGCGCCGCGGCGGCTCAGCGTGGTGGCCGGCGCCGCGACGCTGCTGGGCGCCGCGCCCCTGTGGAGCCTGTTCGCCACGCCGAGCTGGGCGTTCCACGCCCTGGTGGCCGTCGCCCTGACCGCCGCGGCGTCGGCCCTGGCCACCCGCCTCGGCGGGGCCTGGTGGCTGCGGGTACCGCTGCTGCTGGCCGGCCTGGCGGTGGCCCTGACGCTGCTGTTCCCCAGCGGCGGCGAACTGCTGCGCGTCCTGCCGACCGCCGACACGCTGCGCGGGTTCGCCGCGCTGGCCGCCGCCGTCCCCGAGGCGCTGCGCACCCACGCCATCGCCGTCCCCGACCTGCCGCCCCTGCTGCTGCTGAGCACGGCGGGCGTCGGCGCCACCGCCGTGCTCGTCGACCTGCTGGCCGTCGGCCTGCGCCGGCCCGCCCTGGCCGGGCTGCCGCTGCTCGTCGTGTACGCCGTCCCGGTGGCCATCCACGCCGACAGCGCGCCGAGGGCCCCCTTCGCGGTCGGGGCGCTGGGCTTCCTGTGGCTGCTGGTCGCCGACAACCTCAGTCGGGTCCGGGCGTTCGGGCGCCGGTTCCGCGGCGACGGCAGCAGCGTCGACGCCTGGGAGCCGTCGCCGCTGGGCGCCTCGGCCCGGCGGCTGGGCGTCGTCGGGGTGGCCGCGGCCGTCCTGGTGCCGCTGGCCGTCCCGGGCCTCAGCGTCGGCGTCCTGTCCCCGCGCGCGGCCGGGCCGGGCGCGGGGCGGGGCAGCGGCCGGGCCGTCGACCTGTTCGCCGACCTCAGCGGCCGGCTCAACCAGCCGCAGGTCGAGGAGCTGGCCCGGTTCCGCACCACCGACCCCGACCCCGGGTACCTGCGCTTCGCGGTGGCCGACGCCCTCGACGAGCAGGGTTTCCGGGCCGCCGGGTGGTCCGGGCTGCCGATCGACCAGGCGACCCTGCCGGTCTCCCACGGCGAGGAGCGGTACCGGGCGCAGGTCACCCTCAGCAAGCGTTTCTCGATGCGGATGCTGCCGGTCTACCAGGGGCTGGCCCGCACCGACCTCGACGGCGCGTGGCAGTACGACGCCGAGCGCGGGACCGTCTTCTCCACGGTCGCCTCCGGCGCGGGGCGACGGTACGAGTTCGGCTTCACCCGCGAGGCGCCCGAGGCCCGGCAGCTCCGCCGCGTCCCGCCGCTGGCGCCCGACGACCCGCTGCGGCGGTGGACCGAGGTGCCGCGCAACGACCGGGTCGCCCAACTCGTCGCCGACCTCACCCGGGGCGCCCGCACCGACTACGACAAGGTCGACCGGCTCCGCCGGCACTTCGACCCGGCCAACGGGTACCGGTACGACCTGCGGACCGAGCCGGGCACGACCGGTGCGGCGATCACCGACTTCCTGGACCGCAAGGTCGGCTTCTGCCAGCAGTACGCGGCGGCGCTCGCCTGGCTGGCCCGCGCGGCCGGCGTCCCCGCGCGGGTGGCGATCGGCTTCACCCTCGGCAACGACAACCGCGACGGCGAGCGGATCCTGACCAACCGCAACCTGCACGCGTGGACCGAGATCTTCTTCCCGGACGCCGGGTGGCTGCCGTTCGACGCCACGCCCCCGGCCAGCATCGTGGGCGGCGTCAGCCCGCGGTACGCGCCCCGCGACGTGGACGTCTCGCCGACCCGGCCGGCCCCGGGCTCCGACTCCGGCGCCGGCCCGGCCGGCCCGGCGCCGACCGGCGCGCCGGACCGCCGGCCCGGCCGGGACATCGACGCGGGCGCGCCGGGCGCCGCCCCGGCCGCGGCCGGCGGGGACCGGCGGTCCTGGCTGTGGCTGCTGGCGCTGCCCCTGCTGGCGGTCGCGGCACTGCCCGCGCTGCGCCGCCGCCAGGTCCGCCGCCGCCGGGTGGCCGCCCCGCGCGCCGGCCGGGCCGGCGGCGCGGCCCGGCTCGGCGGTCGGCCGGCCTGGGAGCCCGAGGACGGGTGGCGGGCGCGGGCGCACGCCGCCTGGGCGGAGCTGACCGACACGCTGGCCGACTACCGGGTGCCGGCCGGCGGCAACGACACCCCGCGGCAGCAGGCCGACCGGGTCGCCGTCGACCTGGCGCTGCCCGCGGCGGCGCGGGCGCAGGTGCGGGAGTTGGCGGCCGCGGAGGAGCGGGCGCGCTACGCCCGCACGGCCGGCGGCGCGGGCGACCCGGCCGCGGCGCTGCGCGCGGTCCGGCAGGCCTGCGCGGCGCGGGCGTCGCGGCTGGACCGGGTCGCGGCCGTCGTACTGCCCCGCTCGGTCCTGCGGCGGACCCGCGCGGCACTGGACGGGCGCGCCGCGCGGGCGCGGGAAGCGGTCGACCGGTGGCGCGGCGAGGGTGGCCGAGGCGGCGACCTGCGGCTGGGGGACGCCTCGGCGGCCCGGGACGGCTGACGCCCGCCGCGGGCGGTACCCGGGGCTTTCGGAGCGCCGCTCAGGAGGTCAGCGGTGGCTCTCGGGGCGACCGCGCCAGCGTGCCTCCAGGCGGTCCACCAACGTGGCGCGGCGGGCGGGGCGCGGGGCGGCGGCGGTGCCGCCGACGACGCGGAGCTGGGGGGTCTGGCCGCGGCGGTAGGAGTGCGTGGCCAGCGCGGCGGCGGCGAGCATGACCACGAAGCCGGCGACGCCGACCAGCATGCTCTTGATGGCGGTGCCGTAGACCACGAGGCCGAGACCGGCGAGGACCACGAGCACCGCGATGACCACGCGCCGCCGTGCGTGCAGGCGCGGGTCGTTGGCCCGCACCGCCGAGGCGAACTTGGGGTCGTCGGCGAGCGAGCGTTCGATCTGCTCGAACAGGCGCTGTTCGTGCTCCGAAAGCGGCACGGCACTCCTCTCCCGCCCAGGACCGGGGGAACCGGCGTGGATAACCGGCGACCAGGTCACCGCACCGGTACCGACAGGCTCCGCGAGGTGCGTGGCCGAGGGCCCGCCCGCACGGAGTCACTACCGGCAGTCGATCCGACACCGCACCGCCTGACACCAGTCTACGAGGGGGATGACCGGTCGGAAAGCGGGACGACCGACGGGGAGTACGGATTTTCGGCCGAGGTTTCACCGCCCCGCGGCAGCAGACTGGCCGGACTCACTACAGAACGCCCGAAACGGGCAGAGACGGCGTCGGCTGCCCGTTCGGCCTCCGCCCACCCGTGGACCGCGGCGCCCAGCTCCGGCTGGCGGGCGGCGTCGGCGGCCGTGACCAGGCCCTCCACCCGTACGCCGAGCAGCCGGACCCGGTGCACGGGCGGCCGGCCGCCGGCCCGCAGCGCGCCCCACAGGTCCACGGCCGCGGTGTAGATCTCCCGGCCGACGTCCGTCGGGTACGGCAGGGTCCGCGAGCGGCTCAGGGTGGTGAAGTCCGGCAGCCGGACCTTGATCGCCACGGTGCGGCCGGCGTGGCCGCCCGCGCGCAGCCGCTCGCCCACCCGCCGGGCCAGGTCTAGCAGGACGCGGTGGACCGCCGCGTCGCCCCCGATGTCGGTGTCGAACGTCGTCTCGGCGCTGACGGAGCGCCCGGCGCGCTCGGGGGTCACCGGCCGCGGGTCCCGGCCGCGGGCCAGCTCCGCCAGGTGCGCGGCGGCCGCCCTGCCGACCGCCTGGCGCAGCAGCGCCGGGGGCGCGGCGGCCAGGTCGCCGACGCGGTGCAGGCCGTGCCGGCGCAGGGCCTGCGCCGCCCGCTCCCCGACCCCCCACAGCGCGCGGACCGGCAGCGGGTGCAGGAAGTCCAGGACGCGGCCGGCGGGGACGACCAGCACGCCGTCGGGCTTCGCCCGGGCGGAGGCGACCTTGGCGACGAACTTGGTCGGTGCCACGCCGACCGAGCAGGTCAGCCCCAGCTCGTCGGCGACCCGGGCCCGGATGTCGGCGGCGATCCGCGCCGGTTCGCCGAACAGCCGGACCGCGCCGCGGACGTCGAGGAAGGCCTCGTCCAGCGACAGCGGCTCGACCAGTGGAGTCACCGCGCGGAAGATCTCCATGACGGCGTGCGAGGCGGCCCGGTACGCGGCGTAGTCCGGCGGTACGCAGACGAGCGGGGCGCACCGCCGCCGGGCCTCGCCGACGGGCATCGCGCTGCGGACGCCGAACCGCCGCGCCGGGTAGCTGGCGGAGGCCACGACGCCGCGCGGCCCCAGCCCGCCGACGATCACGGGGCGCCCGCGCAGTTCGGGGCGCCGCCGCACCTCGACGGCGGCGAAGAACGCGTCCATGTCGACGTGCAGGACGCCGCACCGGGCGGCACCCGACTCCGACTCCACGACCACGCCCGCACCCTAGCCGGACTCTCCGACATCCTGGGGCGCGCCGCGGTGGCCGCCGCGTGGTGGCCGCAGGTCAGGCGGGCTTGCGGGCGAGCAGGTGGAGCTGGGCGGCGACGTCGCGGAAGGGCGCCTGCGCGGACAGGCGCAGCTCCAGCTCGTCCAGGCTCTGCTGGTCGGCCTCGGCCAGCGCCGCCGGGATCAGGTCGCCCAGCACCCGCACCCCGTGCGTGTGCTCCACCGCCAGCCCGGCCGCCGCCAGCAGCGCCTGCGCGCCCGCGGCGTCGAAGCGCCGGGGGCGGGCCGACCCGCCGGTGTCCGCGGCGAGCGCGGCCGCCTCGGCGAAGTGGCCGGCGAGCGCCCGGCTCAGCACCGCCCCCGCCCGCCCGGCGACGAGTACGCTGGCCGCCCCGCCGGGGCGCAGCGCCGCCGCGATCGCGGCGGCGACCGCGGCGGCGTCGTCCACGACCTCCAGCACGGCGTGGCACAGCACCAGGTCGACCGAGCCGGGCGCGGCGACGGAGGCGATCTCGTCGGCGTCGGCCTGGCGGGCCTCGATGCGGTCGCCGACGCCCCGGTCGGCCGCGCGGCGGCGCAGCGCGGCCAGCGCGTCCGGGCTGGCGTCGATGACGGTGACCTCGTGGCCGCCCTCGGCGAGCGGGACCGCGAACCCGCCGGTGCCGCCGCCGACGTCGAGCACCCGCAGCCGGCGCCCGACGTACCGGTCGACCTCCGCGCGCAGGACCGCCCAGATCGCGGCGGTGTGCGGGGCCTGCCTGCTGGCTCTGCTGTCCACCCCCGCGAGCGTAGTGCAGCCCACCGGCGCCGCCGCGCTCGTCCCGCGCCGCGGGACCCGCCGATCCGCGGCCGCCCGCGCGAAACTGGCGGTCGTCGCCCAAAAGCGACAGCTACACTCGCCACCTGACATCGCCCGCAGGGGCGGACATCGAGGAGGGAACCTTCGTGCGTACCCGCCCGGCGGCCGGTGTGTCGGCAGTGCTTCTCCTGTTCTCGCTGCTCGTCGTCGCCGCGCCCGCCGCCGCCTCCGACGGCGGCTGCCGACCGGGCGAGGGCAACTCCGGCCGGATCACCGGGATCGGGAGCCGGGTCCTGGACTCAGGCGCCGAGGTGCTCGCGGTGGCGGGCTGGGTGCGGTACTGCCACCCCTCGGCGGAGCACTCCGCCGTGGCGCGGACGGCGTTCGCCACCCACGGTTTCCGGGACGGGCGATGGACGGGCGCCTCCCACAAGGCACAAGGGCCCTGGTACCCGGTCGAGGAGCAGTTCGTCCGCCGCTTCAGCCGGGCCGTCGGGACGATGTCCAACCCGGTCACCCCGATGGGTGGGCGCCTGCACTGCCTGTACGCGAACTTCGTGGCCCTGGACTGCTGGGCGATCGAGGTGCGCCAGCTTCCCGTAGCCGGCCCCGACGGGTGGCCGCGCCACTCGCTGAAGGTGTTCGGCCGCGTCCCTGTCGTCGTCGCGCTGACCAAGCCGGGCACCGACAGTCCGGGCGACTCCTTCTGCGGTACCTGCTGGTAGTCAGCGGAAGTCGCGCGACGGCCGCGACGCGGGCGGCGTCACCGCCGCCAGGTGCTCCGCCACCAGGTTGACCACTGCACCCACGCGCTCCAGCCGCCCGCGCACGAGCAGCCCCGGGCTCGCCCCGGCCACTTTCCGGTACCGCCGCCACAGGCCGGGCGCGCACACCACGTTGAGCATCCCCGTCTCGTCCTCCAGGTTGACGAAGGTGATCCCGCCCGCGGTGGCCGGCCGCTGCCGGTGGGTGACCACGCCCCCGACCCGCACCCGCTCCCCGTGGCGGTACCGGGCCAGCGCGCCGACCGGGACGGCCCCGGCGGCGGCGAGGCTCTCCCGCAGGAACGCCACCGGGTGCGTGTCCGGCGCCAGCCCGGTGGCCCACACGTCGGCGACCAGCGTGTCCAGCGCGGACATGCCCGGCAGCGGCGGCGGGGCGGGGGTGGCCAGGTCCAGCCGGTCGGGGCGGGCCTGGGCGGCGGCGCCGGCCTGCCACAGCGCCTCCCGCCGGGACAGCCCGAAGCCGCGGAACGCGCCCGCCGTGGCCAGCGCCTCCAGGGCCGCCGCCGGGGCGCCGGTGCGGCGGGCGACGTCGGCGATGCCGGCGTACGGGCCGTCCGCCGCGCGGGCGCCCTCGATCGCGGCGGCCAGGTCGGCGCCGACGCCGCGGACCGCGGCGAGCCCCAGCCGCAGCACCGGACCGCCCACGCCCCACTGCGGGGGAAGCTCGTCCGGCAGGGCCGCCGTCCGGGTGCCCGGCTCCAGGCCGGCCCGGGCACCGCTGGCGTTGATCTCCGCCCGGCGCACCCGGACGCCGTGCCGGCGGGCGTCGTCCACGAGGGACTGCGGGGCGTAGAAGCCCATCGGCTGGTTGTTCAGCAGGGCGGCGCAGAACGCCGCCGGATGGTACCGCTTGAGCCACGCGCTGGCGTAGACCAGGAACGCGAAGCTCAGCGCGTGGCTCTCCGGGAAGCCGAAGTTCGCGAAGGCCACCAGCTTGTGGAAGATGTCGTCGCGGATGTGCGCCGGGACGCCCCGGTCGGCCATCCCGGTGTACAGCCGTTCCCGCAGCTCCCCCATCTTCTCCGCCGACCGCTTGGCGCCCATCGCCCGGCGCAACTGGTCGGCCCCGGCCGGGTCGAAGCCGGCCGCGTCGATGGCGAGCTGCATCATCTGCTCCTGGAACAGCGGCACGCCGTAGGTGCGGGCCAGCGCGTTCTCCATCGTCTTGTGGGGGATCTCCCACTCCTCGCCGTTGCGGCGCCGGATGTAGGGGTGCACCGACCCGCCCTGGATCGGCCCGGGCCGGATGAGGGCGACCTCGACCACCAGGTCGTAGAACACCCGGGGCCGCAGCCGCGGCAGGGTCGCCAGTTGCGCCCGGCTCTCCACCTGGAACACCCCGACCGCGTCGGCCCGGCAGAGCATCTCGTAGACCTCGGGGTCCTCGGGCCGGAGGTCGCCGAGATCGAGGTCGCCGCCGATCATGTCGTACGCCTCGCGCAGCGCGCCGAGCATCCCCAGCCCGAGCAGGTCGAACTTGATCAGTCCGGCGGCGGCGCAGTCGTCCTTGTCCCACTGGAGCACGGTGCGGCCGGGTGTCCGCGCCCACTCCACCGGGCAGACCTCGATCACCGGCCGGTCGCAGATGACCATCCCGCCAGAGTGGATGCCCAGGTGCCGGGGGGCCGCCTGGAGCTGGGTGGCGTACGCGAGCACGGGCTCCGGAACGCCCGTCACGTCGGCGGGGTCGATGTGGTGCCAGCGGTCGATCTGCTTGCTCCAGGCGTCCTGCTGGCCGGGCGAATAGCCGAACGCGCGGGCGACGTCCCGGACGGCGGAGCGCGGCCGGTACGAGATCACGTTGGCCACCTGGGCGGTGTGGTGCCGGCCGTACGTGGCGTAGACGTGCGCGATGACCTCCTCCCGGCGGCCGGACTCGATGTCGATGTCGATGTCCGGCGGCTCCTTGCGGGCCGAGGACAGGAACCGCTCGAACAGCAGGTGGTGGTCCGCCGCGTCCACGTTGGTGATTCCCAGTGCGTAGCAGACGACGGAGTTGGCCGCCGATCCGCGCCCCTGGCAGAGGATCCCCTCCTTCCGGCAGAACGCGACGATGTCGTGGACGATCAGGAAGTACCCCGGGTACCCCAGCTCCTCGATGACGCCCAGCTCCCGCGCCAGCAGCGCGTGCGGCACCGGCCGGTCCCGGTACCGGCGGGCGGCGCCGTCGCGGACCAGCGCGCGCAGCCAGCTCGCCTCGGTGTGCCCGTCGGGCACCTCGCGGTCGGGCAGCGCCGGCGCCACCAGGTCCAGGTCGAAGGCCAGCTCGGCGCCCAGCGCGGCCGCCTGCGGCACGGCGTCCGGAAACGCCGCGAACCGCCGGGCCATCTCCGCCCCGCTGCGCAGGTGGGCGGTACCGGCGGCGGGCAGCCAGCCGTCCACCTCGTCCAGGCCGCGCCGGGCGCGGACCGCCGCCACGACCGCGGCCAGCCGGCGCCCGGCGGGGGTGGCGTAGTGGACGTTGCCGCTGGCGACCAGCCGCAGGCCCCGCCCGGCGGCCAGCGCGGCCAGCACGTCGTGCCGCTCGTCGTCGGCCGGGTCGCCGTGGTGGGTGAGCTCCACGGCGACGCCCTCGCGCCCGAACAGCCGGACCAGGGTGTCCAGTTCCCGCGCGGCGGCGGCCGGGCCGCCCGTGCGCAGGGCCGCCGCCACGTGGCCCTTGCGACAGCCGGTCAGCACCACGACGTGGTCGCGCAGGGCGTCGGCGACCTCCGCCAGCGGCGGGTACGCCGGCCTCCCCTTCTCGCCGCCGGCCAGGTGCGCCAGGGAGATCGTCCGGGCCAGGCGGGCGTACCCCCGCGGCCCGCGGGCCAGCGCCAGCAGGTGCCGGCCGGGCGGGTCGGCCGACCCGGCGCGGGGGGCCCGCAGGTCGAGGGAGAGCTCGCTGCCGAAGACCGTGGGCAGGCCGATCCGGCGGGCGGCCCCGCTGAACCGGACCACCCCGTAGAAGCCGTCGTGGTCGGTGACGGCCAGCGCCGTCAGGCCGAGCCGCGCCGCCTCGGCGGCCAGCTCCTCCGGGTCGCTGGCGCCGTCCAGGAAGCTGAAGTTGCTGTGCGCGTGCAGCTCGGCGTACGCGGGCGCGGCGGGCTGGTACTCCTGGTCGGGCGGCGGCGCGTAGGGCGGGCGGCGGCGGGAGAACCCGGGGCCGTCCCCGCCGTCGGCTTCGGCGAGCGGGTCCGCGACCCGCCCGTCGAGCCGGTCGGCGAGTTCGCCCCACGCCGTCGGCGGGTTGTTCCACCCCACTGTCGTGCCTCCTGTCGCTTCCTGGTGCTTCCTGTCGCTTTCCGTCGTCCCTCGTGCGGCGGCGTGCTGGTCGGTGGGGGCGCCCGGTCAGTCGTAGAAGGCGCGGACCTCCCAGCGGCCGCCGGTGAGGGCCGCCAGGGCGGCGCGGCCGTCGGCGAGGGTGAGCTGGAACCGGGCCTGGCGCCGCGGGCTGTCGGTCCACCAGCGCTCGTCGACCGGCCACGGCCCCGCCCAGCCGGTCACCCCGAGGCGCCGCCGGTCCAGCAGCAGCAGGGCCGGCGGGGCGGACAGCGCCAGCCGGGCGCTGACCGTCACCGGCGCGCCGGCCGCGTCGCGGACCTCCGCCGGCACCGGCACCGGCGGGACCACCGCCGGTGCCGGTGCCGGAAGCCGGCCCGGCCACGGCGCGTCGTCCCCGGCGGGGCGGTCCTCCCCCCACGGCACGTACCGGGGGCGGTCGTCCGGGGAGCGGCCGCCGCCGAGGAACGCCGTCACCACCGCCCCGAAGCCGAGCAGCCCCTGCACCCGGGACAGGGCGCGGTCGGCCCGCGCGCCGCCCTCCCCGGCCTCGCCCCACAGCCCGGGCTGCTGGCCGGCCTGCCGCACCACCCCGTCCGGGACCAGGCGCAGGGCGACGAGGCCCGAGGTGGGCCGGGCGGCGTCCCCGCGGGCGGGGGTCAGCCAGCCGTCGAGCTGCCAGCGCACCCGGTCGGCGATGGCCGCCGCGGTGAGCAGGCCGTCGTGCCGCCAGGTCCGGTGCAGGGCCAGGCCGGTGGCGGTGACGGCCTCGATCCCCAGCCGGGTGCACGCCAGCCCGTGGGCGGCCAGCCGCTCGTGCAGGCGCGCGGCGAGCCCGCGGGCGGCGAACGCCGCGGCGTCGACCCGGTCCAGCGGATCCTCGTAGGACGCGCTGACCGCGAGGTCCGGCGGCGGCTGCCGCACCGCGAGCGGCCGGGGGTCCCGGCCGGCGGCCAGCCGGTGGGCCCACGCGGCGTCGGCGCCGAACCGGGCCAGGACGTCGGCGGCGGGCAGGGCCGCGAACGCGCCGAGCGTGCGGACGCCCAGCCGGCGCAGCAGGTCGACCAGCGGCGGCCGGCCGAGCGCGCCGACGTCCAGGCCGGCGAGGAAGGCCGCGGTACCGCCGGGCGGGACGAGCTGCCCGGCCCGGGCGGCCAGGCCGGCGGCGAAGGCCCCGTCGGCGACCCCCACCTGGCTCTCCACCAGGCACTCCGCGGCCACCTGTTCGATAATCCGCTCGGCGGCGGCGGCCTCCCCGCCGCAGTGCCGCGCCGGACCCCGGGCGGCGAGCGCGCAGGCCCCCGGCCGCAGCACCTGGACCCCGGCGGCGACCTCGGCCACGGCGGCGACGACCGGCTCGAACGCCCGCGCGTCCCGGCCGGGGTCGTAGCCGAGGACGGTCAGCTCCGGGCAGCGGTACTGGGCCTCGCGCCGCCGCAGGCCGCGGGCGACGCCCTGCGCCCGGGCGGCCGGCGAGCAGGAGACGACCCGGTTGGCGTACAGCACGGCGACGGGCGTGTGCGCCGGTACGCCGTCGACGATCTCGGCCGCGGCGATCGGCCAGTCGGGACACCAGAGGACCATCGTGCGCACCGCCCCGGTCACCGCGGCGCCCTCGGCAGGTCGCGCACCGTGGCGCGGTCGAACGGAGCGAGGGCACCGGTGTCGCCGGGCAGCCAGACGGTGACCTCCCGGGGGCGGGCGGCGGCGCCCCGGCCCCGGGCGGCCACCGCCATCCGGCGCCGGCACAGCCGGCCCCGGCCCTGTCCGAGCCCCTGCCAGACGCCGTCGGTCATCCGCAGGGTCAGGTCGGCGCCGTCCCACCGCCCGTACGGGACCAGTACGCACCCGCGTTGCCGGGCCCGGGCGGCGAGCCGGCGGGCGAGAGCGGGCGGGGCGGCGTCCGGTACGGCCACCGCGACCACGTCCACGCCGTCGATGAGGGCGGCGACCACCTCCGGCCAGTCGGGGCCGGGACGGGGTACCAGCGCGAGCCGGTCCAGCGCGATGCCCAGCTCCGCGGCGGCGACGGCGCCGAAGGCCGGCACCCCGACGACCGCGCACCAGGAGCCGCGCCGGGACGTCTCCGCCAGCAGCGCCATGAGCAGCGCGGTACCGGACGCCACCGCGACGGTGCTGCCGCGGCGCAGGCCGCCACCGGGCAGCAGGGGGCTCAGCGCGGGGGCCACGGGCAGGGCCCGGGCCTCGTCCGCGCCGGGGCGGTACCCGCTGGCCACCCCGACCAGGTCGGTCAGCGCGGCGGCGGGGAGGGCCGCCACACCAGCCATGATCCTTACTCCCTACGGACAGTGCCTTCGTCAGGCGGCGAGCAGGCCGCCGGCGGCGGTGTCCCGGGCTAGCCCGAGCGTCACCTCCACCACCGCCACGAACTGCTCCGCCCCGCGCAGCAGGTCGTCCGCCTCCCGGGCGCTGACCACCCGCGGGATCCCGGCCTGGGCCGCGGCCCGCTTGGCGGCGCTGTCGGCGAAGTAGCGCGCCCACTCCCCCAGCTCGGGGGCGACCAGCACGAGCAGTGCCCACACGCTGGTCACCTGGTTGCGCCGGGCCGGTCCCGGCTGCGCCCGGGTGGCCAGCACGGCGGTGGCGGCGCGCAGGGCGGCCAGGTGTGCGGTGGCGAAGCGCAGGCCGTCCGCCCGGGTGCCGGCGGCCTCGGCCACCCCGCGCCGGGCGATGACGAGCAGTTCACCGGGGGTGCGGTGCGGCAGCAGGTGCGCCGCGACGGTCGGCGTCGTACTGAGCGACATCGTTCCTCCAAGATCCGGCCCGCAGGGTCCCGGGCGGCGGTGACAGGTCGGCGGCGGGGCCCGGACGGGCCCCGCGCGGACGCTGCGTGAGGAAGGCGCAGCGGTGGCGCCGGCCGGACGAGACGCTTCCCCTCGTCCGCCCGGCCGGCTCGGGCGCACGCCCGCTGCCCGGGGGTCGAGAGGGCAGCGGGCGTGGCCCGCCGATCGAGCGGGGCAGGCGTGCGAGTGCCTGTCCGCCCGGGAGGGTGTGGTCCGCGAAAACCACGCCCTCCGGGGAGTGGCCGCGCCGCCGCTCGCGAGGCGTCGGCACGGCGTGCTCCCGTGACCGGCCACCCCCGCCGGGGCGCCGGACATCTCTGGACACCCCGGCCGACATGCCGGCCGCGTCCGCGGGCGGCTTCCGCCGGGGTGCGTGTACCAATCTATTCGAACACCCGTTCGAACACAAACAGATTAGCGAACCGGTATGACAGAACCTCCCGGCCTACTCCCCCTCCCACCACACCAGCTCGTAGGTCCACAGCCGGGCCGGCACCTCGGGTGCCGACCACATGCCGAGCGCGCCGGCACCCTCCTCGGTCCACCGGACGGTCACGGCGCTGTTGTCGGGCAGCGCCAGCCCGTAGGCGCGCAGACCGCCCTGGCCCACCAGGGCGAACGGCCGGGGGCGCGGCCACTCGTCCAGCGCGGCTCCCCGCGGCGGCGCGGCCGGCGGCTCCGCGCCCGGGGCGCCGACCAGGGACCGCACCGGCCCGCTCATCGGCGGCGGCCCGGCCGGGGCGCCGCCCGCCGGGGGCCGGCCGCCCGGGGGCCGGTCCCCGGGGCGGCGGTCGGCGGGCGGCCGACCGCTCGGACGGCGGCCGGCGCTGTGGTAGACAGGCACGTCGGGTCGACGCTCCTTCATGGGGCTTCCTCTCTCGACACCGGGCCGGGGCGGATGCGCATGGCGCTCACCAGACATCCGCCCCGGCCTTCCTCCACCGACCACCCCCGCCGTCCGGGCAGGCCGCCGGGGCGGTCGACGCGCACGGCGACGACCGCCGCCGAAGGCGTGCGGGGACGACCGGGCCCACCGCGGGCGGGCGCGTGGCGGGTGCCGCGGACCCGCTCCGCTGTGGACGGTCGGTGCTGCTGCGAGCATGCCAGCCGAATCGCGTCCGCATAAGGTGTAATCATGCAACCGGGATATACCGGACAGGTGGGCCGGACCGCCGCGCCCCGGCAGGCCGGTCCGGGAGCCGGCCGTCTCCGCCGTGCCGACCCCGCCGACCCCGCGGTCCGCGTACCGTGGGGGCAGCCGGCGGAGGAGGGGCGATGAGGCTGCTGCCGTGGGGTCCCGGCGACCTGCTCCGCCGACTCGACGACGTGCTGTCAGTGTACGGCGCGGCGATGGGCTACTCCCCCGAGCTGCTGGCGACCCGCCGCGGCTACATCGCCGCCCACGCCCACCGGCAGGGCTTCCGCGCGGTCGCCTCGGTCACCGACGAGGGCACGCTCGCCGGGTTCGGGTACGGCTACCTGTCCGGCCCCGGCCAGTGGTGGCACGACCAGATCTGCGCCGCCCTCCCCCGACCCGACCGGATCTGGCTCGCGGACTGCTTCGAGCTGGTGGAACTACACGTACACCCGGCGGCGCAGGGCAACGGGCTCGGCCGCACGCAGCTACGGGCCCTGCTGGAGGCGGCGCCGGGGCGCACCGTGCTGCTGTCCACCCCCGAGGCCGACGAGGCGACCTCGCGGGCCTGGCGGCTGTACCGCGGGTTCGACTTCGTCGACGTGCTGCGCGGGTTCCGGTTCCCCGGCGACGAACGGGCCTTCGGGGTGCTCGGCCGCCCCCTGCCGCTGCCCTCCCGGGTCTGACGGCCGGCGCGCAGATCCGCGGCCGGGGTGCGGGGCGTCAGCTCCGCGCGGGCACCCGGCCGGTCCGCAGGACGGTGAGGAGCTGCCCCAGCCCGTACAGGCTGCCGGCCACCCAGATCGTCATCACCAGCGTGGCCGTCCCCGCCGCCAGCTCCGGCGCCAGCAGGCCGGCGGCCCCGGCGAGCAGCAGGCCCCCGGCGGCCAGCCCCACCCGCACCGGCCGGTCGGCGACCGGGGCGCGGCCGCGGTAGCTCATCGCGGCCACGGCGGCCTGGGCGCAGGCGTACTCGTACAGCCAGCCGACCGCCACCACCGCCGCGCAGAGCTGCCACGGCACGCCCACCAGCCAGAACGCGCCCGCCCAGCACAGCTCGCCGAGCCGGTCGGCGAGCGCGTCGTGGACGTGGCCGAGTTGGCTGGTCCGCCCGGTGACCACCGCGACGGCGCCGTCGACGCTGTCGGCGAGGGCGGCGGCCAGGACCAGCACCGCGGCCGCGAGCAGTCCCGGCGGCCCGGCGGCGGCCGCCGCGGGGACCGCCGCGGAGGCGACCAGGCCGACGACGGTGACCGCGGCGGGGCGGACGCCGAGGCGCCCGCCGACGCGGCCCAGCCGGTAGGACAGGCGCAGCCAGCCCCGCACCGGCGCGGCCGCGGTCCGGGGGTCCAGGCCGCCGTGCAGGCCGGCGAACGCGGCGGCGTACCCGTCCCAGCCGCCGCCCGCCGGGCCGCCGACGGGGACGGCCCCGTCCGCCCGCGGCCCGGCCGGCGCGGCGCCCCGAACCGGCGCCGCGCGGACGGGGGCCTCACGCACCCGCGACCACCCCCAGGTCCGCCCACACCTCGCGGGTGGCGGTGGACCGGTTGAGGGTGATGAAGTGGATCCCCGGCACGCCCTCGTCGAGCAGCCGCCGGCACATCTCGCCGGCCAGCTCGACGCCGAGCCGGCGGACGGCGACCGGGTCGTCGGCGAGCCGGTCGAACCGCTCCCGCAGGGCCGCCGGGAACGGCGCCCCGGAGAGCTGCGGCGCCCGCGCGATCGTCCGCATACTGGTCACCGGCATGACCCCGGCGACGATCGGGGTGTCGCCGCCGGCCGCGGCGACGCGGTCCCGCAGCCGCAGGTAGTCGTCGGCGTCGAAGAACATCTGGGTGATCGCGAAGTCGGCGCCGGCCCGGCACTTGGCGACGAAGTGCCGGGTGTCGCTCTCGATGTCGGGCGAGCGCGGGTGCTTGTACGGGAAGGCGGCGACCCCGACGCAGTAGTCGCCGGCCGTGCGGATGAGCCGGACCAGGTCGGCGGCGTACGTCACGCCCGCGGGGTGCCGCACCCACTCCCCCGTCGGGTCGCCGGGCGGGTCGCCCCGGACGGCCAGTACGTTGCGGACGCCGACGTCGGCGAGCCGGCCGACCATGTGCCGCAGCTCGGCGACGGAGTGGTCGACGGCGGTCAGGTGGGCCATCGGCAGCAGGGTCGTCTCGGTGGCGATGCGCTCGGTGACCGCCACGGTGGTGTCGCGGTTGCTGCCGCCGGCCCCGTACGTGATGGAGACGAACGAGGGGCGCAGCGGCTCCAGCTCCCGGATCGCCGACCAGAGCTGGCGCTCGCCCTCGGCGGTCCTGGGCGGGAAGAACTCGAAGGAGAACGTGGGCGCGGACGCGCTGATCAGCGCGCCGATCGACGGTTGGCTGTCGTCGAGTACGGAAGGAAGCCCCAGAGACACGCCCTGACCTTACTGCCTGAATGGACGCCAGAACGTAACGAAGCGCTTCCGACCGCGGACGGACGGTGTTGCCGGCGGCCCGGTCGTCCGCCCGCGCGGCGCCGCGGGCGGGTCGCGGATACGGTGCGGTGGTGACCATGACACCGCCCGAGGACCTGCCGCCCACCGAGTACGCCGACGTGCGGGCCCGGGTGGAGAAGGCATTGACCGACTTCCTGGCCGTCCAGCGGGCGCGGCTGGCCGCGATCGACCCGGAACTGCTGCCGGTCGCGGACACGCTGGAGTCGTTCATCCTGGTCGGCGGCAAGCGGCTGCGGCCGGCGTTCGGCTACTGGGGGTACCGGGCGGCGGGCGGCCCCGACCGCGACGCCGTGGTGGCCACGCTGGCGGCGCTGGAGCTGGTCCAGGCCAGCGCGCTGATCCACGACGACGTCATGGACGGCTCGGACACCCGCCGGGGCCAGCCCGCGGTGCACCGCCGGTTCGCCGACCGGCACGCCGCCGCCGGCTGGCGGGGCCCGGCCGAGGGGTTCGGCGCCGCGGCGGCGATCCTGCTCGGCGACCTGTGCCTGGCCTGGTCCGACGAGCTGCTGGACCGGGGCGGGCTGGACGCGGCGACGGTGGCGCGGGCGCGCCCGGACTTCGACGAGATGCGCACCGAGGTGATGGCCGGCCAGTACCTGGACGTGCTGGCGCAGGCCACCGGCGACACGACGCGGCGGCGGGCGACCCGGATCGCGGTGTACAAGTCGGCCAAGTACACCGTCGAGCGGCCGCTGCTGTGCGGCGCGGCGCTGGCCGGCGGGGGCGCGGCGGTGCGGGCGGCGCTGTCGGGGTACGGGCTGCCGCTGGGCGAGGCGTTCCAGTTGCGCGACGACGTGCTGGGCGTCTTCGGCGACCCGGCGCGCACCGGCAAGCCGGCCGGCGACGACCTGCGCGAGGGCAAGCGGACGTACCTGGTCGCCGAGGCCCACGCCCGCGCGGACGCCGCCCAGCGGGACCTGCTGGCCACCGCCCTGGGCGCGCCGGACCTGGACGCCGCCGGCGCGGACGCCCTGCGCGAGATCATCGTCGGCACCGGCGCCCTGGCGGCCACGGAGGCCCGGATCGCCGCGCTGGCCGCCGCGGCGCTGCGCGCCCTGGACGCCCCGGCCCTGGACCCGGCGGCAGTGGGCGTGCTCGCCGCGCTCGCGGACGCGGCGGTGCGCCGCCCGGCGTGAGGCCGGCGGCGCCGGATGCGGCAGGATACCGCCGTGGTCAAGGAACTCATCGCCCTCGCCGTCGTGCTGGCCGTGCTGGGCGGCACCTGGTGGCTGGGGCAGCGGACACTGGCGCGGGCGCACGACGGCGCGGCGCCGCGGGTGCTGTCGGTCGCGCTCGCGTTCGTCCTGCTGGTCGGCGGGGCGATCGTGCTGTGGCCGGTCCTGGCGCAGATCTGGCACGCCCTCACCCGGTGAGCCGCGCCGGGCGCGGGCGCGCCGCGGGGCGGGCGCGTCAGCACCCGCCCCGCGGACTCGGACCGGCCGGCAGAGCCGGCGGCGGTCACCGGACCCAGATGGACGAGGCCCGGTCGTTCCAGCCCCACACCCCGAGGTTCGGGGCGACGTAGCCGGGCGGGAAGTAGATCGCGCTTCCCTGGTAGAGGATGTGCTCGTACAGGAACGTACCGTTCCAGCCCGTCGCCCCGACCGACGAGAGCTGGTCGTTCCAGCTCGTGCACCACCACAGGAAGCAGCTCATGTTGTACCGGGTCAGGTCGTTGACCGCGGTACCCACCCGCATCGAGAAGCGGTTGCCCCCGAAGTTGCCGTGCTCGTAGAACCACGAACGGTCGGTGGTCAGCGCCGGCAGCGCGGTGCCCGCGCCGGTGGCCCGCAGCCGGGGCGCCGCCGCGGCGGTCGCGCCGAGCCGCGCCTGGGCCGCCCGCCGGGCCGCCGCGTCGATCCGGGCGGTCTCGGCCTTGAACGTCCGCAGGTTGGTGTAGCCCTCCAGCCGCGCCGGCTGCCCGGCCTTCGCCGGATGGGCGATGAAGTACACCGCCCGGCCGTCGTAGCGGCTGATCTGGCTGCCGCGGCCGGCGACGCCGTTGACGGTGAAGGCCACCCTCGGCACCTGGTGGACGATGGTGCGGGCCAGTGCCGGGGTGGCGCCCCGGGCCGCCCCGCTGCGGGCGTCGCTGATCACCCTCTCCGGTGCGGGCGCCGCCGCGGCGGCCCCGGCCGCACCGAACACGGCGGCCAGCGCCACCGAACCGACCAACAG
This sequence comes from Pilimelia terevasa, assembly GCF_014647915.1. GTDB lineage: Bacteria > Actinomycetota > Actinomycetes > Mycobacteriales > Micromonosporaceae > Pilimelia > Pilimelia terevasa. Next base: position 195,877 of record NZ_BMQC01000005.1, read on the forward strand.
GCCGCGCGCGATATTCGTGACGTGATACATACAGTTCCCCCTCGATCTGAATACTGCGGTAAATACGTTGTGTTTCCCTTCCCGGCGGCACCCCCGCGGTGCCGTCAGCCGTAGAACCGGTCGACCAGTGCGCGGGCCCAGGCGGAGCGCGGTACCGCGCACTCGGGGTGCTCCCCGTACGCCGTGGCCATGACGGCCAGGCACCCGCCCACCCCGCCGTGCACCTGCAGCGCCCGGCGGACCGCGGCGGCGTACCGGTCCTGGGTGACGGCGGCTCCGGTCGCCAGGTCACTGGCGAAGACCGCCTCGACGAGGTCGTCGGCCAGAGCCGGCCGCCCGGCCACGGGATCGATGCACCGCACCATGTCGCTCACCCCCGATACGTATTCGCTGTCCACTCAGAATGCGATTCCGGCGGCTCTGCCGAATCAGCGCCCGGGCGGAAATCGGGGCTCATCTCCGCGGCGGAAAAGGATCGGGTAACGGGCCTCCACAGAATTACCCGGAGCCTCTGTCGTCCCCCTCAGGGCGGATTCACGGGTCATTCCGCAATCGGATGAGGATGCCCGGAACGGCTCGTAGCGTGGAGTGCGGCACCGGTTCCCGGCGGGTCGCGCCGCTGGCCCCACCGGGGCCGGGCCAGGGGATCAAGAGCAAATCGGGGGGCTCACATGACGAAGGATCTGACGCGCAGGGCGGTACTGATGACCACCGCCTGGCCGCCGGAGGAGAGCGACTACCTGGGGGTGGTGGCCCGCTTCGGCGAGTACCTGGCGGTGGCCGACGCCGCCCGGGCGGGCGCGCTGGCGCCCGCGGACGGGACGACGGTCCGCAACCTGCCGTGGGACCGGTACCTGGTGGTCGAGGCCGCCGCGGACCCCGAGCGGGTCACCGAGGAGCCCGTCGAGGCGGTGCCGGTCTTCCGCTCGTACCGGGTGGCGGGCGCCGACCCGCACGCCGGGCCGCTGCGGCTGGACGTCAAGGTACCGGCGCAGGTGCTGGGCGCGCTGGCCACCTGGGACGAGGACACCAGCGCGCCGCCCTCGGGCAGCGCCGGCCAGGTTGCCCAGCTCACCGAGGCGCTGGCGGAGGCGGCGCGGGAGCCGTTCGACCACCGCACGTGGGTCGAGGCCGTCCGCACCGTCCTGCGCGGGGTGCACCCCGCCGACCTGGTACCGCCGCCGCCCGGGCTCCCGGCGGCGGGCCGCGTGCTGCCGGTACTGGGGGTGGCCAACGGCGTGCACGCGACCGTCTTCTGCGCGCTGCGCCCCAAGCCGTGGTGGTGTAGGTGACGGCGGCCCCGGACGCGCCGTTGGCGGACCCGGGCGCCGGGTCCGCCAACGGCCGTCCGCGGCGCCGGCAGTGGTGGTTCGACGGCGGCGTGATCGCCTGCTGCGTCGGCGTCGACCTGCTGGTCTGGTCGGTGTCCGCCGCCGACCCGCGGGCGGGCCTGCCGTTCTGGACCGTCGCCGTCGCCGCCCCCCTGGTGTTCCTCACCCTGGCCTGGCGCCGGTCCCGGCCGACGGCGGTCCTGGCCGGGCAGCTCGCCTACGCGACGGCGAGCACCCTGCTGCTGCCCAGCTACGCCACCTTCGCCGGGGTGCTCGTGGCGCTCCAGGCGGTGGCGGCCCGGCGCCCGCCGCGGGAGTCCGGGAGCTGGGCGGTGGTCAGTATGCTGCCGCTGAGCCTCCAGAACTACTACGAGGTGCGCGACGAGCAGTCCATCCTGGTACCCATGATCGGCCAGACCGTCTTCTACGCGCTGCTCGTCCTCGTCGCCTGGGGCATCGGCCACCGCGCCTGGCTCGCCGAGGCCCGGGTGGGCGCCGCGTCCGCCGCGCACGAGGTCGCCACCACCGAGGCGCTGCGCGCCGAGCGCCTGCGGATCGCCCGCGAGCTGCACGACATCGTGGCGCACGCGGTGACCGCGATGGTGCTCCAGGCCGCCGGCGCCCGCGCGGTTCTGGGGGGCGACGAGGCCCGCACCGCCGCCGCGCTCACCACCATCCAGACCACCGGCCAGCAGGCCATGCAGGAGATGCGCCGGATGCTGCGCCTGCTGCGCTCGGTCGGCCTGCCGGAGGAGGCCGACCTGCCCGGCAGCCCCGGCCTGGCCGACGTCGACACGCTGATCGCCGAGAGCCGGTCGGCGGGCCTGGACGTCACCGGGCGCCACACCGGCACGGCCGGGGCGGTGGACCCCAGCGTCGGCCTCGCCGCGTACCGGGTGGTGCAGGAGGCGCTGACCAACTGCATGAAGCACGCCGGGGCCGACGCCGTCGTCCGGGTGGAGCTCACCTGGCGGCACGACACGCTGACGGTCCTGGTGGAGGACCGCGCCAGCGGCGGGCCGCCCCCGGACCGGCCGGCGGCGGCGCTGTCCACCGGGCTGGGCCTGCTGGGCCTGCGCGAGCGGGTGCTGACCGTCGGCGGCGTCCTGGAGACCCGGCGCCTGCGCCGCGGCTTCGCCGTCACCGCCGTCCTGCCCGCCGTCGCCGCCCCGCCGCGGGCCACCGACCCGCCCGCGGCGGCGTCGGCGACGCCCGTCGGCAGTCCGGGTGGGGAGGGCGCATGAGCGCGATCCGCGTCATCCTGGCCGACGACCAGCCGCTGGTCCGCACCGGCATCGCCATGGTCCTCAGCGCGACCGCCGGCATCGAGGTGGTCGGCGAGGCCGACGACGGCGAGGCCGCCGTCACCCTCGCCCGGGCACTCGCGCCGGACGTCGTCGTCATGGACGTGGTCATGCCCCGGATGGACGGCGTGGCGGCGACCCGCGAGATCACCAGCGACGGCTTCCGCACCGACCGCGACGCCCTGGTCAAGGTCCTGGTGCTCACGACCTTCCACAGCGACGAGCGCGTCTACGAGGCGCTGCGGGCGGGCGCCTCCGGCTTCCTGCTCAAGGACGCCGCGCCGACGGACCTGGCCGCCGCGATCCGCGCCGTCGCCGACGGCAACGCGTGGCTGGACCCGTCGGTGGCCCGCGGGGTGATCGCCGAGATCGCCGCCCGCCCGCTGCCCGCGACACCGGCCGCCGGCCTGCTCGACAGCCTGACCACCCGCGAGCGCGAGGTCCTCACCCTGATGGCCGCCGGGCTGTCCAACACCGAGGTCGCCCGGCACCTGGTGGTGGGCGAGGCGACGGTGAAGACGCACGTCAGCCGGGTGCTGATGAAGCTGGACGTGCGCGACCGGACCCAGGCCGTGGTGTTCGCCTATCAGTCCGGCCTGGTCACGCCCGGGTCGCCGGCGGCACCGGGCGGGCCCGCCGCGCCGCGGTGACACCACAGGCTGAGGGTCAGCAGAACCAGGGCGAAGCCGAAGGCCAGGTCCTCGACGGGGGCGTGGGCCAGCCGGAGGCCGGTGATGGCGGCCGGGTCGTACCGGACGACGCCGCGCCCGGTCAGGATGCCGTTGCTGAGCAGTTGGAAGCCCAGGATGATCGGGTACGCGAGCCAGAACGCCGCCCGGCCCAGCAGCCGGGTGCGCAGCAGCCACCAGTCGGCCGCGGCGACGGCGAGAACGGCGAGTGCCGCGGCGGCGGTGTAGGTCACCGGCGGCGGCGGGCGAGGACGGCGGCGACCGCCTCGTACCCGTAGATCGCGCAGACCGGGATCACCAGCAGGAACAGCGCCTCGTCCAGCGGCAGCGGGCCGAGGCGCACACCGGTGGTCTGGGCCGGGTCCAGCCACCAGTGGCCGGCCGCCAGCGCGGCGACGTCCCAGAGTCCGAACAGGAGCGCGACCGGCAGCACCGTCCACAGCAGGCGGCGCCGGTGCCGGTACACCCGCAGCCGCAGGGCCGGCTCCAGCCAGGCCACGGCGACCAGGCAGCCGCCGAGGACGGCGAGGTAGGTGAGCTGTCCCATGTGGGCCTCAGTAACCGAGCGCCTGGGCGCGCCGCCGCACCTCCACGGCCTCCGGGCCGCCCAGCGCGCGGGCCGGACAACCCCCCTGGAGGGAATCGTCGGACGCGTAGAGCCACCGCAGCGACTCGTCCTCGTTGTACCCATTGTCCCGCAGCACGGTGAGGACACCGGGCAGGTGCTTGAGGACGGTCGGGTTGGCGATCAGCTCGCCCGGCACCCGCAGCACCCCGTCCCGGCGGACGGCCAGCAGGGTGCCGTCGCGCACGTACTGGCGCACCCTGCTGATGGTGAGGTCGAGCCGCTCGGCGACATCGGGCAGCGGTACCCACTCGGCCGGCTCCACCGCCGCCGGCCCGCTCGCCGTCGGCTCCACCCCGGTCGGCTGCCCGGCCGGCCGCTTCATCCCTGCGCGTCCATCCACCCGACCACCCTGTCATGACCCCCGACACCCCGCCATGCCGGGCCGGCGGCGCCCCGCCCGGCGCCCGGCGACCCCGGCCCGGCACGCGACTACGGAAGGCACCCCATGTGGCAGGCGATACGGCGAGAGCTGGCCGGGGCGCTGCGCTCGGTCCGGTACGACCTCTACCAGCACAGCGTCGACCAGGACAGCCCGCACCGGCTGCGCAAGCTGGGTCTGGTCCTCGGCGGTACGGCGGCGCTGTCGGCGGTGGGTGCCCTCGCGGTCGTCCAGCTCGTCGACTGGTCGGTGCCGCACCCGCCGCCCGCGGCGTTCCCGGCGCCGCCGCCGGACGCGGCCGCGCCGGCCGGACCCGCCGCGGGCGCCCCGTCGGCGAGCCCGGCGCCGCCGCGGGCCGGCGGCCCGGCCACCCCGACCCCGGCGGCGGGGCGGCGCGGCGCCGCCAGTCGGCCGCCGTCGGTGTGGACCGCCCGGGAACTGCCCGAGGCGGTGCTGGTCCCGGCCGTACCGCGGACGCCGCCGCGCCCCACCCCCACCGCGGGACCGGCCCCGTCCCCCACCCCGGCGCCGTCGCCGACGGCCGTCCCGGCCGATGTCCCGGACGGCACCGGCTGACGGCGCTGTCCGAGATGTCCGTCTGACGCGTCCGGACGGAACATGTGTGCACACCGGCCGCTGTGGCATCCTGGGCAACGCCCTGCCCGGTCGCGGGGGCCGCACCCGGGTGCGCGCGCCGCCGCCCGGGCCCGCCGAGAGTGGGACTTCGCCGATGGACACGCAGCTCGCCGACCCGATGCTGGGCGCCCTGGTCGACGGGCGCTACCGCGTCCGGGGCCGGGTCGCGCGCGGCGGGGTCGCGACCGTCTACACGGCGACCGACGAGCGGCTCGAACGCGTCGTCGCCCTGAAGATCATCCAGTCCGGGCCGGACGTCGACCCGGACTTCCCCGGCCGGTTCACCCACGAGGCCAAGGCGATCGCGCGGCTGACCCACCCCAACGTCGTCGCCGTCTACGACCAGGGCGAGTGCGAGGGCCGCCCGTACCTGGTGATGGAGTACGTGCGCGGCCGGACGCTGCGCGAGATCCTCGCGCAGCGTCGGCGGCTGGACCCGGCCGAGGCGCTGGCCGTCGCCGAGCAGGTGCTCGCGGCGCTGGCCGCCGCCCACCGCGCCGGCCTGGTGCACCGCGACGTCAAGCCGGAGAACGTCCTCGTCGCCGAGGCGCCGCAGCAGGGGCCGGGGCGGCTCGTGGACGCCGTCGTGAAGGTCGCCGACTTCGGCCTGGCCAGCGCGGTCGAGGCCAGCGCCGACGACCCCGGCCAGCTCATGGCCACCGTCGCCTACGTGGCCCCGGAGCTGGTCGCCGACGGCGCCGCCGACCCGCGCGCCGACATCTACTCGGTCGGCGTCGTGCTGTTCGAGATGCTGACCGGCCGGGTGCCGTACTCCGGCGCGCGGCCGGTGGACGTGGCCTGGCAGCACGTCGACTGCGACGTGCCGCCGCCCTCGCGCTACGCCCCGACGGTGCCCGGCGAGGTGGACGCGCTGGTGCTGCGGGCGACCCGCCGCGACCGGTCCCGCCGCTTCTCCGACGCCGCGGCGATGCTGGCCGAGACCGCGGCGCTGCGCGACGAGATCGGCACCGGCGCCGCCGCCGCGCCCCGCGGCGCGGACGGGCCGACGATGCGGGTGCCGACGCTGCCCAGCCGCCGGCCGCGGTCCCGCCGCGAGGCCGCCGCGCCGCCGCGCCGCCCGGGCGCCGCCGGGCTGCTGGACCGGGCGCGCGACGGGGCGGTCACCGCCGCTCGGGCGACCGCCGGGGCCGTCCGGCTGGTCCACGGCCGGCACGGCCCGCTGCCGTTGGTCGCGGCCGGCGTCGTCCTGGCGCTGCTGGCCGGGCTCGGCGTGTGGTGGGTGGCCGCCGGCCGCTACACGCAGGCGCCGAGCCTGGTGAACCTCACCAAGGTCGAGGCGCAGGACCGCGCGGCCGACGCCGGCCTGGTGCTGAACTTCAGCGACGCCCGGCACGACGAGCTGGTCCGGCCCGAACTCGTCCTCGCCCAGGACCCCGCCCCGGAGGCGCCGATCATCCGCGGCGGCACGGTGACGCTGGTGCTCTCGCTCGGCCCGGAGCGGTACCAGGTGCCCAACGTCATCGGCATGACCTTCGACATGGCCGGGGTGGAGCTGGGCGCCCTGCGCCTGCCCGTCAAGCGCGGCCCGGACCGGTACCACGAGACGCTCCCGCCCGGGATGGTCAGCGCCCTGGACCCGGCCGCCGGCGCCACCGTCAAGCCCGGCACCGCGGTCACCGTCACCGTCAGCAGGGGACGGCCGCCGGTGACGGTCCCGGACCTGGTGGGCAAGGCGGTGGCCGAGGCCCGGCGGCTGCTCGCGCAGCTCGGCCTCGTGGTCACCGAGCAGACCGTCCCCGGCGACGCGCCGACCGGCCAGGTGCTCGGGCAGAGCCTGGATGCCGGCACCGGGGTCGAGAAGGGCGCGAAGATCACGCTGCGGCTCAGCGACGGCCCGCCGGTGCTGAAGGTGCCGCGCGTGCTGGACCTGCCCTGCCAGCAGGCCCGCCAGGCGCTGACCGGGATGGGCCTGGAGGCCAGGGTCACCTACAACCCCAACGGCGTGGTCCGGCTCCAGGACCCGACCGAGGGCACCGAGGTGCCCGCCCGGTCCGTCGTGACGATCGGCTGCCTGTGACCAGCGCGCTGCCCGCGGCCCCGCTGCCCCGGCCCCGCTCGGGCGCCCGCCCGGTCGGCGGGCACGCGCCGGCCGCGGGCGGGCTGGCCAAATCCGCCCTGCCGTACCTGGCCGCCACGGGCGCGACCGCCGTCCAGGTCTACGTCGGCAACCCGCGCGGCTGGGCGCTGCCCGAGGGCGTGCCGGCGCAGGACGAGGCGTTCCGCGCCGGCTGCGCCGACCGCGACGTGCCGGCGTACGTCCACGCCTCGCTGCTGGTCAACCTCGGCTCGCCGACTCCTGAGACCGTCGCCCACTCCACCCGGGCCCTGGCCCACGCGCTGCGCCGCGGCGCGGCGATCGGTGCCCGCGGCGTCGTCTTCCACGCCGGCAGCGCCGTCGACGCCGCCCACGGCGACGCCGCGCTGCTCCAGGTGCGGGAGGCGCTGCTGCCGCTGCTCGACGAGGCCGCCGACCGGGGGTACCCGCGCCTGCTGGTCGAGCCCAGTGCGGGCGGCGGGCGGTCGCTGGCGGCCCGGGTCCAGGACCTGGAGCCGTACCTGGCCGCCGTCGACCGGCACCCGTGGCTGGGCGTGTGCCTGGACACCTGCCACGCGTGGGCGGCCGGCCACGACCTGGCCGCGGCCGGCGGCATGAGCGCCACCCTGGACGCGCTGACCGCGGCCGTGGGCCCGGACCGGCTCTGGCTCGTCCACGCCAACGACTCCCGCGACGCGTGCGGCTCCCGCCGCGACCGGCACGAGACGATCGGCGCCGGCACGATCGGCGCGCCGGCCTTCGCGGAGCTGCTGGCGCACCCGGCCGCGGCCGGGGTACCGGTGATCGTGGAGACGCCCAGCAAGGGCCATGCCGGACATGCGGCCGACATCGCGACTCTCGGGCGGTTGTCGGCTCCGCACTTGCCGTGACCGCCTGCCTTAGGGCACCCTTCGTTAGGTAAGCCTGCCGAAGAGGGAGTCCGCCGGTGTTCGTCTGCATCTGCGCGCGGGTACGCGAGTGCGAGGTCCGCGCCGCCATCCGCGGCGGGGCGCGCACCGAGGCCTGCGTCGGCGAGGCCTGCGGCGCCGGTACCGGCTGCGGGAGCTGCCACGACCGCATCGCGGAGCTGATCGACGCCGAGGCCGCCCGTCCCCTCGCGGTGAATCTCGCCGCTTGATCCACGCGCCGGCCGGACAGCCCATACGCTGCGGCTATGCAGGGTGACGCGCGGGTGGTGGAGTTCCTCAACGAACAGTTGACCGCGGAGCTGACCGCGATCAACCAGTACTTCCTGCACGCCAAGATGCAGGAGAACTGGGGCTACACCACCCTGGCGGCGCACACCCGGCACGAGTCCATCGACGAGATGCGGCACGCCGAGACCCTGACCGACCGCATCCTGTTCCTGGAGGGGCTGCCCAACCTCCAGCGCCTGTTCCCGCTGCGGATCGGCGAGTCGGTGGCCGAGCAGTTCCGGTGCGACCTGCAGGTCGAGGTCGAGGCCATCGCGCGCCTGCGGCGCGGCAGCGCGCACATGCGGTCGGTCGGCGACGTGACCTCGGCGAAGATCTTCGAGGACATCCTCGCCGACGAGGAGCAGCACGTGGACTACCTGGAGACGCAGCTCGCCCTCATCGAGGCGATGGGCGAGCAGCTCTACCTCCAGAACGTCACCACCCACCCCACGGCCGGCTGACCACCACGCTGCGTAGCTGCCGCCCGGGCACGACCGCGCCCTGGGCCGACGCCCCGGAACCCGGTCATCCGGGCGATCCCGGCACCTGGGCAGCGACCGCCCAGGTGCTCTGTCGCAGGCGGTAAACCGGCGCCTGAGCTGGTTGTACAGGTGGGATGAACCACACCCGATGGCACCGGGGCGGGAGGTACGGCAGGTTGGCGGGCCGAGGCGAGAGTCGCCTCGGATCCCGAGGAGTCCCCCCATGGTCAAAGCCCCCCTGGCCGTCCTGGCCGCCGCAGTGCTCACGCTCAGTGTCGGCGGCTGCTGTACGCGGAAGAAGCCCCCCGCCACCGCGGCCGCGGGCGCCGCGGCGGGGTCCGCGGCGCTCGACCGCGACATCCGCGACGGCGGCGGCCAGACCACCATGGACGAGTGGCGGGTCGCCTACGTCGTCGGCCGGCCGCAGGGGTGGCAGCAGCTCGTCGGGGGCGTCCACACGTTCCGCGCCCCGCTGCCGACCGAGACCCACCACGTCGCGGTCGTGCCGATCGAGGCCGCCACCGGCCGGATCGTCCCCGACGTGCCGGTGACCCTCCAGGTCCTCGACTCCGCCGGCACGGTCGTCGACCAGCGGCGGCTGTGGTTCCTGCACCGCGCCGACTACTACCGGTACGGGCACAACGTCGCCGTGCCGACGCCCGGCGCGTACACGCTGAAGGTGGTCCTCGGCACACCGACGTTCGCCCGGGTCGCGGCGGCGGCGGCCGACGTGCCCGCCCTGAACCGCGGCACCGTCGCGGTGTTCCCGAACGTCGCCTTCGGACGCTGAGCGCGCGCCCGGGGCCGCACCCCGGGCGCGCGGTGCCGGTGGCCGCGCCGCCGCGTCAGGCGGCGCGGCGCTCCAGCAGCGAGGTGAGCACGTCGAGTGCCTGCTCCACCGCCACGTCGTCGATGTCCAGGTGCGTGATCAGCCGGCCGGTGCGCGGCCCGAGCACCGAGACCAGGACCCCCCGCTCGCGGGCGGCGGCGGCGAACCCCGGCGCGTCGTGCAGGTCCAGCAGGACGACATTGGTACGCGGCTCCCCGACCACCACGCCGTACGGGGCCAGCGCCTCGGCCAGCCGGGCCGCGCGGGCGTGGTCCTCGGCCAGCCGGCCGATGTGGTGCTCCAGCGCGTACAGGCCGGCCGCGGCCAGCACCCCGACCTGCCGCATCCCGCCGCCGAGCCGCTTGCGCAGCCAGCGCGCCTGGGCGATCCGCTCGGCCGAGCCGACCAGCAGCGACCCCACCGGCGCGCCCAGGCCCTTGGACAGGCAGACCGCCAGGGTGTCGAACAGCGCGCCGTAGCTGTCCAGCGGCACCCCGTCGGCGACGTGGGCGTGCCAGATCCGCGCGCCGTCGCAGTGCAGCGCCACGCCCGCGCCGTCGGCGACCGCGCGCAGGGCGTCCAGCGTCGCCAGCGGGGCGACCGTACCCCCGGCCAGGTTGTGCGTCTGCTCGACGGCGATGGCCCGGGTCGGCACCGCCCAGTAGCCGTCCGGTCGGACCATCGCGGCCACCCGCTGCGGGTCGATCGCGCCGCCCTTGGCCGGCCAGGTCCGCGAGGAGATGCCCCCGTAGGCCGCCGCCGCCCCGATCTCGTACGTCACCACGTGCGCGTCGGCGTCGACGAGGATCTCGTTGGCCGGCGGCACCAGCAGTTGCAGCGCGATCTGGTTGGCCATCGAGCCGGTCGGCGTGAACAGGGCGGCCTCGTGCCCGAACAGCGCCGCCACCCGCTCCTGGAGCAGGTTGGTCGTCGGGTCCTCGCCGTACACGTCGTCGCCGACCTCGGCGTCGGCCATCGCCGCGCGCATCCCCGCGCTCGGGCGGGTGACGGTGTCCGAGCGCAGGTCCACCGTGCGCAGCTCCGCGGTGACCGCCTCGGCGCCGGACTCAGCCACGGAGCATCTCCGCCACCAGGAAGGCCAGCTCCAGCGACTGCTGGGTGTTCAGCCGGGGGTCGCAGGCGGTCTCGTACCGCCCGGGCAGGTCCCCGTCCTCGATCGCCTGCGCGCCGCCGAGGCACTCGGTGACGTCCTCGCCGGTCAGCTCGACGTGCAGCCCGCCGGGGTGGGTACCGCGGGCGCGGTGCACCTCGAAGTAGCCCAGCACCTCGTCGACGATCCGGTCGAAGTGCCGGGTCTTGTACCCGTTGGAGGACTCCTGGGTGTTGCCGTGCATCGGGTCGCACTGCCAGACGACCTTGTGGCCGGCGACGGTGACCTCGTCCACGATGGCCGGCAGCACCTCGCGGACCCGGTGGTTGCCCATCCGGCTGATCAGCGTCAGCCGGCCGGGGATGTTGTGCGGGTTCAGCTTGGCGCACAGCTCGCGGGCGGCCGCCGGGGTCGTCGTCGGGCCGATCTTCACCCCGATGGGGTTGCTGAGCCGCGAGACGAAGTCCACGTGCGCGTGGTCGAGCTGGCGGGTCCGCTCCCCCACCCAGAGGAAGTGCCCGGACAGCCCGTACGCCCGGTCGCCGACGATCCGGGCCAGCGACCGCTCGTACTCCAGCGCCAGCGCCTCGTGCGAGCTGTACAGCGTCACGCTGCGCAGCGCCTCCTCCTCGGTCATCCCGCAGGCGCGGATGAAGGCCAGCGCCCGGTCGATCTCCCGGGCGATCGCCTCGTACCGCTCGCCCGCCGCGGAGATCCGCACGAAGTCCTTGTTCCAGTCGTGGACCGCGTGCAGGTCGGCCATGCCGCCGCCGAGGTAGGCGCGCATCATGTTCAGGGCCGCGGCGGCGTTGGCGTAGGCGCGGACCATCCGGTGGGGGTCGGCCGCGCGGGCGGCGGCGTCCGGCTCCAGCGAGTTGATCATGTCCCCGCGGTACGCGGGCAGGCCCAGGGCGTCGGTCGGCGACGAGCGCGGCTTGGTGTACTGCCCGGCGAACCGGCCGATCTTGACGACCGGGACCGAGGCGCCGTAGGTCAGCACGACGGCCATCTGGAGCAGCGTGCGGGCGTTGGCGAGCAGGTGCCGCTCGGTGTTGTCCACGAACGTCTCGGCGCAGTCGCCGCCGATCAGCACGAACGCGCGCCCCTCGCAGGCCAGCGCCAGCCGGTCGGCGAGCTGGTCGACCTCGTAGGGCGCCACGATCGAGGGCACCTGGTCCAGGACGGCGCAGACGTCGGCGACCCGGGCGGCGTCCGGCCACGGCGGCATCTGCTCCCGGGGCAGCTCGCGCCACACGTCGAGGCCGAGCTTCTCGGCGTCGGCGCTCTCCGGGCGGCTGCCGCCGGACCGGGCGGCCTCACCGGCGCGGGGCAGGTACCACTGGTCAATCATGATTCCAGCGTACGACCGACCGTCACCGCCCCGGCACCCGGCCGGCGCCGCTCAGGCGTCCGCGGCCAGCTCGCGCGCCCGGTCGCGGGCGGCCTCCAGGGCGGCGAGCAGCGCCGCCCGCACGCCGTGCCGCTCCAGCTCCGCGACCGCCGCGATCGTCGTACCCGCCGGCGAGGTCACCGCCTCACGCAGCGTCACCGGGTGCTCGCCGGAGTCCCGCAGCATCACCGACGCCCCGATCGCGGTCTGCACGATCAGGTCGCGGGCCACCTGGCGGGGCAGGCCCAGCAGGATCCCGGCGTCGATCATCGCCTCGACCAGCAGGTAGAAGTAGGCGGGCCCGGAGCCCGACAGGGCCGTCACCGCGTCCTGCTGCGACTCCGGCACCCGGATCGTGCGGCCCAGCGGGCGGAACAGCTCCTCGACCAGCGCCAGGTGCGCGCCGCTCGCGTGGGCCCCGGCGGAGATCGCCGTCATCGCCTCGTCGACCAGCGCCGGCGTGTTGGTCATCACCCGCACCACCGGCGTGCCGGCGGGCAGCCGGTCGGCGAAGAACCCCGTGGGCAGCCCGGCGCACATCGAGACGATCAGCTTGTCCGCGGGCACCTTCGGGGCGACCTCGGCCAGCAGCGCGTCGGCGTCCTGCGGCTTGACCGCGACGACCACCACGTCGGCGCGGGTCACCGCGTCCGGGTTGTCGGTGCACTCCACGCCGTACTGCTGCCGCAGCGCGGCCGCCCGCTCCGGCCGCCGGGCCGTCGCCAGCAGCCGCCCGGCCGGCCAGCCGGCCCGCAGCAGGCCGGCGAGCATCAGCTCGCCGATCTTCCCCGCGCCGACCACCGCCACGGTGTGCCGCTCGTTCATCAGGCTCCCCTCGTCCGCCGGTCCGGGCGTCAACTGCCGAAGAACACCTCGGCCTCGGCGTACCGCTCCAGCGGGACGGTCTTGAGCGCGCCGGTGCCCTCGGCCAGCGGCACCCGCACGATGTCGGTGCCGCGCAGCGCCACCATCGTGCCGTACGCGCCCGCCTGGACGGCGTCGATGGCGTGCAGGCCGAACCGGGTCGCCAGGACCCGGTCGAACGCCGTCGGCGTGCCGCCGCGCTGGATGTGGCCGAGCACCACGGTGCGCGCCTCCTTGCCGGTGCGCGACTCCAGCTCCCCGGCCAGCCACTGGCCGATGCCGCCCAGCCGCACGTGGCCGAACGCGTCGGTCTCGGAGTTCACCACGAGCATCTGGCCGGCCAGCGGCCGGGCGCCCTCGGCCACGACGACGATCGGCGCGTACTCGAACTGGAACCGCTTCTCCACGTACCCGGCCACCAGCTCCACATCGAACTCCCGCTCCGGCAGCAGGATGACGTTGGCGCCCCCGGCCAGGCCGGCGTGCAGGGCGATCCAGCCGGCGTGCCGGCCCATCACCTCGACGACGAGCGTGCGGTGGTGGCTCTCGGCGGTGGTGTGCAGCCGGTCGATGGCCTCCATGGCGATGTTGACCGCCGTGTCGAAGCCGAAGGTGTAGTCGGTGCCGCTGAGGTCGTTGTCGATCGTCTTGGGCACGCCCACGACCGGTACGCCCTGCGCGTGCAGCCGGGTCGCCACACCCAGGGTGTCCTCGCCGCCGATCGCCACCAGCGCGTCCAGGCCGAGCTGGTCCAGGTGGGCGACCAGGCGCTGCACCCCGCCCTCGACCTGGTACGGGTTGGTCCTGCTGGTGCCGAGGATGGTGCCGCCGCGGGGCAGGATGCCGCGCACGTCGGCGATCCCCAGCGGCCGGGTCAGCCCCTCCAGCGGCCCGCGCCAGCCGTCCCGGAAGCCGACGAAGTCGTACCCGTACGCCGTGACGCCCTTGCGCACGATGCCCCGGATGACCGCGTTGAGGCCGGGGCAGTCGCCCCCGCCGGTGAGTACGCCGACCCGCATGTTCCTTCGTCCCCTCGTCGCGCGACTGACCGCCCCATTCTGGCGGCCGACGATCCGCTCCGGGCGGATTTACCCGTCCGCGCCGCGGGGGACACCGGCCATGGCGTGCCACCGGGCGAGGTTGTGCCGGGCGTCGACGAGCGCGTCGTGCCGCCCGTCGGCCTCGGGCAGGGCCGGCCGGCCCCGGTCGTCCCAGCGCTGGCGCAGGTCCTTGGTGAACCGCGGGATCTCCCGGGGCAGCGCGGTCATCGGCCCCCAGAGCTGGGCGAGCACCACGTGGTCGTACGCCGCGTACCAGGCCCACAGCTCCAGCTCGGCCGCCTCGCCCGCGCGCAGCGGCGCGGCCAGGAACTCGTACAGCTCGTCGCGGATCCGGGCGCGGGAGCGCCACGCCCGGTCGGCCGGGGAGGGCAGCTTGTCCAGGACGTGGCGGCGCACCCACGGGATGGCGCGGCTGTCGTCGAACTCGGTGGAGACCGCGTAGAACTCGCGGCCCCGCTCGTCGACCACGGCGATCGAGACGAGGTCGATCGTGGTCCCGTCCTCGATGAACTCGCAGTCGTAGAAGTAGCGATAGGTCACCGCACTGATTCTTCCGCGCCGCACCACCCGGCGCCAAACGCCGGGCCCACCCCTGTGATCATGGTGCCCGGCACCGGCCGGAACGCTGACGAATGGCCCACAACGCATTGCCCGTACCGCCCGGGTGCCGCCATGCTGTTCGACACCGGCCGGTTGGCGTGACGGCAGCAGCAGTGCAGGTGACGGCAGCAGCGCAGGTGGTGCAGGTCGCAAGATGTCCTACCGGGGAGGGACGAGGGTGGAGCTTCGGTTGCCGGACAACGGGGACGCGCTCAGCGGGGTGGCGATGTTCACCGGCCTCGAACAGGAGGTGCGGCAGCGGGTGCTGGCCGCCGCCGTGCCGCGCACGTACCGCCGCGGCACGCTGCTGTTCGTGGAGAACGACCCGGGCGACTCCCTGATCCTGCTCAAGCGCGGCGCCGTCGCGGTCTTCCGCACCTCCGCCACGGGCGAGCGCGCGATGCTCTCGGTGGTCCGCCCGCCCGACGTCCTGGGCGAGGTCTCGCTGCTGGACGGCTCGGCCCGGTCGGCGTCGGCCGAGGCCATCGAGGACACCCACGCGCTGGCGCTCTCGCGCGGGGCGTTCATGGAGCTGGTGCACTCCAATCCGCGCATCCTGGACGCCGTCATGCGCTCGCTCGGCGCGCTGATCCGCCGGCTCACCGAGCAGAACGCCGACCACGTGTTCCTCGACCTGCCCGGCCGCGTCGCCAAGACCCTCGTGCGGCTGGCGGGCGACACCTCGGCGACCATCGTCACCGTCGAGCTGAACCAGAGCCAGCTCGCCGAGATGGCCGGCGGCTCGCGGCAGAGCGTGAACCAGGCCATCGGCTCGTTCGCCGGCCGTAACTGGCTGCGCACCGAAGGAAGACGCATCGTCATCAATGATCTACCGGCCCTCCGCCGCCGCGCCGGCATGCCCGACCGTTAGGCCGGATCGGCACCTGACCGACTTTCCGGGCGCCGGGATGTGCGGCATACTCCGCCTGTGGCGAGCCCACACGCCACGTCGACACGCCTCCGGCCCACCACAGCCGCCGACACCCGGCCGCCCGCCGGACCGGCGGTGGTCAGGGGTCGACCGACCGACACGCATGGAGGACGCGTCATCGGCCAGTGCCCGAGGTGTCACCGCGTCGCCGCGACCGAGGACAGGTACTGCGGGGGCTGCGGTGCCGAACTCACCGTCGCATGTGGGGGCTGCGGCGCCAACCTGGCCCCCGACGGCTCCTTCTGCACGCGGTGCGGCACCGCCCGCGCCGACGGCGAGGAGGCCGGCCCCGCCCGCACCACCCTGGAGGACCGCCGCCGGATCAGCGTCCAGTTCGTGGACCTGATCGACTTCACGCCCTATGTGGAGCAGGCCGACCCCGAGCAGGTGCGGCACCTGCAGACCGGCTTCTTCAGCGCCGCCCGGCAGGTGATCCAGCGGTACGGCGGCGTCGTCGAGAAGTACATCGGGGACGCCGTCATGGCGCTGTTCGGCGCGCCGATCGCCACCGAGACCGACGCCCTGCGCTGCGTGCGCGCGGGCCTGGAACTCCAGCGCGCGCTCGGCCGGTGCGCCCCGGCGGGGCGCGACGACCTGCGCTTCCGGGTCGGCGTGGCCACGGGCGAGGCGCTGGTGGACGTCCTGGCGGCGCGCGACGGCGGGCAGGCCATCGTGGCCGGCGACGTCGTCAACACCGCCTCCCGGATGCAGTCGGTGGCGCCGCCCGGCGGCGTCCTGGTCTGCGGCGCCACCTACGCGCTGACCCAGACCGAGATCCGGTACGCCTCGCAGCCGCCGGTGACGCTGCGCGGCCGCTCCACCCCGACCGAGGTGTGGCTGGCGCTCGACGCCGTCCAGCGCCGGCTGCCGGACCAGGAGCCCGACCCCACCCCGCTCGTCGACCGCGACCACGAGCTGAACCTGCTCATCAACGCCCTGCACCGCGCCCTCAGCGACCGGATGCCGCAGCTCGTCACCGTCTTCGGCCACGCCGGCATCGGCAAGAGCCGGCTCGTCCGCGAGCTGTACCGGCACAGCGACCGGCTGCTGGAGGAGCCGATCACCTGGCGGACCGGCCGCTGCCCGCCCTTCGGCGAGAACGTCACCTTCGCGGCGCTCGCCGACATCGTCAAGGCCGAGGCCGGCATCCTGGACACCGACGACGCCGCCACCGCCGACGAGCGCCTGTCCGCGGCCGTCCGCGCCCTGGTCGCCGCGCCGGTCCCCGACCCGCGGCCGCACGTCGCCCCCCAGGCCGACCGGCTCATCGACGCGCTGCGCCCGCTCGTGGGCCTGCCCGGCCCCCGGCTGCCGCCGGAGGAGGCCGAGTCGGCGTGGCGGCGGTTCCTCATCGCGATGGCCCGGCGCCGGCCCACCGTGCTCGTCATCGAGGACCTGCACTGCGCCGACCGGACCATGCTGCGCTTCGTCGAACTGCTCGGCGCCACCGCCCGCGACGTGCCGCTGCTGCTGCTGGGCACCGCCCGCCCCGAGCTGATCGACCGGGAGCCGGGCTGGGCGGGCACCATCTCCGGCTCGCTGACCATCACGCTGCCGCCGCTGCGCCCCAACGCGATCGCCTCCCTGTACGCCTCGCTGTTCGGCCAGGCGGTGTTCGCCAGCGAGATGCTGCGCCCGCTGGTCGAACTCGCCGACGGCAACCCGCTGTACGCGCAGGAGTACGTGCGGATGCTCATCGAACGCGGTGCCCTGCGCCAGTCCGGCCGCGGCTGGACCCTCGACAACAGCCAGGACCTCCCGATGCCCGACAGCGTGCACGCCGTCATCGCCAACCGCCTCGACCTGCTCGACCCCAAGGACCGCACCGTCCTGCTCGCCGCCTCCGTCGTCGGCATGGAGTTCTGGCCCGGCGCGGTCGCCGCCGCCATGGGCCAGCCCGTCGAACTCGTCGAGCGCGCCCTGCGCCGGCTGGAGCAGCGCGACTTCGTGTACGAGCAGATCGGCTCCACGATGGCCGGCCAGGGCGCGTACCGGTTCCGGCACGTCCTGGTCCGCGACGTCTGCTACCGCCGGCTCCCCCGCACCGAGCGGATGGCCCGGCACGAGCGCACCGCCGACTGGCTGGAGGGGCTGTCCCGCAGCCGCGACACCGACCTCGCCGAGGTGCTGGGCCGGCACCGGTGGGCCGCGTACGAGATAGCGACCTCCCTCGGCCAGAGCCCCCGCGACCTCATCCCCAAGACCCGCGACGCCCTGCACCGGGCGGCCCGCCGCGCGTACGCCCTCAACGTCATCGACGTCGCCGCCGACCACGCCGCCCGCGCCCTCAGCCTCTACGGCGACGAGCCCGCCAGCATCGGCCGCCGCCAGCTCGAACTGCTCAACGAGGAGCTCGGCTTCTACCTCGACGGCGCCGCCTTCCTGGCCAGCGGCGGCGTCGGCCGGCTCATCACCCTGGCCACCGACCTGCACCGGCTCGGCGACCCCGGGGGCGCCGCCCGCGCCTGGACCCTGCTCGGCCAGATCGCCGTCATGCGTACCGACCACGCCCTCGCCTTCGCCCGCCTCGACCGCGCCATCGAACTGTTCGAGCAGCTCCCCGACAGCGCCGAGAAGGCCGACGCGTACGCCGAGCTGGGCCGCCTGCACATGCTCAACTACGAGCAGGCCCCCGCCGTGGCCAGCGCCGAGGCCGCGCAGGAGATAGCCGAGCGCCTCGGCCTGATGGAGGTGCAGGCCAACGCCCGGATCACCATCGGCTCCGCCCACTTCCACGAGGGCGACCCGCGCGGGCTCGACGAACTCCACGCGGTGTACGCGTTCTGCCGCGAGCACCAGCTCATCGCCACCCGCCGCGCCTCGCAGAACCTCGCGTCCGCCCTGCGCGAGCACGGCGAGTGGGTCCAGTCGGAGAAGATGCTCGCCGAGGTCGACAGCGAGCGCGGCCCCGGCCAGGGCCTGACCACCAACTACTCCGGCGAGTCGATGCGCGGCTTCTTCGACGGCGACGTCGCCCGCGTCCTCACCGCCGCGGACGCGTTCATCGACACCCCCGCCGAGGGCTGGGATCTCAAGGTCCGCGGCGTCCGCGCCTACCTGCGGGTACTCTGCGGCCACACCGACGACCACGACGACGTCATCCCGCTGCTGGCGCGCGGCCGCGACTGCGGCTTCCACCGCCCGCACTGGACGGCGCTGGCCTCCGGCGCGCTGTGCCGGGCCCTCCAGCAGCGGCCCGCCGACGCGCGGGCGCTGCTGGACGAGCTGATCGCCTCGTTCACCCCGCTCCAGGTCATCGCAAGCGGCGAG
The DNA here is from genome assembly GCF_014647915.1 of Pilimelia terevasa. Lineage (GTDB taxonomy): Bacteria > Actinomycetota > Actinomycetes > Mycobacteriales > Micromonosporaceae > Pilimelia > Pilimelia terevasa. The sequence goes on from NZ_BMQC01000005.1 coordinate 214,634, forward strand.
TGGCTGCCCTCGGCCGCGCTGGCCGCCGCGCTGATCGACCGCGAGGCGGCGGTCGCGGTCCGTGCCATGGTGGAGGCCAACGGGTACCGGACGCCGTTCATCGACGCCTCGGTGCTCATCCTCGACGGCGCGCTGTCGGGGTACGGCGGCGACCACGCGGCCGCGGCGGCGGCGTACGCCCAGGCCGCGAAGACGTTCGACGGCGTGTCCGACGCCACCGACCGGATGCTGGCGTTGGCGCTCGCCGCCCGGGCGTACGCGCGGGCCGGGGAGGCGCAGGTGGCCCGGCAGACGGCCGCGGAGGTGGCGTCGTTCGCCGAGCGCAACGGCGCGCCCGGCTTCGTCGACCTGGCCAGCCCTGCCGACCGCCGGCCCGGCTCGCCCCCCTCACCGTCGCCCAGGTCCGGCCGGTCCTCGGCCGGACGAGTGGCCTGACCGGAGGCACCGACGGCACCGCGCACCGGCGACGTGTCGCCGGTGCGCGGTGTGTGGTGCGCGGGTACCGAGCCGGTCAGACGCCGGCCACCGAGCGGATCCACTCGCGGCTGGCGGCGACGCTGCCGTAGATCTGGTACGAGCTGCCGTCGCCGACCGAGCAGACGCCCACCTGCTCGCCGTTGTACATCTGCGGTCCGCCGGAGTCGCCCTTCCAGGCCAGCCCGTTGACCCGGCCGGTACGGATGCCCGGACCGCCCTTGCCGTCCTTGGCACTGGTGCTGGTCACCTTGACCCGCGCGGTCTTCAGCACGGGCGAGGCGGGGCAGTCGCGGCAGGTGCGGCCCCAGCCGTACAGCGAGTTCTCCGAGTTCGTCGCGGGGTCGGCGCTCGCCAGCCGGACCAGGACGGGGTTCGAGACAGGCTTCTTGAGCTTGAGTACCGCCAGGTCGTGCCGCACCGTCTGCTGCGCGACCTCGATCACCTCGCCCTCGGCGTGCCGCACCTTGCCGACCTTGACGGTCAGCCCGCTGCTGGCGCCGGTGTTGCCGACGCAGTGCTGCGCGGTGAGCACCCACTCGGCACCGATGACCGAACCGCTGCAACTGAACGAGCCGTTCTTGAACAGCGCGGCCGCCCACGGGGCGTCGGCGACCTCCTCGCCGTCGATGATCCGGTTGGCCGGCGCCGGCTCGGCGGCCGGTGCGGCGTGGGCGAGCGCCGGAATGGCGAGCAGGCCCGCGGCCAGCGCGCCGCAGAGGTGGGTCATTCTTCTGATCATCTTCGCTCCTCAGGGTGGGGGTGGTGGACGGAGGTCAGAGGACCGCGACGGATCCGATCCGCTCGCGGCTGGCGCGCCGGCACGGGTGACCGGTGAAACTGGGTCCTGGTCCGCCGAAATCATTCCTGGCATCCGGTGCGGTGTTCACCCGCACAGCCTCGGGGAACGACCCAGGCCCCGCGTCTCCGGTGATCTCCACGGGGCGGGACGGGGTCGCGTAGCCGGGACCATCGACGCGGCCGGGCGGCGGCAGTCGTGGTGAGGGGCGACGGCCATGGGCGTCCGTATGCGGCGGGGCTGCTGCCCACAAGGCGACCTCCAGGACCGACGGGTGAGGTGGACGGCTGGACATACAGTTGGTCGATCCGGCCAGCAACGCCGCGACATCTACAGACGCCAATATATGGCACTCGTCACGCCACGTCGATCGATAGATATCCGAAAATACGGACACATCACCATCATGCAAAGTGGACGCCTACCCGCACGCGGAACTTCCCAGGACAAATCAACACTGCGACTACAGACTAGTTTCGACTAAATTTTTCGACATTGGCTCAACGATTTACCGAGGATCCTTTCACTTGAATCTCCGATTGCCGTCCATACAATGGGCGCCCGTCACTCTCCTCATACAGTCCAAGGAAACCAAGTTGTCAGTAGTCACGAGTCGACATAGGCGCCATCCTGTTGACTCTCCATTGCCGCCGCAACTCGGGATTTCCGTACAGGCAGACTGCCACTCCATCATTACTGGAAGCGAGCAAAGCCATTTCTTGACAGACTCTATCCTCGATGATCGACAAGTCGCCTGCACGTACGCCGTCTAATCAACCAACATGGTTCCAAAACAGGCGCTCGAACCCACGAAGTATAGAGCGACGCAGTCGGCGCTAGCTGACCCGCGGCAGAGGTGACGCCGCCGTCGCGGCCAACAAACCGGCCCCCACGCCCTCGACACCGAACATCAAGCGCCGTCGCGACCTGAACACCGGCCGAAACGGCCCGTCCCAACAGTCAACAACGTGACCGGCCGAATCGGGCCAAAAATTTCTTTTCTTATATCAAGACCGCCCACGCTCACGCACGGGGTGAGGGCGGCGCGCTGCGCCTCAGGCCCGCACGCCGCCCCACCAACAGACGGTTGACCCTGTTACTCATCCGTAGCCGTAAACCCGAAACGTCCATCCGCACTGGCCAATGTTATCGGCAACTGTGACGGCAACCGGCCAGTACGCCAGCAGCCGCCCAGTGACCACCGACACTTGCTGCCACGAGTTTGCCACTCTCCGCGTCCCGACAACACTCCCGACAATACCAAAATGGTGCGGCCGGCGAGGAGGTCGCCGGCCGCACTCTCAACGATTGTTACGACGCCTACGAGGTCGATTCTGCACGTGGCACGTTACCTTCTATGACCATCCAAGCAATCAAGATCTTCGCGTCCTCTGAGAAAAGCAGCATGTGAGTAAGTGCGCCCACAGGTAGCGATCCAATCAGTAGTTGACCCTCGGCTGAGGCGAGCCCGCGGACAAATTCATCGTGACCGTGAAGAACTAACCCTGCGTTGCCAGCAATCTCGCCACGGACTTGATACGTGTCGACGAGATCGGACGCCCATACCGCTGTTACCTTGAGCGTCCGCCCCCTCAACGCCTCGATCCCCTGACTCGCGATGGTCGGCGGCAAACTGACTGCGAACTGAGTAAACTTGCCCGCGTGAGCATCTAGATCAATGTCAGTTGACCTCATTGCGGCAGCCTCACGTAATGATAGTGCTTAAGGCCCTTGACGGCCCCTTCGACTAGCACTTCACTTTCTCCAAACTTGTCAAGACCCATAGCTCTCATGTCGATAATTGGCCTTGTTCCGCGCCTCATCATCAACACGATTCCTCTACCAGACATTTTCGATGCGTGAGACTCGGCAACAGCTCGACTTGAGGTCCAGGAAGTGAAGGCACTATCGACAGACCCGTCATTGTGCTGCATCCAGTTACTGTTGCCACCGACCGGCGTGACGTCGCCCGCATGTGATGTAGCGAAGTCGCGGTGCTGTTCGTCTACGCCACGATAGAAGTGGTCTCCCTCATTCTCTGGGATGTCATCGCCGCAGTTGTGGACGAGGATCGGAGTGTTGCCGGCTAGGACATGGTAAGTGTGGAAGGTGGCGACCGTGAGGTCGTTCATTTCGGCGTTGCCACGGTAGCTGACCGTCTTCGCTACGCGGACGGGCTCGCCGTCGCTGCGCAGTCGCTCGCCAGCCCGCAGCTCCCCCGCATCGACCCACGCGCCCCGGGTCTCGCTCCAGAACGGATGGTTCTGCGTCGTACGCAGCACCTCATCCCGACCGCGCCCGTCCACGACCGTGACGTCGGTCAACGCCTGGTCCTGGTTCGTGAAGGTGCTGGTCACCTTCTCCACGCTGGACTGACGAGACTCAGGATCGGTCGCCAACACCTCGTCGCCGACCTGCACCTCGCCGATCGCCTTCGTGCTCCCGTCCCCCATGGCCACTTTGGTGGCGGGGTCGAAGCTGTGGCACTTGTCGCCGCCCGAGCCCCGGCTCGGTGCGCTGTCCGGCTTGCCCTCGGCGTCGGCGCCCCGCTTGGGACTTGCCTTGCCTCCCCCGTCCGCGCTTTTCGCGCTCGCCGCCGACTGTTTGGGCCGGGCCGGCGCCTCCGGCTTCGGCGCCGGCTTGGGTTTGGCCGCCGACGGGGGCGTCAGTTGCCGGGCCGCCTTCGTGGCGTCCTTGGCGTTGCCCGCCGCCTTCGCCACGTCCTTGGCGGTGTCGGCCGTCCGGACGGTGTTCTTCAGCGCCATGGCGCCCTTGGCCAGGAACTTGCCGCCAGGGATCATGCCCGCCGCGGACATCGCCGCGTTCGTCCAATCGCCCTGGGCGGCGTACCACCCGGCATTGATCCCGTTCGCGACCATCCCCACCGGACCGGGGATCATCCCCACCACGTCCAGCACGCCGTGGCCGACGAGGTTCCAGTTCCACCTGCCCCAGAACATCCCCGACGGGTCGGCGAAGGACAGGGGGTTGTTCCGGCCGTATCCGTACGCGTTGAGCTGCTGCGGGTCGCTGAAGTCCATCACCGGGTCGGGCGAGATGAACCGGCCGCTGGCCGGGTCGTACTCGCGCGCCCCGAGATGAACCAGGTTCAGCGACCGGTCGACGGTGCCGCCGACGAATCCGCGGCTGCCCGGCAGCGGCGTGTCCGCCCCCCGCGGCTCACCGAACGGCTTCGTACGCTGGCGGACCACCTGCTGGGAGACGGAGTCGACGGCGATCTCGCTGGTGCCGTTCTGGCCGCCGGTGAGCCAACTGAGCCCGCCGGATGTACGCACGGCTACGGTCTGCCCGCCGTGGCTGTAGTACCGCGTGCCCGCCGCTGTCTGCCTGGTTGGGTCCGGGTTGCGCAGGTCCACGCGCAGTTCCTGGTTGCCCAGGTAGAGGGTGGCGGACTGGTCGGTCTCGTCGCGCTTGACCAGCCGGTTGCCCTCGGCGTCGTACACGAAGGATGTCGACCTGCCGTCCTTGTGCGTGATCCTCTCGACGTGTCCCTCGGCGTCCCAGGTGAGCTTCTGGTCGACGGTGTCGCCCAGCTTGCGGCGCGTCATGCGACCGGCCTGGTCGTAGGCGTACTCGTCGCCCGTCACCGACCGGGAGCCGCGGGCCTGCACTGTGGTCTCGGCCTTGTCGACCGCGTGCGCCGGGAACTTCCCCGCGCCGAACGGGCGGAAGGTCTTGGCGACCGTCGCCCCGCCGGCCACACCGTGATCAATCTGCGCGACGCGGTTGCCCGCGGCGTCGTAGTCGAACGACTGCCAGTACGGCGCCGGCCCGCCGAGCACCTTGTCCGACGGCTCCCCCGCACAGTCGGTGGTCGCCTGCGCCCACACGTCCTTGACGCGCCGCTGGTGGTCGTACCGGAAGCACTGCGCCTCCCGGCCCCCGCGCGCGGCGTTCTCGGCGATCTTCAGGATGTTGCCGGTGGGGTCGTAGGCGTAGCTGACCTTGGAGTCGGCGTCGGGCGTCTTCTCCCGGTCGATCGCGACGCTGCTGAGCCGCCGGGTCCCCTCCTCGTACTCGTAGGTCTGCCAGGTCATCTCGCTGGCCTGCGTCGTCAGCAGGCCGCGCTGGAGCGGTTCGCCGAACGGCGAGTAGATCGTCTCGCCGACGTAGGTGTTCCGGGAACCGCGCAGGATGAGCGGCTGGCCGAGGGTGTTGTAGTAGGTCTCGACCTTCTCCTCGGGCAGGTCTCCGGCTGCGGGGTAGGTGACCGAGCCGACGGCGCCGTCGGCCTCGTAGGTGGCCTTGGAGACGTAGTCGCCGGCCAGCCTGCCCTCGGACCGCGGGATGGAGATCTTCGTCTCCAGCGGCCGGCCCGCCACGTCGTACCCCAGAACCTCCGAGGCGTAGGCGTTGCCGCCGACGTAGCGGGTCGCGGTGTGCGCGCGGCCCTTGCCGTTCGGGATCCCCGCGTCGTAGGTCCAGCCCAGCAGGGGCGTGTCACCCTGCTTCACCGAAGCCGGTCGGCCGAGCAGGTCGTACTCATAGTCCAGGGTCCTCCCCGCAGCCGTGACGCTGGCCACCCGGTCGAAGTCGTCGTAGGTGGTCGAGGTGCGGCCGGTGTCGGGGTCCACGGCGACGGTCTGCCTGCCGCGCAGGTCGTACTCGAACGACCACTCGTGCCCGGTGTGGTCGCGCACCCTGCGCATCCGGTCGGCGTGGTCGTACTCGTAGGTGGTGACGTCGGCGTCCTTCTCGTCGCCGGTCGGCTTCGGCGTGCGGTACTCCCAGAGCTTGGTGGTCAGGCCCTGGGCGTTGGTGAACGTGGCCCGCGGCGTCCCGCCCGCCGGCGGCGTCACGACGGTGTGGTCGCCGTGGTGGGACGTCGTGGTGGTCCACTCCTTGCCCGGCGCCCTGAAGGTCTCGGCGGTGGCCCGCCCCGCGCCGTCGTAGGTGGTCGTGGTCTGCGGCGCGTTGGCGCCGCTGTCGGCGACGTCGACGAGCTTGCCGTCGGGTGCGCGGTCGTTGAAGAAGGGGCCGACCCTGCGGACGGCCAGTCCGCGCGCGTCGTAGGTGGTGTCGGTGATGAGCCGGCCGAACCGGGTCTGCCTCTGCGTCTGCAGTGGCCGCAGCAGCGGGTCGTGGATCTCGTACGTCGTCGTGACGCCGCCACCGGACAGACTCCTGGTCGCGACGGTGCTGACGTCGTCGTTGCGGACCTGGTACTGGTACTCGTGGTTGGGCAGCAGGTCCTCCGCCCGGTCGGGCAGCCAGACCTTGCGGAGCCGGCCGAGGGCGTCCAGCTCCATCTTCGTGCGGGCGTTGTTCGGGTCGACGGTCTCGACCACCTCGCCGAAGGCGGGCGCGACCTTCGAGCTGGTCACGTGGTCCTTGGCGTCGCGGACCGTCATGCCCACGACCACGCCGCCGGGCCGCTCGTGCCGGTACGCCGTCGTGGTCTTCCGGCCCTTGACGTCCGTGCTGGTCAGGACCCGCCCGTACTCGTCGTAGGTGGACCGGCTCACCGCCACGTGCGTGGGCGCGCCGTCGCGGAAGCCGGACAGCTCCTCGGTCGCCACGACGTCGCCGTTGGCGGGCTTGTCACCACCGGCGTACCGGGTGACCACGTCGGACACCACGGTGTCCGCGGCCAGCCTGGCCCGCGCGCCCGTGCACGGCCGGGAGGTCGTGGTGACCCGGGACAGCAGGGTGAGCAGGTTCCGGTCGGTGTTGCGGGCGTAGGAGTAGTCCGTGCACGAGTCGTCCGCCGCCGCAGCGCCGGTGTTGCGGCCGTCCGGCCCGAGGTCCCCCTGGTCGTCGGACCGGTCCACCATGCCGTGGGCGTCGTAGTGGTGGACGATGCCGGTCCAGCGGGTGCCGCTGTCCAGCCGGGTGCGGGACTTCGTCGTCCCCGGCTGCGTCAGCCGCGCCTCGTCGTCGCCCTCGGTCGCGGTGGGAGCCGACAGCCACGGGGTGTGCAGGGTGGCGTTGACTTCCTTGCCCGTCTCGTCCCACTGGCGCTGGCTGAGTACGAAGCCCTGGAGCCGGTCGTGGTCGGTGACCCTGACGCCGTCCTCCGTGGTGCGGACGACCTGCTTGCGGCCGCCGCCGCGGTCCTCCCGGTCGCCGTGCATCCCCTGGAGGAAGGCCGCCTCGGCGCGCAGGCGCAGCGGGTCGCTCGGCGCGCCGGTCGTGGTCGTGACCTTCTCGAAGCCGCGGAACTGGCCCCATGTCTTCGTGTCGGCCTTCTGCAACTCGCCGTCGTCGTACCGCCACGCCGGGGTGGCGTACTCGTAGCTCGTCAGCTTCTGGTCACTCTCCAGCCCGATCCGTGAGTCCTCCCGGACGGAGCGGACCACGTACTTGTGGAACCAGTCCTCCTTGCCGTTGTCGGCGTCCTTGCGCCAGTACGACGGGAAGCACAGCGCGCGGTTGCTCTGCGGCGCGGGCCGGGCCGCGGGGCACGACGGCTCGCTGTAGCGCACGTCGACGACGCCGCCGGACTCGGTCTGGATGGCGCTGAGCCGAAACTTGCGGAACGGCAGCGAATTCTTCTCGTTGACCCGGTTGGGCAGCGCGACGCCCTTGCCGAAGACCGTCGGCGGCAGCGTGATCGCGTCCTTGCCGGAGCCGCCGGTGTGGGTGACCGAGTCCAGCCACAGCGCCGGGCTCTCCTCGCCCGCGTCGGGGAAGTCGTGCGCGAGGTTCCAGGTGTCCACGTCCTGGTACGCGCCGCCGACGTGGATCTGCGTGGTGATCCGACTCATCCGCACCCGGGTGAAGAACGTCGGCGACCACTGGCCCTTGCACTTGGGCTTCTTGTCGTCGGCGCGCGGCGCGCAGATCTGGTCGTGGGGCACGTCCCGCCAGGCGACCGCCGTGGTCGGGTTGAGGCCCTCCTTGCACGTGACCTTGGGCGACGACATCGGCTTGCAGCGGGCGTCGACGCCGAAGACGACCCGCATCGGGGCCGGCGCGGCGGCCTCGCCACCCTCGCGCCCGCCGTACTCGATGCGCTCCAGGAAGCTGCCCCGGTCGTACTCCATCACCTTCGCGTCGTCCGCCGCGGCGGCGTACTTGTTGGTCTCCTTGTTGTAGTAGTACGTCATCGAGTTGCCGTGGACGTCCACGGTGTAGTCCAGATTCCACCGCCAGCCCTGCCGGCAGTGGGCGTCCTTGAACTCCGCCTTGTGGCACGGCTCGCCCTCGTCGTCGCCGAACACCGGCACGGTGAGGGTCGAGTCGGTCCCCTCCCCGTCGGCGTCGGTGCGCTTGGTCCTGCCGAAGTGGTGCCGGGTGCCGTCGGTGGTGGTGACGACGAAGTACTCGCCGTCGTCGTCGCCGTTGGGGGCGCCCCGGCGGCGCTCGATCCGGGTGCCGTCGTCGGACTTCAGCCGCCACTGGTCGGTCCCGGACCTCACCAGCTCGCCGTTGCGGCCGCCGAAGGACATCGTCAGGTGGTCGCCCTTGCCCGGCCAGCACAGGTCGTACCGCGACTTGCGCTTCTTCGGGTCCGCCACCGGCTCCGGGTCCTTGTGGCCGTCGTCCAGGCAACTGCGGTACGACCGCTCGATGAAGCCGGCACCGGCGAAGTCGAAGCCCTCGCCGACGACCGACGGCTGGGCGTTCGTCGCGCCGGTACGGCCGTCGGTCGTCCCGGAGTTGTACTGCAGCGACAGCTCCGGCGCCGGACCCGCCAGCGCCGGGGGCATCCGCAGGGGGTAGCTCCAGTTGAAGGCGCCCGAGTTCCCGCTGACCTGCCAGCTCCCGGCCGGCGACAGACTCGTCGCCTGGAAGGTGCCGCCCTGGCCCGAGGCCCCGCCCGCGATGGCGAGCAGCGGCTCGTCGGCCGCGCCGCGGCGGGCCGCCGGGATCGCCGGAACCTCGGCCCGCAGCAGCCGCGCCCCGTCGTCCGAGCTGGTCGGCAGGAGCGTGGTGTTGCCGCACTCCTCGCCGTCGCAGGTCGGCGTGGTCACGAACCGGGCACGGGTGGTCCAGTCCGCGCCGAAGCTGTCCGCGAACGCCGACAGGTCGACCTCCAGGCCGACCGTGCCGGCCGCCGCGCCGCCGTCCGCCCGGCTGATCCGCATCGGCAGGCCGGCGACGCCAACCCGGTCGGCGGTCTCCCGGTCCAGGACCTCCACCCGCACCTTCGCGGGTACCTGCGCGGGAGTCAGGCCGGCGCGGCCCTGGGGGGCCACCACCCGGACCGGCAGGCTGCCGACCTTCTGCGGGTCGCCGCGGCGACCCGCCGGGGCGACCGCGACCTCCGCCGAGGCCGCCTCCGGCCAGGCCGCCCGCGGCTTCCACTCCGCGTGCTTCGGCGCCGCCGCGGGGCGCAGTCCCTGCGGCTTCACCGGCACCGACGCGGTCTTCTGACTCTCGGGCCGGCGGGTGTCGCGGTCCACGGCGGCTGCCGGTACCTGGACCAGGCCCGCCGCCAGCACGCCGAGGGTGGCGGCGGCGCCCCAGCGGCGCCAGCGGGCGGCTCCCGACGGTCTACCGGCCGGCGGGCCGGTTACGCGAGCTTTCGCACGCAACATGACGATCTCCTTGTGAGGGGATGGGTGCGGGCCGCGCAGGCGCGCGGCCCGCGGGCTTCAGCGGTGGCGCCGGTTGACGCGGGCGAGGTCCGCGACGGCTGCCGGCGGGAGGTGGCCCTGGTAGATCCGTACGTCGTCCAGCACGCCCGCCAGGTGGTCACGCCACAGGCCGTTGCGGCGCTGTCGCCCCCGCGCGAGCGCCCCGCTGCCGGGCAGTCCGGGCCTCGGCGACCGGGCGGCCGTCAACGTAGAGCACGAGGGTGCCGGTCGCCGCCTCGAAGGTCACAGCCAACTGCTGAGGACCGCGGTGTCCCTGTCCAGTCGCGGCGGCGCGGGACGCAGAACTCGGTGCGGAGTGGACGGTGCGGCGTGGACGGGTGTCGGCGCGAGCATGGCTGTCGCCAGTCCCGCGGCCAGCAGGTAACCTCGATTTCCGGTCGCTGACACGACCTTCCCCGATCTCCCCCGTGATCGATTCATGTATCAGGCACCATGAATCCCACCCCGGGGAGGTCGGGGAGTCACCACAAGTGACAGGTACCCGACACGACGCGGCTAGGGCGCGCCGGCCTTGGCCTGCTGGGCGTACATGTCGACGTACTCGCGCCCCGACAGCCGGCGCAGCTCGTTCATGATCTCGTCGGTGACCGCCCGCTCCACGGCCCGGTCCCCGAGGCGGTCGGCGTACCGGCTGAAGTCCATCGGCGGCCCGAACCGCATCCGCGGCCGCATCAGCCGCGGCCACACCTGACCGGGGGGCTGCACGACGTCGAGGTTCAGCATCGCCACGGGTACCACCGGCGCCCCGCTCTCCAGCGCCAGCCGGGCCACGCCCGTCTTGCCCCGGTACAGCCGGCCGTCGGGCGACCGGGTGCCCTCGGGGTAGATGCCGGCGAGCGCGCCCGCGCGCAGGATCCGCAACTGGGTCTCCAGCGCCGCGCGGGCCGCCCGGCCGCCCGCGCGGTCGACGGGGACGACGCCGGTGCTGACGAAGAACATTTTCGTCAACCACCCTTTCAGGCCACGCCCGGTGAAGTACTCCGACTTCGCGACGAAAGTGATCTTTCGGGACACGACGAGCGGCATGAAGATCGAGTCGGAGAAGGACAGGTGGTTGCTGGCGATGATCGCCGGTCCGGTCGACGGAACGTACGCTCGGCCCTCGACCTTCGGCCGGAAGACCAGGCGCAGCAGCGGCCCGAGCAGGACATACTTGAAAAGCCAGTACAGCACCGGTGCCCTCTTCCCCGCCGGGTCGGCGGCCCGCCGGCCGCCCATGCGTGGCGGCGTCCCGTCCGCGCGCCCGGCCCGGGACTAGTTTTCAGCGTACGGATGTTGCCGGGGACGGGACAACGCACTCCCGCCGGAGCGGGTGGGCGTGTCACCATGCAGACGACGAGCGCGGCGGGCCCGCGCGGGGTGCGGGGAGGCACAGTGGGCGTGGGTGAGGCCGGCCGGGAGCGCCGCGACAACGGGCTGGTCGCGGCTGCCTACACCGCGGCCGCGGACGTGGACCCCCGCCTCGGCGAGCGGGTGCTGAGCGTACTGGCGGCGGCCGGCATCGCGGCGTACCTCCAGGCCACCCAGCGGCCGGCTCCGCCGGACCGGCCGTCGGCGGAGCGGCTGTACGTGGACCACGCCCAGGTGGCGGCCGCGCACGACCGGCTGCGGGCGTTCGCCGGGGAGCCCGGCAGCGGCGCGTCCGTGCAGAGCCCGGGCGCCGCCCCCGCCGGCCGCGCGGAGATCGACGCCGCGTTCGCCGACATCGTGGCGGGCTACCACCTGTCGGCCGACGCCCCGCACGACCCGGGCCCGGTCCGGCCGGTCGAGGGCGGGCCGGCCGGGCCCACCCAGATCGACCTGCGCGGGTTCGGGCTGGCGCCGCAGGAGCCGACCCTGCTGGACGCGTTCGACTCCCTGGGCGCCGGGCTGCCCGACGAGGACGAGGACGAGCGGTACGTACCGCCGCCGCCCCCGCCGCTGCCGCGCGTGTCGAAGTACACGGTCGCGGCGGTCGCGGCCCTCGTCGTCGGTTTCGTGTTCTTTCTCGCGCCGGGCCTCGTGCCGCGCATCGACCCGCTGCTGACGACCCTGGTCGGCGTCGCGCTCCTGCTCGCGGGCGCCGGCACGCTCATCGCGCGGATGCGGACCGGTGACGACGACGACCCGGGCGACGGCGCCGTCGTCTGAGGCCGGCTCACACGGTAGTCCTCTCGTAACATTTGGTCACAACGATCGTGGCGCGTGGGGCGCGTGGGGGTGCCCCGGGTAGCGCGCGGTCGCCGACCGTACGGAGGCAGCGTGCAGCGCAGATCCCTGGTGGTCGTCACCAACCGCCTACCGTTCGACGAGTCGGTCGCGCCCGAGGGCGCCTTCGACTGGCAGCACAGCAGCGGCGTCCTCGTCTCGCCGCGGCACGCCCACCTGCGGGAGGCGCCCGTGACGTGGGTCGGCTGGTCCGGGCACGCCGGGCCGCCGCCCGAACTGCCCGACACCCGCGGGCTGCGGGTGCGGGCGGTGCCGCTGAGCGAGGAGGAGATCCGGTACCACTACGAGGGGTACGCCAACGCCACGCTCTGGCCGCTGTACCACGACGCGGTCGAGCACCCGACGCACCACCGGCGCTGGTGGGAGGCGTACCAGCGGGTGAACCGCCGGTTCGCCGCGCGCACCGCCGAGGTGGCCGCGCCGGGCGCCGTGGTGTGGATCCAGGACTACCACCTGCAACTGGTCCCGGCCCTGCTGCGCGAGCTGCGGCCCGACCTGACGGTCGGCTTCTTCCTGCACATCCCGTTCCCGCCGCCGGAGCTGTTCATGCGGCTGCCGCGGCGCGCGGAGATCCTGCACGGGCTGCTCGGCGCCGACCTGGTGGGGTTCCAGCGGGAGCGGTCGGCGCGCAACTTCCGGCTGGCCATCGCCGACGCCTGCGGCATCGAGGCCGGCCAGGGGCCGGTGCGGGTCGACGGCCGGCAGGTGCGCACCGGCGTCTTCCCGGTGTCGGTGGACACCCCGGCGGTGGCGGCGCTGGCCGAGGCCCCCGAGGTCCGGGCGCGGGCGGCCCAGATCCGGGAGGACCTGGGCAGGCCGCGCACGGTCCTGCTCAGCGTCGACCGGATGGACTACACCAAGGGCATCGAGCACCGGCTCAAGGCGTACCGGGAACTGGTCGCCGACGACGTCCTGACCGCGCCGGACACGGTCTTCGTGCAGGTGACGGTACCCAGCCGCGAGCGGGTCGACCACTACGAGCGGCTGCGCGAGCGGGTGGAGCGGGAGGTCGGGCGGATCAACGGCGAGTACGGGCGGGTCGGGGCGGCGCGCGTGCACTACCTGAGCCGGCCACTGGACCGGGTCGAGGTCGCCGCCTTGTACCGGGCGGCCGACGTCCTGCTGGTCACCCCCCTGCGGGACGGGATGAACCTGGTCGCCAAGGAGTTCGTCGCCGCCCGCACCGACGGCGGCGGCGCGCTGCTGCTCAGCGAGTTCGCCGGGGCGGCGGCGGAGCTGTGCGACGCGTACCTGGTGAACCCGCACGACACCGCGGGGATGAAGCGGACGCTGCTCGCGGCGGTCGGCGCCGACGCGGCCGAGAACCGGCGCCGGATGGCGGCGATGCGCGCGCAGGTCACCGGCCACGACCTGCACGCCTGGGCCGAGCTGTTCCTGGAGGCGCTGGTACCCCCGGCCGCCGACCTGGCCGCGCCGCGCGGCGCGCCGCTGCTGGCCACGAGCTGAGCCGGGCGCCGGGGCCACCGACGGGCGCGGCCTGGTTTCCGGCACCGCGGGCGAACCGGCCCGGCGCGGCGTCCCGGCAGCTATAGCGTGGCAGGGAGCGACCTTCCGGGTCGGCGCCGCCGGGTCACTACCGCCCGACGGCGGCCTGGCCCTACGATCCAGCGACCACCCTCGATCCACCCGTCGGAGGTTCCTGATGCGCAGGCACGCCCGCTCCACCCTCATCGCCGCGCTCGGCGTGGCCCTGGTCGCCGCGGCCGGCACGCCGGCCGGCGCCCGCCCGCGCGGCCCCCAGCCGGGCGCGGCCGGGATCGGCGACAGCTACTACCCCGGGTACGGCAACGGCGGCTACGACGTCGGCCACTACGACCTCGTGACGCGGTACGACACGGCCACCAACGAGCTGACGGCCACCGCGACCCTGACCGCCAGGGCCACCCAGGACCTGTCGGCGTTCAACCTGGACCTGTTCGGCCTGACCGTCGACGCGGTGACCGTCGACGGCGCGCCGGCCCGCACCGCCCGCGCGGGCAGCGAGCTGACGGTCACGCCCGCCGCCGCCCTGGCCGGCGGCGCCACCTTCCGCACCGTCGTGCGGTACCACGGCAGGCCGCAGCTCTACGACATGCCGCACACCGGCAAGTCCGGCTGGTTCCGCACCAGCGACGGCGTCGTGGTCACCGGGCAGCCCGAGGGCGCCGCGTCCTGGTTCCCGTGCAACGACCACCCGCGGGACAAGGCCACCTTCACGTTCGCGATCACGGTGCCCAAGGGCAGGACCGCCATCGCCAACGGCGTGCCCCGGGGCACGGAGGCCGGCGCCGACGGCTGGACGACGTTCCGGTACGCCGAGGACAGCCCGATGGCGCCCTACCTGACGACCGCGACGGCCGGGGACTTCAAGCTGACCGTCAGCGACCACGGCGGCCGGCCGGTGGTGTTCGCCAGCAAGGGCGCCCCGTCGGCGCCGCTCAGGCGCACCCCCGAGGTGGTGGACTACCTGGCCGGGCTGTTCGGCCCGTACCCGTTCAGCTCGATGGGCGGGATCGCCGGCGGCGATGTCCCCGGCCTGAGCTTCGCGCTGGAGATCCAGACCCGGCCGGTGTACAGCGGCAGCGCCAGCGACCTGTCCACGGTGGTGCACGAGAACGCCCACCAGTGGTTCGGCGACAGCGTCGCCCTGCACGACTGGAAGGACATCTGGCTCAACGAGGGGTTCGCCACGTACGCGGAGTGGCTGTGGGCCGACGCGCACGGCGGCCCCAAGGCCGACGCGACGTTCCAGCAGCTCTACAAGCAGCCGCAGAACGCCGGCCACTGGGCGCCCGCGACCGCCGACCCGAAGGTCGCCGGACTGTTCGGCTCCTCCGTCTACACCAAGGGCGCGATGACCCTGCACGCCCTGCGCCGCACCGTCGGCGACGAGAAGTTCTTCGCCGTCGTGCGGGCCTGGGCGGCCCGGAAGAAGAACGCCAACGGCACCACGGCGGAGTTCGTCGCACTGGCCGGCGAGGTCGCCGGAAAGGACCTGTCGGCGTTCTTCCAGAACTGGCTGTACGCCACGACGAAGCCGCCGGCGCCGCCGCGGGCGCTGCGGCCCGTCAGCACCCTCGACGCGCGCGCGGCCCGGGCGTACGTGGCCGCGTTCGCGGTGCGGGAGGCCACCCACCGGCGCTTCTGAGCCGGCGGCCCGGGGCTACCGGCGCAGGTGGTCCAGCCAGTCCAGGATCGCCTCCAGCGCGCCGATCCCGGCGTCGCTGGTGAGCAGGTCGGCGCTGCGGCCCGGGAACAGCAGCGGGCCGCCGCCGTAGCCGGCGGCCTCGGCCGCGAGCGCCGCCGCCGAGGTGCCCGGGTCGTCCGGGCAGCCGGCGACCAGCACCGCGGGGGCGCCGGCCAGCGCCTCGGGTACGCCGAGCCGCCAGCGCCGCCAGCGCCCGAGCGGGGCCGGGGCCAGCAGTACCGCCGCGGCGGCCGGGTACCGGGCCAGGGCGTACCGGGCGACGACGGCGCCGTGGCCGAAGCCGACCAGGACGCCGCGACGCGGCAGCCCGGCGGCGACCTGGACGACGTCGTGCACGCACGTGCGCATCGCGGCGGCGGTCCGCGGGGCGGCGCCGGTCCGCGGGCTCAGCGCGTACGCCGGGTGGCCGCGGCCGGCGGCCCGGTCGAGCCAGCGGGCGGCGAAGCTCTCGGCGCCGTGCCCGCGGTCGGGGAGCATCAGCAGCGGCGGCCGGGGCGGGTCGGCGTCGTCCTCGGGCGTGGCGTGCAGCACCTGCCGGGCGTGCGGCAGCACGGGGTCCGCCCAGTCGGCGGTGCGCACGACGCGGGGGCGGCCGGTCACGGGCGGGACTCCATCCGGTCGAGCAGGTCCTGGAGGGCGGCGAGGTAGCGGTGCGGGTCGACCTCGGCCCAGTGCCGGTCGGAGTCGACCGTCGGCAGCCGCAGCGCGCCGGTCCCCCGGAACAGGGTGGGGCGCACGGCGGCCGCCCGCGCCGGGTCGGCGTGCCACAGCCGCAGCCAGCGGGCCGCGGCCACGCTCTGCCAGTGCAGCATCACCGGCGCCCCGCCGGGGAACTGCGGCAGGCCGACCACGGCGAGGGTGGGGTGGTCGGGGGCGAACAGGTGCAGGCCCAGCCGCGGCCGCTCCCCGCCGCCGAGCAGGTCGTCGGGCAGGAAGTCGTGGCGCGGGCGGTAGCCGGTCGCGAAGACGACGACCTCCGGGTCGATGGTCCGGCCGTCGGCGAGGATCACCCCGTGCGCGGTGAACCGGTCGATGTCGGCGACCGGGGTGACCAGGCCGTGTCCGATGTGGTGCGGGAGCATCGAGTTCACGGTCGGGTGGGTGCCCAGCGGCGGGTGGTCGGGGCGGGGCAGGCCGAGCCGGGTCGGCTCGCCCACCGCGTGCCGCAGCAGGCCGGCCAGCAGCCGGCGCCGCCAGCGCCGGGGCAGCCGCAGCGCCCGGAGCCGGGCCGCGGCCTGGTCCAGCGGCCGGCCGAGGAGGTACTTGGGGTACAGCCAGTAGCCGCGCCGGGTCGAGTACCAGGTGGCTGCCGCCGGGCTGGCCGCCGCGACAGCCAGGTCGGCGGCGGTGTTGCCGCCGCCGACGACCAGGACCCGCCGGTCGCGCAGGGCGGCCGGCTCCTTGCACTCGGCGGCGTGCAGCAGCCGGCCGAGGTAGGCGTCCTGGCCCGGGTACGCCGGCAGCACCGGGTCCCAGTGGTGGCCGTTGGCCACGACCAGGCCCGCGTACCGGGTGACCCGCCGCGGCCCGGCGCCGCCGGTACCGCCGGTGCTGACGTCCCAGCGCAGGTCGTGGGTGGGGCTGACCCGGTGCACCTCGGTGCCGAACCAGATGTCGCGGCGCAGGTCGAAGTGCGCGGCGTAGCGCTCCAGGTAATCCCGGAACTGGCTGTGGTGCGGGTAGTCCGGCCAGTGGTCGGGCATCGGGAAGTCGGGGTACCCGGTCAGCGGCCGGGACGTGATGAGGTGGGTGGCGGCGGTGACGGGGCTGCGCTCGTGGCGCCAGTTCCACAGCCCGCCGACGTCGGTCTCCCGCTCGTAGCAGTCGACCTCGAAGCCGTGCTCGCGCAGGTTCTTGACCGCCGCCAGGCCGGCCGCGCCGGCCCCGATGACGCAGACCGCGCCGCCGCGGTCGGCCGACACCGCCCCGCCGTCGGCGACCGCGGAATCGTTGCTCACCTGTCCTCCTCGTCACCTGCCGGCCCGCGGGCGGCGTGCGTCCCGCCGGTCGGCTGCACAGTGGATCCTGCCCCGCGGCGTCGCAGGGTGTAAAGCGCGCCCCGGCGCTCAGGGCAGCGCGAGCCGGGCGAGCACCGGGAAGTGGTCGCTGGCCCGGCGGCTGTCCGGTGTGTCCAGGACGTCGTACGCCAGCAGGCGCGGCCCGCCGGCGGCGAGCAGGACGTCGATCCGGCGGCAGGCGCCCGCGACGGGGTACGTGGGGCGCGCGTCGCCGGCCTCGACCGCCAGGTCCGTCAACCCCTCGGCGAGGGCGCGGTAGGCCGGCCCGCCGGGGTCGTCGTTGAGGTCGGCACCGACGATCAGCGGCCCGGCCACGGCCCGGGCGGCCGCCGCGAACAGGCGCGCCTGCGCGGGGCGCTCGGCCGGGTCGGTGGACAGGTGGGTACCGGCGACGGTGAACCGGCGCCCGGCCACCACGCAGTCGACGAAGGTCGCGCCGCGCAGGTGCCGCCCGGGCGTGAGCGGGTACCGCAGCGACCGGCCGGCGGTGACCCCGACCCGCAGGCTGGTCAGGACGACGTTGCCGAGCGAGGGCAGGCCCCCGGCGGCGACGACCAGGCCCAGCCGGTGGGCGAGCCGGGCGCAGGCGGTCCGCCAGCGCCAGCGCCGCGGTCCCTCCTGGACGATCACGACGTCCGGCCGGGCGGCGCGCACGGTGGCGGCCAGGGCGCTCAGGTCGTCGCGCTGGGTGTGCACGTTGTACGACATGACGGTCAGTGCGACCACGGGTCACCCTCCCCAGAGTGTGCCGGCCCGCGGGGGGCCGGGCCGGTCGTGCGCCGGGCGGCTAGCCGCCGCGGGCGAGGTCCGCCGCGCCGACGACCCCCGCGTCGTTGCCGCGCACGGCGGCCGTGACCGTCGCGGCGGGGTAGCGCCCCCGCCGGCCGAGCTGCTCCGCGTACGCCGCCCGGGCGGGGGCGAGCAGGAGTTCGCCCGCGTCGGCGACTCCCCCACCGACAACGAACGTGTGCGGGTCGAGGATCTGCGTCCAGTCCGCGCAGGCCGCGCCGAGCCAGCCGCCGATCTCGGCGAACGCCGCGCGGGCGACCGGGTCGCCGGCCCCCGCGGCCGCCGTGACCATCGGGCCGCTGACCGCCGCCGGGTCGCCGCCCGCCCGGCGCAGCAGGTCCGCCGCCGCGGCCGGGTCGGCCCGCGCGCCCGCGCGGGCGGCCTCCACCAGGGCGGTGCCGCTGGCGTACCGCTCCAGGCAGCCGCGCCGCCCGCACGGGCAGGGCCGGCCGTCCGGGACGACGCGCACGTGCCCCAGCTCGGCGGCGATCCCCTGGGCCCCGCGGTACAGGCGGCCGCCCAGCACGATCCCGCCGCCGACACCCGTGCCCACGGTCACCATCACCATCGTGGCGCCGGGGTCCGCGGCGGCGCAGGCGCCGAACCGGTACTCGGCCCAGGCGGCGACGTTCGCGTCGTTCTCCACCACCACCGGCAGGCCGACGGCGGCGGCGACGGCGTCGCGCAGCGGCTCGTCGCGCCACGGCAGGTGCGGCCCGTACCGGACGACGGACCGGCCGGCGTCGATCCAGCCGGCCGCCCCGATGCCGACGGCCGTCACCGGGTGCTGCGCGGCCAGCCCGGCGGCCACCTCGACCACCTGGGCGCGCAGCTTGTCCGGGTCCCCGGCGCTCGTCGGGCGACGGAGCCGGGCGACGATCCGGCCCGCCGGGTCCACCACCGCGGCGGCGATCTTGGTGCCGCCGATGTCGATGCCGACGGCCAGGCTCATCCGCGCGGCTCCGCCACCGGCCGCCGGATCGGCTTGCGGACCGCCTTCTTCGCCATGGGCGTGGGCGGCGGCCCGTCGGCGTCCCGGGTGGCCGTGCGCCAGGCGTCCGCAGGCGCCGGCCGCGCGTCCCCGCCGGACGCCGGGCCGGGCTCGCCAGCGGACTGCCGCGCCTGCGCCCCGTCGGCCGGGGCGGTGGCGCCGGCCTCGGCGACGCTGCGCAGGAGGCTGGTCAGGCCGGCGGCGAAGTCGGCCGCGCCGGCCGCCAGCCGCTCGGCGAACTCGGGGCTCGGGTCGCGCAGCGCCGTGATGGCCCGGCACAGCGGGCACACGCAGCACGGGTTGCCCTCGGCGAGGCCGTCGACCCGCTGGGCGGCGGTGGACGCCATCGCCAGCGCGGTGGCGACCAGCCGCTGCGCCTCGTGCCGGGCGGCGGAGCCGGTCACCGCGCCTCCGCCCGCGTCTTCATCTCCCGCAGGGCGGTGTCCAGGATCTTGCGCTCGGCCTTCTTCTTGAACATCCCCAGCATCGGGATCGCCAGGTCCACCGACAGCGTGTACGTCACGTCCGTCGTGCCGTCGGCGTTGCCGACGATGTCGTACGCGCCGTCCTGCCGCTTCTGCACGCTGGAGGGCGCCGCCAGGTGCCACTGGATCCGGGACAGGTCGGCCGCGTACTCGTAGACCAGCGTGTACTCGTCGGCGAACATGCCCGCGTCCACCGCGAAGCGGACCTCGTGGGCGTACCCGTCCTCGTACTCGCTGAGCACCTCGACGGTCTTGATCGCGTCGACCCAGCCAGGGTACGACGCGAAGTCGCAGATCACCTCGGTGACCCGCGCCGCCGGGGCGGCGATCTGAATTGTCTGTGTCGAGGAGTCCGCCATGCGGGCAGGCTACCCCGTACCCCACCCGATTCTGGCTACCGTAGGGGCAGGCGTCGCCGAACGGGTCGGCGCCGCGCCCTTTCCGCGCGCGCGGAACCCGCGGGGGCGTGGACGAGACGAGGTGCCATGCGCGAGTACACCGTGTCCCCGCTGGTCGAGTTCGCCCCGGACGAGCACCTGACCGACCCGGTGTGGCGGCACGCCGCCAGCCACCCCGAGCATCCGGCCGTCCTGCGCCCCGACCCGGCCGGGGGGTGGACCCCGGTCACGTGCGCCGCGCTGCACCACGACGTGCGCACCCTCGCCCGCGGCCTGCTCGCCGCGGGGATCCAGCCGGGCGACCGGGTGGGGCTGATGAGCCGCACGCGGTACGAGTGGACGCTGGTGGACTACGCCGTCTGGGCGTGCGGCGCGGTGACCGTGCCGATCTACGAGACCTCCAGCGCCGAGCAGGTGGCGTGGATCCTGTCCGACTCCGGCGCGGTGGCCTGCGTGGTGGAGACCGACGCGCACGCCGACCTGGTCGGGCACCCGGCCGCGCACCTGCCGGAGCTGCGCGAGGTGTGGCGGATCGACGCGGGCGACCTCGCCGCGCTCGCCGACCGCGGCGCCGACGTGCCCGCCGAGCAGGTCGAGGCCCGCCGGGCGGCCGCCGGGATCGACGACCTGGCCACGATCATCTACACCAGCGGCACCACCGGCCGCCCCAAGGGCTGCGAGCTGACCCACCGCAACATGTACGCCGATATCGGCAACGCCCTGCCGCTGCTGCGCGGGGTGTTCGACGAGAACGCCACCACCCTGCTGTTCCTGCCGCTGGCGCACGCCTTCGCCCGGCTGATCCAGATCGGCGCGATCCAGAGCCGGGCCACCCTGGGCCACACGGCGGACCTGCTGAACCTCGCCCAGACGATCCGCGAGTTCCGGCCGACGTTCCTGCTGTCGGTGCCGCGGGTGTTCGAGAAGGTGTACAACACGGCGCGGCAGAAGGCCGCCGCCGAGGGCAAGTCGACGATCTTCGCGCGGGCCGAGAAGGTCGCCGTCACGTACAGCCAGGCCCTGGACACCGGCGGCCCGGGCCTGCCGCTGCGCCTGGAGCACGCCCTGTTCGACAGGCTCGTGTACCGCAAGCTGCGCGCCGCCCTCGGCGGCCGGTGCACCGGCGCGATGGCCGGCGGCGCCCCGCTGGGCGCGCGCCTGGCGCACTTCTTCCGCGGCGTCGGGATCACCGTCTACGAGGGGTACGGCCTGACCGAGACCTCCCCGGCCGCCACGGTCAGCCTGCCCGGCGCCACCCGGATCGGCTCGGTCGGGCGGGCGCTGCCCGGGGTCGGCCTGCGGATCGCCGACGACGGCGAGATCCTCATCGGCGGCGACATCGTGTTCCGGGGGTACTGGAACAACCCGGCGGCGACCGCCGAGGCGCTGACCGGGGACGGCTGGCTGCGCACCGGCGACCTCGGCGCCCTGGACGACGACGGGTACCTGCGCATCACCGGCCGCAAGAAGGAGATCATCGTGACGGCCGGCGGCAAGAACGTCGCCCCGGCCGGGCTGGAGGACCAGCTCCGCGCCCACCCGCTAGTCAGCCAGTGCATGGTCGTCGGCGACGGGCGGCCGTTCATCGCCGCCCTGGTGACCCTCGACGAGACCGCCCTGCCGGCGTGGCTGGCCGCCCACGGCCGGCCCGCCGACACCGCCCTCGCCGAGCTCCGCGACGACCCGACGCTGCGGACCCAGCTCCAGGAGGCCGTCGACGCGGTGAACGCCACCGTCTCGCAGGCCGAGTCGATCCGCACGTTCCGGGTGCTGCCCCGCGACTTCACCGAGGCCACCGGCGAACTGACGCCGTCACTCAAGGTCAAGCGCCGCGTCGTCCTGGAGCAGTACGCCGACGAGGTGGAGCGGCTGTACCGGCGGTGACCGCGGCGCGCCCGGGGGCCCGCGGCGCGCCCGGGTGCCGGGCCGGGCCCGCTCCGGCGTCTACGATCGACGGGTGCGCTCACCTTCCGGCCCCGGCGAGCGGCCGTCCACCCTGGCGGGGTCGCCGGTCCGCGCCTCCCTGCCGGCGCTGGCCCGGCTGGCCCTGCTCCTGCTCGCGGCCGTCCTCGGCCCCGCCGTCACCGCCCCGTCGGCCCTGCTCTGGCTGCTGCCGCTCGCCGGCTGCGGCGCGTGGGCCGCGGCGGCGCCGCGCGCGGCGTGGGCCGCGGCCGGCCGGTTTGCCGAGGTGGTCGTGGCCGCGCTCGCCGCGGCCGGCTTCGCCGCCGGGGCGCTGTCGGCCGACCCGGGCGGCGCGGCGCTCGCCGCGGCCGTCGTCCTGCCCTACCTGAGCCTGCCCGTCGCCACCGCGACCTACCTGGGCCGCCCGGCCGAGGGCGGCGCGCTGCTGGGCACCGGGGTGCTGGCGCTGGGGCTCGCGGCGCTGTTCACGCCGCTGCCCGACGGGCCGCTGCTCACCGACCGGTGGTTCCTGGTGCTGTCCGCGCAGGCGGTCCTGATCGCCGCGCTGGCCGGCGCGGTCGTCGGCGTGGTCCGCGGCGGGGCCGCCGCCGAGCCGGCCGCGCCCGCCCCGCCCGCGCCGTACGAGGAGGCCACCCGCCTGCTGACCCAGCTCCGCAGCGTCGCCCGGCAACTGCCCGGCGCCACCCTGGACCCCGGCAGCATCGCCGAGCACATGCTGGACGACGTCAAGAACGTCGCCCGCACCGACCGCGCCGCGGTCCTCACGGCCAGCGGCGGCGGCCGGCTCGTCGTCCTGACCGAGTCCGGGGTGGACCGGGCCGAGTGGGAGGCCACGATCGACTCGGACTCGGCGCTGGCCGAGGCCTGGGCCAGCCAGCAGCCGCAGACCTCGGGCCGGTCGCAGACCCGCTCGCACGCGGGCGGGGACGTGTCGGCGCTGATCGTCCCGCTGATCGCCGGGGTCCGCACCGTCGGGCTGATGGTGATCGAGGCGGCGGTCACCGGCGCGTACCCGGCCGAGGTCGTGGAGAAGGTCACCGCGATCACCGCGCCCGCCGCGCTGCGGCTGGAGGCGGCGCTGCTGTTCGACGAGGTGCGCTCGATCGCCACCAACGAGGAGCGGCAGCGGCTCGCCCGGGAGATCCACGACGGCGTGGCCCAGGAGCTGGTGATCGTCGGGTACGGCATCGACAACGCCCTGGCCACCCTGCCCGAGGGGCCGGGCGCCGACGACACCGCCGAGACGATGCGGATGCTGCGCGGCGAGGTCACCCGGGTGATCACCGAGCTGCGGCTGAGCCTGTTCGAGCTGCGCAGCGAAGTGGACCGGCACGGGGGGCTCGCCGCGGCGCTGGCCGAGTACGCGCGTACTGTTGCCGCGTCCGCCGGCCTGCGGGTGCACCTGTCCCTGGACGAGTCGACCAACCGGCTGCCGGCGGCCACGGAGGCCGAGCTGCTGCGGATCGGGCAGGAGGCGATCACCAACGCCCGCAAGCACGCCGCGGCGAGCAACCTGTGGGTGACGTGCGAGGTCGACCCGCCGTACGCGCGGGTCGAGGTCGCCGACGACGGCAAGGGCCTGCCCGAACGCCGCCCCGACGGGCGGTACGGGCTGACCATCATGCGGGAACGGACAAACCGCGTACGGGGTCGTTTGGAGATCACTCCACGGGACCCGAACGGCACAAGTGTTGCGGTAGTAGTAGGAACTCCGCCCCGACGCGATAGCGTGCGCGATAGCGTGAACGCAGCAGAAACGGAGTAATCGAGCATGACGACGAGCCCAACCCCGCCCGCGGGCCCCCCGGGACCGCCGCCGGGGACGCGCACGAAGATCCTGCTGGTCGACGACCACGACCTGATCCGCAAGGGTCTGCGGCACGCCTTCGAGCGGGACAAGGACTTCGAGGTCGTGGGTGAGGCGGCGACCGCCGCCGAGGGTGTCCGGCAGGCGGGCGCCCTCCAGCCCGACGTGGTCATCATGGACCTGCGGCTGCCCGACGGCAGCGGCCTGGAGGCCACCCGCCAGCTCCGCAAGAACAGCGCGACGATGGGCATCGTGGTCCTGACGATGTACGCGGGCGACGACCAGTTGTTCGGGGCGCTGGAGGCCGGCGCGAGCGCGTTCGTCCCCAAGACGGCCCCCGCCGACGAGGTGGTGGCCGCGGCCCGGCACGCCGCCTCGGCGCCGAGCGCCTTCACCGCAGCCGACCTGGCCGACGCCATGAAGCGCCGGCTGGCCCCGGCCGGACCCCAGCTCTCCCCCCGCGAGGGCCAGGTGCTGCGGCTGCTCGCCGACGGCATGAGCGTGGCCGGCATCGCCAAGCAGCTCTTCGTCAGCGAGTCGACGGCCAAGACGCACATCTCCAAGCTGTACGAGAAGCTCGGCGCGGCCAACCGCGCGCAGGCGCTGATGACGGCCCTCAAGCTGGGCCTGCTGGAGGCACCGGACGCGCCGAAGTTCTGACGGCACGACGGAGCGCCGGGGACGGCGGACGGGGCCTTCGCCCCGCCGCGGTGCCCGGCGTTCCGCCGTCCGCCCCCCGGTGCTGAGCCGGCGGCGCCCGGCGGGTCAGGCGTCCGGCGCGGGACGCAGAAGCGCGGCCAGGCGGTCGGCCTGGGTCTGCCACGTCCACTCGCGGCACACCCACGCGCGGCCCTGCGCGCCCAGCTTCGCCGCCAGCGCGGGCTCTGCCAGCGGCGCGGCCACCCGGGCGGCGAGGGCGGCGGGGTCCCGGCCGTCGACGACGTAGCCGGTCTCGCCCTCGCGGACCGCGTCGGGCGCGCCGCCGGAGGTGCCCGCGACCACGGGAAGGCCGACGGCCGAGGCTTCCAGGTACACGATGCCCAGGCCCTCGACGTCGAGGCCGCGGCGGCGGGTGCGGCACGGCATGGCGTACACGTCGCCGGCGCGGTAGTGGGCGGGCAGCTCCGCCCAGGGGACCGCCCCGGTGAACACTACGTGCGCGGCCACGCCGCGCGCTTCGGCCAGCCGCGTCAGCGCCGGCCGGTACGGGCCGTCCCCGACCAGCAGCAGCGCGGCGTCCGGTACCCGGCGGCGGATGTCGGGCAGCGCGCGGATCAGGGCGTCCTGGCCCTTGCGCGGCACCAGCCGGGAGACGCACACGACGACCGGCCGGTCGCCGAGGCCGTACCGCCGCCGGACCGCGGCACCGTCCACGTCGGGGTGGAACACCTCGGGGTCCACGCCGGGTGCCAGCCGGCGCAGGGTGGTCACGTCGCCGATGGCCCGGTGCAGCCGGACCCGGGTGTACTCCCCCAGGTACGTCACGACGTCCGCGCCGCGGCCGATGCGGCGCAGCGTCGCCCGGGCCGCCGGCAGCGCCGCCCAGCCGACCTCGTGGCCGTGGGTGAGGGCCACCGCGCGGCCGATGCCGGCGCGGCGGCGCAGCCCGTGGGCGAGCAGGCCCAGCGGCGCGGCGGCGCCGAACCAGACCGCGTCGCAGTCGCGGGCCCGGGCCAGCGCGGCGGCGCGCCGGGCGACGCCGGGCGTCGGCAGCAGCATGGCCGTCGGCTCGCGCACCACCTCGAACGGCTGGGCCGCGTCGAACGCCGCCGCGCCCGCGGAGGTGGAGCAGTAGACGACGACGGAGTCCGCCGGCTGCCGGAGCGCGAGCTGGTGCACGAAGGCCTGGATGCCGCCGGGGCGGGGCGGGAAGTCGTTGGTGACCAGCAGCGTCCTCACCGCGCGCCCCGGGCGTACGCGCGGGCCGCGGCGATCCGCTCGACGGTGCTGGGGTGGCTGCCCAGCAGCGCGTGCTCCAGGTACGGCGGGTCCGGGTCGGCGAGGTTGACGCCGGCCAGCCGCCGCTGCATCGCCGCGAACGCGGCCGGGTCGCCGGTCAGGGCCAGGGCGTGCGCGTCCGCGCGGGCCTCGATCCGGCGCGACGCGTACGCCTGCACCGGCCCGCCGACCAGCCCGGCGACCGCGCCGAGCGCCAGCAGCAGCCCGATCGCGCGCGGGTCGCCGATGTCCGGCGCACCCGCGAGCCGCAGCGGCCAGGCCAGGCCCCCGATCAGGTAGAGCGCGACGACGCCGGCCGCCGCGGCCAGGGCGCCGGTGAGCGTCCCGGCCAGGACGTCGCGGTCCTTGGCGTGCCCCAGCTCGTGCGCGGCGACGGCGACGACCTCGGCCGGGGGCGCCTCGCGCAGGAGCGTGTCGTAGACGACGATGCGCCGGGTGGGGCCCAGGCCGGAGACGTAGGCGTTGACCGCGCGGGTGCGGCGGGAGGCGTCGGCGACGAGGACCTCGCGGACCGGTACGCCGTCGCGGTCGGCGAGCGCCATCAGCTCGGTGCGCAGCGGCGAGGCCGGCATCGGGGTGAACCGGTTGAACACCGGCTCGACCAGCACGGGCAGCACGAACGAGAACAGCGCCACCAGCGCCGCGGCGCCGGCCGCCCCGTACGCCCACCACCAGCGCGGCGCCAGCCGGACCAGTCCGAAGTACCCGAACAGGACCACGGCGCCGACGACCGCGCCGACGGCGTACGCCTTCAGCAGGTCCACGAGCCAGCCGCCCCAGTCCTGGGTGGACAGCCCGTACCGGACCAGGATGGTGTGCCGCCACGCCGCCAGCGGCAGCGCGACCAGGTCGGCCACGAGCAGGACCCCCAGCCCGCCGCACAGGACCTGCGCCCACCAGGCGCCGCCGCCGAGCCGCCCCGCGAACTCGACCAGCCGGGCGCCGAGCGGGGTCAGGCCCAGCGCGAGCGCGACGGCCAGGGACAGCCCCATGCCCCCGTACCGGCCGGGGCGCAGCGCGGCAGCGAACTCCCGCCCCCGGGCGACCTGGTCGGCCGGCAGGTCGCGGAGCGCGGCGAGCTGGTCGGCGCGGGGGGCGGGTACCCGCTGCCAGGGGGTCAACAGCGCCACGGCCAGGGCGAGTCCCGCCCCGAGAACGACCAGGGTGAGCACCGCCCACGTGCGCGCCGTCATCCGCTCACCTTCCGCCGTCGCCGTCGGCGCGGCTGCGCCGGGTACCCGCAGCACGGTACCGCCCGGCCCCGACCCGGCCGCGCACCCCGCGCCGCCGGCCGGGGCGCCCCGGGCGCGCGGCGGCCCCGCGGCCCCGCCCGGGGCCGACTCAGGCGCGGCCGAGCCGGCGCAGCAGGGCGTCGGCCGCGGCCGGGTAGGCCCCGTGCCGGCGGATGCCGTCGGCGACCTCCCGGTCGGAGGAGACGACCACGACCGGCCGGCCGGCCGGCTCGGCGCGGACCAGCCGCCGGATCAGCTCGTCGGCGATCTCGCCCTTCTTCGAGAACAGCACCCGGACGCCGCGCGGCGGCGGCGGCAGGCCGGGGACCTTGTCCGCGCCGTCGAAGACGACGGTGACCTCGGCGCGGGTCTGCGCGGCCAGCCCGCTCAGGCCCGTGATCAGGCGCTGCCGCTGGCGCTCCAGCGAGAGTTCGCCGTAGCCGCGCTTGGTGACGTTGTAGCCGTCCACGACGAGGTGAACCTTCGGCAGGGCCAGCAGCTCGTCCAGGCGGGCCGGGTCGTCGCCGTCGCGGGCCTTGGCCGCCGCGGCGGCGGCCGGGGGACGGTCGGCGTGCGCGGCGGCGACGGCGTCGGCGGGCAGCTCGGCGGCCGGTTCGAGGCCGAGTTCCCGGCGCAGGCCGACCGCGGTCTGGCCGAGGGTCTCCAGCAGCAGCCACAGCCGGGCCTCGTTGGTCGTCCGGGCGTCCCGGGCGGCCTGCCGGGCGCTGCCAGCGGCGGACTGCGCCTCGGCGAGCCGGGCGCGCAGGCGGCGCAGTTCGGCCTCGTGGTCGGCCTGGGCGCGGGCGAGCCGGCCCTTCTCGGTGGCCAGCAGCTCGGCGGCGCGCTGCCGCGCGGCCTCGGTCTCGCGCAGGGCGCGGCCCGCGCGACGGTGCTCCTCGCGCAGCCCGCCCAGCTCGTCGCGGACCCGCGCCAGCTCGTCGCGCAACTTGTCGGCCTCGACCCGGGCGACGGCCCGCTCGTGGACCGCCCGCGCGACCTCCTGCCGGGCCTCGCGGACGGCCGCGGCCACCTCGGCGCTGCGGGTCTCGGCGGCGACGGCGGCCCCGGCCGCAACCACCATCGCGCGCCAGCCGGCGGGCCGCAGCAGGTACGCGAGCGCGGCGACCTCCACCGGGTCCGCCGCGCCCGGGACGCTCCCCTCCCGGATCGCCCCGGCCAGCTCGCCGGCCTCGGCGCGGACCAGGGCGGCGGCCTGGTCCCGGAAGGACGCGTCCGCGGCGAGCTGCGTGGCGATGGCGGCGCCGCCCAGCTTGGCCCGCCGCGCCGGGGCGAACTTGGCGACCTTTCGCAGCGGCGCCGGCAGGTCCGCCTCGGCGAGCTGGGGCAGGACCGCGGCCACCAGCGCGACCGTGCGCTGCCGGACGGGCTCGGGCAGCACCGGGTCGACCGCGGCGGCCGGCTCCGGCCGGTCGGCGGTCTCGTCGGGCTGCGACGGCGCCATCCGCCCAGTCTGTCACCGCGGCCCGCCGGGGCGCGCGGCGGATCACCACGCGGGGTCCCGCGACTACGCATAGACGCACGTCGGCGGGTCATGTCGTACGGCACCCGTACCGTCCGGGCATGGCGGACAACCGGCACCACCCGCGCCTGGAAAGCCGAACGGAGCACGCAACGCGAACGGAGCACGCGACGGGCGCGCCGCGGTACACCCAGCCGACGCTGGGCGGCCCCCTGGTCGACGACTGGCGCGACACCCCCCTGGCGGACGCGACGTTCGTCGTGCTCGACCTGGAGACCACCGGCGGCACCGCGGAGGACTGCGGCGTCACCGAGATCGGCGCCGTCAAGGTGCGGGGCGGCCGGCGGCTGGGCACCTTCGGCACCCTGGTCGACCCCGGCCGGCCGGTCCCGCCACTGGTGACGGTGCTGACGGGCATCACCACCGCGATGGTGTCGGCGGCCCCGGCGCTGCCGGCCGTGCTGCCCGGGCTGCTGGAGTTCCTGCGCGGCGCCGTGCTGGTGGCGCACAACGCGCCGTACGACGTCGGCTACCTGAAGGCCGCCTGCGCCCGGTACGGCCACCCGTGGCCCGCCCCGCCCGTGCTGGACACGCTGCCGCTGGCCCGCCGGCTGGTCGACCGGGACGAGGTGCCCGACCGCAGGCTGGGCACCCTGGCCCGGTACCTCCGGCTGCCGCACCAGCCGACCCACCGCGCGCTCGACGACGCGGAGGCGACGGTCGACCTGCTGCACGCGCTGTGCGAGCGCCTGGGCGGCCACCGGGTGGGCACCGTCGGGGAGGCGGTCGCGTTCTGCCGTGCGGTGTCCGCCGTCCGGCAGCGCCAGCGGCACCTCGCCGACGGGCTCCCGCGCGCCCCGGGGGTGTACCTGTTCCGCGCCGCCGACGACCGCCCGCTGTACGTCGGCACGTCCCGGGACATCGGCGCGCGGGTCCGCACGTACTTCACCGCCGCCGAGCGGCGTCCCCGCATCGACGAGATGCTGGCCGCCGCCACCCGGGTCGAGGCCGTGGTCTGCGCCCACCCGCTGGAGGCCGAGGTGCGGGAGCTGCGGCTGATCGGCGCGCACGCCCCGCCGTACAACCGCCGCTCGAAGCATCCACAGCGGACGGTGTGGCTGCGGGTGACCGACGAGCCGTACCCGCGTCTGTCCGTGGTCCGCCAGCGCCGCGGCACCCCGGATAGCTGCCTCGGCCCGTTCCCGTCGACGAAGGCGGCCGAGCGCGTCGCCGAGGCGGTCCGCGAGGCGCTGCCGATGCGCCCGTGCGGCCAGCGCCTGTCCGCCCGCACGGTCAGCGCCGCGTGCGCGCTCGCCGAGATCGGCCGCTGCCTCGCGCCGTGCCAGCACCGGGTGACCCCGCAGCAGTACGCCGACCGCGCGGTCGCGCCGCTGCGCGAGGCGACCCTCGGCGATCCCGGCCCGCTGGTCGCCGTCCTGCTCGCCCGGATCGGGGCGCTGTCGCGGGCCGAGCGGTTCGAGGAGGCGGCGGCGGTCCGGGGGCGGCTGTCGGCGCTGCTGCGCACCACCACCCGGATGCAGCGGCTGAGCGCCCTGACCGGCATCGCCGAGCTGGTGGCGGCGCACCCGGCGCCGGGCGGGGGCTGGGAGCTGAGCGTCGTGCGGCACGGGCGGCTGGCCGCGGCCGGGGTGTCGCCGCCGCGCGTCCATCCACAGCCGACGATCGACCTGCTGCTGGCGACCGCGGAGACGGTGGCCGGCGGGGACGGCCCCGTCCCGTGCGCGAGCGCCGAGGAGTCCGAGCGGATCCTGCACTGGCTCGAACGGCCGCGCACGCGACTCGTTCGGGTGTCCACCCCTTGGGCGCTGCCCGCGCGTGGCGCGGCCCGGTTCGCGGCGCTGCTGGCGCAGGCTGAGACGGCAAGCCGGTCCGCGGAGGCGGGCTGATGCCGTACCCCGTCGTGGGCGGACCACGGACCCGCTGCTCACGGCCATTGCGTCTCCTCCGGCCAGGGTGTGTATCAACCCGATCACACACCCGCATGTAGCCGTTCGGATATCGGTCTGCTGATTACTCTGGTTCCATGGTGTTCTTCTGGGACACTTGTCCGATTACCCCTGTCCGCGCGAACGCCGGCCGCCCGCCGGCCGGTCGCCGCCAGGGTCGCCCGGGAGCCCCGTGACCCGGTGCGCCCGGCGGCGGCGAGGAGGTGACGCCGATGGACCTCGACGCCGGGAGCGGTACGCCGCTGGACCGGATCGCGCGGCCCCGCGCCCTCGATCTGGGCCTGCGCCGGCGGATGCGGTCGCTGCTGGACAGTGCCCGCGGCCCGCGGGCCGCCGATCCGGTGGCGGCACTGCTGCGGGCGCACCGGGCCATCCACCCCTACATGGACGCCACCGTCCTGCGCCGCGCCTACGTCATCGCCGAGAGCGCGCACCGTGGACAGTTCCGCAAGAGCGGCGAGCCGTTCATCACCCACCCGCTGGCCGTTGCGCAGATCCTCGCCGACCTCGGGATGGACACGACGACACTGGTCGGGGCGCTGCTGCACGACACCGTCGAGGACACCGACTACACCCTGCACGCCCTGCGCGACGACTTCGGCCCCGAGGTGGCGCACCTGGTCGACGGCGTGACGAAGTTCGACAAGGTCTTCTACGGCAAGGCCGCCAAGGGCGAGACCGTCCGCAAGCTGATCATCGCGGCGGGCCGCGACGTCCGGGTCCTGGTGATCAAGCTCGCGGACCGGCTGCACAACATGCGCACCCTGGACGCCCGCTCGCCCGCCTCCCGCGCCCGGATCGCCCGCGACACCCAGGAGGTCCTGGTCCCGCTCTGCGAGCGGCTCGGCATCCAGGCCCTGAAGCGGGACCTGGAGGACGCCGTCCTGCGCCACCTCGACCCGGAGGCCTACGGGCTGATCGCCGAGTACGCCGCCGCCCGGCAGGGGGGCACCGAGACGCTGGCCGCCGTGCTCAGCTGCACCCGGCGCGCGCTGCGGCGGCAGCGGCTGGCCGCGACCGTGCGCCCCCGGCCCCGGCACCTGTACTCGATCTGGCGGGACACCCGCAAGGAGGGCCACCGGGAGCCGCACGTCCAGCCGCGGGTCGCGGTGGTCATCGACGGCGACGAGGCGGCGTGCTACGAGGCGCTCGGCGCCGTGCACGCCCTGTGGCGGCCGGTGGGCGGCCGGTTCAAGGACTTCATCGCCGCCCCGAAGCACAACCTGTACCGCTCGCTGCACACGACCGTGGTCGGGCCGGACGACACGGTCGTCGAGATCCTGATCCGCACGGCGACGATGCACCGCACCGCGGAGTACGGCATCGCCGCCGGCTTCCGCTACCCCAACCCGGCCGACCACGACGCGGACGCCCACGAGCCGCTGGAGTGGCTGCACCGGGTGCTGTCCTGGCAGGAGGAGACCGCCGACACCGGCCAGTTCCTCCAGTCGCTGCGCTCGGAGCTGGCCGAGAACCAGGTCAAGGTCTTCGCCCACGGGCAGACCCTGCACCTGCCCGAGGGCGCCACCCCGGTCGACGTGGCGTACGAGCTGGGCGCCGACGTGGGCGAGGCGTGCCTGTCCGCGCGGATCAACGGCCGCCTCGTCCCGCTGTCGCTGTCGCTGACCGACGGCGACCTGGTGGAGATCTTCACGGAGATGGACACCGCCGAGGGCGTGGCCGTGCCGCGGGGGCCGCGCCGGGAGTGGCTGATGTTCGCCCGCTCCAGCGCCGCGCAGCGGCAGATCCTGCGCTGGTTCACCGGGGACGAGCCGCCGATGGCGATCGGGGACCGGGTCCGCCTCGGCCGCGACGCCCTGTTCCGCGAGCTGCGCCGACGCGACCGCGGCCTGGTCGACGACGACCCGCTGCGGCAACTGGCCGTCCACCTCGGCTACCCCGACCACGAGACGCTGCTCGTGGCCATCGAGGACGAACAGCACAGCGCCGCCGACATCGCCGACAGCCTGATCAGCATGGTGGACCAGGGGCCGGGCGGAGCGGTGGCCTAACCTGGCAGGTGTGACCGACCCCTCCCCGCCGGCCCGCCGGCTGCGCCGCGCCGTGCGCGGTGTGGTGTACGGCGTGTTCTACCGGCTTCCCCCCGTCCTGCGCCGCCGGATCGTGCGGCTGACGGTGCGCACGTACGTCGTCGGGGCCGTGGTCCTGCTACACGACGCCGACCGGCCCGGCCGGCTGCTGCTGCTGCGCCAGCCGCCCGGACGCGGCTGGACGCTGCCGGCCGGGCTACTCAAGAAGGGCGAGGAGCCGCGCCGGGGAGCGGCGCGGGAGCTGGCCGAGGAGACGGGGATCGCCCTGCCCCCGGACGCGCTCCGCCCGGCGAACCCCAACGCCATGGTGCACACCCGCGGCTGGATCGACCTGGTGTTCGAGGCGGCCGTACCGGCGGACGGGGTACGCCCCGTGGTCGACGGCGCCGAGGTGCTGGAGGCCGCCTGGCACGAGGTGGCCGACCTGCCGCCGCTGACGGTCGCCACCGCCCGCCTGCTGGGCCACTACGGGCTCGGCCCGCGGGCGGAGCCGCGGGGCGACACCCGGGGGTCGCCGCGGGAGGGCGGGGAGTCGCCGCGGGAGGGTCCGGCGTGATCGCCGCGGTGGTTCTCGCCGCCGGCCTGGGTACCCGGCTGCGGCCGCTCACCGACGGCACACCCAAGGCGCTGTGCCCGGTCGGCAACGTCCCGCTGCTCGACCTCGCGCTCGCCCGCCTCGCCCGGTGCGGCCTGGCCGGGCCGGACTCGGTCGCCGTGAACGCCTCCTACCTGGGCGCGCAGGTGGCGGCCCACGTCGCGGGGCGGGCCACGGTGTCGTGGGAGACGGCGGGGCCGCTGGGTACGGCCGGCGCGCTGGGCGCGCTGCGCGACTGGCTCGACGGCCGCGACGTGCTCGTCGGCAACGCCGACGCCTACCTCGTCGCCGCCGGGCCGCCGGTGGACGCCGACGGCGGGCCGCGGGAGGACGCCGACGGGCCGCCGGAGGGCACCGACGGCGGGGGCGCGGACATCGCGCCGCTGCTGGCGGACTGGTCGGGGGCCACGGTGCGGCTGCTCGCGCGGCCGGCCGCGCCCGGTGAGCCCGGGGAGTTCGGGGCGTGGCGGTTCGCCGGCTTCTCGCTGGTGCCGTGGCGCCTGGTGCGCGATCTGGCCGCGGAGCCCGCCGAGCTGTGGCGCGAGGTGTGGCGGCCGGCGGAGGCCGGCGGGACCCTGGAGTGCGTCCCGTACTCCGGTACCTACCTGGACTGCGGCACCCCCGCGGCCTACCTGGCGGCGAACCTGCACGCCGCCCGGCAGGCCGGCGGCCGCATCGTCTCGCCGGACGCCCTGGTCACGGGCGCGGTGTGCGACAGCGTGGTCGGCGCCGGTGCGGCGGTCCACGGCCGGGCGACCCGCTGCGTGGTCTGGCCGGGCGCGACGGTGCCGGCCGGCGAGTCGCTGAGCGACGCCGTCCGGCTCCCCCACACGACGGTCCAGGAGGCGCCCCCGCGGAGCGGGTGACGCCGGGGCCGCCTGGTCGGCGCCCCGCGTGTCGTCAGGCGCCGCGGCGGGCGGACGCCAGCCAGCGCTCCAGGGTCGCCGCGGCGGCGCCCGAGTCGATCGCGTCGGCCGCGCGCGCCAGCCCGTCGGCCAGCGCCCGGCGCAGGGCCGACTCGCCCACCTCGGCCAGCCCGTCGCGGGCCACCAGGGCCGCGGCCGCATTGACCAGGACCGCGTCCCGCACGGGGCCGGCCGCGCCACCGACCACGCGCCGCAGGACGTCGGCGTTGAACGCCGGGTCCCCGCCGCGCAGGTCCTGCGCCCGGCTGCGGGGCAGTCCGAGGTCGACCGTGTCCACCCGCAGCGCCGTCACCGCGCCGCCGGCCGCGACCCAGATGCGGGTCGGCGCGGCCGTGCTGACCTCGTCCAGCCCGTCCTCGCCCCGGACCACCAGCACCGAGTCGCCCCGGGCGGCGAACACCTCGGCCATCAGCGGCGCCATCCGCGGGTCGAAGCAGCCGATCGCGCCGGCGCGCGGCCGGGCCGGGTTGGTGAGCGGGCCGAGGAAGTTGAACGCCGTCGGCACCCCCAGCTCGCGCCGGACCCCGGCCACGTGCCGCATCCCCGGGTGGAACCGCGCCGCCATGCAGAACCCGATGCCGGCCTCGGCGACGGTCCGCCGGACCTCCGCGGCGCCCAGGTCCAGCGGGAGGCCGAGGTACTCCAGGACGTCGGCCGTGCCGCACTGGGAGGACGCGGCGCGGTTGCCGTGCTTGACCACGGTCACGCCCGCGCCGGCCACGACGACGGCGGCCATGGTGGAGATGTTGACGGTGTGCGCCCGGTCCCCGCCGGTGCCGACGACGTCGACGGCGGCGGCCCGGGTGGGCGCGTCCAGCGGTACCGGCACCGCGTGGGCGAGCATCGCCTCGACGAGGCCGGTCAGCTCCCCGACGGTCTCGCCCTTGGCGCGCAGGGCCATGGCGAACGCGGCGAACTGCGCCGGGGTCGCCGCGCCGGAGACGATCTCACCCATCGCCCAGGCGGTGTCGGCGGTCGTCAGCGGCGTGCCGGCGAGCAGGGTGGTGAGCAGCGCGGGCCAGCTCCGGGCGGTGGTCACGGCGGCGGTCACGGCGTCAGGCGGGCAGCGCGGGGCCGCCGGCGCCCGGCAGCGCCGCGTCCTGGCCGCGCAGGAGCGCGGCCACGGTCTGGCCGGTGGCGATCGGGTCCAGCGGCAGCCGCAGGGTGGCGTCGACCTCGGCGTACGCGGCGAGCCACTTGTCGGCCGCCCGGGCGATCGCCACCACGATGGGCGGCGGCGCGGCGAACTCGTCGCGGATCTGCCGGGCGATGCCCAGCCCCCCGGCCGGCGCGGCCTCGCCGTCGAGCAGCATGAGGTCGATCTCGTAGGTGTCGGTGAGCCGGATGCAGTCGGCGTAGGTGCCCGCCTCGACGAACTCGACGGCGAGGTCCGCGGCCGGCCGGGTGCCGATCGCCAGCCGCATCCGCTCGCGGACCTGCGGGTCGTCGCTGTACAGCAGGACGGTGTGCGAACGGTCAGTCACGGCCGGGGCTCCCAGGTGTCCAGATCCGGTGGTCGGTGCCCGCCGATCGTACCGCGGGCGGTCAGCGCGCCGCGGCGGTGGCGCGGGCCTCGGCGCGGTCCAACTCGCGGTCGATCCGGCGCTCCTCGCGCCGGGACTGGCGCACCCACTGGGTCACCAGGACGGCCAGCATGGTCACGCTGACCACCTCGCCGCCGGCCCACAGGAGCCCGCCGGCGACCTTCTGGTCGGCGAACGGGTCGACCCAGCCGAGCCGCAGCGCGGGGTACCAGTCGCCGCCGAGCAGCGTGACGCTCTGCATGATCGTCAGCCCGAGCACGGTGTGGAACGGCACCGCCAGCAGCATCAGCAGCGCGCGCCCCGGGTACGGCCAGCGCCCGGGCAGCGGGTCCAGGCCCAGCAGCGGCCAGAAGAACAGGCAGCCGGTGAGGATGAAGTGCGCGTGGGTGACCTCGTGCGCGAACCCGTTGCGCAGCGTGAGCGCGTACAGGTCACTGAAGTAGAGCACGAACGGATTCGCCACGAACAGGGCGAAAGCGACCAGCGGAAACGTCACCACGCGCGCGACCCGGCTGTGCAGCACCGCGAGCAGCCGCTTGCGGGGGCGCACGGGCAGCGTCCGCAGCGCCAGCGTCACCGGGGCGCCCAGCGCCAGGAAGATCGGCGACACCATCGACAGCACCATGTGCTGCACCATGTGCACCGACAGCAGCGTCGTGTCGTACGCCCCCAGCCCGCTGAGGGTCACGAAGGCGATGCCGCCCAGCCCCGGGCCGAGGAACAGCACCGTCCGGCCGACCGGCCACCGGTCGCCGCGCGCCCGCATCCGGTACGCCCCGTACAGGTACAGGCCCGCCACCAGGACCAGCCCGAGCGCGAGCCAGCCCTCGAAGCGCACCTCGGTCACTACCCGGCCGACCGTGAACGGGGGTGGGACGAGCGCCTGGCTAACCACGTCCGGGAGGCTACCCCCTGCGCGGGCGGCTGCCCGATCAGGTCTCAATGACGCGCCGGTGTGCGACCCCGGCGACGCGACGGGATGATCGGGGGCAATAATGACCGCGTGACTGCGGCCTCGACCACCATTGATCAGAGCCGGATCCATTCGCTGACCCGCCCGAACATGGTCAGCGTCGGGACGATCGTGTGGCTCTCCAGCGAACTGATGTTCTTCGCGGCACTGTTCGCCATGTACTTCTTCATCCGCGGCGCCTCGCCCGAATTGTGGGCAGAGCGCACGGAGGTCCTGAACATCCCGTATGCGACGACTTTCACCGTGATTCTGGTGGCGTCCAGCGTGACGTGCCAGTTCGGTGTCTTCGCGGCGGAGAAGGGCGACGTACACGCGCTGCGGCGCTGGTTCACGCTCACCTTCGTGATGGGCCTGATCTTCGTCCTCGGCCAGGCGAACGAGTACCGCCACCTCGTCCACGAGGGCATCAAGATCAACGCCGACGGCTACGGCTCGGTCTTCTACCTCACCACCGGGTTCCACGGCCTGCACGTGACCGGCGGGCTCGTGGCGTTCGTCATCTACATGATCCGCACGACCATGGGCCGCTTCACCCCGGCGCAGGCCACGTCGGCCATCGTCGTGTCGTACTACTGGCACTTCGTCGACGTCGTGTGGATCGCCCTGTACTTCATGATCTATTGGCTGAAGTAGCGCGGCGACCGCCGCCCCGGCCGGGGCATCCGCAGTCCGAACAGAAGCGGCCTTCCACGGCCACAACCCAGGAGATCCAGGCGATGACTTCTGACAACCCGGGGCGGGGCGCAGCCGCCACGCCACCGGCGGGGGCGGCGCGGCGTCGCGCCGGCGCTACGGCGGCCGGCGGACGGCTGCGGCGCCGGGTCGGCACCGTGCTGCGCATCGCCGCGGCGCTCGCCCTGGCCGGCGGGGTCTACGCGGGCTTCGCACCCGGCAGCGCCACCGCCGCCAAGGACCCGGCCAGCCTGAGCCCGGCCGGGCAGGAGGGCAAGGCCCTGTTCGACACCAACTGCACCTCGTGCCACGGCCCCGACGCCCAGGGCGTCGCGGGCAAGGGCCCGAGCCTGGTCGGCGTCGGCGCGGCCTCGGTCGAGTTCCAGGTGAGCAGCGGCCGGATGCCGATGGCCCGCCAGGAGGCCCAGGCCCTGCGGAAGCGGCCCGTGTTCACCTACGACCAGACGCGGCAGCTCGCCCAGTACGTCCAGGAGCTGGGCGGCGGGCCGCAGATCCCCGAGGGCTCGATGAAGCTGCCCGGCGGGACCCCGGAGGAGCAGGCGGCGGCGGTCGCCCGCGGCGGCACCCTGTTCCGCATCAACTGTGCCTCCTGCCACGCCAACGCCGGTGGCGGCGGCGCGCTGTCCTCGGGTAAGTTCGCCCCGGACCTGGAGCCCGCCAACGACCGCCAGATCTACGCGGCGATGCTCACCGGCCCGCAGAACATGCCGGTCTTCGGTGACAACCAGCTCACCCCCGAGCAGAAGCGCGAGATCATCGCGTACGTCCACACCCTCAAGGCGCAGGAGCCGGGCGGCTGGGGCCTCGGCAAGCTCGGCCCGGTCACCGAGGGTATGGCGATCTTCCTGCTCGGCATGACCGCACTGATCTTCACCACCCTGTGGATTGCGGGGAAGTCATGACCGTCGTCGACAACCCACACGGCTCGCCCGGCCTGGCCACGGCCGAGGAGCGCTCCCGCTTCGAGACGATCGTGGCCGGCGCCCGCGAGGACGGCGTCGAGATCGTCCACTACGAGCCGCCGTTCCCGGCGCCCGGCACCCGGGGCGAGCGGCGCCTGCAGCGGATCGTCGCCGGCTGCTTCCTGACCACCGGCGGCCTGGCCACGGCGTTCCTGGTCACCTATATCTGGTGGCCGTGGGAGTACGACCGGGACAGCCTGCTGCACAACATGTACACGCCGGTCCTGGGCCTGACCCTCGGGCTGGCGCTGGTCGCCACGGGCTTCGGGATCATGATCTGGGGCAAGAAGCTCATCCCGCACGAGGTCTCGATCCAGGAGCGCCACGACGGCCCCTCCAGCGACCACGACCGCTCCATGGCCACGAGTACGCTTCTGTACATGGGCGACGAGATGGGCCTCAAGCGTCGCCCGCTGCTCGG
This sequence comes from Pilimelia terevasa, assembly GCF_014647915.1. GTDB lineage: Bacteria > Actinomycetota > Actinomycetes > Mycobacteriales > Micromonosporaceae > Pilimelia > Pilimelia terevasa. The sequence goes on from NZ_BMQC01000005.1 coordinate 253,101, forward strand.
CCTGTCGCTGCTGGCCGGCGTCGCGCCGGTCGGCCTGGCAGCCGCGGCGCCGCTGATCGGCGGGCTGATCAAGGACCCGCACAAGCCGGTCGAGGGCGGCACGGGCAGCCCGCTGATGACCACCGCGTGGGGGCCGGGCATCCGGCTGACCCGGGAGGACGGCACGCCGATCCGGCCCGAGGACATCAGCACCGGCGGCCAGCTCACGGTGTTCCCCGGCGTGCCGGAGGGCCACACCAACGTCCACGCCGACTCCCCCACGCTGCTGATCCACCTGCGCGGCCAGGACATGGCGGAGCTGCGGGACAACCTCACCGGCACCAACGTCGGCGCCACCTGGGGCGACTTCGTCGCCTACTCCAAGATCTGCACGCACGCCGGCTGCCCGGCGAGCCTGTTCGAGCAGCAGACCAACCGCCTGCTGTGCCCGTGCCACCAGTCGCAGTTCCTGGTGACCGACAACGCCAAGCCGGTCTTCGGCCCGGCCACCCGGCGACTGCCGATGCTGCACATCAGCGTCGACGACGAGGGTTACTTCGTCGCCACCTCCGACTACAAGGTGGCGATCGGCCCCGGCTTCTGGGAGCGGCCATGAAAAAGCGCGCACGGATCGACGTCAAGGCCCTGCCGGGCACCGCGGCCAACGCCGCGGACGAGCGGCTCCAGGTCGCCCGGCCGCTGCGGGCGGTCTTCAACAAGGTCTTCCCGGACCACTGGTCGTTCCTGCTGGGCGAGATCGCGCTGTTCTCGTTCATCGTCCTGCTGCTGACCGGCGTGTTCCTGACGCTGTACTTCGACCCGTCGATGTCGCACGTCACCTACAACGGCAGCTACCTGCCGCTGCGCGGCGTGCACATGACCCGCGCGTACGAGACCACGCTGCACATCTCGTTCGACGTGCGCGGCGGCCTGATCATGCGGCAGATGCACCACTGGGCGGCGCTGCTGTTCATGGCCTCGATCGTGATCCACATGTTCCGCATCTTCTTCACCGGCGCGTTCCGCAAGCCGCGCGAGCTGAACTGGGTCATCGGCGTCACGCTGTTCATCGTCGGCTTCCTGGCCGGCTTCACCGGCTACTCGCTGCCCGACGACGGCCTGTCCGGCACCGGGCTGCGGATCGCCCACGCGATCATGCTGTCGATTCCGGTGATCGGGTCCTGGACGGCCAACTCGCTGTTCAGCGGCGAGTTCCCGGGTCCCGGGGCGATCCTGCCCCGCGCCTACATCGCGCACGTGCTGCTCATCCCCGGGATCCTGCTGGCCCTCATCAGCGTCCACCTGGGCCTGGTGTTCAAGCAGAAGCACACGCAGTGGCCGGGGCCGGGCCGGACGAACACCAACGTCGTCGGCGAGCGGATGTTCCCGCGGTACGTGATCAAGCAGGGTGGCTTCTTCGCCATCGTCTTCGGCGTCATCGCGCTGATGGGCGGCCTCCTGACGATCAACCCGATCTGGCTGTTCGGCCCGTACGAGGCCGCCGCGGTCTCCGCCGCCAGCCAGCCCGACTGGTACGTGATGTTCCTCGACGGCTCGACCCGGCTGATGCCGCCGTGGGAGATCCGGGCCTTCGGGCACACGCTGCCGCCGCTGTTCTGGCCGACGGTCGTCCTGCCCGGAGTCATGTTCACGCTGGCCATGGCGTACCCGTTCATCGAGGCCCGGCGCAACAGGGACACCGCGATCCACAACCTGCTCCAGCGGCCCCGCGACGTACCCGAGCGCACGGCGCTGGGCGCGATGGCGGTGGCGTTCTACCTGGTGCTGACGATCTCGGGCGGCAACGACCCGCTGGCGGAGAACTTCGACATCAGCCTCAACGCGATGACCTGGGCCGGCCGGATCGGCCTGCTGATCGTGCCGCCGATCGCCTACTGGGCGGCGTACCGGATCTGCCTGGGTCTCCAGCAGCACGACCGGGAGGTCCTGGCCCACGGCGTGGAGACCGGCATCATCCGCCGGCTGCCCAACGGGCAGTTCGTCGAGGTGCACCAGCCGCTGGCCGCGCCGGACGCGCACGGCCACACCGAACTGGAGTACACCGGCTGGGTGGTGCCGAAGAAGATGAACCGGGTCGGCGCGCTCGCACCGGCGATCAAGGGCTTCTTCTACCCTGTCGAGGAGCCGGCCCCGCCGGCCCTGCCGCAGGCGGAGCGGCGCGAACTGGAGTCCTCCGGCACGCGCTGAGCGACACGCACGACCAGAGGGCGGGGCCGGGATCACCAGATCCCGGCCCCGCCCTCTGCGTGGGCGCGCGTGGGCTAGACGCAGCGCTCGGTCACCCACTCGTAGACCGCCGCGTAGCCCGCGTCGGTGGTCTGGACCACCACGTCACTGGCGCCCGGGGCGCCGCCGCGCGCCTTGAGGTTCTGCAGGATGTCGAACTGGGCCTCGGGCTGGCACGGCCCCCAGTGCACCTCCTTGAGCGTGTGGCTGACCTCCCAGTCGCCCTCGAACGGCCCGGCCTTGGTGTACGCCGGCTGGTAGATGGTGGGCTGGCCCAGCCAGTGGTACTTCGCCTCGAAGACGAAGCTGGCGTTGGCGTTGACCAGGTCGGCCGTGCCGCGGTAGGTCACCTTCCGCAGGCCGATGTGCAGCCCGCCGTCGATCTTGGCGCGGACCACCAGGTTGCAGAACTTGGACGTCTGCGGCGAGGCCACCGCGGCGAACTGCTGGTAGGCGATCGTGAAGCCCTGCTCGCCCAGGTGCGGGGTCACGGTGGCGCTGGCCGGGGTCGGACAGCCGGACCCGGCCACCGACTCCACCCGCACCGTGATCCCCCGCGACGGCGCGTGCGCCGCGGCCGGCAGCGCGGTCCCGGCGGCGAGCACGGCGGTAACCAGCGTGACTCCGACCTTCTTCAGGTAGCGCGATGTCATGACGTCCTCCATATCGGCAGAGGTGAATCCACGCCCCGGTGGCGGCGGTTCGCGGTAGCGGCAGACGGTGCGCCGCCCCGGCACTCGTGCGGGGTTCACCCGGTGAAAATCGAATGGTGCGGTGGCGGGGTGCCGGAACACGCGGCATCGTGATCCGGCACCCCGCCGGAGTGGGGCATGGGAAGCCCCGGTGGGGAGACTCGGTGAATGGTCGACCGGGTGGCGATCAGGCGCGGCGCGGCGCGGTGCCGCCGCAGGGCGCCATCTCCCACTCGCAGTACAGTGCCCAGTCCTCGCCCGGCGTTTCCAGGCTGACCCGGCTGTCGGCGGTGTTGGCCGGCGGGTTGCTGTGCGCCCGCAGCGTCTGCGTGACCTGGAACTGCGACTCGGGCGTGCACGCCGACCAGTGGGCGTCGTCGAGCCGGTGCTCCTGGTTCCAGTTGCCGCGGAACGGTCCGCTCTGCCGGTAGCCGGGGTGGTGCATCGTCTCCCCGCCCGCCCAGGCGTACTTGGCGTCGAAGCTCACCCGGGCACCGTGCGCGACGCGGGCGGCGCCGCGGTAGGCGACCCGGCGGATCCCGACCCGGTACCCCTGCGGCACGGTGACCTTCAGGACCACCAGGCAGAAGCGGTTGCTGAACGGCGGCGCGACCGCCTGGAACCGCGGGTACCGGGCGTGGAAGCCGTTGCCGTCGTCGTGCGCGACGACCTCGGCCGCCGAGGTGTCCGGGCACCCCGACCCGGCGGCGCTGACCAGCGCGACGTGGACGGTGTGCGGCCGCCGGTCCGCGCTCCCGGCGGTGGCCGGCCCGGACAGGCCGCCGACCAGCAGCGCGGCGGCAAGGCCGCCCGCGGTGCGGGCGATGGTGGTACGACTCATGACTCCCCCATGACGTGGTGGCGGTGGCGGTCTCCCGCCGCGGACCCGTGCCGCGGCCCGCGGCGGGTGCGGCGACGCGCGGGGGCGGTGTCCGGTGCCCCGCGCGCGCCGCCGCGCGGCGGACTCAGCAGGGCGCCGTGACCCACTCGAAGATCGAGGCGTAACCGGCGTCGGTGCTCTGGACGTTGATGTACGCCTCGCCGGGCCCCTTGGCCCGCAGCGTCTGGGTGATGTTGAGCTGCGCCTCGTGACACGGCCCCCAGTGGACCTCCGGCAGCTCGTGCACCCGCTCCCAGTCCCCGCTGTACGGGCCGGTGCGGCTGTAGCCCGGGTGGTGGGCGGTCGGGCCGCCGGCCCAGAAGTACTTCGCCTCGAAGGAGCCGCGGCTGTTGCGGCCGAGGTCGGCGGTGCCGCGGTAGGTGATCCGGCGCAGGCCGACGTGGACCCCGGCGTCCGTGCTCACCTTCAGGGTGAGGTTGCAGAACCGGTTGCCGTTGGGCGGCGAGGAGGCCTCGAAGGCGTTGTACACCGCCAGGAAGCCGCTGCCGTCCAGGTGCGGCGTCACCGAGGTGTCGGCCGGCGTCGGACAGCCCGACCCCGCGGCGGTCTGTACTTCCACCCGGACGGCCGGCCGGGCAGCGTAGGCCGCGGCCGGCGCGGACAGGCCGCCGAGCAGTGCGGTGCCGGCGGCTACTCCGGCAAACGTCGATCTGAATACCGTGTTCATGTGCTTCCCCTCATCTGCGACAGTGGCCCGGCCGCGATGGCAGAATCGCTGGCAGAGGTGCGGCCGGTGATGTGGGGATCCCCGTCTTTCCAGATAACCAAATGACATCCACGAACACCAATTGACCAAACGGCCATCGACGTTCGTCAGTTCGTGAAGAATTCCACATCGGACAAATGTCGGCCGGGGGCGGCCGCCGGTCCGATCTTGTGTATCGACGGGCGGCAGCGCCGTGCCGGCGCCGCGCGCGACACGCCGCGCGGGTGCGCGGTTCTGCCCGGCCCTGCTGGCAGTGTGGAAGTTCGCCCGGGGTCCGCCCGGGAAGGCAGGAGTGCGACGAGGGGGTGCCCCATGGCCGACGAGGAGATGTACTGCGCGGTCTGCGAGACCGAGATGCTCTTCGCCGCCGCACCGACCGGCGACGAGGACTGCCCGGAGCTGCTGTGCGCGGGCTGCGGCAGCGCGATCCTCATCGCCTCGGTGGTGGTGTGGGGCCTGCCGGAGAACCGCGCGCCCTGGAGCGCCCCGCACCAGCGCCGCGTGGCCTGACCGCTGACGACCGACGCCGACCGGCGCGCGGGGCGGCGGGTCGGCGTCAGGCGGTGTGGTGTGGTCGGGCGGGTGCGGTCAGTGCTCGACCGCGCGCCGGGTGCCGCTGTAGTACTCGAACAGCAGGCCCGCGGCGGCGAGGACCACGGCGATCAGGCCCCCGGCGACGAGCCACCAGGCCATGAAGGCGGTGCCGATCGCCGCGAAGGCCGCCGCCAGCGCCAGGCCGAACGGCCAGTAGCTGCCCGGGCTGAAGAAGCCGACCTCGCCGGCGCCCTCGTGGATCTCCGCGTCGGGCCGGTCCTCGGGGCGCAGGTCGATGCGGCGGGCGACGAACCAGAAGTAGCCGCCGAGCATCAGGCACAACATGCCCGACAGCAGCAGGGCCATCGTGCCCACCCAGTCGACGCGGCCCGGCGGGTTCATCGGGTCACCGGCGGTGGCGGTCCACCACGCGTAGACGGCCGTACAGGCGTAGAGGAAGACCGCCAGGATGGTGAAGAGCTTGTACTCCGACTTCACTGCGCCGCCTTCCGTTCCTTGAGCTGCCGCTTGGTCTCGAACGGCGTCGTCTTGGTGGCGTACGGCGCCTCGCCGATGGCCGTCAGGGCCTCCGGGGTGGAGCGGCCGGCCCGCATCGCGTCGAGGAACTGCGCGTACCGGTCGGCGCTGACCGCCCGCATCTCGAAGTTCATCATCGAGTGGTAGGTGCCGCACAGCTCGGCGCAGCGGCCCACGTAGGCACCCTCGCGCTCCACCGTGGCCTCGAAGACGTTGCGCAGCGGGCCGGGGAAGACGTCCCGCTTGAACAGCAGCTCGGGCACCCAGAAGGAGTGGATGACGTCCTTGCTGGTCTCCTCGAACCGGATCTTCTTGTGCGTCGGCACGACCAGCACCGGGATGTAGTCGCTGTCGCCCAGGGTCGAGGCGACCGTCCTGGCCTCGACGCCCATGCCGTCGCGGTAGTTGAACTGCCAGTTCCACTTGAAGGCGACGACCTCGACGACCACGTCGGGGTTCTTCGACGTGCGCTCGACGTCGGCCTGCACGATCGCCGTGTAGTAGAACAGCACCGCGATGACCAGGAACGGCGTCGCCGTGTAGATGGTCTCCATCGGGATGTTGTACCGGGTCTGCGGCGGCAGCTCCTCGCCCCGCTTGCGGTACCGGATGATGCACCAGAAGATCAGGCCCCAGGTGATGAAGCCGACGATCAACGCCGCCACCGTGGAGCCGATCCACAGGTCGTACATCCGGTGGGCGGTGGGCGTGATGCCCTCCTGCGGCCAGCCGAACCCGCCGAAGGCGCTGCCGACATCGCAGCCGGTCAGCAGGGTCAGCAGCGCCACCGCGCCGAGACCGAGGCCCGCCAGTCGGGTCGCGCCGGGCCGACGGCTCCGACCGCTGACCGTCGCACGCTCTGCGTACACCTGCTCCTGCCTCCCTCGTCGCGCCCGCGGCGGCACCCCGGCCGCCGGGCCGCGCCGCACACTGACCGCCCGCACCCGCGCGCGCCGCGTCCGCCCCGTCGGCGGCCGACCTGGGTCGCCACGTGCCGAAACCGGACGCCGCACCCACGCGGGGTCACCGACGGTCGCACCTTACTCGACCTCCCCGCCCGGATCGGGCACGGGGGTGTGGCGGGCCGGGTCGGTCGGCGCCGGCCCGGCGCACCCGGTCCCACGCTACCGTCGACCGGTGACCCAGCCGGCCGAACCCACCGCCTTCACCCCCGCCTACTTCGACGCCGCGACGGCCGCGCCGCTGCACCCGGTGGCCGCCCAGGCACTCCAGGCCGCGTACGCCGACGGCTGGTGCGACCCCGCCCGCCTGTACACCCGCGCGCGCCGGGCGGCCCAGCTCCTGGAGGGCTCCCGGGCCGCTGTCGCGGAGGTGCTGGCCGTCCGGCTCGACGAGGTCTTCTTCGCGCCCAACGGGACCGTCGCCGCGGACACGGCCGTCGCGGGGCTGGCGGCCGGCCGCGCGCGCACCGGCGCCGCGGTCGTGCACTCCGCCGTCGAACACTCGGCGGTCCTGCACGCCGCCGCCGCCCACGGCGCGCCCGTGCCCGTGCCGGTCGACGGGTACGGGCGGCTCGACCTGGGGCGGTGGCGGGCGGCCGTGGCCGCGCCGGGCGTCGCGCTGGCCGCGCTGATCAGCGCCAGCCACGAGGTCGGCACCCTCCAGCCGGTCGCCGAGGCGGCGGCGGCCGCGCGGGACGCGGGGGTGCCGCTGTACGTCGACGCCGCCGCCTCGCTCGGCAGGGTGCCGGTACCCGGCGGCTGGTCGGTGCTCACCGCCAGCGCCCGCAAGTGGGGCGGGCCGCCCGGGGTGGGGCTGCTGGTCGTGCGCCGCGGCACCCGCTGGCAGCCGCCGTACCCGCGCGACGAACGCGAGCGCGGCACCGCGCCGGGCGCCCTGCACCTGCCGGGGGTGGTGGCCGCCGCCGCGGCGCTGCGGGCCGCCGCGGCGGAGGCCGCGGCCGAGGACGCCCGCCTGCGCGCCCTCGTGGACCGGGTCCGGGCCGCCGTCGCGGCGACGGTCCCCGACACCGTGGTGGTCGGCGACCCGGTGGACCGGCTGCCGCACGTGGTGACGTTCTCCTGCCTGTACGTCGACGGCGAGGCCCTGCTGCTGGCGCTGGACCGGCGCGGCTTCGCGGTGTCCTCCGGTTCGGCGTGCACCGCCTCCACCCTGCGCCCCAGCCACGTGCTGGAGGCCATGGGGGTGCTGTCGCACGGCAACGTCCGGCTGTCGCTGCACCGGGAGACGACCGAGGCGGAGGTGGACCGGTTCCTGGCGGAGGTGCCGGGGGTCGTCGCGGCACTGCGCGCCGAGGCCGGCGCGGTGGGGCTGTGACCGCCCCGCCGCCCCCGGCCGCGCCCGACGGCGGCGACGGCGTGCCGGTCCTCGACTGCCTGGGTCAGCGGTGCCCGCTGCCGGTCATCGCGCTCGCGCGCGCCGTGGCGGCGCTCCCGGCGGGCGCGCGGGTGCGGATCCTCGCCGACGACCCCGCCGCCGCCAACGACATCGCCGCCTGGTGCCGGATGCGGGGCCACACCCTGACCGCGGCGGCACCGCCCTCCTTCACCGTCCGGCGCGACTGACCGGCGCCGCCGACCGGGACGCCGCCGACTGGGACGCCCGCCGACCGGAATGTCACCTGCCGGAATGTCGCCGGCCGGGCGGCGCCGGTCCGCGCGGCGGGGCTCAGGCGGCCGGCAGGTGCGGGCGGACCTCGTCGGCCGCCGCCGGCCCGTAGGACTCCTCCAGGCGCTTGAGGAAGGCGCTGGGCTGGAGGTCGTACTCCTGGGTGCCGACGGTCTCCAGCACCAGCGTCGCCAGCAGCGCGCCCACCTGGGCGGCGCGCTCCAGGCCCAGACCCCAGGAGCGGGCAGCGAAGAAGCCGGCCCGGAAGCCGTCGCCGACGCCGGTGGGGTCGTACGCCTGGATCTCGCGGGCGACCGGGACGACGGTGCGCGGGATGTCCCGCCCGGTGATCTCGGCGCCGTCCTTGCCCAGGGTGGTCACCCGGACCCCGACGCGGTCGAGGACCTGGTCGCCGGTGAGGCCGGTCTTGCTCTCCAGCAACTCGCGCTCGTACGCGTTGGTGAACAGGTACGCCGCGCCGTCGATGAGCCGGACGATGTCCGCGCCGTCCATCCGGGCGAGCTGCTGGGACGGGTCGGCGACGAAGGCGTACCCGCGGTCCCGGCACTCCTGGCTGTGCCGGACCATCGCCACCGGGTCGTTGGGGCTGACCAGTACGAGGTCGAGGCCGCCGACCCGGTCGGCGATGGGCGCCAGCTCGATCTGCCGGGCCTCGGTCATCGCCCCCGCGTAGAACGACGCGATCTGGCACATGTCCTCGTCGGTGGTACAGACGAAGCGCGCGGTGTGGGCGACCTCGCTGACGTGGACGGAGGCGCAGTCGACCCGGTGCCGCTCCAGCCAGGAGCGGTAGTCGGCGAAGTCGGCGCCGACCGCGCCGACCAGCAGCGGCCGCAGGCCCAGCCGCGCCATGCCGAAGGCGATGTTCGCCGCGGCGCCGCCGCGCCGGACCACCAGATCGTCGACGAGGAACGAGAGGGACACCTTGTCGAGCTGGTCGGCGATGAACTGCTCGGCGAAGCGGCCGGGGAAGTGCATCAGGTGGTCGGTGGCGATCGAGCCGGTGGCGGCGATCTTCATGGGGATCCTCGTCGGTCGGCGGAGTGCGGACGCCCAGCCTAGTCGACCGCGCCCTGCCGCCCGGACCCCCGCGAGCGGGGCGCGGGGGACGTCTGCGCCCCGCCGCGCCCCGGCCGGCGCGCGGCCGGTACCGGTGCCGTGCCGGTCAGTGGAACGAGTCGCCGCAGGCGCACGAGCCGCCCGCGTTGGGGTTGTCGATCGTGAAGCCCTGGGCGTCGATCCGGTCCGCGAAATCGATCTTGGCGCCGGCCAGGTACGGGGCGCTCATCCGGTCGACGACGACCTCGACCGCGCCGAACGCGGCCACGACGTCGCCGTCGAGCGACCGCTCGTCGAAGAAGAGCTGGTACCGCAGGCCGGAGCAGCCGCCGGGCTGCACCGCCACCCGCAGCCGCAGGTCGTCGCGGCCCTCCTGCTCCAGCAGGGCGTGCACCTTCTCGGCCGCCACGTCGGTCAGGATCACGCCGGTCGCGCCGTCGGCGCCCGGCGCGGCGGCGGGCATCGCCGCCGGGGCGCCGCCGCCACCGCCGCAGCAGCCGCCCGCGGGCTCGCTGGAAGCGCCGGCCGACGGGCCAGCGGTCTCGGTCGTCGCAGCGGTCTCGGTCACTGTCCTGGTCTCCTGATCGCTCTGCCCGGATCCGGCTCCGGATCCGAGGTCGGCCACCGCCGTCGGCCGCACCGGCCAGGCGGGTGAATCGGCACGGGGTGCCGGGGTACCCGCACCAACGCTAACCGCCCGCCGCCGCATTCCCAAGTCCGGCCCACCGGGCCGCCAGGTCCCCCGCCAGGCCGGCCAGGCCCCCGCGGGCGCCCGCCCGCGCCCGGGCCGCCGAGCCCAGCCGTCCGGTCAGCGTGTGGACCTCGGCCAGCCCCAGCGCCGCGACCTCGGCGGGCGCCAGGGTCGACCGGCCCGCCACCGCCACGCACGGGACGCCGTGCCGCGCGGCGACCGCGGCGACCTCCGCGACCACCTTCCCGCGGGCGGTCTGCGCGTCCAGCGCCCCCTCGCCGGTGACCACCAGGTCGGCCGCCGCGACCCGGGCGTCCAGCCCGGTCAGGTCCCGCACGAGCCCCGCCCCCGGGACGAGCCGCCCCCCGAGCGCGAGCAGCGCCGCGCCCAGGCCGCCGGCCGCGCCGGCCCCCGGCCGCTCCCCCGGCGCCGGCGGGCACCGGGGCAGGCTCCGGGCGAGCAGGGCGGCGAAGTGGCCCGCGGCGGCGTCCAGCGCCGGCAGGTCCCGGCGGCGCAGGCCCTTCTGCGGGCCGTACACCGCCGCGGCGCCCGCCGGCCCGGTCAGCGGGTTGTCGACGTCGGCCGCGCCGACCAGGTCCACCGGCCCGAGGTCCGGCACGGCCGCGAGCGCCGCCGCGCCCGCCAGGGCCAGCCCGCCCGGCGGCAGTGGCACGCCGTCGGCGGCCACGGGGGGCGCGCCGAGAGCGTCGAGCAGGCCGGCGCCGACGTCGTGGGTACCGGAGCCGCCGAGCCCCACGACGACCCGCGCCACGCCGGTGCCCAGGGCGGCGGACAGCAGCACGCCGACGCCGTACGTCGAGGCGTGCCGCGGGTCGCGCTCGCGGTGGCGCAGCAGGTGCCGGCCGCACGCCTGCGCGCTCTCCACGTAGGCCGTACCGCCGCCGACCAGGATCCGCGCCGCGACCGGCCGGCCGAGCGGGTCGACGGTCGGCACGGCGACGAACTCGCCGCCGACGGCCGGCGCCAGCGCGTCGAGCAGGCCCGGCCCGCCGTCGGCGAGCGGGGCGAGGACGACCTCGTCGGACGGGGCGGCGGCGCGCCAGCCCGCGGCCACCGCCGCGGCGGCCTCGGCCGCGGTGAGGGTGCCGGCGAACTTGTCCGGGCAGACCAGCACGCGCACCCCGGGACTCCCTCCGCCACCTGCCGCCATCATCGCGCCCCCCGGCCGCGAATCAGGGCGCGGGGCCGGCCCGGGATGTCGCCGACGGGACATCGGGCGCCGCCGCGCCGGGCCTGGCATCCCCGGTAGGGACGTGGCCCGGCATCATCCGACCGGCTCCCGCGGTCCGCCGGACAGCGCGCCGTCGCTCTCAACTGCGCCGGGAACGCTGGTGAGCCGGCTCATGGCCGGTGTCGGCACCCCGTGCGACGATGGGCCACGTGACCCCTCCCCCCGCCACCTCCCACGCCTCCGCCACGGGACCCGCCTCCGCCACGGGACCCGCCTCCGCCACGGGACCCGCCTCCGCCACGGGACCCGCCTCCGCCACGGGACCCGCCCCCGCCGCAGGACCCGCCGGCACCGGAGTCGCCGCCGACCCGCCCGCCGCCGGAGCCCCCGCGCCCGCGCCGCGTCCCGCCGAGGGCTGGGCCGAGCCCGCCGCCACGCCGCTGGCCCTGCTCCTGCTCGGCCAGGGCAGCGACCCCGGCAGCGAGCCGGGCGTCGACTGCCCCGGGTCCCTGCCGGCGGCCAGCGACCCGGACCTGGTGGCCCGCGCGCGGGCGGCGAAGGCCGCGCTCGGCGACCGGGCGTTCGTCCTCGGCCACCACTACCAGCGCGACGAGGTGATCGCGTTCGCCGACGTCACCGGCGACTCGTTCAAGCTGGCCCGCGACGCGGCGGCCCGGCCGGCGGCGGAGTTCATCGTCTTCTGCGGCGTGCACTTCATGGCCGAGAGCGCCGACATCCTCACCGGCGACGACCAGAAGGTGATCCTGCCCGACCTGGCCGCCGGCTGCTCGATGGCCGACATGGCCGCGCTCCCGCAGGTGGAGACCGCCTGGGAGGTGCTGGCCGACGCCGGGGTCGTCGACCAGATCGTGCCGGTCACGTACATGAACTCCTCGGCCGACATCAAGGGGTTCGTCGGCCGGCACGGCGGGCTGGTCTGCACCAGCTCCAACGCCAAACGGGCACTGGAGTGGGCGTACGCGCGGGGCGGGAAGGTGCTGTTCTTCCCCGACCAGCACCTCGGCCGCAACACCGCGGTCCTGGAGCTGGGCTTCGACCTGGCCGACTGCGTGCTGTACGACCCGCACAAGCCGGGCGGCGGCCTCACCCCCGCGCAGGTGCGGGACGCCCGGATGATCCTGTGGCGGGGGCACTGCTCGGTGCACGGCCGGTTCACCCTCGACAGCGTCGAGGAGGTACGGCGCCGGGTACCCGGGGTGAACGTGCTGGTCCACCCGGAGTGCCGGCACGAGGTGGTCCGCGCCGCCGACCTGGTCGGCTCGACGGAGTTCATCATCCGCACCCTGGAGGCGGCGCCGCCCGGCTCGGCGTGGGCGGTCGGCACGGAGCTCAACCTGGTCCGGCGCCTGGCCAACGCCCACCCCGAGAAGCGCGTCATGTTCCTGGACAAGACGGTCTGCTACTGCGCCACCATGAACCGGATCGACCTCCCCCACCTGGTGTGGGCGCTGGAGGAGCTGGCGGCCGGCCGGGTGGTCAACCGGATCACCGTCGACCCGGAGACCGCCCGGTACGCCCGGGTCGCCCTGGACCGCATGCTGGCGCTGCCCTAGCGGCCCGGCCGCCGGACGGGGAGGATGACGGGCGCAACGGCCAGGTGGGGGAACCGGCCCGGCGGCGCTATGCTGCCGAGGACGCACATGTGGATACTTTCCCACTCCCGCCGCCGCGGATCGCACCGCGGCGCTCCGCGGCGAGGCGGACGACTCCCAGGCTCCCGGTACTCCCCCGCCGTGGAAGCCTGGCCGTAGCAGCGAGGTGACGGCGTGAGCGAGACGACGAGGCGACCGACGTCGGAGACCGACGTGCTCGTCGTGCGCGGCGGCACCCCGCTCCAGGGCACGATCCGGGTCCGCGGCGCGAAGAACCTGGTCTCCAAGGCGATGGTGGCCTCCCTGCTGGGCGACGGCGTGAGCCGGCTGTACGACGTGCCGGAGATCCGCGACGTCGAGGTCGTGCGGGGCCTGCTGGAGCTGCACGGCGTCCGGGTCAGCGACGGCGCCGAGCCCGGCGAGCTGGTGCTCGACCCGGCCAACGTCGAGAGCGCGCACGTCGACGAGATCAACGTGCACGCCGGCTCCAGCCGCATCCCGATCCTGTTCTGCGGCCCGCTGCTGCACCGGCTGGGCCACGCGTTCATCCCGGACCTGGGCGGCTGCCACATCGGACCGCGGCCGATCGACTTCCACATGCACGCCCTGCGGCAGTTCGGCGCCGTGGTCGACAAGACCCCGGGCGGCCTGCACCTGACGGCCCCGGACGGCCTGCGCGGGACGAAGCTGGAGCTGCCCTACCCCAGCGTCGGCGCCACCGAGCAGGTGCTGCTGACCGCCGTCCGCGCCGAGGGCGTCACCGAGCTGCGCAACGCGGCCGTGGAGCCGGAGATCATCGACCTGATCTGCGTGCTCCAGAAGATGGGCGCGATCATCAACGTGCACACCTCCCGGGTCATCGAGATCGAGGGGGTGCCGCGGCTGGCCGGGTACGCGCACCGCCCGATCCCCGACCGGATCGAGGCCGCGAGCTGGGGTGCCGCGGCGCTGGCCACCGGCGGGCAGGTCGAGGTCGTCGGGGCCCGCCAGGCCGACATGACCACCTTCCTCAACGTCTTCCGGTCCGTCGGCGGCGCGTTCGAGATCACCGACGTCGCCCCGCCCCGCGACGGGCACCCCGGGCACGAGGGCGGGATCCGCTTCTGGCACCCCGGCGGCGAGCTGCGCGCGGTGGCGCTGGAGACCGGCGTGCACCCCGGCTTCATGACCGACTGGCAGCAGCCGCTGGTGGTGGCGCTGACGCAGGCGCGCGGGCTGTCGATCGTCCACGAGACGGTGTACGAGCAGCGGCTCGGCTACACCTCCGCGCTGAACACGATGGGCGCGACGATCCAGACGTACCGCAACTGCCTGGGCGGGACCCCGTGCCGGTTCGGCCGGCGCAACTTCCACCACTCGGCGGTGATCGCCGGACCGAGCAAGCTGTACGCCACCGACCTGGTCATCCCCGACCTGCGCGCCGGCTTCAGCCACCTGATCGCGGCGCTGGCGGCCGAGGGGACGTCCCGGGTGTACGGGGTCGATCTGATCAACCGCGGCTACGAGGACTTCGAGGCGAAGCTGGCGGCCCTGGGCGCCGCGACCGAGCGCCCGTGACGGACCGCGGTCCCCGGGCCGCGCGGGCGCCGGCCCACCCCGCGGGGTGGTGGGCGCCGCGCTTGGCTACCCTTGCCCGCGTGCCGTCTCTCTTTCGCCGCAAGTCCGCCGACCTGGTCGAGAACGCCGTGAGCACGGACGCCCCCGAGGCGCCCGCCGATCCGGCCGCGGGCCGGGGCCACACCGCGAGCAAGCGGGAGCGCGGCCTGGTCACCCCCCGCCGGGCGGAGGCGCAGAAGCGCCGGCCCGCCGCGGCGCCGCCCGCCGACCGCAAGGAGGCCATGGCGCGCGCCCGCGAGCGCCGCCGCGGCCAGCGCGCCGAGGCGATGGCGGGGATGCGCCGCGGCGACGACCGGTACCTGACGGCCCGCGACCGGGGGCCGGAGCGGGCCCTGGTCCGGGACCTGGTGGACAGCCGGCGCACCGCGGGCACGTGGTTCTTCGGCGGCGCGCTGCTGGTGCTCATCGGCTCCTCGCCCTCGATGCCGCCGGTGGCGCGCGCGGTGTCGCAGTACGTGTGGCTGCTGCTGGCGCTGGCCGTGGTCGTGGACAGCACGCTGATCGCGATGCGGATCCGCAAGCGGATCCGCGCGGAGTTCCCGCAGAGTACGCAGCGCCCGGGTGGCCTGGCCTTTTACGGGATCATGCGCGCCCTGACATTCCGGCGGATGCGGATGCCGTCGCCGCGCGTCGATCTCGGCGACAGGATCTGAATAGACCGCCGCGCTATTGCGGTACCGCGCGGAAATGCTTTTCCCGGTGATTCCGAAAAGAAACTAATCGGGCAAATCGGCCCAGGTTACGGGTGCGCGGCGACCAGTTGTGTGAACCGGCCCACCGGCCGTTCACCCGCCGGCGGGACTTCCCGTAACCGGACCCCCGGGCAGGCGCGTAGGTCATGGCGGGGGCGGTCGCGCGTGGGCCGTCCGGCCGGTGCGCCGGTCCGCCGGCCGGACTGATCATCGGCGAACGGCCACCGGTCCCCGGCGAATTGTCGGCAAGGCGCCACTTTCGCGGGGGCGGCGCACTGGCGGTGAGGTGGGTCACACCGATACCCTCCTGACGTATTCCGCACTATTGCGGGCCATCGGCGAAATCGCCACAGCAGACCGGCCGGGGCAGCAGACCGGCCGCGGAGACCAGCCGGGGTGGAGGGCGTTTGCCGTATGGGTGGCGAGGTGACGACATGACCGCGAACCCGTTCCACACCCGGCCCTCGACCACCCCCGAGTGGGCGCTCACCGACACCGGCCACTGGCCCGCCGCGGGCGTCCACCCGAGCGCCGCCGCCGACCGCCGCGCCGTGCCCCACGGTCGCCCGGGCGTGTACCGCGGCGCCGCGCCCGTGCCGACCCCGCCGCCGGACGCGCTGCGCCGCCGGCCGGCCCCGTACCGCCCGCCCGCGCCGGCCGCGCCCCCGCTGACGCTGCGCGCGGACGCGCTGACCCCCGAGGACCGGCCCGAGGACGAGGCGGAGACGCGGCTGGCCGCCTGCCGCGGGCACCTGGACCCGCGGACCCTGCGCGAGGTCGTGACCCGGCCGGCGCTGGTTCAGGCGCTGCGCGACGACCTGGGCCGCGCCATCAGCCGGGCCGCCCACGACGCCACCCGGGCCCGGCTGCTGAGCCTGCGCGCGGTCGCCTCGCGGCTGCTCGGCGACCTCGGCGAGGCCCTGCGCGACGGCCAGTGGGCGCTGGACCACGCCAAGGCAGTCGGGGAGCTGCGCCAGCTCGCCGTCGTCCGCGCCCGGCTCGCCCACATCCACCAGTGGCGGGGCGAGTTCGGCCAGGCGGACCGGCTGCTCGCCCTCGCCTCCTGCGCCGAGCTGCCCGACGCCCTGCGCGCCAGCGTGCACGAGCAGGCCGGGCGTTCCTGCTACGAACAGGGCAGGCTGGTCGAGGCGATCAAGCACTTCGACCAGGCGGTGACGCTGTGCGGCGACGCGCGCGCGCCGATGGTGCCGCGGATCGCGCTGGCGCTCGGGGCGGTCGCCGAGCGCGCCGGCCGGCACGGCTTCGGGCCGGCGGCCCGGGACCGGGCGACCGTCCTGGGGGTACCGCCGGCGCCGGTCCTCACCCGGGACGACCGCACGGGCGCCTGGGGGTACGCCGACGCCGCCGGCCGGCCCCTGGTGCCCGCGGCCTACCGGCAGGCCCAGCCGTTCGGCGACGGGATGGCCTGGGTCCAGCCCAGCGAGGCCGACGGGTGGCAGCTCATCGACGCGACCGGCGCCGCCCGCGGGCCGCGGGGGTACGAGGACGTGCGGCCGTTCCGGTCCGGCGTGGCGGCGGTCCGCCAGGACGGCTGGGGCGCCATCGACACGGTGGGCCGGGTCGTCGTCCCGCTGCGGTACCGCGGCTTCGCCACCGCGCTGTCCGACGGCCGGTACCTGGACGGCTTCACCGAGGAGGGGCTGGCCGTGGTGGACACCGGCCGGTGGCGGGGCGTGGTCGACCGCACCGGGCGGCAGTGGGTCGAGCCCCGGTACCGCACGGTGGTCATCCACCCGCTCGCGTTCCTCATCGTCGACGGCGGCCAGTGGGGCGCCCTCGACCGCCGCGGACGCGCGCTCATCTCCCCCACCCACGGCGACCGCCGGGCGCTGCACACCGCCCTGCGGCGGCGGCTGCGGGTGGAGGCCCCCGTCCTGTGACGCCAGCCCGCTGACGCCCGCGGCCCCGGACCACCCTGGCCGCCCGGTTCGCCCGGCGGGGCGCGGGGGCGCCCGATAGGCTCGCCCCATGCAGTTCCGACACCTTGGCCGGTCCGGCCTGCTCGTCAGCGAGCTGGCCTACGGCAACTGGATCACCCACGGCTCGCAGGTCGAGGAGGACGCCGCGACAGCCTGCGTGCAGGCCGCGCTCGACGAAGGCATCACCACGTTCGACACCGCCGACGTGTACGCCGGCACCCGCGCCGAGGAGGTGCTGGGCCGGGCGCTGAAGGGCGTCCGCCGCGAGGGCGTCGAAATCTGCACCAAGGTGTACTGGCCGACCGGTCCGGGCCCCAACGACCGGGGCCTGTCCCGCAAGCACATCACCGAGTCCGTGCACGGCTCGCTGCGCCGGCTGGGCACCGACTACCTGGACCTGTACCAGGCGCACCGGTACGACTTCAGCACGCCGCTGGAGGAGACCATGACGGCGTTCGCGGACCTCGTGCACAGCGGCAAGGTGCTCTACATCGGCGTGTCCGAGTGGACGGCCGACCAGATCCGCGCCGCCCACGCCCTGGCGCACGAGCTGCGCATCCCGCTCGTGTCCAACCAGCCGCAGTACTCGGCGCTCTGGCGGGTCATCGAGGCCGAGGTCGTGCCCGCGTGCGCCGAGCTGGGCATCAGCCAGATCGTCTGGTCGCCGCTGGCGCAGGGCGTCCTGACCGGCAAGTACCTGCCGGGCCAGGCGCCGCCGGAGGGCTCGCGCGCCACCGACGACAAGTCGGGCGCGGCGTTCATCGCCCAGCTCCTGCACCTCGACGTGCTGACCGCGGTCCAGCAGCTCCGGCCGGTGGCCGACGAGGCCGGCCTGACCATGGCCCAGCTCGCGCTGGCCTGGGTGCTGCAGAACCCGAACGTCTCCGCGGCGATCATCGGCGCCACGCGGCCCGAGCAGGTCCGCGACAACGTGCGCGCCGCCGGGGTGACCCTGGAGCCGGACGTCCTCAAGGCGGTCGACGAGGCGCTGGACCCGGTCGTCGAGCGCGACCCGGCCAAGACCGTCTCGCCCCCCAACCGGCCGTAGCGGGCGGGCGGCGCGGCGGCGCTCAGCCGGTCGTCTGGAGGCTCATCGTGTACTCGACGCGGTCGTCCTCGCGCAGCGTCACGGCGGCCACCCCGTCCTCGGCCAGCTCGCGCCACGCCTGGCCGATCCACGACTCGGCGTCGGCCTGGCTCGGGAAGGTCTCCTGCGGACCGTCGACCGCCGCGCCGGACGCGTCCTCGTACCGCCATGTCCACGACATCGTGCGCTCCTTCGGGTGCGGCCGCGGGGCGGCCGGTGCGGTTCGGCCGGTCCGGTCAGGACCGCCGGGGCCAGCCTACGGCGGGCCGGGGGCGGGCACCACGCTGCGACGCGCGCTCCCCGCGCGCGGCGGGGCGGCCGGCGGTCTGGACTAAGGTACGGGCATGTCCGACGGCAACTGGCGCAGCGTCCTGGTCCTCGGCGGCATCCGGTCCGGGAAGTCCGCGTACGCCGAACGCCTCGCGGCGGCCGCCGCGCGGGTCCGGTACGTGGCCACGGCCGCCGCGCCGGACCCCGCGGACGCCGAGTGGCAGGCCCGGGTGGCCGCCCACCGCGAGCGCCGGCCGGCCGGCTGGCGGACCGAGGAGCTGGGCGCCGACCCGACCGAGCTGGCCGCGACGCTGGCCGGGGCCGCGCCCGACGAGGTCGTCCTCGTCGACGACCTGGGCGGCTGGGTCACCGCCGCGCTGGCCGCCGGGGCCGCCGACCCGACCACCGGAGCCGACGACCCGACCGCCGGGGCCGAAGGCCTGATCCCGGGGGCCGAGGGCCTGGCCGCCGCCGCGCAGGCGCTCGCCCGGGCCGTCGCGGCGAGCCCCGCCCGGGTCGTCCTGGTCAGCCCCGAGGTGGGGCTCACGCTGGTGGCGCCGACGCCGCTGGGCCGGGCGTTCACCGACGCCCTAGGCACGCTCAACCAGGCCGTGGCCGGCGCCTGCGACCGCGTCGCCCTCGTGGTGGCGGGCCAGCCGACCTGGCTCAAGCACGAACGGGCGCCGGGCGCGCGCCAGGCGGGCGCCGCGTCCGTCACCGAGGTCGCCCCCGCCCCGGCCGAGGCGCTGCCGGACGACTGGGACATCCCGCTGCCGGACGAGGTCCTCGCCGCGCAGGCGCGCGCCGCGCTGGCGACGCTGGCGCCCGGCCTGGGCCGGCTGGTGGAGGGCATCGCGTTCACCGCCGGCACGCGCGGGGTGCACCCGCCGCGGCCGTACGCGGTGCCGGTCGTGGTGGCCCTGCACGCCGACCGCGGCGGCGCGCTGGCCACCGGGGAGGCGCCGGGGCACGAACGCCGGGACGCGCTGCTGGCCGGCCGGGGGCCGCTGGCGGCGCTGGCCGCGCAGGCCGGCGCCCGGGTCGAGGTGCTGTCGCTGGGCGAGGTCCGGCCGGTGGAGGACGGGCCGGCGGCGACCGCGGAGGCCGCCGCCGCGGCCATGGCCCAGGGGTACCAGCTCGCCCGGCGGGCCGCCGCCGAGGGCGCCGACCTCCTGCTGGTCGCGGCGACCGGCGCCGGTACCGCGAGCGCGGCGACGGCCCTGGCGGCCGCGCTCGGCCGGGCCGAGCCGGCGGCGCTGCTGCCGCGGGTGGTGGACACCGAGGGGCTGATCGACGACCTGTCCTGGATGCGGCGCTGCGCCGCCGTCCGGCGCGCGGTGTTCGCGGTGCGGCGGGAGGTCGACCCGCTGGCCGTGCTGGCCGGGGTGGGCGGCGGCGACATCGCGGCGGCGGCGGGGCTGGTGCTGGGGGCGGCGGCGCACCGGGTCCCGGTCCTGCTGGACGGGCCGGTCGGGGCGGCGGGGGCGCTGGCGGCCGCGGAGTTCGCGCCCGACGTCCGGCACTGGTACCTGCTGCCGGACGAGGGCCGCGGCCCGCTGCTGCCGGGCCTGGCGGGCCTGCTCGGTACCAGCGCCCTGACCGACCTGGACCTGGACCTGGGCGAGGGCTGCGCCGGCCTGACGGCGCTCGGCGTGCTCAACGCCGCGCTCGCGCTGGCCGGCACGCTGCTGGCGGAGGCGGACGCCTGATGGACCCCGCCGCCGGGGCGGTCCCGTCGCCCGGCGCGGCGGACCGCGCCGCGGCGGTGCGGTGACGTCGCCCGACGCCGGTGCCCGCGGCGGCAACGGGGCTGCGCGGCGGGGGGCGGGGCTGCGGCTCGCGCTGACCACGCTGACCGTGCTGCCGGTGCGCCCGGGGCCGGTGGACCGCGCCGCGGCGGCCGGGGCGATGCGGCTGGCCCCCGCGGTCGGCGCGCTGGTCGGGCTCGGCAGCGGCGCGGTGCTGGTCGCCGCGGCGGCGCTCACCGGCGCCCCGCTGGTGGCCGGCGGGCTCGCGGCCGGGGCGGCCGTCCTGCTGACCAGGGGCCTGCACCTGGACGGGCTGGCGGACACCGTCGACGCCCTCGGCTCCTACCGGCGGGGCGCGGCGGGCCTGGCGGTCATGCGGCAGGCGGACATCGGGCCGTTCGGGGTCGCCGCGCTCGTCCTGACGCTGCTGGTGCAGGCCGCGGCGCTGGCGGCGCTGGCGGGCCGGTCGCCGCTGGGCGCCCTCGCCGCCGCGGCGGCGGCCGGGGCGGCGGGCCGGCTGGCGGCCGGCTTCGCCTGCCGGCGCGGCCTGCCCGCGGCGCGGTCGGACGGCCTGGGCGCGCTGGTGGCGGGGACCGTCGGCCCGGCGGCGTTGGCGCTCGGGTTCCTGGCGACGGCGGCCCTGGCGGTGCCGGCGGTACCGGGCCGGTGGTGGCAGGGTCCGGTCGCGGTGGCGGTCGCGCTCGCGGCCGCGGTGCTGCTGGTCCGGCACGCGGTGCGGCGCTTCGGCGGGGTGACCGGCGACGTCCTGGGCGCCGCGGTGGAGGTCGCGGTGACGGTCACGCTCGTGGGTCTGCTGCCCCGCTGACCACCCTGCGCAGCTCGCCAGCTACCGAAAGCCGTGGGTTCGTGTCCGCGCGGGCATTTCCCCGACCCATTGACCTATCTATATTCGTCCATGCGTTCTAGCGTGGGAGGGCAAGCGGACCACCCCGTCCCGCCGTGCGGCCGACCACCCCCACCGGCCGGCGCTGCCGCACTCCCATGGCCCTCACCAGTCAAGGAGCCACCCGTGAAAAGCTATCTGCGCCTCGCGCTCGTCGCACTGACCACCGGCGCGATCGCCGTCGGCGTCGGCGTCGCGCACGCCGACGAGGCACCGGAGCCCAGCAACCGGATCGTCGGCGGCAAGGTCACCGCCGAGAAGTGGCCGTTCACCGGCAGCCTCGGCGGCTGCGGAGCCGCGCTGATCCACGAGAGGTGGATCGTCACCGCCGCGCACTGCACCAGCGGCGGCGGCGGGCAGGTGCGGCTGGACAGCAACAACAAGAACTCCGGCGGCGAGGTCGTGCGGGTCAGCCGCTACACCCGCCACCCCCAGTACCAGGAGATCCACGACATCGCCGTCGGCGAGCTGGCCTCGCCGGCCAAGACCGCGCCCATCCCGATCGCCGCCGACATCCCGGTCGGCACGAAGACCAAGCTGCTGGGCTGGGGCGCGACGACCCCGTCGGGCGGCTCGCCGTCCAACGTGCTCAAGGAACTGGACACCTCGGCGGTCGAGGCCGGCCGCTGCAAGGGCATCGCCGGCCGGTTCGACCCGGCGAGCGAAATCTGCACGGACAACCCCGGCGGCAACCAGGGCGCCTGCTTCGGCGACTCGGGCGGCCCGCAGATCGCGCAGAACAACGGCCGCTGGGAGCTGGTCGGCGTGACCAGCCGCGGCGAGCAGACCTGCGCCCGCAAGCCCTCCATCTACACCAGCGTCCCGGCGCACCTGAGCTGGATCAAGGACGCGACCAAGGGCGCCGTCGGCGGCTGACCCGCATCCACGCCGACAGCGGCGGCGGCCCCGCGGGGCCGCCGCCGCGCGCGTCAGGTCAGCGGACCGAGGGCGTCACGAACGGCGGCTTAGTCACCGTCATCGCGCAGCGGCGGCCGCGGATGTCCACGGTCACCGTGGCGCCCTCGGCGAGCCCCGCGGCGGTGTCCAGCAGCGCCAGCGCGATGCCCTGCTTCAGGGTCGGCGAGAAGGTGCCGCTGGTGATCTCCCCGACGACGGCCTCGCCCGCGTGCACCGCCATGTGCGCCCGCGGGATGCCGCGGTCGGTGGCCCGCAGGCCCCACAGGGTCCGGCGCGGCCCGGCCGCCCGCTCCGCGACCAGCGCCTCGCGCCCCCAGAACTCCGGCTTGGACCAGCCCACCGCCCAGCCGGCGCGGGCCTGGACGGGGCTGATCTGCGGCGAGAGGTCCTGGCCGTGCAGCGGGTAGCCCATCTCGGTGCGCAGCGTGTCCCGGGCGCCCAGCCCGCACGCCCGCACGCCCCACGGCGCGCCCGCGGCGAAGACCGCGTCCCACACCGCCACGGCGCCCGCCGCCGGCACCACCAGCTCGTACCCGTGCTCGCCGGTGTACCCCGTCCGGCAGACCGTCAGCGCCACCCCGCCCAGCGCCGCGGTCTCGAACGACATGTACTCGTGCGCGGTCGGCAGCCCCAGCGCCGCCAGCAGGTCGGCCGACCGCGGACCCTGGACCGCCAGGACCGCGTACGCCTCGTGCGCGTCGGCGACGCGCACGCCGGCCGGCGCCGCCTCGGCCAGCCGCCGGACCACCTCCGCGGTGTTGGCGGCGTTGGGGATCAGGAAGACGTCGTCGTCGCCGTGCAGGTAGGCGATGATGTCGTCCACCACCCCGCCCGAGGCGTCGCAGCACAGCGTGTACTGCGCCCGGCCGGGCTTGATCCGGGCCAGGTCGTTGCTGAGGCAGCGGTTGACGAAGTCCGCCGCGCCCGGGCCGGCGACCCGCGCCTTGCCCAGGTGCGACACGTCGAACACCCCCACGCCCGCGCGCACGGCGGTGTGCTCGGCCACGACTCCGCCCCCGGCGTACTCCAGAGGCATCTGCCAGCCGCCGAACGGCGCGAACTTCGCGCCGGCGGCCTCGTGCCGGGCGTGCAGGGGCGAGCGGCGGTCGGCGCCGGAGGACTCAGTCATGGCTGGGAACTTACCGGCCCGTCGACAGGCTGTATCGACCGGCGGGCCAGGAGGCTAGCATCGGCGGGACATGACCTCCGCCCACCGGTAACGTGGGCGGACAGTCGTGCTGTACCACCACGGGGTGCCGACAGATCCGGCGCACCGTGGCGCGTCCCACTCGTCGCCTGGTCGCGGTGCGCGACCCGGCCCCCACCGCCGGAGTAGCCGCGTGACCCCGCCTGTCAAGAAGCGTCCCCAGACCACCCTGTCCCTGGTGGACAACGACCCCGCCGAACTGCCCGTCGACGCCCTCGTCGTCGGCGTGCACAGCCAGGCCGACGGCCTGCTGCTGGCCACCGGCGCCGAGAGCGTGGTCGCGGCGTTCGACGGCGCCCTGACCGACACACTGCGCCTGCTCGGCGCCACGGGCGCCGCCAACGAGATCACCAAACTGGCCACTCTCGGCACGCTCACCGCGCCGGTCCTGGTGGCGGTCGGGCTCGGCCCGGAGCCCACGGGCGCCGCGCCGCGCCCCGAGGTGCTGCGGCGCGCCGCCGCCAGCGCGGTCCGGTCGCTGGCCGGGACGGCGAAGGCGGCGCTCGCGCTGCCGCTGCCCGACGACGCCGACGCCCCGGAGGCGGTGCGCGGCGTGGCCGAGGGCGCGCTGCTGGGGGCGTACCAGTTCGCCGGGTACAAGACCGGCGACCGCGCCCGGCGCCGGGCGGCGGTGCCGGCCGTGCAGATCCACGTCCCCGACGCCAAGGACAAGGCCGCCAAGGCGGAGTTGGCCCGCGCGGCCGTCGTCTGCGCCGCCGTGGCCCGGGCCCGGGACTTCGTCAACATGGCCCCCAACGAGCTGCGCCCGCCGGCCTTCGCCGACGCCGTGGCCCAGGCGGCCACCGACGCCGGCCTGACTGTCGAGGTGCTCGACGAGAAGGCGCTCAAAAAGGGCGGCTACGGCGGCATCCTGGCCGTCGGCATGGGCTCGGCGGCCGCGCCGCGCCTCGTGAAGCTCACCTACACCCCGACCAAGAAGAAGAAGGTCGCCCGCGTCGCGCTGGTCGGCAAGGGCATCACCTTCGACAGCGGCGGGGTCTCGATCAAGCCGTCGGCCGGCATGTGGGAGATGAAGTCCGACATGGCCGGGGCGGCGGCCGTCGCCTCGGTGATGATCGCGGTCGCGGCGCTGAAGCCGGCCGTCGCGGTGACGGCGTACGTGCCGATGGCGGAGAACATGCCCTCGGCGACCGCGTACCGGCCGGGCGACGTGGTGACGATGTACGGCGGCAAGCGGGTCGAGGTGCACAACACCGACGCCGAGGGCCGGATGATCCTCGCGGACGCGATCGTGCGCGCCTGCGAGGACGGCTGCGACTACCTGGTGGAGACGGCGACCCTGACCGGCGGCCAGGTGACCGCGCTCGGCAAGCGGATCTCCGGCGTGATGGGGACCGAGGAGCTGTGCGAGCGGGTCCGCGTCGCCGGGGAGGCCGTCGGCGAGCCGATGTGGCCGATGCCGCTGCCGGAGGAGGTCCGCCGGGGCATGGACTCCGACATCGCCGACATCTGCCAGATCAACGCCTCGGGCGACCGGTCCGCGCACATGCTGCAGGGCGGGGCGTTCCTGTCGGAGTTCGTGGCCGACGGGGTCCCGTGGGCGCACCTGGACATCGCCGGGCCGAGCTTCCACACCGGCGAGCCGACCGGCTACCTGGCCAAGGGCGGCACGGGTATCCCGGTGCGCACGCTGCTGGCGCTGCTCGACGACCTGGCCGGCTGACGCTCCCGCGGGTCCGGGCCGGCGGCGCGCGCCGCCGGCTCAGACCTCGGGGTGCGGGGCGTCGGGCCGCAGCCGGCGGCGGGCGTTGTAGTCGCGCATCCGCTGCGGATACCCGGTGAGCTGGACGTCGTACAGCGGGATGCTCATCTTTCGAGCGAAGCGGGCCGCCGCCTCCGGGTCCCGGACCCGGCGGCGGGTCCACTCGCCGTCGTGGGCGATGAGGATGACGGTGGTCTCGGTCATCACGGTCCGCGGTTCCAGGTACGCCTCGACGCCGTACCTGTTCTGGACGAACCACCCGAGATGGGCGAAGGCGTCACTCTGGCCCTCGCGGTGCCCTGAACTGGCCTTCCGACGACGAAACCAGTTCATTCCAGGCGCCTCCCGCCCTCGCTCCCGCAGTGCGGCCCAGGGTACGCCGATGCCGCAACCGCCACGGAGAGTCAGTCCCGGCGTGACCGACGTGTCCTTCGGCACCTGCCTGCCCGAAGCCGTTCCACAAGTGACAAGATGGCCTGGCGGGGGTGTTCCCCGCAGCGTACGCGCGGCGGCGGGCCACCACCGCGGCCGACACCACCGAGACCACCGCGCAGCGGTGCCGCCCGATCCGGTCGGCAGCGCCGTACCCCAGGAGACGACCGTGAGCGACCCCAACACCTTCGACCTCGTGATCCTCGGCGCGGGTAGCGGCGGGTACGCCTGTGCGCTGCGCGCGGCCCAGCTCGACCTCAAGGTCGCGCTGGTGGAGAAGGGCGAGCTGGGCGGCACCTGCCTGCACCGCGGCTGCATCCCCACCAAGGCGCTGCTGCACGCCGCCGAGGTCGCCGACCAGACGCGGGAGTCGGAGCAGTTCGGCGTCCTGGCCGAGCTGGCCGGGATCGACATGAAGGGCGTCAACGCCTACAAGGACGGGGTCGTCGGGCGGCTGTACAAGGGCCTGACCGGGATGCTCCAGGGCAACAAGAACATCACGATCGTGCAGGGCGCCGGGCGGCTCGTCGCCCCGGACACCGTCGAGGTCGACGGCCGCCGGGTCACCGGCCGCCACGTCGTGCTGGCCTCCGGCTCGTACTCGCGCAGCCTGCCCGGCCTGGAGGTCGACGGCGAAAAGATCATCGCCAGCGAGCACGCGCTGACCCTGGACCGGGTGCCCGAGTCCGTGGTGGTGCTCGGCGGCGGGGTCATCGGGGTCGAGTTCGCCAGCGTGTGGCGCTCGTTCGGCGTCGAGGTCACCATCGTCGAGGCCGCGCCCCGCCTGGTCCCGGCCGAGGACGTGGACTGCGCGAAGGCGATCGAGCGGGCCTTCCGCAAGCGGAAGATCAACTTCAAGGTCGGCAAGCCGTTCGAGAAGGTCGAGAAGACCGGCAAGGGCGTCCGGGTCACCATCGCCGGCGGCGACGTGGTCGAGGCCGAGCTGCTGCTCGTGGCCGTCGGCCGCGGCCCCAGCACCGCCAACCTCGGGTACGAGGAGCAGGGCGTGAAGATGGACCGCGGCTTCGTCCTCACCGACGAGCGGCTGCGCACCAGCGTCCCGGGCATCTTCGCCGTCGGCGACATCGTCCCCGGCCTCCAGCTCGCCCACCGCGGCTTCCAGCAGGGCATCTTCGTCGCCGAGGAGATCGCCGGGATGCACCCGGCCGTCATCGACGAGAACGGCATCCCGCGGGTCACCTACTGCGACCCCGAGGTCGCCTCCATCGGACTCACCGAGGAGAAGGCCAAGGAGCAGTACGGCGCCGACCAGGTCCGGTCGTACAACTACAACCTCGGCGGCAACGGCAAGAGCCAGATCCTGAAGACGGCGGGCTTCATCAAGCTCGTCCGGGTCGCCGACGGCCCGGTCGTCGGCGTCCACATGGTGGGCGCCCGCGTCGGCGAGCTGATCGGCGAGGCGCAGCTCGTCTACAACTGGGAGGCGTTCCCGGAGGACGTGACCCCGCTGATCCACGCCCACCCGACCCAGAACGAGGCGATGGGCGAGGCGTTCCTCGCCCTGGCCGGCAAGCCGCTGCACGCGCACGCCTAGGCTTCACCACAGAAGAACCGCCACCGAAGGAGTCGACTAGAGATGCCGGTATCGGTCACCATGCCGCGACTCGGCGAGAGCGTCACCGAGGGCACCGTCACCCGCTGGCTGAAGGCCGAGGGCGAGCGGGTCGAGGTCGACGAGCCGCTGCTAGAGGTCTCCACCGACAAGGTGGACACCGAGATCCCGTCCCCGGCCGCGGGCGTGCTGTCGCGCATCGTCGTGGCGGAGGACGAGACCGCCGACGTCGGCTCGGAGCTGGCGGTCATCAGCGACGGCGCGGCCGCCGCGGCGCAGCCCGCCGCGCAGCCGGCACCGGAGCCCGCGGCGCAGGCGCAGGCGCCCGCGCAGGCCCCGCCCGCGCCGCAGGCCCCGCCCGCGCAGGCGGCACCGCAGCAGAGCCCGCCGCCGCAGGCGGCCGCGCCGGACGGCGGGGCGACCGGCGCCGGCGGTACCGGCACGCCGGTGACGATGCCGGCCCTCGGCGAGAGCGTCACCGAGGGCACCGTCACCCGCTGGCTGAAGCAGGTCGGGGAGCGGATCGAGACCGACGAGCCGCTGCTGGAGGTCTCCACCGACAAGGTCGACACCGAGATCCCGTCCCCGGTCGCCGGCACCCTGCTGGAGATCAGGGTCGCGGAGGACGACACCGCCGAGGTCGGCGCGGTCCTGGCCGTCATCGGCGCGGGCGCCGCGACCGGTGCGGCCTCCACGCCGGCACCGGCCGGCGGCGCGGGCTCCGGCCGCGCGGACTCCGGTGCCGCTGGCGCGGGTTCCGCGGCCCCGCCGACCGCGACCCCGGGTAGCGCGGGCTCCGGCAGCGCAGGCTCCGGCAGCGCGGGCTCCGGCAGCGCGGGCTCCGGCGGCGCAGCTTCCGGCGGCGGTGCCGCGCCGGCCGCGCCGTCGGCCGCGGTACCTCCTCCGCCGCCTCCGCCCGGCGCGGGCGCCGCGCCCGGCACGGGCACCCCGGCCGGGGTCGAGTCCGCTCCGGCGCCGCAGGTGGGCGGCGGCAGCGCCGCCGTCGGCGCGGCGGCCCCGGCTCCCGCGAGCGGCAACGGCGGGCCGGCCACGGCCGGCGCCAACGGCGGCGGCGGGTACCTGACGCCGCTGGTCCGCAAGCTGGCCGCCGAGCAGGGGGTCGACGTCTCGGCGCTCGCCGGTACCGGCGTCGGCGGCCGGATCCGCCGCCAGGACGTGCTGGACGCGGCGGCCCGGGCGAAGGCGGCCTCCGCCGCCGCCCCGAGCACCGCCGCGGCACCCGCTGCGGCCAAGGGGGCGCCGAGCCCGCTGCGCGGCCGGACCGAGAAGCTGTCCCGGACCCGGGCGCTGATCGCCCGCCGGATGGTCGAGTCGCTCCAGATCTCGGCGCAGCTCACCACGGTCGTCGAGGTCGACGTCACGAAGATCGCCAAGCTGCGGCAGCGGGCCAAGGACGACTTCCTGGCCCGGAACGGCGTCAAGCTGTCCTTCCTGCCGTTCTTCGCGCTGGCCGCCGTCGAGGCGCTGCGGGTACACCCGAACGTCAACTCCTCGCTCGACCTGGAGGCCGGCACGGTCACGTACCACGCGGCCGAGCACCTGGGCATGGCCGTGGAGACCGAGCGCGGCCTGCTGGTACCGGTGATCCACCACGCCGGGGACCTCAACCTCGCGGGCCTGGCCAAGCGGATCGCCGACGTCGCCGAGCGCACCCGGACGAACAAGATCAGCCCGGACGAGCTGTCGGGCGGCACCTTCACGGTGACCAACACCGGCAGCCGCGGCGCCCTGTTCGACACGCCGATCATCAACCAGCCCCAGGTCGCCATCCTCGGCACCGGCGCCGTGGTCAAGCGGGCCGTCGTCGTGGACGACCCCACGCTGGGCGAGGTCGTCGTGCCCCGCTCGATGGTGTACCTGGCCCTGTCCTACGACCACCGGATCGTCGACGGCGCCGACGCGGCGCGCTTCCTGACCACCGTCCGGGAGCGGCTGGAAGGCGGCCAGTTCGAGGCGGAACTCGGCCTGGCCTGATTGCGCGACGCCCGGGGGGCGTGCCGGCTGCGGGCCGGCGCGCCCCCCGTTTTCCGCCGAGAGGGCGGCCGCCCGCCGGCCGCGGAGAGAGGTGCCGATGCACGTCGTCCTGGCCGGGGCGTCCGGCTTTCTGGGCAGCACGCTGGCGGCACAGCTCCGGCTCGCCGGCCACACCCTGACCCGCCTCGTGCGCCGCACGCCGGACGGGCCCGAGGAGCGGGCGTGGGATCCGCACCGCGGCGACCTGGACCCGGCCGTCCTCGCCGACGCCGACGCCGTGGTCAACCTGGCCGGCGCGGGGGTCGGCGACCGGCGCTGGAGCGCGGAGTACAAGCGGACGATCCGCGCCAGCCGGGTCGCGCCCGCGCGCACCCTGGCCGCCGTCCTGGCGGCGCTGCCCGCCGACGCCCGCCCGGCGGTCCTGCTCAGCGCGTCCGGCATCGGCTGCTACGGCGACACCGCGGACTCCCCCGTGGACGAGTCCGCGCCGCTGGGTACCGACTTCCTGGCCGGCGTGTGCCGGGACTGGGAGGCGGCGACGGCGCCGGCCGCCGACGCCGGGGTCCGCACCTGTCTGCTGCGCACCGGGCTGCCGCTGCACCGCGACGGCGGCTTCCTGCGGCCGCAGCTCCTGCCGTTCCGGCTGGGCCTGGGCGGGACCTTCGGCAGCGGCCGGCAGTGGCTGCCCTGGCTGTCCCTGCACGACTGGCTGCGCGCGGTCCAGCTCCTGCTCGCCGACGAGACCGTCGCCGGGCCGGTGAACGTCGTCGGACCGGCTCCGGTGCGCAACCGCACGTTCACTCGGGCCTTCGCCGCGGCCCTGCACCGGCCGGCCTTCTGGCCGATCCCGGCGGTGGCGCTGCGGGTGGTGCTCGGGGAGTTCGCGGTGGAGACGGTACGCAGCATCCGGGCCGTCCCCGGCGTGCTGAGCGCGGCGCGGTTCACCTTCCGGCACGCCGACCTGGACAGTGCGCTCGCCGCGGCGCTGCACGAGCCGCGCACCTACCCGCCGGCCGGGCGCTGAGCGGAGCCGCCGCGACGCCCCGACGAGGAAGGGCGCCGCGGCGGACGAACCGGCCCCGTCAGCAGTCGCGCAGCTCCGGCGACTGGTTCAGCAACTGGCCGCGGGGCGAGACGAAGGCCCGGTACCGCACGCCGTCGACCTCGGCCGGGGCGAACGCGGCGACCCGGTGGCAGTTCTGGAACGCCAGCTTCACGCCGAAGTGCCGCTCCAGCCCGCCGCGGATCGCGTCGCTGGCCAGGGCGCGCAGGAGCTGGCCGCGGGCGGCCTCGTCCGGCGGCGGTACCTCGTGGTCGGCGAAGCCGCCGCCGGCCCGGCCGGCAACGTCGGCGACCACCGCCCACGCGTAGGGCAGGGACTGGCGGACGCAGGCCACGAACGCGGCGTCGTCGACCTCGCCGCGGGTGGCCCGCTCCAGCAGGTCGTCGGATACCTCAAGCGACATGTGCGGTCTCCTCTTGGTGTGATGGACGGTTTCAGCGGACCGACAGCGCCGGCCCGAGGACGAAGTCGGGGTCGATCTGGTCCCGCAGGTCGGCGCCGGCCCGCTCGTTAGCCCAGGCCAGGGCGTTGCGCCGGTGGAACTCGTGGGCGTGCCGGGTCAGCCGGTCCCAGTCGCGCGGCGCGGCGTCGACGGCCGCGCGCAGGGTGGCCAGCGCCGCCGCGTTGGCCGGTTCGAGCCGGTCCAGCGGGGCGGCGGCGCCCTTCTCCGCGGCCCGCACGTACCCCGACCGGCCGCACCAGGTGAGCAGGTCGGCGCCGACGTGCGCGCGCAGGAAGGCCACGTCGGCGTCGTCCTCGACCTTGTTGCCGACGACCCGGACCGGGATGCCGAACTCGCGGGCGTGGCCGACGTACTGCCGGTAGACGCCGACGCTGCGCACGGTGGGCTCGCAGACGAGGAACGTCATGTCGAAGCGGGTGAACAGGCCGGAGGCGAACGAGTCGGCACCGGCGGTCATGTCGACCACGACGTACTCGTCCGGCCCGTCGACCAGGTGGTTGAGGAGCAGCTCGACGGCGCCGACCTTGGAGTGGTAGCAGGCGACGCCGAGGTCGGCGTCCGCGAACGGGCCGGTCACGGCCAGCCGGACGCCGCCGACAGCGGTGACGAGCCGGTCGTAGAGGGGGTTGCCGGTCTCCTCGACGGCGAGCAGCCGCGACCCGGGGCCGGGCGGCGTGGTCTTGACCATGGCGGCCGCGGAGCTGATCCGCGGGTTGTCGCCGCGCAGGTACTCCTTGATCTCGGTCAGGTGCGCGCCCAGCGCGGGCAGCGCCGCGGCCTGCGCCTGCGTGGCGCCGAGCGCGACGGCCAGGTGCTGGTTGATGTCGGCGTCGACCGCCAGCAGCGGCGCGTCGGCGACCGTCCGGGCGAACAGGGCCGCCAGCGTCGTCTTGCCGCTGCCGCCCTTGCCGACGAAAGCGATCTTCACGGGGTTTCCTTCTGGTCCGGGTAGCGGGTCACGCCGGTTATTGGTACTCGTTTTCGTTTCCATCTGCAACTGACCCGCGGGTGACCCACCCGACCGGGTGATCACCATCGATGCAGACCCGCCCGGCCCGGCCGGCGCGCCGGCCCGTAGCGTCGGCCGCTGTGCGCCGACTCCTCGACCGCCTGTTCCCCCCGCGCCTGGGACCTGGGTTCCGCTGGCTGCTGGGCTCCTCCTGGACGTCGAACCTCGGCGACGGCATCACGCTGGCCGCCGGCCCCCTGCTGGTGGCGTCGCTGACCGACGACCCGTTCCTGATCTCGCTGGCCGCGCTGCTGACCTGGGCGCCGCCGCTGCTGTTCGGCCTGTGGGCCGGCGTGCTGTCCGACCGGCTGGACCGGCGCCGGATCGTGCTGGCCGCCAACGCCGTGCGCGCGGCGGTCCTGCTGGCGCTGGTCGGCACCCTGCTGGCCGGGGTGCTCCCGGTGGCCGGCGCGCTGGCGGCCCTCGGCCTGGTCGCCACCGCCGAGGTCTTCGCCGACAACGCCTCGGCCACGCTCGCGCCGATGCTGGTCCGCCGCGACGACCTCGCGGTCGCCAACGCGCGCATCCAGACCGGCCTCATCACGCTCAACCAGCTCGTCGGGCCGCCGATCGGCGCCGCGATCTTCGCGGCCGGCGCGGCCCTGCCGTTCGCCGCCGAGGTGGTCCTGCTGGCCGCGGGGGCGCTGATGCTCTCGCGCCTGCGGCTGCCCGCCCACGGCCGCCCGCCGGGCACGTCGGGCAGCGTGCGCCGGGACATCGCCCAGGGCGTCCGCTGGACAGTGCGGCACCCGGCGGTGCGCACGCTGGTCCTGACGATCCTGATCTTCAACGTCACCTACGGGGCCGCGTGGTCGGTCCTGGTGCTGTACGCCAGGACGCGGCTGGGCCTGGGCGCGGTCGGGTTCGGGCTGCTCACCACCGCGGCGGCGCTGGGCGGGCTGCTGGGCACGGCCCTGTACGGCACGCTCACCCGGCTCGCCAGCCTCGGCGACATCATGCGCGTCGGGCTGGTCATCGAGACACTGACCCACCTGGCGCTCGCGCTGACCCGGTCGGCGTGGCTGGCCATGTCGGTCTTCTTCGTCTTCGGGGTGCACGCCTTCGTCTGGCACACCACCTCGACCACCGTCCGGCAGCGCGCGGTGCCGCAGGAGTTGCAGGGGCGGGTGGGCAGCGTCAACGTCATCGCCGTCTTCGGGGGCCTGGTGGCGGGCTCGGCGATCGGGGGCGCGCTGGCCAGCCGGTACGGCGTCACCGCCCCGTTCTGGTTCGCCTTCGGCGGCTCGGTGCTGTTCCTGGCCCTGCTGTGGCGTGAGTTGAGCCGGATCGCCCACCAGGACCCGGAGCCGGCGTGAGCCCGCTCTCCCGGACTGGGTGACCCGCCCCGCCGGGACTACGCTGGTGTGATGACCAGCACCACCACCGGCCCTGCCCCTACCGGCCCTGCCCCTACCGGCCCGGCCACCCCCGACTCCCCCGTCCCCGGGCTGGTCGTCACCCGCCTCGGCCTGGTCGACTACACCGAGGCGCTCGCGGCGCAGCGCGCGCTGCACGCGCGGGTCGCCGACGGCGAGGCGCCCGACACGGTCCTGCTGCTGGAGCACCCCAGCGTGTACACCGCGGGCAAGCGCACCAACTCCTGGGACCGGCCCGTGGACGGCACCCCGGTCGTGGACGTCGACCGCGGCGGCCGGATCACCTGGCACGGCCCGGGCCAGATCGTCGGGTACCCGATCATCACCCTCCCCGAGGTCCGCCGCGACCGGCCGGCCGACGTCGTCGCCCACGTCCGGCGGGTCGAGCAGGTCCTCATCGACGTGTGCGCCGAGTTCGGCCTGGCCACCGAGCGGGTCGACGGGCGCAGCGGCGTGTGGGTGCGCGAGGACGCACGCGGCCCGGACCGCAAGGTGGCCGCGATCGGCATCCGCGTGGCCCGGGGCGTCGGCCTGCACGGCTTCGCGCTCAACTGCGACGCCGACCTGGCGGCGTTCGACAAGATCGTGCCGTGCGGCATCTCCGACGCGGGGGTCACGTCGCTCTCCCGCGAACTCGGCCGCCAGGTCACCGTCGCCGAGGCGCTGCCCGTCGTGGAGCGGCACCTGCCGACGCTGCTCGGCTAGCCCGCGGCGGCCCCGCCGGCCGCGGGCTAGCCGGCCGCGCGGGCCTCGTCCAGCGCCGCGGCCACGGCGGCCAGCAGGTCCGGCTCGGCGAACGGCTTGGAGATCAGCCGCACCCCCGGTTCGAGGGTGCCCTGCTCGTTGAGGACCGGCTCGGCGTACCCGGACATGTAGAGCACCGGGATCCCCGGCTGGTGGACCCGCGCCTGCTCGGCGACCTCCTTGCCCAGCATTCCCGGCATGATCACGTCGGTGATGAGCAGGTCGACCCGGCGCGGCGAGTCGCGCAGCAGCGCCAGGGCGTCCGGGCCGTTGTCGGCGATCATCACCTGGTACCCGTTGCGGCCGAGGATCCGCCGGGTCACCTCGCCCAGGGCGGTCTCGTCCTCGACCACGAGCACCAGCTCGCCGTCGCCGGCCTGGGCCGGCGCCCGCGGCGGCCACTCGGCGCTGATCTCCTCGTCGGTCACCGGCAGCAGCACGGTCACCGTCGTCCCGCGGTCCGGCTCGGACTGGAGCCACACGTGGCCACCGGCCTGCGAGACGATCCCGTACACCGTGGCCAGGCCGAGCCCCGTCCCCTCCCCCTTGGGCTTGGTGGTGAAGAACGGGTCGAACGCGTGCGCGGCCACCTCCAGCGGCATCCCGTGGCCGGTGTCGGCGACCCGGACCTGGGCGTAGCCGCCGGGCTCGACCGCGGGGCGCTGGGCGCGGTAGGCCTCGTCGGACTGTACGCACTGCGTCTCGATCACCAGCCGCCCGCCGCCGGGCATCGCGTGCCGGGCGTTGACCGCCAGGTTGATCAGCACCTGGGCGAGCTGCCCCGGGTCCGCCCGCACCGACTGCAGGTCGGGCGCCAGCGACACCGTGAGCTGGACGTGCTCGCCGAGGGTCCGGCGCAGCAGCTCCTCCACCCCGCTGACGCACGCGTTCACGCTCATCACCTGCGGCCGGACCACCTCCCGCCGCCCGAACGTCAGGAGCTGGTGGGTGAGGTCCGCCGCCCGGTGCGCCGCCTGCTGGATCTGGGCGACGTCGCGGTGCACGGCGGCCCAGCGGTCCTGGCCGCCGTCGGCGATGGCCCGGCTCAGCTCCTCGGTCACGAAGTCGCTGTAGTTGAGGATGACGCCCAGCAGGTTGTTGAAGTCGTGGGCGACGCCCCCGGCGAGCTGGCCGAGGCTCTCCAGCCGCTGGGACTGCTGGAGCTGGGCCTCCAGCCGCTCGCGCTCGGCCTGCTGCTTGAGCCGCTCCCGCTCGGCGGTGGCCTCGATCCGCTCGGTGACGTCGCGGATCGAGGCGGACACCAGCAGGCCGTCCTCCCAGTCCAGGGCGCTGAGGCTGATCTCGGCCGGGAACTCGGTGCCGTCCCTGCGCCGGGCGCGCAGCAGCGTGTTGTGCCCCATCGGGCGGGGGCGGGGGTCGGCGAAGTACTGCCGGCGCAGCCGCGGGTGGCTGGCGCGCAGCGCCTCGGGCACCAGGACCTCGACCGGCTGGCCGACCAGCTCGTCGCGGCCGTACCCGAACAGCGCCTGCGCCTGCGCGTTGACCAGCAGGATCACGCCGTCGACGCTGACCCCGACGATGGCGTCCGGGGCGGCCTCCAGCAGCCCCTGGAACTTGGCCTCCGCCTGCTCCTGCCGGGTCAGGTCCCGGGAGACCGAGGCCGCGCCGACGATCCGCCCGCCCCGGTAGATCGGCGAGATGCTGACCGAGACGGTGATCAGGTTGCCGGCGGCGTCGCGGCGGCGCATCCGCATCCGGTCGACGTGCTCGCCGCGGGCGATCCGGCCGAGCAGCTCCCGCTCGTCGTCCTGCTGGTCCTCGGGGACGATCGCGAAGATGTGCTTGCCGACGATCTCGTGGGCGGGGTAGCCGTAGATCCGCTCGGCGGCGGAGTTCCAGCTCGTGATCACGCCGTCGAGGGTGCGGCTGACGATCGCGTCGTGGGACGACTCGACGATGGCCGCGAGCAGCGCCTGCGCCTCGACGGCGAGCAGCCGGTCGGTGACGTCGCGGACGGCGGCGGCCACGAGCGTGCCGGTGGGCGTCTCGATGGCGGACAGGCTGATCTCGGCCGGGAACTCGGTGCCGTCGCGGCGGCGGGCGGCCAGCGGGACGCCGTGCCCCATCGCCCGGCGCCGGGGCTCGCGGAGGTACTCGCGGCGGTGCACCGGGTGCGCCTCGCGGGCCGCGCCCGGCACGAGCATCTCGACGCTCGCGCCGAGCATCTCGTCGCGGTGGTACCCGAACAGGTGCTCGGTCTGGGAGTTGACCATCTGGATGGTGCCGGCGGCGTCGACCAGCAGGATCGCGTCCGGGGCCGCGGCCAGCACCTGGAACGCGGTGACCTCGGTCGCACCCGACACGGCACTCCCTCCGGCAAATCTCTACGTAACGTAATTAAGCGTATACGTAGCGCGAATTCATCGCTAAAAGCCGGACGTACGGAAAACATCTGACTTTACGGCGTGAAAAAGGGGGAACGCCCCCCCTCGGACCGTCTCCAGCGCGCCCGCGAACGCCGCCAGGGCGAGCCGGTGCAGGTACGGCCCGAAGCTCACCCGGGCCACCCCCAGCGCCGCGAGCGCCGCCGGGTCGGGGGTACCCGGCCGGCACAGGATGTTCACCGGGCCGCCGACGGCCGCCACCACCCGGCCGATGTCGGCGGGGTCGGCCAGCCAGATCGGGTACACGCAGTCGGCACCGGCCGCCAGGTACGCCCGCGACCGCGCGACGATCTCGGCCACCTGCGCGGCCGGCGCGCCGCCGGTCCGCAGCGCCACGTCCACCCGGGCGTTGAGCACCAGCGCGTCCCCGGCGGCGGCGCGCACCGCCGCCAGGAGGGCCACCTGCCGCTCCGGCGGCACCATGGCGCCGGTCCGCGGGTCGGAGTCCTCCAGGTTGAGGCCGACGGCGCCGGTCGCGCGCAGCCGGGCCACCAGCGTCGCCGGCGGCAGCCCGTAGCCGCGCTCGGCGTCGACGGTCAGCGGCACGTCCACCGCCCGGGCGATCCGGGCGGCGGCGGCCAGCATCTGGGCTGCCGGCGCCGCCTCGCCGTCGGCGTACCCGAGGGCGGCCGCGACGGCGTCGCTGCCGGTGGCCACGGCCGGGAAGCCCGCGGCGACGACCGCGCGGGCCGCGGCGGCGTCCCAGACGTTGGGCAGCAGGAGCGGGTCGCCGGGGCGGTGCGCGGCCCGCAGGACATCGACGGACGACGGTGCGGCGGTGGTCATGGACGGACCGTAGCGCGGCAGCGTGACCGAGGTCACGCAGGGAGCGTGACCTCGGTCGCCCACCCGTGTTACAGGCCGCGACCAGGGCGTAGCCTGGCGAGGTGACCGTAGCTCCCGAAGGCCGCCGGATGCTCCGCATCGAGGCCCGCAACGCCGCGACCCCGATCGAGCGCAAGCCGCCGTGGATTAAGGTCAAGGCGAAGATGGGCCCGGAGTACACGTCGCTGCGCGGACTGGTCGCCCGCGAGGGCCTGCACACGGTCTGCCAGGAGGCCGGCTGCCCCAACATCTTCGAGTGCTGGGAGGACCGGGAGGCGACGTTCCTCATCGGCGGCGACCAGTGCACGCGGCGCTGCGACTTCTGCAACATCGACACCGGCAAGCCGGCCGACTTCGACGCCGACGAGCCCCGCCGGGTGGCCGAGTCCGTGGTGAGTATGGGCCTGCGGTACGCCACCGTCACGGGCGTGGCCCGCGACGACCTGCCCGACGGCGGCGCCTGGCTGTACGCCGAGACGGTCCGGCAGATCCACCTCAACCAGCCCGGCTGCGGCGTGGAACTGCTGATCCCCGACTTCAACGCCGAGCCCACCCAGCTCGCCGAGGTCTTCTCCGCGCGGCCCGAGGTGCTCGCCCACAACGTCGAGACCGTGCCGCGGATCTTCAAGCGGATCCGCCCGGGCTTCCGGTACGAGCGCTCCCTCGCCGTGATCACCCGCGCCCGCGAGGCCGGCCTGGTCACCAAGTCCAACCTGATCCTCGGCATGGGCGAGGAGCCGGCCGAGGTGTCGCAGGCGCTGCGCGACCTGCACGGCGCGGGCTGCGAACTGATCACCATCACGCAGTACCTGCGGCCCTCGCCGCGGCACCACCCCGTGGAGCGGTGGGTGAAGCCGCAGGAGTTCGTCGACTTCGCCGCCGAGGCCGAGGCCGTCGGCTTCGCCGGGGTGATGAGCGGCCCCCTGGTCCGCTCGTCGTACCGGGCCGGCCGGCTGTACCGCCAGGCGGTGGACGCCCGCGCGGGCCACCCCGCCGTCGGCGCCCCGCTGGCCGCGACCGTCCCCGCCTGAGGGGCCGATCCGGCATTTCCCCGCCCCGCCCGTGAACCCCGGCGGGCGCGAACCCGTTACCCCTGACGTGACGGGTCCGAGCGCGCCGGTGCTGACCGCCCTCGTGGCGGGCGCCTTCGCGCTGGCCGGCTTCCTGCTCGGCTACCGCGGGCTGCGGCAGCTCCGCCGCGGCTGGCTCGCCCGCCGCCACACCGCCGGCCGGCTCGTCGCCGGCCAGTGGGCGCACGCCGTCGTCGTCGGCCGCGAGCCGGGCACGGTGGGGTCCCGGCTGGCCGACCTGCGGCCGGTCGTCCGGTTCGTCAACGGCTCCGGGGTGGCCACCACGGCGATGGCCGACCTGCCGCTGGCCCGCCGGCCGGTGGTCCAGCCGCTGCAGGTCGGCGACCGGGTGGCCGTGGTGCACCGCGGCGGCGCCCACGTCGAGGTCCTGACCGCCGGTTCGGACGGGCCGGCGGGTGGCCTGATGACCAGCGGGATGGCGTTCTTCAGCGCCGGAATCGTGCTGGTGCTGTGCGGCGGCGGCACGTACCTGGTCGCCAGCATGTTCGCCGTCCTCACGCCGTAGCCGGGGCCCGGCTGCCACCGGCGGGGCGCGCCGACGCGCCGACTAGACTGCCGCGCATGGCGAAGCCGGAGGAGAAGGTTCCGTTCACCGCGAAGCTCAAGCAGCTCGGCCAGGTGTTCGCGTTCACCGCCAAGCAGGACAGGTGGTTCCTGCCGCTCGTGGCGGGGGCGATCCTGGTGCCGCTGGCGGTGACGTTCGTCGTCTGCGTGCTGTGGAGCTGGCTGGCGCTGCCGATCGGCGTCCTGCTCACCCTGCTCGCGGTCCTCGTCGTGCTGAACCTGCGGGCCGGCGCCGCCATGACCAGCGCCGCCGAAGGCCAGCCCGGCGCCGCGGCCTCGGTCGTGGAGACGATGCGCGGCGACTGGCGGGTGAAGCCGGCGGTCAGCTCGACGACGCAGTTCGACATGGTGCACCTGGTCCTCGGGCGGCCCGGCGTGGTGCTGCTCGGCGAGGGCGACCCGCAGCGGGTGCGCGCGCTGATCAGCCAGGAGAAGCGCCGGCTGGGCAAGGTCGTCGGCAGCGCCCCGATCTACGACTACGTGGTCGGCACCGGCGAGGACGCGCTGTCCCTGCGCAAGCTGCGCAGCACCCTCCTGCGCCTCCCCCGCACCCTCGCCGCCCGGGAGGTCAACGCGCTGGACGCCCGGCTCAAGGCGCTGACCGCGCGGCCGCAGATGCCGCGGGGCGCCGTCCCGAAGAACATGCGCCCGCCCCGGGGCGCGTTCCGCGGCCAGCGCGGGCGCTGACCTCTCCGCCCATGACGTGCGGCCTTGTCCTTCTTTGGTGGTAAGAAGACTGTTGGGAAACACGGCGGAAACAGGGCAGACATCGGCGGGCAACGGCGGGCCGCTACCGTCGTCGTCGTTCTGCCGTCACAAGCCTGGAGGACGAGTGTTCAGCAACCCCGACGAACTGATGCGGTACCTGCGCGACGAGAAGGTCGCGTTCGTCGACGTGCGCTTCTGCGACCTGCCGGGCGTCATGCAGCACTTCAACCTGCCGGTCGAGAGCGTCGACGACAGCTTCTTCACCGAGGGGCTGGCCTTCGACGGCTCCTCCATCCGCGGCTTCCAGGCCATCCACGAGTCCGACATGCTGCTGCTGCCGGACGTGGCCACCGCGTTCATCGACCCGTTCCGGTCGGCGAAGACGCTCGCCCTCAACTTCTTCATCCACGACCCGTTCACCCGCGAGGCGTACAGCCGCGACCCGCGCAACGTGGCGAAGAAGGCCGAGGCGTACCTGGCCAGCACCGGCATCGCCGACACGGCGTACTTCGGCGCCGAGGCCGAGTTCTACGTGTTCGACTCGATCCGGCACGAGACCAGCGCGCACCAGGCGTACTACTACATCGACTCGGTCGAGGGCGCCTGGAACTCGGGCCGCGAGGAGCCGGGCGGCAACCGCGGCTACAAGACCGCCTACAAGGGCGGCTACTTCCCGGTGCCGCCGGTGGACCACTACGCCGACCTGCGCGACGCGATGACGCTGAAGCTCATCGAGACCGGGTTCACGGTCGAGCGGGCGCACCACGAGGTCGGCACCGCCGGCCAGGCCGAGATCAACTACCGGTTCTCGACGCTGCTGCACGCCGGTGACCAGGTGCAGCTATTCAAGTACGTCATCAAGAACACCGCCTGGGCCGCGGGCAAGACGGCCACGTTCATGCCCAAGCCGCTGTTCGGCGACAACGGCTCCGGGATGCACACCCACCAGAGCCTGTGGCTCGGCGGCGAGCCGCTGTTCTACGACGAGACCGGGTACGCCGGGCTGTCGGACACCGCCCGGTGGTACATCGGCGGCCTGCTCCAGCACGCGCCCTCGCTGCTGGCCTTCACCAACCCGACCATCAACTCGTACCGCCGCCTGGTGCCCGGCTACGAGGCCCCGGTCAACCTGGTCTACTCCCAGCGCAACCGCTCCGCCTGCACCCGCATCCCGGTGACCGGCAGCAACGCCAAGGCCAAGCGCGTCGAGTTCCGGGTGCCGGACCCCTCGTGCAACCCGTACCTGGCGTTCTCGGCGATGATGATGGCCGGCCTGGACGGCATCAAGAACAAGGTGGAGCCGCCGGAGCCGATCGACAAGGACCTGTACGACCTGCCGCCGGACGAGTTCGGCAACGTCGCCCAGGTCCCCGGCTCGCTGCCGGAGGTGCTGACCGCACTGGAGGGCGACCACGAGTACCTCCTGGAGGGTGGCGTCTTCACCGCCGACCTGATCGAGACGTGGGTCGACTGGAAGCGCGAGAACGAGGTGGACCCGGTCCGGCTGCGGCCGACCCCGCACGAGTTCGCGATGTACTTCGACTGCTGACCGGCAGCGCGCGGGGGCGGCGGTGTCCGGCGGACCCGCCGCCCCCGCGCGCCCGGCGGGGGCTCGCCACCCGCCGCGATCCACGCACCGCGAAGTGGACCTTGGTTGCGGCCGGCCGGCGCCCTAGCGTCGCGGCATGGAGATTCTGCGGTACGCGGCCTTCACCACCGACCCGGCCGGCGGCAACCCGGCGGGGGTGGTCCTGGACGCCGCGGGCGTGAGCGCCGCGCGGATGCGCGCGACGGCCGCCGAGGTCGGGTACTCGGAGACGGCGTTCGTCACCGCCGCCGACGGCCGGCGGGCCGCCGTCCGCTTCTTCAGCCCCGAGGACGAGGTGCCCTTCTGCGGGCACGCCACCATCGCCACCGCCGTCGCGTACGCCGAGCGGCACGGCCCCGGTCCGCTCACGCTCGCCACCGCGGCCGGCGAGGTGGCGGTGGTGACCGCGCCCGACGCCGCCGGGCGGCTGACCGCGACGCTGACCAGCGTGCCCCCGCGGGTGGCGCCGCTGCCCGCCGACGACCTGGCGGCGCTGCGCGGGATCCTCGGCTGGACCGCCGACGACCTGGACCCGGCGCTGCCGGCGGCCGTGGCGTATGCAGGCGCCTGGCACCCGGTGCTGGCCGCCGCCACCCGCGCCCGGCTGGCGGACCTGCGCTACGACCTGCCCACCCTGCGCGCGCTCATGGCCGCCCGCGGCTGGACGACGGTGAACCTGGTCTGGCGGCGGGACGCGACCACCTTCCACGCCCGCAACCCGTTCCCGCCGGGCGGGGTGTACGAGGACCCGGCCACCGGAGCGGCGGCCGCGGCGCTCGGCGGCTACCTGCGCGCCCTCGACCTCGTGGCCACCCCGGCCGAGATCACCGTCCACCAGGGGGCCGAGATGGGCCGGCCGAGCCGGCTGCGCGTGACCGTGCCGGCGGACCTCGCCGCCGGGGTGTCGGTCACCGGGCCGGCGGTGCGCCTGGCCGGCTGACGCGGCGGGTCACACCGCCCGCCGGCACCCGTCGGGTCACACCGCCGGCCGGTACGCGGCGGGTCAGGCCGCCGCCGGTACGCGGCGGGTCCGGGCGCGCCACCACCGCCAGGCGAGCGCGCCCAGGGCGAGGGTGACGGCGACGGCCAGCGGCTTGGTCAGCGCCGGTACGCCGGTGCCGTCGGGCAGGGTGAGGGCCGTCGCGGCCGCTGCCAGTACCGCCCCGCGCCGGGCGGCCGCGCCGCCGGCCACCGCGAGCAGGGCCAGCGGCCAGACCGCGTACCAGGGGTAGAAGACCGGCGCGCACAGCACCGCGGCGACCGAGACGGCGGTGACCGCCGCGAGCGCCGTCGTCGTACCGCGCCACACCCGCCGCGCCAGCACGGCCGCGACGACGAGCAGGACCAGCACCCCGAGCCCCCGGGCCGGCGGGACCGCGTCGTAGGAGAGGCCGGCCGCGCGGGCGAGGTAGGTGGCGGTCATGCCGACCGCCGTCGGCGGCGAGGACCACTGGGTGGTCTCCCCGGTGTGCCGCAGCGCCGTCGCCCAGCCGAGCCCGAGCCCGCTGACGAGCCCCAGCAGGACGGGCGTGGCCGCGGCCGCGGCGGCCAGCGGCACCGCCGCGCGGACGAAGGCGGGCCAGCGGGCCACCCGCGCCGCGCCGCCGGCCGCCAGCGCCGGGTAGGGCAGGGCGAGCAGGGCCGTGGCCTTGACCGCGACGGCCGCGCCCAGCAGCGCCCCGGCGGCGCGCCACCGCCGGGCGACGGCCGCCTCCGGCGACCACCGCGGGCCGGCCAGCGCGGGGCGGTCGGGCGGCGGGTCGGACGCGGCGGCGGCCCCGCGCAGGACCACGGCCGGGGCCAGGGCCAGGCCGGCCACGAGCAGCCCCAGCATCAGCGCGTCGTGGTGCCCCCCGGCCAGCAGGTGCACCCCGACCAGCGGGCAGCCGAGGACGAGCCAGCCGGCCCGCGCGCCGGCCCCCGGCCCGCCGCCGGTGGCGGCCACCAGGCGCGGCAGCGCCCAGCCCAGCAGGACCAGCCCGACCAGTACCGGCAGGCGCAGCAGCAGCACGCTCACCCACAGCGCGGCGGCCGGCGCGACGGCGGCCGCGGACAGCAGCAGCGCCAGCGGCCCGTACGGCGCCGGGGTGTCCCGCCACAGGGGGGCCACGGCGTCCAGCCACGGGCACGGCAGCGCCGCGGGCCCCACGTCGTACGGGTCGCGCCCGGCGTCGACCAGGGCGCCCTGACAGGCGTAGGAGTACAGGTCGCGGCTGCCCAGCGGCGCCGCCAGCAGCAGCGGTACGGCCCACAGCGCCAGGGTGGCCCGGCGCCAGCCGGCGGCGGCGTCCAGCTCCCGGCCCCGCCACCACGCCCAGCCCAGCGCCGCCAGGCCGAGGACCCAGGCGGCCAGCCCGAGTGGTCCGGCCGGCCGGCTCCAGAAGGCGGCGGTGGAGACCAGCGGCGGCGCCGCGGGCAGGGCACCGGCCAGCCACGAGGCGAGGGCGACCAGCGCGGCGCCGGCCAGCCCGGCGTACCGGACGCGCCCGGCGTCAGTCATTCATGATCCGTTCGACGGCGGCGCGGGCGTGCCGGGCGACCCGCAGGTAGCCGTCGAGGAACTCGCCCGGGTCGTCCCCGCCGCACAGGGCCACCGCCCCGGCCAGGTCGACGCCGTGCCGCGGGAGCTGGTCGGTGGCCTTGCCGCGGACGAGGGTGAGCGCGTTGCGGACCGCGGTGGCCTGGCGCCAGGCCGCGGCGAGTGCCTCGGTGTCCGCCGCGGGCAGCAGGCCGACCGCGCGGGCGGCGTCGAGGGCGGGGATCGTACCGGTCGTGCGCAGGCCCGGCACGGCGTGGCCGTGGCGCAGTTGCAGTAGCTGGACCGCCCACTCGACGTCGGCGAGCCCCCCGCGCCCGAGCTTGGTGTGGGTGGCGGGGTCGGCGCCGCGCGGCAGCCGCTCGGTCTCGACGCGGGCCTTGATCCGGCGGATCTCGACGACCTGCGCGCCGGTGAGCCCGCCCTCGGGGTACCGGATCCGGTCGGCCAGCGCCAGGAACCGGTCGCCGAGGCCGGCGTCCCCGGCGACCGTGCGGGCGCGCAGCAGCGCCTGCGCCTCCCACACCTGGGACCAGCGCCGGTAGTACGCGGCGTAGGCGTCCAGGCTGCGCACCAGCGGCCCCTGCCGGCCCTCGGGCCGCAGGTCGGCGTCGACGACCAGCGGCGGGTCGGGGGCGGGCATCGCCAGCAGGTCGCGGAGCCGCTGGGCGACGGCGTGCGCCGCCGCGGCGGCGTCGGGCACCTCGGGCGCCGCGTCGTAGACGAACAGGACGTCGGCGTCGGACGGGTAGCTCAGCTCGC
The DNA here is from genome assembly GCF_014647915.1 of Pilimelia terevasa. GTDB lineage: Bacteria > Actinomycetota > Actinomycetes > Mycobacteriales > Micromonosporaceae > Pilimelia > Pilimelia terevasa. The sequence continues at coordinate 297,102 of NZ_BMQC01000005.1, forward strand.
GGCCGCCGAGCCGCCCCATGCCGATGAGGGCGAACCGCAGGCCGTCGGGCGCCCCGGTCGCGGCGCGGGCCACCCGCAGGGCGGCGGCGAGCGTCGCGTCGGCGACGTCGGTCAGGCCGGCGCAGACGGTGTCGACGTCGACCGGGGCGGCCGGGGCGAGGTCCGCGGCGTGGGCGAGGGCGTCGGCGCCCGCGACGCGGAACAGCTCCCGCCGCCGGACCGCGCGCGCGGCCCGCACGGCCGCCACCGGGTCGCCGTCCGGGCCGTCGAGGTGCCGGCCGACCGCCGCGGCGAACGTCTCGCGCAGCGCCGCCGCGGAGCGGGGCCGCAGCGCGGCGTCCTCGGCGAGCAGGCGCAGCGCCTCGGGGTCGCGGGCGAGCAGGTCGGTCGCGTACCGGGCGTGGCCCAGCACCCGCGCCAGCCGCCGGGCGACCGGGCCGCCGTCGCGCAGCAGCCGCAGGAACCACGAGGTCGTGCCGAGGGCGTCGGAGACCTGCCGGTAGGCGAGCAGCCCGCGGTCGGGCTCGGGCGCGTCGGCGAACTCCTGGAGCAGGACCGGCAGCAGCGTCCGCTGGATGGCGGCCCGCCGGGACAGCCCCCCGGTGAGCGCCTCGATGTGCCGCAGCGCACCGGCGGGGTCGCCGTAGCCGAGCAGTTCGAGGCGCCGGCCGGCTGCCTCGGGGGTCAGCCGGAGCGCGGCGGCGGGCACCCGGGCGACGGCCTCCAGCAGCGGCCGGTACAGCAGCTTGGCGTGCAGCCGGCGGACCTCGGCGGCGTGGCCGCGCCACTGGGCGTGGAAGGCGTCGGCGGCGCTGTGCCCCGGGCCGCCGCGGAAGCCCAGGGCGTGGGCGAGGCGGCGCAGCGCCGCCGCGCCCTCGGGCGTGTCGGCGGCCGGGACGGTGTGGGTCCGGCGCAGCGACTGCAACTGGAGCCGGTGCTCGACCCGGCGCAGGAACTCGTACCCCGCGATCAGCGCCTCGCCGTCGGCGCGGCCGACGTAGCCCCCGGCCACCAGCGCCCGCAGCGCGGGCAGGGTGCCGCGGGCGCGCAGCGACTCGTCGGTGCGGCCGTGCACGAGCTGGAGGAGCTGGACGGCGAACTCGATGTCGCGCAGCCCGCCCGGCCCGCGCTTGATCTCCCGGTCGGCGCCGTCGGCGGGGAGCTGGTCGAGGATCCGGCGGCGCATCGCCCGCACGTCGGCGACGGCCTCCGGCCGCTCCGCGGCCCGCCAGACCAGCGGCGCCAGCGCCGCGTGCCAGTCGGCGGCGACCGCGGCGTCCCCCGCGGCGTACCGGGCCTTGAGCAGGGCCTGGAACTCCCAGGTCCGCGCCCACCGGCCGTAGTACGCCTGGTAGCTGGAGCGGGTGCGCACCAGCGGGCCGCGGGCGCCCTCGGGGCGCAGGGCGGCGTCCACCGGCCAGGCGACGAAGCCGCAGATCTCCATCAGGCGGGTGGCCAGGCGGGTCGCGGCGGGCAGGTCCTCGTCGGCCTCGGCGACGAAGACGACGTCCACGTCCGAGACGTAGTTCAGCTCGTCGGCGCCGCACTTGCCCATCGCCACGACCGCCAGCCGCGGGGCCGCGCCCTGCTCGGTGGCGGCCATCCGGTACGCCGCGCGCAGGGTGTGGTCGGCGAGCGCGGACAGCGCGGCCATGGTCGGCGCGACGTCCCGGGCGCCGGTGAGGTCGTCGGCGGCGATGCCCAGCAGGGCCTGGCGGTAGACGCGGCGCAGCGCGGCCACGGTCGCCGGGGCGCCCAGGCCGGGGGCGGCCGGGTCGTCGAGGCGGATCGCCGCGCCGTCGAGGACGACCACGTCGTCGGGGTGCGCGACGAGGTGGTCGCCCAGCGCGGAGGAGGCGCCGAGGACCGCGAACAACCGGTCCCGCAGCCGGGCGTCGGCCAGTGCGGGCGGGGGGAGCCCGTCGCGGGCGGCCGCGGCGGCGACCCGGTGGAGCTGGCGCAGCGCCTGGTCGGGGTCGGCGGTGCGGCCCAGCGCGTGCAGCAGCGTCTCGGCGGTGGCGTCGGCGGGCGCCTGCCGGGCCGGGTCCCACCAGCCCAGTCCCGCCGGGCCGAGCAGGTCGGCGGCGGCGGTGCGCGGGTCGTCCCCGGCGGGGGCGAACCCGTACCGGGTGAGGCGGCCCGTCGTCGTCCGCGTCATCGCCGTGACTACCGCCCGACGATCGGCAGCGAGCGCCGGTCCCGGACCGGCACCGCGTCGCCGCGCAGGGCCAGCGCCGCGAAGCGGGCGGCGAACGGCTGCCACACCTCGGCCAGGTCGGGCATCGCGGCGTCGGCGGCGGCGACCAGGTCGTCGGGGTCGATGCCCAGGTCGGCGAGCAGCGGGTGGTTGCCGGCGACCCAGCCGGCGTACATGGCGGTGTCGCACTCGATGTGGAACTGCGTGCCCCAGGCCCGGGCGCCGAGCCGGAACGCCTGGTGCGGGTACCGGGGCGAGGCCGCGATCAGCGTCGCGCCGGCCGGCAGCGCGGTGATCTCGTCGTGGTGCCACTGGAGCACGTCGGGGGCGAACGGCAGCGGCGCGCACAGCGGGTCGTCGTCGCAGGCGTCGCGCCGGCCGACGAGGCCCGGCCCGATCTCCGGGCCGGCGGTGCTGCGGGCGACGGTGCCGCCGTGGGCGGCGGCGAGCAACTGGCCGCCCAGGCAGATCGCCAGCGTGGGCACCTGGTGCCGGACCGCCTTGCGCAGCAGCCCCTCCAGCGCGGGGAACCACGGCGCTCCCGGGCTGCCGTCGGCCGCGGGGTACGCCGACTGCTCCCCGCCGAGGACGACCAGCGCCGCGTACCCGGTCAGGTCCGCGGGCAGCGGGTCGCCGGCGTGCGGGCGGCACCCGACCAGCTCCAGCCCGGCCTCGGTCAGCCACTCCCCCAACCGGCCGGGGCCGTCGGTCGGGTCGTTCTCCACCACCAGCGTCTTCGCCACAGGCCGAGGCTACCGCCTCCGGGCGCCGCCGGGTCCGGCGCGCATCGATCACCGGAGCCGGCCGCGCGGGGGCCGGCCCCGGCCGGAACCGGCGGGCACCCGGCAGTTAGCGTGCGGACATGCCCGAGCTGGTCTACCCGCCTGTCATTGCCGCCGCCAATGCCCTCTTCCATGCTCTTGACCTGCGCGTACGCGTCGACGGCGAGGCCCACATCCCGGCCTCCGGCGGCGCCGTACTGGCGTGCAACCACATCAGTTACCTGGATTTCATCTTCTGCGGGTACGGCGCCCGCCCGGCCGGCCGCCGGGTGCGCTTCATGGCCAAGCAGGAGGTCTTCGCCCACCCGGTCGGCGGGCCGCTGATGCGCGGTATGCGCCACATCCCGGTCGACCGGCAGGCGGGGGCGGCGTCGTTCCGCGCGGGCCTGCAGGCGCTGCGGGCCGGCGAGGTGCTCGGGGTGTTCCCGGAGGCCACGATCAGCCGCTCGTTCACCGTCAAGGACCTGAAGATCGGCGCCGGCCGGATGGCCGCCGGGACAGGGACGCCGCTGATCCCGATGGCGGTGTGGGGCACGCAGCGGCTGTGGACCAAGGGCCGGGCGCGCAGGCTGGTCCAGCGCCACCTGCCGGTGACGATCCTCGTCGGCGAGCCGATGGAGGTCGGCCGCCGCGACGCGCCGGACCTGGTGACCGCGGAGCTGCGCGCGCGGATGATCGCGCTGCTGGACCGGGCCCAGCGCGAGTACCCCGACCAGCCCGCCGGCCCGGCCGAGCGCTGGTGGCAGCCGGCCCACCTGGGCGGCACCGCGCCCACGCCGGAGCAGGCCGCCGCCATGGACGCCGACACCGACGACGACTGACCGGCGACCGCCGGCCGGCCCGCGCGGCGCGGCCGGCACCCGACACGACGAAGGGCCACCCGCTCGGTGAGCGGGTGGCCCTTCGTCACTGGCGGCAGGTCCGCCTGACGACGGGTGTCGTCAGCCGCGGATCTTCCACTCCTGCGTGGGGGCGTTGTCGCAGCTCCGCGTACCCACGGCGCTGCCCTCGTCGAGGTCGGCGTCGAGGACGGCGAGGCAGGTGCCGCTCTGCCGGTTCTCCAGCAGGACGGTGCGGTTGTTGCTGTTGAGCTTGTTCCACCGCTGGTCGTTGCCGTCGTCGCAGCGGCTGACGGTGACCCTGTTGCCGCTCACGCCGAGGCAGCGGTTGAGCACCTGGAGCTCTTTGCCGGTGTAGTCGACCTCCTGCTCGCGGGAGCCGTCGCACTCCTCGATCCGCGGGCGGTTGTTGCTGGCGTCGAAGCACAGCTCCGAGTCGGCGTTGACCAGCGAGCCGCCGTTGCCGCCGCCGCCGTTGTCATCGTCGTCGTCGTCGCTCTCCCAGCACCGGATGGTGTGGCGGACCTTCCAGTTGGACCCCTGCGGGTCCTTCTGGACGCGCTCGTCCTTGCAGTCGTCGTTGTCGTAGCCGGCCCGACGCGCCTGACGGTAGGCGCTGTTCTCGGCCTCCTCCTCGGCCTCGGCGAGCTTGCCGAAGCCCTCACCGACGAAGGTCTCGTTCACGGCGGTCTGCGGGCGCTCCTCGAACGGGCGCGCCTGGGCGGCACCCGGGAAAAACGCAAGGGCGGTGATGCCGGCCGCAGCCAGACACGCCGCACGGCTGAGCATTCTCATCTGTGACTCCCCATAGAGATGACTGGTGTTGATTCGGGATCCCACCCCGGCATGAATACTAGGAATCGACAGACGCAAAAGCCAAGTGGCCGAAACGACATCGGATTTGAGACTATGAATGTTGTCACAAGACGTCGCACAGCGGACATTTTTCGGGCGGCCGGTCCGATTTCTCCACGCGAAAGTGAGACCGCTTCACTGTCGCTCATGGACTACTCAGCCGAACGGATGAGCTGCGGCGACGGAACGGCCCCACCCGCCTCCACCGAATGCCGAAATGACACCGAGTCATTCATTCCGCAATGCAGATGTCCACCAGTAAAGACGCTGGTAAATATTCGTCGCCGGCCTCGATTTGCGTTTCAGAGCGCGCCGAGGTATCGCTGCCGCTCGTACGGGGTGACCTGGCGGCGGTACGCCTCCCACTCGGCCCGCTTGTTGCGCAGGAAGAAGTCGAAGACGTGCTCGCCGAGCACCTCGGCCACCAGCTCGGAGCCGGCCATCGCGTCGATCGCCTCGGAGAGGTTCTGCGGCAGCGGGTCGTACCCCATCGCCCGGCGCTCAGCGCCCGACAGCGACCACACGTCGTCCTCCGCCCCCGGCGGCAGCTCGTAGCCGGCCTCGATGCCGCGCAGGCCCGCGCCCAGCAGCACGGCGAAGGACAGGTACGGGTTGCACGCCGAGTCCGGCGACCGGATCTCCACCCGGGCCGAGTTCGGCTTGCCGTAGGCCGGTACCCGCACCAGCGCCGACCGGTTGAGGTGTCCCCAGCAGACGTACGCCGGCGCCTCGGTGATCCGCTCGTCGGACAGCGGCGCCGGGAACAGCCGCTTGTACGAGTTGACCCACTGGTCGGTGACCGCCGTGTACTCCCGCGCGTGGGTCAGCAGCCCCGCGATGAACGACCGGGCCACCTTGGACAGCTTCATCTCGGCGCCCGGGTCGTGGAACGCGTTGCGCTCCCCCTCGAACAGCGACAGGTGGGTGTGCATCCCGCTGCCCGGCTGGTCGGTGAACGGCTTGGGCATGAACGAGGCCCGCACCCCGTGCGAGAGCGCGACCTCCTTGACCACGTGCCGGAAGGTCATGATGTTGTCGGCCGTGGCCAGCGCGTCGGCGTACCGCAGGTCGATCTCCTGCTGGCCCGGGGCCACCTCGTGGTGGCTGAACTCCACCGAGATGCCGATCCGCTCCAGCGCCAGCACGGCCTGCCGGCGGAAGTCGCGGGCCACCGAGTGGGTGGTGTGGTCGAAGTACCCGCCGTCGTCCACCGGCACCGGCATCCGGCCGTCCGCCGGGGCGTCCTCGAACAGGTAGAACTCGATCTCGGGGTGGGTGTAGAAGGTGAAGCCCGAGTCGGCGGCCCGCGACAGCGCCCGGCGCAGCACGTGCCGCGGGTCGGCCCACGAGGGCGAGCCGTCGGGCAGCAGGATGTCGCAGAACATCCGGGCGCTCTCGCCGCTGGTGCCGCCCTCGAACGGGAAGACCTGGAACGTCGTCGGGTCCGGCATCGCGATCATGTCCGACTCGTAGACCCGGGCGAAGCCCTCGATCGCCGAGCCGTCGAACCCGATGCCCTCCTCGAACGCCGCCTCCAGCTCCGCGGGCGCCACCGACACGCTCTTGAGGGTGCCGAGGATGTCGGTGAACCACAGTCGGACGAAGCGGATGTCGCGCTCCTCCAGGGTGCGCAGCACGAACTCCTGCTGACGATCCACCGCCCCGCTCCGTCCGCCGCCGCGGCCACCGCCGCCCCACCGACACCTGCCCCCGCCACGTTACGCCACCGCCGGCCCGGCCCCGCCGGCATCGACCGGCGCCGCGCGCGCACGCCCGCCGGGCGGGTCACCCGCCGGCCCCGGGGTCTGCGCCGCGCCGCCGGCCGGGAGGGAGACAATGGCGGGATGCCCACCCTGCGACTCGCCCTCGCCCAGGTGAACCCGGTCGTCGGGGACCTCGCCGGCAACGCCGCCCTGCTGCGCGGGGCCGCCCGCGCCGCCGCCGCGGCCGGCGCCGGCCTGGTGCTCACCCCCGAACTGGGACTCACCGGCTACCCGCCGGAGGACCTGGTCTTCCGGCGCTCCTTCGTCGCCGCCTCGCAGGCCGCGCTGCGCGGGCTGGCCGGGGACCTGGCCGCCGACGGGCTGGCCGACCTGCCGGTGGTCGTGGGGTACCTGGACGCCGACGGCGGCGCCGGGCTGCCGGCGCGGCGCCGCAACGCCGCCGCGCTGCTGCACGGCGGCCGGGTGGTGGCCCGGTACTTCAAGCACCACCTGCCCAACTACGGGGTGTTCGACGAGGGGCGGTACTTCACGCCCGGCGACGTGCTGACCGTGGTCCGGCTGCCGGTCGGCGGCGCGGCGGTCGACGTCGCGCTCACCGTCTGCGAGGACCTGTGGCAGGCCGGCGGGCCGTTCGCCGTCGCCCGCACGGCCGGCGTCGGCCTGGTGGTCAGCATCAACGCCTCGCCGTTCGAGCAGGACAAGGACGACCTGCGGCTGCCGCTGGTGGCCCGCCGGGCCGCCGAGGCGGGCGCCCCCGTGGCCTACGTCAACGCCGTCGGCGGGCAGGACGAGCTGGTCTTCGACGGCGACTCGATGATCGTGGCCGCCGACGGCGCGCTGCTGGCCCGCGCGCCGCGCTTCGCCGACCACCTGCTCGTGCACGACCTGACGCTGCCCGCGGCCACCGACGACCCCGCCCAGGTGCCGCTCGTGGCCCCGCCCGGCGCCGCCCTCGTCGTGCACCGGGTCGCGGTCACCGGGCCGGCGCGGGCCGGCGGCGCGGGTACCGCCGAGGGCGGCGTCGCCGACCGGCTCGACGGCACCGCGCAGGTGTGGCGGGCGCTGGTCGTCGGGCTGCGCGACTACGTGGACAAGAACCGCTTCCCGTCGGTGATCCTCGGGCTGTCCGGCGGCATCGACTCCTCGGTCGTGGCGGCCCTGGCGGTCGACGCGCTGGGCCCCGACCGGGTGCACGGCGTCTCCATGCCGAGCCGGTACTCCTCGGCCCACTCCCGCGACGACGCGGCCGACCTGGCCGCGCGGACCGGCTGCGCCTACCGGGTCGCGCCGATCCAGGAGATGGTCGACCAGTTCCTGGCCCACCTGAGCCTGTCCGGGCTGGCGGTGGAGAACCTCCAGGCCCGGGTCCGCGGCGTGCTGCTGATGAGCCTGTCCAACAGCGAGGGCCACCTCGTCCTGACCACCGGCAACAAGAGCGAGCTGGCGGTCGGCTACTCCACGCTGTACGGCGACTCGGTGGGGGGCTTCAACCCGCTCAAGGACGTGCCCAAGACGCTGGTCTGGGAGCTGGCCCGCTGGCGCAACGCCGACGCCGCCGCCCGCGGTGAGGTGCCGCCGGTACCGGAGAACGCGATCACCAAGCCGCCCAGCGCCGAGCTGCGGCCCGACCAGCGCGACAGCGACTCGCTGCCGGAGTACGACGTGCTCGACGCGATCCTGGCCGGGTACGTCGACGGCGACGCCGGCCGGGCCGAGCTCGTCGCCGCCGGGCACGACGCGGCGCTGGTCGACCGGGTGCTCGGCCTGGTCGACTCCGCGGAGTACAAGCGCCGGCAGTCCGCGCCGGGCACGAAGATCTCGATGAAGGCGTTCGGCCGGGACCGGCGGCTGCCGATCACCAACCGGTTCCGCGAGCGCTGACCCCGCCTGTCCGCACCGCCCGCCCTCACCGCCCGTTCTCGGCGGGCCGCGCGCCGTACGCGGTGGCGCGGGCGGTCTCGATGCAGCCGGCGTAGTGCCGGCGGCGCAGCCGGAGGGTCTCGGCGGGCGGGCACGGGAGGGTCTGCCCGCAGGAGCAGCAGTGTCCCCCGGCGGGCCGGTGCCTGGCGAGCGCCCGGTCGATGACGGCGATCTGCACGGTGGCGAACTCGACGAACTCGGCCTCACTCATCGCTCTGGACATACCGACCTCCGCTACGGCCGCAGTGCGGGTACGGCGCTCGGGTTGCGCGGCACCCGGGCCCCCAGCGTCACCGCTGCGGCCCGGACAAGCCATACCCGGACCACCCGAAGGCGGGAATTCCAGCCGTACGGTCACCAGCACACCGGATGAAGTGTCATCGGGATACTCCCGTTCGGAGTGTGGCGCACCGCCCGGAACGGGACTGACAGCCGCCTGGTGGGGTCGATACACTGTCCACTGTGGCGTAAATCACACACGATGCGTCAGTACCGACGACTAGGCGGGGCGCTCCCCACCCGCCGCCACAGACACACGGGAGGACCCATGCGTACCCATCGCGCCCGCGCGGCGGCGCTCGCCGCCGCCGCGCTGCTGACCACCGCACCCGCACTCGCCGCCGGGCCGGCGTGCGCGCAGCCCGCCGCCCGCAAGGGCACGCCGGGCGGCCTCGCCGTCGTTCCGCGCGGCCCCGACCAGTTCGACGTCGTGTGGAACGACGCCGGGATGCGGCTGCGGTCCGTCGGCTGGAGCCGCGCCGCCGGCTGGGCACCGGCCACCACCACGGGCAGGTCGGCGGAGGGGGCCAACGTGGTCCTGCACGGCGGCCCCGAGGCCCTCACCCTGCTCCGCGCCGTCGAGGGCAGCCTGGTCGAGTCCCGCTGGCAGGCCGCCACCGGCTGGCGGCACGACGTCGTCGTGGCGGGGGCGGGGGTCGCCCGGACCATGGCCCCGACCGGCACGATGACCGCCGTCACCCACGCCACCGGCGAGGTCGACGCGGTCTGGGTCGACCAGCAGGGCGGGGTCCGCGCGGCCCGCCGCGCCGCCGCCGGCACCTGGGCGGCACCGGTGCAGGTGGCGCCGGCCCAGTCCTCGGGCGTCGGGCCGGACCAGATGGGCGTCGCCGCCGGAGCGGGGCCGGCCGGCCGCACCGACGTCTACTGGCGCGGCGCCAGCGGGGATGTCCAGACCAGCGCCCGCACCGGCGACGCCTGGTCGGCACCGGCGGCCCTGCCGCTGGGCGGCACCACCGGCGGGCTCGCCGTCGTCCAGGCGGGCGCCCGGCGGACGCTGCTGTTCTCGGCGGCCGACAGCCAGCGCGCCGCCGAGTACGCCGACGGCGGCTGGTCCGCCCCGGTCCGCCTGGGGCCGGCCGCCCGCGGCAGCGGGGTGCCGCGGGCGGTCGGGGTCGGGGACCGGCTGGAGGCGTACTGGGCCGGCTCCACCACGGTGGAGACCGTGCGCGGCGCGGGCGACCGGTGGTCAGCCGTGGCGCCCGTGCCCGGCACCGGGGTCCTGGCCGCGCACAGCGGGCGGCAGGCCGTGGTGCCGTGGGTCCACGGCGACCGGCTGGAGCTGTTCTACATCGACCAGAACTCCAGGCTGGCCACCGTCGGGCGCACCGGCGACGGCCCGTGGAGCGCGCCCACGGTGATCGGTTCGGTGGCCTGACCCGCCCCGGCGGAGCGTGGCGGGGCCGGCCCGCGCCGGCCCCGCCACGCCGTGACGCAGGTCTCGCCGCGGGCGGGGGGCGGACGTGGGACGCTTCGGGGAGACCCGGGGACCGCGGACGCGGCCTCGAGGCGAGAGGAGACCCGCATGTCCGAGTTCCCGCAGGCCGCCGACGACGGACGCGCCGCCGGTCCGGCCGAAGACGACGTCCAGGCGCTGTACGGCGGCCCGCTGACCCGGCGGATCCGCGTCGGCGACCTGCTGCGCGCCAAGCAGCGCGGCCAGCGCTGGGCGATGCTGACCTCCTACGACCAGTACACCGCCGGCATCTTCGACGCCGCCGGCATCCCGGTGCTGCTCGTCGGCGACTCGGCGGCCAACAACGTGTTCGGGTACGAGACCACCGTCCCGGTCACCGTCGAGGAGCTGCTCCCGCTGGTGCGGGCGGTGGTCCGTGGCACCCGGCACCCGCTGGTCGTCGGGGACCTGCCGTTCGGCTCGTACGAGGAGGGGCCGACCCAGGGGCTGCGCACGGCCGTCCGGTTCCTCAAGGAGGGCGGCTGCCAGGCCGTCAAGCTGGAGGGCGGCGTCCGCGTCGCCGCACAGATCGCCGCGATCACCCGGGCCGGCATCCCCGTGATGGGCCACGTCGGCTTCACGCCGCAGAGCGAACACCAGCTCGGCGGGTACAGGGTGCAGGGCCGCGGGGACTCGGCGGAGGCGGTCATCGCCGACGCGCACGCCGTCGCCGAGGCGGGCGCCTTCGCGGTCGTGCTGGAGATGGTGCCCGGCGAGGTGTCCGCGCAGATCACCAAGGACCTCCCGATCCCGACGATCGGCATCGGCGCGGGGCCGCGGACCGACGCGCAGGTCCTGGTCTGGCAGGACCTGGCCGGGCTGCGCCGCGGGCCGGCGCCGCGCTTCGTCAAGCGGTACGCGGACCTGGCCGGCACGCTGGCCGACGCCGCCCGCGCGTACGCCGACGAGGTCGGCAGCGGAGCCTTCCCGACGGCGGCGCACACCTTCTGACGGCACGCACCCGCCGACGGCGGTTCAGCCGGCCGCCGCGGCCAGGGCGCGCGCGGCGGCCTCGGCCCCGGCCGCCGGTACGGGCACGTCCGGGGTGACGCCCACGCCCTCCCAGTTGGTGCCGGTCACCGGGTTGACCGAACGGGCGTAGGGCAGGTGCAGCACCACGTGCGGGGTCAGCCAGTGCGGCGCGGTGGGGTGGGCGCCGCCGCGGGTCCGCTCCCCCACCACCGTCGCCCGGCGCAGCGCCTGGAGGTTGTAGGCGACCTCCTCTGCGCCGGAGAACGTCCGCGCCGAGGTCAGCACCCACGCCGGGCCCGCGAACCGGGCGGCGGGCAGCGTCGCCGCGGTGCGGTACTCGCGCACCTCGCCGTGCGGGTGGTGCACCCGGTTGACCACGACCGGCGGGGGCGGCAGCAGGTAGGAGCAGACGAGCGCCGCGCCGTCGGGGGTCCCGCCGGGGTTGTCGCGCAGGTCCAGCAGCAGCGCCCGCGCGCCGGCCACCGCGTCGAACGCCGCCGCCAGCGCCCCGCCGACCCACCCGGCCGGGCCGACGTCGGTCAGGACGACCGTGGCCGTGCCGTCGGGCGCCCGGTCGGCGCGGGCCACGCCGTACCCGCGGGCGGCGAGCTGTTCGCGGTACCGGGCCCGGGCGTCGGCCGCCGCGGTGGCCGGGTCCGCGGGCGTGCGGCGCCACGTCAGCCGCAGGTGCCGGTCGGCGCAGGCGGCGGCCAGGTCGGCGGTCAGCGCGGCGCACAGCGCCGGGTCGACGGCGGCGCCGTACGCGCCGGCCGCCAGGCGGGCGGTCAGCAGGTCGGCGGCGGCAGCGCCGCGCTCGGGCAGCACGTACGCCGAGCGCAGGCGGTGCGCCAGGTCCGCCACGAGGTCGGCGACGCTCATCCGGCCGCCGTCACCGGTCGGGCGAGGGCGGCGGCGAGCACGGCCGGGGCCTCCACGAGGCTGGGGCCGTACCAGGTGAGGTGCCGGCCGGACACCAGCGCGCAGGGCAGCCCCGCGAACGCCTCCGGGCCGTCGTCGGCGGTGAACGCGTACGGCTCGTCGGGCAGGACCGCCAGCGCCGCGCCGGAGGTCCGCAGCGCGTCCGCGGCGGGGCGGGGGTACCGCTGGTCGGCGTCGCCGTACACGTTGCGCAGCCCGAGCCGGGACAGCACGTCCCCGGCGAAGGTGTCCGACCCCAGGACGATCCAGGGGCGGCGCCACACCGGTACGACGACGGGCGTCGGGGCCGCGGGCGCGGGCAGATCGGCCCAGGCCGCGGCGGCCGCGCCGAGCCAGCCCGGCGCCGGCCGCCCCAGTGCGCCGTACAGCCGGCGCAGCGTGTCCAGCGCCTGCGGGACGGTCCGCGGGTAGCTCACCCACACCGGGATCCCGGCCGCGCGCAGGGCGGCCACGTCGCTCTCCCGGTTCTCCTCGACGTTGGCCAGCACCAGGTCCGGCCGGGCGGCGCGGACGGCCTCGACCGACGGGTACTTGCTGCCGCCGACCCGGGCCACGTCCAGGCCCGCCGGGTGCACGCAGTAGTCGGTGGCGCCGACGAGGAGGTCCGCCGCGCCGGCCGCCACGGCCTCGGTGAGCGACGGCACGAGGGAGACCACCCGGCGCGGGGGGCCGGGCACGACCTCCCCCAGATCGTCGGCGGCGCCGGCCGCCCCCTGTGCTCCGTCGACCGCCACGCCGGCCATTCTGCCCCACCCCCGGAACGGGCCGACAGGTCTGCCCGACCCCGACGCGGCCGGCATCGCCGGCAGGCAGGTCTGCCCGACCCCGGACCCGGCCGGCAGGTCTACTCGGCGGCGAACAGCACCTCGCGGCGGTCGGGGTCCGCCGTGACGAGCCGGACCGAGGTCTGCTCGCCCAGCGGCAGCGCGCCGCGGCACCGCGCCCGGACCACCGGGTCGGCCAGCGCCACCACCCCGCCCGGCTCCCGCGGCGCGCCCCGGCCGCCGGCCGCCCCGCCGCCCGGCTCGTCGACGTCGACCACGGTCGCCTCGAACAGCTCGCCGACACGCGGCCGGAGCACGGTCGCCTCGGCCAGGTCGACCGCCGCGCGCTCGGCCGCCCCGGTGCGCCGGCCGGTCTCGCCCATCACCGCGGGCAGCCGCGGCAGCGCCGCCCGCGCCCACTCCGGTACCGGCGCCCCGGCGGACAGCGCCAGGCACACCTCGGTGGCGAACCGGTCGGCGAGCCGGCGCAGCGGCGCCGTGACGTGCGCGTACGCCGAACCCACCCCGGCGTGGCCGACCTCGGGCGGCACCGCGCCGTCGAACGCGGTATAGCCGGCGCCGCGCAGCAACTCGGCCGCGTGGTCGAGGAAGGCGGCCCCGCGCGGGCGGGCCGGGTCGGCGGCGGCGACCACCGCGCCGACCCCGGCGCCGTCGGGCCAGTCGATCCGCAGGGCGGCGGCGGCCGTCCGCAGCCGCCGCACGGCCGCCGCGGGCGGCGCGGGCATCGTCCGCAGCAGGCCGACGCCCCCGGTGAGCATGATCTGCGCGGCGACGGCGCCGGTGAGCAGCGACACCTGCGCGTTGTACTCCTCCACCGGCAGCGCCCCGCGCAGGGTGAGCCGCCACGTGTCGCGGTCGGCGACCAGTTCCTGCTCGGGCGTGGGCAGGCTGATCGCGCCCCGCCCGCGGGCGGCGTCGACCAGCGCCCGGCCCAGCGCCGGCAGCGGCCGCAGCGGCGCGGGGAGCGTGCCGGCGTCGGCCGCGGCCTGGACGCCCGCGTAGTCGTAGCGCGCGCGGCTGCGCACCAGGGCGCGGGCGAGCTGGAAGTCGGTGACGGCGCCGGCGGCGTCCACGGCCATCGTCCACACGACTGCCGGGCGGGTGACGTCCGGCAGGAGGCTCGCGGCGCCCTCGCTGAGCGCGACCGGGTGCAGCGGGGTGTTGCCGTCGGGCAGGTACACGGTCTGGCCGCGCCGCCAGCTCTCGGCCGCCACGGCGCCGTCGGGGTCCACGAAGAAGGCGACGTCGGCGATGGCGTACCGCACGAGGAAGCTCCCGTCGGCCCTCGTCTCCAGGCAGAGTGCCTGGTCGAGGTCGCGGGAGCCGGGCGGGTCGACGGTGACGAACGGCAGGTCGGTGCAGTCGGCGTACCCGGTGGGTGCGCGCGACGCGGCCGCGCGCGCCTCCTCGCGCACCTCGGGCGGGAAGTCGGCGGGCAGGGCGAGTTCCTGGCGGAGCGCGCCGAAGTCGATCCGGGGCGGCTGGAGACGTCTGATCAGCACTGGTTCTTTGTATCAGCGCCGCGTCCCCGCCGCCCGTCCTCGCTCCGGCACGCTCCGCCTCAGCGTGCGGAGCGGCGGGCCGCCGTACGCCGGGCCGCCGTGGTGCGGCGGCCGCTGCGGCCGGCCGGGGCGCGGCTGCCGGTGGCCCGGGCGGACGTCGGCCGGGCGGAGGTGCGGGCCGTGCTGCGTCCGCCTGCCGACTTGGCGGCGGCCCGGGTGCCGGTCGCCTTCTTCGCCGCGGTCTTGCGCGCGGTGGTGGCCTTGCGGACGGTCGTGGCCTTGCGGACGGTCGCGCCGGCCGCCTTGCGCGCCGTGGTGGCCTTGCGCGCCGCGGTGCCGGTGGCGCTGCGGGCCGTCGTGCCGGCCGCCTTGCGGGCCGCGGTGGTACCGGCGGCCTTGCGGGCGGTCGCGGTCTTGCGGGCGGTGGTCTTCTTCGCCGCCGCCGACCCCGTGGTCTTCCGCGCCGCCGCTGTGCCCGTCGCCTTCCGCGTAGCGGTGCCTGCCGTCTTGCGCGCGGCGGTACCCGCCGCCTTGCGCGCCGCGGTACCGGTCGTCCGCGCCGCGGTGCCCGTCGTCTTCCGCGCCGTCGTCTTCTTCGCCGTGGTCTTCTTCGCGGTCGTCGAATTCGCCGCGGTCCTGCGCGCGGTCGTCGTCTTCTTCGCCGCCGTCGCCTTGCGCGCGGTGGTGCCTGTGGCCTTGCGGGCGGCCGCGGTAGCGGTCTTGCGGGCGGTGGTCTTCTTCGCCGCCGTCGACCCGGCGGCCGTCTTGCGCGCGGCGGTACCCGTCGCTTTACGCGTAGCGGTCCCCGCCATCTTGCGCGCGGCGGTACCTGTCGTCTTCCGCGCCGCGGTGCCCGTCGTCTTGCGCGCCGCGGTCTTCTTCGCAGTCGCCCCGGCGGTCGTCTTCTTCGCGGTCGTCTTCTTCGCGGTCGTCTTCTTCGCGGTCGTCTTCTTCGCGGTCGTCTTCTTCGCGGTCGTCTTCTTCGCGGTGGTCCTGCTCGCGGTCGCCTTCGTCGCCGCCGCGGTCGCCGACTTCCGCGCGGTGGTCTTCTTCGCCGCCGCCGTCCCCGTACCGGTGGCCCCGCTCGCCGCGGTCGCCCCCGTTGCCGCGGCCTTCTTGGCCGTGGGGCGAGCCGCCTTTCGCGCTACCGCCATGTCGTTCCCTCCTCGCGATTCTTGGACAGATCGCCCCCCGATAGTCGGGCGATGAAGAGAGCCGGCGAACGCCAGGCTCAGTCGTCCTCCCCAGCCCACCGCGCGTCTGCGGTCGACACGGCCGCACTGCGGTTCCGGACACGCCTCGGGGCACGCTCCGCCTCAGCCACGTTCGCGTTCGGGCCCAGCTCATGACGGCCGGCGCACGATGCGGCGTGGGATGAGACGCGGTCGTGGCGCACGCGCGGTGCGAACCGCGCGCCACTCCCGCCAAGGCTCATGACCACACTGTGCACGGCGAAACGACCACGCGCTGCCGATTCAGCCAAATAGTCGGGCGCTTCTACATTAGAAGCGATTCCGGTGCGCCGGGAACCCACCCGCATTCACCACGGTATTGCGCTCGCCATCGGGCGCGATGGCGCCCGGAAGCCGGAATACACGCACCGCGGTCCGCCGCGCGCGCCCGCGCCGTGCTGTGCTGTGCTGTCCGGGCGGCGAACCGGCCGGGTACGGGAGCGGGAGGTGGGATGGGCACGCGCAGGGCGCAGGTGGCGGTCGTGGGCGCGGGGCTGAGCGGGCTGGCCGCCGCGCGGGTCCTCGCCCGGGCCGGGCGGGACGTCGTCGTGTGGGAGGCCCGGCCCCGCGTGGGCGGGCGGGTCTGGAGCCTGCCCACCGCGCACGGCGTGCCGGTCGACGCGGGCGCCGAGTTCGTCGGCCCTACCCAGGACCGCATCCGCGCCCTGGTCGCCGAGTGCGGGCTGGCGCTGGCCCCCACCTACGACCGCGGCCACCACCTGTACCAGCGGGCGGGCCGGCGCCGCCGGTACCGGGCCGGCGGGCGGTTCGGCCCGATCCCGCCGGACCCCGGCGTCGCCGAGGTGGCGCTGCTGGTCGGCGCGGTGAACCGGCTCGCGCGGGCGGTACCCGCGGGCGCGCCGTGGCGGCACCCGCGGGCGGCGGAGTTCGACGCGCTGACCGCGCAGCAGTGGCTCGGCCGGCGCGCGTTCACCCCCGGCGCGCACTTCCTGTCGCGGCTCTCGCTCTCCTCGGCGCTGTCGGTGCCGGCCGACGAGGTGTCCTTCCTGTTCTGGCTGCACTACGTCGCCGGAGCCGGCAACGCCACCACCCCGGGTACCGTGCAACGCCTTGCCTCGACCGGCGGCGGCGCGCAGGAGTCCCTGGTCGTGGGCGGCGCCCAGGAGGTGGCGGTGCGGCTGGCGGCCGCGCTCGGGGACCGGGTGCGGCTGGGCACGCCGGTACGCGCCCTGACCCAGGACGCCGAGGGCGTCACCCTCGCCGCGGACGACGCCGCGCTGCGCGCCGAGCGGGTGATCGTGGCGATGGCCCCCGCGCTGACGGCGTCGATCGCGTTCCGGCCGACCCTGCCGGCCGCCCGGCTCCAACTGGCCCAGCGGATGCCGATGGGCGCGGTCGGCAAGGTCGTGGCGGTGTACCCGACGCCGTTCTGGCGCGACAGCGGGCTGTCCGGCCAGGCGCTCACCGACGGCGGCCCGGTGGACGTCACCTTCGACAGCACGCCACCGGGGTCGGCGCGGGGCGTGCTGACCGGCTTCGTCTCCGGCGCGGCGATGCGGCGGCTGGACGGGGTCCCCGCCGACGCCGTCCGGGAGGCGTGCCTGCCGGGGCTGGCGCGGCTGTTCGGGCCGGCCGCGGGCCGGCCGCTGGAGTTTCTGGTGCAGCGCTGGGACCGCGAGGAGTGGTCGCGCGGCGGCCCGACCGGCGTCGCCGGCTGCGGCACGCTGACCGCCTTCGGCCCCGCGCTGCACGCCCCCTGCGACCGGATCCACTGGGCCGGTACCGAGACCGCGGAGTACTGGGCCGGATATATGGACGGCGCGGTCCGGGCGGGTGAACGCGCGGCCCGCGAAGTAATGGCCGCCCTCGACTGATCAGGCCGGTATTTCCGCCGCCTCGCCGTTATTCGTTAAATGCGCGATAAGTGGCTGTTTCGCTCGTTAGCGTGTGCTCAGCCAATCGGTCATCAGAGGCGCAGAGGGACGATGGACAAGCGAGCGGTAGCCGCAGTCACCACGCTGGCCGCGATGGCCGGCATCACCGTGGTCGCCGGCAGTGCGCCCACTCCGCCGGCCGGCCGGACGGTCGCGCCCCCCGGCGAGGCCCCGCCGTCGGCCATCGCGCGGTGGCGGCCGCTGGCCGCGCCGGTGCCGGCCGCCCGCGCGGCGCGCCGCGCGCAGCCCGCCGTCGGGATGCCCACCGACGGCGTCCGGTACCCCGTCCGGCGCCTGCCGTGGAGCCTGCGCGCCGCGACCACCGCCGAGGTCGCCACCGCCTTCCCCCCGCGCACCGTCACCGGCGTGTGCACGGACCCGGCGCGCGGCGCCGCCGGGGACCCGCTCAGCGCCGCCCGCTGCGGCCAGATCATGTGGAACAACTATCGCCTCACCGGTACCCAGACGTGGCTCGACCAGGCCGTCACCCAGGCCGAGTGGCTGGTGGCGCGGCACCGGCGCCACGGCGACGCGTGGTTCCACCCGCGCGGGGCCGCCGGCACGTACTCCGGCGTGGTCCAGGGTGAGGCGCTGACCCTGTTCGCGCGCCTGGCCGGCACCACCGCCCAGCCGCGCTGGCGGACCGCCGCCGAGGCGACCTTCGCCGCGCTGCTCGCCCCGCCGCAGCCGGGGCGCCCGGCCACCAGCCGCGTCGTCGGCCGGCGGCTCTGGCTGGACTCCAGCACCGACCCGGCGGCTGCCCTGGCCGGCCACCTGGAAGCCCTCACCGGCGCGTACGAGCTGTGGCGGGTCACCGCCGACCCGCGCGCGCTGCGCCTGCTGCGGGCGGGGCTGGCGACCGTCCGCGGACACGTGGCCGGCGCCCTGCCGGGCACCTCGGCGGCGCTGGCGCCGCACCTGCTGCACCTGGCGCACCTGACCGGCCTGGACGTGTTCAGCCTGCTCGCCGCCCGGGCGTGGACCGGGGCGCCGCTGGCCGACCAGCGGGGCACCGTCGTCCTGCGCGGCACGGTCACCGGCTGGGTGCTGCGCGGCGGCCGCCCCGTCCCGGCGGGCAGCGTCCGCCTGGCCCGGCCGGCGTACCCCGCGCTGGGCTGGCGGGGTCCGCTGCCCGGCGCGACCGGCACCTGGCTGCGGGTGCGCGGCGGACCCCTGCGCGACCGCTTCGTCCGCGAGGACCCCCGCACCGCCTACGTGCGGGGGATGCTGCTCCCGCTGGACCTGCACCCCGCGGTCACCACCGCCCTGCGCCCCGGCACGCCGCTGCCGCGCTACGACCGCGGCGGCCTCGGCGCCGCCGTCGCCCACCTCGGCCGGCGCAACGTCACCCTCGACCGGGTGGCCACCATCGACAGCACGCCGTACGCCCGGCTCGCCCCCGGCCAGCCGTACGGCGGTCGCTGGGTGGCGCTGTCCGGGGTGAGCGGATGACCCGGCGTCTGCTGTCCGCCGCGGCCTCGGCCGTCCTCGCGCTCGCGCTGGCCCCCGTGCCGGCCGCCGCGACCCGGCCGGCCGCCGCGACCCGGCCGGCGGCGGCGGCCCCGGCCCCGCCGCGGGACCCGGGCGACCCCGGCGCCGGCCCGCCCGGCGCCGGCCCACACAGCGGCGACCCGGCCGGCTGGGATCCGGCCGGCGTGGACCCGCTCGCCGTCGACCCGGACTCCCCGGGGATGCTGGCCGACCCGCCGCTCATCCCCGAGGGCCTCGACGACGACTGGCCGGACGCCGGCAGCCCCGCCGACCCGGCCGAGTCGGCCGCGCCCGGCGTACTCGCGCCGCCGCCGCGCTACCCGGCCGCCCGGCTCGCCCCGCTCGCCGTACCGGTCGGCCGCGCCCGGACGCTGGCGTTCAACGTCCGGCCCGCCTGGCAGGACGAGGTCCTGGCCCGCGCGGGCGTGGTCACCACCTTCCCGCACCTGACCCCCTCCGGCGTCTGCATGGACGTGCGGACCAGCCCGCCGCGCCCGCACCCGCTGTTCGCGGCCCGCTGCGGCCAGACCATGTGGACCAACTACCGCCGGACCGGCAACGTCACCTGGCTGAACCGCGCCAGGCTCCAGGCGGCCTGGCTCGTCAGCCACCGGGTCGAGTACGACCGCGGCTGGTTCTACCCGTACCGCTGGAACCACCTGCTCCAGGCCAGCCCCACCAAGCCGGCCGTCCTGCTGCGCGCCCCCTGGTACTCGGGGATGGCGCAGGCGGTCGCGCTCAGCCTGTTCGCCCGGCTCGCCCAGTCCACGGGCGACGTCCGCTGGCGCACCGCCGCCCGCCGTACCTTCACCGGCCTGCTCACCACCCCCCGCACCCGCCGCCCCTGGTCCTCGTGGATCCACCGGGGGTACTGGTGGATCGAGGAGGCCCCGTTCACCCACAACGCCACCGGCGACCGGGTGTTCAACGGCCACAACTCCGGCGTCATGGCGCTGTACGACTACTGGCGGCTCACCCGCGACCCGCTGGCGCTGACCATGGTGCGCGCGGGCGCCTACACCTCCCTGGTGTACGGCAACGCGCTGCGCCGGCCGCACTGGCGCTCGTACTACGACGACTGGCGGCGCGGCGACTCGTTCAAGTACCACACGATGCACGTCGTGCAGTTGCTGCTGCTGGCGGAGATGACCGGCCACTCGGCGTTCGTCCGCACGGCGCTGCGGATGTGGGGCGACGTCCAGGACACCCTGCGCACCGGCTCGATCCACGTCCTGGGCACGGTCGCGGGGTACCGGCTGGTCCGGGGCCGGCTGACCGTGGCCCGCACCGGCCGGTACAGCCGGCCCTCGACCGCGCCGCTGGCCTGGCGGTACCGGATCTCCGGGTCGCCGCACATGTGGCTGCGGCCGCGCGCCGGCAGCCTCGCCGGGCTGTACCTGGTCGAACGCCCCGGGCTGGTGTACGTCCGCGGGCTGGTCAGTGCCATCGGCCTGCGCCTGCACCTCGTCAGCCGGGCGCGCCGGGCGACCATCCGGTACTACACGTACCACCCGGGCACCGGCCGGATCACCGGCGTCGACCGCACCGGCGCGGCCGGCCGGCCGGTCGTCGTGTACCAGTACGCGATCATCGCAGGCGTCCCCCACTACCGGGTCTCCCCCGGCCAGGCCGGCGCCGGCTCCTGGGTGACCCTCGCTCAGATCACCGGCTGAGCCGCGACCGGCCACAATGACTCCATGAGGGACCTCGACCGGCTCGCCGCGGCACCGCTGACGTACCCCGAGCGCGGCGCCACCCGCGGCCCGCTCCCGCCCGGCTACCACCACGTCGACGTCAGCGCGGCCGTCGGCCGCGGCCAGGCGGCGTTCGACCGCGCCGCCGCCGGGGTGCTCGGCTGGCGGATGCACCGCGGGGCCGGCCTGGCGGTGGCCGCCTCCGCCCCCGAGGCGGCGCCGGACGTCGTCGTCGCGGTGCGGATCGGCTGGGGACCGCTGGCCGTCACGGCGCCTTGCCGGGTCGTGTACCGCCTCGACGAGCCGGCGCTGCGCGGGTTCGCGTACGGCACCCTGCCGGGGCACCCCGAGTGCGGCGAGGAGGCGTTCCTGGTCCACCTGCTGCCCGACGGGCGGGTCCGATGCACGATCCGTGCCTTCTCCCGGCCGGCGACGCCGCTCACCCGGCTCGGCGGACCGGTCGCCCGGTCAGTCCAGGCCGCCGTCACCCGCCGCTACCTGCGCGCGGTCCGCCGGCTCGCCGCCGGTGGACCGCGGCCGCCCGCCCGCGGCTCGTAGGGTGATCGCGTGACCGAGACGCTGCTGTTCCACCACGCCCAGGGCCGGACGCCGGGCCTGCTCGCCTTCGCCGACCGGTGGCGGGCCGCCGGCCACGCGGTCCACACCCCCGACCTGTTCGACGGGGCGACCTTCGACAGCGTGGCCGAGGGCGTGGCGCACGCCCGGTCGCTGGGCTTCGACGAGATCATCCGGCGGGGCGTCGCGACGGCACAGAAGTTGCCGGCGCGGCTGGTGTACGCGGGATTCTCGCTCGGGGCGCTGCCGGCGCAGGCGCTGGCGCAGCGGCGGGCGGGGGCGGCGGGGGCGCTGCTGCTGCACAGCGCGGTGCCGACGGCGGAGTTCGGGTGCCCGTGGCCGGCGGGGGTGCCGATGCAGGTCCACGTCATGGCCGACGATCCGTGGGAGGACGCGCAGTCGCTGGCGGGCGTGGTGGAGGAGATCGACGGCGGCGAACTGTTCCTCTACCCCGGAAACGGGCACCTCTTCGCCGACTCCGGCAGTGCGGACTACGCGGAAGAAGCGGCGACCCTACTCACGGAGCGCACGCTGGCCTTCCTCGGCCGCGTCGCCTGACGTTCGCCACGGCGCCCGGCAACCCTGCGCGCCGTCAGGTGGCCCCGCAGCCGGTACGCGGTACGCGACTGCGCCTGCAACCCGACCTCCCGCGCCTTCGCGGTGCCGTCCGCGCTGGACGTGGAGGTGACCGTCCTGCTGTGGGTGCGCACCAGGAGCGGCCGGGTGTACGCCACCGGGCTGGTCGAGTGGAGCAGGGACAGCTTCGGCAACCTCCCGTCGCACACGTTCGAGAGCTTCGTGCTCCACCTGGGGCTGGAGCGCGGCAACGCCGACATCAGGGAGGCGTTCTGCAACGTCCGCCCGGCGATCAACAGGTACCGCGACGGGCAGCTCGGCTGCCGGACCGCGACGGCCGCCAAGGGCGGGTCACGGCGCTGGACGGCCGACGGCCACGTGGTCGCCAACGTCGACAACGACGGCGCGGGCAACCGCCGCCGGCCCCTGGCCGGCTCCCCCGCCCTCTGACAAACCGACCACCGGTCATGTGGTTGCGGCGCCCGGCACAAAGATTTCCAGTCCTGCGAATCCTGGGGCCGTTGCAATCAATTCGAAACACCCATCGACAACGCCCACGACCCATAGGAACGCGCGACTCGCCACAAACTTGCCAACCATGACACTTTTCCAGCAGTGAATGCCACAGGGAAGTAAGCACAGTTGCACGCCAAGGGGTGAGCGGATCTGTTGACAATGGACCTACCGCCCGGCCGCAGGCGGAACTCCACCGTCGGAGATAAGCCGTGACCGGCTGCGGGTAGCAGAGCTGGCGAGTTCAGTCCGAGGTCTCGGCCGCCCGCCGCCGGGCCCGGATAATAGAACAGGTTCGAATTTCAATAAAGCGGACTTGGGGCTCGACTCTCCACGTGGTCTGTGCGCACTTGACGGGCAGCCAGTAGCCGTCATCGTCCCGGCGAAGGCCGCCAACCGCCAGGATGCGGACCATGATGGCGCCCTCTCCGCGGCGGTACTCCCGTTCCCGCAGGATGAGGATGTCACCGGTGCGCAGCATGACCTGCCCCGGTCAGCGTGACAGTGGTGTGGGAGCCGCAGCGAGGACACCAGCGATTCTTGACCTTGAAGGCGAAAACGCCGATCAGGAAGCCGGTCAACACTCCGGCGCCCAGCCCGACGAAAAAGTTCCACATGCATGGGACGTTAGGAACAAGGCGACGACGAGCCCAGGAGCTTGCCGGGGTTTGGTTCTTGACTTGTCGGACAGTGTCCGTCCACCATGGTGTGCGTCAAACGTAGGCAAACTTCGTGCTGGGGGACGACGTGAGAGTTACGTCATCGGCAAAGATCCTGGTAGTAGTGTCGGCGAGTGTCCGTCGGTCTACACGACGGAGCGTGACACGGTGCTCGTGCAGGGGTGGCGGTTCACCGACGTCGAGGCCCTGGCGAGCATGGAGGTCCCCGAGGAGGAAACCGTGGTGGAGATTCCCCGTAGCCTCTTGCCGTTACTCCGCCAGTTGTGATGCACGAGGTCAGCCGCGAGGAGTTCTTCGACCACTGCGGCCGCATCACCCGCTCGTGGGTTCACCTGGAACAGCAGCACTACTACGGCGTGCCGTCCGATGTCGAGCCCTTCCAGCGATGGCAGCGGGGCGAGCCCGATGATCTTTCCTACATGAACGAATGGTGCGAATTCACCGCTCGACTAGCAGCCGACGGACGGACTCTGCGGCGACTCAGGCTGATTAGCCCACCGGTCCTCGATTACCACCGTTGGGTGGCCTCGGTGGCGTTCCGCATCGTGGAAGCCGGCGAAAGTCTGCGGTGGTGTGACCGGAGGGACGTCCCTGAGATCCTGGTGCCGGTGACCGACTACTACGTGCTAGACGAGAAGCTCGCACTCTTTCTGCATTTCTCCGCGGCCGGGGAGATCACACGCCGACTGATGACCGACGACCCCGCCGTGGTGTCCGGCTGTCTCGCCGCGTTCGAGAACTGTTGGGGCGCAGGGACCGACCACGGTGACCACCAGCTCGACTGACGATGCCCGCCGTTCTCTCGGGATTCGGCTGCGTGACGTTCGCAAAGATGCCGGCCTGACCGGCAAGCAACTGGCCGAGCTGTCGGGGATCAACAACTCGCGCATCAGTCGGATCGAACACGGTGGCGCGACCCCCACCGAGGAGAACGTCACCGCCTGGCTCACCGCCTGCGGCGCGCAGGCACAGCACGGCGAAATCATCGCCACCCTGCGGGCGGTCGAGGAGGCGTACTCCGAGTGGCGTACGCGAATTCGCTCCGGGATGCGGGGGGCGTACCGTCCCATTGCGATCTACCAGGACGTGCAGGCGTTCCGCATCCACGAACCGACCCTGATCCCCGGCGCATTCCAGACTCCCGCATACGCCCGCGCCATCGTGTCATTCTGGCAGGACTTCTATGCGGCCCCCGACGACCTCGACGAAGCGGTCGCCCACCGGATGCGGCGGGCGGAAGCGATCCTCGGCCGCCGCGTGGCGGCGGTGGTCGGGGAAGCGGCGCTGCGACTGCGGTACACGTCGGAGGATGCCCACGAGGAGCAGTTGCTGCGCCTCGTGGAGTCGATGCGACGACCGAACGTCAGCCTCGGCCTCGTGCCCCTGGGTGCGCGCCTGCCCGGAATTTTGTCTGCAGGCTTCATCATGTACGACGACCGAGTCGTCTATCTGGAGACGCCTACCGCCGAAGTGGCGGTACGCCGACCAAGCGAGGTCGCACAGTACGCGCGGCTGTTTGGGTTATTTCAGGCGCAGTCGCTCTACGGCCGGGATGCCCGGCGACTGGTACTGAACGCGATCGGTGACCTTACGTGAACGCCAATCGGGCGACAAAGTTCGCACAGCATTGAGGCAGGCACCGGGGCTGACGGAACACAGATGCCGGAGCGCGGCAACGCCGACTTCAGGAAGGTGTCCTGCGACATCCGCCCGGTGATCAACAGATACCGCGACGGGCAGCTCGACTGCCGGACCGCGAGGTGCTCATCCGGTCCGCGTTCGAGGCGTCAAGCGTTTAATAGTAGGCAGGACGCGTTCCGTGCACGCCAAGCCATGGCCGTCGTACATCGCCGCCTTATTACGACGCTACTTTTGCCGGCTGATGAGAGCGCCCGCCATCAGCGCTACCACCCCGGGCGCAACCAACGGAAGCAGACCGAGTACGCCGGCCCCAAATAAGAGTCGCTTACTGTTCTTCAGGTCACCCCGCCAGTAGCGCCACAGCGCAACAGCGCATGCGATAGCCAGAAATGTCATCCCGACTGATCCAACAGTCCCCCATTCGTTGACTCGCTCGAATACCACGACTGTTTGGCCTGCTTTGTTTATGAGGCTTCCTTCCTCGGAGCTGGAAAGGGATGCTGCGCTTAGCAGAAACAGTAGTGTCGCCAGTCCGACCATGACTAAAGTGAAGGGCCGCTTCGCGGTCTTCATTACTGGATCCTTCGCTCAGTGGGTTCCGTTGAGTGGGATTCAAAAATTCCCGCTCAGGCTTGCCAATTTGCCAGGGCACGGCGACGGCAGACGACGGATCCCCGGCCCCTCAAGATCAGGCCGGCACCACGCCGGCAGGCTGTCACGAGGCCTCACATGTCGACCGAAGTTGCCCGATGACAGCCATCGAACCAGCTCAGAGCCGTGATCGTGGCTCTGAGCTGGTGGTCGGCGGACGAGTCGGCCTGTACGCCGGATCGAGGGCCTGAAATGTGCTCTGACCTGCGGAAACTCATCTACTCCCCCGCCGTGGGCCGTGGCTGGGCCGTATCGGTGATTCCGTACAACTGGTCGATGGCGCCGCGCGTGGGGTCTGCTGCACCAACTGGTGACAGTTCTAGTCAGGCGGCCTGACTGGCCGGTGGAGTCATGATGGTCTCGTACTCGATAGGGGTCAACCGGGCCAGCGACCGTTGTCGTCGGCGCCGGTGGTA